>UCIV01000086.1 GCA_900472575.1 Hyphomicrobiales bacterium
GGTTTAGGGGGCCACTACACATACACCTGCGTCCAAATGAACCCACACCAATGATACCGTACACTACGGTACCAAATTTAATGGTGGGCTCAAAGTCCGCTGATGGCGCGAAGCAGCCGAGGATGTCAGGGCGGTGGGTCACAAAAGCCAGACGAACGCCGCAAGTGCTCCTGCCCATATCGTTAGTGAGATCAACAGCACTAGAAGCTAGTTGCGAAAGCGACGGGTCATATTCCCAAACATTTGAATGTCGGGAAAGTTCACGGGTGAGGGGACGATTGGCCCGAGGGTCGGGCTACCGTTTCAGGGGACTTCGCCGGCGTGCCGCCGCCTTAATGGGATGACCTTACCTCCGAATGTCAGGGTCCGTCTATTCAACGTATTCGCGTACGCGACCGCAAAACGCAGTTACCTCGAGCATCCCCCAATAAAAAAAGCCCCGTCGAAGCGAGGCCTTTCCCTGGCACTGTTAAGCGCTGGCTTACCAGGAAGTTCCTGCCGTACCGGCGCCGGGATTGGTGCTGCCGCCGTTATTCTGCGCAGACTGGGCTGCACCCTGAGTAACACCGGGTGCGCCGCAGTTTGTGTTCGAGCTAAAGTGATGGGCCTGATGGATATCCCGGCAGAACAGGTCGAACCCCTGTGGACTTGGGCAGCGCAACTCTAATAATATCCATAACAATGCTTCGATTCTGGAAGAATCGTCGGGAAGGTAATTTTTAATAAACCCTGATTTTCTTTTGACTCGAAACAACTCTCTCGATTTAAACTTCTGTGTTTCAATAGATGCGGGGAAAATGGGAGGGGAAGATGGTTACTGACTTTGCGCAGCGCCTCGCGGACTGCCATGACGTCACCACAGAACAACTCGAAGCCGTGTTCTTGTATTTGTGCGCAAAGCTCAAACGCGACCGGGCGGAAGGTCGAGCAATATCGTTGCTCACTGTCAAATCTAAGCGTTTGGTCGAAGAAAGCCTCAGAATCCGGGCTGAGTTTTTGGACAAGGACGCAGTGTAGTCCGCTTATCCTGATCTCGATGCTGTCTTTGCTTACTTGGCTGTAGCTTGCATTGGATGTCAGGGCGGTGAGGTCAGTCAGATCCAGAACAACGCGTCTTCGTCAGCGAATTCTTCTGGCGTCCTACCGTCAGTTAAATACTCTTGCCAGTAGCTTGCCGCGACCTCCTCCCCGTCAAGGCCCTTTTCGCGCGGGGTTGTTGACTACGTGTCGTCACACCGATCATAAGCGCTGAAAGTCTAAGTTTGCCCGACGGTGAGGCGGGCCGGCTACTGTTGCCTGCCTTGTAGCGCCCGTCGGTGACGACAATAGCCGTCTGTAGCTTAAGTCGGCAATCGGACGCGATTAATCAGGGAATGTGATGCTTCCATGAATTCTGATGGACTGTCTCGTTCATTAAGGTTCAGGCAAGAAGACGCCCCGTAGGCTTGCTCCATATTTCAGTGCGATATGGAGACTCAGTTGCCCGATAACGACAACAACGCTCTACTTGATCCGAAGGTCAATTGCAGAAGCCCTTATTGAACTCTCTAAGCGCCTGACGCGATTACATGAGGCGATTGATCAGGCAAACGAAGTGCTCGGACGTCTAACGGACAAAGAACTGCAAGAGCGGCAAGCAACCTAGTCTGGCTTCGCCTTCCGAGTAATCACAGACCGCCGCTTGAGTGTTCTCAGGTACTTACGCGCCGATCGTTCGCTGATGAATTTCATCTCGTCTGACTTCGACCCGTTTGCTATGCGCACAATGTAGAACTCGTCTTCCGGATACATCTCTATGTCGAGCGGTCCTTTGCGCCAGTCTATCGACGCAACTGTTTCCTGCGCTGTCCGAACCACGATCTTGTAGAGTGATCTCTTGATGGAAGTGCCACTCAGGCGCTCGGGGGCGTCTGCAACCCTGAAGATGGTTGCGTCTACAATGCGCTCTCGGAGATGTGCGTCCTGTGTGAACCTTGACGCCCATTCGCGCAACATTGGGCGCAAGTCGGGACTACTGGAATGGCTATTGTCGTTTAAGGAAGAAGGCATGACGCTCCCCTCTCTTCTTCGAAGGCGAGCGCACTAATTAACCCTCAGTCGCCACCGCCAACGGTCTCGGTTGGTAACGATAGGTCGGTATATAATCCATTCCTGATAGACTGTCGACACAGCACCTTCTCTTTCAGTTCCTTCCCCTTAGGTGTCAGGATGCACGAGGCAGCCCGAATGTCGCTTATGAGTTCGATGATGCCGTGATCGCGCGCCTCGATGAGCGTCTTCATTCCAACACCTCTGGGTAGTTGGTTAGACGACACAGTATCGAGTTCCTTGAGCAACAGAAGCAGGCGAGAATACTGCATGAACTTGAATGCCAGTTGGAATTACAGCAATTCCTAAACTATCGCCCACTCAACGCAACTCTACGATCGGTTCCGTCCGCTTGCGTACCGTTTTACCGATGTCAGGGCGGTGGGCCGCTCCTTGCCCGAAGCGGTCATTTGGGCAGTCCCATTTCCCATTCCAAACGAGGCATGCTCATGATCGCGGTGTCCCATCTCTCGTCACCAACTTTGGCAGACGACCGCCTCACTCCCTCGTGGACAAAACCGACCTTGTTGTAGGTTCGGATAGCGGCACTGTTCCAGCTATAGACATTTAGCTCAGTCCTCTCGATTTCCGGATGAGAGAACGCCCGCTCCAATCCCGCTTCCAGCAACGGTTTAGCTAGGCCGCGTCCCCATAA
>UCIV01000084.1 GCA_900472575.1 Hyphomicrobiales bacterium
GGCTTGGGTGCCACCTTCAGGGCTTTACGAAGATTGTCGGTCTCCGCTGCGGTCCAGTAATGTCCCGGACGTGTCTTGCTCAGAACGGTTGCTTGCGCAATCTCGACCGGTTCATCGATTGCGATTGCCTCGATACCCAGTCGTGCCAGATCTCTTTTTACATAGGGTTTCGCCAGCCAGTGGCTCGGCAGGATCAGAGGATCGAGCGTTCCCAATCGATTGAGGGCGATCGCAAGCGACGATACGTGTTCTGACATCCAGTCGCCAAATGTCTTCGGCGTTTGCGCCTGCAGTATCGTACCGCGTTCAAGTCGCCGCGCCGGTCTGGATGGCTTGTCCAGAAGATGTTTGAGATTTACTTCCTGGAAGCTTAGGCGCCGTTCAAGCCGGCCATTTACCCAGCCCATGCCCTTTGCGGTGTAAATGACATTCGACGCACTGCCGATCACGTTACGTGGAATATCGTATTTCAGCCGGTACTGGTTGAATTCCGTGCCCGCCATCGGCGGTATCTCGCCCGAAAAATTCACAGCTTCGTGTCTGCTGAAGCGCCTCTCATCTCGCGACCAGTTCCGATAATAGCCAATCTGTTCGGCAATTGTGTAGACGACGGGCGCAATAGTTCGCTTGAAATGAGAAAAACCCACAGAACACCTTCCAGTGAAGCGCGTTTAAGATGATTATTTAGTTGTTTGTTACAGTATTATTTGGGGTTGGTGTCCGAATGTTATTCGGATGATTAATTTAATTGTCATTTTTATTAAATTGTTAGCTGTTGTTTATTTTGTTTTGGTCTGTGAGGGGGCGTGGTCTTGGGTGTCAGTGTGACTTGGGTACCTGAATTGCGGTCGGCGCCTGAATGAGTGATCCGCAAATTCCCGGACCGTGACACGGGAATGAGGGACTTGTCGAAAACGATAAGCGTGTTTCGAGCCCGTAAGTCTTATCGCCGGGGAGAATGCTGCACAGCAACGGCCATCAGCCGTTGATCAGTTGTTCAGAAGGCTGCTTGCACTGGCTCGCGTTTCCGGCCAATGACTATTGTGGACTAAAACAGGACTAGAAGGTCAGTACCCAATGTCGAAACCGCCTAAACCGAACCAGCCGAAGTCGAAACAATCGAAGGAGCCTCAACTTGAGCACTCCGAATTTGCAGGCGAGTTCGAGGATGAAGGCGTCACTGTTCTGGTTGATATTTTTCGGGAAGCCGGCACCAATGGTGACTGGACGCTGGAAGTCATCAGCCAGACGGAGATCGTCACCACCTGGGAAGAAGACTTCGAAACCGATCAGGCGGCGTGGGAAGAATTCCTGGCAACGGCTGAGCGCGACGGGCTGAAGAGTTTTCTGGAAGAGGATGATACCCCCTCAGTACATTGAGTCTGCGCTCAAGACTGCAGACGATAGATCCGCAGTCTTCAGGCCTCTGGGCTGTCGTCGTTCAACCGCGATCCGAACCGCCCTTTGATAATAAAAATGCAAAGCCGGCGATCAGCGCCAGCGCTCCGACAATTGCCCCGGTCGTTGCTCCCGGGTTCTGCCGAGCTGTATTTGAAAGCTGATAACCTTCATGGCGAAGCTGACGTACAGCTTGGCGAGCACGCGGCATTATATAGCTCGAAGCGTCGTCTGCCGAAGCACTGGCCTGTTTTGCCAAGGCAGCACGCAAATCTGCGAGCTGGGTTGTCAGGCGGTCGATATCGTTAGACAGATCGCGGTGCATTGATAGTCCTCGGTTGGCGTTGACGTGATGATGAACGGTCAGCGCGTGATACTGTTCCTTGCTCGTTGATATCTTTGCACGGCCTCGAACCTTTCTTTCCCTGCCGATCGCCTGTATAGCACCGCCATCTGGTCAGCTCTAAAGGTCTGAGCGGTTTCCCGGATAAGCCCCGGCCTGGAGATCGGGTCATGAACTCCGGTTTATCCCCGAGGCGAAAGGGTGTGGCATAGTATTGTGTCACCCACGCGGAGAAAAAGACGTGAGCTTTTACGAGACAGCGCTGGAAACGGGCCAAAAAATCTTCGCCGTCGCGCCGATGATCGACTGGACCGAGTAATCAAAAAAGAGTAGCGAATTCAATTCGCAATGCCCTTCTAGTGATAATTCGTAGCAAGATTGTAGCATCGGTTCAATGCCTACGGCTGCCTGTTTGCTAGGGCAGACGATTGTGCCAATAATTCGGAAATGAGCAAAGTCGGTCCAATTAAATGTTGGATCTACAGAACCGGTCGGCCGCGTTCGTTGACATCCTCGGAAGTCGCTGATCTGCTTCGTGTTTCCATCTCGTGTTCCGGACCCATTCTCATGAAGAGCGCATATCCAGAGTATTCCAGACCTACTGCTGATCAAATCAACACCATATGGGGAACCGGCGTCGTCGTGCTTGATGCCAACGTGCTACTGAACGTATTCCGCTTTTCCGAAAAGTCCGCCAAAGAAATTCTTGAGGTTGTGGAAAGCTTCGGCGAGCGTGTTTGGCTTCCTCACCAGGCTGGCGCAGAATTCTACAAAAACATGCCAGGCGTCATTTCAGCCTTTTCAGAGCCCTACGACACCTTGAAGAAGGCCGTCGACACTGCAATTGGATCATTTACTGGCGCATCCGGTAAACTTCCAGCATCGCATCGGGGGCACCCAGTCGAAATCCGCAAATACAACAAGATGATAAATGATCTTGGAGTAGCAATAAAGGACGTGATCGAGAAAGACGCAGCCGGCGCGGCGCGGAAGCAGCACAACGAAGATGCGCTTCTTCGGATCGAAACGTTCTTCGAGGGAAAGACAGGCGACCGTCTTGATCCAATGAAAGTCTTAGAATTGGCTGAAATAAGGTACCCGGCCAAAGTTCCTCCAGGTTTCAAGGATGCGCCAAGGATAGGCGACTTAACCGTTTGGTTCGAGATAATGGCTCACGCCACAAAGGAAGGTAAGCCGATCCTCTTGGTCACTGATGATGATAAAGAAGATTGGTGGGATAAGCACAGCAGCCTTCTTCGACCGGAGCTCATTCGTGAGCTTCGGGCCGCGTCAGGACAGATTATTATTGGGTACAGTAACGAGGATTTTCTCAAGGAGGCCAAAGATCGTGGGGTTGCGTTCGTTAGTGATGATACCCTAACCGAAGCGAAGACCAGCGCAGCCGCCGAGCAGCTTAGATCGCTTTATAAGAGCTATTATTCAGCAATTGGGGAGCACGCCCGAGCAAAGGAGATGATCAACTCCCACGCACTCGCGATGGTAGAGTTGGCAAAAGTTAATCCGGAAGATTTCGCGGAAGCGATACACTCCGGCCCAGACCAGCACTCTCACCTTGTCCCTATTGAAAAAAGGCTTGCCGCGATAGCAGCCCGGATTAGAAACCTCGGCGGAGACCCGCCGGAACGATGGACCCGTTAGTTTCGCATCCTAATCGTTCTTGGTCATCGATCTAAATCCGTCTCGGTTGCCGTCGGGATATCCTCGCGCTTTAAGCGAGCGAACAGCAAAGTAATCTCACGCAAAAGTTCAAGGCAAAAAATATGCTCGATACTTACCACGCTCTTTTGAGGGAGCAGCCTCCTGTGGCGTCGGGAACAAACGGCGATAATGAGGGGCGCCTCTACCATTACACGAGCTATGCAGGCTTGCTTGGTATCATCCAAAGTAAGTCGTTGTGGGCCAGCAAGCTCCGCTTTCTCAACGACGCCGATGAATTTATACATGGGCTGGATATTGCCGAGACCCTTGCGCGTGAACGTGCCAAGGATTCAGACGGCGAAGAAAAAGAGCTGCTGCAGAAAATCGCCTCCCGGCGAGATAGTTACCATCGAGCAAATGTTTTCGTGAGTTCGTTTACAGAGCAGCCGGATGTGCTTAGCCAGTGGCGAGGCTATGCTGGAGCAGGCGGTGCATCGCTGGGATTCTCGGTTGTTGATCTCAGGCGCGCGGCAGAAGCAAATAGTTTCAAACTCATCAAGTGCGTGTATGATCAGCCCACCAAAATTAAGATCGCCAACGAGTTCCTTGATTTGTGGCTCTCTCGTATTCCGCATGCGAGGGAAAGCTTCGGGGACGATTACCTAGACAGTGCCTCATGGGGCTTTACCTACGATTACTTCCAGGCCGCGGCGGCTTTCAAGCACTCTGCCTTCCATGAAGAGGCAGAATGGCGCCTGGTTTCCACCTTGATCAGCAGCCACGACGAAAAAATCGGGTTTCGTCCTTTGTCCACGATGATAGTCCCGTACTTCAAAATTGATTTGGATGTAGGGGTAGAGGATGGAGGAAAAACCAATATCGGATTACGTGAAATTCTGCTTGGTCCCAACAACAATCCTGAAGACATGAAAGACGCGCTTGGCATGGTGTTAGCGCGGTACAAAATACGCTACTCGAGTTATACAAATTCCAAGGCACCTTATCGGTCCCTCTAGTGTGAAATGTCCGGACTTCTCAACCGCCCCTCCAGGGCACCGATGACCGCTTCCAGGAACTCTATCTGGCGATCGTCGACTGCGACAAATGAAGCAGATTCTAAATCCAGCTTGATTCGCTCTAGATAGTCGGTGATGTCAAAAGTGGCGGATGCGGCGTTGACCTCCACTTCCTCCATGAAGTGAGCCACGAGCGGCTGAAGCTTCAAACCGGTGTCCGCCTCGTACTTCACTGCCAGTTGTTTCGCAAGCTTGCTAACCTGGATGTAGGGGCCAAAATGCTTCATGATAGATCACCCTCGGAAGTGCCTTGAGCATCACCCTATTGCCATTGCTGGTCAGTGCTTCGTTTCTCCTCTGCCCATCTCGTGCTCGAACTCTGCGATAAGGGCAACCGCTTCGTAAACAAGTTGGGCGGAAGACTCTAGGTCAGCCGAAAGCGATGCGTGATCGTCCTCAATTCGTTTGTAGAGCGCTTCCAGCTTGGGATAGTGGCTCGTCGATAAGGTGCGTGAGACGAGCGCCGTGTAAGCTAAGCTCTTCGCCAACTCAACCAAGACCTGATCGCGCTGGGTAGGAGTCATCTGCGAAAAGGTTTTCTGCTCGGCGTGATCGAGGCTCATACGAATTACTCCGGTTTACAGGCCAAATTGCCAATGAAGTGATTCGTTCCCAGACACCAACAGGACCATGTATTGCCGAGAGCTTCAGTATTTTGGCATTTGGTGTCATGCCTGAGGCTCAAACTGAAATCTGAAGTCTGATTGGGTGCAAACCTAGGGCTACGACCTAAAGGGATCGCTTGATCATGATACCTATACTGCCATGTGTCCAAAACCCGTCAGCGAGGACTGCCAGCGCCATGACTATTGCGCGGCAATCAGG
>UCIV01000083.1 GCA_900472575.1 Hyphomicrobiales bacterium
TCCGTTGTCTAATCGCCTGCATCGGGTCAAGCGGATTTTAAACGAGGTACTTCGTTGCCGTGTTGCTAGCGCGGCACCTTCTGTAGATTTTCTTTCGACATCTTTCATTCCTGCAAATTCGTCCGGTGCTGGGAGCACTGTTGTCTCCGCGGTCGACATGTAGTCGCCGCATGATGGGTTTTCGCAGGGCAGGTCTTCCTATGTTCAAGACGCAGTCTCAATGAGCTGCGACGGAATCAACGGAATGACCCAACCCACGTCCACAGCAGGGACGCCCAGCATCTCAGTTTGATTGAGGTGCTGAGGCAGGTAGGCCGGCGCTTCGGTTAAGTTGCTGCGCCGCCCAATGGATTGAACGCTTGCCCGGCCTTGAGCATGCTATGCATTATGACGGCAAGTTTTCGCGCAACAGCAACCGCGGCACGTTTGAAGCCCAGCCGCTCACGCAGCTTCAGCCCCCAGGTCTTTAGACTGCATTCGGTCCTGGCAGTGGTTCTCGTCAAGAGAACGGTAGCTGCCTCGTAGAGTAATCCCCGCAGCCGACTGTCACCGCGTCGCGAGATATGGCCATCATAATCTATTTCGCCAGACTGATAGCGCCGCGTCGTCAGCCCTAGCCAAGCGCCGACTGAGCGCGAGGTGGGGAAGTTTTCGGGATCTTCGATCGCGGCAATGTACGAGACGGCCGTGACAGCACCAACGCCTGGAATCGTCATCAGGAGCTTCGTAGCCCGGCTCTGTCTGGAAGCTACGAGCAATTGGTGATCAAGATTAGATGCGCGCTTACGTATGTCGCGCCATGCCTCGAGCAGGGGCAATATCACACCTGCTAGGCCGCTATTTCCATCCAGTAGCGCTCTCACATTAGCATCAAATGCCCCGCCTTTCCCTTTGGGTACGATGAGACCAAACGTTTTTAGGAGGCCACGTATTTGGTTGCTGAGCTGCTTGGAAATGCTTACGAGCTGGCTACGCGCTGCCACCAGTGTGCGTGTCACCATGTTGTCGAAGGTCTTTACTCGCACGACTTTGTAAAATCCGGCTTCTGCCAACTGCGCTAAGCCATCCGCATCATTGGCATCAGTCTTGTTGAGGGTTTCATTCAGAACCTTTTGCGCATGCCGTGCTTCAATGCAGATCGCGGGAATTCTTTCGGCGTTCAGCGCATGATAGAACCATGTCGACAGTGGACCTGTCTCGAAGACGACTAGCTTTGCGTGCGGAGCATGCTTGCGGATGATTTGCGATATAACTTTCGGATCAGAAGGGCATTTCCCCCGCCAGATACGCTTCCTATTCTCTCGGATCGAAACCGCAGTATCTTTCAGCGAAACATCAAGCCCGATATATTGGTCCATGGTTGCCTCCCATTTGATGCTGGGCCCGGTTCCAATCGTGAGCCCGTATTTCCATCTTACCGGGGGCAACCACCCATGTCAGATATTGCTGAGGCAATGCCTTGGGGAAGCCGA
>UCIV01000079.1:0-152 GCA_900472575.1 Hyphomicrobiales bacterium
TTCAGATAGTGCATCGCGATTTCTTCGGCTTCCTTCTTCGGCATCTTGCGGACCCAGATCGGTGCCAGCGTGCAGTTTTCCAGGATGGTCAGGTGCGGGAAGAGGTTGAAGTGCTGGAACACCATGCCGACTTCGCGGCGCACCTCGTCGAT
>UCIV01000079.1:249-8168 GCA_900472575.1 Hyphomicrobiales bacterium
CGAGGAAACGGTCAGTTTTTCCAGTGCTGCGCTCATGTCATATCCAAATGGTGTGTGTTCTGGCTGGAGCTCAGGCTTCGACCACGAGACCCTTCGCCTTCAGGACCGGCTCGAGCTTGCTGACTTCGATCACCGATTTTCCGGCCTTGTAGGCTTCGATGAAACCGGCTTCGGCGTCTTCGCGCTCCTGAGACAGCTTTGCCGCTTCGGCCACTTCGCTGCGGCGAACGACGACCAGACCATCGGCATCACCGATGATCACGTCACCCGGATTGATGATCTCGCCGCCGACGATGATGCTGTCATTCGTCGTGCCAATCGTTTCCTTGACCGTACCCTTGATGCAGGTGCTGAGCGAGAAAACTGGGAAACCGAGTTCGCGAAGCTGCAGCGTGTCACGAACGCCGGTATCCGTAACCAGGCCGCCGATGCCCTTGGCAAGGCAGGCATTGGCCAGAACGTCGCCGAACGAACCTGCTTCTTCGTATTCACCCGCCGAAACGACGATGATGTCGCCGGGCTTGGCATAGTTGATCGCTAGTTGCAGCATGATGTTGTCGCGCGGCGAGGATTTGACCGTGAAGGCCGGTCCACAGAGTTTCATGCGGTAATCGACCGGCTTCAGCCGCGACGACAAGGCGCCCCGACGGCCCTGTGCTTCGTGAATGGTGGCGGGCGAAAATTTTGCCAGTGCATCAATGTCCGACTTGCTCGGGCGGGCGGGAATATCCTTGATATGGACCATGTTTTGCTCCTGTGATTTCAATGATTTTTACGAACAGCCGAAAGGAAGTTGCGAACATCGTGATGGGCATCGTCCGAAAAGAATGCGGTGGGTTCGGCGTCGAAGGTCAGCGTGCCGTTGCGCAGGAACCAGATGCGATCCGCCACTTCGCGGGCGAAACCCATTTCGTGGGTGACGCACATCATGGTGATGCCATCGGCCGATAGTTCCCTCAGCAATTTCAGCACCTCACCGACCATTTCCGGATCGAGCGCGCTGGTCGGCTCGTCGAGAACAAGCACTTCCGGCTTCAGGATCAGCGAGCGCGCAATCGCGACGCGCTGAGACTGACCACCGGAAATGTCGGCGGGAAGCGAATGTGCCTTGTCGGCGAGCCCTACCCGCTCCAGCATCTGCATTGCCACAGGCCGAGCTTGGGCACGCGATTGCTTGCGGATGCGCAACAGCGGCAACATGACGTTTTCCACGACCGAGAGATGCGGAAAAAGATTGAACTGCTGGAAGACGAAGCCGATGCCGCTGCGCAGCACGTTGACGTCGATATCCTTCGCGTAGATGTCAAGCCCGGCCAGCGTGATCTTGCCCTGCTGGATGGGTTCCAGCCGGTTGACGGTGCGGATCAGTGTCGACTTGCCGGAGCCGGAAGGGCCGCAGAGAACGGTCGTGGTTCCCTTGGCTACCGTCGCATTGACATCGCGCAGCACCTGCAAGGCACCGAACCACTTGGAAACGTTTTGGAACTCGATCATGCTACAGCCTCCACAACGACCTGCCCCGTTCTGCGGGACGAAATGCGGCGTTCCAGCCAATTTGTTGCCTGGCTGAGAGCGAAGCAAAGGACGAAATAGACCGCAGCGAGGATGCCGAAGATCTGCAGCGGCTTGGTCACCTCGTTGGAATTGACCTGCAGCATGACATATGAGAGTTCCGAGACAGCGATGATCGAGCCGAGCGAGGATTCCTTGATGATCGTTGTCAGCTGATTGACGATGCCCGGAATGACATTGAAGATCGCCTGCGGCAGAATGATCCTGAACATGGTCGGGATATAGCCGAGGCCGAGCGCTGCGGCGGCTTCCCGCTGCCCCTTCGGCAGGCCCGTGATACCAGCCGCGATGATCTCACCCAGATAGGCCGTTTGATAGATGACGATGGCGACGATTAGCGTGAAGGCAGCATCTATCGGAAAGCCGATGATCATCGGCACGGCGAAATAGGCCCAGAAGATCAGCATCAGCAGCGGAATGGCGCGAACGCTGTGAACGAAACCGTTGGCAATCGACTGGATGATGCCAGGTTTTCCGGTTCTGGCGAGTGCGATGAGAACTGCGCAGGGAAATGTCACGATGAGGCTGACGAAGGAGATGATCAGCGTCATCGCCAGTCCGCCGAGCTTGCCGTGCGGATATTCGCCGATCAGCAGCAGAAGCCAGTATTCCTGAATGATTTCCAGCATTACTTCACCCTCAGCTCATATCGCTTGGAGAGGATTGACGAGAGCCACATGATCGCAAATGAGATGAGCATGTAGATCGCCGTGGCGATGCCGTAGGCCTCGAAAATGCGGAAGGATTGCTCCTCGATATAACGGGCCTGGTAGCTGAGCTCGGCAACACCGATGGCGGCGGCAAGGCTGGTACCCTTGAAGAGAATGAGGGTCTGCCCGAGCAGCGCCGGGAGCGCCAGGCGCCAGGCCTGCGGCAGGATCACCCAGGTCATGGCACCGAGATAGGTCAGTCCGATCGAGCGCGCCGCTTCCATCTGCGCCGGATGGATGGAGCGCAGACCGCTGCGGAAATCCTCGGACATATACGCCGCCTTGTTCAGGGCCAGCGCCACGATGGCATATCCGATCTCCGCCCCGATATCGTTCAGATAATCGTTGACCGCATCCGGCAGGACGACGGCAAAACCGAAATACCAGACGAACAGCTGGATCAGCATCGGCACGTTGCGATGATATTCAACGAAGGCAGCGACCAGAAACTGTGTCGGCTTGAACTCGATCGCTCGAATGACGGTCAATACGACCGCCAGAACCAGACCGATAATCCAGGAGAAAACGAAGACCACCATCGTGGCCTGGAGACCCTCCAGGATGAGTTCGAGATACTCACCCTGCAGGACCTTACCAAAGTCGAATTGGTAACCCATGAAAGTTGACCTGTATGCAGTATGCGGAGGAGATCAGTTCGTAAACCAGGTTTCCTGGGGTTTGCCGAACTCGAACTTGCGCGTGGCCTTCAGGTCAGAATCCTTGCCCAGCCACTTGTCGTAAAGCTTCTGGCCTTCCCCATTGGTCTCCAGTTCGGCGAGGAATGCGTTCGCCTGCTTGACCAGTTCCGGCGATTCCTTACGGAAGCCGAAACCGGACGGCATGGAGAGAAGCGGTTCGTCAAGGAAGCGCAGTCCCTTGATCTCGGAGCCGGCATTACGCTGCACGGCCTTGCCTTCGGAATAACGATAGACGGTCGCCTTCACCTTGCCCTGCTGCAGGGCGAGGAAGGATGCGGCACTCGTTTCGAACGAGAGGATGCGGGCATCCGGAAGGCGCTTTTCCGTTAGGGGGATCAGGACCGAGCCCTTTACCAGCCCGATGCGCTGGCCGGAAAGGTCGGCAACAGTCTTGATATCAGACTGATCAAGCACGACGAAATTGAAGTCCTCGGCAATATAGGCGCCGCTGAAATCCACCTGCTCGGCGCGTTCCTTGCTGTAGCTCAGAAGCGATGAAAGGATGTCTACGCGTCCCTGGGTCAGTTCGGCCATTCGGGTCTGTGGCGAGACGGCGGTCATCTTGGCGCTGACGCCGAGATATTTTGCGAACATACGGCAAATCTCGATCTCGTAACCGTTAGGCTCACGGGTCTTGGGGTCCTGGAAACCAAGCGGCGGCGAGTTCGTCAGAACACCGCAGTTCAGAACTCCAGCCTGCTTGATGTCATCCAGCTGCTCGGCGGCGGCGACATTTGAAAACAACGCAGCGCCGATCGCGGCTAGCGTCATAAGACGAGCAAATTTCATAGTGTCCTCCTTTTGACAGCGCTTCCTCTCGCTGCATGGAAAACCTAGGCCAAGCTCGATATTCGAACAAATATATATTGCAGATACGTACTATATCTTTACGGTATAGAAAGTGGAGGGGATGAATGGTTCTCGATCTTTTAAAGATGCGCTATTTTGCCAAGATTGCGGAAGTGGGGTCCTTCACTAGGGCATCACGGGAACTGGGTGTCGCTCAACCGCCGTTGAGCCTGCACATGCGCTCGCTGGAGGACTATCTGGGCGTCCAGCTTCTCAACCGTACATCCCGCGGAGTGATACTTACCGATGCGGGACACACGCTGCTCTCTCACGCCCAGTCGATCCTGCGCGCGGTCGAGCAGGCTGAGGCCGAAACCAGGCAACAGGATCTGACGCCGAGGGGAGATGTCTCGCTTGGCATGCTGAGCTCGCTCTCCCCGATTCTCTCCGTTCCCGTGTTGGAAATCTGCGAGAAGATGTTTCCGCAAATCCGCCTGACGATCAGCGAGGGCGACAGCCAGACGTTGAGAGCTGCGATCGACACGCATCTGCATGATCTTGCCATCAATCTCGTTGATGTCGCCAAGGCAAGTTCACTGCCCCTTTTCGACGAGCGGCTTTATGCCGTGGGAAGGATCGGCAGCTTTGACGACATAACCGGGCAGATGTCGGTCGAGGACGCACTTTCTCTGCCGCTGATCATGCCGACCCGCCGTCACGGCATTCGTGTCCTGCTTGAACGGCAAGCTTTGATGCTGGGCCGCGACCTCAACATTGTGCGCGAGATCGAGGGCTTGGCTAGTACCAGGGCTGCCATTCGCGCAGGCCTGGGCTTTGCCATCCTCGGCAGGGGTGCCGTGTATACGGATATGCAGCAGGGAAACCTTGCCGCAATTCCCCTCTCCGCCCCCGTACTCTCGCGCCGCCTCATACTCGACATGCCGGTCAACCACCCCCCGACCCGCGCGATGATCGAGGTGCGGAACATTCTGACATCTGTGATAAAGACGCTGGGCCAAGAAGGGCATTGGACATGCTTGCCTTGACACGCGCCCGAAAGCACCCTTTCAGCTGGATCATCCCGTAACAGGAGAAAAGATGTCGATCGAGCAGGAGCCCCGACCAACCGAAGCCGGTAATGGTCCACCGACAATGGCGGATGTCGGGCGAGTTGCCGGCGTATCCGCGATGACGGTGTCGCGCGCCCTCAAGGGCAATTCCTATATCGCCAGGGGCACGTTCGAGCGCATCATGGCGGCAGTTGACCAGCTTGGTTACGTTCTAGATCAGTCGGCCGGTACCCTGTCTTCACGCCGTAGCGGCTTCATCGCCGCAATCGTCCCCTCAATCGACAATTCGAACTTCGCCGACACCGCACGCGGGATTACCGATGCGCTTGCGCAGACAAGCATGCAGCTGCTCCTCGGCTACACGAATTATTCGGTCGAGCGCGAGGAAGAGCTGATTGAATCCATGCTGCGGCGTCGGCCAGAAGGTATCATCCTGACGGGCGGGGAACATACGTCGCGTGCACGGTCGATGCTTGCAAATGCCGGTATTCCGGTGATCGAGACCTGGGATGTGCCGGAAAACCCAATTAATGCCGTCGTCGGTTTCTCCAACGCCGATGCGATGGAAGCACTTGTCGACACTCTCGTCCCCCAAGGCTATTCACGTTTCGGCTTCATCATTGGGACCGAAGCTTCCGATGCACGCGGGCGTCAGCGTCATATCGGGTTTGACCGCGCCCTGCTGCGGCATGGCCTGAGCAGCCACAGAGTTGTATCGGTTGAGTCCACGCCAATGCGCATGGCGCATGGAGCAGAAGCTATCCGCCAGTTGCTTCGCAATTTTGCGGACACCGATATTGCTATCTGCGTCGGCGATCTCCCTGCTTTCGGCGCAATGATGGAATGCCGTAGAATGGGGCTTTCTGTGCCGGGAGACATCGCCATCGCCGGCTTTGGTGACTACGAGATCGCTTCGGTGTCTGAACCCGGAATAACCACCGTCAATGTCGACAGCTACGGTATAGGCGCGCAGGCAGCCGGGCAGATGATTGCCATGCTTGAAAAGCGCAGCACCGCCGCGACCATCAAGACGAGCTATCACGTGCTGCTTCGCGGCAGCACCTGATAGGTTTCATTCGTCTCAGAAGCTGAGCTGGACCTTCGTCGAACGGCTGCGATCTCCCGCAACCTCGAATGCCTTAACCGCATCAGCGACCGGGTAGATCTCTGACAGGAGTGGTGAGAAATCGACGCGCTTCTGGTTGATGAGATCGACCGCCTGGCCGAATTCCTCGTGGAACCGGAACGTGCCCTTCACCTCGATTTCCTTGGCGACGATCGTGTTCTGCGGCAGCGAGATATCACCGCCGAGGCCAAGCTGGACGAGAATGCCGCGAGGCTTCAATACCTCCAGGCCCGAGCGCACGGCGCGTTCATTGCCAGAGGCCTCGAAGTGAACGTCGAAATAACCCTTGTTGGCCGTATAGGCGCTGAGGGCATCGGGGTGTGACGCGGTGTTGATGGTACGATCGGCGCCGATTGCTTTCGCCTTTTCCAGCACGGCATCCATGATGTCGGTCGCAACCACTTCGCGTGCACCATGCAGGCGGGCGGCGATGATCGACAGGACGCCGATCGGGCCGCAGCCGGTGACCAGAACCCGCTTGCCCTGAAGCGAACCGGCGCGAGAGACCGCATGCAGCGTCACGGCAAAAGGCTCGGCGAAGGCTGCCTCGTTGATGGAAATGCCTTCGTTCACTTTGTGGCACTGCCAGGCTTCGGCCACCAGACGCTGGCGGAACGCGCCCTGGATATGCGGCATGGGCATGGCGCTGCCGTAAAAGCGCATGTTGAGGCAGTGGTTCTGCTGGCCCTTGAGGCAATAATCGCAGTTATTGCAGGGACGGCTCGGCGATACGGCAACACGATCGCCGACCGCAAGATGGGAGACGCCGCTTCCAAGCGCGACCACACGACCGGCAACCTCATGCCCAAGGATCATCGGTTCGCGGACGCGCACGGTGCCGAAGCCACCATGGTTATAATAATGCAAGTCGGAGCCGCAGATACCTCCGGCTTCGATGGCGATATCCACCTGTCCCGCACCGGCGGCCTCGACTTCGCGTTCCTCGATCCTGAGGTCCTTAGCGGAATGAATGACGACAGCTTTCATGACACGACCTCAGATGACCGGAGTGGGAAGGGGCTGGCCGGCAAAATGCGCTGCCAGATTGTCGCGTACAAGCTTGCCCATCGCCTTGCGCGTCTCGATCGTGCCGGACGCATGATGCGGCTGCAACAACACGTTTTCGAGCTTGAGGAAGCGCGGGTCGAGATTGGGTTCGCCATCGAACACATCGAGCGCTGCCGAACCGAGCCTGCCGTTTTCAAGCGCCTCCAGAAGCGCCGATTTATCGATATTGGAGGCGCGTGAAATGTTGATCAGCATGCCTTCCGGCCCGAGAGCCTCGATCACCGGCTTGGAGACGATATGCCGCGTGGCAGCGGATGCCGCCAGCGTCACGAACAGGAAATCCGAATGTTCGGCAAGTGCCACCGGATCGGCAATGAACGTCATGCCCTCGGCATAGGACTTTTCGGAGACGTCGCTATAGGCGATATCCATATCGAAACCGCGCAGGCGCTTGGCGACCTCGAAACCGATGCGGCCAAGGCCGAGAACACCGGCCTTGCGGCCCCAGACCTTGCGCTTAAGCGGGTAAAGTCCCTTGGCGGCCCAGCTTCCGTCCTTCACCCACTGCTCGGCGCCGATCATGCCGCGCGACTGGCAGAGCATCATAGCGACGCCGAGATCGGCAACGTCGTTGGTAAGCACATCGGGTGTGTTGGTGACGCGGATACCGCGTTCGCGGCAGGCGTCCAGATTGACCGCGTCATATCCTACCCCGTAGACCGAAACGATCTTCAGATTTGGCAACCTGCCGATCAGCTCCGCCGAGGCGCCAAGTTCACCACGCGTAGCAATTGCCGTTACCTGGCTGGCTTCATTGGCGATGAAGGCGTCTCGATCGCTGGCTTCATAGAGCTTCTTCACATCGTAGCTCTTTTCGAGCTCAACCATATCCCACTCCGGATAGGGGCCGATGACGAGGATTTGTGGCTTCATTTCTCACTCCCGC
>UCIV01000082.1 GCA_900472575.1 Hyphomicrobiales bacterium
CACTCCCTGGGACACGATCAGTTTTTTAGATAGCAGTAGGCACGGCTGGCTCCACGCTCTGAGACGCAGTGGTCGGGTTATTGTCCCCAGCAGGCGGCGTAACTGTCTGAGCAGCGGGGGTGTCAGTCGTTTCCCCCCCAGATCTCTGCGCCTATCCAGGCAAGCAACGCTAGCGTCAAGCCTGCGATTAGAACTATAAGCACCGGTCGGCCGGTGCGCCCCTGTCGTGCTTCGGTCCCGGTTTCATTGACATTAGGATCGGTCATAGCGCGTCGCGTTTTGGATTGTTTCTCCGAGCGTCCTTGAGGCCCTTTTCAGCAGCCCTCGAAAGTTCCTCGCGGTTCTTGTCCGCATCGTCGCCGCTGCGAGCATCATCGCTTTCAGGATTGGGCTTCTTTTCCATCATCTTGCTCTCCATTGGGATGCACGCAAAAGGGGATATGAAGGCCTAGTCCATCCCTTTGAATACGCTAACTCAAAAGGCTATCGATAGTTGATTTGTTTGGCTCTGATACAACGATGATGTCGATGACAGCTGAAGCAACAAGAACGCGAATAATTTGTCAGAACGCGGAAAAATGTCCGACTAAAACGAGAGACGCTCGGTCGGTTGATGAAAAACTACGTTTCAGTGCACTTTAGTTCAGCATCAGTCATCACGATGGAAACATCCTTGCCGACGCGGCGACTTCCTTGCGCATCGCATCGAGTGACCCGCGAAGGACACGGATCTCTGCACTGAGCGCAGGAGCCGCGTCTTGCTGCTCCCAGTAGAGAAGGGTGTTGTGCCAACCAGTGGTGGTTTCGATCAATCCGCGTACACGCCGCATCGTGCGCTCGTCTACCTGTATTGCAGCTCGCTCCGCGTTGCGGGCCAATTCCACGAGATCGTTCGCTTCGACCCCCCATATTGGCAGCGCCGTACGAAGCTTCAGAATCTGCGCATCGATGTCGTCAATCTGAGATTTTTCCATGAAAATGATATGGCTCTAATCTTTGAACCTTCAATGGGTATCCAAAACTAAAAGTTGAAAACGGAATCCCGAGCTGCAGTAGAAAATTACGTTCAGCGCTTGGTCCGCTAGCGTACGGCGAGGGAACGCACACCGGTTTGGCCCGTTCAGAAGCAGCACAGCGCATGGCGGTGCGAGGAGCCCAAATGAGTAAACGCATCGCAATCGTTGGGTCCGGCCCGACAGGCATTTATGCACTTCAAGAATTACTTACCTGTAGCGCTAAACTTCATATCACGATCTTCGAGCGGAGCGAAATCGCCGGAAAGGGAACTCCTTACCAACGCGGCATCAATGACCCGTCGATGTTATCGAATATTCCCAGCGTAGAAATCCCACCACTACCGCAGACTTTATACAGATGGCTTCTTCTGCAGTCAGATAAGTATCTTGCTGAATATGACGTCACTCGAGATCAGATTTCAGATCGTGCCTTCTATCCACGTATAGTTGTCGGCGACTATTTTAAATCGCAGTTTTCCACGCTGATTGATAGTGCCTGCGCAACTCGTCATGAAGTCCAGGTGTCGGAAAGCTGTGAGGTAGAGGACATCACGCCTGTCGAGAATATGTTCAAGCTGACGATCGCAGGGCGTAATCGCGAAGACAATTGTGTCTTCGACTACGTCGTTGCAGCGACGGGCCACAGCTTTCCGACCAACCCTGAAAAATCACCTGGCTTTTTCGAGGCTCCATGGCCTGCGACTGCCCTGAAAACCATCCCGAGTGGAGAGGTGGCAGTTCTTGGTACCTCACTGAGTGCGATCGATGCGATCATGACTGTTGCGACTACGTATGGCAAATTTCGGCGGACGAAAAAGGGAATTCTGGAATACCGACCGAGCAAATCCGGCAGCCGCCTTCATATGACAATGATGTCTCGAAAAGGCTTGTTACCGGAGGCCGACTTCTATTTTCCCATTCCCTATCTCGAGCCCCGGATTTGTACAAAGCAGGCCGTGGATGATCGTACCAGGCTAGGCTCTAGTGGGCTATTGGACGATCTCTTCGATCTTTTCAAACAAGAGATTGCTGTCGCCGATCCTGAATACGCTGCAGCCATCGGCCTGGACGAACTAACAGTCGACGACTTTGCTGAAGCTTACTACGGCGTTCGGGATAAAATTGAGCCTTTTGAGTGGGCTATGCAAAATCTTGTTGAGGCAGGCCGAAACTATAGCGCTGAGCGTACGGTACAGTGGCGGTACGCCATCTTAATTACACATGAGATTATCGAAGCTGCGGTCGATTGTCTAAATGCCGACGATCTAGAGCGCTTCAACCGGTCATTCAAAAGTATCTTCGCAGATGACTATGCGACGGTGCCGCATCTTTCGATTGAGCGTCTTCTCGCTCTCCACGAGTGTGGCCGTCTCGAAATCCTCGCTCTCGGAAACGATTCTGAGATTTCCAGCGACGGGCTCGCACGTGGCGTGACGGTAAATTCGGCTTGCGGACGAAGGGTATTTGACACTTTCATAGATGCGACAGGGCAGAAAAATCGCTCAGCTGCCGACCTACCGTTTCGAGGGCTGGTAGAGCGTGGCCTCATTTCTGAGGGATGGACGGTCACTGCGACAGGCAACCAACGAAGAACTGGCGGCATAGATCTCGACGCACAATGTCGCCCGCTGATCTCTGGCACACAGCCGATCCGACGGCTCTTCTTCCCCGCAGTAGCATACCTGCTTCACAAACGTCCCTTCATCCAAGGTATTACGAGTGCGGCCGAATTGGGTAAAGTCGTCGCGCACTCGATCATTGCGGACGTCACAAGGCCTCATCGCAGCAGGCGACGGAGTGTTAAGAAGGTCCAAAGCTTACCGTTGGAAGCGGCTGCCTGACACCCTACGGACTTGTACCGGCGTAGATTTAGAAGTTTCGGCACTGGACACCCTATCAGAGAAGCTCCCCTCATTCTGTGGTGGAGCTTTTTCCGCTAGTTATCGACTTTCGATCTCTTGCTGTGACAGCGTTACTGCTTCGGGGTTGTTAGTCCCGGGAATGAGTTCCATGACGGCCACTTTTTTACCGTGCGATTTTTCAAGCTGCTTAACCGCATCGGACGCTGTCGCTCCCGTGGCTTTTTGGCTTCCGTCCTTCACCTTGAAACTCATCATCACTCGCTTTGGGCGTGGAACTGTCGCAGCCCCAGTTACTCGAAACGGACGACCGACTTGAGCGGGATTTTGTCGAAGACCTCGCCCTGCTCGCTTGTGATCTCGAAAATCTGGCCATCAACAACTTCCCCTTGAAGTATTTTGTGCGCCAGTAACTCTCTTGCAGCGTGTCGAACTTCCTCGACGGCCAGGTCCAATGTCGCCAACTCAGTTCCTTCCGGATCTCGATCTAGGCGGTCGCCGTCACGAAGATGGAAATAGTATCTTGGCATCTGCCACCCATGAAGTTTAGCATGTTGTCAAAGCGTAACCCGGCTGGCCTCCACTTGTTCCGGCTGTTCGGGTGAGCAAGCCGCCCATATTGCATGCTGCTTTTGTGAGGGGGAACAGAGAGATGCGCATTGATTTCAATTTGGCGCGTGGCAATAAGTTACTGGCGCGTCTGCCAAGTGAAGACCTCAATGATGTCGCAAACGGGTTGGAGCCAGTTAGTCTCACCCATGGGGTGATGCTTGGTGAGGAAGGCCAGCCGATTGAGCACGTCTACTTTCTCACCAAAGGCATTTGCTCTGTGATTGCAAAAACACCTGAGGGCGCGCGGGCGGAGGCGGGCATCTTTGGCTACGATGGATATATTCCAACTTCTGCCATTGCTGATGTTGATGTGTACACATACGATGTTTACGTGCAGCTGGATGCTGCGGGCTATCGTATCCGGTACGATGACTTTCGCCATCTGATGGAAAATCGGCGAAATTTTCTCAAAGTTATAATCCGAGCGATTGAGGCATTTGCTGTTCAGCTTGCATATACGGCTGTCTCCAACGCTATTCATGATGTCAACGAGCGCCTCGCGAGATGGCTGCTTATGTGTGACGACAGAATTGATGGAAACGAGCTGCCGCTCACCCATGATTTCATTTCCATGATGCTCGCTGTCCGTCGCCCAAGCGTGACTACCGCGCTTCACGTGCTAGAGGGAAGCGGTTTCATTCGAGCAGACCGGGGACTCGTCACGATCAGAGATCGTGAAGGAATGGAACAGTTCGCTGCCGACGCCTATGGGAAGCCAGAAAAGGCGTATGAACGCTTAATGAGCGGGCTTTTTTGAAAAGTCGTCGTGTCGTTGGCTACTGCCAGGGAATCGTGGCACAATGACATCTTCGTGCGAGTTCGTTTTCATGCGGAAACGGCGCTGTAGAGAGCGCTGGCGTGCTCTGTGGTTACGCCCATTCCCGTGTCGCTATGATGGCCTTCAGGTCGTCCCTTATTCTCCCAAATGTCATGGGCTTGAAGCATGATACGCTCGTTGTTTCCGCACCCATAACTAGCTCCAACCGTTCGATCCAAGCCCGGTCCAGGAGCCACTTTATCAATATCGTCGAAGGCATTGCCGACGCGCTGAACCATGCCAGAAGAACGGAGTCTCATCGTTGAAAACTGGAAGCGACGACATCCTCAGTGTGATTGCGGGTAGGGGACTAGCCGTTGTTCGAATACCAAATCCCAAGAAGTCGTTTGTCCTTGGCCGCCGACCGGTTTTGAAGCTCACGCCGCAGGAAACCAACGATTTAAGCGATCCAAGGGTTGAATTATTCCTTGCTATCGCGCCCGACGTTATGGTCGGGGTAGGCCCTCTCGATCAAGGCGAAGTCATCGTCGATATCAGCGACAAGAATGTCCGCTTAACGAACGAGAGCGTCTGCACTCAAAGTTCGCAAATAACAGGCAGGTCTAAGGAATTGATTGCGTCGCTTTCGCCATTTGTTGGGAGAAAGTCGGGAAATTCCCGTTGCCTGAAGCGTGGGATGAACCTTCGTTTGACAGGTTGCGGACTTAGCCATTTCCCGTTTGCGGGAAGCTGACAATGATCGTGTCCCAGGGAGTG
>UCIV01000076.1 GCA_900472575.1 Hyphomicrobiales bacterium
TGCTGATTCCGATGAAGCCGCCCCTTTGTTCCGAGATGATTGCGCCCCGTGATTCCGGGATGATCTCGCCCCCTTCCGAGGAGGTCTGCAGGCAGGTATTGTTGTCAATTCGTTGAGGCGACGTGTCAAGCGCTACGCGGCAGGTTTCGGCGCAGACTGTCGCCGCTTAACTCGACGCGATGGGCGTTGTGGACGAGGCGATCCAGAATGGCATCGGCATAGGTCGGGTCTCCAATGACGCCATGCCAGGCGGATACGGGGAGCTGGCTCGTAATGATCGTTGACCGGCGGCCATAGCGGTCCTCGAGTATTTCCAACAGATCGTGTCGCGCCGGTTCGTTGAGCGGTTCGAGACCCCAATCATCCAAGATCAGGACCTGGACATGACCCAGCGTACTTTGCAGCCGGGCATACCTGCCGTCGCCGCGAGCAAGCGCGAGCTGGGCAAACAGCCTTGGGACGCGCTGATAAAGAACAGAGCGATCGTCACGGCACGCCTTGTGACCGAGTGCGCAAGCTAGCCAGCTTTTTCCGACACCTGAGGGGCCGCAGATTGCCAGATTGTCGTGAGCATTAATCCAGTCGCCCCCGAGGAGCTTCATGAAGAGTGCGCGATCGAGGCCGCGTGCACTGCGATAGTCGACATCTTCCGGGGTCGCCTGGTGGCGCAGCTTGGCGAACCTGAGCCGGGCAGCAAGCTTGCGATCGTAGCGGGAACTCCATTCCCGTTCGAGCAGCAATCCCAGCCACTCAGCGTGCGAGAGATGTTCAGCTTCACCGTTGGAGATGAGCTCCCCAAAGGCCTTTGCCATGCCGGCCAGGCCCATGGCGTTGAGTTTGTCGAGTGTTGGATGAGCAAGCATTCTTCTTTCTCCTTAGTGGTAGTAGCGAGGTCCGCGGATGTTTTCGTGGTGGATAGGCTCATGCGAGGCTGGTCCATTGGTGGTGGCGGCTCGATCGAGATGATTGTCGAGGATGGAGCGCACCGAACCGTGTGCGGCCGGTCGGCGAGGATCTTTTCGCATAGCAACGCAACCTCCGGCCCGATGGACGTGGCCTCGCGTTGAATGCGTTCGATCGTCCAGTCGGCAAAACGGCGGTGGGCCGAGGGCATGTGATCGGGGGTCGTCGTGTGCTTGCCGTTACCGCTGGAGCGGCGATGAGCGGCTATCCGTTCGCCTTTGTGGAAGATCTCGATCGTATTGGCGGTGATGCGCGCCTCGACTTGCTCGCGAGCGAAGCGATACGGGACGGAATAATAATGCCGCTCGATCTCGACGTGGTAATCCAATCCAGCACGTCGGATACGCCATTCCGCAAAGACATAGCGTTCCACAGGCAATGGCCTTAGAGCAGGCAGGTCGAGCTCTTCAAATAATTGGCGGCGCGTGACGCCGACCCGGCGGAGGACCCGCCTGTCGTTGAGATCATGCAGCAAGTCGGCGATCGCCGCGTTGACCTCGGCGAGATTGTAGAAGGTGCGATGGCGAAGGCGGCCCAACAGCCAGCGTTCGACGATACGAACCGCGGCCTCGACTTTCGCCTTGTCACGAGGGCGTCTCGGCCGCGTCGGCAGGACGGCGCTGCCATAATGCGCCGCCATCGCGCTATACGTCCGGTTGACCTGAGGATCGAAGTGGCACGCCTTGATGATCGCCACCTTGGCATTGTCCGCAACAAGCAACGCCGGCGCGCCGCCGAAGAACTCCAGCGCCTGGATATGGCATTCAATCCAGTCGGGAAGCGTTTCGCTCCAGCGCGCCTGGGCGTAGGAGAGGCTCGATGCACCCATAACCGCAACGAACAGGTGGGCCTGTCGTGTCATGCCAGACAATCGGTCGACTACGACGCTAACGGTGTCGCCGGCGTAATCGACAAACAGCTTGTCGCCGGCTGCATGATCCTGCCGCATCGTCACCGGTAGCTTCAACGCCCAGCCGCGATAAAGGTCGCAGTATCGACTATAGCGATAACCATCCGGATGAAGACCGATGTATTCGTCCCATAGGATCTGCAGCGTCACATGCTTGCGCTTCAGCTCGCGGTGGACCTGCGCCCAATCTGGTTCCGGCGCGCGGCGATGTCCTATCTTCGTCCCGGCCCCCCTGTAGAGGGCCGCCTCCAGGACTGCGTCGCTGACGTCGTCACCAAGGGGCCACGACAGGCCAGCAACCGCTGCACGCCGTAGCGTCTCGCGCACCGTCGACGGCGCAGTCCCAACCCGTACCGCAATCGACTTGTGCCCAAGTCCTTGCTCAAACCGATATCTCAGTATCTCGCGGACACGCCGCATCTCCACTCTCTCCGCAGGCATTGCGTTCCTTCCTCCTCGACCTCGAGGGAAGAAACTTCACACCTGCACAACATCCTTCAAAGATGCCTCAAAAGGGGGCGGCATCATCTCGGAACGAGGGGGCGACTATTTCTCGGAATTAGGGGGCGACATCATTTCGGAATCAGGGGGCGGGTTGCCTCGGAATTTGCAACCTATGGCGCCTACGCCTCTGCGCCGCGCCGAAGCCGCTTGTACAAAACGTGGCGTGACATGAAGCACACCGGTGATCGTTTGATCGAGCTTGATTGACCTGACGACAATTAAGTCACTGTTCTACCAAAATACTGGCGGCGAAATTGACTGGTCGTGAGTTCGTATCCGTTCAAGAGCTTAACGGTTGCTTATCGTGTAGCGGCGTATATCCCATTGACATATCCTTTGTCGCACATTAATTTCGGTATATCCCATCTGTAGATGCCAGAGGAGTATGTCATGGAGCAGGGCGCGGTATTTCAGAGTAATCGTAGCCAGGCCATCCGGCTTCCAAAGGCAGTCGCTCTTCCGGATGATGTGAAGCGTGTCGATATCGTCGCGGTCGGGCGTACTCGAATCATAGCCCCCGCAGGTGAGGTTTGGGACAGCTGGTTTGAAGGCACTGACGCAACCGCCGACTTCATGAGCGAGCGCGATCAGCCTGCGTTGCAGGAGCGCGAAGCCTTCTAATGTTAAAATATATGTTGGATACCAACATCTGCATTTTCACCATCAAGAACAAACCACAGCAGGTACGTGATGCGTTCAATCGCCACAGCGGCCAGCTTTGCATCAGTTCAGTGAGCTTGATGGAGCTGATTTATGGCGCAGAGAAGTCGGCTAGCCCAGAACGAAACTTGGCCGTGGTTGAGGGCTTAGCAGCTCGCCTGGAAGTTATGTCTTATGACGAGCTAGCAGCCACCCATACTGGCCAGTTACGTGCTGAACTTGCGCGGAATGGAACGCCCATCGGTCCATATGATCAGCTGATCGCTGGACATGCCCGCTCGCGTGGATTGATCATGGTCACAAACAACCGTCGCGAGTTTGACCGTGTGGCCGGCTTGCGCATCGAAGACTGGACCGTCTGACATCACTCTGATGTTACTGACCGGCTGTCCAATCCTGGCGAGGATAAACCGGGCTCTAACGGGTCAGCAGTTCTGATCCCATCACATCAGGTTTTTTGTCAATCGTTCATCCGAGTGGCCTCGAATTTCTCCTTGGTAACGGATCCTCGGTCTGAGCCCATAGTAATTACCGGCCCAATTCTCGAGCCTGTACAACCTCATATGTGGAACGGCCCGCGGTGCCAGAGGCTTCCAGTTGATTTCACCCACGAGGACGGTGCGTTCATATGTACGGCCTGTGAGGGCGGTGCATGACCGCTGGCCTCGATGAGATCCGCGAAACGAGGAGCTGAATCACATCCACCGGCTGCGATGATGCCCAGTTCGGCCAGATGTGCTCGTAGGGCATTAACCGATTGCGTTCTCTGCTGCACCAGAAGAGCACGGGTCTTCAGGACCATCGCATCCGCTTGCTGCTCGGCGGTCTTGATGGGGACGAAGCGCATGGTCTTGCGGATCACCGCTTCGCTGATGGCTTCCGCATCGGCCGCGTCCGTCTTGCCGCGCTTGACGAAAGGTTTGACGTAAGCCGGCGGAATGAGACGCACATCATGGCCGAATTGAGCAATCTCCCGCGCCCAATAGTGCGCGCCACCACATGCCTCCATGCCAACCAGGCACGGTGGCAGTCTTTCGAAGAAGCGCAGCACCTCGGTGCGCCGCAGTTTCCGATTGAACAGGGCCGAACCTTCATTGTCGGCGCCGTGAACTTGGAAGACGTGTTTGGCTAAATCCAGCCCGATTGTGCTAACTTGCTTCATGGAACGGTCCCTCCTTTGTGGCGTTCGAGCAACGACCACGTTTTAGCACTAGATGCTGTCGGAGCGGGCCGTTCCACCTCATCACATCCGGTCGCCGCCTTAGCGGCTGCACCATTATCCCGCATTCGACGGGCACGGGCTCAGGAGAACGGGGCCAAACTCAAGATCGGCATTTGAAGGCCAAAAGGATCACCGGTCCGTTCACCTGGATCGATCAGGACTGATCAGGTCCTGAGGATTCGATTTTTCGTTTCCTAAGCACTTCCGGCGTTAGGCGGCTTTCATGATCGCACCTTCGATCACGACGCCGGAACTCACATACTTCCAGAGAGCCACAAGTAGCTTGCGCGCGAGCGCCACGATCATCGGCGTTTTCATGCGGCCGGCGTTCTTAGCGACGCGCTCTTTGAACCATATTGCTAGCGCCGATTTTGGTTGATGTCGCAACCACAGCCAAGCGAGCTCGACCATGGTTGTTCGTAAACGCGGATTTCCCGCCTTGGACACACCCTGTTCGCGATTGACGTTACTCGCCTCGTTTGGACATGAGGTGAAGATGATCGCACCACAACTCGCCAAGCCTTACGTTAAGCGGAACAAGAATGACGCTGCCGACGCCGAAGGGCTGTGCGAGGCGATGGCCCGCCCAACGATGCGGTTTGTTCCGGTCAAGACAGTTGATGACCAAGCAGCACTCATGCTGATCAGCGTCCGTACCCGTCTGATCGCCAACCGCACCCAACTCGCCAACGCGATCCGAGGCTACGCCAATGAATTCGGCATTTCCGCGGCTAAGGGGCTAGCACATATTCCGATGCTGCTCGAAAGGATAAAAGGTGAGAAAACCGTGCCAGAGCTCGCGCAGGAATTGTTCATAAGCCAGGCCGAGGAATACGCTGAACTGGAGAAAAAGATTGCGGATGTGGAGGCCAAGGTCAAGGCATGGCAGCTCAACGACGAACGCAGCATACGCCTCAACACCATTCCCGGTATTGGCCAATTGGTTCGGCTCTCTTGATCATGAAGACACCCGCTCCGGAGCTCTTTCAATCCGGCCGTCAGTTCGCAGCCTGGATAGGGTTGACGCCAAAAGATCACTCGACCGGCGGCAAGCTGCGGCTCGGTGGTATCACGCGAGCCGGCGACGAAGCTCTGCGTGCCGTCTTGGTGGCTGGAGCAACAGCTGTCATTCATCACGCGCGGCGGTCTGGCAGGGCTTCTCGATGGCTAGCGGAACTGCTCACGCGAAAGCCGCCCAAATTGGCAGCTGTCGCACTCGCCAACAAGATGGCGCGCATAGCTTGGAAACTCATGGTCTCGGGAGAGACATACAGCGCAAAATCAGGACCGGCCATACCGGGATTCGCTGCATGAAGATGGGGACGCAAGCAGCCAAGCCGTCCTGATCTTCGCCACGTGTTTGCGATACTACAACTTGCAAGATAATAGCAGATGGTGTGATCGATCGATCCGAGACACAGAATACTCCGAAGATCCCATTGGCCCCTCAAGGCCGTCTTGATGTTTGGCACCTGTGTTGCGGAAACCATCTTGGCCAGCGTTCATGTGCGAACGCCACGAAAGGCCGGACATATGAACGCAAGCGATCAGATCAAATTGTCTCGAAATATCTTGCGGGTCAGGGGCCGTCCACATATGGGATCTCAAGAGCGTGACAAGTGACCCGAGACCCAAGTGTCCCCCGGGCTTTCGCAGGGGCTTTGCTCTTCGTGCTCTGATCCCAAAGGTTGGTTCGCAGGGAACTGGAGTTTTCCGTGGCGGTCAGAACGTGAAACAACATTGAAACGTCGATGAAAAGAATAAGACTGGTGGGTGATGTAGGGCTCGAACCTACGACCCGCTGATTAAGAGTCAGCTGCTCTACCAACTGAGCTAATCACCCGCGTCACCATCTAAGTGGTGACAGATGGCCCTATAGAATGGACCTAGGGGTTTGTCCAGACTGGATCGTGCGCTGCAGCATGCGATGAGGGACAGCATCTCATATGAACCTTCCGCTGAGTTTTTAACTGTTGGCCGGCTGCCTGCGCAATTGAGAGGGATCGCGTCGTCGCGAAGCCTCAGGCTAGTGTGCTTCTCCCCGAACTCAGACGTTACCTCCAACTCCACCCATATGGTCACACCTCCACGCCGAGGGGAAAATCGACGCTTGATTGTCAAACGATGTGCACGTAGACAGCGCGTCCCAACACTGAGGCACGAGCATTTGCGTCAGGAAAGTGCATTGGAATGTAGCTCAGTTGGTAGAGCAGGCGACTGTTAATCGCCCGGTCGCAGGTTCGAGCCCTGCCATTCCAGCCATCGCGTCGTCGACATTCATGCGAATTCAACGTAGCTTCGGGAAGGCTGAAAACGAGCTTCCTTTCATACAAAAGTTTCGACTGCATTCGCATAGACAAAGTGTCTGGAATGGCGCTTGCAAATGGCGGAAATTATCGCCCTCACACGGCGGAGCGGACATTATCTTTTCAAATCAACCTCTTATAAATTTATTCTCAACATTCGCACTTTTCCCCATTGACGGTGCCGCGGCCTCGCCCTTATAAGCCGCACCACTGAAGCGGGGCATCGGCCAGCAAGCTGATTGTCGCTTCGGAAACATCCAATAATCAGCGAATACTGATTGGGACCGGGCTCCG
>UCIV01000075.1 GCA_900472575.1 Hyphomicrobiales bacterium
TACAACACCCTTCACCCGCACAAGGCATTGGGGTATTGCTCGCCTCGTGAGTTCTTAAACCGTCAAACCGAAACCTGATCCTGTCCGGTTTTTAAGGGGCAACTCCAGTATGAGGCTACCATGGGGATGGGCGGTAGCTGTCGGCATTCTCGTCTTGGTGGTTGGGTCGGTCGCCTTATTCAGAATACCTACTCTCGAAGAGTTAGGGCGGCGGTGGGCGCCTAAAGAGCCTCTATCGCAGGACGAGTTGCACAGGCTTGGCGCTCTTCAGGCCGTGGACGAGTATTGTAACGATTACGTCGAGCGAACGCCAAAGGTGGACGCTCTTGAGAGAAGGCTCAGCTTTAACCCAGAGCAAAAAGACGCGCTCGTCAAAGCCAAAGAGAGCTTCAAGGACGCCGATTGCGGGAGATTAATTTTTCAGTTTCCTGACATGTATCGGTGGGTCAATCTTTGACCGCTTCGGGCCGAGGCTGTGTGAAAACCCGGTCCTGATGTAGAATCATCTTCGTCGATCGGAGGTGGCAATGTCAGGCTATATCGAAGGCATAAGTCGTGATCAGGTTACGCTGTTTCCGGACCGCCTCGATGATTGGATCGACGACGATCACCCCGCTCGAGTGATAGAGGCGTTCGTTGACGCGATGGATTTGGCGGGCGCAGGTTTCGGCCACATGTCGCCTGCGCAAACCGGACGTCCCAGCTATCACCCTTCGGTGTTGCTGAAGCTTTTCATCTATGGCTACCTGAACCGCATCCCTTCAAGTCGGAGGCTGGAACGTGAAGCGGGGCGTAATGTTGAGGTGATGTGGTTGACCGGGCGGCTGGTGCCTGATCACAAAACCATAGCCGACTTCCGGAAGGACAACGGCTCGGCAGTTCGTAAGGCCTGCGCCAGATTTGTCGAGTTATGCCGCCAGATCGGTGTGTTGAGCGGCGGCAATGTCGCGATCGATGGAAGCAAGTTCAAAGCCGTCAACAACCGGGATCGCAACTTCACCTCCAGCAAGATCGAATTGCGGATCAGCCACCTTGAAGCAAGCGCGTCGCGGTATTTGGAGGAAATGGGCAGAGCTGACGCCTTGGAGCAATCCGACGCAACGCTGCGCAAAGTCACACGGCTGCAGGAAAAGCTCGCTCGTGTTCGCCAGGAAGTCCAACGCCTGGAAGGTATCGCGGAAACGCTGAATGATAAGCCTGACAGCCAGATTTCGCTGACTGATCCAGACGCCCGATCCATGGCGACATATGGCAAAGGCACGGGCCTGGTGGGCTACAACGTGCAGACAGCGGTTGATGTCGAGACGCATCTTATCGTCACGCACGAGGTCACCAATATCGGCAATGATCGATCGCAACTGGCTCCCATGGCCAAGGCGGCAATGGAAGCACTGAAGGTCGATAAGCTCGATGCCATCGCCGACCGTGGTTATATCAACGGAGCTGAACTGCTCAGCTGTCATGAGGCCGGGATTACGGCAACGGTACCGAGGCCGGAGACGTCGAACAACCGCAAGAAGGGCATGTTCGTGAAGGCTGACTTCGTCTACGACGGCGGCACAGACACGTATGTTTGCCCTGCCGGAAAGGCGCTGGCATACAGATATACCACGGAGGAAAAAGGACTGATGCTTCGGCGATACTGGCGCACGGATTGTCCGTCATGCCCCCTCAAGGCACAATGCACATCGGGCAAGGAACGGCGGATCACACGCTGGGAGCACGAGCATCTGATCGAAGCTATGTATTCCCGAATGGACGACAATCCGAGCCTCATGCGAACCCGGCGATGCACGGTCGAGCATCCGTTCGGAACCATCAAGGCGTGGATGGGCGCAACTCATTTCCAGATGCGCAGACTGAAAAACGTGAAAACCGAAATGGCGCTGCACGCGCTGGCCTACAACATCAAACGGATGATCAATATGATTGGCGCAAGAGCGCTCATCAGAGCCATAGCCGCTTGAAATGGAGGCTAAACGCCCTTTTGGCCCCAAAAGCCGCCAAACTAAACCACCGGGACTATCTGCGACGCCTTCCAGCATCCGATAGGCGCAAAAATAGAGCCAATTCCGCCAGACCAAGCTCGATTACGAATTGCTACGGGATGCGCTGGTGTTTTCACACAGCCTCGGCCGAAGGTAGGCATGGCGCTAAATCGCCATAAGCGGACAAACGTGAACACTTCGATCGCGATCGAAGCTTCGACACGCTGAACCTGCGACAAGGGTCAAACAACAATGAGGCCCAAGTCATGACATCTCCACTAACATCCGCGACCGTGCCCTTTTTTGGATGGTACGTGGTCGCGGCGACCTTCGTTCTGGCGACGTTCGGCTGGGGGGGTGGGTTTTTACGGGCCACCAATTTATCTGCAGATGGTGGTGCAGCGAACGGGTTGGTCTGTTGCACTCGTATCGAGCGCCGTAACGCTGCATTTCATCGTGGGCGCGGTGGTTGTAGCAAACCTCCCTCGATTATATCGGCTTTGGAACATCTCAATCATAACCGTCGCCGGAGCGGTTCTACTCGCAACGGGTGTCGTCGGCTGGTCTTTGGCATTCCAGCCCTGGCATCTGTTTGCGGCCGCTCTCCTTAGCGGCACAGGCTGGGTTGCTTTGGGCGCTGCGGCGGTCAATGCCATTATCTCTCCCTGGTTCGTCCGCAGACGCCCGGCAGCCCTGTCCATGGCATACAATGGCGCGAGTGTGGGTGGCGTGATATTCTCACCCTTGTGGGTTATCCTCATCGTGTCGAGCGGGTTTGCGCAGGCCACGATCATCGTCGGGATTTCGATGATTCTCACCATAGGTGCGTTATCTGTCCTGGTCTTTTCCAAATCACCCGAAGTTATGGGTCAATCACCGGATGGAACCGGGTGGCACGTGGTGATCTCGCCGACTTCGGCCCCACTGGTTTCGTCGGGGCCGCGGAGCTATCTGTGGAGGAACCGCCGTTTCCTAACGCTTGCAATAGCAATGGCTGCGGGATTGTTCGCCCAGATAGGACTGCTATCTCAGCTATTTTCAATGGTGGTGCCACTCTTTGGGCCGCAAACGGCTGGGCTGGTCATGGGCGGAGCGACCGTTGCGGCAATAGCCGGGCGAAGCAGCATCGGTTGGCTGATGCCAGCAGCTGCAGATCGTCGTTTGGTGGCCTCGGCTAGCTACAGCATTCAAATACTCGGCTCTTTGACATTGCTATTGGCTTGCGGCGACAATGCCGCAAAGATTATTATCGGGGTCCTGCTTTTTGGCCTCGGCATTGGCAACGCAACATCTTTGCCGCCCCTCATCGCCCAAGTCGAGTTCGACAAGGCCGATGTCACTCGTGTGGTGCCACTGATTGTCGCGCTAAGCCAGGGGACCTATGCCCTCGCACCTGCGGTGTTCGGCCTTGTGAGGACAATCTCCGACCCCGCCGTGTTTATCCTGGCGGCGACGATGCAGTGTTTTGCGGTTTTGGCGTTCCTACATGGACGACATCAATGACCGGTTTGGGCTAATGGCAGACCAACGCGCTTCGGCAGCATTGCGCCAATTGCAGTCATAGGGTGAGCCAGCTAAACGTATGCCCCAAAGATCAAGAAAAAGGCACCGAATTGGAAGATTGCTACGCCGTAAAGCTCTCGGATATCTACATCGAAAATGCGGTTCGCATCTTCCGCGGAGGCTTTGGATGTGATCGCGCCGAAAATGCGATGTTCGCAACAGTGGAGTTACTACGCGAAGAGAAGAGCCTCAGACCAGAATTCTTGCGGCGCGTTGGCATTACGCTGACTAAAGCAGATGTCCGGGAAACAGGTAGCAATGGTGTCCCACTTGAGCTTTTTGAATTGGCAATCCACGAACTGCGTTGGCCCGAGTTTCGTCAGTTGATCGAGGTTCGCCGTTCGCTTTTCCCGCTGGATAGCAGGCACCTCTCTCTTCTCGCAGCTTTTGATCGAGATTGGATTGATCGCGACTATTATCAGCGTTATCGCACACGCGGCGAAGAAGGTTGAAATGACTGCCTCGGGCCGAGAGCAGCCCCGCCGCCCTGACATCGAAAGCCCCGCTGCGTCTTTGGGATCGCAACGGGGCCTGCCTACTTCTAGAGCGGACGCAACAAAAGCTTGGCGGCTGGAAAACCGGAAAGACTGAGAAAGGTTCCGCGGCCCGTTAACCCGAAATCATCTCTCAGCGATCTCGCTTCTTTGGACTCGACTAAGGGAAAATTAACCGAGCTGAAAATTCCTCGTTGATTGCTCTAATCTATTAAATTCTGCTCGGACCTTCGGGACGATAGCGAAGAGGGATCTCATGAACGAGTTAGCTGAGCGCCTTGCTCAGAATACAGGAATTTCCAGTGACCGATTGATGTCCGTCTCAGGCTATCTGAAGACGAGACTGAGAAAGCAGATCGAAGAGCATCGGCCGTTAAGTTTCGTGCTTTACCGAGAGATGCGCATTTTCGAGCTGGCACTCAGTATCCGAAGCCGAAAGAGACATTAACGCGGGTATCTGTAAACCGCCGCTCACTTGCAGAATTCAGCGACGGCTGAGATGTCGCTAAGCGCCTCCTGCCAGCCCGTCGGGCGATAGCCCTTAACCTTCTCTGGCCACTCGCAGATCCCGTCGGCATTCACGTAGCCTATCCAATGTGCGTTCGTCAGGTGGTCGAACTTTAGGAAGACTGTAAGCGATGTGCTGATCCCACCGTGTCTGGATAACTCCGAATTTCCATATCAAAAGCCAACCGCCGCAGAGCGCTATGGGTCGATAGCGGACGCCTTGCTCAACGATCTGTATAATGGAGCGCCTCTTGGGCGGCTTTTTCTAAATCGCCGGAGCTGAATATCCAGCGGCCTGACAATCTCGGTCCATCAATGGTGATCCTGTAATGGCCTTTTCGTTGGTTTAGCTGTTTGCCTGAGACGTGGATGACTTCTGCTACGTGGTCCGGAATGATTGCGCCGCTTCCGACAGGGAGGTCTTCCAAAGTCCGTGGGTTAAGGCGCTTACCCTTCATTGCTAATCCAATGGCATGGAGCACCGGATAAACTGGCGTCTTCGACCACGGGACTACATCAGTGTTTCTCATCCGTTCCCCCTTATCCGAATTAAATCGCGCTAACGGCGTCGATGCTGCAAGATACGTAACATTGTTCAAAGTGAGATGCCGATGTCTGCAATCGACCGACTGCACTCAAAGGTGGGAGTTGAATTGTATAGCGGGGTAATTCCACGGCAAAAGCTTATCGATCCGGCCCTGCTTATGGCCGTTGACGATGGCAGTGAGCGTGGTGGTTAGATAGGCCAGCGGATATGATCGCTCTAACGGGGAGATGTCATCCATGAACGAAATTACGACGATAGGCCTCGATCTGGCCAAGAGGGTTTTTCAGGTTCATGGGGCGGATGCAACGGGCCGTCCTGTACTTCAGAAGAAGCTTCGCCGCGAGGAGGTGCTCAGCTTCTTCGCAAAGGTGCCACCGTGTGTTGTCGGAATGGAGGCATGCGCCTCGTCGCATCACTGGGCACGCGAGCCTCGCGCTCTTGGCCATGACGCCCGGATGATCCCTGCGTCGTACGTGAAGCCCTATGTCGCGCGTCAAAAGAACGACGCAGCGGACGCCGCGGCCATCTGCGAAGCAGTGACGCGACCGGCAGTTCGCACAGCTCCGATCAAATCGCTGACGCAACAGGCGTTGCGTGTCCTGCATCGCACACACGAACTTCTTTCGCGACAGCGGGTTTCGTTGATCAATGCGATCCGTAGTCATATGGCTGAGTTCGGTGTGATCGCGCCAGCAGGCCCTCAGCATGTTGGTTCGCTGATCGAGCGGATATCCGATCCGAAGACGCCGATCCCAGATGCGGTTCGAGCGCCTCTAGGTATCTTGGTCGATGAGTATGTCGCCTTGAACGCGCGGATCAACGCTCTCGAAGCTGAGATGCGCAAGAGTTGCCGCGAAGAGCCTGAATCGGCCAGGTTGCTCACCATCCCCGGCGTCGGCCCAATCACCGTCAGCGCCATATTGGCTGGAGTGCCGAACATCCGCGGTTTTCGATCCGGTCGCGACTTCGCCGCGTGGCTTGGGCTTGTGCCACGTCAGAACTCGAGCGGTGGCAAAGACCGATTGGGCCGAATTACCAAGATGGGTGATCGTACCATCCGACGTCTCCTGGTCATTGGCGCGATGTCTACGATACGCTGGTCGAGGAGTAAGCAGAACTTCGCTCAAAGTTGGCTGGGTCGCATTATCGCTCGTAAGCCAATCAAACTCGCGGCCGTTGCCTTGGCAAACAAAATGGCAAGGATCATTTGGGCGGTGATGACGCGCGAGGAGACCTACCGACCGGCATAGGTATCGATCGCCAGGAACAGCCGGGTCCTGGCGGTTGTGGTGCAACGGCGCTGAATGGGAAGATGACGCGACAGTTGATAGACGAGATCGGGACACCCAGTAGACCTGTAGGCGCTTCGAGCGCGTCAGTTTGTTATGGACCCGATCCGCGAATCACATCTGGGCCGGCGGCCAAATATGCCGCCTTTACGTAGGCCGGACACATGCAAGCCGCCGACTATCGCGCATCGATCAAATAAGCCTCTTGCATCACGGGAGCCATCCACACATGCAGGT
>UCIV01000074.1 GCA_900472575.1 Hyphomicrobiales bacterium
CGGCGTGGGCTGTCGATTGAATTCGCGGCTTTGCAGTCTGCCGATGGCTTTGCTGTCCTTGCGCTCGACCTCGATGGGTTCAAGGAGGTGAACGATGCTCATGGTCATGCGATGGGAGATATCGTCCTGCAGACTGCAGCTGCGCGCTTGACCTCAGCCGTCAGGGACCATGATCTCGTGGCACGGACAGGTGGGGATGAATTTGTCGTGGTCGTCGCGGGCGATCGTTCCGTAGGAGAGGCGGCGGCGGAGCGAATTCTCGCGCGGATGAGGGAGCCTATTGCGATTTCCGATGAAATCGCCGATGTCCGCGCGAGCATTGGGGGAATTTGGGCGGGTGAAAAGCGTGACATTTCCGAGCTTCTTAGGGAGGCCGATGCGCTTCTTTACGATGCGAAGGCGGCCGGCAAGGATGTCGTCAGATTTCAGTCGGCTTCCGGGGCGATGCGTTGACGTGGATCAGCATCTTCGCCCACACCTCCAAACGTATCCGCTTGATTGGGCGTCGGTTCCGGTGCGGGAGGGCCAGACCTTGATCGCTGTGCTCGGCGGGCTGTAAGGTCCTTGTATCGAGACCTGAGCTCTGACATCTCGTACTCGCCGCTGATCCAAAGATCGACTAAGGCCAGAAATTCGGGGTCACTGTCGATAGGCATTCCCCGCAATAGTGCCTTGGTGCGCACCCGATCAAAAATCGTTCGCCGTCTGTCGCTGTCGGTCGCCAACCTACATCTCCGGTGGTGGTGAGAGCGTCTAGAGGAAGACCGAGAGACCTTCCGTACTGACGACATAGATGAACTCTTCCCATGCCTCATGGGCAGAAGCGAAAGATTCATTCCATTCGGTGATCTGGTATTCTAGGCTGGTTACCTCCATCCGCCAATCATCACTGCCTGAAGGGCGGAAGATTTCCACAACGACGGTGATGCCGCCTTCAGTGTAACGGCCGGAGAGCTCTGAGCATTTGGATAGCGGCTGATGTTGGTTCATTGTGTCACTGAAGATATTGGCGCATGGCCGATAATATGTTTTGCCTACGAGCTTGTAAGACGAAAGAGAACTCAGCTGAGCTCTCCCGTCTCAGTGTGGCCGTTGTGAACGTCTCGCGGACCCGGATCCGTTCAAGACAAATGAGGTGGCTGCCTCAGGGATCCTTGGAGGTGTTCATAAGTGGGAGCGGCACGAGGCAGAAGCCTCGATGCAACGTCGAACTCGATATCAGGTGTGACTTCCGGTCAGACTGTTCGCTCCCACATTTCCTGTGCGGCTGAATGCGGGAAGCGTCTGAGCAACAGGCTGGAACAGTTGACCATGCCGCGAGTTCCTGACGGGCTGACGGCGGATGATTGCTCTGACGAGATCAGGGCTACGACCGACCGCAAATTGGGAGAGACCGCAGATGAAAGGTCTTACTTGGCATGGCAGCGGCGACATACGCTGCGAAGCGGTAGACGATCCGGTCACCCAAGACGATCGCGACGCGATCATCAAGGTGACCAGCTGCGCGATCTGCGGGTCGGATCTTCACCTCTACGGCGGTTTCGTCCCCGGGATGCATGCGGGGGACGTGATGGGCCACGACCCATGGGTGAGGTGGTCGAGGTCGGCCGAGGAGGCTTCCAGGCTCAAGGTCGGTGAAGGTGTGGTTGTGCCCTTCACCATTGACTGTGGAGAATGTCGGCAGTGTAAATGGGGTCAGTTTTCGCTTTGCGAGCGTTCGAATCCATCCGGCGCGATGCAGGCCAAGCAAATCGGTTATCCAACGGCTGGGCTGTTCGGTTATTCCGAAAATGTACGGCCGCTTCCGGGGCGGACAAGCGCAGTATCTGCGCGTTCCTTATGCCGGTGTTGGCCCGATTGTTGTCCTAACGGCCTGATCGACGAACAGGTCCTGTTCCTCTCCGACATTTTTCCAACCGGCTACATGGCCGCCGAAAACTGCGACATCAAGCAAGGGCAGACGGTTGCCGTATTCGGCTGCGGGACGGTCGGCCTGTTTGCAATCAGATCGGCTTTTCTGCTTGGCGCTGAACGGGTCATTGCCATTGACACCGTGCCGGAACGACTAGCCCTTGCCCGAGCCTCCGGTGCGGAAACGCGAGATTATACCGCTGAAGATTTGCAGGAGCGTATTCTCGTGATCACCAATGGGCTTGGACCGGATGCCGTGAGGCAGTCGGGATGGAAAGCCATGAGGCGGGTGGCGTGATGGAAACCCTCCAGACAAAGCTGACGTCAAACCGAACGGCCTTACGCCCTCAGCCAAGCGATCCTCGCCTGCCGGCCTGGCGGGACGGTTTCGGTCCCCGGTGTATTCGTGGGTCCAGCAGTTCCAGTACCTCTTGGAGCCGTCGTGGGCAAAGGTCTAACGCTGAAGACAGGCCAGACCCATGTGCAACGGTATCTCGAGCCGCTGTTGAACCTGGTTGTGGAGGGCAAAATCGATCCGTCTTTCCTCATCACCCACCGCATAGGCCTCGAAGAGGGACCGGAGGCATACAAGACTTTTCGGGACAAAGCGGACGGCTGCGTCAAAGTTGTCACCCGGCCCGAATGGATAGCTCGCGGCATGGCGTCTTCCATTCAGTTTGTGCACGCGTATTTGACGCCATCTGGAGAGCTGGGATTTTTTTAGCATCGGTGAAATGCTGCCTATGCAAAGAACCACCCGGGCCGGAGGAAACATGTTTCCGCCCGGCCTCGGAGTCTGAAGTATTAAATCATGATCTCGCCGCCGGTGACCGGAATGACGGCGCCGGTCATATAGCTCCCAAGCTCGGAAGCTAGGAGGACATAGGCGCCAGCCAGTTCGGCGGGTTGGCCGGCGCGGCCGATCAAGGTCTGTTGCCCGAACTTGGCGGCTTTTTCAGCTGGCATGGTTGACGGAATAAGGGGCGTCCAGATTGGGCCAGGAGCGACGGCATTTACGCGGATGCCTTTTTCAGCGAGCATTTCGGCAAGGCCGGCCGTGAAGTTGGAAACGGCGCCCTTGGTGGATGCGTATGCCAGAAGCTGCGGCGATGGCTGTCGCGACTGGATGGAGGTCGTGTTGATGATCGCACTTCCAGGTTTCATATGCGAAGCGGCGGCCTTAGCTAGAAAGAACGGCGCATAAATATTCGTTCGGAAGGTCGTGTCCCACTCATCAGCAGATATATCGGCGATATCACCGTAGGTGCGCTGAAAAGCAGCGTTGTTGACCAGGATGTCGATCCCGCCGAGCTCATCGACCGCGCGCGCGACGAGCTCCTGGCAATGGTCTTCCGATGTGATGTCCCCGGCGATGACAAGCGCCTTACGGCCGGCGTCCTCGACCCATTTGGCGGTGTCGGCCGCATCGTCGTCTTCGTTGAGATAGGAGATCAGGACATCGGCGCCTTCACGCGCGAAAGCAATGGCGACGGCCTTGCCAATCCCGGAATCGGCGCCGGTGATCAGCGCCACCTTGCCCTCAAGTCTTCCATTGCCGCGATAGGATTTCTCGCCGTGATCCGGAACGGGTTTCATTGAAGCGGTTTTGCCCGGCGGCTCTTGCTGCTGTTCCGGATAGGGTGGGTTCGGGCGTCGGCGTTCTTCGGTCATGATCTTCCTCCAGTTGAATGAGGAGGCTTAACCGTTGGGATCGGTAACTGTTCCGTGATCTATCCGCGCCGGTCACCCGCACATCTTTGTCCAAGACATTACGGCTCCAGAATTTCCGTTAGGAAGCTGCCGACAAACTTTGCTTCATTGGACAGACTTGTCCGTCCTTTTACCAATGCAATCTCGGACGCTGGCTGATCGTCGAAGCCGTCAGATGGCCCAAGTTGCCGGTGTTCGGTTAGAACCGCGTCGGAAGGTAGCAGACTGATTCCGAGGCCGGAGGCAACCGCCGCCTGCACACCCATCAGTCCCTGGCTGGTATAGGCGATTCGCCAGCGACGACCGCTGCGCTCGATCGCGCGGATGGCGCGATCCCGGTATATGCAGCCGACGGGAAACACCGCGAGTGGGACCGGGTCCGTCTCGACCGAACGGGTGGCGCTCTCCACCCAGACCAACTCTTCTTTCCAACTCGCGAGACAGGCCCCATCTCCAGGCTCGCGCTTGATCAGCGCGAGGTCAATTTCGCCCGCATCCAGCAGGCGCCGGAGCTCAGTGCTCCAGCCACTAACCGTGTCGAGCCTTATGTGAGGCGATGCGATTGAAAATCCCGACAGCAGATCGATGAGGCGCCGCCCGGCAAAATCTTCCGGAACGCCGAGGCGAACGGACCGCGGCGCCAGAGGTTTTCGCATGACCTCGGCGGCCTCATCTGCGATGGCGAGTATTCTGCGCGCATAGCTCAGCAGTAACTCGCCGGCTTCCGTAGTTTCAACAGTTCCGGTCGATTTGTCCCGCCGCAGCAGTGAGGTGCCTAAATTGACCTCCAGCTTCTTGATCTGCTGGCTCACCGTCGACTGCGTCAAGCGCACCCGTTCGGCCGCCTTGGTGAAGCCGCCGCAATCGACGACGGCAGCAAAGGTTTTCAGAAGATCCAGATCGAACCCGAATCGCATTTGATTTCCCAATGAAGGTGATGATGAGATTTAATTTCTCAATCCACGCAGGTTTTGTCAATCTCGGGAAAATCAAGGAGAAAACGTATGACCCTGACTGGACCCAAGCCGACCTGGCTGACCTTTGATTGCTATGGAACCCTGATTCAATGGGACGAGGGGCTGCTTGCAACAATGGACAGAATACTGTCCGCAAAAGGTGGCGATATCGACCAGAAGGCCTTTATCTCGATCTACGACCACCATGAACACTCGCTGGAGGAGGAGCGTCCGCACCGCTCGTTTGCCGAGGTCAGCGCCCTTGCCCTGGAACGGGCGATGGCCGAATTCGGCGTTCCGTTTGAGATTGCGGATGCAGAAATCCTGACCTCATCGATCGGCCAGATGCCGCCGTTTCCGGAGGTCGTGGCAACCCTTGGAAAGTTGAAAGATGCAGGTTTCCGCCTGGCGATCATCTCCAATACTGATGATGCCATCATTGCTGGAAACGTGGCCCAACTTGGTGGCCACATCGACCGCGTCATCACTGCGGAACAGGCCGGTGCCTACAAGCCATCCAGCCAGATCTTCCATCATGCCTGGAAAAGCCTCGGCCTCAGCATGGAGGATCTGGTGCATATCTGCGCCAGCCCGCATCTTGATCTGGCCGCAGCGCGTGAGCTTGGCTTTCGTACTGTCTGGATCGATCGTGGCACGGGCCGCAAACCACTCGCTGACTATCACCCGAATGAAATCGTCCCGACGCTCGACAAGGTGCCTGCCATCCTTGCCGCAGCGGGCTGGATGGAGCGATAGGAGACTAACATGGCGCATAAGCTGAATGTTTCGAAGACAAATCCTGCACTACGGCACAATCGTTTGCTGGACACCGAAGAGATTTGGCAAGCACGGGCCGACCTCGCCGCTTGCCTTCGCATGGCAGCGCGGCTCGGCCTTGAAGAGGGGATCTGTAACCACTTCTCGGCTGTTGTGCCCGGTCATCCCGACCTCTTCATCGTCAACCGCCTGGGTTGGGCGTTTCAGGAGGCGACTGCCTCGTCATTGCTGATCTGCGATTTCGAAGGCAATGTGGTTGCCGGGGATGGCGTGCCGGAGGCAACCGCGTTCTATATCCATGCGCGGTTGCACAAGATGGCGCAGCGGGTCGGTGCTGCGTTTCACACCCATATGCCGAATGCGACCGCGCTCAGCATGGTCGAGGATGAGCCATTGGTCTGGGCAGGCCAGACGGCGCTCAAGTTCTACGGCCGTGTGGCGGTTGACGAGAACTATAATGGCCTTGCTCTGGACGAAAGCGAAGGCGACAGGATCGCCGCCGTCCTTGGAGACAGGGATATCCTGTTCATGAAAAACCATGGCGTGATGGTCTGCGCGCCGAACATCGCCGAAGCTTGGGATGATCTCTACTATCTCGAACGTGCTGCCGAAGTTCAATTGAAGGCAATGGGTTCAGGCCGCAAACTTCTGCCGGTCGTGCCTGCTGTCGCGGCTGATGCGGCGCGGCAGATGCGCGAAGGGGACTCGGAAAGTGCCAGAATGCATCTGGAAAGCATCCGTCGGGTGCTGGACCGGCAAGCGCCGGAATATCGCGATTGATCGGATAAGAAAGGCGAAGCATCAAGCATCTTGAAGTGCGCATTTGCTTGTTTTTCTCCGGGTCAGGGCGTCCCTTTCAGCAGCGGTGAATCACCCAGTGTCACGACCATATGGTCGATGAAGGCACGGACGCGGTGGGGCAGGGGACCACCACCGACATAGACGGCTCAACGTCTCTCACGAAACCTTGCCGATCTTGTCAGGCATCGCGCTGGCTCTCAGGCTATTCGTGCAAACCGCCCGGCTGTCTGCTCCGATCGTCCAAGGGCAGCTTTAAGTTGCCACCTAGGCTATCCAGCAATGACGACAGGCGCTCATAGGCTTGTTTGGTAGGCTCTTTAGCATCAGCACTCATTTGCGCCATATGGTCCTGAACCGCCCGATAAAGGAGGTCGCGGATTTCCCGAGATCGCTTTCGATATTCTTTCTCTCTTTGCCGTTCGACATAATCCTACTACTGATCGCCAAACTGCTTAGCCGAGGGCATGCTCGATCCGTTCCACGTGATGCTTGGGCACCACGGCATTGTCCTCCTCAGCCGCAGCAATCTCCACAACCGTCAGCCCGGTCGCAATTGCGAGTTCTTCTAGGTTGTAACCCTTAGCGAGTCGGGCGGCACGACGGCTTGCTGCAGAACTGCTCAACGATTTCACAATCTGAGGCATGTCTTGATCTCCTTGAATTTGCCAGGAAATGCAGGAGGGCCTAACGAGTTCCATGCTACTGCGAAGCGTCGCGGCCACCCTCCAGCCTAAGCCGGCGAAGGCGCTCAGTTTTTTCCGCGCGCAAACGGCGTTCCTCTTCAGCCGCATCGGCCGCAACCTTGTTGGTGTGTTCAAAAATCGCCGTGCGTTCTTGCACGGTCAGTTTGTTCCTGAGCCGGCTTACCATGACAATCATCCTTGAGTGTTTCCTCATAGATGGGTGAAAGGGAGATTGCTCACAATAGGTCGGAGCTCGCCGTCTGCTATCGTACAGGCGCTGTTCGCGGCCTTGTCTCGTCAGTGCCCTGGAACCACATTGGGGGATCAAGGCGTCGTGTATACAGCAAAGTTAGCTGATTTCACGCTGATCGATGGCCAGTTCCGCCCAAGAGCACACCAATGTCTCGCTCGGACTCTCGGAGAAGCGCGTCACCCTATTAGGAGAGGCGCACCATCATCATTCTCAAGTCTCCGAGCTCATCGGACATTGAATACTTCGGCATACGTTCAAACATGCCCAGATAGTCCGGAACTCTCAGGGTCGAGCAAGGTTTTCACAGACGTTCATCATGTGGGAATATGTCCAAACAGGAGTTTTATTATGTCTAATGCTACCGGAACCATCATCGATGGAGACTCTGACCTGTACAGCGTTTGCTTTGAACATTGCCTGAATGAACAAGGTTGGCGGAGGATTGCTGAGAGTAACCAGCAAATACGCCCGGTTTCAAGCTACTGAAATTCAATATGACAGGAAGCTCGCGACAGCAGCATCAGTCAATCATGATCCGGCTTGACATGGTCCGCTTACGCCAGGAGCCTGCGATGAACCCCATACGGACGGAGTGAAGGAAATGGCTCAGTCGATTGTGGAGTTGCGTAATGTGGTGGGTACGGAAGCAGCAGTCGGCTGGGCTGGTGGCCATACCATCGTGGTCGATAGGCCGGAAGGCAAGGCCGGTGGATTGGGCCTCGGCTTCAACGGCGGGCAACTGCTCGCTCTGGCAGTAGGAGGTTGCTATTGCAATGACCTCCGATATGTGGCGCATGATCTAGGTGTCGAGATCGGAGAAATAGCAGTGACGGTCCACCTGGAACTGGACGGTGCGCCTCTTGTCGCCACCAACGCCGTCCTCTCCGTAAGATGCACGACACTGGATGGCTCCGATCCTAAGACCCTGATTGATCATGCATGGTCGATCTGCACGGTAGCAAATTCTCTCCATCGTGGCGTCCCGACCACGCTCAAGGTCGCCTAATAGCTCGCTGGCTCGAGTGCGCTGACCCTCGCCCGGCGTCGATGGACGGCTGCCAATAGTGCGGAGGTGACGGTACCTCTACGGAGAGGCTAACCGGGCTCGCAAACGGCGTCATTCGTGAAGGCGCTGGCATTTTTGCGAATTCAGTCCTTTCTTATGAGCTCACGCCCAATGCGCTTGGGGGCTTCGCTGCGTAGAACGATCGCCGAGGCAAAATATGACTGAGCTCATCCATCTTAAATGAAGTTCCGCAGATCGAAGTGTACCAAGTCGAAAGTGATGAGGAGCCTGGTTATTGCGCGGCAATCAGGAT
>UCIV01000073.1 GCA_900472575.1 Hyphomicrobiales bacterium
GCCCACCTCGGATGGGTACGCTTGCCTCGTACCTTGCTGGGATTGATCTGTGGCGCGGCGCTCGCTGTCGCCGGCGCACTGATGCAGGCGGTGACACGCAACCCTCTGGCCGACCCGGGGATACTCGGCGTCAATGCAGGGGCTGCTTTCTCGATGACGCTGGCGGCAGGCGTATTCGGTGTGCAGACAATCGACGCCTATATCTGGGCGGCGCTCGCTGGTGCGGTCGTCGTGTCGCTTCTTGTCTTCGTCCTGGCTGGAGGGAATCGGCCAAGCTCATCTGCGGCAGCATCTCCGGTCCGGCTTGTGCTTGCAGGCGTTGCAGTTTCGGCGGTGCTGGCGGGTATCGGGTCGTCGATTGCGCTGATCAATCCACAGGCCTTCGACGTGATGCGCGTCTGGGCTGTTGGTTCGCTCGCCGGTCGCGACATGCATGTCGTTGCGGCTATAGCGCCCTTCATCGCCGCCGGGCTTGCCGTCGCTCTTCTGGTTGCGCCATCGCTCAATGCGACCTCACTGGGTGAAGATCTGGCACGCTCCGTCGGTGCCAACATTGCATTCACCTATAGCTTGGCAGTCGTCGCAGTCACCCTGCTGGCAGGCGCAACGACGGCGGCGATCGGTCCGATTGGATTTGTCGGCCTGATGGTGCCACACGCGGTCCGCTGGCTGGTCGGACCCGATCAGCGAAAGATCATTTCGCTCACAATGGTTGCCGGCCCGGTTCTTCTTTTGGGCGCCGATGTCCTGGGACGCCTGATCCTGCGACCCGGTGAGCTTGAAGCCGGTATCGTTACGGCATTCGTCGGGGCGCCTGTCCTCATTCTTTTGGCACGCCGAAAACAAGCACGTGGCCTATGATTGACCATCAGAAGACAGAGGTCGAGTTCGACCGATCGGTGCTTCGGTTACGCTGTCTGAGCGAGCGAGTGTCTGTTCGCGTCGATGCAGATTGGCTTGTGGTTGGCGCCGGCATCCTGCTGGTGGCTGGGATTGTGGCGATAACCTCATTGATGAGCGGCACGTATCCTATACCAGCCATTAAGGTGGTTCGGACACTTTTAGGTATTGAGGATGAAACGCTGCGGATGATCGTGGTGGAATGGCGGCTGCCTCGGGTGGCGCTCGCCTTCCTGCTGGGCGCCTGTCTTGGCATGAGCGGGGCGATCTTCCAGTCGCTGACCCGCAATCCGCTAGGTTCCCCCGACATTATCGGCTTCTCGGCCGGCTCTTATACCGGAGCGCTGATCGTCATCCTGCTTTTCTCTGGCGGATATTACGAGACGGCTGCAGGTGCATTGGTCGGCGGCATCGTCACCGCAGCGCTGGTCTATCTGCTGGCTTGGCACCGGGGCATTCATGGCTTTCGGCTGATTATCGTCGGAATAGGTGTTGCCGCCATGCTTGGTGCCTTCAATGCCTGGATGATCCGCGAGGCGGAACTGCAGGTGGCGATGTCGGCGGCGATCTGGGGGGCAGGCTCGCTCAACGGTCTCGGTGTTGAGCAACTGATCCCGGTGATGCTCGCGGTCGTCATCCTCCTGCCGACAACACTTCTCTTTTCACGACCGCTGCGCCAGATGGAGATGGGCGATGACGTGGCCCGTGCCTCGGGCGTCGATGTCAACCGGTCCCGGCTGATCCTGATGGTATTGGGTGTTGCTCTCACGGCAATCGTCACCGCCGCCGCCGGGCCGATCTCCTTCATTGCACTTGTCGCCCCCCAGATCGCCCGCCGTCTCACACGATCCGCCGGCCCCACGCTCGGCACTTCAGGCCTTGCCGGCGGACTGCTGCTCCTGATCGCCGATTGGGTCGCGCAGCATGCGCTGGGTGTCCAGCTTCCGGTCGGTGTCATGACCGTCAGCATCGGCGGGCTTTATTTCCTGTTTCTTCTTTTACGCGAGGGTCGAAAATGACCGGTATCGGTTTGCCAACTGACATCCGTGATCGGCTTCAGGCCGATACGCTGACGCTGCGCTATGACCAGCGGACGATCTCAAGCGATCTGTCGGTGTCGATCCCTGATGGCGCTTTTACCGTCATCATCGGGCCGAATGCCTGTGGCAAGTCGACCTTGCTCAAGGCCCTGTCGCGCCTGATCCGCCCGTCCGATGGCCAGGTGATCCTCGATGGCCGCGATATCCATCTCATGGCAGCCAAGGACGTGGCCCGAAGCCTTGGCCTTCTGCCACAAAGTGCGATCGCACCAGATGGGATTTCGGTCGCTGATCTCGTCGCGCGCGGTCGCTATCCGCATCAGTCCTTCCTGCGGCAATGGTCGAGCGCCGACGAGGCAGCCGTCGCGAACGCGATGGCCGCAACCGGTGTCACCGACTTCTCTGGCCGGCTTGTCGATGAACTCTCGGGTGGTCAGCGCCAGAGGTTTTGGGTAGCAATGGTTCTGGCGCAGGAAACGCCAATCCTGATTCTCGACGAACCGACGACGTTCCTGGACATCGCCCATCAGATCGAACTTCTCGATCTTCTTGCCGATCTGAATGACGAAGGCCGCACGATCGTCGCGGTCCTGCATGACCTAAATCACGCCTGCCGCTACGCCTCGCATCTCATCGCGATGAAGGATGGCGCAATCGTCGCCCAAGGCAAGCCCACCGAAATCGTCACCGCGGACCTCCTCCAGACCGTCTTCAACCTCCCCTCGATTGTCATGCCCGATCCGATATCGGGCACACCGATGATCGTGCCGAAGGGACGCCGATTAACTGGGACCCAAAAGCAGTGCCTGTCCACTGATCGTACCGGTACCTCAATGGTTTAGGATTTTTATTATGACAGATTGAGGGTTCGAATCCTGTCAAGGCGCGTGACCTTGCTTACAGCGTAATCCGAGCCCTTTGGCTCTCAAAACAGAGCGGAAAGGTCGCGCCGACCGTCCACTACTCGTACGATCTCAACTGCATGAACAGGACCGTCGTCGGAGTCGGGCATTGTCTCGTAAAGTATGGAAATAGGGGGCTTCGACCAACATCCGGGCGGTACGGAATACCTCCGGGTAACGCTCGCCCAAACGCGGATGCGCGATGAGCATTTCCGCCCTGCGACGAAAATTGGCAAAGTATCGCTCCGCGCTGAGAGGCTGATCGCGACTTATCTCAACGTAAATTTTCTTAATGTCGGCACGCGCTTTCGGCGTCCAGAGAAGCTTAGCGTGCATGAGGAGCGGGAGACTTTACTTCCTGGCGAGCTTCCTCAAGCACTGCATCAAAATCCACTTCGACGGCAGGTCCGCTCGCTTTGCCTTCTTCCCACATCGCACGTAGCTTAGCGATATCGTCGCGCTTCTGCATCCACTTGGCCGACCAGTCACGCATGGCTTCGCGTACAACTTCGCTCCCGCTGGCATACGCGCCGCTATTAACGGCATCGCGCAACAGCTCCGCGTGTTGCGGGGTCATCGAGACGCTTACCTTTTCAACATTGGGCATAGACACCTCCACTTTGTTTGGTAGTAATTATTACCACCAAACAAATAGCGCGGCAACTTCCCCGTTACAGCGCACGTCTATCGGCTCGCGTGAGCGTCACTGGGGCAATCCATCGGATGGGGTCGGAATAGGTTCACACCCGCTCAAGACCGTAAACGGAGAAAGCTGATCAATTCATGAAGCGGAGGATTGGGCGGATCTCCAGGTCAGCTATTGTGGTCTGCCGCTGTGTGACGACCTATCGATACTTTCAGTGAAACTGATCGAATGCGGCTTGAAAAAGCTTTTGCTCACACCGTCGGTTTTCATTCTTTTGGATGAGGGCCTTCGGTCGCTCAAGGATCCGGCCCATTAGGCCTAAAGGCGTAATGATCGGCAAGGGATTGGGCACAAAGTCCCACCCTGGAACTTGTTGGACAGCTTCTCCATTTGTTGGGCGAGGAACACCTCGGTCAAAAAGGAGAAAGCAGATGAATAAGAAGCGAGCCGTAGTTTTTGCCACAGCAATGTTCGTGGCAGGTGGTGCATTGGCGCAGCAGTCCACGGTGAACGGCGCTGCCGGCGGCGCGGTGACGGGTGCAATTGTCGGCGGTCCGGTTGGTGCAGCTGTTGGCGGGGTTGTCGGCGCAATCGCGGGAACCGCTATTGACCCACCGCCGGAACGTGTTGTGACTTACGTTCGTGAGGCTCCCATGCCCACTGATTCCGTCGTTGTACAGGAAAAGGTTGTCGTTGGTGAACCGCTTCCGTCGACCGTCGTCGTCCAGCAGGTTCCGGAAAATCCGAAGTATTCCTACGCCATCGTGAACAAGCAGCGAGTCATCGTCGAGCCTTCAAGCCGCAAGGTGATCCAGGTGATCAATTAACCGGTGGGTTTGGCAAAGATGGTGTGGTGGATAGTCTCTGCCACACCAATCTTCTTATGGGAGATGGAAGATGAAGTCGCTTGTTGCAGGCATCCTCGTCATTATGGGCGGAATGGTGGTGGTGCTCATAGGCCTAAACGATCCCGTTCAGCGGCCACGCGTCGGCTTCATCTCCGAGGCCCCCGTGAGCGGTTCAAACGTTTCTTCCGGATTAATCCGCTGACAGTCTTAAGTAGGTCTCCCTATCGCGGATCTTGGAACTTGGAACGGGCCGGTGAAGTCAGCTCTAGATTTCGTGAACTCCCTTAATCTCGCCAAGCAGTTTTTTCTGGCAGGAGGTGTAGTCACCGCAATTGCCACGATCATTATCGGGCTTCATGTCACAGAGCAGATCGCACAGACGGTTACGCGGAATGCTGCCGCTACCACTGCCCTATATGTCGACAGTATTATCGCGCCAGTTCTACCGGATCTGACCCGCGAGACGAAGCTGGATGAGTCCATAGAGCGGACGCTCGACGAAACCCTGGGCCAGGGTGCTCTCGGAAAGCGGCTGGTCTCGTTTCGCCTGTGGCGCAAGGACGGCATGATATTATATTCGAACGACAAGAATCTTATGGGCCGTGTCGTACCTCGTGGCGAAAATCGAAATCGAGCCTTTAATGGCGAACTTGTGGCGAAATTCGACGAGGTGGATGATCCTGAAAGCGATAGAGAACGAGCGGTTGGTGAGCCTCTGCTTGAGATATACAATCCGATCCTTCAGCCCTGGTCGGGCCAGGTTGTTGCCGTAACAGAGTTTTACGAAAGGGCGGGAGAGCTCGAGCGCAGCCTGACACGGGCGCGTTTTAGAAGCTGGGCCGTGACCATCACTGTAACGTCCGGTTTTTTCTTGATCCTCTCGGCAATCGTCCTGCGTGGAAGCAGGACAATAGAACGTCAACTGCAGGAAAACCTCGATCTTACCCTCCGCGTCAAGAAAGGCTCTCAGCGAGCGGTCGCGCTCAACGAGAGATTTCTCAGAAGGGTGGGTGCGGACCTGCACGACGGGCCCGCACAGCTGATGGCCTACGCTGCTCTGCGCATGGATAGCGAACAGATCCTCAGCGACGACAGCAATAGAGCCACCCGCGAGGAAGAGGTTGCGACAATCAAGGAAAGCCTGGACGAAGCTATACGTGATATCCGCATCATCTGCCGTGGCTTGATCTTACCCCAAATCGAGACCTTGTCAGTCAGCGAAGCGGCCCGCCGAGCAGTCGAGCATTACCAATTACGTACAGGCGCATCGGTAGATAGTGCGATTGAGCCCTTGAATGACGAGATACCAGTGGCGGTTAAAATCTGCGCCTATAGGTTCATCCAGGAAGGACTCAATAACGGCTGGCGGCATGCCGATGCCAAAGGGCAGCGGGTCGAAGTGAAACTTCTCGGCAGCGAGATTACAGTCATCGTGCAAGATACTGGCCAAGGCTTCAAAGAAGAAAACGTGTCTTTGCTCGGTCTAGGCCTTGCAGGGCTGCGTGAACGCATCGAAAGCCTTGGCGGCAAATTCGAAATAAATTCGTCTTTTGCCGGCACTACTCTAACTATGTTCCTCAATATCCGCGATCCGATAGTGTCATGACCGAGAAAATCCGCCTTGTGCTTGTCGACGATCATCCGATGTTTCGCGCGGGGGTCTACAAAAGTTTGGGAGATCTAGGCTTCGAAATCGTCGGAGAGGGGGGCTCGGCGAGCGATGCCGTGTCTTTAGCCACGACGCACTGTCCTGAGGCTGTTTTGCTCGATATATCGATGCCGGGAAATGGGCTTTCCGCGATCCAAACCATCCTCGCCAACGCTCCTGCTACGAAAGTGATAATATTGACTGCGTCAGAAGACGGGGACGACGTGCGTGCCGCGATGCAGTCGGGAGCTTGTGGATATGTTCTTAAAGGTATCGGGTCTCGCGATCTGGCAAGCGTGGTTCGGACGGTTGTACTTGGCGGAAGTTATGTTCCCCCCAACCTGAGCGCAAGACTGATTTCAGAACGCAAACCGCATCCAGCCGCGATGCAAGAACATGATGGGCTTAGTGCGCGCGAGCGTGAGGTCATGGATCTGATCGCGGTGGGGATGAGTAACAAGTTGGTTGCGAGAAAGCTCGGCCTTCACGAGAAAACGGTCAAGCATCACGCAACCCGCATCTTCGCGAAGCTTAGCGTCTCAAATCGAACCGAGGCCGCCCTACGCTGGCGCAGGTAGATCCCTTTTTCATTTGAGCAGAGATTGAATCCGAGCCCGGTCGTCAGATGTCGCAGGGCGGTCCACGATTGTGCGCCCCCGCCGATCAGTCATCGAGAAGCGCCGATTGGTGAGGCGTTCCACGATCCCGTTTGCATAGCGAATTTCGACGGTGCCGCCTTTGACGGAAACTGAGTAGCCGCCCGTGGCTTCGGTGACACCCGCAGAATTATTAAATCTGCCCTTGCTATTATTATCTCCTGCGGAATTTCTTCTTCCGAAGCCCTGGTCGCCGTTTCCACCGCCGTTT
>UCIV01000071.1 GCA_900472575.1 Hyphomicrobiales bacterium
TGCTGTTCGGTGCGCTTGGCCAGATTGCCGGTCGCACCGGAAATGTCCGACGCACTGTCGCGCACGATCATGCCCGTTTCGGAAATCGCCACGATCGCCTGATTGAGCGCGCCGACCGCATCGTTGAAGTCCTGCCTCAGCTTGACGAAATCCTCGCCGATATCGCCGAGCGACACCGAAAGATCACCGGCCGCCAGCCCTTCGAGCGCCTGCCCGAGTTCATGCATTGCGTGCGACTGCCGGCCAGCGGCGGTCGAAATTGCCCTTTCGCTGGCCGAACGTTCGGCGGCGATGGCGCGTTGCTGCTCCGCTTCGCGCGCCTGCAATTCGGCACGTTCCTCGACATTGTCGCGCAGCACGACCAGCGCCCGCGCCATTTCGCCGATCTCGTTTTTTTCACCCGTGCAGGGAACAACAACACCCGTCGCGCCGCCGGCAATCGCCTGCAGGACCCGCTGCACGCGCGACAGAGGCGTCGTGACGCTCTTGACCACCAGCCATGCCCCGCCGATCACAAGAAGAGCGCCGACCGCAAAGATCATGGCGAAATCCGTCGCATCCTTGCGGAACATCGCCTTCAGGTCATCGACATAAACACCGGTACCGACGATCCATCCCCAGGGCGCGAAACCCGCCACATGCGAAAACTTCTCCACCGGCTCGCTCGCGCCGGGCTTGGGCCAGTAATAATCGACAAAGCCCTTGCCGTTTGCCTTCACCACCTGAACGAATTCGACGAACAGGAATTTACCGTTCGGATCCTTATTCTGTGAAAGGTCCGAGCCATTCATCTCCGGCTTTACCGCATGCATGACCATTTTCGGGTGCATGTCGTTGATCCAGAAGTAACCGGAACCATTGTCGTAGCGCATGGCGGCGATTACGCCCTTTGCCTGCGCCTGCGCCTCTTCGCGAGACAGGGCGCCGGAGGCTTCCATCGCCTGATATTTGGCCAGCACGGCCAGCGCCGTATCATTCATTTGGGCAAGCCCGGCCTTCCGTTCCCGTTCGGAAGACGCATAACTTTCGAAAAGACTGAAGGTCAGCGCGCCGGCCAGAATGACGAGCGACAGCGCGACGAGACAATAAAGACGCCAGGAAATGGCAAGACGTTGCATGATACCTCCCCCGATATTTGCAATTCTCATTAAATGATAATGATCGGAAGTTACCGGGCCGTGAAGAACTCGGGAGGCAAGGCGCGATCAAGTCGAACCCACATTTCTTCTTGGGTTATTCTCCGCAGCCAAGTCATGACGATGGCTCATGGTCGCCATGACCAAAAGAAACTGGCAATCGCCAGAAACAAGGCTAGTGTCCGCCTCCCGACCGACACGAATAATTGCAAAGGATGATTCCGGAATGACCGAACTCGCCAGACCGACCGGTGAACTGACCCTTCGAACGCTGGCCATGCCGAGCGACGCCAATCCGGCCGGCGACATCTTCGGCGGCTGGGTCATGGCCCAGATGGACCTTGCCAGCGGCATCCGCGCCGCCGAGCGCGCCCGCGGCCGCGTCGTCACCGCGGCGGTGAAGGAAATGGCATTCCAGCTGCCGGTCAAGATCGGCGATACGATGGCGATCTACACGGAAATCACCCGCGTCGGCACCACCTCGATCACGCTCAATGTCGAAGCCTGGGCCCACCGCGCACGTCACCAGCAACTGGAAAAAGTCACCGCCGCAACTTTCGTCATGGTCGCGCTGGATGAGGACGGCAAACCGAAGCCGGTTCCGGCAGAATGATACTACTCTGTCGCATCGCCATTCCAAAACAGACATAAACCGAGCAGCCGAAGAACCCCGACTCCGGCCGCTCGGTCGAGGGATCATCTGCATCTAGCGTGCTCCCTCATTCGTACGCTTGACGACTAGGTCTCCGGTACCGGTTCAAAATGGCTTTGCTCGACCCACGCATCGACGAAAGGTTGGCGAGCAAAGTCATGGTGCAGTGTTCCCAGAAGGGCCTCATGGCAAAGGGAGTGAGCGCGCCAGTACACAAGGCCGCGCTTGTGCTTGAAATGGGCCTGCATCCACCTGATTGCGTCGGCAGGGCCTGACACGACCGTATCAAGCTGGTCGCCCTCGCCTACGTAGACTGGCTTCGCCCAATGTAGCGCGAAACCAATCCGCGTGACCGTCCCCATCTATGTGGGGCTCGCAGGAGCACTGCCTGTCTGAGCATGATTGGAAACCGGCAGCGGTTTGAGACGGCCATATTGGGCCGTCAGATCGTGTAGTTTTAGAAAATGCGAAATGAGTGCTGAGCTACGTGTCATGATCGACCGCCATGCTTTTGCAGGCGGGAGTTACAAACTCTCAGCCGTCAGCGCCTACGAATTCGGTTGCCGACGATATGCTGAACATATCCGATACCCACATGTAAGTCGATGCTGATATTGTACTTCTGCGTGGCCTCCGGCTGGGGCATCACCCAGCCGGGTCATCAGTTAGCGTCGATCGGTTTTGTCGTTTTCACGATCGGACGGCTTGGTCTGGACGCCTGATTTGTCATCCGGTCGGTTGTTCTGCTGATCCGAACGTTTATCGTCCTGCTGACCAGGCTTTGGAGTGTCAGTCATTGCTTACTCCCTGTCGCGGGATGCGACATATGGCCAACAAAACAGAACACCTTAAGTTCCATGGAAGCCAGTCCCTGTCAGTTCGAGATCATTCTCTCGGCGTCTGGGAAGAATGTCTGTCGGTTCTATCGGGAATTACTCAAGGCCTTTTCGAAAAGCTCGCGCGCAACATCAGGGGATGCCCGCCCTGCCAGAGCATCGAGTATCGCGCTTGCAGCGACGGCAAATGAGCTATCCTTCACGGCAGTCCACGAACTGACCATGTGTTCCTGCGCATCCAGCGGGCCAAAAATCAATCTGCCGCCCACGCTGACCGGCTTGTCCCAATATATCGTTCGCATCACGGTTCTCCAAAGCCGGTCAAATAGCGCGACAAAGGCGGAAGGCGAGAAATAAGGCATCCTCGCACTGTGCCCTCGCCCCAACATGGAGACAGCTTGCAGGCCACATAATGAGAGCGAACCGGTGACCGGCTTCAACAGGACGTCCACTCCGGGACGCAGGCAAGTTATCTAAAGCGCGTCACACCCGCGGTGGAATTGGCTCAGCCACCACCTCACCCCTTCAAAAACACCGAGCCCTCGTCAAACCCCAGCCCCGGGAACACCCGGCTGCTCAGGCTGCTCGGCTTGATGTCGAACTGGCGGTAGAGCATGGCGGCGGCCACTTCACGAACATCGCCGGTCGGCATCAGGTCGCGTTCGTCGAGCAGTTTCCCTTCGCCAAGCCCCGGCCATGTGCCGAGCACCTTACCGCCGGCGACGGCACCGCCGGCAAGCACGGCAAGGCCGCCCGTACCGTGGTCGGTACCATTGGTACCGTTTTCACGGGCAGTGCGCCCGAATTCGGTCATGGCCAGAACCACGGTCTTGTTCCAGACTTCGTCACCAAGCGTGTCCTTCAGCGTCATGATTGCTGTCGCAAGGTCGCCGGCCGCCTTTTTGAACTGGCCCGCCTGGCCGACATGGGTATCCCATCCGTTGATCGAGAAGCTTGCGACCCGGTATTGCTCGCGCAACATGCCGCCGGCGAGTTTCGCCATATCGGCAATGCCAGAACCGCGCTTTCCATCGGCATAGAGCTGATCCGCCGCGGCCCCCGTCGTCTTCGCCTCATCGAAAACCTTGGCGAACAGCGGATCGTGGGAATAAAGCCGGTCGAGAAAGGCGATCTCGTCATCGGCCAGCGAAAAATCGCTCTGGCTCGACCAGTTATCCGCCTGGTTCGGCCCGGTCAGGATCAGTTCCATCGATGTATTGATATCGATCGCCTTGCGCGCATCGGAACGCGGGATGACGGCCAGTGCCCGATTCAGCCAGCCGGTTTTCTGGCTTTTGTCGGCACCGCCGGTTTCCAGAATGTCCTGCCCGTCGAAATGGCTTCGCTGGTCGCGATAGGGCGTCGAAACAGCATGAACGAAGGATAGCTGGCCGGCCTGCCACAAGGGCATCAGTGCAGAGGCTGCCGGGTTAAGGCCGAAAAAGCCGTTGAGGTCGAGCAGTCCCGTATCGGGCGTCAGCCCGAGCTTGGGGCGCAGCGCGGCAAAGGCCGGGTCACCGTAGGGCTGCACGAGGTCGAGGCCATCCATGGCGCCGCGCAGGATGATGGTGACAAACCGGTTGTCTCCGGGCATGGCAGCGAACGTTACCGGGGTGAGGACCGGCGCGGCGGCAACGCAGCAGGCGCCGGCGAGAAAACCGCGACGGGACAGCGCAATACGCTCAATATCCTTGATCGATGCCATCCACCTATCTCCTGTTAAACTCGGGCGATGCCAGCACCATGGTCAGCCCGTGCAGCTTGCTTGGCGCCTGTGAGATAATTTTGCGTGTTTCCGGTGTCGCGGCATCCGCGAGCGCTACCTGGAGAAAATCGGCCGGTTCGAGTTTCTGTCCAAGCAACCTGGCGGCACGACGCGACCAGTCGATCCGCTCGCTGAGCTGGCCCGGCGTCAGCCAGGCATCGCTTTTGTCAGGCACGCCGGCCGGACTTGGCGGCTGCCAGATCGGCTGCCCCATTTTCTGCAGCGCGCCGAGCGTCAGGGCATTTGCCTGTCCGGCGCGCTTGCGCCGCTGTTCGGCCGATTTCGCCGCCCCGGCCATCTGCATCGCCTTTCCGACCGGACCGACATCATCGTCATCGCCTTCCATATCGGCCAGAAGTGCCGACATATTGTCGTCGGGCAGGTTCAGTGCGCGAAAACCGGACACAACGAATTCGAACGGCTGCTTGATCTTCTGACCCGGATTCTCCCATGCAAGCGGATGTTCGAGCATGGCGCGGTAGACCTCACCGAGATTGCCATTGCTTGCCTTCCAGCTTGCCACCATCACCTCGGTCATGTAGGCCGGCGGTTCATCGCTGATGAAATGGGCTGCAATCTTGCGGCAGATATGGGTGGCAGTACGGGGATCGGCAGCAAGATCCTCCAGCATGCGCACGTGATCCTGGCTACCGGCTTCGTCGTCCTGATAGTCGCGTCCGAGCAGCGTGATCGTACCGCCTTGTGCGCGACGCGGGCGATAGACCATTTCCAGCGCCCGGTTATCCACCGTCAGCCCGGTCAGGATCAGTGCCGCGGCCCGTACATCCTCCTGAGTATAGCCGCTTCCAGCCCCCAGAGTGTGCAGTTCCAGCAGTTCACGTCCCAGATTTTCGTTCAGGCCGCGACCATTCTCCTGCGCAACCCGCGAATCCGGGCCAACGCTCTGGTCCTGATCGAGATAGATCAGCATCGCCGGATGCAGGATGGCGGCCTTCAACAGATCGGCAAACGACCCCGCCATGCGCGGCCGGATCGCTTCCGTCTCGTAAAGCGGCACGATCATGCGCATCGGCAGGGATTTGAGCGCGCTGGTGGAAAAATGATCCATCCAGAAACTGCCCAGGCGCTCGTAAAAACCGAAAGGCGAATGAATGGCCTGCGCAAGGCGCGACATCGCATCGAGCCGATAGATCCGCTGCGCTTCGCGCTGCGTCTCCTTGCGGATGCTTTCGTTCGGCTTGCCTTCCCGCGCGGCCTTGGCCTCCGCGGCCCTGAGCGAGATCACGCGCGTGGCGGTTTCACGACGGCCCACAAGCCCTTCGCGAGGAAAACGATCCTTGGCGGCAATGCCCTTGGCAAGCTGGGTCATCAGCCCATCGGCATCGGACGGGCTGTCCTGCCCGGGCCGAAGACCATATCCATAGCGGATTGCCGCAAGCGTGGGCCGTGCAAGAGCCATGCGCTACTCCTTGTTCGATAGAATCCTCACCGACAACTAGGGCGGAAACGGTGACAGAATGTGGCATTTTCGAGAGATGGACAGATTGTAATCAAACGGTCGATCCGCATTGAGGTTCCTGCCAAAGCAGCACTTCGAATTCGACCAACCTTATCTCAACACAATGGTTTCGCCGGCTCATCTCACACTTTCGGCATCATGGGTGAGGAGGATAGGGAAAGAGCCTGACAGTCCTTTGAAAACGGGCATGTTGGGCCGATCAGAGCCTCACCCGCACTCGGCCACAGTATCGGAAAGACTTTATTATTAGCTTGACCTTATGTTACATTTGCAAACCGTGAATGTGACGACCTAGTGAATGCTGCAGGATTCGACAAGTCAGATAAACGCCCCGCGACTTGAACTCGCGGTGAGGCAGGCGCAAGCCGCGGCCACACTTGAGCGCCTCCCCACGACGCTTACGGTGAATGCGCTAGTGTCGGTTTCGGCGCTCCTGATGAGCGCGATCAATCGCGGCATAACAACTCTTGCCGTCGTCTGGTGCATTGCCGCATTGGCAACAGTTGTCTGGCGTTTTGCCGTAGGCACCGCAATAAAACGCCGCCGCCTGGACGAATTGAAGCCGAACCACTGTCTTCGCCTGATGACCTTGGGCGCCCTGGTCAGCGGCATCGCCTGGGCTGCCCTGCCCTTCATGCTTTCGGATTTCGACGCGCTGGGTGTCGACGGCGGCATCTATATCCTGATGTGCGGAATGGCCACGGGCGCCGTGCTGCTCGGAACCGGCCATGCAGTCACCGCGCTCGCCTTTGCCCTACCTGTCCATCTTTCGGTCGTGGTCACGCTTTTGATGAGTGAAGCGGCCGGCGGTCATCTTCTGGCACTCAACGTGCTGGCCCTGACATTCGTGCTCTACAAGAGCAGCACAAAGGGCCAGGCGATCGTCATCGGCAATATCGAGGCGCAGGTGAAGGCGACGGCGCTGGCGCAATCGCTCAGCCGGGCCAATGCAAGCATTCTCAGCGCCAATGAAAGTCTGGAAGTGCTCGCCAATCGCGATCCGCTGACCGGGGTTGCGAACCGCGCCGCATTCAATGTCGCGCTTGAACGCGGCATCGAAAATGCGGGCGCGCAGAATGAGCAACTGGCGCTGCTTATCCTCGACCTCGACCGATTTAAGACGATCAACGACACGTTCGGTCATTCGGCCGGCGACGAACTGCTGCTGGAAGCGTGTCACAGACTGCGCGAGGTCGTCGGCGAACGCGGTTTCATCGCAAGGCTGGGCGGTGACGAATTCGCCGTCGTCATCGGTGGCGCCACCGCTGCCGCCGAGGCGCGCCAGCTTGCCTCCCGCATCCTCGATCGCGGCCGCGAGCCCTTCGTCATCCGCAACCGGCCGGTCGTGTCCGGCGTCTCGATCGGTTTCGCCATCTGGCCGGAGCATGCGGAAAGCGCTGCTGACCTGTTCGTCTCCGCCGACATGGCGCTTTATCGCGCCAAGGATGAAGGCCGCGGCCAGTGGCGTGAATTCGACCCGTCGCTGAAAGCCCGCGCCGATCGCCAGCGGCGTATCGAACAGGATCTCGCCGGCGCGATCTCGTCCGGCGCACTGACCGTCGTCTTCCAGCCGCAGGTGGAGCTTGCGCAGAACAGCGTCATCGGTTTCGAAACGCTGGTCCGCTGGACGCATCCGTCACTCGGCGCCGTGCCGCCGCCGGAAATCGTCGCGGCGGCGCATGCGGCCAATCTTTCCGAAGCGCTGACGGCCAGCATCGCCACCGGCGCCTGCCGGCTGCTCACCACACTGCCCTCGCTCGGCCTGCCGGAAGCGAGCGTGTCGGTCAATGTCTCGCCGCGCGAATTCGAACTGTATTCCGTCGCCGAAACGCTCGACCGCATCACCCATGCACATGGCATCGATCCGGCCCTGTTCGAGATCGAGATCACCGAAGAGGCGATCCTCGATACGCTGGTGGCCGGCGAGCAGCTCAAGCATATCGAACGCTCCGGCTACAAGCTCGCCGTCGACGATTTCGGCGCCGGC
>UCIV01000070.1 GCA_900472575.1 Hyphomicrobiales bacterium
TTTATGGGGACGCGGCCTAAGGGTTGGGGATGTGGCGATGGTCATGTCGTATCCTCATTGCTAGATGTGCACGTACCCGGATACGCGGGACACCCCCCGGCCATATTGAAGGATTCGGGCGTACGAGAGGGGGAAATGTCTTGGTGTGCTGATGTCGAGATCGTCGCGCATAGACGTCGCAGATGCAGCCGCGCCTCCCCAAAGGCTGAATCGTCCTATTCCGCGCGGAAGCGAAGGCATAGCCATGGTGCTATCAACAGCCCCTGTGGCGACCCGCGAAACTTGGTGTCGAACATGCCTCAGCCTTATCCCATACTCGTAGAAGCGCTTGCGGAAATCGCCGCTTCCAACGACAGCGACCAGATTGCGGAGATCGCCCGCAATGCCGCGCGACGGATACTGTCGGCCAGGGCTATCGCGATGGTCCGGGAAGAAGCCAGGATGGTTGTGGACGTGCCAGCATCGCCGATCCCGAATGCAGCCCTTCCGGTTCTGACCGATCCAGGCTCACGCCTCATGGCCGCGAGCGCGATGGAGGATGGGACACGCACGTCTAGCTGCGCCCTTTCGCGGTCCGCCGGAGGTGCCCATGTGACTTCGAATCTGCTTCGGCCACCGATCGAAGACGTTTCCGCGTTCATTTCCGAGGAAGCGATCCCGGATGCGATCGGCGAGATCGCTGCGGCGCAGACACTCGCGCGGGCGGCGGCGGCGGCGATCTCCCGATGCGTCGATCTAGGCGAACTGGTGAACGCAAGCGCGCACGTTTTACTGGAGCGCGACGAGGCGCGGCATAGGCTCAAGAACGTCTACGCTTCGGCGATCGGTCTCGCGAACCTTTCGCTGCCTCGGGAGCATTCGATGGACTTCGCGCAACGCCTCAGGACACTGGCCGAAGTGCATCATTTTCTCGATAACGACGGCCGGGAAAATCCGGGAATTCCATTGAGAGAACTACTTGCGGGCGTGCTTTCTCCCTATCACGACCCCGACATGCCGCGAATATTGGCGGAAGGCCCCGATGTAGAGGTCAGCTCCACGGTGGCCGTGGCGCTGGGCCTTATCGCGAACGAGCTTGCGACGAACGCGCTCAAGCATGGATCGCTTTCGGTCGCCTGCGGCCAGATACTAATTCAGTGGACTTGCCGTGACGGCGAGATCGGCCTCTGGTGGAGAGAGAGCGGTGGACCTCACGCCGACTGCACGGCATCCCCGAACCAAGGTTCAAAATTGCTGCGCATGATCGTGGATAGCCAGCTCCGGGGCAAGATGGAACACAGAGTGACGAGGTCGGGATTACGATTCTCCGTGCTGTTTCCGATGTGCTGATTGCCGAGAAGAACAGGCTGGCGAAAGCCACGCCGCGGGCTTGGCGTGAAGCTCGATTATACAATCGTCCGCCATCGACACCTGCTTTTCTCCGAACGGACACCAATCCCCAAGGAGAAACAACAATGGCTCAAGTGGAAACCTTCGACATCCTCGTGTTTGGAGGCGGCAAGGCGGGCAAGACGCTCGCGATAGAGCAGGCGAAAGCAGGCAAGCGCGTCGCCGTGATCGAGGCTGGCCTGATCGGCGGCTCCTGCATCAATATCGCCTGTATCCCCAGCAAGACCTTGATACGTAGCGCGGAAGTTGCGCACGCTACCCGTAGGGCCTACGAGTTCGGCACGCATGCCGATAATATCCGGACCAGCCTCGATCTCGTCCGCAACCGTACCGCTAGCGTAGTGGCAGAAATGGTGGCCTTCAACCAGACCGGGTTTGACGCCAGCGGCTTCGAGCTCGTGATCGGCTGGGGGCGGTTCGTCGCGCCCAAGACGATAGCAGTGGAAACCGGAAACGGCGTCAGGACACTGACGGGCGACAAGGTGTTCATAAACCTCGGCACCACAGCGGCCGTACCGGATGTCCCCGGACTGGCGGCCGCCGACCCAATCACCCACGTCGAAGCCCTACAGCTCGGCGACATGCCCACGCACCTGCTCGTTCTCGGCGGTGGCTATATCGGCATGGAACTCGGCCAGGCGTTCCGTCGGCTCGGTGCAGAGGTGACCATCATCGAGACCGGCGCTCGCCTCGCTCCGAGAGAGGACGAAGATGTCAGCGCCGCCTTGCTCGGCGTTTTGCAGGACGAGGGCCTCAATGTGGCTTTCAACTGCACGGGAACGATCGTGGCCGGGAAGTCCGGACAGGCGGTAAGCGTCACGACGGCGGACGGCCGCGTTTTCGAAGGGTCGCACCTGCTGGTCGCTGCGGGCCGCCGTCCGCGGACCGACGGGATTGGCCTCGATCTGGCGGGAGTGGAGCTCGATGGGCGAGGCTTCGTGAAGGTGGACAATCTTCTCAGGACCTCGGCGCAAGACGTCTGGGCGATGGGCGAGGTCGCGGGAACGCCGATGTTCACCCACGCCTCCCTCGACGACTACCGCGTGGTATCCGGGCAGCTCAAGGGCGGCGACAGAACCACGGACGGGCGAATGATTCCGTATTGCGTGTTCATCGACCCCGAATTCGCGCGGGTGGGTCTGAATGAAAGCGAAGCTCGTTCGAGGAACGTCGAATATAGGGTTGCACGGCTGCCGATGGACGTCGTCCCGAGGGCGCGCACCCTATCGCAGCGGAAGGGCTTCATGAAGGCGCTGGTCGCAAAGGACAGCGACCGCATCCTCGGGTTCGGAATGCTGGGCGTCAATGCGGGCGAGGTCATGAGCGTCGTGCAGATGGCGATGCTTGGCGATCTGCCGTTCACGGTAATCAGGGACGGAATTTTCGCCCATCCGACGATTTCTGAAGGCCTGAACATGCTGTTTGCCAACGTCAAGTAGTCGGCTGATCGGCGGCCGCCGGAACACAGGCGGCCGCTACGATGGTTCAAGTTCCCGCAGGTATCTCGAATAGCCGTCTGATGCGCGTGGCAAGCGTTTCAGGATGCGTGCCATGCGGAAGGGCGCTCGCGTTCGAGAGATGCTCCTCTTCCTCCATTCGTCGCGACAAAAGAACCCCAAGCTCCTCCGCAAGAGCCGGGCGGTCGCGCATGACGGCGGCCAGATTGCTCTTGGTTACCTCGTAGATAACCACGAAGGTGAGCGCGGTCGTGTCTCCGGACTCCGCTGCATCGACCAGCACCCCTCGTTCGCCGAACAGGTCACCCGGCGACAGCCGCGCCAGCTCGACCGGATGGCCTCCATCCACACGCTGCAATGCCGCCACGCCCGTCCGCATGATCATCAGCGACGTCAACTTACTCCCCTTAGAGGCGATGACCGAACCCTTCTGGTAGGTGCGGCGTGTCATGCCTGATGCAAGCGCCTCTTTCTCGTCATCAGTCAGAGTGGCAAAGAGTGGGATCGACTCCAGCAGTCGCCATGGAGTGCCCGGATGCTTCGGCGATTGGGCTTCCGCAGAAGTTTCGGCGTGTAGAACCACGACTTCACGCGGTCCGGCAAGTTTCAATCCACTGGCCCTCGCGTGACGGTAAATGAGATCGTAGACTTCGCTTTTCGCTGTGCCGGCAGCGGAGTATCCGGAAACCCGGAAGGCCAGCTCGATTTCGACGGCCTGGCTGTCGATACCGACGACCAGCGCCGTCGGCGGTGGCGTCTTTAGGATGGCAAAGCTACTCAGCAGGACCGTCCGCATTGTCTCCTCGATCGCGGCGGGGGTGCGAGTGGGCATGAACCGCACCGTTATCGAAACGCCATGGGTCTCCTCGGGGCGCGTCAGATTGACGAGGCGTGCCTTTGCCAGGGTGCTGTTCGGCAGGACGACAAGGTCGTCAGTGCCGTTCACGAGGTGTGTCGATCGCCAATTGGTCTCCACCACGCGCCCTTGGAAGCCTCCTTCCAGCACGATCCAGTCGCCTACCGCATACGGCCGACCGAGGTTGAGTGCTATGCCGGAGAAGACGTCGTTGAGAGTACTCTGTAGCGCCAGACCCAGCACGATTGCGAACGCACCGGATGTCGCGATCAGCGTTCCGACAGGCAGGCTGAAGACATTGGCTATCAACGCCAGACCCGCTCCGAGATATATGATTCCGATAACGAGGTCCTGGGCAAGTCGGCCTTCCCGCGGCTTGTTCTCGAAAATGAGGAACAATCGGACAGCGCTGACAAGGACGACCGCTCCGCCGATCCACCAAACGCCCTTGAGAAGCCCGGTGGTTATCTTCCGTGACAGCACGTCGTCACCGAGGTCAGGAGAATACGGAGCTATGTCGTGGGACAGCAGGGTGGCGGTCAAGAGCGCGAAGAAGCAGACGCTGACGATGAACCTGATCGTGGGATTCCGGCCGAGGGCCACGCGGACCGCGACCGTTGTCAAAACCAGTGCGGAGAACTGGAGTAGCGGGTTCCAGAGGAGCTGTTCGATCATGGTGTTCTTCATCGGCTCGATTAGGTGGCCAAAGGAGAATGCATGGCACGTCGAACGCGGGATTGTCTTAAATCGCCCCCGGCAGCTAAGAACGACCGCCATCGCGGGGATATGCCATCAGAGGTGTGCGTCGATCGATGTGTAGTGCATTCCGCCCGACCGGTTCGGCGCGATACCGTTCAGCTGATGATCAGGGGTCCCGTATGATTGAGCGAGCGCCGCGGGCTCGCCCGGGGAAAACGCCTCGCGAAAAAACTGAATCGTACCAGGCAGCGCAGACAGCAGATATTCGGAGCCATGCTCCGATCCTTCCAGGAGGCAGGCGCAGCATGGCACCCCGAACTCCGTCATTTTTTCTTGCATCAGGGCCATCCCACGGGCGGGGATGATCTCATTCGCCGAATTGAAAAGCATCATCCGTTCCGCCCCGTGAGTGACGCGGGCCAGAGGACTGGTCGAAGCGAGAAGGCTGAGGTTGTTGGCGACGATTGCCAACACGACCCCTCTCAGAAACGGAACCTGTTCGCCTGCTGCAACGATCCTCTCCCAGCTGACACCGTCGTAATCCCGCAGGTGGTCGCTGTCACCGAGAGTGGCAGTGTGGTCCATGAAACCTTTGAAGTCGATCAAGGCGGACCATGCCGCGACGGGTATGCTTTCCTTAAAGCCGAGCTCGATCGCCATCGTGCCGCCCAAGCCGATGCCCATAACGGCCACGCATGCCCGGTCGAATTCGAAATCGGAAGCCTTGAGCCATCGGAGCGCGACGACCGCGTCATCAAGGGCCCGCCCCTTTGGACCACTTCGATCGAGGTTGAAATCCGCAGCGAACACGACGAACCCAGACTTGCAAAGGCGCGCCGCCAGTGCAGCCACCTCGCTTTTGCCGCCCTCGGGCCACCCGCCGTGCAGGAGGAGGATCGCCCCTGAAGCAGTGTCGGTGACGTATGCGTCAATCGCGAGACTGTCGCCGATTTCGAGGTCTGCGATAACTCGCATGGCTGTATCCTCTATGGCTGTCCGGTCGCCGCTGACGGGCCGGGGAGCTCAGGCGGCTGCGGAAACGATGACGGGGACGCTCTTGTATGACGGCGTGCCCGAAAGCCGGTCGTAGTGCTCGAGCGTGACGACGACGTTCAGCTCCGGATAATACCCGGCCACCGATCCCTTCGGGATGTTGTATTCGACCACGGTGAACTTCCTGGCCTTCCGGGGCTCGCTGGAGATCGTTGCTGTCAGGTCTATAAGGTCGCCGTCGCGAAGCCCGCGATCGACAAGGTCGGTCTTGTTCATGAAGACGACATCACGCCGGCCGAAAACACCGCGGTATCTGTCATCGAGGCCGTAGACTGTCGTGTTGTACTGGTCATGGCTGCGTATCGTGGTGAGCATCAGAGCCTGTCGGTTCTCGACCAGGCGATCATCATCGAGACTTGGAGGAAGCAGGAAATTGGCCTTACCGGTGTCTGTCTTCCAGACCCGATAGGAAGCCGGGATGTCGAGCCTGAATCCGCCCTTCACGCGCACGCGCTGGTTGAAGTCGTAGAAGTCGGGGAAGACGATTTCGATTTTCTCGCGGATCCGGTCGTAGTTGCTTACCAACCCGACCCAATCGATACCGTGACGGTCGCCGAGCGTCGCCTTTGCGATTCCGGCGATGATGGCCGGTTCCGAGCGGAGCAGGGGACTTGGCGGGTTGAGGAAGCCCCGGGACGCGTGGACCATGGACATCGAGTCCTCGACTGTTACCGACTGGGGTCCTGACGCCTGAGTATCGAGATCTGTCCTGCCGAGGCACGGCAGGATGAGCGATGTCTTCGCGACGAGGAGATGCGATCGGTTCAGTTTCGTGGCGATGTGGACTGCCAGATCGAGCTTGCGCATGGCCGCGAACGTCGCGTCGGGATCTGCCATGGCGACGGCGAGGTTTCCGCCGAGGCAGACGAGCGCCTTGGAGCGACCGTCGGCGATCGCCTCGATCGTTTCGATCGCATTATGCCCCTTTTCCCCAGACGGTCGGAATCCGAATGCCTTCTCCATTCCATTCAGGAGGGCATCGTTGGGAATTTCCGTGATACCGACGGTACGATCGCCCTGGACGTTCGAGTGCCCGCGAACCGGGCAGATACCAGCCCCCTTGCGGCCCAGGTTCCCACGCAGCATCATGAAGTTCGCGAGCTGCTGGACGTTGGCGGTACCGTTCTCGTGCTGGGTAAGCCCCATCCCATAGCAAACGATGACCCTGTTGGCGTGGATATAGACGTCGGCCGCGTTCGCGAAGGCCGTCATCGGAAGCCCGGACACATCTAGGATGCTCTCCCATGTGGTGGCCTCGACTTCTTTCCTGAGTTCTTCGAATCCGACCGTATGCTCGGCGATGAACTCACGGTCCAGCACGCCCGGACCTCCGCCACGAATGTCCGCATCGTCGCGCTCGAAAACCATCTTCATCAGGCCCGTGAGCGTCGCGATATCGCCGCCGACCCGAAGCTGGTTGTAGGAGGAGGCTATCGGTGTCGACGACAGCGTCAGCATCTCGACAGGGTTCTGTGGCGCGGCGAACCGCTCAAGCGCGCGCTCCTTGAGAGGGTTGAACGCTACGATCGGCACACCACGGCGGGAAGCCTCGTGCAGCGTCGTCATCATTCTCGGGTGGTTGGTGCCCGGATTGTGGCCAAAGGAGAAGATCGCGTCACAGTGATCGAAATCCTCGAGCGTCACGGTTCCCTTGCCGACGCCGATCGACTTGGGCAACCCGACGCTCGTAGCCTCGTGGCACATGTTCGAACAATCGGGGAAGTTATTGGTCCCGAAGGCGCGAACGAAGAGTTGATACATAAAGGCCGCTTCGTTCGAGGCACGGCCGGAGGTATAGAACTCTGCCATGTTCGGATCGGGCAGCTTGTTGAGTTCCGATGCTATGATTTCGAGGGCTTCATCCCATTCGATGGCTTCGTAGCGGTCCCGGCTCCGGTTATAGAAAAGCGGCGTCGTCAGCCTTCCGGCGTCTTCGAGCTTGTGATCGGTCCAGGTCCAGAGCTCGTCGACGGTGTTGTTTTCGAAGAAGTCCGGGCCGACGCGGCGAGCCGTGGATTCCCAGGTGATCGCCTTCGCGCCGTTCTCGCAGAACTCGAACGACGAGGTATGCTTGGGATCGGGCCAAGCGCAGCCGGGGCAGTCGAAACCATCCGGCTGGTTCGCCTTGAGAAGCGTCGCGGCTCCCTGAGCGACCACCTGCTGATGGGCGAGGGTCTTCGCGACTGCCTTGAGCGCACCCCAACCGCCAGCCGGGTCATCGTATCGCTCAATTCCTTCCGGACGTTCGTCCTGCATGACTGATCCTCTCTGCCACTCTAAACGCATGCGACTGCCACGGAGGGCGGCATGCCTTCTTACTCGGCCGGAGAATGCCAGTGTGTGGGATAGGGTATTGTAAGAAACAGCCCCGATCGTAATTGCCGTCCGAATGGGAGCGCCCACGCTTTACTCGGTCCGCTCGACGGCGAACGGAAGGTCGAACGAAAAACGCGCTCCTCCCTGAGGCAGATTGACGACGGTCAGTTGCCCGCCCATCGCCGCCACGGCGGAGCGGCAGATCTCGAGCCCCATCCCGATTCCTGTCGCCTTGGTCGTGAAGAACGGCTCGAACAGTTTCTGGATATACTCCTCCGGAATGCCCGGCCCGGTATCGCTCACACGGACCTCCACGGAACGGTCTTTCGCGATCAGTTCAATCGCGACACACCTCGCTCCACTCTGGCCGCGCATGGCGTCGACGGCGTTGTTGACCAGATTGACGAACACCTGTTGCAGCTCAACGGGATCACCCATGATCTCCGGCACGGCCTTCAAGCAGATGACCTCCAATTCAACATCGGCCCTTTTGAGGTCATGGTCTATGAGATCACGTGTTTCCAGGACGAGCTGCTGGAGGTTGATGGCACCGACGGCGCGCCGTCGTCCCACGAGGTTTTCACGGGTCCGCTGAACGATGCCCGCCACCCGCTGCGCGTTCTTTTCCATGCGCTGCAGAATGCGGTCCACTCCTTCGATGTCGGGGGGCTCGCGACCCACCATTCGTAAGCCGGTCCGCGCGTCGAACACCATGGAGGTGATAGGCTGGTTCAGCTCGTGAGCGATCGAGGCGGAAAACGCCCCAACGGTCGCTATACGGTTAGCCCGGGCCATTTCAGCCTGCGCAGCCTGGCGCATCTCCTCGATGCGCTCCTGTTCTGAGAGGTCGAGGTGGCTGGATAGATGCAGGCCGTCCGAAAGCCGGGTCACAGTGAAGTAGACAGGAATTCTCCGGCCTCCTTTTCCTACCAGTACGGTACGTCCGTCGATGTGATGGATGCCGGTGAAATACATGTCCAGCTGGCGAAGCAACACTTCGGTTCCGTCCTCCGCGTTCTGCGCCGGCGGATTGGCGACAAGGTCGGCAACGCTCTCGTATCCCATCAGTCGAGCGAGCGCCTCGTTTACCCGGGTGGTCCGGATCGCCCCGAGCGTGCGTGCGAGCTCGTCGGGGTGTGCGGTCATATATGCCGGCAGATCGGTAACGCCACGCTCCTTGATCGCGTCGAGCATCGTCTCCGCGGCGCTGAAGTCCATCTCCGCGAACGTCATGTTGCTGACGTCGAACAGCCCGGCGTACCTCTGTTCTGTCAGCACAAGCTCCGAGGTCCGCTCTGCAACGCGCTGTTCCAGTGTCTCGTTGAGTTCCTTCACCTTCTGATGCGAGGTCACTTCATCGTTGATATCCGAAATGCCGCCGTAGTACCTTACATCCCCAGAACTCTCGCCCAGCCGAACCGGCCGCCCCACCAAAGACATCCACCGGTATTCCCCCCTGGCATGACGCAATCTGTAGGTCGCGCGGACCTCGGCGTGGCCGGAGAGCGCTTCGTTCCAGACATCCGATAACCGTTCCCGGTCATCCGGATGGATATCGTCGGCATAATCTTGCCGGTCGATCGTCGTCTTGACATCCCTGCCGGTGATTTCGGTGTAACGGCGGTTGAAGAAGTCGATCCTGCCCGAGGCATCGGCCCGCCACAAAATCTGCGGAACCGAGTCCGTGAAGTTCACCAGCTCCGTCCGACTGGTCTCGAGTTCGTCTCGGACCACCTGAAGCTCCTGCTTCGCGACGACCTCGTCGTGGACGTCGGATAGTCCGCCGAAGCGTTCCACTTGGTCCGTCAGGGGTGAGTAGGCCGGATTGTCATAGATCTGCATCCAACGATACGAGCCATTCGCCTGGCGGATTCTCACCTTGAGATTCGTGACGGTCCTGTTGGCGACCGCGGCGGACACGGTCTCGTTCAGGATCGGGATGTCGTCGGGATGGACGACATCGTTGTAGCGCTGCCCCTCCAGGACCGTTAGCCGATCCAATCCCGTCACGGCCGTCCAGCTCGCGTTCAAATACTCGATCTCGCCACGAGGGTTCGACCGCCAGAGCACATAGGGGACGGAATTCGCGAAAAGGTCAACTTCGGCCCGACTGCGCTCGAGGTCCTGTTGGGTTGTTTCGAGGCGCTTCCTGCTGACAAGCAACGCCGCGGTGACACCGATCGCGATGCAGGCGAACAGGCAGCGCAACACGCTCGCTGTCGTGGGCGTATGGAAATGGACCACAATCCACGCGAAAACGGTCAGGACAACGCAGCCCTGGGCAGCCCGCATGACCTCCCTACCGTTGCCGACCGCGGAAACAAGCACCAGTGCCGCGAGGTAAAGGATCGCGACTGAGGACTCGTATTCGGCGATGCTGTCAATCCAGAAAACCAGCGCCGCCAAGGCTGCCGCGAGTGTCAGGAAAACAGGTCTTCGTATCGGTTCAGTCATGCCGCCCAGGCCCTCTTGCAGCCGGCCGTCCCAATGGCCGTCTCCATAAACATGAATATCTCCTTATCCCTCGGTTGTCGCTAGGCTTTAAGTCTTGCCAGAGCCGACGGAGAGGGGATCGGCACGGAGAGAACGGCACGATTATGCAATAAATCATGTCCAGTGCCCTTCAGGTTCCACTGTCCCCGGATGGGTTGCGCTAGCGCTATCCGCATCCGACAGAACCAGAAGGAGATCTCTATGGAACAGACTTCCCCGACGACGCGGCGAAAAGCACCGCTCAACACCCCGACCGGCCTCGGCCAGAACGCACGCAACGACATCTCGGGCGCGCTGACCGCCTTGCTGGCAGACGTGTTCACGCTCTATATCAAGACAAAGAATTTTCACTGGCATCTCTCAGGGCCCCATTTCCGCGATTTCCACCTCATGCTGGACGATCATGGGGATCAGTTGATCGGCATGACGGACGCGATCGCCGAGCGCGGCCGGAAGATTGGTGGCACGACCCTGCGGTCTATCGGCCATATCGCGCGCGTGCAGCGACTACTCGAAAACGACTCGGACTTCGTCACCGCCGAAGACATGCTCGCGGAACTCAAGAGCGACAACGAACAGTTGATCGGGATAATGAGGCAGGTCCACGAACTGACTTCCGAGCATGGCGACTTCGCGACAACGAGCCTTCTTGAAGGTTGGGTGGACGAAGCCGAAGGCCGCGTGTGGTTCCTGTTCGAATCGAACCGCAAAAGCTGATCAACCCAGATTCGCGGCTAGAGAAGCGAAGCGGCATCAGCCACATCGGCTATGTCTTCCCGGTACTCCACCGCATCCAGGGCTTCGAGAAGCGCTCTCCTCGAGGCGCTTTTACGATCCGGTGGGGAGTGCCGGTGAAGGCTGGTCGCGCATCTCAAGGTAAAGGTGCTTGCGGCCTGCTTTACGGCTAGATCGTGAGCCATCTGCAGGAGTTCGCGCCCAGCTCCCGGCGAAATCAACATTGCCAACTCGCCGCGCAGCCTCAGGACCTCAGCGCCGCACCAGGTACCCTCAGGTACGATCCGCTCTAGGAGTTCGGTGCTGGCGAGATGGCCGCCGATGACGAGGCAGTTTTCGAAAGGTGTTCCTCCTAACCGCGATACCGTTCGCTCGAACGCCGCCGGATCGTTTTCCTCTGTCGCAGCGACGACCTCTTCGTAGGCCTGCCCCCAGGCTTTCCACCTAAGAAGCGAGTGCCTCGTCGATACCTCGCGGAGCATTCCCATCAGACTTGCCCCGAGGACGGCGTCACCTATGCCAAGCGCGGTCGGGCAGGCGGAGGCGGCCAGATAAAGGCATGTCGAAATCGCGTGATCTTTCTCCGAGACCTCATTCAGGGCCTCGTGGAGGGTGGCTTGCGCGTCGGAATACCGCCCTTGTATCCATAGCGTCTTCACGATCACGGAAAAGGCGCTGATGCGAACGTCGAAATAGCTCGCGCTATTTGGAGCGGTTTTCGGGGCTTCCATCGGCGGTACGAGCGCAATTCGCGCGTGCTCCATGGCTTTGTTGAAATCGCCGATGTAATGGTAGTTGTGGTTCAAGAAATGGCTTCTGGCCTGCGGAGGCATTTGATCGAACTCTCTATCGAAACGATGAACGAGGTCGAGCGCCTTCTGGTAGTGGCCGTTGGCCGTATGTATAGCCGCGGCCCCGGCTATGGCCCGCATCAACATGGAAATGTCGCGAGATTGCGCAGCGAGGTCTAAAACCCTTTCATACTGATCGATAACCTCGCGATTTCGTTCGAAGGTCTTGGAATGGTAAAGCGCGACGCCGTACAGGATCCGAAGCTTCATTTCGAGGCCCGTGTCAGCAACGCCCCTCGCTTCGAACAGCCTTAAAGCCCGCTCGGATACCGCATGTTGTTCCCCGACAAGGCCGAATTGGACCCATAGCGTGTCGGATTTCGCCGTGAGCGCCAAGCCCAAGTCCACGTCGCCGTCCTCACCAAGCGTCCAAAGGAGAGCCGAACGGAGGTCGTTGACGATCTCGCCGTTGCTGGCGCGCCATCTCACAGGATCAAGCCGATCCCATTCATCGTTGGCCGAGGAGAGGCGCTCGAGACAATATCGCACATGCGCGAGCCTGCACGACCGGGAGAAGTCCGCCTGTGCAAGCTGTTCGCGTGCGTAATCTCGCGTCGTCAAGAGCAGCCTAAAGTTCCCGCCCCGCTGGGTGACAACCAGCAATGACTTAAGAAAAAGGCCGTCAAACGCCTCGAGGAAGGCATCTGGATCATCTGCGCTCCCCGAAACGTAGAGTGCCGCGTCCGTGGAGAACGTTCCGGCAAAGACCGAGAGCCTCAGCAGCAGCGCCTTCTCCTCCACTGACAGGGTGGTGCAGCTCCAGTCCAATGTCGCTCTCATCGTCTGCTGGCGAGGCGGCGCGGTCCGTCGGCCACGCCTGAGAAAGGCGATCGGCTCGGCGACCGATGAGTGAAGTTGTAGCAAGTCCATATCGAATAGGCGGGCCGCGGCGAGTTCGATTGCCAGCGGTATTCCGTCCAGGCTACGAACTATGTCCGCAACGAGCCGGAGGCTGTCTCTCCCGGATAGATCGAGATTGTCGCCGGCGAGAGCCGCCAGCGAGACAAATAGCTCGACCGCAGGAAAGGTTCGGATATCTGGGATTTCCTGAGCGTCGCCCGGAAACTCGAGCGGCGCTACTTGCCGTACCTTCTCCAATGAGGTCCTCAACGGCTCCCGCGTTGTCGCAAGTATTTGGGTCGTCGGAGATTCCCGGAGTATGACTTCCACAGCGTTCGCGGCCGCATCCACGATGCGTTCACATCCGTCTAGGAGCAGCAAAGTGTTCCTTTTCGAGAGCTCGGCGATTATCCCTGGAAGGACATCGTCTCCAAAAGCACTTAGTCCGAGCTGGGTGGCAAGCGTCGGCAAAAGAACCTCGCCGTCGGCAAGGGTGGCGAGATCGATGAAAACGACACGCTTTCTCTCCGCGACGGCATTCGCGCACGAAACCGCGACCGCCGTTTTCCCGATACCCCCGGGGCCGGCCAGCGTTAGAAGACGTGTCCCCTCGAGCAGGTCGAGCGTAGAACGGATATAGTCGCTTCTGCCTATCAGCCTTCGCGGCATACGCGGCAGGCTGCCAACCAGATGGTAGGCTGCCGGCAAACTTGGCTCCCGGGTCGGTTCGTCCCGAGAAATTTCTCGCACGCTCCCGGCGAACACATACCCTCGGCCCGGTATCGTCTCGATCAGGTATCTCGCATGGTCCCCGAGAGCTTTCCTAAGAGCTACAAGATGAACCCGTAGCGCTCCCTCGTCCACGATGGTCGTCGGCCAAACCGACGCGATCAACTCGTCCTTGGTCACGACATCTCCCGCCCTGCTCACCAGGGTAGAGAGAATGTCGAAAGCCCTGCCTCCCAGCCGCAGCGGCAGGCCGTTCTCGGTGAGACGTCGTTGCTCGATATCTATTTCATAGTCGTCGAATTGAAGAAGCGACATGCCAGATGACCTCGTGGATCAGTCGCTTGGGTCGACGGTTGAAGGACGGGAAAGCCGTAGCCTCACGGCGTTTGCGATGACCGGTGAATCGGCATGACCCTTTGCCATATCGAATGCTGCCCAAATGATTACACCGCGGCGATCGACGAGATAGGTCGCAGACAACCGGGGCGAGTTTTTCTCCAGGTTGAAACCGTAGAGCCGAGAGACGAGGGCTTTCGGCTCCCAATCCAGCAAGACAGGGTAACCGGAATGTGCTGCTTCGAAGTAACGCCGTACACAGGCCGGTTCAGCGCAGACTATTCTTACGATCGCCACGCCGACTATCCCGAGCGCAGGTGCAATAGCGTCCAGACACGCGCTCTGCGGTATCCACCCGTCGCCTTGTCCAGAGTAGAAGTGGAGAACGAAGGGCGCTCCGATCAGATCGGCGAATCCAAATATCCCTCCGCCATTTCGGGGGAGGACGGATGCTGGGGCGTATTCACCGATAGGTACACGTCCTTCGCGCGAGTCAGCCACTGGCGAGCTGCTTTCACTCTTTAAGACCGGGTCCACAAGCCCTTCGTGCCTGGGGATGGCTGCCAGGTTTGCTCTCGTCATGTCTCCGCGTCGCCTCTTACAATGCACTCTGGCTCAACAACCAAGCGCCGTCCCAAAAGTAAAAGCCTAAGCGGGTGCCCTGCATTCCATGCATTCGATTCCTTTCAAAGGCGAAGTTCTCGGGTGGGAACGCATTCGGACGCGCACGTTAGGTCGTAGGTGACCTTCACCGAAAACGTGAGTTAACGCATGTGAAATGTTGTTAAGTTTGGGTTTTCTCAGCAATCAACGCGATCCAGACTGCCACGTTGCACCGAATGGCGCGGAACTAATACATCGCGACAGACGTTTTTGCCCAAAGGTTTGCACCCCGCTGCGACGGGGCCAGAAAAATGCGCAAAAAGGCATCACTTTTGACGACATACCCACTGATATCGGTAATCGACGATGACCTTAGTGTCAGAGTCGCGATCGACGACCTTCTTAAAAGCAGCGGATACTCTACGAGCGTTTTCGGCACTGCCGACGGCTTTTTGAGTTCGATGGCGCTATGGGAAAGCGATTGCGTCGTCAGCGATGTCGAGATGCCTGGAACGAGCGGCCTCGAACTACTTTCCTTTCTTCGCAAAAACAGGATTGACGCACCAGTTATATTGATGTCGGCAAGAGCAGGGGGCTCGACCCCGGCTGGGATGACGGGTTCAGGTGTATTTAACTTCATCGAGAAGCCGTTTTCTCCCGAACGTTTCCTGGAGTTGGTAAATTCGTCAGTCCGGCAAGGATCGAGCCAGCGGCGAATGATCGGCTGACGAGCGGTTTCGGCTGTTTCCCACACATCTATGGCCATTGCCGAATTGCAACGCCACTATTCCCGGGTTAAATCTGCATGCGGACGGCACTGGTTTCGGCGAGATCTATTCCGGAAGGAGCCGCCGAGGATCAAGGATTGCCCGGTGCAAGAGAAATCGTCATCACAACCGCTCATCCGAATAGTCGATGACGACAATTCAGTGCGCGTGGCGCTTCTCGATCTCTTCAAGTCGATTGATCTGGAAGCTATAGCCTACGACTCGCCAAAAGCTTTGCTGGAAGCCGACAATCTCGATACGCCTGGATGCATCGTTCTAGATGTGCGGTTTTCCGGGTCGAGTGGCCTAGATTTTCAGTCCGACCTGCAAAAAGCGGGCAATCGGATGCCCATTATCGTCGTGACCGGACACGGGGACATCCCGATGTCTGTGAGGGCAATGAAGGCCGGAGCTATGGATTTTCTGACCAAGCCGTTCAGGGAACAGGACCTGATCGACGCCGTAACCGGCGCGATCAAGCGAGACGAAGTCATCAGGTCGCAATCCCAGAGTCGTTCGGACGTCGAGAAACTTAGGGAAACACTGACCCCGAGAGAGGTCGAGGTCATGCATGCCGTGGTGAACGGCTACATGAACAAGCAGATCGCCGGACAACTCGGGATCAGCATGGTCACGGTGAAGCTTCATCGATCGAACGTGATGAAGAAGATGCGCGCCAAATCCGTCGCGGATCTGGTCAAGAAGGCCGAACTGCTCGCGCAGGAACAGTCCATCACCCAAGGGGACAGTTAGGCTGCCTTGCCTTCGGTGGCGAGTGGCCGAAGGTCTGCGCGAGATAGGGTTACTGGAAATTGGTGACGTTGATTTTCGAAGTCTGGCATGACGAGGCCGATATCCGGTAACGTCGGTGAATTGGCGACCGCGCCGCCGGCCCGCTTTTCCAGGGCGTACTCTCTTATCAGCTTGGGCAGGGTATACGTGCCGCCGCGATGTTGCCCCGCAATCAAAGATTTGACGACAAGGCCGTCGAACGCTTCCTCGAAGTCCGATCGCGAAAAGCCATAGCCGCAACGTTCGCGTGCGATATCCTTGGTGAAGTCTGCGTCGAACACCGAAAGCACACCGAGAAGCGACTTCATGTTGCTGTCGAGCAAGTCGTAGCTCCAGTCGATATTGGCGCGCAACGTTTGCTGACGAGGGTGCGAGGTCCGGTTTCCGCGGCGCAGTGTCCTTAGAGGACGATCAAGGGATATTACAAGGTTCTCCAAGCCGAGGTCGGCGACGCGAGACGCTGCCAGTTCGATGGCTAGCGGATTGCCATCCGTCTTGCGGACAACTTCGGCCGCGAGCGCGATTCCTCTCGGACCTGCGATCGCACATTCTTCCGCGACCATTGATACCCTCTCCGCGAATAGTTCGACGGCGCTGAAGGCGGCCACATCGTCGATGCGTTGCTTGGCTGACGGGACGGCAAGTCCGGGGAGATGGAGCACGTTCTCGCCGATGATCCCGAGAGGTTCCCGGCTTGTTGCTAAAATGGTAAGGTCGGGGTGCCTGTCCGCAACGTACTCAGCAACCAACGCGACACGATCAATAGACCATTCGCATCCGTCGAGAACAAGTAAGGCGGACCTCCCGATGAAGCTCTCAGCCGCCATCTGGAGCAGCGCATCCGACATCATGCTCTCCGTCTTGAGCACTTCGGCGATTGGGGCGGACGTGCTCACCGCGTAGTCCGCCATGTCCACGAACTGGACGCAATCGTAAGCGTCCCGGAGGAGGCGGGCCATTTGGAGTGCCACCACAGTCTTGCCGATGCCTCCAGGTCCCACGATAGTCGTGATACCCGCACCTATCTCGTCCGCCCATTTTGAGATCAGCTGCTCGCGTCCGACGAGGCGCGCGCAGGCGTTCGGGAGGCTCGCCCAGCAGCCCCTTACTGTGGCTTCGGCGCTCCGCTGCTCGTCCACCTTTGTGACTTGTGCAGTGAATGTGTATCCGCGTCCGGCGACATTTTCGACCATACTGTAGGGATTGCCGCCATCGAGCGCCTTGCGAAGGGAGACGATGTTCACACGCAGGGAACTCTCCTCCACATGTGTGTCGGGCCAGGCGACCTCCATCAATTCCGCCTTCGACAGGATTTCGCCCTGCTTTGACGCCAAGGCTACCAATAGATCGAAGGCGCGGGATCCGATGCGAACTTCGCAACCGGAGCGTTTGAGGCTTCGGGCCGGGATGTCCATTTCCAAATCGTCAAACCGCAGTATCGTCATCGTCCACCTGCGCTCGCATTGGGATCGGTCCGGGCAATGCCTGCGTAGCGATCCAAGGTAAAACCGGAGAAAGCGCCTTGTAGGCTAGCCCATGCAATCGATATACGATCAGTGGCTGGGAACAATTGTACTGTGGGTTGACCCGACCTATCCCTAAAGACAGGTCACGATGCCCAAAAAAGCTTGCAAACCGCAACGTGAGCCCCGACGCTAGGTCGCGCGAAGGAGGGCTTACTCAAGCACATTTCGCGCAGTGTTGGAGGATATCAGGCGCTCGGCAGAGGGGAGAGGACGGCTAACTTAAGGTGTTGCAGATAGGCCCAGAAGCATTCGCACAGGTAATCGGTTGTTAAGATGATGAGCTTTTGGCTGTCGGGCTTTACATGTCGTGGAGAGAGTTTCCAAGTCGAGCTTTTGACCCTTGGCGGCGAGTCGTAAGGCTGCACTTTCCAGCAGCCGAGCGAAGAACTGTCGGTCCATACCGTCCGCGGCATTGACGAGGGCTGTCATGCTGTCGGCGATCGCGTCGCGTATTGTCAGGTCTTTGTCCATGATGGCTGCGGTTCTGGTTAGACGCTGCGGGACGACCGATGCGGCAAGGCGTCGGCACGTCAGACATCTCACGCCTACGATCTTGCCTTGCAAGGATTGGCTTGAGGATGCCCATCCCAGGGAGAGAACCGGAATGGGCGCATCCTCGCGGGCTCAGGAACCCATTGTCAGGACGATACGGAAGCGGGGCTTGCCATGCATCATCTTGTCGTAGGCCTCGACTGCTCGCTCTAGCGGAAATTCTTCGATCATCGCTGAGATGCCGAAAAGTGAGCTGAAGCGAAGAGTTGTGTCGCCGGTCGCCGGATCTCCGGTAAGCGCGCCCTCGACCGAGCGCTCCTTGAGGAAGAGGTCGCCGGACGCGAGTTCGATCGGTTCCGCCGTCGCTCCGATGACGATCGTCTTACCGCGGGCTTTAAGGCCTTTGACCGAATCCGCGACGCCCTTGCCGCCCGAAGCAGTCGCGAGCACGAGGTCTGCGCCGCCTAGCCGATGGAGCGCATCGGCCACCGGCTCGGCTATGCTGTCGATATAGTGGTGAGCGCCCAGCTTGGTAGCCAGTTCGCCGACGGCTGGGCCGCGCCCGATCGCCACGACCTCAAACCCCATTCCGCGTGCGTACTGAACTGCAAGATGCCCAAGACCGCCGATGCCGATGATCGCCACCATGTCGCCGGCCTTAGCGCCGGAATTTCGCAGGGCGCTGAACGTCGTCAGGCCGGCGCACAATAGCGGTGCCGCCTCCACGTCGGTGAGATCGTCGGGAACAGACATCAATCCTGAGGCCTTCGCGACCATCCATTCGGCATAGCCGCCGTCATGGTGGACACCCGTGAATTCCTGGTTCTTGCAGTTCACCAGATGCCCGGAACGGCATTCGGAACAATGTCCGCAGCTACCCGCCAAAAACCCTACACCGACCCTCTGGCCGACGTTCCAGCCCTCGACGCCTTCGCCGAGGCTTTCGATTTTTCCGACGACCTCGTGGCCCGGGACCCGCGGCCAGCTGATCGGAAAGGCGCCTTCGACGGTACCGGCGTCGGAATGGCAGACCCCGCAGGCTTCGATCTTTATACGGACGTGGCCAGGGCCGGGTACTTGCATCTGCTTCCTGGTAAGCTCGAGCTTGCCAGGCGAGACGGCCTGGACCGCGAGGTAGGTTTCTGTGGTGTCTGTCATGGCGCTCTCCGTTGCCTTGTTGCGATATGCTTCCCAATGTGTCGCAGGCGGCCCGGACCGATTCTTGTAACATCGGGTCGTGTCGCGTAGGCCCAGGGCCACCCCAGTGAGCGCCTACTTCGCTGGGGTGGCCTTATCCTTCACGTCAGCACGATGTCGGAGAGATCAATCGAGACGACGAGCGGCTCCGCCATCGCCTGACCGTCAGGCTGTCTCGGATAGATGCGGCGGTGGGTCGGGATTTTGATACCCTGGACATCAGTGTATCCGGTGATGTAGTGCGCTCCAGGAGTGCCGCCGGCGATCTCGACGTCGTAGTCATGTCGCTTGAGCAAACCTGCGTCGTCAACATAAATCGTCTGCACCGCGCTGTGGCTCACGATCTCGGCGGGGAGCGTGATTTTGAGCCTGTGCCATTTTTCGCCATTCTCGGACCAGTCCGGCAGTTCCTCCGTCTGCACGCCCTTGTGGGCGAGCAGGAACGGCATGTTCAGGTAGGTCCACATGGCGCAGCCGGCAAAGTAGGCGAGCTGCAGTTCATTCCAAGGTGTCTCGAGCGTATGTCCGGCGAATGACGATCGCGGGTCCATGAGTTCCTCGACAACCTTGCCCTGGGAATTGGTCAGCGTGACCTTGCCGGGTTCGAAGCTCGACACCTTTCCCTCTGGGCCAAACGGTGAGTGCGATGCCCATTCCCTTATGAGGTTGACGGCCACGTTGGTTTCCGAAAGGGTAGAGGGCTGTCCCTTGAGGGTCCACAAGGCTCCACCCTGGCTGAGCCGCGCCTTGAGAAGGGAAAACTTCCTCCATCTTTCAAGGCCGCCATGGGCGTCTACGATCTTGCTGACGAGCGCGTTCATTTCATTATCCTTCGAGTTGGGTTAATCAGAGTTCTAGAAAGGTCTTCACATGCGCCACAAACGTCTCGGGCTGCTGGAAGAGCGCGCCGTGCCCCGCGTCCGGATAGAGAATCAGGGTAGCGTCCGGCATGTTTTTGAACATCGTGTATGCGTTGTCTGAGGGGAACATCGTGTCGTCGCTACCATGCACAATCAGCGTGGTGGTCGGTATCGACTTGAGCGAAAGATGGTCAGGATCCGTTCGGGCGCACCATTCGATGATCGCCTTCGCCTGCGGATCGCTCACAGCGTCACCCTTGTCCGGAGCCCGATCGTGGGAGCGGACGAGTGTCCTGTCGACGAACGCCTCGCCCTCCGCCTGGCTTTTCGCCGACGGAGTGAAGAATAACGGAAGGCGCACGTCAGAGGCGTTCTGCTCGAATGCGGTCTGGACCACCTCAAGGAGGTGTTCCTCGCCGCCGACGGGCGCGCTCCCAGCGACGACCATTCGGCCGATCGCCACACGCTTGCGCGCAGCCATCACCTGGGCGAGGAAACCTCCAAGCGAAAAGCCCAAAAGATCGACCTCTCCCAGACCCAGCGCCGCTATGAAGCCTTCGGCGTAGTCAGCCATTGCCTCGACACTGTCCGGCGTCACACCCTCGGAGGAACCGACGCCGACGTTGTCGAACACAAAGACCTCGGCCACTTCGGCAAGCGCGTTCACCACCGCCGGATCCCAGGCGTCCATGGTTCCGGTGAAGTGCTGCAGAAGGACCAGCTTCCGCGCGAACCGATGTCCGATCCGGCGATAAGCGAGCTTTGCGCCTCGCACATCCACATATTCAGTTTCTGCGGTTTCCAGGGTGGCGTTCATGACAGATCCTTGTTTGTTTTAGGAATTCGCGATCGGAGGTCTCGGGCCTTGCCGATATGGCGGGAACCAAGGGCCCGGGTTGGGTCCGGCTATGCGGACGCGCTACTTCATCGGAATGACTGGGGTGTCCCCTTCGCGGGACACAGGTAGTTTCGTGGCAGCGGGTTTCCCGTACATCCTGCCGGACAGCAGAAGCCAAACCGTCATCACGGCCAGTCCGATCACAAACACGTTCGCCAGAACGAAAGTGACCGGTGCGACGACCGAGATCGCGGCGTTGTCTCCTGCACCGAGAAGGCGGACGGGAGCGGTTGCGATTGAAGTCGCTCCGAAGCTGAAAGCCCAGAACCCCATTACCGCGCCGGCCTCCCGCAACCACAGGGAAAGACGCAGGAGAAACAAGAGCTGGAGGATCCCGTAACCGATCAGGGCATGTACGAACATGTCGGGAGCACCGCCGGTGACGGAGATATATGCGACGGCTCCGACCGGGGCTGGTGCGAGCTGAACTCCGAGCGTCGGACGAAGCGCGGGCGGTGTCATGGGACCGGTCAGCAGACGGTGGAGAAAGACTGACTCGAGTGCAAGCCAGGAGAAAATCCCGGCACCGAATGCCAGTTGACCCCAGTCCTGGTATCCTAGGACGCGGACTCAT
>UCIV01000069.1 GCA_900472575.1 Hyphomicrobiales bacterium
GCGTTACCGTGACATCGCCCGTTTGGCAGCAAGTGCACCGAAAACGCGGATGCCTTCTTCCGCGATGGAAATGATATCCTCTTCCACTTGGACCGATAGGCTGAACGGCATCAGTCGCGTCCGCGACTGATCTCTGCTCGCGCTGTGGCTACAGCAAACAGCTCGTCCGCCGAATGGCTTCCAACGCCGCTTTCAATACCGTCGTCGACAAAGCGCTGCATCTCGGCAACCTTGTCCGTACGAGCTTGGTCTCTGCGTATCAAATCTCTGACGTAATCACTCGCATTGGAGTACCTACCGGTCTTGGCTTGAGCTTCAACCCGATCTTTCATGGGGTCCGGCAGGAATACATTCATCGTCGCCATTCGGGTCTCCTAGATAGGCTAAAGATACCTGTCGATGGCAAAATTTTTCAAATCGACTATGAGTCTCGATCAAGCTCTTGAACCGATACGAACCGCCAACCCCGTAATTCTCCTGCTGCGTCAGCTGAAATCGTAAGCCTTTGGGTCCGTCGGAAACGAGCACGCAGGTTCCTTTACAACGGCCCGCGCCAGAATGTCAGCTCTCACATTGCCGGGAGTGGCAGCATGTCCCTTGCACCATTTGATGTGGACACTGGAATTGCGCTCGAGTAACGCATCGAGCTGCCGCCAAAGATCGGCGTCCGGAATGCGTCTGCGACGAGCATGAACGTTGGCATTTATTCGCTTCCAACCGTTCGTCCGCCAGATCTCTCGCCAACGATGACAACCCTCCATGACGTGAAAAGAGTCTGTCCACAGCACAACGTCTCTGGCTGCCGCAGTAGTTTCGATCCATGTAAGGGCCTTGATCATCGCAAGCACCTCGAACCCGTTGTTGCCTGTCCCGGTTTGGCGACCGCGTTCATCGTGAATTTCCGTGCCATCCTCCATGACCACAAAAGCCCAGCCTCCCCGACCGGCTAGAGGGTCGAATGAACCGTCGGTGTAAACGTGAATACCATTGATCGGATCCGCGAAGAATACATTACTGTGCAAGGATTACACCCCCGAGTCTGAACGGCGCCGAGATCGCGCCGCCCACTCCATTCAATACGACCGCACCGGTTCCCGCTACAGGATTTGAGAAGCCTTGCCGTAACTGCGGATAGACAGCTGCCAGTGATGCAAACCGATCATGGTTGGTGCCGTTCAGCGAGGGGATCTTTGATATGTCGACGATATCGAGATTTTCCGCTATGGCGAGTTCTCGCGTCCTTGGATCATCGATATCCAGCGAGCCCGCTGTCGCGGCGGATCCTGCGAGCCGTTTGGAGAGTGCCAGTGCAATGTCGTCCTTCGACGCCAGTACGACAATTGGCTTAGTAAGCCTGTCAGTGACCGACAATTGTTTGCGTAATAGGTCGATGTCGATGTCAGGCGCCGCAAGAACCAGCTGATCGATCGCGTGAATAACCTCCGTCTTCCCCATGAGCGACAATTGCCGGATCGACTCGACTGCCAGCCACGCACCCATGCTGTGCGCCATAATCGTGGGACGCACGCCGGCGGCCGAGAGATTTGACAGGACCTGCGCAAAGTCGTCCCGCGCGAAAGCGGCCGAATCCTTGTCAGCGACATAGCCCGTTACCTCTGCCTGCGATGGCCAATCGAAAAGAATGGCCCTTTCCTTGACCTTCGAATCTGCCGCCATCTGCGCCAGTCGGAACAGCGCTTCCTGATGGCTGTAATTGTAGCCATGTACAAAGATACCCGCACGGCCGTAGGTAGGCGATACGGACACCCCACGCGCAAGCCTCGCGAATTCATTAGCTGTCAGTTCACGTCTGCCGATGACCGCGAATGATGTATGAGGATCGGGCTTGGAGACAGGCCACTCGATCTTCGATAGCTGATGTGTAGGCGGAATGGAGATGGTCACTTCGGAGTACCGCAAGCGATCACCTCGCCCCGCAGTATAGGCCCCGCTCTTGTCACTGTCCGGAACGCGGTCAGTCGCGACGAGGATTGCAACACGCGTCGCGTGATTTACAGGTGCGACCACCTTCAGGGTTTCGGGTCCCGGACGGGCGCAGGAGGAAAGCGCCGAAATGGTAACAAGGAGCAGGAATATGATACGCAAAGGGCGGAACTCGTGAATCAGATAGCGAGATCTAATCCCAATCGCGTTTCTAAGACGAGGCGGAAAAAAGGGAAAAGAGTATTTTTCCACTGTGGGGCCCTTGCGGGGCGCATTTCGCTATCCGGTCCGCCGCACGTCGTGATCGGCTGCATTCAATGCATTGGGGTTAAGCGAGGTTACCAGTAAGCCAACGCGGGACCGCCAGGACATGGCAGTGGGCCAGTATTCGCCGAAACCTCCTGATTCGTCGTTCTCCACGATCCAAATCTCAAGACCCCGCGAACGAAACTGCTCTTTCCTCTCTGTCGGGGGACAGATCTTAGTCCGCCACGAGTATGCTTCATAAGCCCAGGGGTTGGACGTCATTGGACGTCCAGATTCTATACGGCGTTATCATTGCGAGCTCGAGAACAGTCCAATGCCGCTCACCATTCATCTTGAGCAAGCTTTAACGCTCAGCGGCTGCTCGTCGAACACGGAATATTCGGCCATCTTCGGGCTATGCGCGAGGTCTTTGAGGCCCTTGTGCCGCTCCGCTGCGCAAAGCAAATCTGTGACGGACGAGTGGCCTTCCCGAAACAACGTGATCAACACTGCAGCAGCGATCTCCCGATCAGGGTCGAGTCGTGAGATGGAATTGATCTCGCACCATTCTTCCAACGCGGTATGGAGGATATTGAGTTCTGCCGGTCCAAATTTGGTTTCGAGAAAATTGCGCATGTCGCGTTCGTATCAGTTTTGAGCGCGATATGGGACCGCCGGATAGAGTTTCAAGGAAGAGATGCCTGTCGGTGAAAGGCAAATTTTGAATTCGCATATTCTTATAGAAGCCTTGGCTTCCATCCCTCTTCCCCGCGAACTTTTACCCTTGAGCACCTGCATAACATAGAAGGCTTCGGTGACAAACGCTCCGTCTTCCGTGTTTGGGACAGACATCGCACACGGACGCCGGAGACCGGAGACCGGAGACCGGCGAGGCTTCGTCTATTGCCAAGGCCGAAGGGGAAGCTTTCCTCAACATGCACAGATTAGGCGATGTCACCTTAACTTGAAT
>UCIV01000068.1 GCA_900472575.1 Hyphomicrobiales bacterium
TGATCGTGTCCCATGGAGTGGTGTAGCTGGATTTCATAGCCATCGGTGATTTCCGGTAGGGTCGGGTTGCTTAGAGCCAACCTGAGGGACACCACCGATGACCGACGACATGATGAACCTGCGCTCACTCGTTGAGAAGAGCGCCGACGCCGATTTGCTGCGCGAGATGATCGGCTTTGCTGCCGAGAAGCTGATGGCGCTGGAGGTCGGCACGAAGACCGGTGCGGGCTATGGCGAGAAGAATGGCTTCCGACTGGCCCAGCGTAACGGCTATCGCGACCGGGATTGGGAGACACGGGCGGGCACCGTCGAGCTGCGTATTCCCAAGCTTCGTACTGGCAGCTATTTCCCGAGCTTCCTGGAGCCGCGCCGGATGGCGGAGAAGGCTCTGACGGCTGTCATTCAGGAGGCTTACATCCAGGGTGTTTCGACCCGCTCGGTTGACGACCTCGTTAAGGCCATGGGCATGTCGGGCATTTCCAAGAGCCAGGTCTCCCGGCTGTGCGAGGAGATCGACGAGAAGGTGAAGGCCTTTCTCGACCGGCCCATCGAAGGCGAATGGCCCTACCTCTGGATTGACGCGACGTATTTGAAGGTCCGGCGTGGCGGGCGCATCGTCTCTGTTGCAGTCATCATTGCCGTCGGCGTCAACACCGACGGCCGACGCGAAGTGCTCGGCATGGAGATCGGCACGTCCGAGGCCGAGGCGATCTGGACCGAGTTTCTTCGAAAGCTGACCAGGCGGGGTCTGCGTGGCGTCAAGCTCGCCGTCTCAGATGCGCATGAGGGCATCAAAGCCGCAGTATCGAAGGTGCTCTGCGCCACCTGGCAGCGCTGCAGGGTCCATTTCATGCGCAATGCCTTGGCCCATGCTGGAAAGAGCGGACGGCGGGTCGTCTCCGCCTTCATTGCCACGGCCTTTGCTCAAGACACGCCGGAGGCGGCAAGCACTCACTGGCGCAACGTCGCCGACCAGATCAGGCCAAAGGTCCCGAAGCTCGCCAGTCTCATGGACAACGCTGAGCAAGACGTACTCGCCTACATGACCTTTCCCAAACAGCATTGGGCCAAACTTCACTCGACCAACCCCATCGAGCGATTGAACGGCGAGATCAAGCGGCGGACCGAGGTCGTCGGCATCTTCCCCAACGACGACGCTATCGTGCGCCTGGTCGGTGCGCTGCTGCTGGAACAGAACGATGAATGGGCCGTCCAGCGATCTCGCTACATGACCCTTGAGACAATCGCTACGATGAGCGATGATCCACTCATCAGCCTGCCAGCAGCAAGCTGACACTCATCCGGCCCTCTGGGATGAGCCGTGGCCGTCTAAGCTACACCACTCCCTGGGACACGATCA
>UCIV01000066.1 GCA_900472575.1 Hyphomicrobiales bacterium
AGCGCAAGGACAGCAAAGCCATCGGCAGACTGCAAAGCCGCGAATTCAATCGACAGCCCACGCCGATTCAGCAGCCCAGTCAACACGTCGGTGCGCGCCGTCTCCTCCAGCATCTCGATCCGGCGTCGATCTTCGGTAAAGTCGATTGCCATTCCGACGATCTTGACCGGATGGCCGTCACTATCGCGCAACAGCCGCCGATCACAACGCATCCAGCGTTCGCCGTGAACGGTGTCCAAACGATACTCGGCGACATTCTGGTCGAGCTTTCCGGCAATCAGCGGCGTCAGATCGGCTTGGGCGCCATCGTTCACGTTGACCCTGTTGACATAGCGCTCGAGGTCGAGCCGCGCCGCCGTCGGTCCGCCGATGAACTGAGCCAGTCGATCCGAAGTCTCGAATTTGCCTGTGAGGATATCCATTTGCCAGAAGCCGCCGCGGACGGCTTCAAGCGCCAGCTCAAGCTGCGCTGCCCGCTCGGCGAGCTGACGCTCATGATCCTTGTGTCGGGTGATGTCCTCGATTTGCGATATGAAGCGTACAACCTTCCCATCGGCATTGCGCATTGCGGCCACGTGGATCAGGACGTGGACAACCTCTCCGAAAGGCCGCAGGTAACGCTTCTCGATCGTGTAGCCGTCCCGCCTTCCCTGCAAGACCTGATGAAACAGGATCAGGTCCGCCTCGATATCCTCTGGATGGGTGAAGTCCCTGAAATGCGTCCCGAGCACCTTCTCCATAGGCAGCGACAGAAGCTTGGCGAAAGCGGCATTGCCGCGAATGATGCGTCCCTCCAGATCGACCAGGGCGATCCCTATGGGGGCGTTCTCGAAGGCAAAGTCGAACAGCGCCAGGCGGGTTTCGGGATCGTCGGCCGTATAGGGTTCCGCTACCATCTTTCCTCCAAAGACAAGAGCTCCAAGCCGATAGGTGTGTTTTAGGGGATGATAATCAAGGTGCCGGCCAGCTTTGTCGCACAACGGCAGGCTGCATTTGCCCGGCTCCTTGATGTCAGACACCTCCGAAATTATCGTGGGCCTTATCGGAATAATCGAAGGCCCCAATAAGGGTCGACCTTTGAGACCGGTAAGATCAGGGAGGAAGACATGGATAACAAGAGCCGGGGTCTTTCCACGAGCGACATGCGCATACTGAGGACGCTGCTGGGCCGCTATGCGGCACGCTATCATCTCGCTGGCCCCGAGAAAGATGACTTAATCGAGCGAACGTTTCAGGTGTTGGCGAGCAACCCGGAGATTTTCTTCGAAATTCCAGTTGAACAGGCCGCCGCAGAGACAATGCACCGGATCTACGCCGGCCGCTAGCTTTGAAACTGTCGCAGCTTTTCTGGCTGTTACGCCCCGCCGATCTTCGCGCTCGTATCACGACGTAGATGAGGCGGGACATCTTCTAGCTCGGCAAGCTTGCCGTTCTGCTTCAGAAAAATTCGAAAGTTCTCTCGGACCGCGTCGATCGGCCAATGACCGTTCGCCGCCTCACGGCAATATCGGACAAGGGTCTCGTAAGCGAGATTGCGCTTCTCCTTGGGCCACTCGTCAAGGAAATCGAATACGTCATCCAGTCCGGTGATCTCCTGCACGAAATACCGGCGCTGTGCGTAGACGGGCTTGTCAAATTGAGCGAGCAACATGGCAACCTCCTTCGTTTGCTCGATATCGACTGATAACTGAAGCCGGCCCTGGATCGGGCCGGCTGATAGCAATCGCTAATTCTTCTTAGGTGTGCGGGTCAAGCGACCTTGCGGTCAGCTTCAAGCCGGAGCGGCTCGCTAGCTGCTGAAGCGACGCCGATTTCGATCTTGCGCGGCTTCATGGCTTCGGGCACCTCGCGCTTCAAGGCAATCGTCAGCAGGCCATTCTTTAGATCGGCCCCTTCCACCCTCACATGATCCGCAAGCTCAAACTTACGCTCGAAGGAACGACTGGCGATGCCGCGGTGAAGATATTCGCCCTGCAGCTCTTCAGCCTTCCCGCCTTTGATCACCAGGACATTGCGCTCCTGAGTAATATCGAGATCGCCTTCGCCAAAGCCTGCCACCGCCATCGTGATGCGGTAGTCGTCTTCACCAGTCTTGACGATGTCATAGGCCGGCCAGGTCTCGATTGCGTTGAGACGCTGCGTATTGCTGAGCAGATTCAACACGCGGTCGAAGCCGATGCTCGAACGATAGAGCGGGGCAAAATCAAGTTCAGTTCTCATAACCATATCCTCCGTAAAGCAACATGGAAGAAAGCGGGGAAATCCGCCTCCTCGGTCAACCGACCCCCTCGTTGGGCCGTCGGCGTTGACCGATTTGGTTTTTGAGATTTTGTCGTTCAAGACCTCGGTCGAAAATTTTTCCAGCTCCCTGAAATCATCTTGTTCGCTGAAAATCCGGTCCTATTTCGAGTCGCGATCTTCGCTTTGGGAGCATCGGAATGGATGATGGAATGACCGAGATGTTTTCCGACGCCGATATTGAGATTTTGCCTCCGGCGCACAACACTGAACACGAGATGGCCATTTGCCTTTGCTGCTGTCGCCATCGCCCCACTTCCACCATGGACGAGGACGGCTGCGGTATTTGTGAAGAATGCCTAGCGCCTTGACCCCTCGGGAGGAAACCGATGCTGCACGTCTGGCGGCAAACTGAAGCTTTGAGGCAGAGAGGGAATGCAATGGTTGTGCAAGATCCCCGTACAGAAAATCAATCGATCTTCGGCCTTAAGTAACGAGCCCCACTTACGCAGATGTCTGAGCGTGTAGCTTTAGCAGATGCCACTGGTCACCCACGATCGAGTTCCTGAGTTCGTTTGCGAACACTAAGCCAGAGTGAGCGCGCGACTTACCGGCCGATTTCCGCCCTTGCAGAATCACGTAAATTCTTTCGCCGGAGCCTCCGCCGGGTCTTGCTTCTGGCTGGACCGTCGCGCTTTGCGACTCCGCAGGGGCCTCGCCAAGTCGGCAATGATCGACGAAGCAACAGTTTCTCCGAGCTCTGCCGCGCTCGTGATGCCCTGCACAAACGGCCTCTTGTGTAGGAGATAAGAAACCGTTGGCGTGTACAGCCGCCGAACGGGCCGCACACCAGCGACCAGAGGTCGGCACTGATCGTCCACACAGATGCCAGCGGTGCGTAGACGTCCCCCGCGCGAATTTACCGTCAAGGCCGGAGAGATGAGGCCGGCATCCTTCAGGGCCGCAAAAGGAAGGTCCTCCGCCGAAAGGACTTTTTGTCCCGTGGCATCAATAAAGGTGTCGAACACCATGGCGCCAAAATCGCACGTCACGCGCGCGCCCCGGTCAAGACCCTTGGTCGACACGTCCGCTCGATCGCCAAGAGCGACAATCTCCAAATGACCGGCTCGATGAAGCGCGAGGAGCCGTTCAATCGATAGGTGGGGTACGGTGGCGTAGTCGTCGGCAAAAATGCCCTTGAAAGAGCGATTAAAGCGCGCAAGATCGTCCGCCGTGAAATAGCTGACGGCGCTTTCGATGATCTCATGGGTGATTAGGATGGCGTAGCGCCAGGCAACCGTACGCCTGGACGCGTAGTTTCGCTTCGCTTCTGCCAGATTTGTCGCGGCCCATTCGAACGGGTCGCGTTGATCCCTCACTCCGTAATAGGCGGCGGCAAAAGTGTCGGCGGTCAGCTCGTCCAGCTTGATGCGCTCGGCATAGTCTGGATCGGCCATCGCGAGTTCTGACTTAAATAGGTCGAACACGTCGTCCAACAGACCACTGCTACCTAGCATGATGCGGTCGTCGACAGCTGCGGCTGTGCAGATTTTTGGCTGTTCGTAGGGTATCGGGAAATAGAAATCAGCCTCAGGGAGCAGACCCTTGCGCGACATCATCGTGATATGGAGAGGATTATCAGTGTCCTGGCCGGTGTAGACCAGCCCCCCGTTACTGTTACGACTGAAACGACCGAAAGCTGCCGCCAGGGTCACGACCGCGTCAATAGCGCTCAGCGAGGTGCCGAGGACACCGATCTTGCCACTCGAGATAGTTTCCAAGGCAGTAGCCGGCCATGGCGCGTCGAAATAGCCCGGCGATGTCTCGGGCTCCTGGGCAAAGCTATGGCCCGTCGCAACGACGACATAATCAAAGCTCTCACGGGAAGTGCCACCTTCGACCTCAATATCAAAGGCTAAGCCGACCGGGATAATGTCACTTACGGCGCAGTTTTCTCGAACTTCGATGGCATGCCTCGCCGCCGTGCCACGGACTAAAAGCTCATCGAATTGGGCGCGGAAATAATCACCGATCACGACGCGTGGGTAGAACGCGCGATCAGAAATCTCGTCTCGCAGGATTCCGGCTTCAGTCAGATACTTGTTTGTTTGGGTCGCTAGCCACTCAACAAGCGTCGTGGGTAAATACGGAATTTCGATGCTGGGAATATTTGAGAGCATCGTGGGCGAATTGATGCCGCGCTGGTAGGGCGTTCCTTTTCCGGCCACGTCCGCAGATTCGAAGACAACGATGTGTAAAGGCTGGCTGTAGGTGATGAGGGTCTGGAGAGCATACAAGGCCGTCGGTCCAGATCCGACGATGGCAACGCGTCTACGCATTTGGGGCTCCTGCAGCACGGGGCGCGCTGCGAGACCTATAACGATGTCGACGCGATCGCGTTCCCACCGTACGCAACGGATCTTTTTCGCATCGATGGTCGTTGACCACTGTCTTCATAGCTATCGAAACGAAGGAGAAAGAACATGGATATCAATCTTTATCATGCAGCCTGTAACGACTGCGCTTTCTTCGAAGATCATGGAACCGAAAGACAGCACACCGATGATGGCGGCCTCTGTCGGTTCAACCCTCCAGTCACCCAGCCGGATGCAAACGAGCGCGGATTGTGGCCAGTCGTTGCGACGAATGACTGGTGCGGTCATTTCGCGCCAGAACATCGCCAGCAGTGATAATTGTTAATTTAGGTCAATCTTCAATGTGAAGGCCCGGCGCAAACCGGGCCTTTTCGTTTGGACGTTAAGCTGCCGCATCAAGTGCTGAGGCTCACTTGTCGAGATCCTGAGCCATCTTGTAATGATGCTCTAGCGCCGGCAGGGTGCTGGCGGCCCAAGCTTTCAGATCGGCGTTCTCTCCTTCCTCTGCATAGCGCTTGAACAGGTCGACAGCGTCCTGATGGGCCTCGACCTGGTCGTCGATATATTCCTCATTGAATTCAGCACCCTCAAGTTTGGCTAGCTCATCCACCTCTTCCTTGTGGTCTTCGGTAAGTGCCGTCACAGGATCGCCCTGAACCTTGCCGCTGGTAATCAGGCCCTTCAGCTCACCCGTCGTTTTTTCGTGAGCGGTGATCATTTCCTGCGCAAACTTCTTGGTCGCGTCATCGCCCTTTTGCAGGGCGATCTTGCTGGATTCGATTTCGAAGAGGTCGCTGGCCGAGGCCTGCAGGATGAAGTCTTCCGTCTTGGGGGCGACGCCGAGCACAGAATTTACCCCAGTGGACTCGGTCGCTGACTGCGCGAGAGCCCCGCTTGCCATCACAGCAAAGGCGGAGGCGAGAATGATCTTTTTCATTCCGGAGCTCCTTAAAGCGTTTTGGCGGTCGTTTCGAACCAGGCACGATGCCGAAGCTCGTCTTGATGCGCTTTCATGAAGAATGCCTTGGTTTCCGGAAGAGCATCCTCGTGCTGCGAGGCGCGCTCGTAGGCGGTGACCGTATCGTCCTCATTGGTCTTCATTGCCTTGAGGATCGTGCTGTCGCCGAAGAGATCGGCAAGCGCCACCTTCCCCGTCGTCAGCATCTGCTTCATGTCACCCTTTGTCGGTGCCTCCACACCCGCCTCCAGCGCAATCTCGTTCAGGGTTGCGAGGTGCTGGAGATGGTCCTGACGGAAGGTTTCGACCTCAGTGCTTAGAAGCTTGTCATCGAGACGATCAATGGTCGACTCATATGCCGCGATCGCATCATGCTCGAGATAGATCAGATCCTTGATCAGTTTGCCGAACTCGGACTCGTTGCCAACTGTGGTAACCATCGTGACCTCCTTGGTTATCGGGACGGCCAAGAAATGCGCCGGGAGCCGCTTCGTTCCCATTGCGCTTGTGGAGGATCGATCGCCTCCCAAGTGCGCGATAGGTCCACAACCCGGTGATTTCCGATGCGAGCCGCGCGTTACCGCGAAACGCGGGATTCAAGAAAGCACTTTGCGGGCAGCCATGTTCTGCGTTGGGAAGCCCTTGGGAGCGTTTTTGCCATGGCAAACTCCAGACGACTGCGCATCCTCGTGTTGCTCGATCGCGACGAGATGGCAGCCGATGTCTTTGCTGAAGCCGCTGGAGACCTGAAGGAGATTGTTTACGCCTCTCTGATACGCGTAGAGGTCAACCGGATGACGCTCATGTCAAAGTCTTGCGTAGAATGCCGTAATGGTGAACTCCTCACGCTGCCATTTTCGATGGCGTTTCAACCCATCATCGATGTGCGCAGCAATCGGGTGTTCGCTCATGAGGCATTGGTGCGCGGACCGGCCGGCGAGGGCGCCGGCTCGGTGCTGTCCGCCATCGATGCCACCAACCGGTATGCTTTCGATCAACAATGTCGGGTGAAAGCGATCGAACTTGCTGCCTCCCTATACGAGGGTGGTGACGATGTTGGGCTGTCGATCAATTTCATGCCCAATGCCGTGTATGAGCCCCTAGCATGCATCAGACTAACGCTGGCCGCTGCCATGCGAACGAAGTTCCCGACGAAAAATATCATTTTCGAGTTTACGGAAAACGAGAAGCTCGACACAGCCCATCTCTTCAATATCTTGCGCGTCTATCGGGACATGGGTTTTCGGACGGCCATCGATGACTTCGGCGCGGGACACGCAGGCCTTGCTCTGCTGGCGGAGTTTCAGCCGGATATCGCAAAACTCGACATGGCGTTGATCCGTGATATCGACAAAGATGCGCCTCGGCAAAAGATTGTCAGGCATACCGTCGCCATGCTCCACGATCTGGGTGTGACGCCACTGTGTGAAGGCATCGAGACAGCTGCTGAGCTTGACACCCTCAAGGAACTGGGAGTGAGTCTCATGCAAGGCTACTTCATCGCCCGCCCAGCCTTCGAAGCGCTTGCTAAGCCAAATTCCGAAATGCTTCGTGCTGTAGCCTAATCTGGTAGCAAGGCGGCGGCATCTAGGACCCGGACTCCTGCAATTGCATGGCGGCCAACTATGCCCGCTGCTCGCTATCCGTTTCGGTCGAAAAAGCGATTTCAAAGACTAGCCCCTGTGAGCGGTAGTCCGCGCTACAGTTGGCCCGCGCTTGCGCAGGAAATGCGCGTTCGATCAGAACTGAACCAAACCCCTTTCGCGTCGGCTGCGACACGAGCGGCCCGCCTGTTTCCGTCCACACCAGCACCACAAGATGACGAGCGAGAGGGGAAGCGCCAGCTCGGCAGGGAGGGCGACATTGGGGCCGGAGAGCGAAATGCGTGTGCCGTCGTTTCCGGCATGCGCATGGAGAGCAGTACCGACGACTTCCTGCACCGTAGAGGCGCTCGCGTCCTTCGACAGCAACAGGTCGTATGTCAATGCAAGGGACGCCAGTCGCTCGGCGAAAGAGCGGTAAGCGCCGGGCGCCTCTTTGCCGAAACTCTGGCGGGCGATCGCCTGCACGAGGGCAAAACCGTTTTTCACCCGATGAGCCAGCTCCCGCACGAGCAAGTGCGTTCCTCCTCAGCGCGCTCGTTCTGAACGCGGCGGCAGTCCAGTTCGTTAAGAAGGGCATCGAGCGTGGCGCCGACCGCATGCACCTCGTCGGAAGGCTTCATGCCGGTGCGCGCAGACAGCTCCCCGGCGCGCCAGCGTTCCATCACCCCCGCGACCGAAACGATAGGGAGATGAGAAAGCGACTGCCTATGATGAAGGCAGCCATGAATGCGACGAGAACGCCGGCTGCAATCGCCACCATGTTGACGGTTGTCGCACGGTCGATCGGCGCGAACGCTTCCGCCTTCGAGAAACCGGCGCTGACATATAACGGGCTACCGCCCGGAGCGATCGGCCGATAGCCAAGGACCCGATCGGTTCCGTCTTGACTGGTCACTTCGAGCACGCCGGGCCGATCGGCGTGAACAAGCTTCAGAAAGTCATCCGGGATCACAGTGCCAACGAAGCGTTCCGGATAGGGCACGCGGGCCAGGATGGTGCCGCTACTGTCGGCAATCGTTACGGCGTTGCCCGGAGAAACGCCGCGCTCTGCGATGCGGTTCTGAAGCCAGTCGAGCTTAACGCCGCTGACGACTACCGCCCTCGACGTGCCCTCAACAACGACCGGCATGGCAACCGGCAGGACGGCGGCCTCAGACATGCGGCTCCTTCAACGATCCGCTCGACCTCGGATGACGCCTGTTGAGCGGCCTGGGCAGCTTGGGCGCGAACCTCGTCGTTTCGCTGGCTCCGTATCGCAAACTCGTTGTAGCCGAGCATAGCGACGACCGGAGCACGCGCCGCGACGGCAACCGCGACAAGCTTCCATCTCATGAGAACCCCTCTCGAAGAAACTGGGTTAACATGCCCCATCACAGTTGGCTATTGCCTGGTTTACAGTCGGCAAATGAGTAACGCGGATTGCCGTGATCGCGGCGCGTCATCTCTATGTTTATCTTTCTTGGCCTCCCCCTAAATGAAAGTCGAAACATGCAGTGCAAGGCTTTGGTGTCCAAAACTCCTCACCCGTCGAAAGAGGGAAAATCGGCGCAGTTTAATGGATCGGTTGCGGAGAGTTACGACTGTAAAGCGTTTCCGTAGACCCAACCGAAGCCTGATAAGCTCACAAGAACCCTTCACTGGCGTACAGGCAGAAATGTTGCTTATCGCGGCGCACGTGCACCCGTCATCAGGACCATTAGAACGTGATCGACCAGTGCAGTCAGACGTTCGCGAGAGATTGTTGCACCTGCAGGTCCGGCGTTATGAGCGAGGAGTGCGATGAGCGTATTACTCACCGCGTCAAGCTCAACCTCCGACAGAGGCGTGCGCCCTTTATCGGCCACTTGTTTGGCGAGCTTGTCCAGTTCGCCCCGAACGAACAGGGCGAAACGATCGGAGAGAGTCCGATAAAGATCGGGATGCTCCCTCGCCATCTCAAATGTCGCGATTACAATGGCAGGACGGTCGTCACATCTGCCAGCCTCTTCCATCAACGCAATAAGGTCGTCGCGTAAAGACGTACCCGGATAACGGGGCGGTCTCATAGGACTAATTGTGGCGACAGCGTCGGCCACGACGTCCGCTTTGGCCGTCCAACGCCGGTAAAGGGTTGCCTTCGATACGCCTGCGCGCGCGGCCACCTCGGACATTGTCAGGCCGTGATAGCCCTTCTCTGTAAGGAGTTCGAGCGCCGCCTCAATGATCGCATCGTCGCGGCTCGTGTCTTGGGCGCGTCCACGTTCTGCGGGGGGCAGGCGGCGCTGATGTTCTTTCGCTCTTATGGTCATAATTCCACTATAGAGCATAAAATACGAAACACAATCTTATCGAAACTCTTGAGTTTCGTATATAGCGGACCTATCATTGAGGAGACTGAATGGCGCTTGGCGCTGAGATACAATGAAAGGTTTTTCCATGTCGAACTCTGATAACGGCATTATTCTGGTTACCGGCGCCACCGGCAAACAAGGCGGATCTGTTGTCCGTGCACTACTGCAAGCGGGCCGCACCGTGCGTGCCATGACCCGGGACACGTCTTCCGCCGCAGCGCAGGCGCTAGCAGCTCAGGGCGTCGAAGTCGTGAAGGGCGACTTCAACGATTCCGCCAGCCTTCACGCGGCGATGGATGGCGTACTCGGCGTCTTCTCGATGCAGATGTCATCGCAGCCCAGCGATCCCGAAACCGAGATCACAACCGGCAGGGCGTTGTTGCAAGCTGCAAGTCGCGCGGGTGTCGATACGGTCGTCCATACCTCCGTGGCCCGTGCAGGCGACCAGAAGAATTTCGTCGGCTGGGACGAGGGGCGCTGGGATCCGGTGTACTGGAACGAAAAAGCAGCCGTGATTGAAATGGTCAAGGCGGCGGGTTTCCGCCACTGGACAGTCCTAAAGCCGTCCCTGATCATGGAGAACCTTCTACCGCCAATGGTGAACTACATGTTCCCCACGCTTGGCGACCGGGGCGTGCTGGAGTCCGGGATCAATGCGGACACCCGCCTCGACTGGATCGCGGCAAAGGACATCGGCGCGTTCGCGGCAGCCGCCTTTGCCGATCCTGAGCGGTTTCATGGCCACGAGATCGACCTTGCCGCCGAATGCACGACCTTGCCCGCAATAGCGGACAAGATATCCAATGCCACTGGGAAGCCGGTTTCGGCCGTCACCTTCTCGGAAGAGGACATGCTCAAGCAGGGATACGATCCACGGTACATTGAGTCCCACCTTTGGGATAACGTCGAGGGCTACAAGGTCGATCTCGATGCCGTTCGCAAATGGGGTCTCCCGCTGACTTCACTTGACGATTTTATCGCGCAAAACCGCGACAAGTTCATTATCGGTTGAGCGCCCTGTAACTACATCTCGCCTCAGGGCAGAGGAGTATTATCTCCTCTGCCCTTGGGCATGGATGTGCGGAAAACGACCGACCTCCAGACACCTGAAAATATTCAATATCACACCGCCATATCGCGGGCGGCGAATGTCAGGAAACTATGTGCGGAAATTAAATGTCCGGGAATCGGTAAACTTTTGACCGTTCTTCTCGCTCTTGAACGGAGCCGGACCCACGACCCCGCTATTTTTGGTAAATCGGACAAGATTTAGGGTGCTGCGACTTAGAACGCTCAGTCCTCGCCTTTTTCGGCGTCACGAACAGGCATTTTTAGTGTGCGGTGCAGTCAAGCTAACGAGGCATCGCGCGGTAGACTGCTCCAGAAGCCGAGCGCCTGTCAAAGATGCTTCTCCGAGACAGTGGCGAGCGTTGCCGCATCCTGGACAACCGCGAAAGTTGCTCTTTCCCACGCCCCACCGTCTACGTTAAGAGCGGTCTGAAGCCAGGCAAGCGTCAGGCGCCGCGTCGCCTCCAGCACGTCTGGGGATTCAGTCTCTGTTTCCTTTGCGTCTAGTGCGGCGATCCCGCCTAGGCCGTGACCAACGCCATGCATGGTCAGCATTGCTTTAGCGCCCGGCGCATCGTGAAACGCATCCGCGTGCCACTCAGGGCCACGGGTCGTAAAATGCGGATTGTCCATATCACCGCAAACGACGAGGCTGGGTGTCGTAAGCGTCGAGAAGTCGACGTCGAAGAACGGAAACCGGGCAGCACTCTCAGGCGTCATGTCCTTACCGCCCCGTCCCGGTGTCGTCAGGAGAACGCCCGCCGAGATGCGTGGATCGGAGAGATCCTCACCATTCACCTGTGCGCCGAGCAGGAGCCCAACCGTGTGGCCGCCAAAGGAATGACCCACCGCGCCAATGCGTGCATGATCCATCCGCCCAGCAACGGCCAGCGCCTGTCTCTCGATCTCCGGCAGTTGGTCCAGGATCGCCTTCATCTCCTCGACACGCTCACGCCAGAAGAACGGCGCGCCGGGTGCATCTGACGGCAGGCCGCCGACCCGCGAACTCGCATGCGTCGGCTGAATGACGACGAATCCTCTTTCCGCCCAGAACTGGACTAGGGGAGCGTAGCCGTCCTTAGACGGAATATAGTTGGATGGACCGTAGCCATGCGACAGTAGCACGATCGGAAGCTTGTCGCCGTGTCCGGGTGCGGTCAGACGCAATTCCAGCGGCTGACGGCCGGGCGTCAAAAGACGGATCGGCGTGTAGGCCACGGTGAGAGCGGCTTCAGGCGTCGGAATATGCTTTGCGAGATTGATCAGATTGTTCATGGGTCTGGACCTTCAAAGGTGGATTTCGGATGGTGATGTTCAGGCGAGCAAATGACCCGCTTCGCGGAACGAGGTTTCCGCGTCGGTGCCGGCTGGGATCTTCATCGGCGCGTCGATCTCTGTCACAGACCGCCAGACGGCCTCTGCAACCGCATCCGCTGTCGTGACCTCTGTGCCCGAACGCAGCTTCGTCATGTAGTCGTCGACGAAGGCGGTATATGGCTCGGGAATTTCCATGCCCATGCGCGAGACAGCATTCTTGCCGAAGCCGGTCGTCGGTGCAGAGCCAGGCAAAACAAGTTTGGCGCGGATTCCGAATAGAGCCGCTTCGAGCGCGAGGCTCTCCGTAAATGCGTTGAGGGCCGCCTTGCTGGCGCTGTAGACCGACAGGGCGGGCAACGGCCTTATCGTGACGGCGGAGCTGACGTTGACGATGACGCCTGAGCGACGGGACCGCATCTGCGGAAGCACAGCTTTGGTCATCGCCATTGCGCCGAAGACGTTTGTCTCGAACAGTTCGCGAACCTTCGACATCTCCGAGCCTTCAAGTACATTGAGCATGCCGACCCCGGCATTGTTGACCAGAGCATCGATCGTGCCGGCGGTTTCGACCGCCTCAGCAATGCTGTCCGCGCTGGTGACATCCAGCTGCAGGATTTCGAGCCTGCCGTCCGAAGGAAGAAGGTTGTTTCGCGGCGTGCGCATAGTGGCGACGACGTCCCACCCGGCGTTCAAGAATTTCTGTGCGATGGCGACGCCGAAACCGGACGAGCAACCGGTGATGAGAATCTTTGGCATGTTCCGTCTCCTGACATTTAACTAGCCTGAAGATGGACCCGGCAACCCGGACTTGCTATATGCGTACGTCCGAGACTGTTTAGCAGAAGTCCGAAAAGATGACCGATCCCGTCGCCGAAGTCGTTTCCTTGTTGAAGCCGAGCCCGTCGATCTCAAAGCTGGTGACGGGTGGCGGTCAGTGGCTTGTTGAGCGCACCGAGCTTGGAAGCCCCTTCTACTGCGCCGTGGTCGAAGGACGTTGCCTGATGACGATTGCCGGCCGTGAGCCGATGGTGCTCACTGCGGGTGACTTCGTCCTGGTCCCAAAGATCTTCTCGTTCACGATGAGCAGCATGGAGCCGCCGCCACGCGGCGCGCTTGCCCAACGTCTGGAAACCAGCCCCGGTGTCTTTCGCCTGGGCGACCCGGAAGCGCCGGCGGAGATCAAGGCACTGGTTGGTCATTGTCAGTTCGGCTCGGATGACAAGGCCCTCCTCGTATCGCTGCTGCCGGAGGTCATCCATGTTCATGGTGAAGAGCGACTGATGGCTCTCGTCCGGATGATCCACGAGGAGACAAGGGCCGACCGTGCCGCGCGTGAGATGGTGCTCAATCGGTTGCTCGAAGTGTTATTCATCGATGCAATACGATCGGCCGCAAGCGCTAAGGCACCGCCGGGTCTCCTGCGTGGCATGGCCGATCCATTGCTGGCGCCTACATTACGCCGGATTCACGCAGATCCAGGGCGCAGCATGACGGTGGAGACGCTTGCCCAAGAGGCTGCAATGTCTCGTTCGACCTTCTTTGATCGCTTCCGCAAGGAGGTAGGCGTCGCGCCGATGGAATACGCAACACGTTGGCGGATGGCTTTGGCGAAAGAGCTTCTTCGCGACGAGGTCGCGATGGCGGAAATCGCTGAACGCGTCGGCTATGGCTCGACGAGCGCTTTCAATGTCGCCTTTAGCCGGCATGTGGGGATGCCGCCCGGGGCTTATTCTCGCGCAATTGCTGCCACGTAAGCATGTATGACCTTTTGAAAAGCTGGCTAGCGAAGCTCCAGCAGCCGACCGCCGCGGGTCATGAACTCGCAACTGTGCCAACAGTTTACCAAGTGGTGAGGCGGCCATCGCGTCATCGATGCGATGAAGTCGATATACTTTCCGAAACCTTGTTTACGTAAAGTGCGTAATTGACCGTAGATATCCTGCGTATATCTTCAGCTAGCGATTGCACTCGTTTCTGCAGACACGGCCGATCGGGTCTCTTAATCGCCCTCGCAAGCATCGGCTGCGCATAGCACCCCTGCGCGAGGCGTATTCTGAATCGAACAATTGGAGTGTCTTATGAATGCCTCGATATTGAGACGGGCGGCCACGCACGCGCTCGTCATGACGATCTTTAGCTCCAGCGTGATGACTGCGGGTTACACCGCCCCCGCCCTGGCTGTGGAAGAACCGGCAACGTCCGGAGCGGTGATCTCCCATAAACCGCACAACATTTCACCACAGATCAAGGGACACGCAGAGCTCATCGTCCACACCATGCAGTCAGTGTCCGGAGACCTCACAACGGCATCGACCCTCCTGTTTGTGCCGGACGGTCAGTCACCACAAGGTGGATGGCCAGTGATTGCCTGGGCACATGGGACGACGACACCTGGCAATAAGCTGTGCGCACCCAGCCTGACAGAGGAGCTTGATGGTGGCCTTACAAAGGATGGCTTCAACAGCGATTATTTGTTCGAAATCGCGACGCTTGTTAACGCCGGTTATGCGGTCGTCGCTCCTGACCTGGAAGGGCTCGGTAAGGTGGCAACGGTCCCCTACCCCTATTTCCATGCCGGCAGCCTGGCACGTTCGCTGATCAGCGGCGTTGTCGCTGCTCACAAAGTTAACCCCAACCTCTCGAACGAATATGTAGCGATAGGGCATTCCGACGGCGGTCATGCGGTCCTCGGCGTCGAAGCCTATGCCGATGAAGCCCCGCAGTTCGAATACAAGGGAACGGTGGCAATAGCGCCCTACACCTCGATCGATGCTTTCGTCAAAGAGCTAGGCCAGCGAGCCGTAGCGAACCCAGACAAGGCAAGCGACTATCGCCTTCTCCAGAATTTCAACGTCGCCCTCATGACGACTGGATTGAAGGTGATCGATCCTTCGTTCAAGGCTTCATCCGTGATGGGCCCCGATCTTGAAGCGCAGTTGAAGGAATTCACGACACGTTGCTCAGTTCCTGCCATCGGTGGGCTGTCTAAAGCGATTGCCGCAAAAGGTGCGACCTTCGATGGCTTCAGACAAGATTGGGCGAGCGATCCGAAGATGGCTGCGTTTCTCGCTGCAAATGATCCGGCGGCCAACCCAAACTTCCGCCTCAGGAAGCCAACCTTCATCTCGCTTGGCCCAGACGACGCCTTTGTCTTTTTGAACACGACGCGGGCGCTGGTCGCTCGGTTGAGAGCGGACGGAACACCCGTGACATACAACGAGTATCCGCACACGGACCACTTCACCGTCATCCGTGCCGCGCAGCCTGACACCATGAGCTTCCTGAAGCAACTTTTCGCAAACTGAATCGCAATCGCGACAGCCGCGCCGAAAGAAACGCGGCAGTCCATCACGACACACTTTGAGGAATCCACCCATGTCACAGACCAACAGGCGGATTGTACTTGCATTAAGGCCGGAGGGACCGCCCAAGCCTGCCAACTTTCGTCTTGAAGAAGCGCCTATGCCCGAGGTGCCCAATGATCACGTTCTGCTCGAAGCCATCTACCTTTCGCTCGACCCTTACATGCGGGGACGCATGAGCGACGCCAAGTCCTATGCTGATCCGATCGCGATCGGCGACGTGATGGTTGGCGCCACGGTCTCCAGGATCAAACAGTCCCGCAACCGGGATTGGAAGGAAGGCGACATCGTTGTTGCCTACTCGGGCTGGCAGACCCATGCCATCTCCGACGGAAGCGATTTGCGGAGAATCGATCCGCATGCCGCTCCGATCTCGACCGGACTTGGCGTCCTGGGCATGACCGGCTTCTCAGCCTATGCAGGCCTGCGCAACATTGGGCGCCCGAAGCCCGGAGAGACTGTTGTCGTCGCCGCAGCAAGCGGAGCGGTTGGCTCAGTCGTTGGCCAGCTCGCTAGAATCGACGGCGCGCGCGCCATCGGGATAGCCGGGGGTGCTGAGAAATGTGCGTTCGTCAAAAACGAACTGGGCTTTGACGCTGCGATCGATCATCGTGATCCAAACTTCGCGCGACAGCTCGCCGAGGCCTGCCCGGACGGGATCGATGTCTATTTCGAAAACGTCGGCGGCGCCGTCTGGGATGGAGTCATGCCACTCCTCAACAATTTCGCCCGTGTACCACTCTGCGGAATGATCTCCCACTACAATGACGAGGCCCTGGGACCGCCATCCAGTGACCGGCTTCCTTCTTCCATGAAGGTCATTCAGCAGAAGAGCATCACAGTTCGAGGTTTCATGAACGTAGAGTTCATTGAGCAGCAACCGACATTCTTAGACGAAGCCGCTGGTTGGATCGCTGACGGCAGGTTGAAGTATCGAGAGGACATCGTGGACGGGCTTGAACATGCCCCAACAGCATTCATAGGTCTTCTTGAGGGCCGCAACTTCGGCAAGCTGATAGTTCGGGTGTAGACCCAATAGCAGAACGCAGCACGATCGTCAGCGAGTTAGTCTCGCTGGCGATCGTATTCAACCTGTGCGCGCTCAAGCTCCGGGCCGTAGGTCATGGACCAGGCGTACAGCGCCTCAAAGGGCTGCTGAAGCGAGCGGCCGAGCACGGTAATGGTATATTCGACGCCGACCGGCGTCGTCGTCGTCAGAACTTCACGGCGGATGAGCCCGTTGCGCTCCAGTCTTTTCAACGCTTCGGAAAGCGCTTTGTGCGTGATTCCGTCAAGGCGCCGCATGATCTCGTTGAACCGTGACGGTCTGGTGCATAATACAGTCAGGATCAGCACAGACCACTTGTTGGCGATCTGCTCCAGCACCGGCCGCGCCTTCTCGACGTCCAACAAAGCCTCAACGGAGACAGGCTTGGGCCGGCGAGGCATGCTGGCTTTGGTGGACATGCCTCCGTCATCCAATGACATAGGTATACTCCTCGATATCTGCTTTACTCATAGTGCGTAATTGACCGTAGGTATAGACATTATATCTAATCACATCATTATTGATGGAGTTAGCATGAACAGATTAGCAAACAAGATCGCACTCGTTATCGGGGGCGTCGGTGGCATCGGCGGAGCCATTTCGCAGAGATTTGCCAGCGAGGGCGCACGGGTCTACGCGACCAGCCGCAAGGGTGGGGAGAACATTTCAGAGTCGGAGGGCTCGGGGAGCATCCGGGTCATTCAAGCGGACGCCAACGAAAAGACCGATCTTAAGCGCGTCATCGAGCATATCCGGTCGAAAGAAGGCCGCATCGACGTGTTTGTCGTGAACGCGGGCCTGTCCGAATATGCACCGCTTGAAGAGATTTCGGATGACCATTTCGATCGGGCATTTGGGCTGAACGTCCGATCCCTCGTATTCGCAGCGCAGGGTGCGGTTGACCTCATGCAATCCGGCGGAACCATTGTACTCATCGGCTCAATCGCGGGCGACATCGGCACGAAGGGCTATGGCGTGTATGGAGCGACCAAAGCAGCAGTCCGTTCCTTTACGCGTACCTGGGCCAACGAACTTGCTCCTAGAGGCGTACGCGTCAACGTCGTCAGCCCTGGACCGACTGACACCGCGATGATGGCAAGCGCCTCGCAAGAGGTGCGAGATGCACTGTCCGGCATGATCCCTCTTGGCCGCATGGGCAGGCCTGAAGAGGTGGCAGCGGCCGCCCTTTTCCTCGCGAGCGACGAGAGCAGTTTCACGACGGGTGCAGAGCTCGTTGTCGACGGAGGCATGGCACAGGTCTGACGCCAGCCTTACGACGGGCGGCGACGGAAGGACCTGAGCTACACCGGGGTCCTAGGGCCAACCAGTTCCTCCAGAGATGAAGTATGCACCGTCCCTGGAGGGACAATGCCTGAGTTCCGTATCAGCTGATGGCGTTGAGCGACCAATTGTCGGCTAATGGACGCAACAACAACTTACGGTCTTGATGAGACTCGAACCGTCGACCCTGATTTCGGTCACGAGATAAATCAGTGACATGACGTCCGCCATCGCCTCGTGGCTTTAGCCTCCAGCCAGCCTCTTCATCTTTTGTTTTGAGAGTTGGCCAGGAGCGACGACAAATTATCACGGACGCGGGGGATAACGCGGGATCCATATAATTCGATACTCCGCATTAGCTTCTCATGCTCCATCGGTCCCGCCGAATATTTCATCTGAAAGCTTGAGATCCCAAGCGTCTGAACAGTTTTGGCAATTTTGTCGGCAACAGTCTGCGGAGAGCCAGCATAAAGCGAACCATGCGCGATCTCGTGTTCGAAATCCCTCTCCGTTACAGGCGGCCAACCGCGCTCTTTGCCCAAACGATCACGAATTTTCTTGAAATGCGGGAATAGGTCGCGGCGCGCCTGCTCGTCGCTTTCGGCAATATAGCCCGGCGAATGGACTCCGATATCACCCGGCGTTCTTCCGGCCTGTTCGGAGGCTTTCTTGTAGAGTTCCACATAGGGTGCAAATCGGGCCGGATCGCCGCCGATGATCGCCAGCATCAGGTTCATGTCATGGCGCACCGCACGGATGACGGATTCTGGACTACCGCCTACGCCGATCTAGGTCTTGAGCCGCCCTTCCGCGATAGGAGGGTATATACGCTGATCTTCGAGAGGCGCACGCCATTCTCCGGAATAGTTGACGAGCTCGTTCGAGACGATCTCGGAAAAAAGATCAAGTTTGTCTTCGAACAACTCTTCGTATTTCGGAAGGTCGTAGCCGAAAAGCGGGAACGACTCGATGAAGGAGCCTCGCCCAAGAATGGCCTCGGCTCGCCCGTTCGATAACGCATCTAGCGTCGAGAACCGCTGGAATACGCGGATCGGATCGTCCGAGCTCAATACGGTGACGGCCGAGCCAAGCCGGATACGACCGGTACGGGCTGCAATAGCAGCCAGAACGACCTCCGGAGCAGACACCGCAAAATCCTTGCGATGGTGTTCGCCGACCCCAAAGAAATCGATGCCGTGCTGGTCGGCGAGACCCGCCTCCTCAACGACGTTGCGGAGGCTGGGTCAGCAGCTCACCGTCGGTTCCGATTGTTACGTCGCCGAATGTGTCGAGGCCGAATTCAAGAGATTTTGTCATGGCTTATTCCAATCAAATGCAAAGGGGTTCAATCACGCCGATCAGCGCGAGTGTCCTGTCGGTTTCGCGTTCTTGGTCCATGGCCACTGGCCGTCGATCTCGGCTTCCAGGGAGAAGCTCAGGAACGTCCGGATAAGAACGATCAGACCGAGAAGCCCTACGCTCTCCCAGGTCAGGGGTGAAATGATCGTTGCAATGATGTCTGCGCCGATCAGGATTTCCAGTCCAAGCAGGATCCCACGACCGAGATTGGCACGGTATTGCTCGTAGGCTTCCCGGCTACCGACCGAGAAGAGGTCGCGCCCGTAGGAAATTGTTGCGATGACGACACCCAGCAGGATCACGCCAACGCCGAAGAATTCTAGGCCGATCGCCATAGGTTTGAGGACAGGGGCAATCAGATTGGAGAGACCGCCTGCATCGTGGCCGATATCCATATGCGTGTCCTTTCGAGACGAATGTTCAGTTACACAACGATTGGCGGGTTCAGGATTCGGCGCCTGCACTGCTTGCGAACAGCACGACGATCGCGAGAATGACTGGCAGGCCGAACGCCAGAACAGGCGCGAACATGAACCCGGCGGCTCCGATGCCACAGCCCGCGGAGAAGGTGATGACGGCAGCTCCCATCTTCTTCACCCACGTTGCCTTTCAATTGGTGTTGAGTTCCGATGTTGATGGAAAGATAAGCCAGTTGATCGGCGCGTAAAACTGCAATATTCAGTGAGAATTAATTGCAGCCAGTGAAACAGTCACATGAACGATTATAAAGCTCTCCGAACTTTTTTGCTCGCTGCCGAGAAGCGAAACTTCGCTCAGGTCGCCCGCGAACTGGACATGACACCAGCCGCCGTCACGCGCGCGATCGCAGCTTTGGAGGCGGAACTTGGCGTGCAGCTCTTTGTCCGCACAACAAGGCAGGTTTCACTGACAACCGATGGTGCAATCTTCGCCGCACAGATCCAACCGGCTGTGAAAACGCTCGAAGAAGCTCGACGTGATGTCATGAATGCACATAAGGCGGACGAAGGACGCCTGCGGATCAGTGCTCCAACCTGGTTTGGCAAGACGGTGCTCCCGCCGATCCTGTCGGGTTTCAAGGAACGCTACCCGAAGATGAGCTTCGAGATCTCCTTGTCTGATGGCTTGGTGAACATCGTCGACGACGACTATGATCTTGCGATCCGGATCTCATCCCAGCCTTCGGACAAATTCACGATCTGGCGGAAGATTCGAAAGGTGCCACGCATCCTGGTGGCTGCACCCGGTACCCGGTTCGCTGATATGCAGCACCCGAACGAGCTGAAGCCAGACGACTGCCTTGCCTATAGCGGGGAAAGCCGACGCGAGAACTGGGTCCTGTCCGATGGCGGATCGAGCATGACCATTTCGGCGGGACGAGCCTTCAGTGCCAACAGCGGTGAGGTTCTCGCGGACATGGCAGCCGACGGAGCGGGCGTGGCCCTTCTGCCAGGATTCAATATCGCGGACCATATCAGGGCTGGTCGCCTCGTCCACGTCTTCAAAGGATGGGCGCCGCCTGATCTTTGGCTGACACTTTTCTATCCACCCTATCAGGCGCTGCCGCCCCGCATCGCGTCGTTCTCGAAATTCTTCGAAGAACAGGTGGCGGTGCACATGGTCATGCTGGACTGACGAGAAGCGGTGCCGCTCACGTCGGATCAATCCCGCGACGGAAGGGCTTGCAGCTTTTCCGCTACCAGTTTCTGCAACTGCCACAGGTTTCGGTCGAAGATCCTGCGTTCTGTCAGATCGATCACCGTCCGATGCAGGTACTCCGCGCAGGATCCAGCGGGCCCGCATGCCTGGGCAATAAGGTGGGCAGCCTCATCAAGCGGCACCTTGTCCGTTAGCAGAGACTGTTTTGGGCTCGCCCAAAACGTCAACGCCCGACGTATGCCTTTCGGTGTCTTGACTGTAACCCAGCGCACCATATCGCATACTTCGGCATACCGGATCTCGCGGACCAGCAGCGTACGCAGGTCCTGTTTCTTCGTCGAGCATGGAAGTTTGAGAATAAGGCCGGAGCAGCTTCCTCCTGGCTGAAGCGCCAGCATGAGACCCGGTGCATCCGACGTGGCACGCAGACGTTCGATCCTCAGCGAAAACGCACGGTGCCAGCCGAACGCGACGGCATCCTCACTCGCCGCCACCTCGAAGCCGGGGTTCCACATCAGGGAGCCATAAGCGAACACCCACATTTCTTCATCACCAGCTTCCTCCTCTACCCGTTTGACGAGTTCGTCGAGCTGACCGGGCGAGACGGGCGTCCAGTTCGGCTCTGGACCTTCTTCTTCAACAACCCGCAGCGTTTTAGCGACAAGATCGGAAGTCAGATGCAAGGTTCCATGTAGCCGTGTTCTGCCGGAGCGCGTTCTCGACATTTCGAAACTCACTTAAAGAAGGAGCCGCCGAAGCGTTCTCGTCGCGGCGGCTCCCGTTGGGACGATTAGGTTTATGGAGCGGCTGGGATGTCGACCACGGCGCGGAACGTGATCTCGACGATCTGTTCCGGGAAGGCCAATTCGCTCACGCCGATTAGGTTGCTGGCAACAGGCGGCGTGTCCGTGCCGTACATTTCCTTGCGGACCTTGGATCCGGCTGCGAATGCGCTTGGAACGTCGAGGACAAAAAGCGTCTCTTCGACAACGTCCTCAAGAGTGGCACCGAACTCGGCTAGCAGCTTCTTGGCATTGACGTATGTCTGGCGGATCTGATCTTCCATCTGGTTGAAGTCGATTGGCCGACCTGCGGCATCAACGGAGGCTGGTGCAACAAGCTTGCCATCGCCGTCATGGCTCAACTGTCCGGAGATGTAGATCGTATCCTTCACTTGTACGGCTTGCACGTATCCGAAAGCCTGTTCCCAGGCGACGCCGTGGTTTGCGATTTTCTTTTTGATCCGGGTACTCGTCATGTTCGTTTCCAGTCATAGGCAGCGCTAATCGCGCATGAGGGTGATGCGAGACGACGCAAACCTGGGCGGCCGTAGCTCGTCTGACAGCAGCGATATTGCCGTCAGCAGGTCACGCTCACAATTGAGATAATAGTATCGAATTGATTGCACCTAATGAAACAATGAGAAGCGGTCATGTAGCTGAAGTCGACCAAACCGACGCTGAACTGGACCCCGGATGTACAGCACGGACTCTTCGACAATTAACCTAAGGGCGAGACGGCAGATACGCTCTTGAGGGGAATCGAACCAACGGCACCTGCCTTGGAATACCTAAGCAATTGAAACTTTGACTACTTCATGCAAGCTGAACGCTGGTGTCAAAGCTGGATAGGTCT
>UCIV01000085.1 GCA_900472575.1 Hyphomicrobiales bacterium
CAACCACCCATGTCAGATATTGCTGAGGCAATGCCTTTGGGGAAACCGACCCGCGATTACCCCATGTTCAAGAGCGAATGAGGTTGCTGTTACTCGGTGAACGTATTCGGCGCTTAACACATGACCACCGCATAGGCCGCAGCCACATACGACCGGCGTCATGACCTGAGACCCAATTTCCCTCCAGTTTTCGAGAGAGTCATTGGGTTTTCAATCTGGCCTCATGCGGCCCGTTTTTCTATAGCCATTTTCATTGCGAACTCGCTTGGGGTGATATTGCCCAGCGACGAGTGGGGTCTGTTCCTGTTGTAATCCTCCTTCCATGCGGTGATGGCGGCGCGGGCTTGAGCAAGCGACGAGAACAGGGTCCCGGGGGCGATGTAGTGCCATTCGACCTTTGTTTCCTGGCACCATTTGAGGATGGCCATGCTGGTCATCTCCGTCTCGTTGTCCGAGACAATCGTCCTCGGCTTTCCGCGTCTGGCGATGAGACTATCCAGTTCGCGGGCAAGCCTTGCGCCTGACAGGGATGTATCGGCGACCAAGCATAGGCATTCGCGGGTGAAGTCGTCGACGACGGCCAGAACCCGAAAGCGGCGACCGTCGGTGAAGGCATCGCTGACGAAGTCCAGGCTCCAGCGCTCGTTGGGACGCGACGGCAGAGCCAGAGGACGTCTCGTGCCCAAGGCCCGCTTTCGGCCGCCACGCTTGCGCACCGTCAACTTCTCCTCCCGGTAGAGACGCCGAAGCTTCTTCAGGTTCATGACGATCCCCTGCCGGTCGAGCATGACATGGATACGGCGATAACCGAAGCGCCGCCGCTCGGACGCCACCTTCTTCATGGCCTCGCGGATGGACGCATCGTCAGGCCGCACGCTGCGATATCGCATGCTCGACCGATCCACCGATAGAACCTCGCACGCCCGACGCTGGCTCACTCCATGCTGCGCACAGACGTGAGCCACCGCATCCCGCTTCACATCGGGCGTCACCATTAATGGGATGGTCCGCCTCGTCCTCCTGCCGCATCATGAGGCGGCCAAACCGAAGGAGGTTGCAATGCCACCGCGCAATATGCCGCGCCCAGCGGCTGTCTACGGAATTGATATTGGCAAGAACATCTTTCACGTTGTCGGTCTCGGAAGCGATGGCGTCCCAGTCCAGAAGGTTCGTTTCCGACGCGACACGCTGCTACAGTTCTTCGAGCGCGCGGCGCCGGCAATCGTAGGGATGGAATCGTGTGCAGGATCTCAGTGGATTGCCAGGAAGATACAGGCGCTTGGACATAAGGTGCGCTTGATCCCCGCGCAGTTCGTGAAGCCCTACGTTAAGTCGAACAAAACCGACATCATCGATGCGGAGGCGATCGCTGAGGCAGCTACGCGGCCTACGATGCGGTTTGCTGCACTCAAGAGCGAAGAGCAAGCCGATCTTCAGGCTTTGCACCGGGTGCGAGACCAGATGATCGGAACGAGAACGCGCCTGATCAATCAGATGCGGGCTTTCTGCCTCGGCCAAATACTGGGATGGCCTGAAGCTCTTCTTGTCTGACGGACGCATCGAGATTGACAGCAATACCGTCGAGCGAACCATCCGGCCGATTGCTCTCAATCGCAAGAATGCACTCTTTGCTGGGCATGACTCTGGAGCAGAGAACTGGGCGATGATCGCCTCGCTCATCGAGACCTGCATGTGTGGATGGCT
>UCIV01000078.1 GCA_900472575.1 Hyphomicrobiales bacterium
CCTAGATTGCCGCTACGCAGGTAACCGTCGCCATTCCTCTATCAGCGGCAGACGCAGGTTGTTTACATCATTTGGATGGCTGCATCGCATTCGGTTGACGCAGCAACATGTCAATTGGCTAGAGAAAGGTCGTTGAGAAGAGACTAGCCTCCCTTGTATCTCGACCACCGATATAGTCGCCATATTTTCAGATAACAGATTACGGAACTGGGCACACAAATAGCCACTCGTGTGGTTCCGAGGGGCAAGCAAAGACTGCAATTCAACAGCGCGCTAATAACGCCTCACGATCATGAAGCCACGCAAAGTTGCAATAATCTATAAAAGGTACCGTACGAACACGGTAAGCGGTGTCCTCGTCGCACATTGATGCAGTCGGTAGACCTTTACCAAAGCGCGGTCATGTCACTGGCAGTGACGGTGCGCCAATAGACGGCGTTCCGGTATTTATTCGACGATCAAGAGAATCTCACCAAGCTTGGTTTTCGTCCTCATCACGAGAAGGCTGTGCACCGAGTCGTCCGCTCCATTGAACAGGTCAAACTTCCTCTCCTCTTGAAAATCAATCCTAGATCGGCGCGATTTAAATGAGCAGTCCTTTGGGCAGCGAACAATCATTTCGCCGCTGATGTCAGTGCCTGAGCGTAGGACGATTTCGACAAAAAAGCCTGAGCTTGGAGAGGAAATGACTTGGCACTTCGCGTTAATCTTGCATCTCGTCTCGCCAATTATTGGTTCGGATCGGTCTTCCAACATAACGGCGGCTTGAATGCGTCGGCTCTGCGGTTCTGGACCATTTGCAAAACATGGTGCAGTTCCCAGTAAAACTGAAAAAACTAGAGCGTACACTCTAAAGTGGAAGTTCATTCTTGCAGCTCACAATCCCTTGTCAAACGGTATAAGATGGGAATTGTGACGCTATGACGGCTTCTGACGAGCAGTAAACTTTAGCCGTTTATCCACCTCGAATAATTCCACGGCAAAAGCTTATCGATCCGGCCCTGCTTATGGCCGTTGACGATGGCAGTGAGCGTGGTGGTTAGATAGGCCAGCGGAT
>UCIV01000064.1 GCA_900472575.1 Hyphomicrobiales bacterium
AGCGCAAGGACAGCAAAGCCTTCGGCAGACTGCAAAGCCGCGAACTCGATCGACAGCCCACGACGGTTCAGCAGCCCAGTCAACGCGTCCGTGCGCGCCGTCTCCTCCAGCATCTCGATCCGGCGTCGATCTTCGGTAAAGTCGATTGCCATTCCGACGATCTTGACCGGACGCCCGTCGCTATCACGCAACAGCCGCCGATCACAACGCATCCAACGTTCGCCATGAACGGTGTCGAGACGATACTCGGCAACATTCTGATCGAGCTTTCCGGCAATTAGCGGCGTCAGATCGGCCTGGGCGCCGTCGTTCACGTTGACCCTGTTGACGTAGCGCTCAAGGTCGAGCCGCGCAGCAGTGGGCCCACCGATGAATTGAGCCAGTCGATCCGAGGTCTCGAATTTGCCTGTGAGGATATCCATTTGCCAGAAGCCGCCACGGACGGCTTCAAGCGCGAGCTCAAGCTGCGCTGCGCGCTCGGCGAGCTGACGCTCATGGTCCTTGTGTCGGGTGATATCCTCGATCTGCGAAATGAAGCGTACGACACGCCCTTCAGCATCGCGCATCGCGGCCACGTGGATCAGGACGTGGACAATCTCTCCGAAAGGCCGCAGGTAACGCTTCTCGATCGTGTAGCCGTCCCGCCTTCCTTGCAGGACCTGCTTAAATAGGATCAGATCTGCCTCGATATCCTCTGGATGGGTAAAGTCCCTGAAATGCGTCCCGAGCACCTTCTCTAAAGGCAGTGACAGAAGCTTGGCGAAAGCGGCATTGCCGCGAATGATGCGTCCCTCCAGATCGACCAGGGCGATCCCTATGGGGGCGTTCTCGAAGGCAAAGTCGAACAGCGCCAGGCGGGTTTCGGGATCGTCGGCCGTATAGGGTTCCGCTACCATCTTTCCTCCAAAGACAAGAGCTCCAAGCCGATAGGTGTGTTTTAGAGGATGATAATCAAGGTGCCGACCCGCTAAGGCGCGATGTGACATGCCGCAGTTGAAGCGGCTCCTTGATGTCAAAGACCCTCGAAATTATCTCTCCGAGTTAAGCACTGACACATTCAAGAAAGCAGATACGGGCCGGCATCCACAAACGGTGAAATCAGGGAGGAAGACATGGATGGAAGAAGCCGGGATCTTTCCGAAAGCGACATGCGGATATTGCGAACGCTACTTGGCCGCTACGCGGCACGTTACCATCTCACTGGCCCCGAAAAAGACGACTTGATCGAGCGAACGTTCCGGGCCTTGGCGAGCAATCCGGACATATTTTTCGAAATCCCTGTCGAGAAAGCCGCCGCGGAGACAATGCACCGGATCTATACCGACGATTAGATTTGAGGCGAATTGCATGGCGAGAAGTGGGGCTGGCTCAGGATGTTGATTGGTCGCGAACGTCACCCAATGGGGGCGGGAGACGCAGCAGTATTCGGCTGCTAGTTCGCTGGCCACTGAGCCGGCCGGCGATCAAGCCCCTCCTGATAAGATTAAGCTAAGAGAGCTCTTGAACTATATAGCACTTTCGACCCAGTCATTCAAATGACAGTCATTCCAGATCTTCAACAGCGACCCCAGCTCTGAAGGCCGTGCGTGAACGAAATATCACCGCGCACGATAGACTATCGGCGCGGCGCCTTCGGTTCAGCCGTCACCTGTCACGGAGTGTGGCCTCAACCTCCGTACCCACATATGCCTAACCGCAATAGATCAATCGAAGTCTTCGATCTTGGCCCGATCTCCCGGTCCCTAATGCCGCCAACTTTTCTAGTTGCAGCGATGGAGGTCAAAATAATACCTCGCTGTTAACCATTACTTGACATGTAAAACGATCGCTTTACATCAACGTCATGAAAAAGCAGCAAGCGATTATAGGAGGCGCGGAGCGAGCGTTCGAAGCCGAAGGGTTTCGAGGAATTGGGGTCGACAAAATCCTCGCCCAATCGGGAGCATCGACACGAACCCTTTATAAGCATTTCGGGTCTCGGGATGGTCTCGTGGTTGAGGTTCTAAAGCACAGGCATCTCGCCTTCATGGCATTGTTGAGGGAGACGGATCCTTCCGACCCTGTAGGGCAGCTTTTCGATATCCAGCGTAGGTGGACAGATGATCATATTAATTCCGGCTGTATGTTTTTGCGTGCCCACGGCGAATACGCCGCCGTAAACGCGGAGATCACCGCCGTCGTCCACGATCATAAACAACAATTTGAAACTGAAATCGGACGGCGTGTGGAGATAGCACTCGGTAGTCCTGACGCGGATCTAGCAATGCAGATCTCGCTTTTGTTTGAAGGCGCGACGGCGTTGTTAAGCTTGAGAGGACCAATCACTCTTGAGACCGCGAAAGAGGCAGCGGCGCTTTTGGGACGAGCACGTCTGGAGCATAGGCCATGATCGGACGCGCAAACATGGTGGCTGCGGCCTTCGCCCTCACAGCCCTCACCTACGGGTTGACGAGGTTTGCGTATGGCCTTCTGCTGCCTTCGATCCGGACTGACCTTGATTTGAGTGCAATAGCAGGTGGCTGGATCGGCGGGTTGGCCTTTGCATCGTATTGCCTCGGGGTTGTTTTGGCGTTCACCTTAGTCGACCGGTTCGGCGAGCGATACATCACCGTATTGGCAGGCTCGTGCGCGACTGTCGCAATGGCAATAATCGCCGTGTCGTGGTCAGTTTGGAGCCTAGGCTTCGGCATGGCACTTGGGGGCCTTAGCACCGGATTGACGTCACCTCCGCTCGCATCAGCGGTGGCAATAACTCTTTCCCATCCTGATCAGCACAAGGCCAATGGCCTCATCAATTCGGGGACTGCAGTAGGGATAGTAATTTCAGGCGCAGCGGCGCTTGCATTTTATGGTAGCTGGCGCGCGCTTTATGCGGCGTTTGCTGGTCTCGGATTAATAATAACTTTCTGGCTTTCCTGGACGATCCCACCTCGAAACAGCAAAAACGTCGCAGAAAAATTGCATTGGGGTGACGCTCAGGTTCCGGGCGCACACAATCTCACGGCTGGCTCGTTCATCGTCGGCTTTGCTAGCACCGCAGTATGGACATTCGGCGCAAACGTAATGCAGGATGAAGTGGACTTCTCCAGGTATCAAATCGCTTTAAGCTGGATTGTACTCGGAGTGGTCGGCATAGGAGGATCATCAACGGGGTCACTTGTGCAGCATCTCGGACTTCCTTTTGTTTACCGCCTTGCGGTCGCAGTGATGGGTTTAGCCATCGCGATCCTTGCAGCAGCGATTGGTTACTCCCCCCTCGCCTTCATCGCTCTCGGTTTGTTCGGCTTAGGCTACATCGTCGCAACGGGTGCCCTTCTCATCTGGGGTGTATCGATCTACAGCAGACACCCTGCACTAGGGCTGAGTGTGCCGTTTCTCGTTGTTGCTATCGGTCAAACCGTTGGAGCGCCGATCTTCGGGCTGCTATGGGATGTCGGTGGAAGCGTCTCGGCTCTCGCAATCTTCGCTATGGTCATGGCAGCTGGCGCAAGCTTCACCGCTGCAAAGAACGCACCTTCTGAAGAAAGTCACCAATCAGACCGAATTGGTGGCGCGGTCAGTGATAAGTCCTGAGGGACTATGCTGGTGAGAGGTGCGTGATGAGGACCAACTCCATCTAACCAACATTCTAAGCGACATGGCCAGAAGAGGTCGACGAAAGGAGCGCCCCGATCCTTCTTGCATCACGAAAAGCCAATCGGCGTCTGCGCCGCCCATGCGGGCAATCGGGGCGGAGCAGCCACCTCCTGCGCTTCGGCACTGACGATATCTTTTTCGCGCTCTTGATGGGAGGTGGACCGCCGTCACCCAGGACAGGCGAAGCTAAGGCCATTTCCGCCTCTTTCGAGAGCCGACATGCACCGGCGCCGAACCGAGGGCATCATAAGCAATAACTACAATGGTCACGTTGTTTACTCCGGCAAGGCGCTCATTGCAGCGCTATCCGCTCACCACGTTGAAAATTGACCGGGGATTTATTCAGCACATTCTGGATAAGCCTCGTGACGCCGCGATCGCAAAAGCGTTGATCGGTCTGGGTTGCGACCTAGGCCCTGAGACGGTCGCGGAAGGCATCGAAACGAGTGCTCAGGAAGATGCTCTACTTGTACTCGGATGCCGGACAGCCCAAGGCTACCTTTACGGCCGGCCCATGCCCTACGCTGCCGTCCTTAAGTTTATCGAAAAAACTGTCTTCCCCTATCTTCGATGGCTGGTTGAGGGCTCGCTCCGCAGTATTTTTTTGCGTAATGAAGGATCTGAGATGGACGAGCGGGATGTGACATGAAGTGGCTGAGGCGACGTGCAGATCTTCGCGCGACGCGTTGCCTGATGTAGCGAGGACTATGGCATGCGCAAACCCTATCTCACCGGGCACGATCGCCAAGACGGGCCAAATTATAGATCTGAACCGCAAGACCCAATACAAAAATGGCCGCTATGGTCCCGACGGCACCCTTTAACACAACCGAATTTGGGTCCGCGACAAACGGATGACCGTCGGGCACGCGTCTCAAGGTCTCGGAAACAGATGGGACCATCAGCAAGAAGACAGTCAGGCTCAAGAGTATCGTCTCGATATAATTCCGAAGGCGCCCCAGAAAGACGAGCTTGTTGGCTGCGTAGCCACCAAGCAGACACAGCAAGGTAACAAGCGCGATCGCAGGGCTGACAGGTGCCTTAGCCACGAGGAAAATTGTCAAGCTGCCGACCAGCATGCATACGAAATAGATGTATCCTGGCACGCTGTCCGGCTTGATACGTCCATATCGAAAAATCATGTAGGCGGCTGCGGGTATTGCAGGAAGGCTTCCTAACGTGTGAAGCCAGCCCAGCGGTGTTATTCCGAACATATTCATTCCTTCTCTGCGTAAGCTGGATTCAAAGACCAGCAAATATTTGATGGTTAGGAAGCGTCTCCGTCGTGGGTAAACGCTCCCGGCGACCCGGGCGAAAACGCCAAGCGATCAGGAAAACCCCACCACAGAGTGGGGAATGTAGTTGACCTCAAGGGTTTGTATTTCTGCAGCGGTGAGCCTGAAGCCCAGCGCAGCGGCAGCGTCATCCAGGTGATGCAATTTGGTCGCCCCGATTATGGGCGCCGAGATTTCGGATTTCGATAGGAGCCATGCGAGTGCAATCTGTGCCCGTGGTACCTCCCTCTTCTGCGCGATCTTTGCTACCGCCTCGACCACGCGTCGGTCGGCGTCCGCTGTCGTGCGAGTGTAAAGGCCGTTACCCAACTCATCGGTTTGGGAGCGCTCGCTTTGCTCCCTCCAGTCGCGGGTCAGGCGGCCGCGCGCAAGCGGGCTCCAAGGAATGACGCCGATACCCTCCGATTTGCAGAGCGGAAGCATTTCCCTTTCTTCCTCGCGGTAAAGCAGATTCAGGTGGTTCTGCATTGAGACGAACTTTGTCCATCCGTGCGCCTGTGAGACAGAAAGCATTTTGGAGAATTGCCACGCGTACATGGAGGAGGCGCCGATGTAACGGGCTTTGCCTGCCTTGACGACGTCATGCAGGGCTTCCAGGGTTTCCTCGATCGGGGTTTGATGGTCGAACCGATGGATTTGGTAAAGGTCGACATAGTCGGTGCCCAGCCGCTTCAGGCTTGCGTCGATCTCCGAAAAAATTGCTTTTCGGGAGAGGCCGGCGCCATTTGGTCCAGGCTTCATTCGGCCGTTGACCTTGGTGGCGATGACGACGTCGTCTCTGGCTACGTAGTCTCTGATCGCACGGCCGAGAATTTCCTCGCTCGTCCCGTCCGAGTAGACATTGGCGGTATCGAAGAAGTTGATCCCGAGTTCGATCGCCCTGCGGATAAATGGCCGGCTCTGCTCTTCTGGCAACGTCCAGGCGTGGCTGCCGCGATCGGGCTCCCCGTAGCTCATGCATCCAAGGCCGAGGCGCGAAACCTCAAGGCCGGTATTTCCAAGGCGCGTATAGTTCATGTCTATCTCCAATTTCGCTATGAGACGAACTTCACAGGCGACAGGCATCGCGTCGCCTGACGCTCAGGCGCTTATGCCGCCGTCAACAAGAATGCCCGAGCCGGTGATATAGCCTGCGCCCGGCCCAGCGAGGAAAGCCACCACCTCTGCGACCTCTCTGGTCCGACCGTAGCGGGCAATCGACAGGCTTGGCAGGATAGCAGGTGCCAGTGCGCCATCGGCAGGGTTCATGTCGGTGTCAATTGGGCCCGGCCTAACCAGATTGACGGTTATTTCCCGCGGCCCCAGTTCGCGAGCGAGACCGCGCGTAAAGCTCTCAAGTGCCGATTTGGTCGCTGCATAGACCGCGATCCCCGCAAACGGGACAGCCAGGCCCGCGTTACTGCCGGTACTGATGATGCGGCCACCATTTGGGATGTGTTTGAGCGCCGCCTGTGTCGTCAAAAAGACGCCGCGAACATTGACGTCCAGCTGCCGTTGGATCTCTTCGAACGGTTGTGTGGCAAAATCACCAGCGAACAGAACGCCGGCATTGTTGACCAGGATGTCGAGGCCGCCGAGTTCTGTGACAGTCCGGTCGATAGTGGCGGTCGCGGTATCGGGCCTGGCCGCGTCGGCCTGGATGGCAACCGCTTTGCGACCCAGAGCCCGGATCTCTTCGGCGAGAGCTTGCGCTTTTTCGGCCGACTTCTCGTAGGTAATCGCAACGTGAGCGCCGTCTTCCGCCAGCTTCAGCGCGATGGCAGCACCGATGCTGCGTGCCGCACCGGTCACAAGCGCTCGTTTGCCGGCAAGAGGAAGGTTGGGGGTGATGTCCATGGGAGGTTACCTTGATGTGTTATGGTTCAATTTGTAATGAAATGATTGTGCGGTAGTGGCAGCTGAGCCGTCGGAAACGTTCGCTCCCTCAACGACAAAGCGGGTGATCAAACCCGCCAAGGCTCGCGCTCATCGGACGACCTCTTTCTTCGGTCCAAGCCCTGCAGAGAGCCAGCCTGCGACGAGTAGACAAAGACCGATCGCCACTGCTGCAATGCTGTAGGCATGACCAATGGATCGCTCATCGGTTGATGAGCCCAGGGTCGAAAAGAACAATCCGCCGATTAGGGCTGTGGCTAAAGCGCCCCCAATCTGAAGCATTGAATTGACCAGGCCGGAAGCCAGACCAGACTGCGTCGGGTCCACCCGCTGAACGACTGCTCTCACGAGATTTGGAAGCGCAATTCCTTGTCCGGCACCAACGATGAACAATGCAACGAAGAGGAACTCCGGCGCCCCAAGCGAAATGAGAGCTGCTGTGCCAAATAATCCGGCGGCTTCCAGAGACATGCCCGCGGCGGTGGAGTACCTGCCGAAAATGCGAAAGACGTGGCCACTTGCGAATGGCCCCAGAACGAAGCCGACAGCGGCAGGAAGGATTGCAACCCCTGCCTCGAAAGGGGTGCGACCAAGGCCGCCTTGTTGATAGACCGAAAATGTCAGCCAGAAGGCCGCGAAGGCATAGAAGAAAAATGCTGAGAGCAGCCCACGCTTCAGTCCCGGCACCTGAAGCAGGCGCGGAGCGATAATGGGATCTCTTCCAGCCGCCTCTACCCTCCTCTCGTGATGCCAGAACAGGAAAATAAGCGGAAGGGAGGCGGCAAGCATCAGGATTGCCGAAGTGGGCCAGCCATGCTCGCGGCCCTCGATGAGCGGCCAGATCAGCGCACAGAGCGCGAGTGCAATCAGCACTGCTCCGCCAAGATCCAGTTTGCTTGCGTGCTCTGCTCGCGTCTCTCGCAACATCATCATCGCCGACGGTGCGGCGATGGCGCTCACCGGAAGGTTGATGAGGAAAATGGCCCTCCATCCCAACCCAAAAATATCGAGCGCAATGAGAGCCCCACCAAGAAACAGTCCGGCCATCGATGCGACACCGAATGTCAGCGCGTAAAAACTGAGAGCCCGTGATTTCTCTTGCTCTGGAAAAATTGCATTGATGGATGCCAAAGCCTGCGGCGCCATGATCGCCGCGGCAAATCCCTGAAGGATCCGACCGACAACAAGCACCGATGGAGACCAGGCAAAACCGCATAAGGCGGAGGCGGCCGCGAAAGCGACCATTCCTACCAGGAAGACATTCCGGCGACCGTAGAGGTCGCCTAGCCTGCCACCCGTGATCAGCATCACGGCATAGGTTGTGGCATAGCCCGAGATAATCAGTTGCATTGTCGATGCGCTGGCATGGAAATCCTGACGGATCGAAGGCAGCGCAACATTGACGATGAAGAAGTCGAGCGGTGGCAGGAAAGCTCCAGTTAAAAGGATAACCAACGCCGTCCATCTGCGCGGATCAGGGGGGAGCTCAAGATTACGGACATGTTCCACAAGTCTCTCCATGTCGAATGCAGACCGATCAGTCGGACCTTACAAATTCGCTATTTTGGAACCTTTTGGTTCCTAATTAAAGTCAGCCAAGCGGTCTCAGCGCGAAGTCGACCATCGCTTTAGTGGTGTCGCGATCCGCGCCGGTTTTTCCCAACACTCTCATTCCTTGGATTTGACACACGAGGAACCTTGCGAGTGTCCGCTCGTCCAGTTCAGCACTGATCTCGCCCAGCGCTTGACCTCTTATGATGGCGGCCGCATAGAGATCTTGCAGTCGCCGAAACAGCCGAGCGATCCGAGTGGAAACCTCTTCATCCGCCGGAAGCATTTCCACAGCCGACAACACGACAAAGCAGCCTCGCAGCCCCTCCTTGCCGGAGGATTCTTCGACCTGTCGCGAGAATGCATCCTTTATTGCTGCTTTAGGAGACGGGTTGGAATGTAGGATTTCGCCAACCTTGCGAATGGCTTCGTCGATGTAAAGGTCAAGGGCGCGCAGATAGATGCCTCGTTTGTCCACGAAAGCCTTGTAGAAGCTCCCTCGTGATAGCTCCATGCCTTCGAGCAGGTCGGGCAACGAAGCATCGTGATAACCTCGATCCCAGAACACGCTCATTGCCTTGCGAACTGCGTCATCGAGTTCGAATTCGCGAGGGCGTCCGATGGACGGGGATGTTTCAGTGCTTTTCACCATGAGAGCCATATGGAACCATTCGGTTCCTATTGCAAGTGATTTTTCTCGGCGCTACCTAGAGAATCTGATTTCAAGGCGCCGCTCATCTATAACGGGGCGCCACTCTCTAATAGGAAGCGCAGAACAATGGATCGCGAAATCATCATACCGGAGGAAATGCGTGAGATCGTTGCAAGAGCGGGATATGCGCCGGCGGTTAAGGTCGGCGATACGATCTACGTCGTCGGGCAAGTCGGCCGCACCATAGACCTTCAGGTGATTGAGGACCCGCATGATCAGTTTCGCGCCATGTGGGAAAATCTCCGTATCGTTCTTGAGGCCGCAAACTGCACCTTCAATGACGTTGTGGAGATGACGAGCTATCACGTGGAGATGTCAAAGCACATGGATATCTTCCGGACGGCAAAGAACGAAGTCTTCCCTAAAGGGACATACGCGTGGACCCGCATTGGCGTATCCGAACTCGCCCATCCAGGCTTGCTTGCGGAGGTGAAATGCGTCGCAGTGAAGCGGTAGCAGATCCAGCCACACCTCTCTCAAGAAGAGGTGGGCGCTCGTCTGCGCCTAAGAGCGGTACCGGCATTAAAAGGCGGTCTCATTCATCTTTAACGGGTACGAACTTGCGACATACGAATGGAAACGTGCATTATCTCAGAAGCTTAGGCTCATCGATCTTCTTAGATCCCTGATCCGATTGCATTTTCCTATGCAGACTGTTTGCTGACTGCCTCAACGAGGATTTGATCAGCGAATATCAGTCCTTTTAGCCAGAGTCGTTAAACTAGCGCGGCGTAAACAGGACTGTTTTCGCGTGCCGATCTTCAGTAGTGCGGAGATTACGGCCGACAATCTCCGCTTTTTTGCGGAGATAAATCTTGCTATTCTCCGCAGATAGGCTTTATCGTGGGTTATGACTTACATCTGGCAGTCCGCCCTATGGCCGAAATTTGAGTGGCGGATTGATCGCCTTACATCAAACATTGCGGCTGTCCGCCTTGACCAAGGGCGTCTTATTGGCCGCGTCGAGAGCCTTGGTTTTCGTACACGGGAGGCAACATTTCTACGCGCGCTAACGGACGACGTCGTCAAGTCGTCGGCGATCGAGGGAGAACAGCTGGATGAGCAACAGGTTCGATCCTCGCTCGCCAGACGACTCGGTATCAATATCGATGGGTTTGTGACGCCAAATCGGTCGGTTGAAGGAATCGTCCATATCACGCTCGATGCCACGATCAATTGCGCTGAGCCACTGACGGCAGAGCGACTGTTTCAATGGCATGCCGCCCTTTTTCCGACCGGCCGCAACGAATGGGGCCATAAACTTCGCGTCGGCGATTGGCGGGACGATTCTGGCGGCCATATGGAAATTGTTTCCGGTGCATTCGGACACGAGAAAGTCCACTATGTTGCTCCGCCAGCGGATCGCGTGGAAGCTGAGATGTCAGCCTTCCTCCAGTGGTTTAACGGAGCGCATGATGTGGATCCCCTCATCAAAGCAGCCATCGCCCATCTCTGGTTCGTCGCCATCCATCCTTTTGGCGATGGCAATGGCCGCATAACTCGCGCAATCGCCGACATGACGCTTGCACGCAGTGGCGGAGGCGCCCAGCGGCTTTATTCCATGTCTGCAGCAATTGAGCGATCCCGCGCCGGGTATTATGAAGCCCTGCAATCAATTACCAGCAAAGATAGCCTCAACATCACGAGCTGGATCGAATGGTTCATAGATCGTCTAGGCGATGCTGTTGGCCAGGCTATCCTGACACTCGGCAACGTGATGCTGAAAAATGATTTCTGGCAGATGCATGCTGAAAGCGATCTCAATCCGCGGCAAGCCAAGGTCCTAAACCGGCTGTTAGAGGGGAATTTCCAGGGCAAGCTCACATCGACAAAGTGGGCGAAATTAACGAACGCATCCCAAGACACTGCATCTCGCGACATTGCAGACCTGATGACGAAAGGCATCCTGCGGAAAGGAGAGGCTGGAGGACGAAGCACGGCCTACGAGCTGGCTTTAAACTTCACTATGAACCACCTTCCCTCATCTGGATAAAATCCGGCCGCCGATGATGACCCGAGACCACTTAATCGCGCCTTTCGCTTCACAAGTTGATCAAGAGGACCATAGCCTTTCAAAAACGTAGCCAGATTTTCGATCGGCGGTTAAGCTCTTGGAAGGATTCGAACCACCGACCCGTTTGTCCAAGGACAAAGCGGTGGATATCGAGACCATTCCACTGCTTAAGAGACCTGCTCCGTGACTCTCTGCAATGAACCAGCCCGGATTGAGATGACCTTGCGAATTGCATTCACGATGGGTGCCTGATCCCCTCGTCGGCCAGTTCTGCAACATGGGCATCGGCCTCGCTCACGATCCTTTCGGCCATTTGGGCAAGATCGCGAACAAGGATGCGCTGAGAAGACTTGGTTTCGGGCACCAATGTCTTCCAATGCTTCAGTTGGATGGTGTCGGGCACATCGCGGCCACCAATTTTCATGGCGAGCCTCTTTGACAAGCGGGGATAAACGGCCGTGCAAACGACATCGTAGATCGGTGCCAGATCTGGCTCATCGGAGCCGTAAAGCAGAGCGTAGTTCTTGCCGTGGGCATCGGCGCTGCCGACAAGATAATGGAAGATCAGCATGCGGATGAATTGCAACCGATCCGCGACAGGTCTTGCGCAGGCCTGGTCGATCAGCCCGAGAGCATGTCCTGTCCCAGGTCCGCCCTCGGCCTCATACTTCAGCTCCGGCGGGACGCTAAGGGCCTGGCAAAAGTCCTCCTGGTGTAGGCGCTCATTGATGCCGTCTGCAGCTTTCGTCCGATCATACCGTTCCACCAGGAGAAAGGCAGTCGCCCCGTCTAGGCGTATCTCGACATGGGGTACCGGCAGCTTGAGGCGGGCAGCCAGCCGCATACAAAAATACTCGTTCTCCACCGTGCCTTCTAGCCCTTGGATGACCGGTTTTAGGATATGGGTCGTTGGTCGACCATCTCTCGCCAAGGCAATGGAATCTCCATCGACAATGACCGCCAGTTTATCCTGCGCGCCGGCGAGCGATAGGCGAATGCCCTCGTCTCCGCCAAGCAAAGGCCGGGTCCGCAGCCTGCTGAGAATTTCATCCAGACGTTCCGTAGTGAGAATTTCGGCTTGGGATTGGCCGGAGGGTCGGGGCGCTGTCCCGGTGGGATAGAGAGACAGAGCACCTGCACATTCGCCCCCGATAACTTCCAGTAGCCCGAAGGCGTTGCCTGCCGAAAGGCCGAGCGCGCCAGCCAGGCGTTGCCGCGCGCCTTCGTCCGGCAAGAGACCGGAGAAAAACGGGCGCACCACCTGATCACTAAAGGGTTCTTCTTTCAGGGGCATCGAGAACGAGATCGCACGCGATCCTTGGTCCAGGAGATACGCGCCATCGTAGGCAAAAGTCAGCAGGCCGTCGTCAAGTCGGCCGAGACGCCCGCCTTGGTGTCGCGGAAATAGACGTCCAAGACCCGGGTCATGATCGCGGGCCCTGGCGACGCCCGACCGAAACAACAAGACCAAGACCGGCCAAGACTCGCATCGCACGGCCAATCTGGCAGCTCTCCTTGCCGGCCTCGAGTTCACGCAGAAACCGTACCCCCACGCCAATCACCCCGGCAAGTTGCTCCTGGGTTAAGCCTTGTTGTTTGCGCTCCTGACGGATCAGCATGCCGAGGCTTTTAGTATCTTTGATCTTTTCCAAAATCACCCCTATCGGGATGATCATATCATCAGACGGCATGAAAGGAAGCCAAAAGAACCGATCGGGATGATTCTAGGAATATTGGCGCCACCGGACTGAAATAGAACCGATCGGGACGAAACGCCGCACAAGACTCACCCTGGTGCTCACTGCTTGAAGCAGTTCTCACGGTGCCATCTCAGGAACTGGGGATGTGGCCGCTCGTAGACCCGGCCAGGCACGATGGCCTTCCCGGTCTTGTTGAGGAGTCCTTGAATGCTGTCAGGATCATTCGCCTGACGCGATATCAGGATATCGAGATCGTCCGAAATGCCAATCAGACCGCGGTCGAACATCCAGTGTGCGATGCCCGAAAGAGCAATTCCGTTGGAAAGAATGTCAGGCCCGCTCGCTTCCACCGGCCGAATATGGGCGGCATCGACCTCCGCCCGGCCACCACCATTGATGAGCTTCAATCCCGTGATGGCGCATCGTTTGTCATAGGCGTGAAGAACGTGCCGGCGAAACAGCCGATTTCGAACGATCCGCGACGAGCGTTGCATAACCCGGTCGCGCTCCTGCTCGAACATGAACGGCGCTTGAGCTTCATATGCAAATCCATCGACAGCATGCGTCACCCCCGGCTCATCCAGCCGAGGCAGTTCAGGCTCATGCCAATGCTCACTGCACAATCAGCAATTATGCCAGGTAAAGGGGATTGTCGTTGCTGCCTACGAATTGTGACGAAGGGGCGCCTGACGAGGCGCCCTCTGCAGGAAGAGAAAGATATTACTGCTCCGGAAGCGGCATAAATACGGCTTTCAGAAATCGCCGTATTACTTCAAACGCACGCTCTGGCATACTCGTTAAGGGCGAGTTTTACGTATCCGAGCTTGATTGATGCGGCATTGGGCTCAACCTCGCCCGACCTGACAGCTGGGACAAGTGGCGCAAGATATTGACTTATAAGCGTCTCGGAAATGATCTGATTTTCCAGGCGAAGCATCAACTCAGTGACTGCGTTTTGCGCTTTGGGATGTGCCCAATAATATCGAATTCGATCCGAATAGCTGAAGTGACGTTGCAGTTTCTGCTCAAGCTTGTCGCCAGAGTAATAATTCGCCCAATAGCCCTCTTCTTCTACCATGAGCATCTCCATCGCATCCTTTAGCTTTGGTGTCCCCCCATCAAGTTCCGCAGCGATCAGATCGAGCCCATAAAGCGCTTCCCTCAATGCGAAGGTTAGCCCCGGCCCCACCTTTAGGATTGAAAAACCATCAGTTACGAGAGCCGAAAGTGCGTCCACTGTCTGATAGTCTGTGGAATGCGCTTCGAAGACCACGTTCGGCATTTGCGTCAATGACTTCGAAAGCTCCTGGGAAAGCTCTGGCCTGTAGGCCACAACATTGGCGCTGCCAAACTCGACGCCCGGCTGGACGACGAGACCAATGACTCGATCGAAGGCGGCACCAACTCCTTGATCCTGAAATGCCTTGCGGTGAATTTCGTAAGTTTTGAGTGCGGCCGACGCATCAGTGACGTCAAGACTATCAACGACGTGCGAAGCTCCTCCGGGGACAGGTACCTCCGTGCCGATAATGTATACTGGCGGCGTCTCACAATTGTTTTCTGCAACCTTTGCCAATTGCGCAGCGCGGAGAGCCACAAGCTCGTCATCAAGGGCAACGGCCTCACCCTGGCAACCCATAGAGCAGTCCAGATGCAATTTTGTAAAACCGGCGGAGGCATAATCTGCGATCATCACCAGCGCCTTCTGCATGGCGCTGGCTGCGGGCAGATGCTTCCAAGGATTCGGGCCAAGATGGTCTCCACCCAGAATGAGCATATCCTTATTGAATCCGACGCTATCCGCTATCTTCTCTACGAAACCCCGGAAATCCGCAGGCGTCATCCCTGTATATCCGCCGTCCTGGTTTACCTGGTTGCAGGTGGCTTCGATGAGAACTTCGCGGCCGCTTTGGCAACCTAGCTCCAATGCAGCCCGGATGACGTCCGGGTGCGCAGAGCACACCGAGGTTATTCCGTATTTCTCACCGCGATCGTGTCTTGAACGTAGCGATGTCAGAGCAGAGGATGCCATGGTTTTTCTTTCGAATTGTTATGAAGTTCGGGAGAACGCAGCAGAGCTGTTTGGCAGCGTCGCGTCTCGAAAGCCTGCTTTGCGCGAGTGGATAAAAAAGAGAGAGCCTACGGGACATCCACCAGCAACGCGTCGCGATGCTCGCTTAGAAGAGTAGCCAGATAATCGACTATGGCGTCGCCTTGTTGAGCGAGAAATTGGTCAACCGATCGCGGATCGAGGGGTATGGCGAGCAAGGTATCGAATTCGGGCTCTTCACCATGTGCAAGCTGTCCCTCCCGATGTGATCGAAAAAGTGATTGCGCCTGGCTGGCATCACCATCGAATAGAACAAGATAAATTAGGCCAACGGTTTCGAGCCTGCCGCCCGTCTTGATGCAGAGGGGTTTAAACAGCGGTTGATATTCCAGAAACCCGGCACCAAGCTCTTCAGCGAGCTCTCGGCGGCAGCATTCGCCCGGGTTCAACGTTCCATCGACCGTGAGTTCGACCCCGCCGCCTGCGCATTGTATCTGACCTGGCGACGACGTATGAGAGGCCATTCGCCCGGCAAGGAGATGGTTGTCACGAGTGATCACGACAGCCGCGGAGAAAACCGCGCGGCAGGCGAACTCGCGTTCTGCATCGGACATTGCGTACAGATAGTGCGCGTAATCGGTAGCGGAGACCTCGATTTCAGGGGGCGCCTGATCAATAGTCAGGTGGGATGCGACAAGGACGGGGCCGTTGAAAAACTTCCCTTCAGCGTTGATCTGAGCCCAATGGGCGTCCACTTCACGGCGATAGTCTTCCGGCAAGAACAGATGCCGTTTGGTTTGAGTGAGGCTGGCCGGCTGATTGCAGAACGTTATCTTCGGCATATTAATCAGGTCCTTGAGAGCTGAGTGGCGGCTGCTTCATCGAGGAACCAGTGTATTCGGGCATGTTGCTGCAGCAGCGAGGCAGGACATGCGGTGCTCGGTGCACCCTCAAGGCTTTCTCGCACCGCATCTGCCTTGGCAGGGCCAGTAGCAAGCATGATGATCTCGCGGGCCTCGAGAATGTCGGCAACACCCATTGTGATGGCTTTGGATGGCACCTGTGCCAACTGCAGAAGTGTGGGTTTGTTGGCTGACAATGTTTCAGCTGAAAGCTCGACCACTCTCAGACGGCTGTCCCGGGCGGATGCCGGCTCGTTGAACCCGATGTGACCGTTGGTTCCCAGACCGAGAAGCTGAACATCCACGCCACTGCAGGCTTTCAGTTGCGAGGCATATCGCGCCGCCTCCAGATGTCCGTTCTCGGCATCGCCCGTAATCAGGTTTATATTGCGAGGGTCAAAATCGGCGCCGCCGAAGAGTTCGCGCCACATGAAGGCGGCAAAAGAGTCGGGATGATCGCCACGAAGCCCGCAATATTCATCGAGGTTGAAGGTTCTGACCTTGCTGAATGATACGGTTCCAGCCTCGAAGGCTTCGATCAGTTTCGCATAGACCCTCCGCGGCGTCTGTCCCGTGGCCAGCCCAAGCACGCTGTCGGGCTTCGATCTCACCTGCGAGAGAAGATGAGAGGCAACCGCATCGGCAGCATCTTCTGCTGTCGGAAGGATGGTCAGAGTCTGGAAGTTTTTCGTGGTTGCAACATTTGTCCGAATTGCCATGCCCTGTTCACATCCTGCATAAAAACTAGATCTGTTTGCGAATTCATCGGTTGCTAAAGCGATTGACGCGTAAGGCCATTATCCAGAGCCAATATTTCTGCAGTCGGCATCCCCGGTCGAAGGCTCGGACGGTCGAGACGCATGGCATCGAGAGGGATCATCGCCGCCATCCTATAGGCTTCCTCGAGAGAAAGGCCGACATGCTTCACGGCGTTGGCGAGGCAGGTCGCCAGATCGACGTGAGCACCCGCGAGAGAGCCTGCACGATTGATCAGGGCGCCGTTGCGGACACTGATCGTTTCACCATAAAGCTCGAAATGATCCGGCCCACCGATCGTTGCCATTGCATCCGAGACCATGAACATGCGCCCCGAGATCGGCCGTGCGCGGCAGGCAAGCGCCACCATCGACCATTCTACATGGTGGCCGTCGACGATTATCCCGGCGAACGCTTCTGAGTTGATCGCGGCACCAAGTATCCCGGGTTCTCGAGATTCCATCGGTGGCATCGCGTTATATAGATGGGTGAAGCACGAAACACCCGCATCAAGCCCCTCGCGCGTCTGCGCTGCCGTCGCAGCCGTATGTCCGGCGGACACGATGACACCCATGTCGACGACGCGTCGGATCGTATCGTTCGGCACGATTTCGGGTGCAAGCGTCAGCATGACCGGAACACCGGCTGCTCTCAGCTCCACCAGGACCTGCAGCGTCTCATCCTCCATCGGCCGGATGAACGCCGGGTTGTGTGTCCCCTTGCGCAGAATATTGAGATGCGGCCCTTCGATATGGAGGCCAAGAAAACCATTCATTCCCCAGGCTTCACGTGCCGCAGCAGCCGTCTTCTGCATACGTGCGGTTTCGCAGGTGATCAGCGTCGGCATCACCCAGCCAGTGCCAAGCTGACGCTGGGTCTTGACGATATGCTCGATCGTTTCTGCGCTCGGCTCCGAATTCAGCATCACGCCGCCGCTGCCATTGACCTGGAGATCGGTCAGCGCCGGTGCCAGTAGATGAACCAGCCGGTCAGGCGTCTCTCCGCTCTGCAACGGACGAATTACAACCAGCGCGCCCCCCTCGATTTCGGCCACAAGCCCCGTGTTCAATTCTTCCGCCTGCCAGACGAAATCCGCCGCTATGAGCTGGCGCATCACAAATCTCCTGTCGAACTAATTTCCTATACGGGCGGCCATGATAGCCGCCCCGCGAGCGCCGGAACTGTCGCCGTTGACTGCCACCCGGATCACCGGCAGGCGCATCTCGCCGAGACGGATGGACTTGAACGGCGTTTCGACGAGGCTGATCACGTCGGGGATACTCGAAAGTCCACCGCCCAGAACTATGCAGTCGGGATCGTGAGCGAGTTGAATGAGCAGAAGCAACTCGGCCACGACCTCAGCCCACTCAGACAGGATCGCGGAGCCTTCGGCATGTCCAGCCACGGCCTCGGCCACAATTTCCTCTGCCGTGACCGGGTACCCCTTGCGAAAACGGCCGAGGGCAGCAAGGCCGTTGCCCGAGGCGTAAGCTTCAAAGCAACCAATCTTGCCGCAACCGCAGGAAAAGAGCGGCAACCCACGCGCCTGTATCAGTCTCGCAGGCACGCCGAGGTGGCCGATCTCCAGCGCCGATCCGTTGCGCCGGCGGGTGAGAGCGCCGCTTGATGTCAGGCCAGCGCCAACACCGGTTCCCATGATCAATCCGATAACGGCATCAAACCCGTCGCCAGCGCCGCCATTGGCTTCGGAAAGTGCGAAGGCCTGACAATCGTTCATCATCGGCAACTCGCGGCCGATTGCCCTGGATAGAAGTGCAGGAATGTCATGGCCGCTTGCCGGCAGGTTCGACGTAAATGCCCGTCTGGTCTCGGCATCGATCAGTCCCGGGATTGCAATGCCGATCGGCAAGGTGCCGCCTTGTCCGGAAAGTGTCTCCAGCCATTGAACCTGTTGGGCAATCGCTTCGATGAAGCCGGAGAGCGTTTCCTTCGGCGTCGAAATTCGACGCAGCTCGACTGTCTCGAACTCCTCGTTGAACAGCCGCGCCTCGATTTTCGTGCCGCCGACATCGATGCCGCCGTAGGTCATGCTTGCACCGGGTAAAGCGTAACACCCGATACGACGCGCGATAGATTGCCCTTACCGGCGAACGGATTGTCGATGTTGAGCGCAAGCTCGGCAGACCAGAAGACGGCCCAGAGCTGGGCGGCGAGGACGTAAAGCGGCGCTTCCCAGCATGCGTCTCCCAGCGCGCGCAGATCGACGTCGCATCCCTCTCCACCGAATGTCAGAACCGTGGCCTCGGGATATTGCGCTTTGATCTCGCGTGCGACGTCCCAGTCATAGAGCGAGGTGTGCTGGTCGGGATGGATCATGACGACCACGAGGTCCTGACCGGTGATGACTGCCTTCGGTCCGTGCCGAAAACCGAGCGTGCTATCCCACGAGGTCATCGTCTGGCCGGCGGTCAGTTCCAGAACCTTCAGCGCCGACTCGCGAGCAACACCTTTCAGGGCGCCGGAGCCAAGGAAGATGATCCGATCCGGGCGTGCAGGTGTCATTTGCTGCAGCATCGGCAGCAGATGGCCGGCTTTCTCGGACAGCGTCGAAAGCTGTTTGGCTGCATCGACAGTGCCGTCCATGCAAGCCAGCGCCGACAGCAACATCGTCGTAAAGCTCGATGTCATTGCAAAGCCGCTGTCATGTGTGGCTTCGGGCAGCGCGATAACCTTCTGTTCGCCGGTTCCGGCCGGTGGGCGGGTGGCAAGAGCACCGTTCGGGTTGCAGGTGATATTCAGCCTGTGAACCTTCGGGAACTGACGATCTAGAAGGTCGAGGGTGCCGACGCTTTCGGAACTATCGCCCGAACGACCGAACTGCACGACGAGAAGATGCGGGTCGTCTCTAAGGCAGTCGTGAGGGCATGCGACGATGTCCGTCGTAGGAATCGCGCGGACGCGGAGGGAATTTGCCCTGGGAAAGCTCAATGCGTCACCGATGAAGGCGGAGGTACCTGCTCCAGCGAAAATGATCTCGGTGATCTGTTTTTCCTGGATCCAGCCGCGGATTTCCTTGGCTTTGATGACAAGTTCAGGACCCCACTCCGCCCAGATTTTCGGCTGTGCAAAAATCTCGCTCCAGGTTGCACTCTCTTCTGGCCGCATGACCGATTTCCTTGTTAGCTTCTGTTTTGGGGATGGCGGTTGTTCGAGGCGAAAAACGCCATCAAGATATTTGTCAGGCATTTGTCGCGCGTGGTGGGATGGCGCAAACGATCGTCCGATCGTCGCAGCTTTCGAACGATGTCGAGCCCTTCACTGCCGGAAATGCCCCGGTCTTGTGAAAGTCGACGGCTTCGACCCGCTCGAATTCCCGTTCCCAGTCGCTGGCATGAATGCCATCCGCCGGAATTGACACATAACCGTCGGAAAAGATTTCGATGCTCTCGACCTCGGCCTTCGGCAGCAGGATGTCGGTGACGCCATCCGTTATGATGTCCTTGCCGTTGATCGAGGCATAGCCCATGTCACATACGCTGTTCGCATAATGGAACTGAGTACGAATTCCACCTTTCAGAAATTTAGCCGCAACATCATGGGGCGTTTTGGCTGCAGCGACGGCCGCAGCAATAGCGCTCGCCACGTCTTCCGCCGTCAGACGTCCGGTTTCCACGGCAGCATCGAGACCATCGAAAATAACCTTGCGGGTCGCCATTTCCGCCTCGTCTGCATCTCCCATTTTCGCCGACAGAATACCATGGACCGCTATGCGGGCTGCGGTACTGACGGTATCGATGAGCTTGTGGTGCTGATAGACGGTCTTGCCGTTAATGCGGATGCCGGTATCACCAAGCGCCAGAAGGCGGTAGTGATCGGCCGTCGTTACAACGATCGCTGCGGTGGTCGATGGCGGGTGGGCGATGTTGCGTTCAACTGCTGCATTCCGGACACTGTCGCTCAGCGACTGAAAAATCTCCTGGCTGCTTGCCGTTTGCAGTTGGCCTGAGAGCGCCAATTGTGCCGTGCATTGTGCAGCGCTGCGCGCGGCGATCCGGCCGGAGCTTTCTCCGTCATAAAAGGCCCCGGTTGGATCCGTCGCGCCATCAAAGACCGCCAGAACGCTATCTGGTTCGATCAGGATGACGTCGTCTCCCGGCTTTGTGGCCGTTTTGTACTTGGAGCGTGAAAAGGCTTCGATATTCATAAAAACTGTATTCCTTTGAGCGACAGTCCTCCCATCCGGCACCAGATGGTGCCGGTCGGGAACGTCAGCGACGTGGCGCGATCAGACGAAGGCGGATTCCTTGCGGTCCGAAAAGCGGAACACGGTGAACACACACAACCCGGTCGACAGAAGCAGGAGGGTGGAGAGAGCGGCGGCTGTGCCGAACTCGCCATCGATGACCTGCACATAGATAAGGACCGGCATGGTGATCGTCCGCGACGTATAGAGAATGAGCGTCGAGGAGAGTTCGTTGATCGCGGTAATGAAGCTCATCAGCGAGCCGATGATCAGGCCGGGCATCATCAACGGCACCGTGACCGATGCAAACGTCTTGGCCGGAGAGGCACCAAGATTGATGGCAGCCTCCTCGATCGACGGTTTGATCTGCCGAAGGATCGATGTCGTCGATCGCACGCCATAAGGCAGGCGGCGGATGAACACGAGAAGGATGATGATCAGCGCCGTACCGGTCATGTCGAAGGGTGGGTGCTGGAAGGTCGCAACATAACCGATCGCCATGACGACGCCGGGGATGAGATACGGCACCATCAAAAGCAGATCGAGCGAACCGGAAACGAAGTTGTCACGACGGACGACGATGAAGGACAACAGACCTGAAACGACAGCGATCAAAGCGACGGCAGCAAGGGCAAAAACAAAGCTGTTGTAGATCGCCTGCGGTGAGTCCCTGAGGATCCGCTCGTAGCTTCCCAGGCCGAAATTACCGGTGAAGACCGGGCCGCTGGTTTCAAGGAATGACGTGTAGACGACGGTGAAGGCTGGAAGCATGGCAATGAAGACGACGAGATAGCAAAAGCCGTGCACCAGGATCGACTTTAGAGGCGACATGGCCTTCTTGCCCGGACGATTGGTCAAGGCGCTGGCGTAACGACGCTTTGAAAGAATACGACGCTGCAGGAGGAGCGCAATCATCGAGATCGCGATCATCAGCATGGAGACGGTCACCGCCATGGTTGGCGTACCACCCATTTCCGACGTGTACTGCGTGTAGGCGATTGTTGCCAATGTACGCACACCCCGACCCAGAATGGCCGGCGTTCCGAAATCGGCAATCGACAGGACGAAGCAGATGATGGCTCCGGTGCTGACCGCCGGAAAGATCAGCGGAAGAGTTACCTTGTAAAATCGCTGGAAAGCAGTGCAGCCCAGGTTCTCGGCTGCGTCCTCATAGGACTTGTTGATCGTGTTCAGCGCATTCTCCGTCATCAGGTAGATATAAGGGAAGAATTTCAGGCTGAAGACCATCACGATGCCCGGAACGCCATAGATGGTCGGAGCCGGAATTCCTATTGAAGAAAGGATGTTGGTGACGGCACCATTGGAGCCGAACAGCATGATCCAGGCATAGGCGCCGATGAACGGCGGAGCGCAGAGCACCAGAACTGCGAATGTGGCAATGACCGCACGGCCGCGTATGCGATAGCGGGATGTGCAGAACGCCAGCGGAATGCCGAGAAGGCAGGCGCCGAGCATGCCCAGAAGTCCGATGACGATCGTGTTCCAGAGTGCTGCCGTGTAGAAGCGGCGCGTCAAAACCTGCACGTAGTTTGAAAGGCCAAAATTACCTGTCGTCGCATCGAAGAAGCTGATCGCAAGGACATTTGCGATTGGTAGCAGAAGCAGGACTGCCAGAAGCAAGACAGCAAGTGCCGTGATAACGGTCCAGAATCCCGGGCGCTTGAGACGACCTGTGAAGAAACTCGGGGTTGCGATAGCTGCAGTCATCAGAACAACCTCGCTCCCGTGACGCCGTCTTCGAACAGCTGCACTTTCCTGGCAGGGAAGGCGAATACAGCTTCGTCGTTCGGATGAAGCGCGATGATGTCGGAGGTGGGCTTGGTGACAGCTTCGATCTCCTCACCCGACGCAAGGGTGGCGGCAACTGCCATCTCGCGACCCGTAAAGCTGACCTGGCGGATCTTGACCGGCAATCGAACCAGATCGTCCTCATCATTGGCGGGATTGACGACGATATATTCAGGGCGAACGGCGGCAACGATCTTTCCACCGGCTTGAACCGAAGACAGTTGTGGCAGTGCTACCGATGTCTCGGCAATTGCCGCCTGCGTACCATCGATGGAGAGAGCCAGAAAATTGTTTGCGCCGACGAAGGACGCCACGAAACTATTGGCGGGGCTGTTATAGACATCCCAAGGCGCGGCGGCCTGCTGAATGACGCCGCCATACATGACGCAAACGATATCTGACATGGCCAGGGCCTCTTCCTGGTCGTGTGTCACGTAGATGGTCGTGATATTCATAGACTGCTGGATCGCGCGCAATTCGCGACGCAGATCGACACGCAGCTTCGCATCGAGATTGGAAAGCGGCTCATCCATCAGCAGAACCTGCGGATTGATGACGAGTGCACGCGCAAGGCCGACACGCTGCTGCTGACCGCCCGACAGTTCATGCGGCATGCGTGCTGCGTATGGCTTCAACTGGACGATATCGAGAATATCGGCAACCCGGCTCGCAATCTCCGATCTTGCCACTTTGCGCTGCTTCAGACCGAAGGCAATGTTATCGGCAACGCTGATATGCGGGAAGACTGCATAGTCCTGAAACACCATGCCGACGTCACGCTTGTGGGCCGGAACGTTTTCAATCTGCTGCTTTGCGATTGCGATGATGCCGCTATCCTGCTGATGAAAACCGGCAATCGTGCGAAGAAGCGTTGTCTTGCCGCAGCCGCTCGGCCCAAGCAGGGTGAAGAACGAGCCCGACGGAATTGTTATGTTGATATCCGACAGTGCGACAGTGGCGCCGTAACTCTTGCGGATGCTGGTGATTTCGACTGCGGACATAAAGGATCCCCGTGCACCGACAGGATTTAATCCTGCGGACAAACGAACTTAATTCTGGAAAAGGGTTTCAGGGCATGGCCACGAGGCCATACCCTGACGACTATTACTGGATGTCGAGCATCACGTCGTTCCACGCCTTCATGACGCGGTCACGGTTGTCTGCAGCCCATTTGAAATCATATTTTGCGTCTGGAACGTCAGACAGCGGGAGCAGAACCGAGTTGGCATCAACGTCGCCGCGGATAGGGCGGCGACCGTGCTTGGCAACGACTTCCTGGCCTTCCTTGGAGACGATGAAGTCAATAAAGGCCTTGCCATTCTCCACATTCGGCGCGCCCTTGATCAAGGCCATGCCGTCAGGTGCGATAGCAGTGCCCTCTTTCGGATAAACGATATCGACCGGTGCCTGTCCGAGCTTGTAGCGAAGCGCCGCGTCCTCAAGCGTGATGCCGATTGCCTGCTCACCGTCATTGACGAAGCGTGGCACAGCGCCCGATGATGTCGAGAATACGGTATTGGCGAGAATGCCCTTGTAGATTTCCCAAGCCTTGTCTTCCGGCTTGAAAAGCTGGAGCACGGTCGACAGCTGGATGTAGGCAGAGCCCGACTGGTCAGCACGGGCGGAAGAGATCATACCCTTGTATTCCGGCTTCGTCAGGTCTTCCCAGGAGGTGGGAGCAGGCGCGCCCTTCAATGCGTCGCGATTGACGATAAACGCCGTCACAACCGCCGTGAACGGAATCCAGTTTTTGCTCGGCGACAGCGATGGAGTAATTGCTGACGCTTCCTTCGGCTCGTAAGGCTGGAAAAGAGCAGCAGAGAAGTCGATCACGGTACCGTCGACACTCCAGATAACATCGCCTGCCGGTTTACCACTCTCCGCTTTGATGCGGTTCATAAGCTCGCCCGAGCCTGCCTTGACCAACTCGACTTTGGTGCCGGTCTTCTTCTCGAATGCCGGCAACAGTTCATCCATCATCTGCTGGGGTGCAGCCGAATAGACAACGACGGTACCCTCTGCGTGAGCGACGGTCAGCGACGTGAGCATCGCAGCGCCAGCGGCAAGCGATGTCAGAAAAGTACGAAAATAGCCCAAAATGGCCTCCAGATTTTTAGTTCCCGTTGGCGTCATGCGCGATATTATTTTTGTTTTTCGCTGAGCGTTCAGATCACGCGCATCCGTCGACATTTAATTTTCGTTACGTAACTAAATAAGTCAAGCGCGTTTTCATGAAACCGTCATAAATGTCTTAAAGCACTGAACCGGTGAGGCTTTAATCCATATTCTGCTGTGAATACCCGTGGCATTGTACGCCTCGACAAACAAATCTGATGTCACTTGGCCCGATCTGGGATAAGCCTCCAACAGAGGTCGAATAGGGGACACGGTTGATCAATCTCGGCTACAACGAACGTCGGCTCATAGAGATGCTGCGAGGCCGTGGAAGCATGTCTCGCACAGAACTTTCACGCGAGATGGATGTATCTGCGCCGACATTGACCCGCTTGACATCGAGCCTGCTCGAAGCAGGCCTGATACGCGAAGCCGAAACAAGTCGGCATGGCGGAGGGAGAGGCAAGCCTTCCACGGATTTGGAGTTAGACGCTGACGGGCTGTTCACCATTGGCGTCTATTTTAACCCAGACGACCTAAGGATTTGTGTCGCCGATTTGAATGGGCAGATAAGGGCGGAGATCCGCCAGGATCTGGACGACCATAGTTTCAGAAACATCATGAGCATTGCCGAGCCAGGCGCAAAAGAGGTCATCCGCAAGGCAAAAATCGATGCAAAACGAATTCTCGGATGCGGGCTTTCATTTCCGGGACATTTCTCTCGCCATCCCGGACATGTGTTTCAGATACCGCAATTTGCCGGCTGGCACGACGTGGATGTCGACAAGGATTTTCAGCCGTTCTTCGATTACCCGGTGCACCATGAGAACGATGGCAAGGCGGTGATTTTATCCGAACTCTATTACGGCGTCGGGCGTAACCTTGCGAACTTCGCCATGGTTTGGCTGACCTACGGGATCGGTGGTGGTGTAGTCGTACAGCGACATTTGTATCGGGGAAGCAACCGCAATGCCGGAGAATTTGGCGGGTTGTTTCCAAAATCCAGTAGCCGACCTTCCGGGCAGGACCTTTGTCAGATGCTTGCGATGAATGGTACGACGATACGACGGCTCAGCGACATTACCGAAGATTATGCCGACCATCCTCGAGTCCTGGAGTGGCTGGATCGTGCAACCGATCAATTGAGGAGCCTGGCTCTCACCGTTGCAAGGACACTCGATCCATCGGCCATCGTTTTCGGGGGATCGCTCCCCGACTGGCTGCTCGGCCGAATTGTTGAGCGATTGGGATCGCTTGAAACTTTGGGAGAAGACTTCTTTGTTGAGCCGCCGGAAATCCGCAAATCGGATCTGAGCGAAGTCCCTCATTTAGGTGCAGCGACCATCCCACTTTATCGAGCGACAACGCCTAGCTACTACTCTGGCAGAGCTCTGAAGGGCTGGGCGTGAAGGGCATTGCCGCTGACGTACCCCAAATTTCCACGCTTGAGGATTAATGCGGTTTGGAGGCTGGATACTCCCGGATGCACAACACAAGTGCGGTGGTTAGAGGTAAACGCGGAAGCTCGATATCTGGCGGCTGTGGCGGTTTGAGAACTCCATTCCTGCCTGCGGGACTTCCTACGCCTTGAGCAGTTTCGAACCAGCGACCCAAACTAGCTCTGAGCCTTATCGAATCAGTATAGCCCTGAAATCATTGACATTGACACCAGTCGGTCCGCAGACAAAAAGATCGTCGACGGCCGCAAAGGCGGCATAACTGTCGTTCGCCGAAAGCTTGTCATGGCCGTTTACACGCTTCGCGATGAAGCGGGCGACGCTGGTGCCATCAGCAAATGCCCCAGCGTTGTCCGCCGAGCCATCTATACCATCGGTATCGGCAGCCAGTGCAAACACATCGAGACCATCGATTGCAAGCGCGAGAGACAGCGCGAACTCTCCGTTCCGTCCGCCCTTGCCGCCCTTTTCCCGAAGTGTAACCGTCGTCTCGCCACCCGACAAAAGCACGCAGGGCCGGATAAACGGGCTATTATGTAATGCTATCTCGCGTGCGATGGCCGCGTGCACACGGCCGACATCTTTCGCTTCGCCCTCGATGCAATCCGACAGCACTACGGGCGTTACTCCTGAGGCGCGGGCAGATGCTGCTGCCGCTTCGAGCGAAATGCGGGCGGAGGATACGAGGTGGTGGCTGTGCATGGCAAAGGGTGCATCCGCCGGGTTCGGTGCGCGAGCGGCGTCCGATCTTATGAAGTCGAGCATTCGTTGCGGGAGCTTTAGCCGATACCGTGCAATTATCTCCAAGGCATCATGACGACTGCCGAGATTTGGGATCGTCGGGCCAGTCGACACCAGTGCCGGATCGTCTCCAGGAATGTCTGACACCACGAAGCTCATCACCCGCGCCTTTGTCAAAGCCGCGAGCCTTCCTCCCTTGATCGTCGAAAAATGCTTGCGAACCCCGTTCATCGCTGAGATCGGAGCACCTGACACCAGCAGTTGCTCGTTCAGGGCAATCTCATCGGCAAGAGCAAAACCGGCTGGCGGCGCTGGTAGGAGTGCCGAACCTCCGCCGCAGATCAGTGCAATCACGAGATCCTGGTCCGAGAGGTTCGATACTGCTGCCTTCAATCGCTCGGCAGCATCGAGACCCGCGTGGTCCGGGACTGGATGCGCCGCACCGATAACCTCAATGCACTGCGTTTCGCATTCGTAGCCATAGGGCGTGACCACCACACCTGTCAGAGGGCCGTCCCAAAGGCTCTCCAGGGAGAGGGCCATCTGCGCTGCGCCCTTTCCCGCGCCGACAACGACCACACGCCCGCCGACAGGCGCGGGCGGCAGAAGTTCCCTGATCCTACTTAACGGATCAGCGGCTTCTACCGCCGCTTTATACAGCGATGTCAAGAACAGTCGGGGGTCTGCAATCATCGTGCCTTGTTCCTGTCCGTCGGACTTCGCGGTGGCAACGTCATAATGCCTTAATGAGTGCCGAGTGGTCCTTGTCGCCGAGACCTTTTTCCAGGGCACCGTTCATCAATTGGTGGACCATAGCGGTGTTGGGCAGCATAAGCTCCAGGAGACGTGCGGATTCAAGCGCCAGCGACAGATCCTTATGATGTAAGCGCATGCGGAAGCCGGGCTCGAAGGCTTCGGTGATCATCCGTTCTCCGTGAACTTCGAGGACCCGCGACGCTGCAAAACCGCCCAACAGGGCTTTGCGAACGACGGTCGGATCGGCGCCCGCCTTTCTGGAAAATCTGAGAGCTTCCGATACGGCCTGAATGTTGAGGGCGACGATGATCTGATTGGCGACCTTGGCGATCTGACCATCGCCTACACCGCCGATCAACGTTATGTTCTTGCCCATCTTTTCAAACAGCGGCATTGCGCGCTCAAACGCCTTCGGCTTTCCGCCGGCCATGATGGTGAGCGAGGCGGCTTTTGCGCCGACCTCTCCGCCCGAGACCGGCGCGTCGACATAGTCGCATCCGCGTGCCTCGATACGTGTAGCAAAATCCTTGCTAGCCAGCGGCGAGATGGAGCTCATGTCGATGATAAGCTTGCCAGGCTCGACGCCGTTCATGACGCCGTTCTCGCCGAACAGAACGGTTTCCACATCGGGCGTGTCGGGTAGCATGAGAATAATAATCTCGGCCGACTTCGCTACCTCCGTGGCTGATCCACAAGCAGTCGCGCCCCTGTCGATGAGATGAGCCGACTGCGGCTTCACCCGGTGCAGAAACAGCTCATGACCTGCCTCGATCAGGTGCTGCGCCATCGGGCGCCCCATGACGCCCAATCCGATAAACCCGATTTTCAATGGTCAATTCCTCTGTTGAAGCAGATTGAGCCAGCCAAGACCGGCGCTGGTGCTGGCTGCCGGCTTGTATTCGCATCCAACCCAGGCGTCGTAGCCGAGTTCATCCAGCCGCCTGAAGATGAAGTCGTGATTGATCTCCCCGGTCCCCGGCTCGTGGCGTCCGGGATTGTCGGCGATCTGGACATGACCAATCTTGCTCTGCAGCCTTTCAAAGGTCGGGAGAAGATCGCCCTGCATTATTTGCATGTGATAGAAATCATACTGGATCAGCAGGTTGGAGTGGCCGACCCGATCCATGATCCGCTCTGCCTGATCCGTCGTTGTCAAAAAGTACCCGGGGATGTCGCGGGTGTTGATCGGCTCAAAGACTAGCGAGATCCCGGCATCGGCCAGACGCTCGGCGGCATAGCGCAGATTGTCAACGAGCGTCGCCTCGGCCACGTCCGGCTCAATGCCGCCGGGCACGATGCCTGCAAGGCAGTTGACCTTGCGGCAGCCGAGTACGTTTGCGTACTCGATCGCTCTGGTCACGGATGTCTGGAATTCCGCGACCCTGTCCGGTAGGCAGGCTATGCCGCGTTCGCCGGCTGCCCAGTTGCCGGCCGGCAGATTGAACAGGGCTTGCTGCAGATCATGGCGTGCCAGCTGGGCGGCGATCGCCTCAGGGGCTTCTTCATAGGGGCTGACATATTCTACCGCCCTAAAGCCATCCACAGCGGCGGCGGCAAAGCGGTCGATGAAGGAATGCTCGGTGTAGAGCATGGAGAGGTTGGCTGCGAACTTAGGCATGCTGGACGGCTCAGACTTGATCTGCGCGCAGGCGATGAAGCATGCGCTTGTTGCGGGGATCCGGATTGGGGACGGAGGAAATCAGCCGCTTGGTGTAAGGCTGCGACGCGTTGGTGCAAATCGTCTCCGCATCGCCGACTTCAACGATCTTGCCCTTGTGCATCACCGCCACGCGGTCGCAGAAGTAGCGGACAACGGAAATGTCGTGAGAGATGAAAACAAAGCTTAGGTGCAGCTGCTTCTGGACGTCGAGCAACAGATCGAGGATCTGGCTGCGGATCGAAACGTCAAGGGCAGACGTCGCCTCGTCCGCGACGATTACCTTAGGGTTGAGCGCGAGCGCCCGGGCGATACCAATACGCTGGCGCTGACCGCCTGAGAACGCGTGCGGGTAACGTTCCATAGCAAGCGGATCAAGGCCCACCTTGCCCAGCAACTCGGCGACGCGCGCCTCCACGGCCCTGCCCGACATGCCCTTGGAGATGACGAGCGGATCGCCGATGATCTGCTTGACTGTCATGCGCGGATTGAGCGAGGCGAACGGATCCTGGAAAATCAGCCGCACATCCTGATGATAGCGCCGCAGATCAGCCTTGCCGAGCGCCGTGACATCGACCGGTGGGGCCGCCTCGTCGGCACGGTAGGTGACACTGCCCGATGTGGGCTCGACGATGCGTAGGATCATCCGACCAAGTGTCGTCTTGCCCGAGCCGCTCTCCCCAACGATGCCGAGGTTTTCGCCGGGGAAGAGATCAAGATTGGCGTCATCGACGGCGACCAGGCCGCGACCGCTGCTGCGCGAAAACATGCGTGACGGCGCGCCGTAGACCTTGGTGAGGTTTCTGACGGAGAGAACCGGCGCGACAGTCGTAGCAAGCGAAGCCGGCAACGCGCGCCCTTCCGCGCCACCTTCCAGCTTGACCGTCGCATCGAGAAGCTGTCGCGTATACGGATGCCGGCTTGCGTGGAAGATGTCGTCGACCGATCCCTGCTCCACGATCTTGCCGAAGCGCATGACGGCAACCTCATCCGCAACTTCGGCGACAATTCCCATGTCATGGGTAATGAGCAGCATTGACATGCCGCGCTCGTCCTGAAGCCGCTTGATAAGGTCTAATATTTCGGCCTGGGTGGTGACGTCCAGAGCCGTTGTCGGCTCGTCGGCGATCAGCACTTCCGGATCGCAGGCGAGCGCCATGGCGATCATGGCTCTCTGCCGCATGCCGCCTGAAAACTCGAAAGTGTAGCGATCGGCCATCAGTTCTGGTTGCGGGATTTCGACTTGGCGCAGCAGTTCGACGCAACGCACGCGCGCCTCTTTCTTCGACACTCGCCTGTGCAGGCGAACCGCCTCGACGATCTGCGAACCGATCGTATGGACCGGTGACAATGAGCTCATTGGCTCCTGAAATATCAACCCGATCCGCCCGCCGCGAATAGCAAGTACCTCCCGGCTTCCCTCCTTGTACTCGGCAACATCTACTGGCCCGTCCGGGCCGTCGAGCAAGATCTGGCCGCCGGTCATGCAGCCGGGCTTGTCGATGATCCGCATCAGGGCGCGGGCCGTCACCGATTTTCCCGAACCGCTTTCGCCGACAAGCGCCATCGTCTTTCCGCGCTTCAGGTCAAAGGTGACGTCGCGCACAGCGTGCAGCACATGCGTCCGGAGGTGGAAATCGATTGATAGGTTTCGGACCGAGAGCAGTCTTTCGGGCGTAATCATCTACGTCCTCCTCAATTGTCGTAGGGATCGGCCGCATCGCGCAATCCATCGCCAAAGAAATTGAACGACAGCACGGCAAGGACCACCGCCAGGCTTGGCCAGATCAGCAGCCAAGGCGCGGTTGCAACCGTGCGTACATTCTGGGCGTCCTGAAGTAACACCCCCCAACTGACGACCGGCGGCTTCAGCCCGACGCCGAGGAATGACAGCGAGGTTTCCGCGACGATCATCGTCGGGATAGCGAGCGTCACGACTGCGAGAATATGGCTGGTCAGCGACGGGAGAATGTGACGGAAGATGATCCTGCGCTCACCGGCTCCGTCCAGCCTCGCAGCAGTGACGAAGTCATCGCCGCGTAGCGAGAAAAACCGCCCCCGGACCTCTCGCGCCAGTCCCGTCCAACTCAGAAGTGATACGATAAGCGTCACCATGAAGTAGACAGAAAGCGGCGACCAGCTAAGCGGGATCGCGGCCGCCAGGCCGAGCCAGAGCGGAATGGTCGGCATAGCACTGACGATTTCGATGGTTCTTTGAATGAGTGTATCGACCCAACCGCCATAGTAACCGGAAACCGCTCCCATGATCACGCCAAGCGACAGCGAAATCGCAACGCCCACGAGCCCGATCGACATGGAGACCCGCGTTCCGTAGATCAGCCGGCTCATCAGGTCTCGACCGAGGCGATCGGAACCAAGCAGATACATTGGTTCGCGCGCATCCAATGGACCAATTAGATGGGTCTCCATCGGGATGACGCCCCAGAGCTTGTACGGAGCTCCTTCGACGAAGAAGCCGATCGGTATGACCTTCGTCTCGTCGACTGCGAAGCTGCGGCGTAGCGCCTTGGGCTCGATCTCGATCTTGTAGCCCTTGACATGTGGCAGGAACCTGGTCTCGCCATCAGCATTCGGCGCAAACAGTGCGATCCTCTGGGGTGGTGCAAAGGTGAATTGGGGCCGGGACGTGTTGGGCAGGCCGGGCGCCAGGAACTCGGCGAAGGCGCCGATCAGGTAGAGCACGACAATGATGCCGCCGGCGATGGCCGCGACCTTGTGGCGGAAGAAACGCTGGCGGATGAGCGTCCACTGTCCGGCGGCTTCCAGAGTTTTGACCTTCCTTCCCGACTTCAGCGGGCTGATGGCGGGACCGGTCTCGAGTGCGGCGGTAGAATTTCTATCAATCAACATAGCGCTCCCCTCAGTTGAACCGAATTCGCGGATCAAGTACCGCCAGGAGAATGTCGGAGATCAGCATCCCGACCAGCGTCAGCACACCCATCAGGAGAATGAAGCTGCCCGCCAGATACATGTCCTGTCCCACCAGCGCGCGCAGGAGCAAAGGACCTGCGGTCGGCAGGTTGAGAACGATCGCCGTGATGGTGACGCCGGAGACCAAGTCGGGCAATACCCAGCCGATAGAGCTGACGAACGGGTTGAGCGCGATGCGCACGGGATATTTCAGGATAACCTTGTGCTCTGGCAGTCCCTTGGCGCGAGCCGTGATCACATAGGGCTTGCTCAGTTCATCGGAGAGGTTAGCTCGGAGGATGCGGATCATGGCGGCAGTGCCGGACATGGCGATGACCATCACCGGGATCCACATGTGGCTGAGCATATCCGTGAGCTTGGCAAGGCTCCAGGGAGCATCGACGAATGCCGGCGAGAAGATGCCGCCGACGCTTTGTCCCAGGAACCGGTAGCTGGCATACATCAGCGTAAGCGCCATGATGAAGTTCGGCACAGCGAGCCCGATGAACCCCAATAACGTAAAGGCGTGATCGCCGAACGAATGCCGCCTTACCGCCGAATAGATGCCGATCGGCAGAGAGATCGCCCATATCAGCAGAAGGCTTGCCAGCGAGATCAGCAAAGTTGATCCCATCCGGTCCCAAATCAGAGTGGAGACCGGCTGGTTCCATTCGAATGAGTAGCCGAAATCGCCGCGGGTTATTATCCCGCCGATCCAAACAAAATACTGAACATAGACCGGCTGGTCGAGGCCGTACTGGGCGCGCAACCGCGCGATAGTGGCCTCGTCCAGGTTCTGTCCCCCATCGGCCATGGTTGACAGAAGTGACGTCAGATAGTCGCCGGGCGGCAACTGGATGATCATGAAGGCGATCAGCGACATGCCGAACAAGGTCGGTATCATGTACAAAACGCGCTTCGCCACATAAGCAAGCATGGTCTCCTCCCGCTGCTATTGCTTGGCTCACGACTGCCAGGTGAGATGAACCGTCTCCAGAGCCTCAATGGAGGGCACCAGGATTTCGACACGGTCTCCTACAACACGGCTTGAAACCGCTTCGTTGCCGACGAGCAGCTTTACTGCCCCCGGCTTGCGTCCCTTCGGCAGTTCGATCGACAGGCTTTGCTGACCGATCGGATAGACCTCCCTCAACGGACCCTTCATCATCATCGGGTTGGTGAGGTTGACCAGGAAGATCGCCATGGCGCCCTCGCTCTCATAGACGGCGATATCGATGATCCCTTTGCCCTCGACCCGGACGCGATGATCCTTGCCGATCGCCCAGTTCACCGCATTGGCGATCAATCGGCCGTGGTCGGGAGCAAGCACCTTCCAGAAGACCTCGCCGATATTCCACGGAATGTAGACGACGCGTCCTCCGTGGCCGGTGTCGCGTGCAATGACGGCGGCTCCGATCGGCGCCTGCCGGGGGTAGACCTCCTCCATCGGAAGATCTGGAAAGTCCGGCACGTAGAGGAACGGGGTGTCTGCTGTCGCATCTGCATCGACCGCGATCAGACGTGTTCCGCCGATAATGCGGGCAGCGCCCTCATAGCCCTTGTTCAAGGGGTGCGAGCCGGACAGTGCCACATAGGTGTTCTTGACAGGACCGCGTGGGGCCGATGACAGAGACGCGCCGAATACCCGCGCCAGACCGAAATCATCCCGTCTTGTCCCGACCTCGTCATAGAGCGAGGTTTCGTGAGCGGCGACGACCGATCCACCGCGCCGGACATACCGCTCGATGGCATCGCACTGCTCGTGCGACAGATAGGTCGCATTAGCCAGCACTATGAGCTTGAAGCGATCAAGAGCTTCCGGCGTCATGACCTGATCGGAGAGGAACTCGAACGGAATGCGCGCTTCGACCATGGCGTGATAGAAACCGAGATCGTTGTGTTCGGCGATGTGCCGCTCTTCTGGTGCCCAGTGCCTGAGCGTCGTCGACGGATCGATGATGGCGATCTCGGCTGTCGGCTGCATTCCGTCAATTTGCGGCTCGATGTCCGCATGCAAGTTAAATGCCTCGACGACCGGCTGCACCCAGCGATCATCCGGAACGCAGGCGTTGAATTTTGTGAACCAAGGAAACAGTCCCTGCGCCATACCATCATGGATCCACAGCTTGATCTCTTCGCCGCTCTGGACGCTGTCCTTCCAGCGATATTCTTCCTCCGGCCCGATGGAGGTTATCAGCCCGACCGGACGGTCGCGGAACGTCCCCCGGATGCGCTTGCCGTTGCGGCCGGCAGACCAGCCGACCTCGACGCCTTGGCGCGCCTGGTGGTCGACGAACAGGATCGGGCAATGCTTCTGGATGAGTGACAGGTCGAACTCCATGAGCGATGAACCGCTCATGTTGGGGATGAAGCTCGCGTGTCGTCGGACGCCCTTCACCGTCTCGTCCCAGTAGACCACGAGGTCCGTGAGTATCCGCCGGCGCCATGCGGCCCATGCCTGCCATGCGGGATCGCTGGCGTCCGCTTTCGCAGGAAGGTCAAAGCCGGTTTCGCTTTTGAAACGTCTTTGATTATCTTCGCTGTAGGAAACGCCATGCCCCTGCCAGCGGTTGGCGAACACCGCATCGATATCGTATTTGGTGACGATCTCCTGAATGACCTCGGTGGTAAAGTCGCGGTTGTAGCTTCCCAGCGCGTCGGTCACGTAGATGCCGGGGAAGGCCCAGTGTTCGCGGGGCGTCCCGTCCCGGTTGATCGCTACCCACTCCGGATGGGCAGCCGCCGCGTCCGCATGGATGGCATGCGGGTCGACACGCGCCATGACATGCATGCCAAGCTTGCGGGCTCCCTCGACGATGGTGCCGAATGGGTCTGTGCCGCCGATGAATTTCGACACGTAATGCAGCGGGATTTCACTGGGGTAATAGGCGATATAGCCGCCGGCCGAAAGGCATACAGCGTTCGACTTCGTACGCCGAAATACGTCGATCCAGAACTCCGGATCGTATTTCTCGGGATCATCTTCCGCGAATGTCAGCTGTGTCCAGCGAGTGGCGGACTTGTACCATTCAGGAGAACGATCGGTGGAAACAACGGCTTCGCTTGGTCGATGGAGCATATGGGCTTTCCATGGCAATAAGGTGCCTTCGCGCCGTGGGGCACGTGCAACAGGTTTAAGTATGCGTCCCAGCCTTTTCAGGACAGGGACGAGACGGTGTGATCAGGCCTTGAAGAAGGTCTCGGGGTTGGCAGGTCCCGGCGTCGGATATCCCCAGGAGTTCGGCATCGTCTTGGGAACGTTCTGCATGTCATTTCTCACCACACCATAGCTGTCGCTTGGCAGGCAGACGCCGAAAACGTAGAACTGGTCGGCGGCAATCTCGAGGATTTCCGCCATCAACCTACGTTGCACCTCGGGATCCGGCGAGCCGAGAACGCGGTCATATCGTTCCAATGCGTCCTTGACCGGCTGGGGTGGTTCGATTGCTCCCTTGGATGCGGGGTCGCGGTACCACAACTGCCACCCCTTGGCGTAAAGGGCTTCGGTCGTATTGGGGAGGAAGTAGCGTGGATCGAGGATCGCTGCGATACCACCATTGCCACCAAAGCGATGCGCCGTGCCATCAAACTCGATACCCTGGCGAACCCGGACCTCCCAGAGCGATCGGTCCATGCTGCGCATCTGTACATCGACGCCGACCGCCTGGAACATTGGCAGTGCCAGCTGGAAAATGTCGAGGAAGGTCGCACGCGCCTGATCAATCTCGAATATGATCGTGACCCGTTTGCCGCTCTCATCCTGTCGGAAACCCTCGCTGTCCTTGTTCGGCAGGATCTTGTCCAGCAGGGCATTTGCAGCATCGGGATCGTACTGGGTGAACTGCGTCGCCAGACGTTCGTTATATAGTGGATCTTCCGCCCGGACGGCGGGCTGCGAGATCGTCCCTTGGCCGATGAACACTGTGTCGATGATCGCCTGACGGTCCAAAGCCATCGACAGTGCCGCCCTGAAATCTTTGTTGTTGTAAAGCTTCCGCTTGGCTTCGTTCGGATGGTTGAGATTGAGCTGGAAGACCATTTCGTTGGTTTCGGTAGAGGTCAGCGTATAAAGGCCGAACCTCCCCTGTTCCTGGGAATCGTAAAGTACGGCGCGGTTGGCTGGGGTGGCTATGTATTGGTCCATCAGGTCGATCTCACCCTGCATGGCTTTCAGCAGCAGCACCTGTGCATCGGCCACCATCTGGTAAACGATGCGATCGAGGTAAGGCAGTTGATTGCCCTCGGTATCGACCTTCCAGTAAAAGGGGTTGCGTTCGGCAACCGCGCGGTCGGTGCTCTGCCCCGGCGCAATTGCCATTTTCCAGGCATGGATGACCGGGCGCTCCGAGTTCTGAAAGAACTCGTTGTCTACGACGAGACCCGCTTCTCGCTGGAACAGCTGGATCCACCCTGACGCCCCCTTGGCCTTGGCCTGCTGCTCGGCGTCTGGATTATATTTTATGTGGAACTGCTTGAGGTAATGTTTCGGCGCACGCGTCGTCTGGTCGTCGTTTGCCCAAGCGAGCCGCAGCGGGAATAGTCCGTTGGGTGCCGCGAAGATCACCTTGAAGGTAACGTCGTCGACAGCTTCGAACCGTGCCTTTTTGCCTCCGGCTCTTAGATGGTTCTGGCCAACATCGTTCAGGCCTTCGTAGTTGAAGATATCTTCGTACCAGAACAGGATGTCGTCGGTGGTAAATTGCTCTCCATCCGACCACTTCATGCCCTTGCGAAGCCTGAATGTGAATTCTGTTGCGTCGGCATTGCTTTCGAAATGCTCCGCGACGTTCGGCACCACACCCGACCAATCCGGCGCATAACGCAGAAGAGGTTCGTAAGCCTGGTAGCGGAACAGCATGGATAGTGATCCACCGCCGACAATCGCGCTGTTCCAGTCACCACCATGGGTGCCAACGCGATCTAGAGGCGTTACGACGAGCGGGTTGATCGGCAGGCGATCCGCGACTGCGGGAAGTCTCCCCGCCTTGACCCATGCATCCAGCATGGCCGGCTCCCTTGCGGGAGTTACCTGCGCAAGCCCGGGCATTGCAGGCAGAATAACAGCGGCAGCACTCGCAGCCAGAAACGCGCGGCGACTAAATCCTTGCATGACCTTCCTCCTCCATTCACGTCGCAGCAAGGATGGCCTCCCCTCCTCAGGATCGGTCCCGCCACGTTCCCAAAAATTACCCTTCTCAAAGCCAGCTTGTATTTCTTACTTTTATCAGCTTGTATTATGTAATTTGTTAGGTAAAGCGTTATGTTGTATTTTGTTTTCACGACCGGCAAGCCGGTCTGACGATGAGGATGGTCATGGGCCGGGTTACATTGCAGGACATCGCCAACCACGCCGGCCTGTCCAAATTCGCGGTGTCGTGTTCTCTCTCGGGGAAGCCGGGCGTTAGCGACGCTACCCGGAAACGCGTCGGAGATGCTGCTGAGAAACTGGGATATCTTCGTTCGAAACCAGCAGAAGAACAGCGCGAGATCACTCTGATTTTCCATGATCGTGTTGACAGCGTGAGTTACGAGCTGCGCACCATGCTGCAGGACGGCATGCAACGTGAAGCGCATCGTCTTGGTCAGCCTGTTCGTCTGCAATGGACTCACGACGCCAATAGGGTGGAGAGCATAGTGAAGGACAGCGCGGGGATCATTCTCGTCGGCCCACATGAACAGAAAACGCTAGACATTTTGAACTCATCCGGCGTCCCGGTGGTGCGCCTGGGTTGGGTCGCTCCTCTCGAACAGGCCGACCATGTCGGTGGAACGGACCATGAAGCGGGGATCGCGGTCGGCGACTATCTGATCGGGCTAGGCCACCGGGACATTGCTTTCCTGCAGGGCGAGGAAGGATTTCGCGGTCGAATGGAGCGATATCACGGTCTGCGGGAAAGTATGGAGCAGCATCCTGAAGCGCGGCTCCATCACGTGCGGTTTGATGAGGATGGAGGCTTCATCCCTGCGCTGCGAAAGCTTCACAATGCCGGCATTGCTCCGACGGCCCTGTTTTGCGCCCATGACGGCCTGGCACTCACAGCCGTTTCCGAACTCCTGGCGCGGGGCTACCGCATCCCGGAGGACATGTCGGTCGTCGGCTTCGGCGACTTCTCCGCTGCTACGCAGATCTCTCCTCACCTTACTACGATCAAGGTCCAGGGCGTCGAAATGGGTGCGACAGCAATGCGGCTTCTACTGGAGCGGATCGAAACGCGGGACCAGCCGGTGCACGCGAAACGCATCCTTATCGCGTCGACCTTTGTCGAGCGGCGATCATCGGGCGCCGCGCCGAAGCAAGCGAAATTGTTAGATCACACAAGCGCGTAGAGGCTTCGCTCTTGAACATGGGGTAATCGCGGGTCGGCTTCCCCAAGGCATTGCCTCAGCAATA
>UCIV01000063.1 GCA_900472575.1 Hyphomicrobiales bacterium
TCATGAATGCCGGCCGCATCATGCAGCTCGACACGCCCGAAGTGCTCTACCAGAAGCCGGCCAACGCCTTCGTCGCCCGCTTCGTCGGTTTCGAAAACCTCATCCCGATGAAGACCGTCGCACGCGATGGTGCGATCGTGACAGTGGAAGCCGCAGGCGGCGCGAAACTGCACCTGTCGCAGGATGTCTTCGGCCCGATCAAGGATGATTTCGTGCTCGCCACCCGCCCCGATGGTCTGGTCGTGCGCGGCCAGGGCGAAGGCATCCCCGCCACGCTCGGCACCCGCACCTATCTCGGCCGCGCGTACCAGTACAAATGTGAGACGGCCGCCGGCGAGATCACCGCGAACGGAGCCCTTTCGGAGCTGTTCGAACCCGGCGCCAAGGCTGTTCTCGTCCCGGTGCCGGAGCAGTGCTGCATTCTCGCTCCCGAGAAATAAGCCGTCCTTCGCGCCCTGATTGAACCTGCGCCGCGCAAGCTTCGATCAATATTGTCGTCCCTAGCCTTCACGCAGATGGAGGCATCTGGATACCATTGAGGCTTCGCCTTGTGGTTCCTGCATAAAAAGGGAGAAAACATGGTCTATGAGTGGGATGCTCGAAAGGCGCGCCGGGCACGGCTCGTCAGGACTGCGATTGTTTGCCTTGCGGTCACGATTGCATTTCTGCCGCTGTCCTACATTACTCTAGGGTGAATGTGGCGCTTATTGCAACTGCGTCACCTGTTTGGGTGACGATTTGCTTATGTTACTATGCTGTCATAAAGGCGGAGTTACCTGAGCTCCGATCTGACTTTCCAGCCTTTTGCCCCTCGCCCAACCAGCGAGGGGCTTTTTCGTCTGGCGACATCAGGCTGAAATGACAACGCGTTGCATCAAGAAAATATGCGCATATAATCTGCGTATATTCCGGAGCTTCTCATGCCGACACCCGCACGCAAAGCCGCCAACCTCTCGCTCGACAGCACGCTTCTCGCCCAGGCGCGCGAGCTGGATATCAATCTCTCGCGTGCCGCCGAAGACGGCATCGCCAAGGCCGTCAAGGCCGAGCGCGAACGCCGCTGGCTGGAAGAAAATGCCGAGGCGATCCGGGTCTACAACGAATATGTCGAGAAGAACGGCCTGCCACTCGAAGAATATCGCACGTTCTGATGACCCGGTTCCATATCCACAAGTTCAAGGGCCGTGATGGCTTTATCATGGATCTGCAGGCTGATCTTCTTGACTCCATAGAGACCCGTGTTGTCGCGCCCCTTGTTCCTGTCGTCGAGATTGGACCCGTATTCGTTAAATTGAGTCCTCGTGTCGAGATAGAAGGGCAAGCTTATTACATCCTCATCCCTTCGATGGCCTCATTGCCGAAACGGCTCATTGGTGAGTCCGTCCTTGATCTCTCCCACCATTCGGCCGAAATCACCGCAGCCACCGACTTTCTGTTCCAGGGCTTTTGAGAGGCCGCGCCGCGGGTAAACTCTCTCTTGCGTCAAGGAAGTCGACCGGAGCAGCCGGGTTTATAAAGGTGCGGTTAGACCGCAATCCTGAGGTTGGCGCCACTGGGTTCGGCTGCGAACTTTGCGGCCTCGTGCTCCAGCAGTGGTGGAGCGAAAAGATAGCCCTGAACACTTGTCCCGCCTAATGCTGTAAGAGCCGCGAGCTCTTCTTCCGTTTCGACACCCTCGACCACGCAATCCAACCCCATGTCTGCACTTAGTGCCAGCAGAGATTTCACGATCTTATAGCTGGACGGCCGCAAATGCAGGTCCTTGACGAAGCTGCGATCAATCTTGAACTTTGTCAGCGGCAAGGCGTGAAGGCGCGTGAGGCTTGAGTATCCGGTTCCGAAATCATCAAGCGAGATCCCACATCCCAGTCTTCGAAGGGTCTCGACGGATTGCGTGACCTGTTCAAAATCGTGGGCGAAAGCCGTTTCGGTAATCTCGAGATCAAGGCGCTTGGGATCAAAGCCACTTCTCTGAATGATGCCCACCAGCATTAAGACGCTGTCGTTGGAGTTCAAGTCGTGGGCAGACAGGTTGAACGACAGGCGCAGAGATGGTCTCCACAGCGAGGCCGCGGCCAACGCCTTCCAGAGGAGCGGCCTCGTAAGTGAGCCGACGATTCCCGCTCGTTCTGCGATAGGGATAAAGCAGGCCGGAGAGATTTTACCAAGCTGTGGGCTATCCCAGCGTGCCAGAGCTTCAAAACCTATCGTCTGCGGGCCACGGACATCGATAATCGGTTGGAAGACCACTGACAGCTCGTTTTCGAGATCGGCCTGCTTCAGTGCGCTTTCTATCTTCGCCTCGAAATTGATTTGATATTCGTGATCGGAGTCGAACAACACCGCGCCACCGCGCTGCTTTTTCTTGGCGTGGTATAGCGCATAATCGGCGCGCTCGAAAAGCTGCTCGCAGTTAAGCGCAAGCTCGGGGAACACCGCGATCCCCATTGACGCCGAGATATGCACCGTACCTTCCGGTAAACGGTAGGGCTCCCTCAGCTTGGCCGCGATGGCGTTGGCATTTATTACCATCTGTGTATTTTCCGGCGGTAGAGGAGCGATGATCGCGAATTCGTCACCACCTAGCCTGAAAGCCGTGTTGGCCGTCAGCGTGGTAGATAGGCGTGCGGCAACCTCTGCCAGGAGACGATCACCAACCGAATGGCCGTAAAGGTCGTTGACGGGCTTGAAACCGTCGAGATCCATGACGCCGAGAGCCAACCGCACCCCGTCAGCCTGCGCCTTCGCCAGTTCTGTTTCCAGTTCTGCAAAAAACGCACGCCGATTGCCAAGTCCGGTCAAACTATCGAGGTTGGCGAGCCTGAAGTTCTCGCAGCTCAGAGCCTCGCTTTGCTGCTTAGAAACCACCATACTTTCGAAATTTCGGTAGTTCGTCAGCAGGATGGACATCATGCCGGTGCAAACCAGCAAGACGTTGATCGCAATGGCAACAAATGTTGGCTGTGCCGTCGAGGCGAAGAAAGCGATAAATGCGCCATTGACGATGAGTGTCACGATAAAGGCTGCCGAACGGACATACATCAGGCAGAAGATGCAAGAGATGACGGTAATGGCCATGTAGAAGGCGACATGCGAGCGGGTGTAGGCATCGCCATATGGGATCAGCGCGAAAGACCAGAGTGTGAAAGCCATGGCAATGGCGCCCGCAAGCCGATTGGTGCGCAGGAGTGCAGCATGTGCAAGGTCTGGAGATGGATCTGAATTCCTGGTTCGTAGCCAGAAGATCACTCTTAGCAGGCAGCAGCCCGTAAGCAGCACCGGCACGCCAAGTGTCAACCACGCGGGCGCGATCCGCATGTGCGTCATAGCAAGCGCCCAGGTACTGGAGAGCAGGATGAAATACATCATCGGCATTTGTCGCGTGAAGGCCCGATATTGAGCTTTGAGAAGCTCAGGGTTCTCGTTTTGCACCGACATGAAGTTCCGGATACCGCGCCACGCAATGTGTATATTCATAAGTTCGCCCATCAACTGATGAGCGGCTTCTAACATACGCATCATTACAATCGCGCAAATTAGCACGGTTAATCAAACCTGCAGGACGCTGGTGCCACCTTGCGGGCCCGGGACGGGATCGAGGCCCAGGTGCACTGATCCAATGACCGCAATGGGCTGGATACCGGTCATCGTGGGCAATTGCTGCCCAAGACCTCAGCAAAACGGGATGACGGCTAAGCGTTTTGAAGGACGGTCTCCTTGAGATCCGGCACAAGGCCGGGGATGATTTCGAACCTCCCTGCAATCATTTCAATCGCTTGGACAAAATTTCATCCCCGCCGCCTCGCCTCGTGCCTACAATCTCCCCGTTC
>UCIV01000061.1 GCA_900472575.1 Hyphomicrobiales bacterium
GTACGCATCCGAGTTGGGCCGCATTGTGCAGTGAGTGAGAGTGTGGATGCTCTGTCTATATAGACGGCAATATAGACGGTGCTTCACACATGGACTTGACGAATGATCTCACCGGGCATTTCAGCCGGATGGAGATTGTCGATAGCGGGCGTCGCCGGCGTTTCACGGATGAGTCGAAGCTGGCGATCGTGGCTGAGAGTTATAACGGCCCGCGGCAGGTGACGGCCACGGCGCAGCGTCATGGGATCACGCGCTGGCAGTTGAATGCCTGGCGCAGGGCCGCGCGGGAAGGACGGCTTGTTCCCCGCTCGGGGAACGGATTTGTTCCAGCGATCGTTGTTGCCGAGCCTGTTGTCGCGAATACGCCGCCTACGGCGACTGTCGCTGTGCCGCCTTCTGCCACCTGGCCCGGTCGCATGGAGGTGGTGAGTGCGAACGGCCGGCGTGTGATCGTCGGTCGGGATGTCGACGTGGACGTCCTGCTGCGGATTATGCGGGGTCTGGAGACGTTGCGATGAACCCGATTCCGATGGGAACAGGGATCAAGGTTTGGCTGTCGACCGGACATACAGACATGCGGTGCGGCTTTCCTTCGCTGGCCCTTCGGGTGCAGGAGGTGTTGAAGCATGACCCGCTGGGCGGTCATCTGTTCTGCTTCAGGGGGCGCCGAGGTGACCTGATAAAAATGATCTGGCATGATGGCCAGGGCGCATGCCTGTTCACGAAAAAATTGGAACGCGGCCGGTTCATCTGGCCGAATGCAGACGGCGGCGCGGTAGCGATCACACCGGCGCAGCTTTCCTATTTGCTATCCGGAATTGACTGGCGAGCCCCTCAGGAAACTTGGCGTCCGACAAGGGTTTGAGCGCCTTCTTCATTGAATTCGTTGAAGAAATATGTTCCTATATTGCCATGTCGTTGCCGCCGCTTTCCCTTCCCGACGATCTTGCCAGCGCCCACGCCGCGCTGCTGGCAGAACGCGAGGCGCGATTGCAGGCTGAGGCAGAAGCGACCAAAGCCAAGGCAGAGCTTTCCAGCATCGAGGCGCTCAACGCCCATCTGCAATTGCTGATCGCCAAGTTGGAACGCGACAAGCACGGTCCAAGCCGAGAGCGCACCCAGCGGCTGATCGACCAGATGGAATTGCAGCTGGAAGAACTGGTCGCCGACGCGACCGAGGACGAGCTTGCGTCCGAAGCGGCCTCTGCCAAAAGCCAGACCGTTCGGGCCTTCACTCGCAAGCGGCCGGTGCGCAAGCCTTGGCCAGAGAATATCGAGCGGGAACGTGTCGTCATCGAAGCTCCTGGCGCCTGCACCCATTGCGGTAGCGAACGGCTGTCGAAGCTGGGCGAGGATACTACCGAGACGCTGGAGGAGATCCCACGCCGCTTCAAGGTGGTCGAGACCGTCCGCGATAAGTTTACTTGCCGGGAGTGCGGCTGCATCAGCCAGGCGCCGGCGCCGTTCCATGCCACACCGCGCGGCTTTCTCGGCCCGAACCTTCTCGCCACTATAGTCTTCGACAAATTCTCCGAGCATCAGCCGCTCAACCGCCAGAGCCGGCGTTTCCGCAGCGAGGGAATTGATCTGTCCACCCAGACGCTTGCCGACCAGGTTGGCTACGTCAGCGCCGCCGTCAAGCCGCTCTTCGATCTCATCGAGACCCACGTGTTTGCGGCCGAGCGATTGCATGGCGACGACACAACCATCCCGATCCTGGCCAAGGGGCAGTGCATCACCGGCCGGATCTGGACCTACGTTTGCGACGATAGGCCCTTTGGAGGGCTCGCGCCGCCAGCCGCCGTCTTCTATGCCTCCAGCGACCGGCGTGGCGAACATCCGCAACGACATCTGGCCGAGTTCACCGGTATCCTGCAGGCCGACTGCTACAATGGCTTCAATCCGCTGTTCGATCGGACAAAGAAACAAATACCGGTGACGCCGGCCTTCTGCTTTGCCCATGCACGGCGAAAGTTCTTCGAGCTGGCCGACGTCTCTCGTGGTGCTCGCCGGGGTAAAGGCGCACGGCCTGTCTCGGCGACGGCGTTGGAGGCGGTCAAACGCATCGATGCGTTGTTTGACATCGAGCGCGATATCAACGGCACAAGCGCCGAGGAACGGCTTGCCGTGCGCCGGGAAAAGAGCAAGCCGCTGCTCATCGAGTTGGAGGCCTGGTTGCGCCAGGAACAGGAGGGCCTCTCACGCTCCTCACCGGTCATCGAACCGATCAACTACATGCTGTCGCGCTGGGCCGACTTTGCCAGATACGCCGATGACGGCAGGATCTGCATGACGAATAACGCGGCGGAAAGAGCCCTGCGCGGCGTGGCTTGCGGCAGAAAGAACTGGAGCTTCGCCGGTTCCGATCGCGGTGCCGACCGTGCCGCCATCATGCTGACCCTGATTACGACGGCTCGCCTCAACGACATCGACCCAAAGGCTTGGCTTGCCGACATTCTCGCTCGCATCGCCGATCTTCCAGTTTCCCGCCTGCATGAGCTCTTGCCCTGGAAGTGGAAGAAGATCAAGGCGGCGGCATTACCGGCTGCCGCGTAAACAGCTTGCGAAACAGCTCCTCCGACCGGCGCAGACCCTCGTCCGTCAGCACCAGTGACTTCGACTTGTTCACCGGATCGCCGATCAGGCCTTTCTGATACAAGCGATCAGTCGTCGCCCAGTCAAACCCCTTCCAGGCGCAACGCTCGTTGTGAAGCGTCAGCCATAGCAACGCCAGCACCGCGTCGTCGATTTTGTCCTTATCGATCTCCATGAACCCAACGTTACCACGCGAGCCCCATTAAGTCCCGCGGCCCACCTCGGATGGGTAC
>UCIV01000060.1 GCA_900472575.1 Hyphomicrobiales bacterium
TCTCCTTTCAAGGAGAGTGAATCACACACCGTCAACAAGATGAACCCCGTTTATGGGGACGCGGCCTAAAATGTACGTCGGATAGGCGTACATATCAACAGGGATGATATACCTCGCCCTCTGACCACACTTTTCTGCGATCCATTGCTCAGCGCAAGCTATCGAGGGGCTTCGCAGCACATCTACAAAACTGCAGTGGAAGATTCAAAAGCCAACCGCTATAAGCACCTGTGAGCAGGCAGTACGCGGTGTCTCCGGGCTTTGTAACCCGAAGCATACTGATCTGGTGTCCGCCGTCAGGGTGCCGAATTCCTCGACTTATGGTCGGGGAGCCGTGGACGTATGTCCAGGTTCCTTGGAACTAAAGGTCCATGGCTGAGTATGCTCGGTTACAAACTCCCCGATCGCCAGGCGTCAGGAACAATGCGGGGGCGTGCCGCGCATTGTCTTTTTTGGGAGGAGCGTCCTTGTCCGGTGAAACCAATGGTAAATACACCGACGTCGAGCTCAGACCCCTCGTGGGTCTTCTCGCAGGCTTGCCGGAGCCTGTGGTAGAACATTTGACTACCCTAGCGATGAAAACTCATCGCAATCTTTTAGAGAAAGCGGAAGCCCTATTTGAGGCGCTTCCTACCGAGGAGAGATTAGGTGCTGCAGCCGGTAGCAATGAACATCTAGCCTACCTTCAGGCAACGATCGAAATGCACGCGCAGATGTCCGCATTGACGACGCTTTTGAAAATTCTGGGCCGGTCCCCAAAAGGTTTGATTACGCAAATCATATAAGGCCACGCCGGATCGCCAGTCCTACCAACTGCGTATTGTTGGTTAGGTTGTAACGTTCCTTGGCACCGTCCAGGGTGATGCGGACCGTGCTGTACTTCACCTGTTCGAGGTCGGCCGTCTCGTCGACGGTCTTACCAAGCTCGATCCACCGAAGGTAAGTGGCCTCCTTAGGGGTCAGATAAACCTGTTCCTCAATGGTCGGCCTTACCCGCAAATGCTCAATATGAGCATGCAATTGCCCGACAGCAGAAGCCGCTGCAATTGCATTGATGTCTCGCTCCATGACCAGCTTTGGTTTAGAAGATGCAAAAGTCAGCATGGAGATTGCCCCGTTAGGCGCGGCGATCGGGATGGAGACACCCGATCTGATGTCATAATCGGAAGCGTCAGAAAAGAAGCCCCGCTCCTTGGCGGATAGGGAACTTCGCAGCGCGTCACCAGACCATGAAAATGCGCGCATGAGGCGCCGCGCTTGCGTCATCACCGGATCGAGCAGTTGAAAACCTTTGTCGCGATATCGCGCTTGCCACTCGGGGTGATAGTTCGAGATTCCATAAGCCTGACCGGGTTGCAAGTTGACGAAAGCATATCCAGAACAGTCGAACCTATCTGCGAGTTCTGCAAGCGCCGATTTCAGCGTCTTTTGATCACGAGCTATCGCGTTAATGTCCAAAAGCTTTTCAACCCACCGGGCCATCAATGATTCCTCATCTCTTTAAGCCCCGCGATCGACTCTAATTCTCAGAGGGAAGCATAAAACTACAGCGCGATCGGACGGTGATCGCCGAAAATATGGGGCATACTAGGTCGCAAACTTCAAAAACATATCGGACTAAATATCATATTTTAACGTGAGTTGGTTGAATTGCAAACAGATTATACCCATTGTCTATCTCACCCATGGGTCAAACAGGCCGTTTCTGAAGGCCACGAGTGGCCTGGTTCGGGTACCTACTTCAGGAAGAACGACCTACAACAACGGGTCGATCGGCCCGAGTTATAAAGCCGCCAGTGGACTTACAGCGAGCCGTACGTTCTGGGCGCGATCGTCAATGGTGGTAATCGCCTTGATCTGATCACGCGCAAGTAATAGCCCTCGTCCAGACCAGCTACCGCTTGTTGAAAGGCCATTTCGACGCGATTGGCGATGCGGAAGATGACAAGAGATCCGACAAGCACTGTAAGCAAACTGCACCATGATGATTCAAATGTGTCGACGCATCCGTTAGAGCATTTTCGTGTCATTTCGGTCTCGCTCTCAATATCGACATCGTTACTGCCCACCGATGCGCGACAGATCGATGCGGATGCCTGTAGTTGCAGCGTCTTTGGGGTCAGTGTTTTTCTCCCTCTCGTCGCGGCGCGTCGGTTCGTTGATAAGCGCCATCGGCTGAACTTCCCCGGATCCATTGAAGAAAAACGTAGGACCGCCCGGATCTTCGGTCTTGAAAACATTCTGTCCTTCAAACTCTCCTGTTCTCCAGGCATAGATCGCGTCATCCATCATTTGAGGAAGAAGCTCCATGTTAGTTGGGCGGCCGTACCACTTGGTCACGATCCGGGCGACTTTCGCGAACAGGGCGGTCCCAATGCGCATATTCTCACAGCGGTCAAAAATACGCGGCTGCAGTTGAGACGGGTCGTTAAGTCCTATTCCGGCGGGGAGCTGGGTTACCCCGACTCTAACCGCTGCGCGCCCCACATAGTCCCTTACAGTGCTCAGCGCCTCTTCGGGCGTTCGCTGCTTCGGGATCAGGACAAGGCGCCCCCCTTGCTTGATTGTTATGGCCAAAGGATCGTCTGAGCCGGCGGATGCAACGAACTGCTCGATTATGGCAGGGGGCAATGCTGCGTCAAGGCAATCGTTCGTCAAGGCAGCGTACATTTTTCTCTCTCCGTCAGGTGTTGAAGGACATCACGAAAGGCTTGTAGAAAAGGCGAGCCCAGGCCACGACGCTCGTGCGCTGGATTTCGACTATGGATGTGCCCGTCGTCCACCAGCCGTTTCCTACGGCTAGGACCATGTCAGGGTGATGCAGCATGGATTGGAGGATGGGCCACACGATGAGCTGCTCGTAGCAAATCAGGGGGGCGATCTTCTTCCCGGCTATTTCGACTACAGGGTTCGCGAAGAAATGTGCGCGCGCACCACCGCTCTCGCCGGCCAGCTGTCGCCAAGGCTGCCACATCGCGCCCGGCACCGGCATTCGCTCGCGGTAGACGACCTCGGCGCGCTGGCCTGTGATCCGGACGAGAACGTTGTCGTATCCCGTTTCGTTGACGACGGCGGCCCCGGCGACAACAGTCATGCGGCCCTTCACAGCATTGGCCTGCCACACGGTCGCGACGGTCGGCGTCCAAAAGCCAAGAGCGCTTTCCGGCAGGACGACGAACCGGTTCGGGGTCTCGCTTCGAACGATCGTTGCAAGAAGATCATGCTGATAGGCGAGTCCTGCTTCACGGCCCATTCTGGCCCCCAATTGGAGGTCGATGCCCCGCCATTCGCGCCCTATCTGAGGCTGCGTCCAGAACGCGGCGGACCACAGCCAGCAACCTGCGAAGGTGAGGGCTGCAGTCGGCCAAAACCGCGTCGCCATGACCGAGAGGCCGGCTGCCATCCCTATCAGCCCCACCCAACCCCAGCCGGCAAAGACGACGCCTGCAGCGGTGATTGGATGAGCCCAGCCGAGAACTCCGAATGGAGGCGAAGCCATGAGGATCATGGCGATGAGATAGGCCAGACCGCTTCGACCACCTTGTCGACCCGTCCAGAGCACAGATTGGACGAAGACAAACCCGCTCGACGCCACCAGCCACAAGATTAATCCTGGCCAAATATCGGATTGGTAGAAGGCCGCGACACCCAACGGCAATCCCCGCGAGGCTGCCAGGAAATACCCCGCGGACAAGAGCGCCGCCGAAGCCCGACTTGGCGCGCGTGACCACAGATACGGGAAGGCCACTGAAACCGGCAGAAGGGACAGATTGCCGCTCCATCCAACCCAGCCAGTTGCAACCGCGCATGCTATGAGGACCGCTGTCTTCCACCGATCAGGGCGCATAGGTCAGCACCTCGCGCGCGCGTCCGAGTATTCCCGAAACCGGAACCGGGCCAAAATACCGACTGTCCCATGAGCCTTCGAAAGGAGAGTGGAGAAAGACCCGTCCCGCCGGCACGATCCCACCGAGATAGGGGCGTAGCGGCCGGCCGAGACCATCACGTTTGACGAGTAGGGAGCGGTCCAACCTTACACCATCGATCGATACGCTCGTGTCGATTGCAACTTGTTGTCCAGCCATCGCAACGACTTCCTTTATCAGCGGCCCGGTCCCGCCAGGGCAAATTCCCCATCTCAGATAGCCACGCGATTTTCCCTCCTCACGCTCGGTGCTGTCAGGCATGCAGACAAAGACGAGATCGCCGATCTCGACCGGGCGATTGATCTGCACGATGCGCCAGAGCCCGAGCGGCTCGCTCGGTGTCGTGTTGATCCTAATGCCAGCACCGAAGCCTGCCGCCAGGACCGCCGTGAGGCAGAGCAAGGCGCCCAGCAGGATGAAAGCCACAGGTCGGCCTGCGCTCTTGGGACGACGCTTGTACAATGTTTCGGTGCTCATTTCAGGGAGAGTCCCGCGGTCTTCGTTTGGCGCATGGTCTCGGCCTGCTTGAGGGCGGTCACGGTTCGCTCATGGGCAGATAATTGCTGCACCGTCCGCATCGTGTTCCATGCTGACTCCAGTTCGGCCTTCTGGGCCAGCGCCATGCCGGTGGAAAGCTTCTCGAACACCTTGCCATCTGCCTCCTTCGCAGCGAGCGGCAGGAACGACCTTTCCCCAAAACGCTCGGAGACGGCTCTGGCAAATCCCTCCAGCTCTGCCTTCACAATTTTGTCGGAAAGCGCATATTCCAATCCGGAGGGAAGGTCGTTGCGGTCGATAGCATCACGCACCTTTTCGAGGATCTGCTTGGCCGCACCGGACAGCGCCGGAATATCGATCGAGACCTTCAAGCGATCTGCGCGCTCTTCGGCCTCGTAGCGACGCTCGGCTTCAGCCCGCTTCCGCAGATAGCTGTCGAGGTCACGGGCCAAAGCCGGAACATTCACAAGCGCCGTCTCGCGCGCCTGACTTTCGGCCTTGCCGGCGAATAGACCAGTCTTGCCCTTTAACGCGCCAAAGGTTTCCGGCTGCTTGTAAATCGTCATGATTGTTGTCTGCGCAGTTTCGAAATTGACAACCATGGCGTCGACATTGAGCGCATTGAACGCCGCCTGCGGATCGGCATAAACGAGGTGGAAGCGGGCCGAGACCTCCTGCCATTGCCTGTTCAAGGCGGGATCGGCGGAGACCTTGTCCTCGACGGATTTTTCGATCGATTTTGCAAATGTGCTGATGCCAGCAACCATGGGCTTCCTTTCCTCGTGTATGACAGAGTTGGTCTGGCTTCGGGTTTCGGATGCGCCGCGGGTGTGGATTTCGCTGGCAGAACCTGGACCCAATCCGAGACGGCTCGCGATGGCAGCGAGCCGCGAAACGAGATCGGTCAATTTGTCCTTCTGATGGATGGTCCACTGCAGCCGATCGCGCAGCAGGGTGCGCCCGACGTTCATCAGATGCAGGCCACGCGTGTCGGCAAACCGGAGTGCTCCGCGATAGGCAGAGGCGTGCTGATAATCGAGCGTCGTTTCCTTGGAGCCGTCACGAGACAGCCGTTCATGCACGCGCGCCATCGCGAGTTCCGAGACGGGCACGACCCTCCAGGAATTGCGATCCGCCTCGGTGCCATCAGGCAGCGTAACGCGCTCCGATCCGATATGCTTAAGACCGATGCGATCTCCAATCTCGGCTCTCGATTCATGCATCGCCCGCGCGAGATCGACGCCCCAGACCGTGCGTTCCTGACCGTCGACAAAGTTGAGCGTGACATAGTAGCTGGCCCGGTTGCCTTGCTTGTGCTCGTAGGGCGCTTCGCCATGGTCCATCAACACGCCGCCGCGCCGCTGGGCGAACTCTTCCAGCCCGACATAGAGCTCGGCCGTCTCGCGATGGCGGGTCATCGCGACATAGGAAAGATGCCGGTCCAGCGTTCTCGATGCCAGCACTTTCACTCGGTCGACGGTGGCGCCCTGGCTTTTGTGAACGGTCGTGGCATAGCCATGGTCGACATTGGTATAGAAGCACTGTTCGACGACGACATGACGCCGGTCACCGCCATTACCGATCTCAGCGGTGATGCGGCCTGGCTGCGCTTCAACGACACGCGCCAGCATGCCATTCTTGACACCGAGCGATCCTTCATTCTTCAGAAAGACGATCTGGTCTCCTGCCGCAAACTGACGCAATCCATCTTCCGTCTTGAACGCATGGCCGGGCTCAACGAGGCCGCGCTCGACGAGCTTGCTGCGTGCCAGATCGTTCAGCATCCTGACGTCGATACGGCGATGGGCAAGGATCAGGGAGGACTTGGCTGGGTCGTATTCGCGGTCCCAGTCGTCGATCAACATCGTGATGGCATCGTCCCGAGTCCAACCGTTTCGCACCAAGCCCTTGCTCTCGTAGGCGGAGAGCGCATCCGATACGTTTCCACGGGCAAGCTCGAGCGAGGCATCGCGCATCCACTGCTCGTGCTGCCGGTAGATCGTCTCGAGTTCTGCATAGCCGATCCGCTCGGAAATCGCGCGGAAGGCCGCACCTGCTTCGATCGGCTGGAGCTGATCGGGATCGCCGACGAGAACGAGTTTGGCCCCTGATAGTGTCGCTGCTTCGACGAAGCGCGCCATCTGCCGCGAGGAGACCATGCCGGTCTCGTCCATGACCATGACGGTCTTTTCGTCGAGACGGTCACGGTCCTGATCCCAGCGCAGCTCCCAAGCCGCTAGCGTGCGCGAAGTTATACCCGCTTCCTTCTCCAGACCCTCTGCGGCCTTGCCGGCAAGGGCCGCGCCGACAACGCGGTATCCTGCCGCTTCCCAGGCCTCGCGGGCGGCCTTCATCATTGTCGTCTTGCCGGCGCCAGCGCGCCCGACCACAGCTGCAATGCGGCGATTTCCCGAGATGTGCTCAATTGCCGATTTCTGTTCGTCCGAAAGACGATCATGCCGTTCAAAAGTCTGAGCAAGCACACGGCTCTCAACGTGATGCGTCTGCTGTCGGCCGAGCCACAGCGCCCGGTTCGCCATCTCCGCTTCGATGCGGATGAGATGGTGCGTCGTGTATTTTGCCGGAGACCGGGCACCCGTCGAAAACGAGATCCGCTCTTTGTCCAGCCGCAGCGCATCAGGGTGCTGCAGAACCCGCGCCATCAGATCGCGGAACAGGGTCGGATCGTTGATATAGCGGTGCAGGACCTTGGCAATATCGCGCTCGTCGAAGACGCTTTTTTCGCGGGTGATGAGATCGAGGACGAGACCGGGGTCGCGCTGAATCCGCCGCGCGTTTTCCTCGCGGCGCTCTTCCTGAAGCTCGATCCGTTCGAGCTTGACCGCAGCGGCGGATGCGGTGTCACCAGGTCCATTTGCCTTCCGCTCGATCGCCGTTGCACCGACGCCGACATGGATTGTCGGCTCGAGCGCAATGCCCTGCTCTTCGAAGGAGCGGCCGTCTACGCGGATGTCCAATCCAGCAAGCGCAATATGCCGGTTCTGCCAGGCAAACCATCCGTCGCGGAAGGCGTTGAAGTTATCGGCCCCGCCGGCCCAAAGCTCATAGACGATCTTGCCGGCATCGTTGCGTTGAGGCTTGCCGTCGGGCGCGAGGACTGCAACCTTCTTCGCCCCAAAACCATCCTCGGTCAGCGGTCGCAGCGTCGTCATCAGATGGATATGCGGATTGCCCGGCGCGTCGTGATAGACCCAGTCGGCCACCATGCCGTTTACCGTGATATGCCGCTCAACGAAATCCCTGACCAGTGCGATATTCTGCTCGGCCGACAGCTCGATTGGCAGGGCTATGGTGACGTCCTTTGCAAGCTGGGCGTCGGACCGCTTCTCGAACGCCTCCACCCTGTTCCAGAAGGCCTCGGACGCCCCTGAGACGGACCGCTCAGCCACCATCGCCCGCAACCAGTCGGGCGCATCTTCCGGGATCACGAACTCCTCATGCAGAAGACCCTGCTTGCGGGTGTAGTCGATCGTCCTTGCTTCCCGCTCGAAATCCATTTTCGCGCAGTGCCGATACGCCGCAGACAGGACCGCGCTGCGGCCGGAGCCTCGCGCAACGATGCTGACTGAGAAATGCGGGACGGCCACGAGGTAATTTCTCCTTTCTGCAAGCGATTTTAATCGGTTCGAAGATAACGGCGGCGCCGCCAGGCCGCTCTTCGAGCACGTCGCGCCAGCGACGTATAATTGCGCCCTTGGATCCGCTTCTTCGAAACGGCGGGATCATTCGCCAACAGCTGGCGCTTTGGCGAGGTGCAAATTTGCACCTTTCGAGCGGGAGAAAATTGAGGGACGGTTGGACCTCATCATCCCGTAGCGAAGACAGGAGATCGCCAGCATGAAGAAGCCAACAGCAAAACTTCGCGAGGAACTCGCTCGACTTCAGGAAGAACTGAAGCAAGCCGAAACGCGAGATGCCGAGCGGATCGGGCGCATTGCTCTGAAGGCGGGCCTCGGAAATTTCGAGGTCGAGGCAAGTGAGCTTCAATCGGCCTTCGAGGAAATCACCAATCGGTTTCGGAACGGCAGCAAAGCAGCGGGCAGTTACGCGAAGACGGCGGTCAGGGCTGTCCAGGCTGCGGGCCAATCTCAGGAGGCTTGAGCGGATGACCCGGACCAGTATCACCGAAGGCCGCAGGAAGGACACCCGCGAGAAAATCGAGCTCGGCGGACTGATCGTCAAGGCCGGTCTGCGCTTTGAGAAGCGCGCGCTGTTGCTGGGTCTTCTGATCGACGGCGCCTTGCGCGTGAAAGCGGACGGCGAGGAACGGGATCGGCTGCTGGCGATCGGTGCGGAGGCCTTCGGCCATGACGATCATTAGAATCGTGCTTGTCATCATGCCGGTCGTGCTTATGGCAACGATTTGCCTGGTCTTTCCTGGTATCGAAAACTGGCTGGCAGCATTTGGCAAATCGGAGCAAGCCAGGCTGACGCTCGGTCGGATTGGACTGGTGGCGCCCTATGTGCTCGCCGCCGCATCGGGCGTCACCATCCTGTTTTCCGCACAAGGGTCGCGGAGCATCAAGGCGGCTGGATGGGGCGTGGCTGGCGGCACTCTGGGCGTGCTGGCTATCGCGTTCATCCGGGAAGGAACAAGGCTTGCCGGATTAATCGGACAGTTGCCAGCCGGCCGAAATCTGCTCTCCTATACCGACCCCTCTACGGTGATCGGAAGTGGAGCGGCCGTCGTCGCCGGGGCGTTCGCGCTCAGGGTCGCCGTGAAGGGCAATGCTGCCTTTGCACGGGATGAGCCGAAGCGGATGCGTGGGAAGCGCTCACTCCATGGCGAGGCCGACTGGATGAAGATGCCGGAGGCGGAGAAGCTGTTTTCCGGAGCCGGCGGAATTGTCATCGGCGAAAAGTATCGCGTCGATCGTGACAATGTCGCGGCTCTGGCATTTCGATCAGACGATCCCACGAGTTGGGGCAGCGGCGGCAAGTCGCCGCTCCTGTGCTTCGACGGATCCTTCGGCTCATCGCATGGTGTCGTCTTTGCCGGCTCCGGCGGCTTCAAGACGACGTCGGTGACCATACCGACGGCACTGAAATGGGGCGGGATGCTGGTCGTCCTCGACCCCTCGAACGAAGTAGCGCCGATGGTGAGCGGACACCGGCGCAAGGCAGGCCGTCGCGTCGTCGTGCTCGACCCGAAGAACCCGCAATCGGGCTTCAACGTGCTGGATTGGATCGGCCGGAACGGCGGGACGAAGGAAGAGGATATCGCGGCCATCGCCTCCTGGATCATGAGCGACAGCGGCCGCGCCACGGGTGTCCGCGACGACTTCTTCCGAGCCTCCGGCCTTCATCTGCTAACGGCGATGATCGCAGATGTTTGCCTGTCCGGGCACACGGCCGAAAAGGATCAGACGCTGCGGCAGGTCCGCGCCAATCTCTCGGAGCCCGAGCCGAAATTGCGGGCGCGGTTGCAGGAGATCTATGACAATTCGGAATCGGATTTCGTTAAGGAAAATGTCGCCGCGTTCGTCAACATGACGCCTGAGACTTTTTCCGGCGTCTATGCGAATGCGATCAAGGAAACCCATTGGCTGAGCTACGCGAACTACGGCGCGCTTGTCTCAGGATCGAGCTTTTCGACTGACGCGCTGGCAGACGGTCAGACCGACGTCTTCATCAATATCGACCTGAAGACGCTGGAGACGCATGCCGGGCTTGCAAGAGTGATCATCGGCTCGTTCCTCAACGCGATCTACAATCGCGATGGCGCGATGCAGGGCAGGGCGCTCTTCCTCCTCGATGAGGTGGCGCGCCTTGGGTACATGCGGATCCTGGAGACGGCGCGAGACGCTGGCCGCAAGTACGGCATCAGCCTGACGATGATCTATCAGTCGATCGGCCAGTTGCGCGAAACCTATGGCGGGCGGGACGCGGCGAGCAAATGGTTCGAGAGTGCCAGCTGGATCTCGTTCGCTGCGATCAACGATCCAGAGACCGCGGATTACATTTCGCGGCGCTGCGGCACGACCACGGTCGAGATCGATCAGGTCAGCCACGGTTTCCAGGCGCGCGGATCCTCTCGCACGCGATCCAAGCAACTGGCGTCGAGGCCACTGATCCAGCCGCACGAGGTGCTGCGCATGCGTGCCGACGAGCAGATTGTCTTTACGGCGGGCAACGCGCCGCTGCGCTGCGGGCGCGCGATCTGGTTCCGCCGCGCTGACATGAGATCCTGCGTCGGAGAAAACCGGTTCCAGAAGAGCACCACCACCGCGGACGTCTCGTCGCAGGCTGCTGATCGAACTGGATAAAGGACGGGAGGCAGCGATGCGATACTGGGAAGCTTGCGAGGCGAATGTGACGGCAGACGAGGCTATTGCGGAATGCGATTTGTGATTGTGGAAAGGCTTGACGAAGGGGGTGTTCACATATCCTGCGCGAGGAGCCAAAGGCCAAGGTAAATTCTGCCGGTATCAGGTTGCGGCAGGACGCACGATCCGCATCATTCCCGATGCCGATGAAATGGGATCGATTGGAATATTGCGGCAGCTCGATTTCGAAGACGACGGACGATGGAAACCGCCTCAGAAAGACGGCTAGCTTTCTGCAAAGCCGTCCACCTCGGCGCCCGCGACAATCAGCTCTGCCTGCGATTTCGAGCTCGGCCTGGATCTGACGGCGTTCCGCACCGTTTTCAGCGTTGCGCAGCTCAGTCCGGAGTTCTTCGATCTGGATTGCTAGTTCGTAGATCATCTCGCAAGCGACCGGCAAAGCCGGCGAGCGGCGAGACGGTTTGCGAAGAAGGTCCGTCAGGGGGGGGCTGGAGCAAATTGGGGAAACCGTTCATTCTCTGACGCAGGCAGTGACGATTGTACCATCACGCATTCTGAGCAGGTTCCCCACCCGAAAAAGCGGGACATGGCTCGATACCAGGTCCGGCTTTGGCTTTTCGGTCGCGAAGAAGGCCCCGCTGGTGGCGGAGTCTCATGATGTCGATCAGTCCCGGTTCGAGCGGGACCAGATGAGATGAAGGCCATCTTCACCTTCGACCTCAGCGAGCGTTGCGTAGATCGGAGCCGGGAAGCTCGGATCGTCGAGCTTGACCGAGAGGTAGTCGCGGCCCTGCTCGGAGGTTTTCTGCCAGGCGGCGCCGAGTTCAACACTACCGGCGTAGACGCGGAACTGCGGGCCCTTGTCGGAGGGGTTTTCGACCCGGGCGATGCGGGCCTTGACGTTGAGGGCGAGAGTGCGAATGGAGCCGGTGAAGCCATTTTCGGAAGAGGTGAAGGTGCCGATGGTAGCCATTGTCATATTCCTTTCTTGTGTATCGGGCCGCGCCCATCGCGGCCTCGATGGCTGTCGAAAGACCGGTGACGATCGGACCGCACCTGATAAGGCCGCAATGAAATGGAGGACGGCAAGGTGCAAATTTGTTGGTGGGAAAGGAGGAGCCAGTAAGGCTCCGGGGCAAGAAATCTGAACGTTGTCGTTGCGGGAAGACGATCGAGGCGAGCCGATCTCCGGTCAGACATGCCTCATCGAGCCCGCAGATGGGTTGCCCGAGGCTCTGACGTGAAGGGATCTGACAATGGCGTTCCGCCGCATTTGCCATAACTACGAGTGGCAGTCACGATCATGCCCCATAGAACCATCGTCATTGCTTGCCTCTTCGAGAAAGATACGCTCATCGCAAACAGAGCCCCGCTTGCCCGCAACGATCTGTGGGATATCGTTGCAACCGAGAATCGCAGCCAGGAGGACAAATGCCGCAGCAGACCAAGCCGTTCATTGTCGAACGCAACCATCCCGCAAACCCAGGCGCGACGCTCCAAAGCCGCCGATCTGGGGAAGGCTGGATGGACATGGACGATGCCCACGGCTTCGATCGTCGCCAGCATTAGCACGTCTGCCTGCGGTGACGACTTAGACTGGCGCATGCGGTCGGGGTTTTCCTTCAAAGCGCGCGGGTCAGCCTTCATGATCTGCATGTGATGTGTCCTTTTGAGGCTTGGGACCGGCACCTTGCCAGCCCTTCCTGTCTTCATTTTTCTCGAGGACACCCCCCGAACCGCCGGGCGGCCGGACTGCCGCAACTGCGGCCGAGCATCGCTGCTGCGCCGGACAAGCGGGGCTCTTGAGCCCTGCGAACGACGAGCGGCCGGGATCGCGTAGGCGGCAGTTGAGCGAAAGCGGCGGCAGGAGGAACGATCGGCGATCGGGTTCTTTCCTCATTCACCTTCACACCTCACTTAATAAGCGTGTAGGCAAGCAGCGGTTTACCTCTTGCCCATAAGGTGGCCTTTCCGGATACGTAGGTCCGGCTGTATCAGTCTTCTCTTAGGCACTCTTCATGACCGCTGTTTTTGATTCCGACATTTTCAACCTCGCGCCGATTGCCATGTGGATCGAGGATTTCAGCGGGGTGAAGGCACTATTCGATGATTGGCGCGCAGACGGCGTGGTTGATATCAGGGCCTTCCTGCGCGAGAATCGCGACCGGGTCATCGCCTGCTCAACCCGCATCCGGGTTCTCGACGTCAATTCCAAGACGCTGGAATTATTCGAGGCTGAAAGCCTCGATCATCTGACAGCTAATATCGCCTCCGTCTTCCGCGACGATATGCTGGACACCCATATCAACGAGCTTGCAGCACTTTTCGATGGCGCACAAACATTTACGAGCACGACGGTGAATTACACGATCGCTGGGCGGCGGCTGGATATCCAGCTGCGTGGCGCCGTGCTACCCGGTTATGAACGGACACTCGACCGGCTGCTTCTGACGACCGAAGACATTACTGACCGCGAAGATGCCCGCCGCGCCGAAGCCGAGCAACGTCGCCAGGCAGAGGGCGTCTTCGAGCATTCACCCGTGTCACTGTGGATCGAGGATTTCAGCCGCATCCGGGCGCTGATCGAGGACATACGTGATCGCGGTATCAGCGATTTCCGCACATTCATGGACGTTCATCCGGAGTTTGTGCGCCAATGCATGAGCGAGATCAGGGTGATTGATGTCAACCAGGCGACGCTCGACCTGTTCTGCGCAAAAGACCGGTCAGATCTCCTGCAGCGCCTCGGCGAAGTCTTCCGAGACGATATGGAAAAGCCATTCCGCGAACAGCTAATGGAGCTCTGGAATGGCAATCTTTTTCACCATCGTGAAGTGATCAATTACGCGCTCGATGGCTCCCAGCGACATATTTTGCTGCACTTTTCCGTGTTTCCCGGCCACGAGCGCGACTGGTCGCGAGTTCAGGTGGCACTCGCCGACATCACCGCGCGCAAGAAAGCGGAGGCCTATCTCGAATATCTCGGCAAGCACGATGTTCTGACCAAGCTCTATAACCGCGCATTCTATGCGGATGAGATGAACCGGCTGGAGCGCAAGTCGCTACGTCCGGTCTCGGCGATCGTGATCGATCTCAACGGCCTGAAGGATGCCAATGATCAACTCGGGCACGATGCCGGCGACGGTCTGCTGCGCCGGTTCGGCGAGATCCTCAACGGCGCCGTATCTGCGCCGAACCATGCCTGCCGCATAGGCGGCGACGAGTTTGCAGTCCTCTTGCCAGGTGCAGACGCCAAAACCGCTGGGGCGATGGTGGAAACGATCATGGAACTACTGAACATCAATAATCAGTTCTACTCTACCATGCCGCTCAGCATGTCTTACGGGGTCGCGACCAGCGAGACCGGAGAAGCGATGGAATCCGTCGTGAGGCGTGCCGATTTTCTGATGTACGAGCACAAGAAGGCACATTATGCCGCGGCCGCCGTCAGCGCTGGCATACGACGCGTCGACACTCGGACACGGTAGGATAACAGCAAGCGCCGTAAAGGGACGAACGGACTAGGCCGCGTCCCCATAA
>UCIV01000058.1 GCA_900472575.1 Hyphomicrobiales bacterium
TGTAGCGGCTATTTAGTAATGCGACAGTTGGGCCAGTTAGAGATGCGACAGTCTCGCCTCTCGACGCACTGGTCAAAGCCAACGTTGGGAGCAAGGATGACGATCTTCAGCCTGGTCGAGACCATGAGCGGTCGGAGTCGTCATGTCCTTTTTGATCACCATGTCGCAGAAAGAATTGCATCGCCTCGAGCTTATCCAGAAGATCCGTGACGAACGCCTGAGCGTTGTCCAGGCTGCCGAACGGCTCGACCTCAGTCGAAGTCAGGTCCATCGGCTGCTGCAAGCCTATGACCGGGATGGTCCGGCCGGGCTCGTTTCCAGGAAGCGATCTCGTCCGAGCAACCGGCGCCACAGCGAGGAGTTTCGCAATGCGGCGCTGGATCTGATCCGCGAACGCTATCTAGATTTCGGTCCGACGCTGGCGCGTGAGAAGTTGATAGAGCTGCACCGGATTTCTGTCGCCAAGGAGACGCTGCGTCAATGGATGACCGAGGCTGGCATCTGGATCTCGCGTCGGGAACGCAAGAAGCGGGTTTTCCAGCCACGCGGCCGACGTGATTGCTTTGGCGAACTGGTGCAGATCGATGGCTCGCATCACTGGTGGTTCGAGAACCGTGGGCCCAAATGCGCCCTGCTCGTCTATATCGATGACGCGACCGGCAAGCTGCTACATCTACGGTTTGCCGGATCGGAGAACACATTCGACTATCTGCACGCGACCAAGGCTTATCTGCAGCAATGGGGCAAACCGCTGGCCTTCTACAGTGACAAGCATGGTGTTTTCCGCTCCACGCATGCTTCGGAGAAGGACCGCACGAGCGGCCTGACGCAGTTCGGCCGGGCGCTTTATGAGCTGAACATCGACATCATCTGCGCCAACACCCCGCAGGCCAAGGGCCGGGTGGAACGTGCCAACCAGACATTGCAGGATCGGTTGGTCAAGGAGATGCGGCTTCGCGGTATTGACACTATCGAGGAAGCCAACGCCTATGCACCTGAGTTCATTGCGGATTTCAACGCGCGTTTCGGCAAACAACCGCGTAATCCGAAGGACATGCACCGGCCGTTGGCCGATCACGAGAACCTTGATGGCGCCATGTGCCGTAAGGAAGTTCGGACGCTGTCGCAGGCTTTGACGCTGCGCTACGACAAGGTGCTGTTCATTCTCGATCCAACAGAACAGGCCAAGGCGCTGGCGGGAAAGAAGATCGTCGTCTGCGACTATCCGGATGGTCGCCTCGAGATCATGCACGAGAGCTTCACCCTACCCTACAGAACCTTTGATAAGTTGAGATCGATACACAGACCCGAAGTCGTCGAGAACAAGCGTTTGGACGATATGCTTTCGATAGTCGCGGAGCTACAGGCCGGACGTGATCTGCAGCGCAGCAAAAGCGGCCCTCGCCGCACGGGTCAGACAAATCATATGTTTGGGATACCGGATGGCAGCACGGCGAACGGATATCAGAAGCGGGGGCGCAAGCCAGGTCCGAGAACGGATTTCATGAACGATCCAACGGTGATTGCGAAGCGCGAGAAAGCATTATCGAAGCAGCCGGCGGCGGAATAAGACGTTTCAATGCACCCCGATGTCGCTTTGTGTATCCGATTCCAGCTGCAGGCAGGCGGACCAAAGTGGCGTCTTGTGGAAGGCTCCGTCTTGAAGAAGCGTGAGCCCTTCTCGTGCCTCGTAGAGCAGGCCGAGCCAGCACAGGCGCCTCAGCACGCCATATTGGACATCGGATTTCAGTTCCCAGGCTTCCAGGGTCATTTCGGTGTCTGACAGGGGCGCGAAGTCTGGATTGAGGATTTTTACAACATCCAATGGCGTGCAACCTTCTCTGGCCTTGATATTGAGAAGGTTGAGGAACAAGCGCCACCAACGTAACCGAGCTTGGACCTCTTCTTTGCGCTCGGTGGCGTGGACATAGGAATAGAGATAATCCGTGGCGACGAGATCGAAGAAGGCTTGCGGGTTCATCAGGAACTCGCGGCCACGTCTGGTTGGCAGCAGCGCATCCTTTTTCCGGCGAAGAAGCTTCATGTGGCGGGTCATGTCGCGCACGACCCAGAGCGGCGGCATGTCGCCTTCGTTCAGAACTTTTTTCATGCTGTAGAGGTCTACGGCCGTGAAGTCGGGCCAGAGGAAGTTCACAGCGGCCCAATGCACGAATTTGCGGTTCATGGCGCCGGTCGCGGTCAATCCTATGCCGCCCTCACCGTCGGCATAGGCAACGGACAGCAGCATGCCGCGAAGAAGAGGTGACAGCGCGGCGACATCGACGTTACCCTGCAGCTTGATTTTCGGAAGCATCGTGCGGCTTTGATCCCTACCCGCCCAATGCGGTGTAAACGAGTATCAGCCGACAACGACACAATTGCCACTGAGAAAGCTAAAGCCGAAAGGGAGCGTCATCACCCGCCCCCGCTCCTTCCTTGCAACCCGGCCCAGCCGGTCGGATCGGGGGCTGATCGTCGGAGCCAGTGTCGCATCTCTAACTGGCTGGCGATGTCGCAGACCTATCCAGCTTTGACA
>UCIV01000055.1 GCA_900472575.1 Hyphomicrobiales bacterium
CTGGATGTCTTCGTCGGCGGTACGCACCTGATGACGTTGCGCCGCGGACGCGGCCATCGTGTCTAAACCAAAAACAATTGTGCTAAAGAGGGGAACGGCTCAGCAATAAAGCGGAACAATTCCCCTCTTCTGGGTCGCCAACTCTGTCAATGTATTCGCAATACCCCCGCGAGTGCGAATAGTGTCGGCTGGCACCCTGATATTATTGAATAGTTGAGCCTGTTGTCGCAATTCCGAGAGTGCCCGCAAGAACCGCATCAGGTGTCATACCAAGTTCTGATGTTATCGCATCGAGAGTTGCGGCCAGTTGTTCTTCGACCTGCGTCGCCTTTATCATCCCGGCACATCCCCTTGCGTAGATCACTAGTCTGGCGAGGGCAGCCAGTTCCTCTTGTCTTTCAGTCCTGTCGTCAATCACTGCGATCCTCCGGGTTTTTGCAGATCGTAATCCCGGAGGCGTAGTCCGCAGCGTGAATTGAGCGTGACACAACGCATGCAGGAGAACCGGGCTAGTTTCTCCAGAGAGAGGTCTTTTGAAAAATCCACGCCGGAACAACTCCTCGATCAGTATTAGCGACGAGCCGCATAAGGCGTATGGCGTCGAGACGTTTCTGATCGACATAGTGGTCATGGCAGATCCGGGAGCGCGCCTCCGCACCGTTTCGACCAAATTTCGCGCATTGGCTGTAAAATGCCGACCAAGTGCGACGTTTAAAAAATAGGGTGGCGGCGATCTCTTCGATTTCCTGCGCCTCCTCAGCCGAGAAGATTTGCTGGTCGCGAAGCCGTTCCACCGTTGCGCGGATGTTGACGATCGGCACCGTCATGGCTCGAAAACCCAATTCCTTCGGCGCGTGAAGAAGTGCGACGGCGGCATCGTCAACCACGGCACCTGATGCGTAATCATCGAATATCCGGCCCACCCCGACCATGCCGAACGACTGGCATTCCGCCGCGCGCAACGCGCCCATACTTGCGGCGCCCGCTACCACCACACCCTTCGACAGGGCATACAGGATCTCCTTGTGCCATACGGGGGCAGTGTATTCGAAGCCCCCGTCGATGAGCCCAATCACGGTGGCTCCTTCGCGCACGGCATTCAGGATGTCGCTCTGAACGGCTGGAGGTCTTATCTCCACCGATGGCCCGGTGTATTCGGTCGCATCGGGTAGGCTTGGGCCGACAAAAACGACCTTCATGGCGAAAGCGCAGCGGCTATTGCCCTGGCACCATGCCTGAACTTTCTGTCCCCGGGCGGGTTCTCCAACTCGGGAGCAAGGATTTTGACGACAACGAACGGCAACCCAGGCTCCGACAGTCTGATGGAATAAAGCCGCGATAGCCCGCGTCGTTCTAATAACTGGACGATGGATTTCGATTGGCTGGCGTTCCGTTTCGGCGAAAGAGCGCCCGGCCGGATGGCCACAAGACGCTTAATATCTTCCGGCAACGGTCTCAGATAGGTCTCGGGATAGACGTCATCTCTCGCGCCGCTGATATAGGTCAGGCGGGATTGGGCGGCTTCGGTGATTGCGCGCAAGGCGGCTTTCGCGGCATCCACGTGGGTGCCGCAGCCGAATGTCACGTCGACATATCGCGGTGCCATCGCTTCCAAGACGCTCGCTTCGGCGATATAGGCCGCGATGGTGGGGATGCCAATATCGCTGGTAACATCAAAAAGCCGCAGCAGCATCCCCGCCCGCTCTACCTGTCTCGCGAGCTCCGTTACGCAGGAATTTTCGAATGCTTCCGGGGATACGGCAGAAGCGACTTGTCGCGGCTCCGACCGAAGCTGCCAGAGAGCCATTGCATCTCGCTCTATCCGCTCGAGCAGTGCGTGGAAAACGGCTTCTTCCTCCGTGTTTCCTGATGCCAGGCCGTCCGAAGACTTCCAGTACCGAATATCCGGCACGGTCCGATCCAGGGACACGGCATCGTAAGGCACGAGTACGGTCTCGCCTGAGAAAAGGTCGGTGGCCTCGATGAGGACAATCTCGTCTTCCGAGGCGCCAACATCCTGACGAGAGGCCAGAAATTCGGGTAGAAGGTCGTATCTGCGTCCATCACGCTTTAGGGCGGTCCGGCTAGCCGTGACCACGCCGACCAGCGGATCACAGGCAACTGCCCGTTCCAAAGCCTCCATTACTGCGGAAGTCCTCGCGTCATCATCCGTGAGGCCCTTACCGTGGGCAACCACAATCGACTTCGCGTTCGGGATGTAGGCGCACCATACCGGAATGTTTAGGAAATCAAGTCCGGTATGGCGGCTTACCCGCGTAATGCCGTATTCCGCCAGGTGAGGAGACACTCGGCGGTAAGTCTCAGCAGTTGGATATGCTCGCTCCACGTCCCGCCTCAGCCATCGAACACCCCTGAAAAAGCAGCCTCTGAGGCACCAATCGCAACGGCGAAATCGACGTCCTTCACGACGGATCCGCCTGCCTTTCGGATGTCATTTGCCGAAGCGAGCGTCCCATTTGCGGGTACCTCAAAAGCAACAACCGTCCCGGCGTCCAGATCCGCCAGATAAAGTCCCGTTTCACCCGGAAGCCCGATTACAACTATCTTTGACATCAACATACTCCATTTGCGTTCGTGGAACATCTTACTGAAAACCAGCCTTCATCAGGCCTTCCCGATAAAGATCTTTCTGCCATTGCTCCCTCACCGGAAGGATCGACAGCCATTTCTCAAGCTCGAAGAGAGGATTGAGTTCCTGCGCCTTTCGGCGATGCATCCGCGCTCTTTGCATGTCTCCCGCCATGGCATAGCTGGCGGCAAGCAACCTGCGTGCCGAAGAGCGGTCCTCCATGCTTTCAATATGCGAAATGGCGCCGGAAAAATTTCCGAGAAAGTAACTCGCTCCCGCGGCGATCCAACGATAGTCATCAGGCGGCATCGGATTGAGCGATATGGCCTTGATGATCTTTCTCAGCCCGTCATCCGGTCTCGATGCGTGAACCAATGCGTCGGCGTAGCCGCAAAGCGCATCGGCCAGATGCGGACTGAGTTGCTCTGCTTCGTGAAATGATCGAAGGCTGGCATCGACGTCTCCTCTGTATAGAAGAGATAGGCCAAGATCGCGATGCGCCGTCGCAAGATCCGGAGACGCGGCCACCGCCTGTCTTGCCAAAGCCTCTGCCTGCACCAACAGCTCATCGTCTCCCCTTGCCGTCAGCACCCATTCCCATGAAAACGTTCGCGAAAGCCCAGACAATGCAGGTGCAAAATCACTGCGAAGCTTCAAGGTTTCCTTGAATGCGCTGCGTGCCCGGCGCATTCCTGGCAGTGTATAGGTGTTGAGATGCTGAATGCTGAAAAGATACGAACGATAGACCTCGGGCTGCGTGCGAAATTCGTCAAGCTGACCTACACTTTTTCCGAGATGACCCGAAATAGCACTCACGATGAGACCGGCAACGTCCTTGCGCCGAGACACGAGAGAGCTTCCGCCAAGAGGAAAGCGCTCCGCCCATAGCACCGCGTCTTCAGGAAGGAAAACCATTTGCGCAAACAGTCCCTCCTCCGAAATCCTTGTGTCGACCACATATGAAATCGAATGGGTCTCGAGCTGAGCGAGCTTATCGGAATGTTCTCTGATTTTCGCGGCCGTATATGGGGCAACCACCGCTGCGCTTCGAAGCGCACAGAGCCCGATGGTGATGTCCTCGATCAATGCCGAGGCAACCCCTGCATCGACATTGCCGTGAAGTGTGGGCGGAAGCAGTACCAGACGCGGAAGATCCGGCTGAGCCCTGAAGGGCGCGGCTGGAGCACCGAGCTGCTGTACCGTCTCATGACGGGGTTCAGCATGCAGGCGAACAGAACCGCTGTTTCCCGAAATCCGTTGATGCGCACTGAACAAGATTTCCGCAACGACTTCATCTGACGGATCGTTTTCGAGAAGCAATTTTCCTCCTTCGCGAACGACCAACCAGTCGGATTTCTCTGCGGCATGAGGCGCTGATCCGACAAGAATTTCCCGGAACTGCCACCAATAGTCCCGCCGCCGCCTTTCTATCCAGCCAGCGAGCGGCGCCGGAGCTCCGACGATATCCAGAAACGGCCTTTCGATCAGTGATTTCACGGCCCGCAACTTTTGCAGCGGTTCAAGATTTGCTGCAAAGGTGCTGAAATCGGTCTGGACACTGTCGGAAACCCGCATGGTTGACGGCGAGATCTCGAAAGGATTCAGCCACCCCTCTGTCTCGCATTGACGCACGCGCTCTATCATTTTTCTGAGATTTAGTCGCGCCGTGCTACCATCCCCCGGCCATAAGATAGCCGCAAGATGTTCCCGGGAGGGATCTATGTTCTGCTCAGTCGCGAGATATGCCGCACACAACAAGGCCTTGCGAGGCAAAGGCAGAGCACCTTTTCCGCGTTCGGTCAGCGTCACGGGGCCGAATGTAGTCAAATGCAGCACCAGATCGGCCTGTCGTTAGAGCTTCGGATCCTCCGCCGTGGGATCAGTCCCGACAGACGCGAGTGATTTAATGAGATGAACAACGCTCTGCCGGGTTCTTGGGTCACGCAAGCGAACGAAGGCTGCGTTTAATTCTACGCCTTCCCGGCTCGAGAGAAACCTCATCACCACGTCATCAGGCCGCGGATCGAATTGCGAATTTTCGTTCGAACCGACGGTATTCGTGAAGAAAAATCCCACCGGGACCTGCAGAATGGATGCGATCATCTGAAGCCGGCTTGCGCCGACACGATTGGTTCCCTTCTCATATTTTTGAACCTGCTGGAACGTAACTCCCAATCCTTCCGCAAGTTTTTCCTGCGACATGCGCAACACAAGTCTGCGAAGTTTAATCTTTCCACCGACATGCACGTCGATTGGATCCGGTCCCACTTTCTTAGTCATCGTCTTCCCCTCGACAATTCTGCCAGAATGATTGAAGCGGGTAATCGATGCAACCGGTCTTGGTTGTGCCAGATCAAAAATTTATTGGGTCTTTGAAGGTGCCTATCGGTAATGGAGGTGTTTTTCTGAACTGGGCTTGCGAAATTACGCAGCGGCGGCTTTGAAATCAGGCGAGCAGTTGACGTTCAGAATAGGAGGACGAGTTATCCTCATGTCTAGCGCCCAAAAGCATGTCACGCTTGTTTCACGCCACCACACCGTCAAATCGCGCTAGTCAGCTACGTAAGGGGCAGATGACCACGTCTATACCTCTCTCGAGCGAATATTTGAGAGACGACATTTAGGTGTTTTCATATGGAATATGAGCAGCGGCAGTCGAAAATGCGGAAGCTCGCCGCACTTAAGGTCCGCAAAGATAGCCAGAGAGATTTGCGGCTGGCGCTCAAACATCACTTTGCAGACACATCTGCACAAAGCGTTTGCGATGCACGTGATACTCGTGAACGCGAACTTGAGATAAAAGTCTTACCTATCGACGGCCAAACGATGACCTGAAGTTCTCATCTATATTCTAGAGAACGGACTTGTTAGGTTGGAGCCAATGGCTCGCTGACTGTAAAATCGGTAACATTTTCAGATAGTCTCGCCGAAAAGCTAAAGTGCGCCCTGCGTCCCGGCCATCAGGCATGGCATGGACCGAGGAGGGCAACACCAGATCCCCGGCAATCTTGAATATGTCGCGTCACGCCCATCAACCGGTGCACGATGGCCATGGCGGCGATGTAGTGGCCCCCTAAATCCCCGGACACGATCTCCCACTTGTTAAGTGTTAGGAGTAGTGTGCCAATCATGACTAGTCATATCCCTAAGATAGAAGTGCTGTCCGGCCCTGAGCGCCGCCGTCGCTGGTCGACAGCGGAGAAGCTCGCGATAGTCCAGGAGACCTACGAGCCTGACGTCACGGTCAGCATCGTTGCTCGACGGCATGGCATTCAGCCGAACCAGTTGTTCGCCTGGCGCAAACTTGCGGCGCAAGGTGCGCTGACGGCCACCGCATCGCAGGAAGAGGTCGTGCCGGCATCGGAGTACAGAGCGCTTCAGAACCAGGTGAAAGAGCTTCAGCGCCTCCTCGGCAAAAAGACGATGGAAGGCGAAATTCTGAAAGAAGCGCTTGAGATAGCATCAGGGTCAAAAAAACACCTGTTGCGCTCGCTGTCGTTGCCGAGGGACGGTTCGCGATGACGGCGGTG
>UCIV01000054.1 GCA_900472575.1 Hyphomicrobiales bacterium
GGTCATAATGGGCACATTACTCCTAACACTTAACAAGTGGGAGATCGTGTCCGGGGGTTTAGGGGGCCACTACACGACCTTCCCAACCAGGACTGCATCCAACTCCATCTTGAGAACGTCATCAAAATTTGGTTTCTCTGCTGCCCAGCGAGCTGCGAGCTTCTCCATCTCACCATGCGTTTCGTCGCGTATTTTTCTAAGGCCATCAGCAAACTGGCTGTAATTGGACCGTACGGAGATATGCATGTCCGAAAGCCATTCATTTCGTTCGCTTTCTAAAATTTCGTCGGCGGAGAGATTAAGGGAAAGCGGCGTGCCGTTCATGTAGGCATCTGCGGCGTCCAGTGCCTGCTCCAATTCAACAGTCGAGGTGTCGGATAAAGAGACGTCCCCACCAATAAATTCGTAAGCTTCTTGCAACTCCATTGCGCTATGAAAAACGGTTGTTTCGTCTCTATGAATGTTAGAGTGGGGGAGAATGATTTGTTGCAGCAGAACCAGACGGCGTAGGCGCTCGTGCAACTCCTTGGCGAACACTTCGTGCCCAATTGGCAAACGCCCACCAGAAACAACATTGAAGAGCAAACTGAAAACAAACTGGTCGAGGTAGATTACCTTTTTATCGAGCCACGGAAGCGCGATATTCTCTGTATGCCGACAGCTTGAACATCTCATCGTAAGGGTATGGCCACCGGCTCGGAGAAATCCAAAGGTTTTCTTTTCACAGACCGCGCATACTGAAAATGGCGCTCGCTCCCAGGTAAAATCCTTCATTAATCCACCTTGAGGTCTGATGCGGTGTCAGGCGGGAAGGCCTAGACTCGCAGATACTAGACCAGAGGTAGGTACCTCTCAACGATCAGCGAAAATGGATCGAGCGTAGCCGCCTAAGGTCGACAGAAGCTTTCAGCACTACCCCATCGCCCGACCTCAATCATTCATTAACCATATCCACCAACAATAGACCGGCGCATCATGAGGGTGCGGCCAGAGCCATTATCGGCTCGCAGCCGAACAGGTTCCCTTAAGAATGCCCGTCATCACTTTCGCCAATACCAAGGGCGGCGCCGGCAAGACGACTGCGGTGCTTTTGCTTGCAACCGAGCTTGCACAGGTCGGTTACCGCGTGACCGTGCTCGATGCCGATCCGCAGCGCTGGATCTCGCGCTGGCACCAGCTTTCGCCCGGCCTGCCGCGCCTTTCCGTGATTTCCTATGTGACGCAGGCATCGATCGAGCGGCATATCGCCGACAACCGCTACACGACGGATTATTTCATCGTCGACCTTCCGGGCGCTCAGAGCCCGCTGCTGGCCAAAGCGATCGGCCTTTCCGACCATGTGCTGATCCCGATCCAGGGCTGCGCCATGGATGCCCAGGGCGGCGCGAACGTGCTGGAACTCCTGCGCTTCCTTGATGACAAGGCAGGCATCAAGGTTCCGCATTCGGTGGTGCTCACCCGCGTCAACTCGATGGTGACGACGCGCGCGCTTCTGGCTGTCAAAATGCTGCTTCTGGAACGGGGCGTCGAGGTGCTCGGCACGCCGATCATCGAACGCGCCGCCTTCCGCGATATTTTCGATCTTGGCGGCACGCTCCACACGATGGATGATAGCCGGATCAGCAATCTCGACAAGGCAAGGCAGAACGCCCGCAATTTCGCTCTCGAAATGCTGCGGCACGTGCCGCTCCGGGGCACCAAGCCGATTTCGGAACAGACGACCGCCCGCCGTTTCTGGCAGGCGGCCTGATCGAGCTTTTAAGCTTTCACCTTGATCTGCAGCTTGACGTCGGACGCATGTCCGGCGGCAGCACGCTCGAAGGCGGCGATCGATTCCTTGAAATCGAACGTGCCGGTGACCAAAGGCTTGAGGTCGACCTTGCCCGAGGCGATCAGTTCCAGCGCCCGGTCAAAGATGTTGGCGTAACGGAAGACGGTCTCGATGCGGACTTCCTTGGAGATCGCGCTCGCCACGTCGAACGGCACCGGCTCCACCGGCAGGCCGACGAGAACGAAAGCGCCGCCCGGACGCACCAGATCGAACATGCCCTGATAGGCCCTGGGGCTGCCGCTTGCCTCGAACACCACATCGACGCCCCAACCGGACGTTTCCTGCGCGATCACATCGGCGAAGGACTGCTCGCGAACATTGACCGGGATGATGCCGGGATATTGCGCGGCGATCTTCAGTTTGTCGGCGCTCAGATCCGAAACGAACACGCGGGCGCAGCCGCCGGCCAGGGCCGCCAGCGCCACCATGATGCCGATCGGGCCAGCGCCTATGACGGCCGCCACATCGCCCGGCTGCAATCTGGCGCGGGTCGCCGCCTGCATGCCGATCGCAAAAGGCTCGACCATTGCGCCTTCTTCGAAAGACACATTGTCGGGCAGCTTGTAGGTAAAGGCCGCAGGGTGAACGGTGTACGGCGCCAGCACGCCATGGATCGGCGGCGTCGCCCAAAAACGCACGTCGGGATCGACATTATAAAGGCCGAGTTTCGACGCCCTTGACGAAAGGTTCGGGATGCCCGGCTCCATGCAGACACGGTCGCCGACCTTGAGGTTCTTCACCTCCGAGCCAATCTCGACCACCGTTCCGGCAGCCTCGTGGCCCAGCACCATTGGCTCGCGCAGCACATAGGGGCCGATCGCACCGTGAGTGTAATAGTGCACGTCGCTGCCGCAGACGCCGACGGTGTCGATCTCGATCTTCACGTCGCCCGGCCCAACCTCCAGCGGAAGATCGATCTCCCTCAGCGCCAGCTTGCCTTTTTGCTCCAGTACAAGAGCCTGCATTTCGTTTTCCTTCCCTATTGCCCGGAACCGCCCGGCCGCCGTTTCGGCAGGCCAGGTCATGGGGTGTTCATTCCAGCCTCGACAACCATAACCGTGCAAAAGCAGTTATGCGACTGGGCTTGATTGACAAATGAGAAATATTTCAGGGAGCAAACTTTTGCTCATTTCCCTTGTGACGCATGAAAAAATGCGCCTCGCCTGACAGCCATCATCTTTATAGAAGTCGGCGGTAGCAGGTGGCCGCCCAGTTCCTATATTGAACCCGGCGCAAGCCGCTTTTATGGCGCGATGAGCAAGGACAGATTTCGATGACCGATAAATCCCCCGCCGACAATTTCCCCGCAGGCTACGAACCTTCCAAGGTCTGGACCTGGGAAAAGGGTAATGGCGGCCAGTTTGCCAATATCAACCGGCCGATCGCCGGCCCGACCCAGACCAAGGAACTGCCGGTCGGAAAACACCCGCTGCAGCTTTATTCGCTCGGCACGCCGAACGGCGTCAAGGTGACGATCCTGCTCGAGGAGCTTCTGGCGGCAGGGCATTCCGGCGCCGAATACGATGCCTGGCTGATCAATATCGGCCAAGGCGACCAGTTCGGTTCGGGCTTCGTCGATATCAATCCAAACTCAAAAATCCCGGCCCTGCTGGACCATGCGCCGAAGGATGGCGGTAAACCGATCCGCCTGTTCGAATCGGCTTCGATCATGACCTATCTGGCGGAAAAATTCGGCGCCTTTCTGCCGACCGATGCCCGCACGCGGGCGGAAACGCTGAACTGGCTGTTCTGGCAAATGGGCTCGGCGCCGTTCGTCGGCGGCGGTTTCGGCCATTTTTATGCCTATGCACCGATCAAGATCAAATATGCGATCGACCGTTACGCGATGGAAACAAAGCGCCAGCTTGACGTGCTCGACCGGCATCTTGCCGAAAACCAGTTCATGGCAGGCAAGGAATACACGATTGCCGACATGGCGATCTGGCCGTGGTACGGCAATCTGGCGCTCGGCCAGGCCTACGGCGATGCCGGTGACTTTCTCGACGTTCAGAGTTATACGCACCTGCAGCGCTGGACGGCGGAAGTTTTCGCCCGGCCGGCGGTAAAGCGTGGGCGCATGGTCAACCGCATGTCGGGTGATCCCTCCGAACAGCTGCACGAGCGTCACGACGCTGCCGATTTCGACACCAAGACGGCCGATAAGGTCGCAAAAACGTAAAGGACCGAGACATGGCAAACCTGCCCGAAATGACCAAACATCGCGGTTTTCCGGGCGGCCTGCCAGGGACTGGAACCCAGTTCACCATCCGTCGCGCCAATCCCAAGGGGGTCACGCCGCTGAAGGCGATCCCCCGTAAGGCGCGGCCGGGCACCAAGGAACACCGCGTCGATGCGGCCTTCTTGCATGCACTCTGGTTCTATTTCGGCGACCAGCCCTTCGAGCGCGGCAATCTCGATGCCGCGCGGCTCTGCCTGCTCTTCGGCCGTGAAGTGATGCCGGCGGACAAGGATTTCGATCCGCTGTCCTACGAGTCGCTGCTCGTCATCAACGAAAAAGTCGCCCGCCAGAACTTTCCGGAAAGCTTCGACGAGATTTTTGAAGTCTGAGGCAGCCTTTCACGGGGCTGCCCCCAACTCACTTCTGTAATCAAGCCGGCCATGCGGCCTGCAGGCTGCGGGTGCGCGCCACCCAGACCGCGCCTTCCTTGGCGTGGTGAAAACCGTTGGCAAGCGGGGCTGCGGCGTAAAGCTGCCGGAGTTTTGCAACACCTGCATCCGCATCCACCGCTCCGTCCAGGACAGCACGATGCAGCTTTGCCACCGCCACCATGTCGCAATCCTGCGGCGACAGGCGGAACGAGCGCACCCCGGCTTCGACCAGATGATCCAGTTCGCCCAGAAGCGACTGGCAGGCATGCGAGACGGTCTGCACGCCGTTCAGCGCCAGGAAGGACTGTCGGTCGAGCGTGCGCACCGGCAGCCCATCCGGGTCCTCACCGCAGACGAACTGGCAATTGTCCTTGATCTTGCCCTTGGAGCGGGCATGCGCGCAGCGTGCGGAAATGGCGAGCGGCATGCGGCCGAAGGCAAAGACCTCGAAATCGATATCCGGCAATTCGGCAGTGATTTCCTTCACCGAAGAGAAGGGAAGTTCCGGCGGCAGACAGATGCGTGTTGCGCCGCGGCTCGCGAGCAATCTCGCGGTCGGCGCGTTATAGACATTGACCAGCGGCCCGATCGTATGCGGCTTGTCTTTCAGGATCGCCAGCGCGGAGAGGTCATTGGCTTCCATCAGATGCTCGCTGACCTCGGCCATTTCGCGGATCTGCTTGCTCTCACGGTTGAGCGTTACCAGCGCAAGGGTCGATAGAATCACCGTCTTTCCGGCGCTTTCCAGACGCTCGACAACCTCGGCCAAATGCGGCTCGATGAAATGCTGGCGTTTCGAACAGACGGTCTCGCCGATCACCACTCGGTCGACCGGCGCTTCATCGGCAATACGGAAGTGGAAATCGCGCCACTTTTCCGCATTCCATAGATAATAGACCGGCCCGAGCGTCAGGCTGGTTTTCTTCATATCGGTCATGAGGCTTATCTCCAGCGTTTCTCGTAGGCGCCGGACGTCGTTTTCTGTCCTTCGCTCATGGTCCGCAGACGCGCGAGAAGCGGCGCCCGGCGATCCGGCGGACTGTTCAGCGCCGCCTTCATGGTCGACACGACTTCGGCCACATAGGCCTTGCCGCGTTGCCGGCCTTCGATCTTCAAGGCCTTCACGCCGGCCGCCTTCAGCGCCTCCAGTTCACCCATCACGTCGAGCGAGACCGGATCCTCGAAGGCGTAACCGTTGCTGTCGGCAATATCGAACCGGCCCTTGCAAAGCGTCGGATATCCGGCCGCCTCGCCTGCCGGAAAGCGGTTGATGGTGAATTCGCCGAGTTCGGAGACGAGTTCGCCGCCATCCTTGCGGTAGCGCACATGGCTTGCCGGCGAACAGACGCCGTTCATGTTCGGCGATTTGCCCGTCGCATAAGACGAGAGCGAACAGCGGCCTTCCGCCATGACGCAGAGACCGCCGAAAACGAAGACTTCCATCTCGCATCGGATATTCTTGCCGATCCTTGCGATGTCGGCGATCGTCAACGTGCGCGGCAGCACGACGCGCTGGGCGTTGAAGGCATCGACGAGGAAATTGATTGCGTCGGGATTGGAGGCTGAGGCCTGGACGGAGACATGCAGACGCTGCTCAGGGTATTTTTCCGCCACATGCGCCATCAGGCCGAAATCGGCCAGGATCAGCGCATCGGCGCCGAGCGCCACTGCGTCTGCCGCGCCCTTGTACCAGATTTCCTCTGCGCCCGCGCGCATGAAGGTGTTGAGCGCCACGAAGGTCTGCGTGCCTTTGCGCTTCGCATAGGCGATCGCTTCCCGCAGCTCCTCGCGGGAGAAATTCAGGCCGGGAAAATTGCGGGCGTTGGTTTCATCGCGAAAACCGCAATAAACGGCATCGGCACCGGCATCGACGGCCTCGTGAAAGGCGGCCGGCGTGCCTGCGGGGCAGATCAGTTCCATGCTGCGGCTTCTCCTGCGGGCCTGTTTTGATCCTTCAGCGCACGGTCACGAATCTCCCCGATCACACGTCTGGCAATCGGCGCCAGGGGACCGGCGAGCTTCGCCAGATCCTTCTGAAGATCGATATTGCTGGCATCGAGCGCATTTCGCATGGCCAGCATCGCCTCCATGTCACCGGTCACCGAAAGATCACGCGAGAAAAACAGCGCATCGGCGTCGCAACGCCCTTCCATCAGCGCCAGAAGCAGGAAAAGTGGCGCTTCCGTTATTGCATCCGCCTCGATTTCCACCGGCTGGCGCAGCACCGAGATTTCTTCCCTGCCCGGCACGACGACGAAGGCCAGCGGAAGATCGGTCGGCAAAAAGGCGAATCGCTTTTGCCGATGCTCGTCCAGCCGCTCGAAAAGCCCCGGATGCGCCTTAGCGATGCGGCCGAACATAAGCCTGCAGATCCGCTCGATCAGCGGGATCGGGATCATATGGAGTGGCGCGGAAAGAATAGGCGGTATCAGCATGGGCGGACGACATTTTCGTTTCAGGGTTCCATGGAAGGTAAATCCCTCGTCCGCTAAACCACTTGAGCTATGACAAGGACGATTGGAAAATCTCTCGGCACAGAAAGGCATGACCCAACAAACCGCCTCCGCCCGAGCCTTGACCCCAGCCCTTCGGCGCCATGACGACCTGCAGCATTTTGCCCGGGAACTCGAAAATCGCGGCTTGTTGAAGCGGATTTCCCGGCCGGTCAGCCTGGTGCACGAGGTGACCGAAATCCATCGCCGCGTCCTTCAAGACGGCGGCCCGGCCCTGTGGTTCGAAAGCCCGGTCGATGCGGATGGCAATGTGGTCGCGATCCCGCTTCTCGCCAACCTGTTCGGCACGCGCGAGCGGATAGAGCTTGGCTTCGGGCTGGAGCCGGGCAGGATCGGCGATCTGGCCAAACTTCTGGGAGATCTGCGCGAACCCAAACCGCCGGCATCGCTGAAGGATGCGGTCGGCAAGCTGCCGATGCTGCGCTCAGCCTTGTCGCTCGGCGTGCGCCGCCAGACCAGCTGGGCGCGGAGCCAGGAGCAGCTGCTGATCGGCGACGAGATCGATCTCGGCAAACTGCCGATCCAGTGGTGCTGGCCGGGCGAACCCGCGCCGCTTATCACCTGGCCGCTCGTCGTCACCCGCGGTTTCGAGGATGAGAACGACGTCAATCTCGGCGTCTATCGGATGCAGAAGCTCGGCCGCGACCGGCTGATCATGCGGTGGCTTGCGCATCGCGGCGGCGCAGGACACCACCGGCAATGGCAGAAGGCAGGGCAGGACATGCCGGTGGCCATCGCCATCGGTGCCGACCCGCAGACTATTCTTTCGGCCGTCATGCCGCTGCCCGAAGGGATGAGCGAGCTTTCTTTCGCCGGCGTGCTGCGCCGTCGCCGCAGCCGTGTCGTCAAGGCCAAAACCCAGCCGCTCTATGTTCCGGCCAATGCGGAAATCATCATCGAAGGCACGGTCTCGGCGTCCGAAATGGCCGACGAAGGCCCCTATGGCGATCACACCGGCTATTACAATGCCGTCGATCGTTTTCCGGTGATGCAGGTGACCGCGATCACCATGCGCAAGAAGCCCGTCTATCTGTCCACCTATACCGGTCGCCCGCCGGACGAACCTTCCGTCATGGGCGAGGCGATGAACGAGCTTTTCATCCCGCTGGTGAAAAAGCAGTTCCCGGAAATCGTCGATCTGTGGCTGCCGCCGGAAGCCTGCTCCTATCGCGCCATCGTCGTTTCGATCGACAAGCGTTATCCCGGCCAGGCGCGACGGATCATGCTTGGCCTCTGGTCGATGCTGCCGCAGTTCAGCTATACGAAACTGATCATCGCGGTTGATCCTGACGTCAACGTGCGCAGCTGGCCGGATGTCATCTGGGCGCTTTCCACCCGCTTCGACGCCTCGCGCGACATGGTGGTGCTCGACAATACGCCGATCGACTATCTCGACTTCGCCTCGCCGAAACACGGCCTAGGCGGCAAGCTCGGCCTCGATGCAACCGACAAGATCGGCGCTGAGACCGACCGCGAATGGGGCCGGGTTCTCGCCATGACGCCCGAGGTCAAGGACCGCGTTTCCGCCATGTGGAGCGAACTCGGCCTCGGTCCCGCCGGAGAAAAGGCGTGAAGCGCGTCGTCCTCGGCGTCGCCGGGGCCTCGGGCGCGGCGATCGCGATGCGGATCGGCGAGCTGCTTGCAAACCTCCCGGATGTGGAGCTGCATCTCGTCGTCTCCGACGCAGGAAAACGAACGATCGCCCATGAACTCGGCCCTTATGCGCTCGGCAATCTCGCCAAACTCGCAAGACACAATTACTCGGCTAATGATATCGGAGCCACGATCGCCAGCGGCTCGTTCAAGACGGCTGGCATGATCGTCGCGCCCTGCTCCATGCGGTCGCTTGCAGCAATCGCCACCGGCCTTTCAGACAATCTCCTCACCCGTGCCGCTGACGTGCACCTCAAGGAACGGCGAAAGCTGATCCTGCTCGCCCGCGAAACACCCCTGCATCTCGGCCATCTTCGCAACATGGTCGCGGTCACCGAGATGGGAGCGACCATCATGCCTCCCGTCCCCGCCTTCTACCGGCGCCCGGAAACCATCGCCGACATCGTCACTCACATCGCCGCCCGCGCCATCGACCAGCTTGATCTCGGACAGTCGCCACTTGCCGTCGAATGGGACGGCAATGCCTGAGGGAAACGCGCAGACACAAGCGCCTTTCGACTATTTCCGCATCGCCTTTTTCTTGGCCGCACTCACCGCCATCCGGGCGATCGCCTTCCCCTCGGAGATCTGGCAGGGCGATTATTCCCGGCACGCCAACGAACTGATCTTCGGCTTCATGCTGGTGCAATTGTTCGGCTTCATGCTGAAGGCGCTGCCGCGCTGGGTCGGCCGGCCGATCCTTGCGCCGTCGCCCATTCGGCTGTTTCTTTTCGCCCAGGCAATCGCATTCCTGCTCGGCATCTACGATCTCGTCCTCGGCGCGCAGCTTCGGTCACTCATCGGCCTTGCGGCTGTCATTGCCCTTTCCGTCACGACGATCCGGGCACGGGCAATCATGGCCTTTCCGCTGCTGGCGCTTGCCAGCGCCCATGCAGGCACCGGCGTCATTGCAGCCTTCGATCTCTGGCCGGGCGCCACCATGCTCGGCTTCTGCCTGATCCTTGCGATCTGTTTCGAGGTCGGCAATCGCATCTTTCCGATGGTGATCGATTCAGGGCGAACGCGCGACGGACGGCCGTCGCGACCGCTTCCGGCGAAATGGATTTCTCTCACCCAGCGGATCAGCAGCCTGCTGACATTGCTTCTCTGGGCCTTCGACCTCCCCTATGCGCTTGCAGCTGCACTCGCCAGCATCAGCGGAATCATCTGGCTCGCTCAAATTGCGCCCTGGCATGCCTTCCAATATGGCGGCGTACGCTTCATCACCTTCGCCATGGCCGCAAAACGCGTCGGCTTTCTGCTTCTTGCGATCCAGGCTTGGCCGGGAAGCACGATGCCGCTTGCCGTGCCACAGCATGTTCTGGCGATCGCCGGGCTAGCCTCGCTTGCCGTCGCCATCGCCACGTCGATGGTCAGAAAGCGCAACGGCCAATCCTTCCAACGCTCATTTCTCGGCACGACAACCTATCTCTGCCTTGCCAGCGCGCTTGCGCTGCGTCTTGGCTATGCCGTCTTTCCGGAGCATGGGCCGGGCCTGCTCCACGCCGCCCAGGTCTTCTGGCTTGCGGGGTTTGCGGGGTATGCGGTGCTTATACTGCGCCGGAGAAACACACCCAATTGCTCGCATTGATTTCGGGCTCGCTTATTGAGACGATGAGGAAATGGCGCTCGACCCTGGAAACGCCGAAGAGGAGTTGAACCCGATGCCGCTCCCATTCTTCCTCCAAATGGCAAAACTGCCCGAGCCTTTCGACTGGCTGAAACCGCGCTGGCTCAAGCGGTGGACAAACCGTCAAAAAGCGCGAAATGCCATCCTTCACAATTCCCGCAAGCCCAAGCTGACGCCGGAAGAAGCACGCCGCGATCATCGGGAGATGCTGCGGTTTCTCGGGCTCAATGCGCTTCTCGGCATTTCCATCGGCATCAGCGTCGGTATTGCCCTGATCGCGCTCGATATCGGCGGCCTGAGGGGGCTTATCATGCGGGCAACAAACCCGATCCTGCCGCTTTTACTCGTGCTGGTGCCCTTTGCCTCTCTGTTTGGCGGGGCGGCTGCGGCCTCTGCCATTCTCACGCTTCCCTATGAAAGCAAGTTTCAGGAAGACGAGGAGGACAAGTCCGAGGACGAACCTTCGTCCCGATGAAGCAGCACAAAGGGTGGGTTTGCAGATGCAAATCAGCTATCGGTCACTGATCACCGATATCAGGCTGGCATGGAAACCTCGCTCTATCTCCCCGTCAAACAGTTCCTCGAAACTTGCGGCTATTCGGTCAAGGGAGAGATCGGCGGCTGCGATGTCATGGGCTTAAGCGAAGGCGACCCGACCGTAATGGTCGTCTGCGAGCTGAAACTCAGCTTCAATCTTGAGCTCATTCTGCAGGCGGTCGACCGCGCGAGTTCGGCCGACGAAGTGTGGATCGCCGCCCGTGTCTCGGCAAAGGGCCGCGGCCGGGAGGCCGACAAACGTTACCGCGATCTCTGCCGCCGGCTCGGCATCGGCATGCTCGGCGTGTCGGACAAGGGAGAGGTCAGCATCCTCGTCAGCTCCGTCTCGCCGATGCCACGCACCAATCCGAAACGGCGCACCAAGCTGATCAGGGAACACCGCAAACGACAGGGCGACCCGGCGCTTGGCGGCTCGACCAAGGTCCCAATTATGACCGCCTATCGCCAGCAGGCGCTGGCGTGCGCCTGCGCACTTGTAGACGGCCCACTCCGGCCGCGCGATCTCAAAGCCATCACGCCCAAGGCTGGCGCGATGCTGCGCGACAATTATTACGGCTGGTTTGAGAAGATCGACAAAGGCGTCTATGGCCTGAGCGGGGATGGTGCGAAGGCGGTGGAGACCCTGGTGCCTGCAAAAGTTGAAGCAGAATCCTTTGCGGAGTCGGCGCTTCAAGAAAAAAACCTCTAAAATCATTTCCTCAATCGTCCCCGCCCTCTCATCCCATGCCTACAATCCCTCCGTTCCGTCACGGATACACCGGCAGTCGTGCCGGCGAGGCGGGATCGGTTCTGGTGATGGAGGGAGGACGTAAATCTTCACCACCGGGGTCCGCGGAAAATGGTCTCCCTCCGACGACACGGGGGAGGCGGTGAGGTTTCGGACCGACCTTTCCGCTTCTGTTGCCCGAACGGCGCGTTGGATGTGCCTGTGCGGCACACATGGTGGCCTGAAGGATGGTTTCGCCGGGCTTTTAAAGTCCGCCCGTGAAAGCGGGAAACCCGGCGGTAAAGGATCATCCGGCAAGGCCACGGCAGAGGGACCGGAGTCGCGGACAAAAACTGCCGAACGGGGCGCTGAGAGGTGTCACCTATAAACTTAAACTAAGAGGCAGCTTTCAGCGCCCCGTCCAAGTTCTATATTGCTCACCACGGCGTTTCTAAAACGCGCGTGAACGAAACCGCATGTTCAGGAGGAAACCGGTGTCGGATAACAGCTCGAAGCCGCATCAGCAGGCCAATAAGAAAGATTGGGAAACGCTTGCCGAAAAGGAACTGAAGGCATCGCCCGAAACGCTGACCTGGCATACGGCGGAAGGGATCGACATCAAGCCGCTTTACACGGCGGCGGATCTTCAAGGCATCGATCACCTCGATACGATGCCGGGTATCAAACCCTTCGTGCGCGGACCGCGCGCCACCATGTATGCCGGAAGACCCTGGACGATCCGCCAATATGCCGGCTTTTCCACCGCCGAAGCCTCCAACGCATTCTACCGTCGCAATCTCGCCGCCGGCCAGAAGGGGCTTTCCGTCGCCTTCGACCTTGCCACCCATCGCGGTTACGATTCGGACCATCCGCGCGTCGAAGGCGATGTCGGCAAGGCGGGCGTGGCAATCGATAGTGTCGAGGATATGAAGATCCTGTTCGACGGCATTCCGCTGAAGGACATGTCGGTATCGATGACGATGAACGGCGCGGTCATCCCGATTCTGGCCTCCTTCATCGTCGCCGGCGAAGAGCAGGGCTGTTCGCGCGCCGAACTTTCCGGAACGATCCAGAACGACATCCTCAAGGAGTTCATGGTCCGCAACACCTACATCTACCCGCCCGAACCCTCGATGCGGATCGTTGCCGACATCATTGAATATACGGCAAAGGAAATGCCGCGTTTCAACTCCATCTCGATTTCCGGCTATCACATGCAGGAGGCCGGCGCGACGCTGGTGCAGGAACTGGCCTTCACGCTGGCCGATGGTCGCGAATATGTGCGGGCGGCACTCGCCAAGGGGCTGAATGTCGATGATTTCGCCGGACGCCTGTCCTTCTTTTTCGCCATCGGCATGAATTTCTTCATGGAAGCGGCAAAGCTTCGTGCCGCGCGCTTGCTTTGGTCGCGGATCATGGAAGAGTTCGAGCCAAAAAAAGCATCCTCGCTGATGCTTCGAACCCATTGCCAGACATCCGGCGTCTCGCTGCAGGAACAGGACCCCTACAACAACGTCATTCGCACGGCTTACGAGGCGCTGTCGGCGGTTCTCGGCGGCACGCAATCGCTGCATACCAACGCGCTGGACGAGGCGATGGCGCTGCCGACGGATTTTTCAGCCCGCATTGCCCGCAACACTCAGCTGATCCTGCAGCATGAAACGGGCGTGACCAAGGTCGTCGATCCGCTGGCCGGGTCCTATTACGTCGAAAGCCTGACCAACGAGCTGGCGGAAAAAGCCTGGGAGCTGATCGAGGAGGTCGAGAAACTCGGCGGCATGACCGAGGCGGTTGCCGATGGCCTGCCCAAGCGCCTGATCGAGGAAGCAGCGACGCTGCGCCAGGCGAAGGTCGACCGGGGACAAGAGATCATCGTCGGCGTCAACAAGTTCCGGCTGGAGAACGAAGACGATATCGACATTCTGGCGATCGACAATTCGGCTGTGCGCAAGTCGCAGATCGCCCGCCTTGAGAAGGTGCGCCGCCAGCGCGATCCGAAACGGGTCGAAGAGACGCTGGCCGCCCTTTCCGAAGCGGCGAAATCCGGCACCGGCAATCTGCTGGAGGCCGCGGTCGAAGCTGCACGGGCGCGCGCCACGGTCGGCGAAATATCCGATGCCATGCGAAAATCTTTCGGCGATCATGCAGCCGTGCCGGAAGTGGTGGGCGACATCTACGGCCCGGCCTATAGCGACGATCCGGAATACAAGACGATCGTAAGCCGGCTATCCGATTACGGGAAATCGACCGGCAAGCCGAAGATCCTCGTCGCCAAGCTCGGCCAGGATGGGCATGACCGCGGTGCCAAGGTGATTGCTTCCGCCTTCGGCGATATCGGCTTCGAAGTGCTGGCCGGCCCGCTGTTCCAGACGCCGGAAGAAGCAGCCGATCTGGCTGTGAAGGAAAAGGTTCAGGTCGTCGGCATGTCGTCGCTTGCCGCGGGTCACCGGACGCTTGCGCCGCAACTGGTGGAAGCGCTGAAGAACAAGGGTGCGGAAAACATTATCGTCGTGGTCGGCGGCGTCATTCCGCGGCAAGATTACGAGTATCTGCTGCAAAACGGCGTCGCAGCCGTATTCGGACCCGGCACCAACGTCCTCGATGCAGCGAATTCGATCATCGACCTGCTCGAAGGCAAAAGGAGAAATGCGGTCGCCTGACCCTCAGGGCTTGGAAAAGCTCTTGCGGAAAACGATTTGCGGAATGACCCGCTCACAGGCGCGCGGTTCGTCCGGGTTCTGCTGCCGCCGGTCGAGCAGCATCACGGCGCGCGCCGCGATCGCTGCCGGATCCTGCCGGAACGTGGTGAGGCCGTAACTCAGCCATGCCGCCTCCGGCACGTCGTCAAAGCCGATCAGTGCCACGTCATCCGGCACCGACAAGCCGAACTCCTGACGGATCACATCCATCGCGCCGAATGCCAGAAGGTCGTTGGCGCAGAAGATCGCGTCGGGACGCTCGCCTTCGGCAAACAGTGTGCGAGCCGCAACAAGGCCGCCGTCATAATCGGAATCGCGGCCATGGGCGATCCGCACGTCAAACCCGGCAGCATGGGCTGCGGCGACAAAAGCGTTTTCGCGCTCGGCAATGCTCGGCGTGGCGGAGCGGGAGCCGATGACCGCCAGCCGCCGACGTCCGGCGGCGATGAAAGTGTCCGCCGCGTCCCGTGAAGCCTCGGCATTGCCGGCGAGAACCCGGTCGGCATCCGGCTCGGCCCGGCCGATGACGACAAGCGGCTGGCCATTGCGCTGGGCAAGTTCGAAGAAGCTCGCCGGTGGCGAACCGGAAAGGATGACGGTTGCCTCGGCACGGTGGCCGATCAGCATTTTCTGGGCTGCCAGCAATTCCTCCTCGGTCTCGCCGGTATTGATGAGGACGGGAATGGAGCCGCGGCGAATGAGCGCCTTGGTCAGTGCCGCCGTCAGATGGGCGCGAAAACCGATTTCCGGCTTGGTCGCCACCACGCCGACCAGCCGGCTCTGGTTGGCAAGCACACCGCGGGCAAGATCGTTGACGTGGTAACCGAGTTCCTCAGCAGCTTTCAAAACCTTCTCGCGGGTCGCGGGTGCAACGCTTGCGCCTTCCGTGAAGGTCCGCGATACGGCTGAACGCGAAACGCCCGCGAGTTGCGCCACCTGTTCAGCGCTGACAAAGCGCATTTTCCTGTCGTCTCTCATGCTACATTTCACGCCTGTTTGCTGCACAGCCGTGCAGACCGCGTGACATGTCTTAAAGATCGACATTTACAGTGACATGACAGTTAGCCACGAAAAAAAGGCCTATGTGATCGCGAGCGCATCCTTCAGCGCCACGCCTTGCTTCGGCTGCAGGTCGAGATCGGCTTCGATGTGGTCGATATGATGCAGCATAAGGTCGGCTGCACGTTTGGCATCACCGCGTTCGATCAGGTCGAGAATGGCAAAATGTTCGCTGTGGCCGCAGCTCGACACGCCGGAGCGGCCGTAAAGCGCAATGACCAGCGATGAGCGCGCCACGAGTTCATCCATGAAGCGCTGCAGGATTGCATTGCCGGCAACGGAGGCCAGCATGAGATGGAAATCGCCAGATGCCTTGATTTCCGCCCGTCTTGCTGCCGGGCCGCGCTCGTTCATGTAACGCTCTTCCTCGACCAGCTGTTCGCGAAAACGGGCGATGTCTTCCGCCGTGATCCGCTCGGCGGCACCGGCAACGATGCCAGGCTCGATCAGGCGGCGGGATGCAAAAATCTGCCGCGCCTCATCCGGCGTCGGGTTCGAAACGAAGGCACCGCGGTTACGCTCGGTCTTCACCAGCCCTTCGAAAGTGAGCATCTGCAGGGCGGCGCGTGCCACTGTGCGGCTGACGTCGAAAAGCGCGCCAACTTCCGCTTCCGACAGTTTCGTCCCCGGTGCCAACCGCCGGTCTATAATGGCGTTGCGCAGCGACTCGCGGATCGCCATCGAGCGGTCTTCAGTCAAGGTATCGGGAGAAGCAGTGGTCTTTTCGAGCAAGGTCATAGGTTTTCGTCCGGCATGCCCTTGTTCTAACGCGTTGCAGGGGCCTCTGCATAGTGGGATGTTTCGCAATCCCATATTCAGATTGCATACAATTTGAACAGGCGATCGGAAACGATCGCTGCAATTTTGCGCAACCGCAAATATCGAAAAACGCCGCGATCGAAAATATCGTTGATCTTCAAAGGAGAATTGAACTGGCACGGCTCCTGCATCACCAAGACAATCGCAGGAGAATGCCTATGAGCAAAGCCGCTGAAATAGACATCGTATCCGTCTCCAAGATCTATGGGGCCACCACGGCCGTCCATGAGATCAGTCTGAAGATCCCGGCCGGCACCTATTGCTGCCTGCTCGGTCCTTCGGGCTGCGGCAAGACCTCGACGCTTCGGATGATCGCCGGGCACGAGAGCATCTCGACGGGCGATATCCGTCTCGGCAACGCGGTCGTCACCGACCTGCCGCCGGCCAAGCGCGGCACGGCGATGATGTTCCAGTCCTATGCGCTCTTCCCGCATCTCGATCTCGTCGACAATGTCGCCTTCTCGCTGAAGATGAAGGGCGTCGAAAAGGACGAGCGCCGCGCCAAGGCGATGGACATGCTGCGGCTGATGCAGCTCGAAGCCTATGCGACGCGCCGCCCGGCGCAGCTTTCCGGCGGCCAGCAGCAGCGCGTGGCACTCGCCCGCGCTCTGATCACCGATCCGGAAGCGCTTTTGCTCGACGAGCCGCTTTCGGCGCTCGACCCGTTTTTGAAAATCCGCATGCGGGCTGAATTGAAAAAGCTGCAGACCTCGCTCGGCATCACCTTCGTGCATGTGACCCACAGTCAGGAAGAGGCGATGGCGCTGGCCGATATCATCGTCATCATGAATGACGGGCGCATCGAGCAGGCCGCCCATCCGCGCACGGTGTTCGAGCGCCCGGCGACGGCCTTCGTCGCCAAGTTCATGGGCGACCATAACGTGATTTCAGGCCGGGTGACGAAAAGCGAGGGCGACGAGCTGATGATTTCTGTACCGGCCGGCGGCGATTTTCTGGCCATCGGCGCCGGTGCTGCCGGCCTTACCGATACGGCCGACATCGCGGTTCGCACCGACCATGTCCGCGTTGCGCCCGCGACCGAAAAGGGCCTCGGGTTCACCGGTTCGGTCTCGAACGTCGAATATCGCGGCTCATCGGTGAAGCTCACCGTCAACGGTGCCGGTGTGGAGGATTTTACCGCGATCCTCAGCGACAAGGACTATTTCGCCAATCCCGTGAAGGTTGGCGACGCCATTCCGCTTTCCTGGGGGCGCGAGGACGCGCTCGTGCTGGGGCGGCTGAAGCACTGAAAACACAACAATAAAACCTCAAGAGGAGAACTGACATGACCGAGACGACGAAAACGGCCAAGGGCATATCCCGCCGTTCGCTTTTGAAAACGGCATCGGCCGCGGCCGGTCTTGCCGCCGGTTCAGGCGCGATCACCGGCTTCCCGACCATCTGGGCGCAGAACCCGATCACGCTTCGCCAGTTCGGCACCGGCGTTTCGAACCTCAATGCGATCGCCGAGAAGTGCAAAGCCGATCTCGGCATCACGCTCGAAATGACGGCGACCGATTCGGATGCCGCCGCCCAGCGCGCCGTCACCCAGCCGAAGTCCTATGACATTGCCGATATCGAATACTGGATCCTGAAGAAGGTCTATGCCGCCGGCGTGATCCAGCCGATGGATGTGAAGAAGCTGAAATATTACGACAAGGTCGTGCCGCTGTTCAAAAACGGCAAGCTTAAGCCCGACAGCGTGATCGCGCAGGGCACCGCACCGCATACGGTCGGTTTCGTCGAAAAGCCGGGCGACAAGACCTTTGCCAAGGAAGAGACCCAGTATTTCACCATGATGCCGACGATCTACAATGCCGATACGCTCGGCATTCGTCCGGATCTGGTTGGCCGCGAGATCACCACCTGGGCCGATATCATGGACCCGAAGTTCAAGGGCAAGACCTCGATCCTCAACATCCCGTCGATCGGCATCATGGATGCCGCGATGATCATGGAAGCGCTCGGCAACGTCAAATACGCCGACAAGGGTAACATGACCAAGGAAGAGATCGACAAGACGATCGACTTCCTGATCAAGGCCAAGCAGGACGGCCAGTTCCGCGCCTTCTGGAAGTCGTTCGATGAGTCGGTCAACCTGATGGCTTCGGGCGAAGTGATTATCCAGTCCATGTGGTCGCCGGCGGTTGCCGCCGTGCGTTCCAAGGGTATCGCCTGCAAATACCAGCCGCTCAAGGAAGGCTATCGCTCGTGGGGCGGCGGTCTGGGTCTCGCAGCGCACCTGACCGGCGCACAGCTCGACGCGGCCTATGAATATATCAACTGGTACACATCCGGCTGGGTCGGCGCCTATCTTAACCGCCAGGGCTATTATTCCGCCTGCATGGAAACCGCCAAGGAACACATGTCGGCCGACGAATGGGGCTACTGGATCGAAGGCAAGGCCGCGGCCGGCGATATCGTCGCGCCGGACGGCAAGGTGATGGAAAAGGCCGGCGCCGTGCGCGATGGCGGCTCTTTCGAGGAACGCATGGGCCATGTCGCCTGCTGGAACTCCGTCATGGACGAGGACCGTTACATGGTTCGTCGCTGGAACGAGTTCATCGCGGCTTAAAAGTCTGTGGCAGCGCCAAAAAAGCTGCCCCTCACCCTAGCCCTCTCCCCGTAAACGGGGAGAGGGGACGTGCCTCGCTCGACGCTGGCGAAGAATGGGAGACATCACGGCTTGCCACCTTCTCCCCACTTGCGGGGAGAAGGTGCCGGCAGACTGATGAGGGGCACTTGCTCCGACAAAACTGGCAGTTCCCGAGGGAGAATATGCAATGGCGACGATCACATCGACGGATACCGAAAATGCCGGGCGGGTTCGCAGACAGGGCTTTCGGCTGTCGCTTGCCGTCGTCTCATATCTGCAGGCGATTCCGCTGACGTTGATCCTCGGCTTCTTTCTCCTGTTGCCGATCCTGATGATCGCAGTCGTCAGCTTCTGGGACTACGACTTCGCCCAGATGTATCCCGACTTCCTGACGATGAACTATGCCGAAACGCTCGGTTCATGGGTTACCTGGAAGACCTATCTCAATACGCTGAAATATGCCGTGCTGGTCTGGGCGATCACCCTGTTCATCGGTTTCTGGGTCGCCTATTTCCTCGCCTTTCACATCCGCACGACATCGATGCAGATGGTGCTGTTCCTGATCTGCACCGTGCCGTTCCTGACATCGAACATCATCCGGATGATCTCGTGGATCCCGGTTCTCGGGCGAAACGGGCTGATCAACTCGGCGCTGGTGGGGTCCGGGGTCATTTCCGAACCGGTGGAATGGCTGCTCTATTCCGATTTCGCCGTCGTGCTCGCCATGGTGCATCTCTACACGCTGTTCATGGTGACGCCGATCTTCAACACGCTGATGCGTATCGACAAATCGCTGGTCGAAGCGGCGCGCGATGCCGGCGCCTCCTCCTGGCAGATTCTCTCGAACGTCATCATACCGCTGGCCAAGCCCGGCATGGCGATCGGCACGATCTTTGTCGTGACGCTGGTCATGGCCGATTTTTCCACCGTGCAGGTGATGTCCGGCGGGCAGAGCGCGTCCGTGGCGCTGATGATGAAGAACCAGATGTCGCTGCTGCAATACCCCGCCGCCGCCGCCAATGCCGTGGTGCTGCTGGTGCTCGTGCTGATGATGGTCGCCGGCATCCTGCGGATCGTCGATATCCGTAAGGAGCTTTAAACATGTACCGCGAAAAACGTTCCCGCGAATTCTACCTTCTCGCCATCTTCTTTTCCGTCTTCGTGCTGTTTCTCTACGGCCCGCTGTCGGCGATCCTGATCCTCTCCTTCCAGGGGCCGAATGGCGGCCTGACCTTCCCGCTCAATGGCGTATCGCTGCGCTGGTTCGTCAACCTGTTCGAGACCCAGGCGGTGGGCGATTTCGGCGGCTCGTTCCGCCGTTCGGCAATGCTCGGCATCATGGTGATGCTAGTTACCGTCGTCGTATCGCTTCTGGCCGGGCTTGCCTTCCGCCGAAAATTCATCGGCGCAACCGCGCTGTTCTATCTGGCGGTCGCAAGCCTCGTCGTACCCTCGATCATCGTTTCGCTCGGCATCGGCGTGCTGTTCAGCCAGCTCGGCCTGCAGCCGGCCTGGTATTCATCGGCCTTCGGCGCGCATCTGACCTGGACGCTGCCTTTCGGCGTGCTGATCATGTTCGCGGTGTTCAACCGCTTCTCGCCAGCTTACGAGGAAGCGGCGCGGGACCTTGGAGCATCCTCCTGGCAGACATTCTCGAATGTCGTATTGCCGATGATCGCGCCGAGCCTGATCGGCGTCGGCCTGTTCGGCTTCACGCTTTCCTATGACGAATTTGCCCGCACATTGATGACGGCAGGTTCGTTCAACACGTTGCCGCTGGAAATCTACGGCATGACGACCAATGTGACGACGCCGGTGCTTTATGCGCTCGGCACGGTCACCACGGTCTTCTCCTTCCTGGTGATTGCCGGCACGCTCGGCCTGATCGTCCATCTCAACCGCCGCAGACAGCGGAGCTGACATGCAGCCCATGCGCATTCTCATCGTCAATCCGAACACGACCAAAAGCATGACCGCAACGATCGCCGATAGCGCCCGCCGCGTTGCGGGGCGCGAGACGGAGATCGTCGCCGTGACCTCATCGATGGGACCGGTTTCGATCGAAGGTTATTATGACGAGGTTTTCGCCATTCCCGGCCTGCTCAAGGAGATCGCCATCGGCGAAAGGGAAGGCATAGATGCCGTCGTCATCGCCTGTTTCGACGATACCGGGCTTGATGCGGCACGCGCGCTTGCCGATGTTCCGGTGATCGGCATTTGCGAGGCAGCGGTCTCGGCCACCGCCTTCATAGCCCAGAAGTTCACCGTGGTGACGACGATGGAACGCTCACGGCTGCCGCTCGAACATCTGGTGCATCGCTACGGCATGTCGTCGCGGTGCAAGGTGCGGGCCGCAGACATTCCCGTGCTTTCTCTGGAAGATCCGAATTCCAATGCCCGCGACCGGTTGCGCAGCGAAATTGCGCTTGCTTTGAAGGAAGATCGGGCGGAAGCGATCGTGCTCGGTTGCGCTGGCATGGCGGACCTTACGGCCGAATTGAGGGCCGAATTCGGCGTGCCTGTCGTCGATGGCGTTGCAGCCGCAGTGAAACAGGCGGAATCGCTGGTGACGCTCGGCCTGTCGACCGCCAAGCGCGGCGCCTATGCGACACCGATCTCGAAACCCTATCGCGGCATGCTGGAAGTTTTCGAACCGGGCCGGCTGACGGGCTTATGAGTGAGGTCGTGATCCGTCCGCTCGATCTCAAGGAGATCGAGACACTGATCGACTGGGCGAAGGCCGAGGGATGGAATCCCGGGCTTGCCGATGCGCCGCCGTTTCAGTCCGCCGATGCGCAAGGCTTTATCGGCTTGTTCGTCGATGGCGTGATGACTGCGGGCATTTCCGCGGTTCGTTATGGTTCGACATTCGGTTTTATCGGTCTTTATATCGCCCATCCGGATTTTCGCGGGCGCGGTTACGGACGGCTGGTGTGGGATGCAGGCATGGCATATCTCAAAGGCCGCACGATCGGGCTGGATGGCGTGCCCGAGCAGCAGGCCAATTATCGATCCATGGGGTTCGCGCCCGATTACGAGACCTTTCGCTGGAGCGGGACACTCGAAGGCCGGCCTCATCCGCAGATCAGCCCGTTCGAAGAGGCTCATTTTCCGGCCCTGATCGAATTCGACAGGCGGTATTTTGCCGAAAGCCGCCCGGAATTCCTGAAGACGTGGCTGAAGGTTCCGAGACAGACGAAGGTGTTCGTTCGCAACGGCATCATCGCCGGTTATGCCGTCACGCGCCAATGCCATGAGGGTTACAAGATCGGGCCGATCCTTGCTGTGGATTTCGGCGTGGCGAGGGATTTGCTGTTTGCCTGCGCGACGGAGGCGAAAGGCAATGTTCTGCATATCGACGTGCCCGCCACCCAGATCGAATTTTCCAGCCTTCTCGATGGAGAAGGGTTCGTGCGTGGCTTCCGGACAACCCGGATGTATCGCGGAACGCCGCCTGCGTTCGACACCGCCGGTGTGTTCGGGGTGACGACGCTGGAGCTTGGTTGACGCTTGCGCAAGATAACTTGATAATTGTGTGAAAGTTTCTTTCCTGAGCCTACTTGCCTGTCCGGCGCGGCCGCGATAGGTCACATTGATATTGTCGATCTCAGGCTCGGCACGTAAGCGTTCACGTCAATCAACGCGCAGGATCGATTGGAGGACCAACGGTCTGCGCGGTCATGTCCGGCAGGCCTTCAGTTCTCCTCCCGAGAACAGGACAATTGATGGACACCTCAGCGACGACCCCTTCCCCGATCTATCCCGTTATCGAGCGCGTTCGGCACGAACTGAAGCGGCGCGAGCTTACCGTCGATACGGTCGATCGCATCACGCCGCATATGCTGCGCATCACCCTCAGCGGAGAATCCCTGTCTGATTTCACCAGTCTCGGTGCCGATGACCATGTGAAAGTGGTGGTGCCGGGCGCCAATGGCGAGATGGAAATGCGGGATTACACGCCGCGCTCCTATGACAATGAAACCGGCAGGCTGGTACTGGATTTCGCCGTACATGAGGCAGGACCGGCAACCAGATGGGCGATGGAGGCAAAACCCGGATCGACCGTGACAATTGCCGGGCCGCGCGGCTCTGCCGTCATTACCGGCGTCAGGAAATGGGTGTTGGTCGGCGACGAGACCGCTCTGCCGGCAATCGGCCGCCTGATCGAAGAGGCCAAGGCAGGTGACGTGATCACGGCTATCGGCGCGGTGACGGATGAGAGCGAGGAGCAGCAGTTTTCGGGTGCCGCAGATCTCACGACACGCTGGGTGCATCGCCCGGCTTCATCGGTCACCGATCCCCTGCCGATCATAACCGCACTCGATACAATAGAGCTGACGGCCGATACATTCGTCTGGGTGGCAGCGGAAGCATCCGTCGCCCGCGCAATCAAGACCTATCTCACGACAAGCCGCAACCACCCGCTTCCGTGGCTGAAGGCAGCCGGCTATTGGACCCGCGGTGCCGCCGATACCAGCATCAAGACGATCGATTGAAGCAAGAAAGGGGAGCCACAGCTCCCCTTCCTTTTCGTAACTCGGCCGATCAGGCTGTCGGCTGCTTGGTCTTGCGCAGATAGGGCAGGACGGTATCGAAGGAGCCGAAACGCTGGATGGCATCTTCATTGGATACAGCAGCGGTGATGATGACATCCTCGCCCTGTTTCCAGTTCGCCGGCGTGGCGACCTGGTGTTTGGCAGTCAGCTGGATACTGTCGATCGCACGCAATATTTCATCGAAGTTGCGGCCCGTTGTCATCGGGTAAGTCAGCACCAGCTTGATCTTCTTGTCCGGACCGATGACGAAGACCGAGCGGACGGTTGCGTTGTCGGCAGGCGTGCGGCCTTCCGAACTGTCGCCGGCACCCGCGGGAAGCATGTCGTAAAGCTTGGCGACCTTCAGATCCTTGTCGCCGATCAGCGGGTAATCGACATCGAAACCGGTGGCGGTGCGAATGTCGCCCTTCCACTTCTCGTGGCTTTCGACCGGATCGACCGAGATGCCGATGATCTTGACGCCGCGCTTGGCAAATTCGCCGGCAAGGCTGGCCATCGTGCCGAGTTCCGTGGTGCAGACGGGGGTGAAATTCTTGGGGTGCGAAAACAGGACCGCGTAATTGTCGCCGATCCATTCATGGAAGGAGATCGGGCCTTTGGACGTGTCGGCCTGAAAATCGGGGGCGATATCGTTGATGCGTAGGCTCATCTTTACTCTCCATTTTGTGGGTGGATTGAACCGTAAAGCCGAATGAAAGAGGAGCTTGAACATGCTCCATAAACTGCCGGCTATGAAAATAAACAGGCGTGGATCGGGTAAAAGCGGCAGGATAATTCCCGGCAAGCCCCGTCAGGTCAACTCCCCTTTTCAAGGGGGTGCTAAACTTTCGCCCGACAATTGCCGCAATGGCTTTCGGAAAAACGATTGCGGGTATCATTGGTGGGCCTGGATGATATCCAGAAACGCTTCGCCATAACGTTCCAGTTTCGTCTGCCCGACACCAGAGACCTCAAGCATTGCCTCCAGGCTCATGGGCTTGCGCGAGGCAAAGCCGACAAGGGTGGTGTCGGCAAATACGACATAGGGCGGGATGGACAACTCCTTGGCAATCTCCGTCCGCTTCCTGCGCAAGGCCTCGAACAGGATGGCATCCGCCTCGTCCAGGTCGGCGCGAGCGCCTTTCGCGCTTGTTGAAAGATTTCTGTCCGCCTTGCGGCCGGTCGGGCGATCCTTGCGGAAACGGACTTCCCGCTCGTGCCGGAACACGGCCCGGGCCTCCGGTTCCAGCTTCAGCGCACCGAAGGCATCGTGGTCGACCCTTATCAGGCCTGCGGCGAGAAGCTGGCGATAGACCGATTGCCAGGTCCTCAAGGGAAAGTCCTTGCCCGCGCCGAAAACCGGCATTTCGGTGTGGCCGAAACGCTGGGTCTTTTCATTGTCATTGCCGATGAGGACATCAATGAGATGGCCTGTGCCAAAACGCTCGCCGGTCCGGTAAATGGCTGCCAACGCCTTGATCGCCGCTTCCGTCCCGTCCCAGGTGTCCACCGGTTTCAGGCAGGTATCGCAATTGCCGCAACCACCCGCATGCGGCTCGCCGAAATGCGCAAGGATCGCCTGCCGGCGGCAGCCTGCGGTTTCGCAAATGCCGAGAAGCGCGTTCAGCTTGGCGCGTTCGACACGCTTGACCTCATCGGCAGAATTGCCGCCATCGATCATCCGACCGCGCTGGATGACATCGGCCATGCCATAGGCCATCCAGACCTCGGAGGGCAGGCCATCACGGCCGGCGCGACCGGTTTCCTGGTAATAGGCCTCGACCGAGCCCGGAAGATCGAGATGCGCGACATAACGCACATTCGGCTTGTCGATGCCCATGCCGAAGGCGACGGTGGCGACGAGGCAGAGCTCTTCCTCTTTGAGAAACGCATCCTGATGCCTATCGCGGATATCGCGCTCGAGGCCGGCATGATAGGGCAGTGCGTAGATACCCTGATCATTCAACCAATCGGCCGTCTCTTCCACCTTGGCGCGAGACAGGCAATAAACGATGCCGCTCGAACCCTTGTGGCGTGACAGGAACTGCAAAAGCTGCTGACGCGGCTGGTTTCTCTCGACGATCTCATAGGAAATATTCGGCCGATCGAAGGATGAGGTGAAGACGCGTGCATCGCCGAGGCCCAAGCGTTCGATGATGTCGTCGCGCGTATGCGGATCGGCGGTCGCCGTCAGCGCCATGCGGGGCACACCGGGATATAGCGTGGCAAGCGTACCGAGTTCACGATATTCGGGACGAAAATCATGGCCCCATTGGGAGACGCAGTGGGCCTCGTCGATGGCGAACAGAGAAACTTTGGCATTACCGATCAGGTCGCGAAACCCTTGAGTGACGATCCGTTCCGGCGTGACATAAAGAAGATCGAGCGTGCCGCTGGCCAGATCGCGGCGAACCTCACCGAATTCTTCGCGCGACAAGGACGAGTTGACGGCGGCAGCCCGTATGCCGACCTGCCTCAATGCCTCCACTTGGTCGCGCATCAGGGCGATCAGTGGCGAAACGACAATACCGACGCCGTCCCGACAAAGGGCGGGTACCTGGAAACACAGCGATTTGCCCGCACCGGTCGGAAACAGCACGACGGCGTCGCCTCCACCAACCACATGATCGATCACGTCTGCCTGCTGCCCACGAAAGGCCGGATAACCATAGATCCTTCGCAGCACTTCCAGCGGATTTTTGGGCCCATGGCCGCCTGTAGGCATGACGGATCCGCTTGGCATATCCTGCATATTCCCCTCGCTTTCACAGCTTGGGTACTATGGCACAGGCTGCGATACAACGGCGAGCTTTCGCTTAGTGAGAAAGCCGCAAACGGGGCGATTGTCGGTATGTTTTTTGCTTTGTTTTGGTTGCGGGGGCAGG
>UCIV01000053.1 GCA_900472575.1 Hyphomicrobiales bacterium
CCTAGATTGCCGCTACGCAGCCTGGTGGTGTCGGGGAGGCAGGGATCGCGGCGGCGGCGGGCGCGCTGGGCAATGCGATCTTCTCTACTAGGGGACGACGGCTTCGCTCGCTTCCTGTGATCGAGCATCTGACGTAAACGCTTAGCGCGCCTTCTGCGAGAAGATTGCCGCACCAAGGAACAGCGCTCTTGAAAGCTTTGGCTAGTCCAGCAGCGTCGGCGATGCTCCCTGTACTCTACGGCATCCTCTCGCGCGGATTGCCGTAGAGCACTCGACCTCAGCGGCTACCTGCGCAGGGGGCATTATGTCGGTTGGGAAGTTCTGGTACGAAACAGCGGTAAGAACCGATAAATGGCCAGCGTGCCAACTGACGTAGACCGGCCGTCAGACGTTGCTGGGAAAGGGCCGCCGTGCACCATCGCCGGGGAGACCTCGATGCCAGTGCCGAAGCCATTTACGAGAATGCGCCCGGCCAGCATTTCAAGACGTGGCAATAGGCGGCGCACCTCAACTTGGTCGTCGCCATCCAGTTGAAGTGCAATGTTAAGCTGCTCTTCTAACGCATCAAGAATTGCATCTAACTCGCTGAAATCTTTGCAACATACTACTTGCGGGGATTACCCAGCGCTTAGTACAAGAAGAAATCGGGCATCGAGCCCGCTTTCTTCTTCCGGCAGCGATACAGAGAGGTGGGGTCTGCTCAGAATGACGAATGGCGCCGTGGGGAAGTACCGGCTTCAAGAACTTCGCGGCCCCCTCCAATTTTCAGGAGCCACCCTGAAGGAGGCCGCCAGAAAATCGGTTCCTCCGCTTGCCGCCTGCGGCGGTCGCTGAAGCGATTCTTGACCCCGCCATTTCCTCACGCCCCGCGGCGTCATCTTTCTCAAACGTCAAGGAGATGACGATGCTACTGGAACAACTCATCGAAGAACTGCGCGCCGAGTTGCGAACGCGGTCTACAAAGATGAACGCGAATGGATTCTCAAAGAGCTTGCTGACGCTGAGCGCCAGCTTGCTGAGAAAGAGGCTGCACGCGATGCCATGGTTTCCGCAGAGCCGCCCCTATTGGCCGGCTCCCGCTTTGCCTCAACGCGGGTCATTGCAGCTATCTAAGAATACCGTACCCTGCCGCAAAACCCGGGGAAACAAGTGTCGTTTTAATCGGGACTATTGCGAATTCAACCCTTCTTTATGAGCTCACGCCCGATACGCTTGGGGGCTTCGCTGCGTAGAACGATCGCCGTGGTAACCGAACCATAGCGGGCAACGGCATCGACGATGCTTTCCAGCTCGGCTGGTGAGGGCACGATCACTTTGAGATGGAAACAGTCTTCTCCAGTCAGTCTGAGAACCTCAATGACCTGCGGCATCTGCGAAAACTGCTTCAGGCCCGTTTTGATGTATTCATGCGTTGTGCGCAGGCGGATGATCGCCATCGTTCCAAGCCCTATGGAGGCCGGATCGATGACAGCCCTGTAGCCGGTGATGATACCCCTTTCCTCAAGCCGCTTCAGACGTTCTGACGTTGCCGGCTGAGAGAGACCGACCCTTCTTCCAAGTTCGGAGACGCTGATACGTCCGTCGTCCTGCAGGATTTCGATCATGTTCGTCGCAAACGTTAGGATTTGCGACTTAAGTCGAAATCGTGATCAGCTATAAGCGTGGCGGCAGAAGCCGCCAATATTGGGCTTAGGGGCACTCGTTTCCTAGCGTCCGCTCACTTGTCGAGCGTGTCCTTCAGCGCCTTTGCAGGCTGGAAGGCAAGTTTCCGCGCAGCCGGAACCTTGATGGTCGCTCCCGTTCCCGGATTGCGGGCCTCGCGCTCCGGCGTGTCCTTGATTTTAAACTTGCTGAACCCTGGTATCGAGGTTTCCCCGCCCAAAGTAGCAGCCGCCGTAATGGACGCGAAGACGGTCTCGACAATCGTCTTCGCCTGCGCTTTGGTCCTGTTCGGAAGCGATCTTGCCGGCGTTTCATTGGTCGTGGTCATGATGGTTTCCTTGTTAATGACGGGAAACCCTTTGAGCCGACCCGGCGATTGTCATGTGCCGATGCTCTGCGAAGCGATGCCCCTGACGGTGTTTCCACGTCTTCTCACCGCGCGATAACCTCGTTTGCTCTTCTGAAGCACCAGTTCGAGAAAACGGGATATAGCTTCCTTCTCCGTGCCAAACATTTCTGTCATCTCTTCACCTGCCTTACCGATCCGTCCGCATGTCCGTACCAACGCGGTTTCTCCGAACAGGGTTTGCTGGATCGCAATACGGCGCGGTGCGGTAGCAGTATGTGGCTCTGGTGCTTTCGTGATCGCCTTCGAGGACCGTCAAAATCCTCGCCCGATAGCTGCCGTCCACCATCGGAGCGTCGACAATCGGCATTCGCGCGAAGCTCACGCCGACGATATACGATCGTGCTTGTTCCCTTCCGAAGAGTAGACGTTCAAGGCTCGACAGTCAGATGACCGTTAAGCTTTGAGTGCCGTCTCTCTATTCATCCAACAGGTCAATAAGCCCCACGACGCTCGGTCATCTAATTCGGATATGGAAGGCCGCGCGGAGACGAGGCGCGGCCTTCCACACACAGCGCCTGGGGCAAAGCAAATCCCCCAGACGCTGTCTGCCGCCCCCCTGGAGGTGAGGAACTGGCGAACAGATCATCGTCACGCAATAATTTGCGAGAGCCCCTCAAGGCTTTTTGCAAGCATGGAGAGCCCCAGTATGATAAGCAGAATGCCAGCTCCACGGTTTGCCAATGAAAGTACCTCGTTGTTTAGTCGCTGTCTCAACATCGACACCGCAAGCGCGAGCAATGACCACCACGCTAGTGAGCCGACAAACACCCCGATCGGCAAAAGCCCACCTGGAACTGCGATCTGGCTCGCAAACGCGGTGAGGCTGGCTGCACATAGTACGGGAGTTACCGGATTGAGAAATCCAAAGCAGATCGCGCCACAATAGGTGCGTCCGAAGCTGGACGGCGTCCTACCCTGCGCGACGAAAACGAGGTCCCGGCGCCAGAGCCGAGAGGCAAAATACAAAAGGAGCAATCCTGCCCCAAAGCTTAGGAGGCTGTCGGCTCCAGGCTGGCTCATCAGTGCCAGGCCTCCCAGCAGTGCAATGCTGCTATATGCGAAATGTACCGTCGCGACACCGACCCCCGCCGCGATCCCGGTACGTATCCCCTCACAAAGTGTCCGTTCGACACACATCATACTTGTAGGCCCAAACGGTATTGCGATTGAAAGCCCAGCACCCGCACCTGCTATAAGGCATGCCATCCCACTCATGGTTTCCCCCAACCTTGCACGGTGGAGTAAACCGGAGCTTGCGGGACTTTATTCGCACCGGTCAGAAATTTTCTTAAGACTTGCCAGCAAGCCGCTTTCGATAGAGTTCGGCGAAGGTTGTCAATTCACCGGGATTGAGATCTGAGGCGGCCCAATAGGTCAGGTCGCCTTCTGTCCAGTTTACGACATTGGTTCCGTTGAAAACGTCCTGGGCGGACATTGCCCGTCTGGTGGAATCTGTGACCGTCACGCTGATCGTGTGCTGCCGGCGCCTGTAAACCATGACCGGAACCGGTGTGCGGCCGATAATATCAATGCGCCCACCGACAAGTGGAAAGCCCTCGACAGAAAAATCCGGTGCGGTCGGCGCAATGGTTGTCTTTCCATTGAACCAAGGTTTGACGACATGGCCTTCCGATGAGGCGATGTCGAAGGGTTGGGGAGCGATCAATCCCCTCAGGTGTGCGGCGAGAATTTCGTTCTCGATTGTGGATCTAGCCATTGTGTCGCCTGTGACGCGAGCCAAATAATTTCCACCGAGACCACCTCCAACAAGCCCAATCAGCAGCGAGGCTGCGATCGGCCAGCGTGCGTTGGGTGTGTCTACCTGCTTCAATCCCGGCTCTTCGGCAGAATTTTCCTGCGCATTACCAACAGTCAGTTCCGGAGACATGGAAGCTAGGATTGTGCCGCGCAGCCGCTCTGGCGCGGGTTCCCCTGGAAGGACATCGACAAGTGCCGATGATAGGCCAGAAAGGTTGCGTGCGATCTCGGCAAGCTCCGGTTCCCGCTCCAGCCGTTGCTGCATTGAAAGCGTCTCGCCGGGCGAAAGTTCGCCGTCATAGAAGGCATTGAGCAGCAGGAGCGTTTCGTTGTCGATCGTCATTGCTCCGCCTCCTTCATACGCGACAGAAGCGACTGCCTTGCCTTGGCAAGACGCGACATGACCGTGCCGATAGGTATGTCGCTGATGACGGCAATCTCCCGATAACTTAGTCCATGAAACTCACGCAAGACCAGCGTCTCTCTGAGATGGAGAGGCAAAGTTTCTACGGCTTTTTGTAATTCCGCCGATCGCTGCTTGGCAAGAAGCAGGTCTTCTGGGGTTGGAACGGCGCTGTTCATCAAACCGCCAGTTTCGATTTCCTGCAGGGCGACTGGTGAAAGATCCTCAAGGAATACGAGCTTTCCCGGACGGTGACGTTGCAGCCAGGAATAGGCAACGTTACGAACAATTGTCAGAAACCAGGCCCTCGCGTTGCCTTCGGCGAAGCCCTCAATCGCTCGGTACGCCCTGATGCAGGCCTCTTGCATCACATCTTCCGCATCGGTCGCACTGCCTGTCAGCCATCGTGCGAGGCGATAACCCTCGTCAATTCTCGGCAATACGATCTGGGCAAAACGCGCCTTAGCCAAGGTCGTCATCGGTTTGCGGAATCAATGAAAGAACGCATTGCATTGGCCTTTCGGTCAAATAGCGGCACCTGACAAACGGAAATGGCGCTGAAATTTTCACTGGAGTCAATGCGAATGTGGCGGCGTGGTTCTTCGGTCTTGATGACTGTAGCGCGTCCGCATGATAGCAGTTCGCGCATCAGGCATTAGGAAGATTAGGACGCGGACTCATTAG
>UCIV01000049.1:0-76804 GCA_900472575.1 Hyphomicrobiales bacterium
ACTAAATAGCCGCTACATACGAATATCGCATAAGATAGATTATGGAACAAACGAATACGGCCGAACTAGCAGAGACTTGCGTAGATCCCTTGAGACGTCCTTACAACTCGTTGCCCGGCACAGCGATCTCGAAACTCAATCCGTCATATGCTGGCTCCACATGATCCGGCGTTTCGTTCATCACGGTCTGATAGTCGAGCGGAATATGCATATGCGTGAGAATGGCGCGCTTAGCGCCAAGGCGTGCGATCCAGTCGAGAGCCTGCTCCAACGAGAGATGGCTCGGATGCCGCTTATATTGCAGCGCGTCGATGATCAGTATGTCGAGCCCGGAAAGCCGCTCGATGCTCTCTACCGGAAAATCGCTGACATCCGTGCAGTAAGCGACGTCACCGATCCTGAAACCCAGCGAATGAACGTCGCCATGGGCCTGCATATGCGCATGGAACCGGATCGGTCCGCCGGCGCCGTCGACCACGATCTCGTCGTCAAGATTGTCGATCAGAACCGGCGTCACGATCGGCGGATAATTTCCGCCGGGCGGCGTTTCCAGGCAATAGCCGAAGCCTTGGTGGATGCGTTCCATCGTCAGCGGATCGGCGTAGATCGGTATCCGGTGCTTCTGCAAGAGAACGTAGCCACGCAGGTCATCGATGCCGTGCAGATGGTCGGCATGGGCATGCGTGTAGAGAACGGCGTCGATGCGCGGCACCCTGGCCGCAATCATCTGCTCGCGAAAATCCGGCCCGGTATCGATAGCGACGATCGTGCGGCCGCCATCCGGAGCGATCTGCTCGATGAGAAAGGCCGTGCGCGTGCGCCTGTTCTTGGGGTTTTCTGGATCGCAAGCGCCCCAGTCACCATTCAGCCGCGGCACACCCGGAGATGACGAACAGCCCAGAATGGTGAAGCGTCTGCGGTATCCGGTTGCTACCTCTGGCACGCTTTAAAGCCTCGGCATCTTGGCGAAGCAGCAGAACGCGTTTTCCGTCGTGATCGTCGCCATCTCGTCGTAGCTGACGCCATGGACCTCGGCTAGAACCTCGGCCGTATTGACCACATAGGATGGCTCGTTGCGCTTGCCGCGCCAGCGCTTCGGCGCCAGGAACGGCGCGTCTGTTTCCACCAGAAGGCGGTCCAGCGGCACGGTTTTTGCTATGTCGCGGATATCCTGGGATTTCGGAAAGGTCAGGATGCCGGAGAAGGATACGTAGCCACCCAGTTCAATACCGGCACGGGCGAGGTCGGGTCCGGCCGAGAAGCAATGCAGGATGAAGGGGAATGCCCCCTTCCCGCTTTCCGCGGTCAGGATTTCGATCATGTCCTCGTCGGCACTTCGGCTATGGATGACCAGCGGAAGTTTTGTGACACGCGCCGCTTCGATATGCCGGGCAAGACCGGTCTTCTGGTCCGCCGGCGTCTGCGTGTCATAGAAATAGTCGAGACCGGCTTCGCCGATCGCCACGATCTTCTCATGTGAATTGGCAAGGCGGATCAGGTCTTCCGCCTGGATATCCAGTTCCTCGCCGGCATTGTTCGGGTGCGTGCCCACAGAGCAGAAAACGGACGGGTATTTTTCAGCAATTGCCAGCAGCGTCTTGAGTTTCTTTACGCGCGTGGAGATCGTCACCATCTGCTTCACGCCGGCCTGATGCGCTCGCTCGATGAGCAGGTCGCGCTCCTCATCGAACTCGGCAAAATCCAGATGGCAATGGGTATCGATCAGCATGGACACGTTATTCAAACCTTGACTGCAATATGGGCGACGATCCGGCGGACATGCCGGACCGTCCTTTTCTTTCTCAGGCCGTTGCCTCGGGCGCGACATAACGTGGGAAGACCGGCGTCGGTGCTTCAAGCACGGTGCCCGGCTTCAGGCGTCCGGCTTCGCCCAGTGTTGCGAAATCCCGTGCGTCCGCAGAAGCGGCGACCAGATTGAGCAGCTTGGTCGATGATTCCGGCATGAACGGCTGCAGTAGAATGGCGATCTGGCGCACGACCTCGGCCGTGACATAAAGAACCGTACCCATCCGCTCCGGATCGGTCTTCTTCAGCGACCATGGCTGCTGCCCGGCGAAATAACGATCCGTTTCGGAGACGACGGCAATGATCGCCGCCAGCGCCTTGTGGATCATCTGCTTGTCCATCTCCTCGCGGCAGGTGGCAATCAGCGCATCGGCAGAGGCAAGCATCTCACGGTCGGCCTCGGTCAGTTCGCCCGGCGTCGGGATCTGGCCGTCGCAATTCTTGACGATCATCGACAGCGAACGGCTGGCAAGGTTGCCGATACCGTTGGCAAGGTCGGCATTGATACGGATACCGATCGCCTCTTCGCTGCAGAAACCATCCTGGCCGAACGAGATCTCGCGCATCAGGTAATAGCGGATCGCGTCGAGGCCAAAATGTTCGATCAGCTCGAACGGATCGAGCACGTTGCCGAGCGACTTCGACATCTTCTCGCCACCCTTGGCCAGCACGAAACCATGCGCATAGACGCGCTTGGGCAACGGCAGCTTGGCCGACATCAGGAAGGCGGGCCAGTAGACCGTGTGGAAGCGGATGATGTCCTTGCCGATGATATGCGCATCCGCCGGCCAGAATTTCGCCCGCGGACCGTTTTCATCAGTCAGAAGGCCGGTCGCGGTCACATAATTGGTCAACGCATCGACCCACACATACATTACATGTTCCGGATCGTTGGGAACCTTCACGCCCCAGTCGAAGGTCGTGCGCGAGATCGAAAGATCCTTCAGGCCGGATTTGACGAAGGAAATGATCTCGTTGCGACGCTCGGCCGGGCCGATGAAGTCGGGCTGTTCCTCGTAAAGCTTCAGCAGCCGGTCCTGATAGGCCGAAAGCTTGAAGAAGTAGCTCGACTCCTCAACCCACTCGACCGGCGTCCCCTGCCCGCCGTAACGCACGCCGTCGCGAACTTCCGTTTCGTCCTCGGCGTAATAGGCTTCATCACGGACGGAATACCAGCCGGCATAGCTGTCCTTGTAGATGTCGCCATTGTCGGCCATCCGGTTCCACATGATCTGGCACGCCTCATGATGGCGCAGCTCAGTGGTGCGGATGAAATCGTCGTTAGAGGCGTTGAGTACCTTGCCCATGGCGCGGAATTCATTGGAATTGCGCTCTGCCAGCTCTTCAGGCGAAATGCCTTCCTTGCGTGCGGTCTGCTGCATCTTCTGACCATGTTCGTCGGTGCCTGTCAGGAAGAAGACGTCTTTCCCATCAAGGCGCTGGAAGCGCGCCATGGCATCGGTCGCGATCAGTTCGTAGGCATGGCCGATATGCGGCTTGCCGTTCGGATAGGAAATCGCGGTGGTGATGTAGAAGGGCGTCTTGTCGGACATCGATACACTCGGAAAATGGTTTTTCGCGGCACAGCGGCGCGGGTCATGCCGCTCTTAGCGCATGTTTGCCTGATGCGAAACCCAAACTTCCTTATGGGAGCCGTTAACGGCCGATCGTCAAGCCGCTTTTGCCGCTTCCAGGATCGACAGAAGCGTCTGTTTCTTGTCGAGATTATAGGCGGTCGACACCGTGATCTTCTCGACGATCTCGCTGACCAGCTTCGCCCGCTTATCGGCAACCGCCAACTGCCCCTGCAACGCCGCACCACGGGCCTGTTCCACGAGATATTCGCTTAAATGTTCGAGGAAGAAGGTGAAGATCACCTCGCTGTCCTTGCCCGACAGAACATCGGCCAGCCGATGCATGGCCTTGCGTGCAGAAGGTCCCCCTCCGGCGACAATCTCGTCGAATGCGGCGATGATATCGAGACCGCCATAATTCTTCAGCTTCAGTGCGCGCGAGACGCTGCCCTTGGCCAACCGCTGCACCGACTCGGCCGTCTGGCCGCCGTCGATCGATTGTCCGAGCGCAGTCAGAGACTGGCTCAATTCGCTGTCGCCGAGCGGTGACAGCTTGAGTGTCTGGCAGCGAGAGCGGATCGTCGGCAGAAGCTTGCCGGGCGCGTGCGACAGAACCAGAAACATGGCACCGCGCGGCGGTTCTTCCAAAATCTTCAGGATCGCGTTGGCCGCATTTCTGTTCAGGTCATCGGCGGGATCTATGATGACGATGCGCCGGTTACCGGTGCCCGAGGTCTGAGAGAAAAAGTGCCCTGCCCGCCTCACCTCGTCGACGGTGATTGCGCTCTTCACCTTGCCGGTTTTGTCGTCCACAGGCCGCGTCAGGTGCAGCAGATTATGGGAAGCGCCGGACAGGATCTGTCGGCTGATCGGCGTCGACGGATCGGGATCGGGAATTGTCACTGGCGCAAGCCCCGGTTCGGGATTGGAAAGCACGTAGTTTGCGAACCGGAACGCAAGCGTCGCTTTACCGATCCCTTCCGGCCCCTCGATCAGGATCGCATGATGCGACTTGCCGGTACGATAGCTACGCGCCAGAAACTCCTGCGCGCCCGAATGGCCGAATAGCTGGGTATTTGCAGCCGGGTGAATGGCTCCGTCCAGAACATTTGCGGCTGTATCGCTCACGAGACCTGCTCCGCGGCTACTGACGCCTCAGTCGCCGTTTCCACCAGCGTGAAAATCTCCTCGGCGATTTCGTCTTCCGGCCGACCTGCGTTTATAACCCGGCAGCGTCGCGGCTCGGCCGCCGCAATATCGAGATATGCCTGCCGCCGCTTTTCATGTGTATCGACCTCTTCCTTCTCAAAACGATCGGGCGCATCACCGCCGCCACGGCGGCGTGCTCGGGCAAGACCTGCCTCGGCCGGAAGATCGAGAATAAAGGTGAGGTCCGGCATGACGCCGTCTGTGGCGATGCGCTGAAGGGCTTCGATGAAGCCTGGCTCGAGATTTCCGGTGACGCCCTGATAGACTCGTGAGGAATCGACGAATCGATCGCAGAGCACGACTGCGCCCGTTTCCAGCGCAGGGCGGATAACCTCTTCGACATGATCGTTGCGGGCAGCGGCAAACAGGATCGCCTCCATGCGCACACCGAAGGTTTCGGCTGCTCCACTGAGGAGAACGTGCCGAACGGCCTCTGCGCCCGGAGATCCGCCCGGTTCGCGTGTCACCAGCACATCGTGACCGGCACGGCGAAGCCGATCGGCCAACCGACGGATCTGGGTCGACTTGCCGACCCCCTCGCCGCCCTCGAAGGTGATGAATATGCCCGAACGATCTGTCACGCTTGTCTTTGAACCTGTCTATGTCTGAAGGGCATATAGCGCATCGGCCAGAAATTCGGAACGACTTTCGGCACGGCTCACGCGGCGTCAAAGCCAGAAGAACAGTAGCTCCATCAGGGCATCGCTTGCCTGAGCCCTGAGACCGCCGACCTCCACAGAAGCTGCAGCCTCAAGCGGGATTTCCCGGATCACCCTGTCGCCTGACGAGATTCGCAAGGTCGCGATCTCCCGTCCCTGGGCGACCGGCGCCCGCAGGGGCCAGTTGTAGGCGATCCGTCCAGACAGCCTTTCCGGGCTGGTCTTCGGCGTGAAAATATCGACAGGTTCTCTCGTGACGAGGTCGACCTTGCTTTCGACACCTCCATATATGCTCGCCTGCCCGATCACCTCTCCCGCCTTAAAAACAACCCGGGTCTCGAACGAGGACAATCCCCACTCCAGAATGCGTCTGGCTTCATCTGTCCGCTCCTTGTCCGTGGCAAGGCCGCCGAGGGCGAGGAAGAGGCGCGTATTATCTCTCGCGACCGACGCGGCTAGTGCATAACCTGTCCCTTCGGCAAAACCGGCCCCCAAACCGTCTACCCCCATATTAAGCGACAGAAGCGGGTTCTTGTTGCGCTGGAATATCTTGTTCCAGGCGAAATCCGGCTGCGCATACAGAGGGTAATATTCCGGATAGTTTCGATGGAGATGCCGCGAAAGCTCGACCAGATCGCGCGCGGTCGTCCAACTTTCAGCATAAGGCAAACCTGTGGCGTTGCCGAATGTGGAACGCGCCAGACCGATATCCTTGGCCTTTGCCGTCATGCGGGCCGCAAATTCACCTTCGGAGCGCGCAATACCCTCCGCCAGAATGATACAGGCGTCATTGGCATTCTGGATGATCACGCCGCGCATCAGGTCGGCCACCGGCACCTGAGATTTCAACGCGGCAAACATTGTTGTCGTACCGGAAGGCGCACCGCCCGTGCGCCAGGCATATTCGCTGACCGGATATAGCGTCTCGGGTGAAATCGCGCCGCTTTTCAATGCATCGAAAACGACTTCCATCGTCATCAGCTTGGCAAGCGATGCTGCCGGAAAGGACTGGTTTTCGTTGACAGCCAAGAGCACGGTACCCGTCGCTGCCTCAATGAGATACGCCTGTTTTGCCTTTGTCGCGAAAACGGGCTGCGCTTCCTGCGCCAATACGTTCCCTGCCGCCTGCAATGTGGTCGCAGCCAGCACAAAAACCAAAAGCAGAAAACTTCGCATCATTCCCCCGCAGTCCATCCGATTCATGCTCAGAGTAGCAAGAGGTCTTTTATGGTGAATTAAGAACGACATGGCATCCGTGAAAACAAAATCACCCCAAAAACCTTTCGGGCTTTCGGGGTGATGAAAAGTCAGTATCGTTTCGTGTGTCGACGATAGCCGGCGTCAATATTTCTGGCCGGGCTTTGGCGGCTCCAGCAGCACGTTGCCGAACATCACGCGTGTAACCTTGCCCTGCTGCGGTTCCGCTGCATAGGCAGTCTCAGTCGTTCGAGCCTGAACCGGCTGCTGAACACGCTGCACCGGCTGAACACGTTGTGCGGGCTTTGGCTGGCTTGGCGCCGACGCATAAGCAACAACGCGCTCCTGCTGGACGGGACGGGCAGCGGGCGCAGCCTTGCGCTCGACAGGCACGGGAGCGGCGCGCGTGACAGATGCGATCTGCGCAGTCTGCTGTTCGAACTTTTCGGCTGCCGGGCGCTTGGCAGACGATGCGCTCGGGCTGCGTCCCGCATAGGCGGCGGCCGGCATGGACGAGCTGTAACTCTGCAACTGATCACCAAGGGGTTGGTTAGATGCAACCATTACCCCGCTCGCAATCTGGCCGCCGGGGTTGAACGACGGCAGACGATCACCCTTGCGAATATAGGAGGCCATCAGGAATGGCATATCCTCGCCATCCATTCGCGCACGACCAAGATACTGGACATTAACTCGACCGGTACCGGTCTGCTTGATGTCGATCATCTCTGCGGTCTTGTCCGAAACGTCGATGATGCGACCCGGGTGATATGGCCCACGGTCGTTGACGCGAACGACGACGGACGAACCGGTATCGACATTGGTTACGCGGGCGTAGCTCGGGAGAGGAAATGTCGGATGCGCGGCAGAAAGATGCGAGCTGTCATACACTTCACCATTGGCGGTTAGACGACCGTGGAATGCCGAGCCATACCAAGACGCAAGGCCGGACTTGTTGTAGTTCGGGTCTTCCTTGGGCACGTAGGTCTTGCCCTTGACCTCATAAGGCTGTCCGACCATGAAGCGGCCACCGCCCTTCGGAACAGGCCTGCCGTCCGCAACAACGCGCGGGCTGGCCTTCACACCATATTCCGACTCAGCAAAATATTCCTTGCCGTGACCCTTCTTCTTCGGGGCTTCAGCCATCTTGGTCGAGGCACAGGATGCCATCGTCGCACACATTACGCTGATCCCAAGCCATTTAGACCAGAGGGAAAGTTTGCCGCCACTCAAACTCAAAGCTCGTCCGTCCCTATTTCGCATTGTGCGAATATGATGCAGGGCCTCGCAACCCGTACCATTCGCAACCACAACCCCACCCTCGTGAAACCACTTGGGCCTAATACTGGACAGGTTTTGCTTGGTTCGTGGCAGAAATGCGAACAAAATCTGTGGAATGGTTAAAATTCAAATGGTTATAGTTAACGAAAAGTAAATTAATTTCATTTTATTGCTGTTCCAATACGCAACGCGCCGAAACTTATACTTTGTCTTAACCTTTTCACATGCGACCGCAGCAAGAATCACCACCACACAAGGTTATGCCCCCCCAGCGCGGGACGCATGATTGTCGCCTTGGTGCCCTCCTATCATCGCAGCTGCCGTTGACGGGGCGATCAATGGACGATAAAGCGCAACAGTCTGGATGGGTGGCCGAGTGGTTTAAGGCAACGGTCTTGAAAACCGTCGTGCGGGGAACCGTACCGTGGGTTCGAATCCCACCCCATCCGCCACGGTCTCCATTTCCATCTCAGCAATCAGATATTTCCATCATGATCGCTCGCAACTGAGATTCTCGGATATTTTCGGCCTCCTTCGAAAAGTCGTGGTACCGCGTTTCTTTCGGAAGTGACAAAGGCTGCAAACTTCGTTTGGGAGCCAAGAAGCATTCATGAGCAAGCCAACCAAGCGCCTCGCTCACCCCGTCATTAATACAATCCGCCAAAAAACAAGACGTGTCGTTGACAGTCTAATACCTACGTAGAATAAGCTGACTGAATTCATTCATAGGCGACACGATGAAGACAGAGATGCATCCGAATAAGATCGGCGTCACGTGCCTTACTTTTGCACCTCTGGAAATTTGCGCAAACTCGCAAATCATCAATGCCAACCCTATAAGCTAGGTGGAAATGAAGACTGTTAGCAGCATGAAAGAGCCCTTGGAGGAACTTGAATTTGCTCTTCATCGAGTGCTGATTCATGTCATTCTTATTTGCGACGTCCTGTTTGCATCCCGTATTTATCAAGCGATCGGTCTATTCCTACAGCCGCTAATTTTGGGCAGCTGTGCGGCTATCATCATTTTTTATTGTGCCTATACAGCAATAAGAGGTCACATACTCATACCACTGATGGCCGTTGGTTATGTGGCGCTCGTAATGACACAATTGACTGTGTTCGCAGACAAGCTTTGGCTACCCGTCAATACAAACGCCTTCTTCCAATACATATGGGTGATGTCATTCGTTCCGTTCGCGGGCGTGTGCCTGGCCGGTGGGCGAACCTATCTGCTGAAATGCGTCATCGGCTACGGAACGGGTTATTGCTGCTTTTACGCACTTGTCTCGATCATGCAGATGGCGGGCGTCTTGCCCGGCAAAATTCTGGCCGGCCTAGTTTCCGATCTTGATTTCCGGGGCGCGCGGATTTTCCTCTATTCCGGCCTAGCCGCACTCACATATTTCTATTGGCTGGTGCAAATCCGGACACGCGTGACCTGGGTCAGCCTGTCCTTTTTCTTGATATGCACGCTGGCATCACTGCTTTCTCTCTCTCGCGTCTATCTTCTTGTGATCTTCTGCCTGAGCATCGTGTTCATGCTTTCGCCCAGACCCGCTTTTTTACGAATATTGGCTATCTCTGTTCTGGGACTTGGAACCACATTCGTTTTGTCCGGGATGCTGGTTCCCGCCTTCAATCCATTCGATCTGTTTGCAAATGACGCTTCGGGCGCCTATCGAGCGCTGGAATATGAAGTCATGCGCGACCGAATTTTTGCCGATCCCCTATGGGGCTTTGGAATGTCGCCGACGTCAGATGCGTCCAAGCCATTCCTGGGGCCTTATCTTATCTTCCCCGGAGATGTGGGCAGTGTCGGGGTGTGGTTTGAGTTTGGCCTGATCGGCCTAGGCTTGTATCTGGTCATCCTCTGGCGGTGCTCCACTCCACAGCGGTCATTGCCAACGAAATATGGCTGGCCGCTTTTCCTGACCGGAACAATGCTGACGGCTTATGGCGCGATGGCGCCTCTGGCGATCGCCCCAGGTGGGGCGACAATGACAGGATTGATTTTTGGAGTTGGCCTGACTGCTCACGTTCAACAGAGAAACCACAAGCGGCGCTCTCAGCCGCTTTCAGGATCGCTCCGACAAACCATCTCGGCGCGATAGATGCGCTGCGCGAAGGTAGGGGGGCTGGTCAGTTTCCTCCCGCGATACGCTGCATTCGGTCTTGGTGCGCAACGCAGCCCGGATGGATTAAAACGACCGCACGTACCCAAATATGACTTTCGTCAGGCGGTGACGCCAGCTTCGCGTTGTTTTGCGAGTGCGGCAAGATCCGCTGGCTTCAGTTCTACCGATTCGCCGCAGCCGCAGGCGGACGTCTGGTTTGGATTTACGAAGGTGAAGCCTGAGCGCATCTTGGTAATTTCGAAATCCATCTGAGTGCCCAGCAGATAAAGAACGGCCGAGGGCTCGATCCAAACTTTGGCGCCGTCATGCTCAATGAGGTCATCCTTGGCATTTGCCTCGGTAACGAGGTCGATCGTGTATTCCATGCCGGCGCAACCGCCCTTCTTGATCCCGACGCGTATGCCCTTGGCATCCGGACCGGAATTGGAAACGATTTGCTTGACGCGGTCTGCCGCCGCATCGGTCATGGTCATCACTGCAAAGCCCATCGGCTCATTCCTCTTCCACAACCGGGTTCAAGGCCCGGCGTTTCTGACAATCAATTTAGTCGCAGCAGCCTAAGCTATCAATACCAGCCGACCGCGACCTGCGCTTCTTCCGACATGCGCTCCGGCGTCCACGGCGGATCGAAAGTCATTTCGACTTCGACGCCGGATACGCCCTGAACTGCGCTCACAGCATTTTCGACCCAGCCAGGCATTTCGCCGGCAACCGGGCAGCCCGGCGCGGTCAGCGTCATGGCGATCTTGACCATACGGTCGTCTTCGATGTCGATCTTGTAGATCAACCCGAGTTCGAAGATGTCCGCCGGAATTTCCGGGTCATAAACGGTCTTCAGGGCTGCGATGATATCGTCGGACAGGCGCTCCAGTTCGTCCGCCGGAATCGCGGATTCGATGATCCCTTCGCGGGCATCCCACTTCGGTATGTCTTGGTCCATGGCCTTCAAATGTCCCAGTCAGTTCGCTGAATTTAAGCAAAGAAATTGCGGGCGTAGTCGAGTGCGTCCGCGAGCGCGTCGACTTCGGCACGGGTATTATACATGCCGAACGATGCGCGGCATGTGGAGGTGACGCCGAAACGTTTCAAGAGCGGCATGGCGCAATGCGTGCCGGCACGCACGGCAACGCCGCGGCGGTCGATCACCATCGATACGTCATGGGCATGAATCCCGGCAAGTTCGAAGGAGAAGATCCCGCCCTTGCCCGGCGCATTGCCTATGATCCGCAATGAATTGATGGCCTGCAGCCGTTCGGTGGCATAAGCCGTCAGATCAGTCTCATGAGCGGCAATTGCCGCGCGTCCGACCTTGTCCATATAGTCCAGCGCATAACCGAGCCCGATCGCCTGGACGATCGGCGGCGTTCCGGCTTCGAAACGATGCGGCGGATCGTTATAGGTGACGAAATCCTCCGCCACCTCGACAATCATCTCGCCGCCGCCCTGGAAGGGCCGCATCTCTTTAAGCCGGTCCATCTTGCCGTAGAGCACGCCGATGCCGGACGGGCCGTAGAGCTTGTGGCCGGTCATAACGAACCAGTCGCAATCGATGTCCTTCACGTCGATCGGCATATGCACGGCGCTCTGGCTGCCATCGACGAGAACGGGAATGCCGCGCTCATGAGCGATACGGCAAATCTCTTTCACCGGCACGACCGTGCCGAGCGCATTCGACATATGCGTGACGGCAACCATCTTGGTCTTGTCCGTCAGCGCCTTCTCGAAATCCTCGATATGGAAGGTACCCTCTTCATCCACCGGAACCCAAGTGATCTTGGCGCCCTGGCGTTCGCGGATGAAATGCCACGGCACAATGTTGGAGTGATGCTCCATGATGGTGATGACGATCTCGTCGCCCTCGCCAATATGCGGCATTCCGTAGCCATAGGCGACCGTGTTGATCGCCGATGTCGAATTGCTGGTGAAGACGATCTCATCGACAGATCCGGCATTGAGGAACCGGCGCACCTTTTCGCGCGCCGCCTCATAGGCGTCGGTCGCGGCATTGGAAAGGAAGTGCAGGCCGCGATGGACATTGGCATATTCGCTGGAATAGGCATGGGCGATCGCGTCGATCACCACTTGCGGCTTCTGCGCAGACGCGCCGTTGTCAAGATACACAAGCGGCTTGTTGCCGTGCACCATGGTCGACAGGATCGGAAAATCCCGTCTGATCGCATCGACGTCATAGGCAGCCAACAGTGTCGTCTGGTCCATTGCAGACCCTTTCATATCGCGCTTCTGGGCGAGTCCCGTAAAGATCGCAGTTATGATCGGCATCGACGTCGCCATCCCCACTGCGTCATCCTCGGCCTTGTGCCGAGGATCCAATCACGTTGCAACCGCCTCAACGGTCGCAGATGCTCGGGACGAGCCCGAGCATGACGGGAGGAGATACGTCATCTCCTCCTTGCTTCACATCAGGCATGCTTTTCAAGCCAGGTCGAGATCACCTCTTCCAGCGGCTCGACCAGCTTTTCCTCTTCCAGCTCTTCGACGATTTCGGCGACGAAGGCGTTGACCAGCATGGCGCGCGCCTTGCTCTCGGTCACGCCGCGCGCCATCATATAGAAGAGATGGTTGCGGTCGATATCGGCAACCGTCGCACCATGGCCACAGATGACGTCGTCGGCGAAGATTTCGAGTTCCGGCTTGACAGAGAAGTCACCGTCATCGGACATCAGAAGCGTGTTGCACGCCATCTTCGCATCAGTCTTCTGCGCGTCGGGCGCGACCTTGATCATGCCCTGGAAGACGCCGCTCGCCTTGTCGAAGATGACATTGCGGAAGGTTTCCGTCGAGTTGGTATGCGGCACGTTGTGACCGAGCACCAGCGTCACGTCCGTATGGCTGTCGCCACCGAGCAGATTGACGCCGCGCAGCGTCAGTTCTGCACCCTCGCCCTGAACTTCGATGCGCAGTTCCTGGCGCACCAGCTTGCCGCCGGCATTGACGACGTAAAGCCGAAGCTTGGCCTCTGCACCGAGCTTGACGCGGATCTGCGCCAGATGGGTGTCGGACGCGCCCTGCTGCTGCAGGATGATCCAGGTGATCTCCGCGCCGTCTTCAAGTGTAATATCACTGATCGAGGACACGAGCGCTGCAGCATCCGTCTCCGAGCGGTGACGCTCGACGACGGTTGCTTTGGAACCCGCACCGAAGGAGACCGGGAAACGGGTGTGAACCTGCCCTTCGCGGTGCGAAGCCTGCAGTTCGATGACGTCCTCGATCTCCGCATTTGCGGGAACGACGAGCGCCAGGCCGTCACGCACGAACGAACCGTTCAGGCGACCGATCGCATCGTCCTTGTCGAGTGCGGTCAGGCCGGCAACGGCGGAACCGTCGCTCAACTGATCGCGAAACGCGGTGATCGTGACGCCGTCGATTTCGGCATCCGCATGGGCTTCGCCCTGCAGTACCGAAAGCACGGTCGAACCCTTGACCAGCGGCGCGACGGACGAAACCTTCGTCCCTACAACCTGCTCCGGCACGGAGCGCAGCAGGTTCTTCAGGTCGGTATAATGCCAGGATTCGATCCGGCGGGTCGGAAGCCCGGCATTCTTCAGGTCGTCGAGAAGACGGTCGCGGGTGCCGGCGACGGCGCCATTGCCCGGCAAGTCACCGATCTGCGCGGAAAAAGCCTCGACGAGCGCCGTTTCGGCAACCGTGAGCTTGGCCGCTGGCTGGTTAGCTTGAATGTTCATGCCAAAATCCTCCCCGGTCTCAGGCCGCGGTCTCGATCACGTCGGCATAACCGTTGGCTTCCAGTTCCTGTGCCAGTTCCTTGTCACCCGAACGGATGATCTGGCCCTTGTAGAGAACGTGGACGGTATCCGGCACGATGTAGTCCAGTAGGCGCTGGTAGTGGGTGATGACGATGACGGCGCGATCCGGCGAACGCAGCGCGTTGACACCATCTGCAACGATCTTCAGCGCATCGATGTCGAGGCCGGAATCGGTTTCGTCGAGGATGCAGAGCGTCGGCTCGAGCAGCGCCATCTGCAGGATTTCGGCGCGCTTCTTTTCACCGCCGGAGAAACCGACATTGAGCGGACGACGCAGCATGGCCGGGTCGATCTTCAGCTGTTCGGCGGCTTCCTTGACGCGGCGCATGAAGTCCGGCGTCGTGAGCTCGTCTTCGCCACGTGCCTTGCGCTGCTCGTTCATCGCCACCTTGAGGAACTGCATGGTCGCGACGCCCGGGATTTCGACCGGGTACTGGAATGCCAGGAAGATGCCCTTGGAGGCGCGCTCGGCCGGGTCGAGTTCCAAAATGCTCTCGCCGTTGTAGGTGATGTCACCCTCGGTGACTTCATAGTCCTCGCGGCCCGACAGGATGTAGGAAAGCGTCGACTTGCCGGAGCCGTTCGGGCCCATGATGGCGGCGATCTCGCCTGGCTTCACGGTCAGGTTCAGGCCGCGGATGATCTCGGTGCCGTCTTCGGCGATGCGTGCGTGCAGGTTCTTGATCTCAAGCATAAGTATATCCTTCCGGATGTTTTTCAGTGACGCGTGGTAGCGCGATAATTCAGATGACGGCCAATCAGCCTACGGAGCCTTCGAGCGAGATGCCGATCAGCTTCTGGGCTTCCACCGCAAATTCCATCGGCAGTTGCTGGATGACATCCTTGACGAAGCCGTTGACGATCAGTGCGATCGCTTCTTCTTCCGGAATGCCGCGCTGCATGGCGTAGAACTTCTGGTCGTCGGAAATCTTCGAGGTGGTCGCCTCGTGTTCGATCTGTGCCGACTGGTTCTTCACCTCGATGTAAGGCACGGTATGTGCACCGCACTTGTCGCCGATGAGGAGCGAATCGCAGTTGGTGAAGTTGCGAGAGTTCTCGGCACGGCGGTGGATCGACACCTGACCACGATAGGTATTCTGCGACACGCCAGCGGAAATGCCCTTGGAAATGATACGGCTCGACGTGTTCTTGCCGAGATGGATCATCTTGGTTCCACTGTCGATCTGCTGGTGACCGTTGGAGACCGCGATCGAGTAGAACTCGCCACGGCTGTCGTCACCCCGCAGGATGCAGGACGGGTATTTCCATGTGATCGCCGAACCGGTCTCGACCTGGGTCCAGGAGATCTTGGAGCGCGCACCACGGCAATCGCCACGCTTGGTGACGAAGTTGTAGATGCCGCCCTTGCCTTCCTTGTCGCCCGGGAACCAGTTCTGCACGGTCGAATATTTGATCTCGGCATCATCCAGCGCAACCAGCTCGACGACGGCAGCGTGAAGCTGGTTTTCGTCGCGCTGCGGCGCCGTGCAGCCTTCGAGATAGGAGACGTAGGCGCCTTCCTCACAGATGATCAGCGTGCGCTCGAACTGGCCGGTGTTCTTCTCGTTGATACGGAAGTAGGTCGACAGTTCCATCGGGCAGCGAACGCCCTTGGGTACGAAGACGAAGGAGCCGTCGGTGAAGACCGCAGCATTCAGCGTCGCATAGTAATTGTCGGTCGTCGGCACAACCGAACCGAGATACTGCTTGATGAGTTCGGGATGCTCGCGAATGGCCTCCGAGATCGACATGAAGATCACGCCGGCCTTCTGCAGTTCCTTCTTGAAGGTCGTGACGACCGATACCGAATCGAACACCGCATCGACGGCGACCTTGGAAGTCTGCACGCCGGCCAGGATTTCCTGTTCGCGCAGCGGAATGCCCAGCTTCTCATAGGTGCGCAGCAGCTCTGGATCGACTTCGTCCAGCGACACCGGGCCGGTCACGTTCTTGGGTGCGGCATAATAGTAGATATCGTTGAAGTCGATCTTGGGATACTCGACACGAGCCCAGGTAGGCTCTTCCATCGTCAGCCAGCGCTTGTAGGCATCCAGACGCCATTCCAGCATCCAGTCCGGTTCCTGCTTCTTGGCCGAGATGAAGCGGATGATATCTTCAGAAAGCCCCTTCGGAGCCTTGTCCACTTCGATAACTGTCTCGAAGCCGTATTTGTACTGATCGATATCGATCCCACGGACCTGATCGATCGTTTCCTGGACAGCAGGCATCTTCAGTCTCCAAATTTTGCCGGTTCAAATTCCGGCAATTCCGTCAGTCTTGCGGGGAAAACAATGCCTCCCCCATGTAAGGGCCAAAAGGCGATTTTCCCACCTTTTGGCAAGCAGAAAATTGCTTTTCCGCCAATTCTGGAAGCCGCTTATGCGACTCGCCCCGGCAGCTTGCGCCGACCGGCGATTTTTCCGAAAGCCGATATGGCCTTTTCGATGTCGGCCTGCGTCGTTTCAGGGCCAAGCGAAATACGCAGGCCGCCGACATCCGAGCTGAGCCCCATCGCAGTCAGGACATGGCTCTGCCCGACCTTGCCGGAAGAGCAGGCAGACCCCGCCGAAAGAGCTATTCCTTCGAGATCGAAGGCGATCTGACCGGTTTCGGCCTTCAATCCTGGCAGCGTGAAAAAGCTGGTATTTGCAACGCGAGGGCCGGCCGCGCCGTGTATGATCACATCGGGAGCTGCCTGCAGCATCGCCTGTTCAAGCGCATCGCGAAACGCACCGATTCGGGCGTTGCGGCTCTTCAGCTGTTCAGACATCACTTCAGCTGCCGCGCCGAAGCCGATGATCGCGTGAAAGTTCTCCGTCCCCGACCGGTGACCCTTCTCCTGACCGCCGCCCCGGATGAGCGGTTTCGGCATCAGCACTTCACCACGGGAAATAAGCGCGCCAATGCCTTTCGGACCGGCGATCTTGTGGGAGGAAATGATCAGGAAGTCGGCATCCAGCGCGTTGATGTCGAGCGCGATGCGTCCGGCCGCCTGAACCGCATCAACAACCATCAGTCCACGATACTTGTGAGCAAGTACTGCCGCCTCGGCCACCGGCTGGATGATGCCTGTCTCGTTATTGACGAGCATCACCGCCACCATCGGAAGGCCCGAAGCCGGATCGTGATTGGCTAGAAGCGTTTCGAGAGCGGCAAGATCGACGATGCCGGCAGGCGTTACCGGCACCTCCGTCACCTGCTCGGGTGCAAAACGGCCGCCTTCGCGGATCGCCGGGTGCTCTATGGCGGAGGCATAAAGACACGATACCATAACAGGCGCTCGACCCATGCGATAATCCGGCGTCAAGACATGGTTGGATGCCTCTGTCGCGCCGCTCGTAAAGGTCACATGTGCAGATTCAGCCCCGACGAGCGCTGCGACCTGACGCCTTGCCTTCTCGACAGCAGCGCGCGCCGCCCTTCCCTCGCTATGTACGGAGGACGCATTTCCCGGCAAGGAAAAGGCTTCGACCATCGCGAGACGCGCGGCTTCCGATAGCGGAGCGGTCGCATTCCAGTCGAGATATGTCCTCTGCAAAGCCATTGACTAGCCGCACTTCCTCGTCGTTCGATAGAATTGACCCCCACGCGGCGCGCGGAATCCTCATTTTAGTTGAAATCTCAACTGCGCTTGCCTTATGAGACTTCGCAACAGGCATTGCTGTCGCATGCCTAAGTTTCGAATGGTTCTAAACTGAGTTTTAGAAAAGCTGAGCGCCTTCGTCAAGTCAAACTCGACGGCAAGCGCAAGTTGGAACCAAAAACGATTGACCGGAGTACCGATGCCCGAAGTGATTTTCAACGGCCCTGCCGGCCGCCTGGAAGGACGTTACCAGCCCTCCAAGGAAAAGAGTGCGCCGATCGCGATCATCCTGCATCCGCACCCACAGTTCGGTGGCACGATGAACAATCAGATCGTCTACCAACTTTTCTACATGTTCCAGAAGCGCGGCTTCACGACACTGCGCTTCAACTTCCGCTCGATCGGCCGCAGCCAAGGCGAATTCGATCACGGCGCCGGCGAATTGTCGGATGCTGCATCGGCGCTCGACTGGGTGCAGAGCCTGCATCCTGACTCGAAGAGCTGTTGGGTCGCCGGTTATTCCTTCGGCGCCTGGATCGGCATGCAGCTTCTGATGCGCCGCCCGGAAATCGAAGGTTTCATGTCGATCGCGCCGCAGCCGAACATCTACGACTTCTCGTTCCTCGCTCCCTGCCCGTCGTCCGGCCTCATCATCAACGGTGATTCGGACAAGGTCGCGCCGGAAAAGGACGTCAACGGCCTCGTCGAGAAGCTGAAGAGCCAGAAGGGCATCCTGATCACCCACAAGGTCGTCGAGGGCGCCAACCACTTCTTCAACGGCCAGGTCGACACGCTGATGGGCGAATGCGAGGATTACCTCGATCGCCGCCTTGTCGGCGAACTGGTACCGGAACCGGCCGCCAAGCGTATCCGCTGAATGCATAGGGCCTCCTCGGAGGCCCTTTTGTTGACCGAAAAGCCCCCTTCCTTTAGAAGGCGGCCTCGCTCGGAAATAATTCCGAATCTCTAATATCCGGAGCAGGTGCGGATGGCGGTATTCCCGCTGCGAAATCGGAAAAAGGGTGGACGCGTGCAAGCCGATCTTGCGCGCCTGACGGTTCTCGCTGCCGCATTCCTGATTGCTCTCTTCGGTCTACTTGCCGGATCTCCGCGTAATGCCGAGATCGCCACATCGGCAAGGCCGGTGGATGACCGCTCTGACCGTTCTCCGGCACTGACCAAGCGCGACCCCTTGCGTGCCGTCTCGATTGCAGAGCGCAAGGATGGTGCAGGTTCGCATGCCTCCAATAACGAAGGCCTTCCCGCCCCACAATTTGTCGCGCTTCCGGCCGTAAACTACGCTACCGCCCGCGCATCGGGTCACAACAATGCTGTGATTGCCGGTGATGATTGGCCGAGCGCCCTGCCCCGCGCACCGCCGGTATCGACCTGATCGGGACATTCGCCTCACGGCACGAAATTTGACGGCCATGCCGACCGCTGATCGGTCCGGGCCAAACAGGATCTAGACAATGAGAAACTCTCCGTGGTTGGTGGGAAGCTATGCTCTCATCATCATCATCGGCATTCTGGTGGCGCTGCCGAATGTCATTCCGCAGTCCACACTGGACCGGATGCCGTCCTGGCTTCCCCATAGCCGCGTATCGCTGGGTCTCGACCTTCGCGGCGGCTCGCATCTCGTTCTGGAAGTCGATCGTGCCGACCTGATCAACGAGCGCATCCAGAGCCTGACGCAGGACACCCGTCGCGTGCTGCGCGACAAGAACATCAACACCTCCGCCATCCGCCGTGCCGGCGATGCGATCCTAGTGACGCTGCGCGATCCCGCCCAGCGCGGTCAGGCCGTCACCGAATTGCAGACGCTGGCAAACCCGGTCGGTCTCGGCTCGGTCGGCAGCTCCGACCTGTCGATCACCACGCCGAGCGAAAACTCGATCTCGATCGCACAGACAGAAGCGGGCATCAACGCCCATATCGCCGGTGCCGTCGAGCAGAGCCTTGAAATCATCCGCCAGCGTGTCGACCAGGTCGGCGTTGCCGAACCGACGATCCAGCGCGTCGGCTCCGACCGTGTCCTCGTCCAGCTTCCGGGCGAACAGGATCCGTCGCGCCTTCGCCAGCTTCTCGGCTCGACCGCCAAGATGAGCTTTCACCTGCTCGGAAATCCGGGCGAACCGGGTGTCACCATGCTGTCCGACGAGCGTGGCCAGCAGTATCCTGTTCTCGACCGCGTCGAGCTTTCCGGCGACCGCCTTACCGATGCACGCGCCGCCTTCGAACAGCAGACCCAGCAGCCGATCGTCACCTTCCGCTTCGACAGTGCCGGTGCAACCCGCTTTGCCCAGATCACCCAGCAGAATGTCGGCCGTCCCTTCGCCATCGTTCTAGACAACAAGGTTCTGAGCGCCCCGACCATCCAGACGCCGATCACCGGCGGTTCCGGCCAGATTTCCGGCAGCTTCTCGCCTCAGGAAACCACCACGCTTGCAGCGCTCTTGCGCGCCGGCTCGCTTCCCGCCAAGCTGACCGTCATCGAAGAACGCACCGTTGGTGCCGACCTTGGTGCCGACGCCATCGAGATGGGTATCTATACCGGTCTCATCGGCTTCGCACTCGTCGTCGGCTTCATGCTGTTCCTGTACGGCTGGTGGGGCCTTCTCGCCAACACGGCGCTCCTCATCAACGTTATCCTGACCTTCGCAGGCCTGACGCTGATCGGATCAACCCTGACGCTGCCCGGCATCGCCGGTGTTGTGCTGGGTATCGGTCTGGCTGTTGATGCCAACGTTCTGATCAACGAGCGCATCAAGGAAGAAACCCGCAAGGGCAAGAGTGCCTTCGCAGCGATCGACGCCGGCTTTGCCCGTGCCTATTCGACTATTGTCGACTCCAACGTCACCAGCCTGATTGCGACCGTGCTTCTGTTCTGGTTCGGCTCCGGCCCGGTTCGCGGCTTTGCCGTCACCATGGGTCTCGGCATCATGATCTCAATGTTCACCGCCGTTTCGGTCGTGCGTGTCGCCATGGTCGCCATTACTGCCCGCCGCAAGCTGAAGAAGATCGAAATCAAGCCGCTTCTGCCGATCAACCTTGTGCCGGATGGTACCAAGATCCGCTTCATGCGTGGCCGCTATATCGGCATCGGCGTCTCGATCGTGCTTTCGATCGCCTCGGTCTTCCTGTTCTTCAAGCCAGGCCTGAATTACGGCGTCGACTTCCGCGGCGGTATCCAGATGGAAGTGACCACACAGGACACTGCAGATCTGGCCGCGTTCCGTTCCGGTCTCAGCGAGCTCGGTTTCGGCGAAGTCGGCCTGCAGGAGTTCGGTGCACACAACCGCGTTCTCGTGCGTGTCGAGCGCCAGGAAGGCGGGGAAGAGGCGCAGACGGTTGCCGTCGAGAAACTCAAGGCGGAAGTCGTCAAGATCGATCCGACCGCCAAGGTAGAACGGACCGAAGTCGTCGGCCCGAAGGTTTCGGGTGAGCTTGCCGTTGCCGGCTTCCTGTCGCTCTTCCTCGCTTCGATCGCGATGATGATCTATATCTGGGTGCGCTTCGAATGGCCGTTCGCGGTCGGCGCGATCGTCACCCTGATCCTCGACATCACAAAAACCGTCGGATTCTTCGCGATCACCGGGCTGGATTTCAACCTGACCGCTATCGCCGCCGTGCTGACGCTTGTCGGTTATTCGGTCAACGACAAGGTCGTCGTCTATGACCGCATGCGTGAAAACATGCGTATCTACAAGAAGATGCCGTTGCGCGACCTGATCGACCTGTCGATCAACGAAACGCTGGCACGAAGCCTCTACACCTCCGCCACGGCCTTCCTCTGCATGTTGCCGATGGCAATCTGGGGCGGCAGCGCCGTGTCGAGCTTCGCCATCCCGATGGTCTTCGGCATCGCGGTTGCGGCCCTTTCATCGGTTTTCATCGCGGCCCCGATCCTGCTCTTCCTCGGCGACTGGCGCACCCGTCACCGGGCACAGAAGCCTGCAGAAGAGGTTGCGGAAGACACGAAGGGCATCAGCAAGGCCTGATCCCGTCATCAATAGACAGACGAAGGGGCGGATCGAATTCCGCCCCTTTTGCTATCCACGCTCGCCTGGAGTGATTGATTTCATGGTTATGGAGCTTGCCGCCTATGCGGGGCTTTTCTTTTCGGCACTTATCGCAGCGACGATCCTGCCCATGCAATCGGAGGCTATCCTTGTCGGCCTGCTGCTGACCGGTGAGCATTCCACCGTGGCTCTTTTACTCACGGCCTCGATCGGCAATACGCTTGGCGGCGCAGTCAATTGGCTTCTGGGGCGCGGCATCGAGCGTTTCAGTGGGCGGCGCTGGTTTCCAGTCAAAACAGCACAATTGGAGAAGGCGCAGCGCTGGTATCGGCGCTACGGAAAATGGTCGCTTCTGTTCAGCTGGCTGCCGATCGGCGGTGATGCGCTGACAGTCGTGGCCGGGGTTCTGCGCGAACCGCTTCCCACCTTCCTGCTGCTGGTGTTCATCGGCAAGGCAGCCCGTTACGCGGTTCTGGCCTGGGTCACTCTGCGCTGGGTGTGAAGTCGAAGGGTCGGCGCCGGGAAATGCGATAGACCGCAGCCGGTGGAATGTTGCGCACGGTGCCGCCGACACGCACGGCCTTCAGCCCCAACCTATCGAGGATGCGCCGCGGCACCGGGCAACGTGGGCCATAAGTAAATTGATAGAGTGATGCACCCGGCCTCAGATAGGCGAATACACCGGCCAGGATCGCCGTCTGCTTGCGCGGCGACATCGAAAGAAGCGGCAGTCCGCTGACCGCAGCGCCTACACTCGGCTCCTCGAAAAGATGCGCCTTGCGCAATCTCGACGCATCCATCTGCAGGACGCGCGCCTTCGGGAAACGATGCTTCAGCCGAGGCAGGAATTCATCGCCATATTCGATCAGCGTCAGGTTATCCTCGGCCACGCCGCGCGCCAGAAGCGAGCGGGTAAATACACCCGTCCCCGGTCCAAGCTCGATCACCGCCCCGGCAGAGCCGTCGATTTCCTGCGTAATCAGCCTGGCGAGAGTTTCGCCCGATGCGGCAACCGCTCCCACTCGCAGGGGATTACTCGCCCATGAGCGAAGGAAATGCAGGATGTCCGACAACTGCGCCTCGCCGAAACCTGGCTCTGCTGCGATGACATCCGAAGCGTCTGCCATGGCGTCGCTTCGGCAGTGAGATCGAAACCAACGCATCGACAACATCTCCGTTTGGGGCTCGCGTGTCTGAAGGTGGTGAGTCCACCGGACAAACGCAATGACCGTCGCAAATTGTTGCGAAATGATGGCGGAGGGAACAATGCTTGGTCTGCCGCCATTAATGCGTTCGAAATCGATGCATGTGGAGGAGCCTGACGATGAAAAACACAATCGAGCCGATCGGGGACGATGAGGAACGTGGAGAACTGAAACGGGTCATGGGTCCCGGACTGCTGCTTCTGTTCATCGTCGGGGATGTGCTCGGGACCGGCATCTATGCGCTGACCGGACAGGTGGCGGCGGAAGTCGGTGGTGTCGTCTGGCTACCGTTTCTGATCGCCTTCATCGTCGCACTCCTGACCGCCTGCAGTTATCTCGAACTGGTCACCAAATATCCGAAGGCAGCTGGTGCGGCGCTCTACACCCACAAGGCTTTCGGCATTCATTTCGTGACCTTCCTCGTCGCCTTCGCCGTCATGTCGTCCGGCATCACTTCAGCCGCCACCGCATCACGCGCATTTGCCGCCAACTTCTCGACTTCTCTCGGGCTGGACGTCGGCGCCTTCGGCGTACCGCTGATCGCGGTCGGCTTCATTGCACTCGTTGCGGCGATCAATTTTCGCGGCGTCGGCGAAAGCGTGAAATTGAACGTGCTCCTGACCGTCGTCGAATTGACCGGTCTGCTGTTGATCATCGGCATCGGCCTCTGGGCTATAGCCGGTGGACAGGGTGACGTGTCACGCGCATGGACGTTTGAAGCACCTGAAGGTGGAGGAGCTTTCTGGCCGGTCGTTGCGGCCACCACGCTTGCCTTTTTCGCCATGGTCGGCTTCGAGGACTCGGTGAACATGGCCGAGGAATGCAAGAAACCCAGCAAGATCTTTCCCAAGGTTCTCCTGGGCGGCCTCGCGATCACCGGCACCATCTACGTATTGGTGGCAATCTCGGCCATCACGCTGGTGCCGGCTGCAGAACTGGGCGAAGGTGAGACGCCACTCCTGAAGGTCATCCAGGCTGGCGCACCCGCCTTTCCTGTGGGTGTCTTCGCCGTGATCACCATGTTTGCCGTCGCAAATTCGGCGCTGATAAACATGATGATGGCTAGCCGCCTCCTTTACGGCATGAGCCGCGAAGGTGTTTTGCCCGCTTCGCTGGGCAAGGTTCATTCGGCGCGCCGCACCCCATACATCGCGATCATCTTCACATCACTGCTAGCGGTGGCGCTGATCCTGTTTGCAGGCGGCGTGAAGGAGCTGGGCGGTACGACGGCACTGTTGCTGCTCTGCGTTTTTGCAATCGTCAATGTCGCCGTACTGATCCTCAGGAAGGACAAGGTAAGCCACAAGCACTTTCGCACGCCGACTATCCTGCCGGTACTCGGTGCCTTGACCTGCGCTTTCTTTGCAGGCCCGTGGACAGGCCGCGATCCGATCCAGTACGTGATCGCTGGCTGCCTTCTCGTCATAGGTACTGTGCTCTGGCTGGCCACGGTGCAGTTCATGCGAACCGCCAGCCAGTCGGCATAGTCAGGATTACCTGCTCCGGAATGACAGACGGCCGTCGCCCGCAACATTTGGGGCGACGGCGCTGTAGTCGGTTATCCGGTACTGCCCGCCTTCGACCGGGTGGCTGTGGGTGGCCGTAATCACCATGACTTCCGCCCCGGCCGCTTCACCTGCCTGAATGCCTGCCGGAACATCTTCGAATACGAGAACGTCGCTCGGATTGACCCCGAGGCGTTCGGCACCCAGACGATAGCCCTGCGGATTGGGCTTGCCGATGGTGACGTCTTCCGCCGTGACGAGATATTTCGGCACCGGGATACCCGCAGCCGCGAGCCTTGCCTTGGCCAGTTCCAGCGGCGACGATGTGACGATCGCCCAGCACTCGACCGGTAACTGCTTCAGGAATTCGGCAGCGCCGCCAAGCGCAACAACGCCTTCGACGTCATCGATCTCTCCCTGCAGGATCTTTTCCGCCTCGACGATCGGATCGACGCCGGGCAGGTTCAGATCGGTGATCGTGTCGATGCCACGACGGCCGTGCATGGTCGGCAGGAATTTCTCCACATCAAGGCCCATTCCTTCCGCCCATTTGCCCCAAACACGCTCTGCGGCCGCAGTAGACGTCAGGATCGTTCCGTCCATATCGAAGAGGAAGGCGGCATAATCGCGCGACGGCAGGACGGACTTGGCGGAAGCAGCAGAAGACAAGGGAATTCCTCTCGAAATGAGTGGTAGATGGCGGGATCTCCATGACTATCCCGCCAGTGACGCAGGCGCAAATAATCCCGTGATTTTTTAGCATCCTGGCGTAAGTTTGCCGCGGGACATCAAAGGGAGGATCATTTGACATACCCATCCGTAAGCCATGCCGATCTCAATGGACGTGGCGTCTTGATTACCGGCGGCGGCTCGGGGATCGGCGCAGCACTTGTCGAAGGTTTCGTCAAACAGGGCGCCAGGGTCGCGTTCATCGATATCGCCGAGGAACCTAGCCGGGAGCTGGTCGAGGGACTGGCAAAAGACGCGGACCACAAACCGGTATTTGTCCGAGCAGACCTTTCCAACGTGGACGAGTCTCAAGCCGCCGTCCTCGAAGCTGCCCAGCGCCTGGGCTCGCTTTCCGTTCTGGTCAACAATGCAGGCTGGGACGACCGGCATGAAATGGCGGAAGTTACCGAGGACTATTGGGACAAAAGCCAGGCGATCAACCTGAAGCAGATGTTCTTCGTTTCGCAGGCGGCCGTGCCGTTCATCAAAGAAGCGGGCGGCGGGGCGATCGTCAATTTCTCGTCGATCTCCTATCTGCTCAATACCGGCCGCATGCCGGCCTATACGACGGCCAAGGCCGGCATTATCGGGCTGACCAAGAGCCTTGCCGGAAAGCTTGGTCCAGGCAATATCCGGGTAAATGCGATCCTTCCCGGCATGATCATTACCGAAAGACAGAAGCGCCTGTGGCTGACGGATGAAAGCATCGCCGCAATGATCGACCGGCAATGCCTGAAGCGAACGCTCGACGGAACCGATCTTGTCGGCCCTTGCCTGTTCCTCGCCTCAGACGCCTCCGCCGCCATGACCTCGCAGACGCTGGTCATCGACGGCGGAACGCTTTGATCAAAATAAAAATGCCGCGCGGACGGAGAGAGATGTCCGCGCGGCCTGTGCGCCCTACTCTGCCGGGGAGAGAGCAGGCGCAACCTCGGTGCCATGGCTGCGCAGCGGACGGTTACCCGTTAGAAGCCGTGCCAGGATGTAGAAGACCGGTGTCATGAAAATACCGAAGAAGGTGACGCCGATCATGCCGGAGAAGACGGCAACACCCATGGCGGCACGCATTTCCGCACCCGCACCGGTCGAGATGACCAGCGGCACAACGCCCATGATGAACGCCATCGACGTCATCAGGATCGGGCGAAGACGCAGCCGGCTCGCTTCCACCGCAGCCTCGAAGGGCTTGCGTCCGGCAAGTTCGAGTTCTCGGGCGAATTCCACGATCAGGATCGCGTTCTTCGCCGACAGCCCCACCAGCACCACCAATCCGATCTGGGTGAAGATGTTGTTGTCGCCACCGGTCAGCCACACGCCCGTCAACGCTGCAAGCACGCCCATCGGCACGATCATGATGATCGCGATCGGCAAGGTCAGGCTCTCATACTGGGCAGCCAGAACGAGATAGACGAGCAGCAGGGCGAGCGGGAAGACGATGAGGCTCGAATTGCCGGCAAGGATCTGCTGGTAGGTCAGGTCCGTCCATTCGAAGTCGATACCCGATGGCAGCGTTTCGGCGAGGATCTTGGTGATCGCAGCCTCCGCCTGTCCCGACGAATAACCCGGTGCCGGAGCGCCGTTGATATCCGATGACAGAAAGCCGTTGTAACGGGTCGTCCGTTCCGGACCAGCCGATGCATCGACCTTCAGAAGCGCCGAGAGCGGGATCATCTCGCCCGACTGCGAACGGACCTTCAACTGGCCGATATCCTCGGCCTTGGCGCGATACTGCGCATCGGCCTGGACGCGGACGCTGTAGGTGCGGCCGAAGGCGTTGAAGTCGTTCACATAGAGCGAACCGAGATAGATCTGCAGCGTCTCGAACACATCCGTGACGGAAACTCCGAGCTGCTCTGCACGAGCACGATCAAGGTCGGCATAGAGCTGCGGCACGTTGATCTGGAAGCTTGAGAACACGCCCGTCAGTTCCGGTGCAGCCATGGCCTTTGCCATGACGGCCTTGGTTGCCTCGTCGAGGGCCTCGTAACCGTAGCCGGCCCGATCCTCGATCTGCAGCTTGAAGCCGCCCGTCGTGCCGAGACCGTTGACTGGCGGCGGCGGGAACATGGCGATGAACGCATCCTGGATACCGGCATATTTCTGGTTCAGCGCCATGGCGATGGCGCCACCGGAAAGGTCCGGCGTCTTGCGCTTGTCGAAATCGTCAAGCACGGCGAACACGATGCCCGAGTTGGAGCCGATGGTGAAACCGTTGATCGACAGGCCCGGGAAGGCGATCGCATGTTCGACGCCCGGCTGTTCCATGGCGATATCGCTCATCCGCTTGATCACGTCTTCCGTACGGTCGAGCGTTGCACCATCGGGCAGTTGTGCGAAGCCGATCAGATACTGCTTGTCCTGCGCCGGCACGAAACCGCCCGGCACGGCACTGAACATGCCGTAGGTAGCACCGACCAGCGCCAGATAGATCACCATCACGATGCTCTTGCGCGACAGAAGCCCGCCGACCGAGCGGCCGTAGCCGTTTGCCGCCTTACCGAAACCTCGGTTGAAGCCACGGAAGAACCAGCCAAAGATCTTGTCCATGCCGCGCGTCAACCAATCTTTCGGCGCATGGTGATCCTTCAGGAGAAGGGCCGCCAGAGCCGGAGACAAGGTCAGCGAGTTGATCGCGGAAATGACAGTCGAGATGGCGATCGTCAGCGCGAACTGGCGATAGAACTGACCCGACAGGCCGGTGATGAAGGCAAGCGGAACGAAGACCGCGACCAGAACCAGCGCAATCGCGATGATCGGACCCGACACTTCGCTCATCGCCTTGTATGTCGCCTCGCGGGGACTTAGACCATTTTCGATATTTCGCTCGACGTTTTCGACCACCACGATAGCGTCGTCGACGACGATACCGATCGCCAGCACGAGACCAAACAGGGTCAGCGCGTTGATCGAGAAACCGAAGGCATACATGACCGCAAACGTGCCGATGACCGAGACCGGAACCGCGATCAGCGGAATGATCGAGGCGCGCCATGTCTGCAGGAAGATGATGACGACGAGAACGACCAGCGCGATCGCTTCGAGAAGCGTATCGAGAACCTTTTCGATCGACGAACGCACGAACTTGGTCGTGTCGTAGACGATCTCGTATTTCACGCCTTCCGGCATCGCCTTCTGCAATTCGTCCATGGTGGAACGAACCTGGTCGGCGATTTCAATCGCGTTGGAGCCCGGCGCCTGGAGAACCGGGATTGCAACGGCCGGCTGGCCGTCGAGAAGCGACCGCAGCGAATAATCGGCAGCGCCGAGTTCGATACGGGCAACATCGCGCAGACGGGTGATCTCGCCGTTGGAACCGGTCTTGACGATGATATTGCCGAATTGTTCCGGCGTCGTAAGGCGGCCCTGGGCATTGACGTTCAGCTGCAGGTCCACACCCGGAACCGTCGGCGAGGCGCCGATTGTGCCGGCGGCTGCCTGCACGTTCTGTCCACGGATTGCATCGGTAATGTCGCTGGCCGCCAGCGAAAGCGCTGCGGCCTTCTGCGGATCGATCCAGATGCGCATCGAATAGTCACCGGCACCAAAAATCTGCACCTGGCCGACGCCTTCGATACGGGCCAGACGATCCTTGATGTTGAGCGTCGCATAGTTGCGCAGATAGGTCAGGTCATAACGGTCGGTATCTGAGACCAGATTGACCACCATGATGAAGTCCGGCGAGCTTTTCACCGTCGTGATGCCGAGCGCACGCACTTCCGTCGGCAGGCGAGGTTCCGCCTGGCTGACGCGGTTTTGTACCAGCTGCTGCGCCTTGTCGGGGTCGGTGCCGAGCTTGAAGGTGACGGTCAGCGTCATGACGCCGTCGGACGTCGCCTGGCTGGACATGTAAAGCATGTCCTCGACGCCGTTGATCTGCTCTTCGAGCGGCGTTGCGACGGTTTCGGCGATGACCTTCGGGTTTGCACCCGGATAGGTCGCCTTCACGACCACAGATGGCGGCACGACATTCGGATATTCCGAGATCGGCAACGATCGCAGTCCCAGCAGGCCGGCAACCACGATGAGAATGGATAGGACCCCGGCAAACACCGGTCGGTCGATAAAGAAGCGGGATATGTTCATCTTGAAAGCCCTCTCTCCTGGGCGACGTTCAGGGCGCAAAAGGCCCCTGCGCCCGCAGTGCTATGCCGCGGGCGATCGTTTGGTTCAGTGTTGGAAGGGCCGGTCAACCGGCCCGATTGTTACTTCGAGGCGAGTTTCGCTTCGTCTTGTGGATCGACCGTTGCGCCGGGGCGCACGCGCTGCAATCCGTTGACGATGATGCGGTCGCCGGCATTAAGGCCTTTTTCGACAATCCTCATGCCATCAATGGCTTCACCCAGTTCGACCGGGCGGTAGGCGACGGTGTTCTTGCCGTCGACCACGAGAACGAACTTCTTGTCCTGGTCATTGCCGAGGGCCCGTTCACTGACGAGAACGCGGTTCATCGGCTCAGACTCACCCATGCGCACCCGCACGAACTGACCTGGGATCAGCCTGCCGCCCGGATTGCCAAACACCGCCCTCACCCGGATCGTGCCGGTACCGGCCGCCACCTGGTTATCGATGAGCTGCAGATGCCCCTTGATGGCTTCTGAGCCGGGAGCCAGCGTTACGATTTCTACCGGAACCTGATCGATTGCCGGCTGGCCATCGGCGAGCGGCAGTTCGGCGAGCGTGCGGGTCACCAGCTGCTCGTCGGCATCGAAGCTCGCATAGATCGGATCGGCGGAAACCAGCGTCGTCAGCGGTGCCGAGGCAGAACCGCCCGCAACCAGATTGCCGACCGTTACCTCGATCTTGCCGACACGTCCGGCAATCGGTGCCTTGATTTCGGTGTAACCGAGATTGAGTTCAGCGACACGAAGTGCGGCCTTGGCCGACTGGAGATTGGCCTTGGCTTCGCGCTGCGTGCTCTGCCGCTGCGCCAGATCGCTTTGCGAGATCGTGTTGCGCGAAAGAAGCGTATTGCCCCGTTCAAGTTCGGTTTCGGCATAGGCGAGCTTTGCTTCAGCCGAGGCAACGGAGCCTTCCGCTTCAGCGACTGCCGCCATGTAAGGCTCGGGATCGAGGGTCACCAAGAGGTCACCGGCCTTGACCAGCCCGCCTTCACGGAAATGGACGGACTTGACCTCGCCGGCTACGCGCGGACGAACGTCAACGCGATCGACGGCTTCCAGACGGCCGGAAAATTCCTGCCACGTGCCGACCTTGCGGGGCTGCACGGTGGCAACAGTGACCGGAATGGCGGCAGGCGCTGCAGCCTCCGCAGGCGAGGCCGCGTTGGCGCCGTTCGGCATGTCGAAATAGAAGGCTGCGCCTGCAATAAGCACAGAGGTCGTCAGGCCGGCGCCCAACAGGGCCCAGCGGGGTGTCTTCGATGTCATTGTGAACTCCTTCAGCCTTGGGAAGGGCTGTTATCGTTTCCTGGAACTAGAAATATGGGCAGAAACTGCTGACCTCAGCTCGTCAACTGACGAACGAAGGTCGAAAACTCCGTGCAGAGCCCGGCTAACCAGGCTCCGCCAACGCCGTGATACAGGCCCGTCCAGCCGCTGCCGGCGGGCAATACACGCTTGGTGACACTCACCCCTGCCCCGGAAAGCTTGTCGGCATAACCGAGTGCTTCGTCGCGCAAAGGATCGTCGTCAGATGTCATGACCAGCGCCGGTGCGACACCCGATAACCGCGAACACAGACAGGGCGCGGCGTAAGGGTGCTGCATCGAGCAGGCGGAACCGAGATAATGGCTCCATCCGTCCGACCAGCGTTCACGCATGCCGATCTCGTCGGCACCGCGGATCGAGGCCGATGTCATCATCGGGTCGATCATGGGGGAGAGCAGAACCTGCCCGGTAAGCCGGCCCGGCATCTGGTCCCTTGCCTTCAACGCGGCTCCTGCGGCAACATTGCCGCCAGCCTCGTCGCCGGCAATCAGCAGGGGCGACTTGCCCTTGCCATAGTCGTTCAGCTTCTTGCTGAGGCCATAGAGCGCAAGGAACGCGCACTCCATGGCCTTTGGGAATACATTGCCCGAAACGCGCCCGTAATCGGCTTCGACCACGACCGCGCCGGCGTCTTCAAGAGCGCTGATCACTGGCCGCGGAGCGTTTTCGTCTACTGGCGTCTGAAATGCATCACCCTTCAGGTAGAGCACGACCGGCGGCTTGCCGCCCTGCACATTGCCCTTGTGAATGCGCACGGGGATAGCGGCCTTCCAAGGCCCATCAATCTCCAATGTTTCCCAGCGCAGCGACATAGCGTTTCTTCCGTTTTAGCCACAGGTCTTGCGGCGAATTCGTATTCAGATATTATTGTTCGGGATCGCAAGCGCAATACGCCTCGATCGGCAACACTTTTCCAAATTCATGGATAATCGCGTCGCAAGGAGAATTCCATGGACCAGCTATCGGCAATGCGTGTTTTCGTGAGGGTCGTCGAGACCGGGAATTTCACCCGTGCGGCGACGACGCTCAACATCCCGAAAACCACCGTCACCAACATGGTGCAGGCACTTGAGGCGCATCTGCAGACCACTCTGCTCAACCGCACGACGCGGCGCGTCATGGTGACGACGGACGGCGCCCTCTATTACGAGCGGGCGATCCAGATCCTCGCCGATATAGCCGAGCTCGATGGTAGTCTCTCGACCTCTCAGACACAGCCCAGCGGCCGTGTTCGCCTGGAAATGGCAGGCGCCTTTGCCGACCTCCTGATCATCCCGCACTTGTGCGATTTTCATGAACGATATCCGTTGATTAAGCTCGACATCGGCGTGGGTGACCGGCTGGTGGATTACATTGCAGAAAACGTCGACTGCGCGCTACGCGGAGGCACCCCGACGGACCAGTCGCTGATTGTTCGAAAGGTCGGAGAAATCGGCATGCAAGCCTATGCCGCTCCGCTCTATCTGGAAAAAATGGGCGAGCCGGCGCATCCGACAGACCTCAATAACGGTCACCGCTGTGTCGGATATCTGCAGGCGCCGTCCGGAAAAATCATGCAGATGAGTTTCACGCGCGGCGGCGAGGAAATCGAGATCGATCCGAACTACATCGTCTCCGTCAACGACGCCCGCTCCTATCTGGATGCGGCAATCGCCGGTGTCGGTGTCGCCCAGGTGCCGCGCTTCATGGCCCACAAGGCCCTGCAGGAGGGTAAGCTTGTGCCGATTCTATCGGACTGGGCCTGCGAGAGCTTCCCACTCTACATCGTCTATCCACAGACACGCCATCTCAGCAACAAAGTACGTGTCGTCGTCGATTGGCTTGCCAAACGCGTACAGACCTTGAAGGTCGAGGAAAACCGTATGTTCATGCGTGAGGCAAGCTGACGGACAGCCTGCTTTGCGGGTTAGCCGTAGGGAGACGTGCAGGCCCGGCGTGGACCACCGTCGAGAGGCTGGTAGCTATTGTCTTCACTTCGATATGAGCGGTAGCGCTCGTGGCACCATGCCTCGTGCGTGCCGATGGGCATCGACCTCACGTCTGCGATCTGCTGCCCCTGCGATGCCATGACGACAGACGACGCTACAGCAATATTCTTCGCCGGCTCACGCCCACCGTCAGCGAACAAGTCCGTTGCCGGCTGGACGGAAGCGGTGTCCATGACAGGTGACACGCATTCCCTTCGTGGACCGCCGCCATAGGGTTGATAACTGTTATCCTCGACCTGATAGGATCGGTAACGAGCAAGACACCAATCCGCATGCCCGGCATCAAGCTGCGCAGTAACCGTCGCGGCGCTATCGACCGGCTGGGCAGCCTCTGCAGCATTTTCCGTGATGTCCGGTGTCTTCGAACCCCGCTCCTCGCTACGGGCGAAGGAAGCGGTTTCCACGTCTCCATCGGTCGGCGCGACGTAGGCAGCCACCTGAACGCCTTCGATGCGCTCGTAGCCCTGTTTGGCTGGATCGACGGAAGTCGGCCTGGACGTCCACAAGTCGGGCGTTTCCATGTGGGCGAAATGATACGGCTCATAGTCTCGGGTGGCATAAGCCACGACAACAAGGCCTGCGACGAACAGAATCACCGCACATACGATTGTTGAGACAAGAGTAAAAATCGCGCGCACGCCGAACAGCCCATAAAGATTGGAATTGCCGGTAAAATGCGCGGAAAGCCGAAGAAGTTCCGATCGCCGAAAACTTTGTTTTCAGCGATAAACTATTGTCATATATTTGTTTTAAGAAGAGATGGTGGGTGATGTAGGGCTCGAACCTACGACCCGCTGATTAAGAGTCAGCTGCTCTACCAACTGAGCTAATCACCCGTAACCAACCGCTTCAGTGGCCTGCGCCGTTGGTGTGAGTGGCCGTATAAAGAGCTTCTTTTGGCTTGTCTAGCGGCCAAAATGATTTTCTTTGTGCAACTGCTCAAAAAAATCACCGCTCTCGATGGAAAGCCTTATTTCGTGGGACTTCCCGCCCTGATTATTTTTCAGATGTGCAGCATGCCTTCCGCGATCTTCACTGCATGCCCTCCGATACGTGCCTTCGCGATCTGACCACCCTTGGAATCGATATGCAGATGGATGAAGGACGTGCGACCGATTTCCAAGCCTTGTTCCACGATGATCGGATGATGTCCCTCCGGCAAAGCATCGAATTGCTGGATCGCACCCGCCAGCGCGGCAACCGCAGCACCAGTCGCAGGATCCTCCCAGATGCGCATATCTGGCGAAAACATCCGTGCGTGAAATTTCGCCTGATGATGCACGCCGCCCCTGCAATAGACATAGGCTGAAGCGAGCGCACCATCGACGAATGGGGCGACCCGCTCCCACAGGGTCGATTCAAATTCGAGATTCTGCACCGTTGCGAGATTTCGCAGCGGCACGAGCAGAAACGGAACCCCCGCAGTCCAAATCGACAGAGTATGGTTCTCAAACGCCATGTCAGTGGTTTTGACCGTAATCGAATCCGCGATGCCTTCCCGATCCAGCGGGATGTCTATCCTTACCGGGCGGCGTGGAAGCTCGAACTCGGCGAAGGTCGCCTCCCCCGTCCGCATCCTGATCGCACAGCGAACCGGGCCGACCTTTTCTTCAATCACGGACATAAGATCGAGCTCTGTCACCCCGGGCTCGTGGTCTCGCTCCGCAAGCGCGATGGCCGCACCGACCGTTGGGTGTCCCGCAAAGGGTAATTCTTTTCCCGGCGTAAAAATGCGAATCTGGGCCGAATGCCCGTTCGATTCCGCGGGCCACAGAAAGACCGTTTCCGACAGGTTTATCTCGCGTGCGATCGCCTGCATGGCGTCGTCCGAAAGTCCTTCCGTATCGAATATGACGGCAAGCGGATTGCCGGAAAGTCTCCGATCGGTGAAAACATCGTAGATGGCATAATGTCTTGCCACGACTCCCCTCCCTTTCAAGACAGTGCCGCACCCTGCCCGAGCGCGCTTAAGGAAGCAAGCGACAGGCTAGCGGCCTATGCCGGAGAAAAACCAGTCCAAAATTGGCGACATCAGCGGATTATAGTTGTGGGCAATGGGATCTGCAGATCGGATGACGACGACGCCGTCGATCTCCTGCTCCTTGTCATGCGGCATATGCGCCTCAATCCGGGCCTTAATTTCGGACGATGTCACCGGAAAGCGATAAAGCCTGAAAACCACGATGCGGTTATCCTTGTGGCTGGCATAAAAATGCTGATCTGCCTCTGCTTCAGAGAGAGCGAGCCCCGTTTCCTCACGCACTTCTCTCGCCATATTGCCCGCAACATCGAGCTTTCCATCAATGATGTCGCTGAGGTCGAGCGAGCCGGCTGCGCAATAGACTTGCCCCGGATTGGCCGTGCGATCGCTCATACGGATGGCAATGATCGCGCCGTCGGACGAGACGATCACCGCAAAACCGAACAGATGCAGAGCCCCTTCGGGATCAGGCCGCTTGCGCCACCACAGAAGCGTCGAATAGGGAATGACATGAGCTACCCCTCTAATGACGCCCTGATCGTAGGTCAGATGCCGCTGAACCATTTGGCCGTTGAAGAGATGCGGATTGGCGTTGATTTCCCTTTCCCAATTCGCCTCGATTTCAGCCTGATGCACCACGTAGAGCGGATGCGGATCGTCTACCACCGAAAGATCGAAGGCATCGACGCGCACAGGACTTGTAGATGGCGGCCAGATACCTGCAGGCCTGACAGCTAACCCGGGAGCGAAAGGGGTTGTCATGGGAGGTTTATCTCCACGACCACGGGGCAATGGTCGGATGCCTTGGGTCTGTCCCAGCCGATACGCGGATAGCGCTCCACCTCCTGCCCCGGCGGAAAAACCGTGCGAAACGGTTGGCCGTTGCGAATGACATCCGGAACTGCAGCCGGATTATGATCCGCAAGTACCGGAGAGAGCCAGAGGTAGTCGAGTTGGCAGAGATGCTGTTCTTCTGGCCCGCGCGCATGATAAAGCGTCCAACGATCCATCACACCGCGCCGGGTCATGACATTGTGCGCAAAGTCGTCGTGACTGAAAACGTCGAGTGCACTCGTTTCCTCCGTCACAGGCTCGAACCGATAGCCGGTGCGGCGGGTGCCGATCACCTTCACCCGCTCCTGATAATCATTCATGTCGCCGCAGATAGCGAAATTCATTCGACCGGTATTCTCCGTACCGAATCTTTTCTCGATGATGTGTCGCACGGCCTTCGCTTCTGCGATCCGCAGCGCCATCGTACCGATACGTCCGTCCTTGTTGTCGCGTGCATTACTCATCGATTTGAAATGCACGACGTAGAGCGACAATCGCTTGTCCCCGATTTTGAGATCCAGTTCCAGGCAGTCGCGTTTGAAAATCTTGTCGGTCGGTCGGCTGGTCAGCGCTAGTTCGTCGTTAAACAGATCGAGATCCTGATAGGTCAGCATCGCGTGGCTGCGGACATCGAGTACTTCTATTTTCTGGCCGCTTCGCGTCTCGTCGCGCATCAGGACCGCGACATCGATGCCGCGCCCATCATTACCCTCAACCAGAAACTTCTGCAGATAGCCATTGCCGACCATGCGGTATAGATAACCATATTCGAAAGCCTGCAGCGCCGGCATGTTGTCGACTTCCTGCAGGCACAGGATATCGGCATCCGCATCGGCGATGGCGAGTGCCGAAAGCTGGCGGGTATCATCCGTCTCGGCGATAAGCCGGGCCTGCTCAAGTTGCTCGTACTCCTGTTTGCTGCCCACCTCGAACAGTCGCAGAACCCTGTCCTGGCGCAACTGATTGCGCCAGCCGGAGAAATCGAAACGGGTCATGAGGTTTTCGATATTGAAGGTACCGAGGCGAAGAGACATGCAAACTTCCCTATTGCGACCGGCACATTAGCGGCTCGACAGTTAGCTGGCTACAGCCTCCAGGCCGAGCGGATGATGATCGCTACCATGTCGCCGACCTTGACCGGCTGGCGGCTGAACGCGCGCAAAACCTGCTCGTCGCCGAGTGCCAGTTTCAGCGCGTAACGCTCGCCCTCGAACAGCACGGATGTTACACGCGCAGGCACGCCTTCGCCGGCGATCTCCACATCCTGCGGCCGGATGAGAATATCGGCACAATCGGCGCCATGTGAGCGGCTGAGCAGTTGCTGCAAGACATCCCAGTCCAGCCGACGGTTCTCGACCGAGGCTGCCGGCCATGCGACGATCGCCCCCTGCCCGACCAGTCCGCCAACCAGCCGGCCTTCCGGACGGGCATAGATTTCCTGCGGGCTTGCCACCTGCAACAGCCTGCCTTCCGACATCACCGCGACATCCGTCGCCAGCGCCATCGCTTCCGCCTGGTCATGCGTGACATAAATCATCGTCGCGCCGGACCGTTGATGAAACTCGCGGAACGTCTCTTCCATTTCCTGCCGCAGATGCCGATCGAGATTGGCGAGCGGCTCGTCGAGCAGAACCACATCAGGCTCCGTCACAAGGCATCGCGCCAACGCAACACGCTGTCGCTGGCCACCGGAGAGATCAGCGGGACGGCGATCCGCATAGGCTTCGAGCCTGACCGCCGCGAGCGCCTCCCGGATTTTGGTCGAGCGTCTCTCACCGGTGACACCGCGAACCTTGAGCGGATAGCCGACATTGTCGGCAACGCTCATATGCGGCCACAGCGCGTAGGACTGGAACACCATCGCCATGTTGCGATGTTCCGGCGCCACCATCTCGCCGGCATCGGCCAGCACCCGGTCACCAAGCAGGATCGAGCCGTCGGTCGGCTGCTCGAAGCCGGCGATCATTCTGAGCACCGTCGTCTTGCCGCAGCCGGAGGGGCCTAGCAATGCGAGAAAACCACCATCGCGAACTTCCAGCGATACATCGTTCACGGCTGGGCGGCCGCCGGTTTCGAATGCCTTGGACAGGCGGTTTAGGATCAGCTTCGCCACGGTACCACACCTTTCGGCAGTCTCTTCGCCATCAGTTCCAGCACCAGCATCATCGCGATCACCATGATGACCACGAGGACGGAAAGCGCTGCAGCGAGATTGAAGCTGCCGCTATCATCGAGATTGTAAATCGCCACGCCGAGCGTCTGCGTGCCGGCCGACCAGAGGATGGCCGAGACCGTGAGCTCGTTGCAGGCAATGAGAAAGACCAGAATGACGGACGCACCGGCCGCCGGAGCCACCAGCGGCACCACGATATCCACCAGCCGCCGTCCGAACCCTGCGCCTGCGAGGCGTGCAGCCTCTTCCAGAGACGGATCGAGTTGCCGGAACGCACTCACCACCGGCTTCAGACTGACCGCAAAGAAGCTGGAGAAATAGGCAACGAGAATAATCCAGATCGTGCCGTAGATCGAAATCCCGATGATCGGGATCGGCGCGGCAAAGACCAGGATCAGCGCGACAGCGAGCACGATACCCGGCAGCGCGTAAGGGATTTCGGCAAGCGCCGAAAGCACTGGTGCCAAGCGGCTTTTCGAGCGTACGAGATAATAGCCCGTCAGCACAGTCACCACCAGGAGACCAAGCGCCGTCGCAAGCGACAGCGATACGGAATTGGTGAACGCCGTACGGGTGATCGACTGCTTGAACAGGACCTCGCGATAGGCGTCCAGCGTTGCGGTCGTCGGCGTCAACGGCACGCCATAGGCGGGCGCAAGCGAGCTTGCGATGAGCGCCGTCAGCGGCATGACGAGCGTGATGAAAATCGCCAGCCACAGCACCAGTTCGCCGATCAGACGCCAGTTTCCAAGCCGGAACATCGCCACCTGCCCTGAGAGCCCGATGACGCGATAGTCGCGCCCGCGCAAAACCCGTTCCTCGACCGTCAGGCCGATGACCGACAGGATCGCGATGAGACCGGAAAGCAGCGAGACGTCGGCAAAGGTGTTCGTTCCGAAAGCGGCGAATTTCGAATAGATCAGCGTCGGTAGCGTGTAGATCGAGGCCGGAATGCCAAGAATGGCCGGAATGCCGAAATTGCCGACGCAGGAAACGAAAGCGATCGCTGCACCGGCGACGAAACCGGGCAGTGACAAGGGCAGAATGATATCCTTCAGCACCTGCCAGGACGATGCACCTGACAGCCCTGCGGCCTCGACGCCATCACGCGGCAGGGCCAGAAGACCGGCGCGCAACGACAGGAAGACCAGCGGCGCATTCTGCACGCCATAAAGCAGCGCAATACCGCCGATAGAATAAAGCGGCTGCGGGCTCCCAAGCGGCGGCGCCATTCCGATCGCCTTCAGAAGCGCGCTCGAGGGGCCGGTCATGCCGATCCAGGACAGAGCCGTCACCTGCGGCGGGATCATCGTCGGCAGCATGAACAAGAAACCCAAAGCCGTCTTGCCGCGCACGTCAAACAGTGTCAGCAGCAGCGCAAACCCGCCGCCGAGGATGACGGCCGCGATCATGCCGAGGATTGAGGTAGTGAGCGTGTCATAAACCGCCTGCCAGACGACAGGATCGGAAAGAAGCGCACGCGCACCGCCATTGAAAAGCGATGAAAAGCCGGTCGCGGCAAGCCGTCCGAGCGGCAGGACGCTCAGGAAGAAGATCACCACTACGACAAAGGAAAACAGCCAGCGGGGCTGGCTGTTTCCTCGATTCTGAGATCGGAACATGAGGCCTTATATCAGCCCTTGGTGCCGAAAATATCGGAGAACGTCTTCACGTCCTTTTCCGAGTTCTTCAGCGCGTCCGCGGCGTTGAGCGGCAGAACCTTGATCTTGTCGCGTGCCGGGTAGCCGGCCGGCAGGTCGATACCGTTGCGCGCCGGGATGTAGCCGAGGCCTGCTGCGATCTTCTGGCCGTTTTCCGAGAGAAGATAGTCGATGAACTTTTTGGCATTGTCCTGATGTTTGGTCGACGACAGGATCGCAGCCGGTTCGGTGACAGCCGAAACGCCTTCCTTCGGGAAAACGAACTCGACCGGGGCGCCCTTTGCCTTTTCGCGGATCGGCATGTAGTCGACGACGACACCATAGGCCTTTTCGCCGGAGGCGACAGCCTTCAGCACGCCACCATTGCCGCCGGCAGCAACTGCACCGTTATCCTTGAGCTGCTTGTAATAGTCCCAGCCAAGGCCATCGACGGCAGCCAGCGTCTGAGCGTGGATGAGAGCGGCGCCCGAAGCGACCGGGCTCGGCATGGTGACAAGACCCTTGGCTTCCGGCTTGGCAAGATCGGCCCAGCTCGTCGGCTTCATCGCAGCCTGGGTGTTGTACATGATGCCGGTGGTGATCAGCTTGGTCGAGTAGTAGTAACCGTCGGCATCATAGAGCGAAGCGTCGAAATTCTTGGCTTCCGGCGACTTGTAGGCCAAGAGCTGGCCGGCGGCCTTCATGCGCTCGAACGTCACGGTGTCGGCGATCAGCAGAATGTCGGCGACCGGGTTGCCGGCAGCGATCTCGGCGTTGAGCTTTGCCATGATCTGCGGAGTTCCGTCACGCACCCACTCGACATCGACGCCCGGATTGGCGGCCTTGAAGCCGTCGATGGTTGCCTGCGCATCGGCATTCGGCTGGCTGGTATAGACCACCAGGTCGGCAGCGTTGACAACGCCGGCGAGACCGAGCGCGACAAGCGCCGTGAAAGAGGAAAGGAGCTTTTTCATGGGAGAGTTCCTGTTTGAGTTGACGCGCTTAAACACACATTCAACGACACTCATGTGACAGGCTTCGGCCTAAGGCTGAGTTCCGACGAAAAAAGGGCGGATCGCCTGTGGATCCGCCCTTTCCATACGAATTCGTGAGCAGCAATCAGATGATCGGCAGGCTTTCGTGTTCACTTACCGATGCGTGGGCGACCAGACGTCCAAGGCGCTTGATGCCTTCGTCGATCATCTCGTCGTTGGCGCAAGAGAACGATACGCGCAGCGTGTTGGCATTGCTGCCATCCGCATAAAACGCCTTGCCCGGCACGAAGGCGACCTTTTCCGTCGCCAGTGACTTGGCGAGCAGTTCGGCCCCGTCCATGCCCTCCGGCAGCGTGATCCAGACGAACATACCGCCTTCCGGCTTCGTCCATGTCGTACCTTTCGGCATGTACTTTTCAAGCGCCACCAGCATCGCATCACGGCGGCCGCTGTAGACGCGCTTGATCTTGGCAACCTGTTCGGCAAAACCCCGCGAAGCGACATGTTCGACGGCGATCTGGTTGATCGTCGAGGAATGCAGGTCGGCCGCCTGTTTCATCAGAACCAGCTTGCGGATGACAGGCATCGCGGCAATGACGAAGCCGACGCGCAGGCCCGGAGCCAGCGTCTTGGAAAAACTGCCGCTATAGATCGTGCGCGTGTTCTCGATGCCGCCCTTGCGCGCGATATCCAGAGACAGGATCGGCGGGACTGCCTCGCCGTCGAAGCGCAGGTTTTGATAGGCCGCATCCTCGAGGATCGCGATATCCAACTCGTCGGCCAGCGCCAGTAGTTTTTCACGGCCCGCGCGGTCGATCGTCTCACCTGTCGGGTTGGAGAAATCGGCAGACAGATAGGCGAACTTGACGGCCCCCCCCAGTTTGGAAGCCGTATCCCGATAGGCATCCGGCGTGCGGTTGCCGTTCAGCGAAAGCTGGTCGTAATTCGGCTCATAGGCGTTGAAGGCCGACAGCGCGCCGAGATAGGTCGGCCAGGTGACCAGCGCGGTATCCTTCGGCGACAGGAAAAGCTTGCCGAGATAATCGAGTGCCTGCTGCGAACCGGACGTGATGAACACGTTGTCGGCGGTACAGTCGATACCGATCTTGGCGACATCCTCGACGATCCAGTCACGCAGCGGCTTGTAGCCCTCACTGACCGAATATTGCAAAGCCGAGTTCACCTGCGCGCTCGAAAAAATATCGGCGTAAGCTGCCTTGAACTCTTCCGCCGGAAACAGAGCCGGATCAGGAATGCCGCCTGCAAACGAAATGATATCGGGCTGCTCCAGAAGCTTCAGCAGTTCACGGATTTCCGACGCCTTCATCCGGCTGGAACGCGTGGCGAAGATATGTTCCCAATCAAGCATGGGGATGTTTCCTGTTATTTCAATTTTGTTGTCATCGCTTTACAGAAATTCCGACAGGTCAGCAATACTGACCTATCGTCTCCTGCGACATTTTTTGTCTCCATGACATTCCGTCGGTGATGACATTTCACTGGTGCGCATCGGCATTTGCCTGCGATAACTGGGGAATGAAGTTTCACGTGTCTTGGAGGAGAGACGAATGCTGAAGAACCTGGATCCGGCGCTGAATGCCGATATCCTTTATGCCCTGAAGTCGATGGGCCATGGCGATACGCTCGTGCTTGCCGACGCCAATTTCCCGTCGGATTCGATTGCCCGGCAGACCTCACTCGGCAGATTGTTGCGGATGGATAACATCTCGGCGCCACGCGCCATGAAGGCGATCCTTTCGGTCCTGCCGCTCGACACGCCCTTGCAGCCCTCGGTCGGGCGTATGGAGGTTATCGGCCAGCCGGACACGATCCCGGAGATCCAGAAAGAAATTCAGGCCGAAATAGATGCGGCCGAGGGCCAGTCCGCGCCGATGTACAGCATCGAACGCCATGCCTTCTACGAGAACGCGAAAAAGGCCTATTGCGTCATCGCCACCGGCGAATTGCGCTTCTACGGCTGCTTCATTCTTACCAAGGGCGTTATTCCGCCCAAGGAATGATGATGAAAAGCACCGCGCGGTTATCCCGCGCGATGCTTTTTCCTTACTTGGTAACCGAGCCGATTAGTTGACGGCCTTATCGACCAGCTTGTTCTTGCCAATCCAAGGCATCATGGCGCGCAGCTTGGTGCCGACTTCCTCGATCTGGTGGCTGTCGTTGTTGCGACGGATACCCTTGAAGCGGGCGCCGCCGGCACGATATTCCTGCATCCAGTCCGAGGTGAACTTGCCGGTCTGGATATCGGTCAGAACGCGCTTCATCTCAGCCTTGGTCTCGGCGGTGATGATACGCGGACCGGTGACGTATTCGCCCCACTCGGCCGTGTTGGAGATCGAATAGTTCATGTTGGCGATGCCGCCTTCATAGATCAGGTCGACGATCAGCTTCACTTCGTGCAGGCATTCGAAATAGGCCATTTCCGGCGCATAACCACCTTCGACCAGCGTCTCGAAGCCGGCGCGGATCAGTTCGACCAGACCGCCGCAGAGAACGACCTGTTCGCCGAAGAGGTCGGTTTCGCATTCTTCCTTGAACGTGGTTTCAATGATCCCCGAACGACCGCCGCCGACGCCACAAGCGTAGGAGAGAGCGAGTTCAAGCGCGTTGCCGGAAGCGTTCTGGTGGATTGCGACGAGGCAGGGAACGCCGCCGCCCTTCTGGTATTCGCCGCGAACCGTGTGGCCCGGGCCCTTCGGTGCGATCATCACGACATCGATCGATGCCTTGGGCTCGATCAGGCCAAAATGAACGTTGAGACCGTGAGCGAATGCGATCGTTGCGCCATCGCGGATGTTGCCGGCGATTTCGTCACGATAGATGTCGGCCTGCAATTCGTCCGGGGTTGCCATCATCATCAGGTCGGCCCAGGCCGCAGCCTCGGCAACCGTCATGACCTTGAAACCATCGGCTTCGGCCTTCTTGGCAGTGGCGGAACCGGCCTTGAGAGCGATTGCCATGTTCTGCGCACCGGAATCCTTCAAGTTCAGCGCGTGTGCGCGACCCTGGGAACCGTAGCCGATGATGGCGACCTTCTTCGACTTGATCAGGTTGAGGTCGGCATCACGATCATAATAAACGCGCATCTTAAATTCCTTCCCTATGCGAGTGTTTGTTTCGGTTGTTTATCGTCCTGCGGAAACGCGAAGCGCGTCCGCCGTTTTCTGCTCGACGCCATGCAGTGCGAGGAAGGCTTCGACTGCCCTCTCCGCCTGGCGCGAATTGTCCTTCAGCCCCGGCTCGCCCAGCAGCATGCGAACATGCAGATCCGAGACGATCAGGCCATAGAATGTGTGGTAAGCCGCATCTGCATTCTCGAAGCGCAACAGACCTGCCCGCTTGCCGGCATCCATCAGCGCCATGGCGCGACGATCGATCTGCCTGCGGCCGTGCTCAACCAGAAGCTTGCCGAGCTTGGAGCCATCGCGGCTCGTCTGGCCTATCGCCAGCCGATTGAGAGCCAGAGACACATCACCGCCCAGAACTTCCAGAAGATCGCGCCCGAACTGTTCGAGATGCTGCTTCAGGAGCTGTTCCGTCAGTTTTTCGCCTGACCGGTCGGCGGTGCGAACCTTGCTCGCCTGATAGGCGATCATCGCGGCCAGAACGCCGTCGCGGTCACCGAACCACTTGTAGAGGCTTTCCTTGGAGCAGCTTGCGGCACGGGCAAGTCCCGACGTCGTCAACGCCTTGTCGCCACCTTCAACGAGAAGACGAAGCGCCTGCTCCAGAACCTCATTCTGGCGCGGCGAAAACTGGGGCGTGTCGGCGGTATCGGGTCTCACTTGCGGCTGCTCCTCTCAGGTACCGTACGGTACGGTTCTGGCGTATAAAGCAATTCTGCTTTCCGTCAAGCCGGATTTGCAAACGGCGATGAGGAATTTGAAGAAGAAAAAATCAGCCCGTGGCCGAAACCCGGACCGCATCCATGTCACGCGCAGGAGACAGGCCGTAAAGGCGGCTATACTCGCGACTGAACTGCGACGGGCTCTGATATCCGACCCGGTGGCCGGCATTGCCGACGTCCAGCCCTTCCACCAGCATCAGCCGCCGCGCCTCGTGGAGCCTCAACTGCTTCTGGTACTGAACTGGCGTCATCGCCGTGATCGCCTTAAAATGATGATGGAAGGACGAGACGCTCATGCCGACATGTTCGGCCAGTTCCTCGATCCTGAGCGAGCCGGCAAAGTTTTCCTTCAGCCAGGCAATAGCGCGTGCCACCCGGTTGCCGTGGCTGTCGGCAATGGCGATGTTGATCAACTGCCCGCCTGCCGGCCCCGTCAGGATGCGATAGAGGATTTCCTGTTCGATCAGAGGCGCGAGAGACGGGATATCACTTGGACGATCGAGCAAGCGCATAAGGCGAACGGAAGCATCCAGAAGCTCGGGCGTGGCGACATTCACCACGATACCTCGTTGATTTTTGCTCGGCCCCACCGGCTTGGAAAGCCCGTTTCTGCCCATCAGATCGAGCACCTTTTCGCTGCTGATCGCAACGGTGATACAGAAGTGCGGAACCTCGGGACTGGCTTCGACGACCCGCCACGCGACGGGAAGCTCAAGCGAGGTCAGAAGGTAGTCGCCAGCGCCGTAATTGATCGTATCAGTGCCGAGTTGAACGCATTTCGCACCCTGAATCACCATCGCGAAACACGGCCTATAGCTTCCATGGCAAGGTACACTCGGCGATGTCCTCCGGCTGATTCCCAGCCCTTCGATTGTCGTCGTACCATCGCCCTCGTCTTTCGCGTAACGCGCCGCGATAGAAGCAATTTCCTGATAGGGATTGAAAGGGAGTGTCATTGAGCCATTTCTCCGAAGCAGGCCGCGAACCGTTTCCACTCTATAATCCTAGATTGCCGCCGCAACGAGGGGTACCTCGCAATCTTGCAGGATTGTGCAAGAAGCTTGGAGGATCGATCTAACGCCTGCCCGGTGTCGTGACGCATAGTCCGGCCGTTGATTTTCAACCCATCAATGAATGGAGTTCCCCATGCCCATCGCCAGAGGCTATGCTGCGACCGACGCGTCGAGCCCGCTCACCCCTTTCACCTTCGAGCGCCGCGAACCGAATGATGACGACGTGGTCATCGACATCAAGTTCGCCGGCATCTGCCATTCCGACATCCACACCGTCCGCAACGAATGGAAGAACGCGGTCTATCCGATCGTTCCAGGCCATGAGATCGCCGGTGTCGTCAAGGCCGTCGGCTCCAAGGTCACGAAGTTCAAGGTCGGCGACCATGTCGGCGTCGGTTGCTTCGTAGACAGCTGCGTCGGCTGCGCCACCCGCGACCTCGATAACGAACATTACCTGCCGGGTCTGGTTCAGACCTATAACGACGTCGACACTCTGAACGGCAATGCTCCCACCCATGGCGGTTATTCCGACTCGATCGTGGTCAAGGAAGGTTATGTTCTGTCGATCCCGGACAGCCTGCCGCTCGATGCATCCGCCCCGCTTCTGTGCGCCGGTATCACGCTCTATTCCCCGCTGCGCCGCTGGGGTGCAGGCCCGGGCAAGAAGGTCGCGATCGTCGGCATGGGCGGCCTTGGCCATATGGGCGTCAAACTCGGCGCTGCCATGGGTGCCGATGTCACCGTGCTCAGCCAGTCGCTCTCCAAGAAGGACGACGGCCTGAAGCTCGGCGCGAAAGACTATTACGCCACCAGCGACGCCGAAACCTTCAAGAAGCTCGCAGGCACCTTCGACCTGATCATCTGCACCGTGTCGGCTGAAATCGACTGGAACGCCTATCTTGGCCTGCTGAAGCCGAAGGGCAGCATGGTTGTCGTCGGCGCTCCGGAAAACCCGATCCCGGTTCACGCCTTCTCGCTGATCTTCGGCGCCAAGGAACTTTCTGGCTCGATGATCGGCTCGATCAAGGAAACCCAGGAAATGCTGGATTTCTGCGGCGAGAAGGGCATCGTCTCTGAAATCGAGAAGATCAACATCAGCCAAGTCAATGAAGCCTATGAACGCGTTCTGAAGAGCGACGTCCGCTACCGCTTCGTCATCGATATGGCTTCGCTCGACGCCTGACCCGGCGGACATATCCGAACGCCATGACCGCCATCGATGATAGATGCGGAGGTTGCGGCGAATGTAAAAAGAAAAGGCCGGCGATTGCCGGCCTTTTCTCATTCCTGAAGCAGGGATTGCGATATCGCTCAGCCGTTGACGACCATCCGCTTTTCGTCGCGACCGGTCTTCATCCGTTCGGCCAGAAGGAAGGCCAGTTCCAAAGCCTGATCCGCATTGAGACGCGGGTCGCAATGAGTGTGATAGCGATCCTGAAGATCCGCGCCGGTGACAGCGCGCGCACCGCCGGTGCATTCGGTTACGTCCTTGCCGGTCATTTCGACATGGATGCCGCCCGGATGCGTGCCTTCGGCACGATGGATCTGGAAGAAGCTCTCCACTTCCGACAGGATCCGGTCGAACGGCCGGGTCTTGTAGTTGTTGAGCGTGATCGTGTTGCCGTGCATCGGATCGCAGGACCAGACAACCTTCTTGCCCTCGCGCTCGACGGCGCGGATGAGCTTCGGCAGATGTTCTGCAACCTTATCGTGGCCGAAACGGCAGATCAGCGTCAGACGACCAGCCTCGTTTGCCGGGTTCAGCGCATCGATCAGCTCGATCAGGTTGTCAGGCTGCAGCGAGGGGCCGCATTTCAGGCCGATCGGGTTCTTGATGCCGCGGAAATATTCCACATGGGCATGGTCGAGCTGGCGGGTGCGGTCACCGATCCACAACATGTGGCCGGAGGTCGCGTACCAGTCGCCCGAGGTGGAATCAACGCGGGTGAAGGCCTCTTCATAACCAAGAAGCAGCGCTTCGTGGCTGGTGAAGAAATCCGTCTCGCGCAGGCTCGGCTGGTTGTCAGCAGAGATGCCGATCGCGCGCATGAAGTCCATCGTTTCGCTGATGCGATCCGCCAGCTTCTTGTAACGCTCGCCCTGGGGTGAGTCCTTGACGAAGCCGAGCATCCATTTGTGGACGTTTTCCAGGTTGGCGTAACCACCCATGGCAAACGCACGCAAAAGGTTCAGCGTCGCGGCCGACTGACGATATGCATCGAGCTGGCGCTCCGGTGACGGAATACGGCTCTCCGGCGTGAAATCGATGCCGTTGATGATGTCGCCGCGGTAGGACGGCAGCTCCACGTCGCCCTGCTTCTCGAAATTCGAGGAGCGCGGCTTGGCGAACTGGCCGGCAATGCGGCCAACCTTCACGACCGGCAGCTGCGCGCCATAGGTCAGGACAACCGCCATCTGCAGGAATGATCGGAAGAAGTCGCGGATGTTGTCCGCGCCATGCTCGTAGAAGCTCTCGGCGCAATCGCCGCCCTGAAGCAGGAAGGCATCGCCTTCCGCAACCTTGGCAAGCTGCGCCTTGAGGCGGCGTGCCTCACCAGCAAACACGAGCGGGGGAAACTTCGCCAGCTGGGCTTCTGTAGCCGCCAGAGCGGCCGGATCGGGATATGCCGGAACCTGCTGGATGGGTTTGTTCCGCCAGCTGCTCGGGGTCCAATTCTGTGCCATTTGTCTCACCTGTGGGACCGGACCACCGGGTCCGGCCGTTCCTCTTCACAATAGTGGCGGCTTATAAACCGTGATTCCGCCTTTGCCTAGCCGCTTTGGACAGCTCGTTTCGGTGAACGATCAGTCCTCGGAGACGCCCTTGAAAGACGCCTCCGGCCTCTGAAATCGGTCGGTTTTCAGACGCGCTCGCCGTTCTTTATCCGATAGCTCGGATTGTACATGGTCACGAGTTCTTCGGCGGCTGACGGGTGCAGTGCCATCGTCCGGTCGAAATCGTCCTTGGTCGCACTAGCCTTGAGGCAGATTCCGAGAAGCTGCGCCATTTCACCGGCCTCGTGGCCGAGAATATGTGCGCCTACAACCTTGCGGCTTGCCGCATCGACGACCAGCTTCATGATCATTCGCTCGGAGCGGCCGGAGAGAGTCGCCTTCATCGGGCGGAATTCGGCGCGATAAACTTCCAGCTCGTCATAACGCTTGGCGGCTTCCTCTTCCGAAAGCCCGACCGTGCCAATTTCCGGCTGCGAGAAAACAGCTGTCGGGATCAGGTCATAATCCGGCGAGGTCGGATTGTTGCGATAGACCGTCTCGATGAAACACATGGCTTCGTGGATTGCGACCGGCGTCAGTTGTACCCGGTCGGTGACGTCGCCCAGCGCGTAGATATTCTCCACGTTGGTGCGGGAATATTCATCGACGACGATTGCACCACGCTCGTCGGTCTTCACACCGGCCGCCTCAAGTCCGAGACCCTTTGTGTAGGGGTCGCGACCGAGTGCCAGCATGACTGTCTCGACCGAAAGCGTCTCGCCGCATTTGGTGCGCGCCGTCAGTCCGCCGGCAGGCGCCTCGGCGACTTCCTCGATCACGTCGGTGAGGATGATCTTGATGCCCTTCTCGACCATGGCCTTGTGTAGCCCCTGGCGCATGTCGTGGTCGAATCGGGACAGGATTTCCTTGCCGCGATAGATCAGGGTCGTGTCGACGCCGAGGCCGTGAAAGATGTTGGCGAATTCAACGGCAATATAACCGCCGCCGGCGATCAGAATCGACTTCGGCAGGGTTTCGAGATGGAACGCCTCGTTGGAGGTGATGCAAAGCTCGTGACCGGGAAGCGCGCTATGCGGGTTGGCAACGCCGCCCGTGGCAATCACGATCCGTTCGGCCGTCACCGTCTCGCCGGTCTTGATGAGCCGCACCGTGTGGGCATCGACCAGTTCTGCACGGCTATCGAAAATCTCGGCCTTGTTGCTTTCAAGCCCACGACGATAAAGCCCTTCCAGACGGGTGATTTCCTTGTCCTTGGCTTCGATCAGCTTCGCCCAGTCGAACGTGCTTTTTCCGACCTCCCAGCCGAAACCGGCAGCGTCCTCGAAGTGTTCGTGAAATTGCGATGCATAGACGAAAAGCTTCTTCGGCACGCAGCCACGGATGACGCAAGTGCCGCCGAAACGATATTCCTCGGCGATGCCGACCTTCTTGCCGAGGCTGGCCGCGACACGCCCTGCCCTTACACCACCGGAGCCTCCGCCAATTACAAACAGATCGTAGTCATAGGCGGCCATTCTAATCTCCTTCGGCATATAGGGTGATGCCGCATATAGGCATGTTCCTGAACAAGAAAAAGCCCGGATCGCTCCGGGCTTTTGATAAACATCCTGCTTTCCTCAGCCGATTACGGCTTCGGCAGGTTGAGCGTCGGTGCAGGCGCGCGCGCAGGGGCCGGAGCGGCTGCGGCAGGCGCCTGAGCTGCGGGGGCCGGAGCAGCTTCTGCCGTCGGCATCTGGATCGGATTGGCATCGATCACGCCGCGCAGCTTTGCGGTGCTCTGAGCCGTCAGGTCACGCGAAATGCCGTTGCTCCAGATTTCGGCGGCGCGGCCGAGTTCACGGGCAACAAGCGGCGTGCTGGTCATCAGCTTCTTGCCTGCTTCCGTGTTGAAGAAGGTGGCGATCGCCTTGAGTTCGTCGACCGAGAAGCTTTTGGCATAGATGGTTGCCGCTTCCTTCTCGAGGTCAGCGCGGCGCGGGGCCAGCGTCAGGGCCTGCTCGTTGACGATCGCGGAAATCTGATCCTGGAAATTGGGGGAGGACTGAATGAACTGTGCCTTCAGATTTTCCGCAAGAGCCGGCAGAATATTGTCGTATCGATCCGTGACGTTAAGCGCCTTGATCGCGTCGCGCGCCGCCGCCAGATGAGCCTCCGGAATTTCCTGGGCACGCGCCTGAACAGCCACGGTGCCGGACAGAAGAACAGCTAGCACGACGGCACGGCCGAAAACCGCGGATTTGATCATGAGTGAATGCTCCTACTTTTATTTGGCCTGAAGCGTCCGCGCTCCCGCCGGGCCGGCGATGATCGCAAGGGACGCCATATGAATGAAAAGTCCGTGTTCTACGACGCCTGGAATCGAATGCAGTTCGGCTGACAGTGCCTCTGCATCAGGAATGCGGCCAAAAGATGCGTCGACGATGTAGTGGCCGCCGTCGGTGGTGAAGAGTTCGTCGCCCGCCTTGCGCATCGAGAGCGAGCCACCGAGACCAAGCCTCGCCGCCGCCTTTTCGATCGCAACGCGCGTCGCCATCTGCCCGAACGGGTTGATTTCGATCGGCAGCGGAAATGCGCCGAGCGTCTCGACCAGCTTGCTTTCGTCGGCAATAACGATGACGCGTTCGGATGCAGCGGCAACGATTTTTTCGCGCAACAGAGCACCGCCGCCGCCCTTTATCAGGCTGAGATTGCCGTCCAATTCGTCAGCGCCGTCAATCGTCAGATCGAGTTCAGGAAGCTCATCCAGAGACTTCAGCGAAACCCCAAGCTCCAGGCAAAGCCGTGCTGTTCGTTCAGAGGTCGGAACACCCTGAACACGCAAACCTGCATGAACCTTCTCGGCCAGAAGACGAACGAATTCCTCCGCCGTCGAGCCGGTCCCGATGCCAAGCTTCATCCCGTCTTCGACATGCGCAAGTGCTGCTGCAGCCGCCTTGACCTTCATTTCCCGGGCGTCCATGCGCCTGTTGCTCCCCATTGTTCCAGCCGAGACGCTGTTTACACGCCTGATTGATTGAGCGGAAGACCCCCGCAGTCGTTTCTCACTGCCAACATGCGGCACCGGCGGCCTTTCCAAGGGCGTCCCGGCGTGCTTAACCGGTCAGACCATCCAAAGCAGCAGTGAGGTAATATCCCCGTGAGTTCTCCCCTCGTCATCTTCGATCTGGACGGCACGCTGATCGATACCGCACCCGATCTGATCGACAGCCTAAACCACACGATTGCGCCGGTCGGCCTTGCTCCCATGACATTGGACGACCTGCACCATCTCGTCGGCCAGGGCGCACGAGTGATGATCAAACGTGCCTTCGAATTGCGGAACGTCCCGCTCGACGAGGCGGATGCCGACACCCTGTTCAACAATTTCGTCGAACATTATCGGCACAACATGCCGGGCAAAAGCCAGCCGTTTCGGGGCACGGTCGAATGCCTTGAGCGCCTTGCCGCTGCCGGCATGACACTTGCGATCTGCACCAACAAAAGCGAGGCACTCGCCATCCCGCTTATCGAGACCTTGGGCCTGAGCGACCATTTCGCGGCGATCACCGGCGGCGACACATTCCCGGTCCGCAAACCTGACGCCGCCCATATCTTCGGCACAATCGAAAGGGCCGGAGGATCGAGAGATCGGGCAGTCATGATCGGCGACAGCATCAATGACATTCTTGCCGCCAAAAATGCGGGCATTCCGTCGATCGGGGTCGATTTTGGCTACTCCGACGTTCCGATAGCAAGCCTTTCGCCCAGCAGCGTAATCAGCCACTTTGACGCGCTCACCGATAATCTGGTGAGAGACCTCTTGGTCGCCAGCAAGGTCGTCTCCTGAACCTTGCAAAAAAGGCGACCGATCGGTCGCCTTTTTTCGTATCCCAATATCCCGAAGGATCAGATGCGCGCCTTCGTCGTGGCATCAAAAGCCTTTTGGACCGCAACATCACGATCATAGACGTCATCGAAATATTCGATTGCGCCGTCCTTGTTAGGCCATGCGGTGAAGTAAGCGACATAGACCGGGATCTTCGCATTCACCTTTTCGGCGACATTCTTGCCGGCGGCAATTTCAGCGTCGACCTGCTGCTCGGTAACCCCAAGCACAGCTGCGGCCATCTTGCGCGGCTCCTGCAAGCGCACGCAACCATGGCTGAGCGCACGCATGTCGCGCTGGAAAAAGCTCTTCGATGGCGTGTCATGCATATAAATCGCATGTGCGTTGGGGAAGAGGATCTTCAGGTCGCCGAGAGCATTGTCGCTGGATGGCGGCTGGCGCACGGAGATGTTGTTGGTCGAACCATACCAGTTGACCGCGCTAGACGGCATAACCTTGCCGTTGACGGCGACTTCATAACCGGTGCGGTCGAGATAACTCGGATCCTGGCGCAGCTTGGGCAGCATCTCGTTGACGATGATCGACTGCGGCACGCCCCAATAGGGATTGAACTCGACCGTCTGGATCTGGTCCTCGAAGAAGAATGTCTGATGCGCCTTGGCGCCGATGACGACGCGCATCGAGAACTGCTCGGCGCCATGATCGTGATAATAGACGCGGTAGGCGGGCTGGTTGATGAAGACGTAGCGCTGACCAAGATCATCCGGCAGCCAGCGCGCCTGCTCCATGGCAACGACCACCTTGTCGATCATGGCCTGCGGAGAATGACCGGCCATCTTTCGCAGCGTCGCGGTACCGATGACGCCGTCGGCCTTCAGACCGACCTCACCTTGAAACGATTTCACCAGTTCGACCAGTTCAGGCGTGTATTCCGGAGTCTTCTGATAGGCGGCAAGCGTTGCGGCATGCTGCGTCCTAAGCGATTCTGAGCCCTTCTTCTCGATCACGGCCACGATCTGCGGCAGGTCTGTGCTTACATTACCGGGCTTCAGCAACAGTTTTTCAGGCAAAAGGATATCGTCACCGGCGCTAGCTGCCTCGGCCTTCAGATTTGCGAGTTCCGCCTTGAGTGCCATAAAATTCGGACCCTTGGGCGCCAGGCCTTCGAGATAGACTGCAGCATCGGGTGCCGTCGCAGTCGATGACAGGGTCTGCGAAAGATTGACTTCCTTACGTTTGAAATCGTGATATCCGGAAATGCGGTTCGGATCGATCCGGCCACGCACCATATCCTGCGCGAACAGCAGCGCCTTGCCGGACAGCGCTAGCTCGAACTGCATCAGTTCGGCATCATGGGAAACCGCCGGCTCTGCAGCGACAACGGGAGCAGATGCAGCGGTTTCAACTGAAGGCGCAGATGCATTATCGGTGGCCGGGGCGGCAGTTGTGTCAGCAACCGGCGCCTGTGCAGCCACAGGGGCAACGTCCGCAGTCGTCGCATCGACTGCGGGTGCAGCAGCCGGCTCAACGCTTGCGGTTGTCAGTACCGGCGGCGTCAGCAGATAGTCGGCCGGATCAAGCCCGTAGTCGCCTGCTCTTTCGAAAAGCGCGAGGACTGCCCTCGCCTTGTCGTTGATCTCACCACCGGAAACCCAAAGCGGCGCCGTGGCCTTGCCATAATAGGCCTCAAGCACGGATGCTATATCTCCGGGTGCGGACACCTTGGCGTTCGCCATTGCCTGGAACGGGGCCACAGCGGAGGAAGAGAAACCTGTCCTTACCAGACGCTGACTGTCCGCCTTGTATGTGTAGTATCGAGGACCGGTAACCTTGGGCAGAGGCTCGGGATCAGCCAAGGCGCGCTCGCTCGGCATTGCCTCTTGCGCCCTTGCATTTGCCTGAGCTGCACCATCGCGCTTGCCTGGCCCACCGCGAAGAATATCCATAAGAGTGATGGCATGGGCCGGAGCAGCCGCTCCTGCAAAGATGGAAATACCCGACAGGAGCGCCAGTGCGATCGATGTCTTCTTATGTTTGTGCTGCAATGTAGTCCCCGTGACCTTCGTCCGCGTCTCGTTGGCGGGCTCGACTTCAGTATCACGCCATCTATCCGATCGCGTGAGGGATGGAAAGAAAACGGTCGTTCACTTCTCGGTTCCAAAAGACTGAAAAAAGCGACACGCCGATCTGCATAAAGGTTAAGAAAGTATTGGTTAATTTTTTGCTGACAGCCGACACGATCTTACCCGCAGCGTCGGCCTACCCTCCGCATAAATCGGTTCGGCGTGTCATGAAGGACACGCATTTGCTGCTGCAAAAAGCCGCATCGGAAGCTTGCGGACGTCCGGCAATCGTATAGTAATGCGCCGCGCCGGTACGGTTACGCCTCCACCATATATTTATCGAGGATCGCGACGCCGGTGAATGCATCAGGGAGAAAAGGCAACAACCATGGCATCGACCCGCACCGAAACCGATACGTTTGGCCCGATCGAGGTCGCGAGCGACCGCTATTGGGGCGCTCAGGCGCAGCGTTCGCTTGGAAACTTCAAGATCGGCTGGGAAAAGCAGCCGCTTGCGGTAGTTCGCGCACTCGGCATCGTCAAGCAGGCCGCAGCTGTTGCCAATATGGAACTGGCAGGTCTCGACAAAGGCCTTGGTAAAGCAATTATCGACGCCGCCCAGGAAGTTATCGACGGAAAGCTCAACGAGCATTTCCCGCTCGTCGTCTGGCAGACCGGCTCAGGCACGCAGTCGAACATGAATGCCAATGAAGTGATCTCCAACCGGGCAATCGAAATGCTCGGGGGCGTCATGGGCTCAAAGAAGCCGGTACATCCTAACGATCACGTCAATATGAGCCAGTCGTCGAACGACACCTATCCGACAGCCATGCATATCGCCTGCGTCGAAACGATCGTTCGCCACCTCCTGCCGTCGCTGAAGCATCTCCACGAAGCGCTGGAAGCGAAGGTCAAGGCCTTCAGCCATATCATCAAGATCGGCCGCACCCACACGCAGGACGCAACGCCGCTGACACTCGGCCAGGAATTTTCGGGTTACGCAGCCCAGGTCGCATCGGCGATCGCCAATATCGAACTGACGCTGCCGGCGCTCTCAAAGCTGGCACAGGGCGGCACTGCCGTCGGTACCGGCCTGAACGCCCCGATCGGTTTTGCTGAAAAGGTTGCCGACGAAATCTCCAAGATTACCGGCCTGCCTTTCGTCACGGCACCGAACAAGTTCGAGGCTCTTGCCTCGCATGATTCGATGGTCTTCTCGCATGGCGCCATCAACGCTGCTGCGGCCGCCCTCTTCAAGATCGCCAACGACATCCGTTTCCTTGGCTCAGGTCCTCGCGCCGGCCTCGGCGAACTGTCGCTGCCGGAAAACGAACCGGGCTCATCGATCATGCCGGGCAAGGTCAACCCAACCCAGTCTGAAGCGCTTACCCAGGTCTGCGCTCACATTTTCGGCAACCATGCGGCGCTGACTTTCGCCGGTAGCCAGGGCCATTTCGAGCTCAACGTCTACAATCCGATGATGGCCTACAACTTCCTGCAGTCGGCACAGCTTCTTGGCGATGCTGCAGTCTCCTTCACCGACAATTGCGTTGTCGGCATCGAGGCACGCGAAGACAACATCAGAAAGGGTGTCGAGAACTCACTTATGCTCGTCACCGCCCTGAATTCGAAGCTCGGCTACGACATCTGCGCCAAGATCGCCAAGACCGCTCACAAGAATGGCACGACGCTACGCGACGAAGCAGTTGGCGGCGGTTACTTGACGAATGAAGAATTCGATCAGTATGTCCGTCCGGAAAACATGATCGGCCCGAAATAAATATCATGAAACAGGGTTTCGCATTCCGGCGCGCAGCCGGAATGCGGCCACTGCATACCACAATTGCACCTATCATCATACAACTATAGATAAATCAAAAGATACTTAGTTACGACACGTAGTCACTTATCGTATTGAGTAATAATAAATTTTAGCGCCACCAAAAATTCCTTTTACTACTTGAACGAAGCGTCGACGAAATAGATCCTTAATTATTTTCCAATAGATTTTAATATAAGATTTTATCAAATCCATAGGGTCTAACTGGGGGTCGTCGATGACGACGATATCTGCATCGAAGCCGCATTCGGGTGACCTGATGGGGCAGATCATCTATGCAGTGCGGTCAATGGGCGTATCGCCCATACCGCGCAATTATCAGCTTTTCTATGAAGCCTATATAGGCTCGAACCCGGATCTTACTCGAGAACTCGCAGCGCTTGGCAGCCGAGCTACTCAGGAAGATCTGGACATAATTTCAGAGCGTTATCTCGGCGGGCCTCAAGCTGCCGTTATCGAGAAGGCAAACGACCGTTTGCTCGGGGAACTCGATGCGCTGCTGAAGCTTCTGCGCCAAGAGCAAAACTCGCTCGAAAGTTACGGCAAGCTGCTCAGCGAGACCGCGTCGAGAATCAATACGAAGAACAGTTTCTCTACGGATATCATCCGCAGTGCCATCAGCCTCTTGCACCAGGCAACCGATGACAAGATGGCGCATGGCGAAAAGACCGTCGACGACATGGTTCAGCGATCCAACGAAATGGATCAGGTGCGCCGTGAACTTGATGAGTATAAGCGCATTGCCAATACCGATTCACTGACGCGACTTTCAAACCGTCGCGCCTTTGATGAGCGCCTGGCCAGTTCATTCGACAACCAGACGGCCCTGCCCCTCACCGCGCTTGTTCTGGCTGACATCGATAACTTCAAGAAGATAAACGACAATTTTGGCCATCCGGTTGGCGACAAAATTCTCGCGACTGTCGCTTCTGTGCTGCGCGCCAATGTACGGAAAGATGTATTCGTCGCGCGCACCGGCGGTGAAGAGTTTGCGATCATCGTTGAAGGCAATACGCCGGACGAAGTAATGGTGATCTGCGAGCGCGTGCGCCGTGCCCTTGAGACAAGAACCTTCCGCAACTCTCGCTCGGGCGTAAACTACGGACCGGTGACAATCTCGCTCGGTTATTCGATGGCCGTCCAGGCAGCCGATCCCGGCGAGCTTTACGCACAGTCGGATGCAGCTCTCTATTATGCCAAAAACAGCGGTCGCAATCGCTCGGTCTTCTTCGAGGAGAGCATGAAGAGTCATTACATCAGCAAGAACTGGCTGATCTACAAGAAGTAAAAGGCAGGCCGCCCGGCCTGCCTTTTCTCTTTCAGGATATCTCTCACTCACCACATGGTTTTGGCCGCACGCGCCGGCCATTCACGATCATAGGTTTCCCGGTCGAAATCCGCTTTTGCCGCCTTCAACAATTGCCCTGGCGTCGGCAAAGTCGTCGGGTCGACGAAACGATCGACATTCCACAGCTCGGATCGCATCAGTGCGCGGGCGCATTGGAAATAGACCTCATCGATGCTGACGATCGCAACCGTTCGCGGATGTTTGCCATCCATCTCGAAGCTCTGCAGGAGAGATGGCTCGGCGGAAACGACTGCCCTGCCGTTGACGCGCATTGTGGTGGTCGAACCGGGAATAAGGAACATCAGGGCGACACGAGGATCGCGAACGATGTTGATAAGCGAATCGACACGGTTGTTGCCGCGCCAATCCGGCAGCAGCAGCGTATTTTCATCCTCGACCCTGACAACACCGCCAATATCGCCGCGCGGCGAACAATCGAGACCTTCCGGGCCCACCGTCGCAAGCGCTACGAACGGAGAGAGCTCGATCATGTGCCGATATTCCGGCGTCAATTTTGTCGTCACCTTGGCAGTCGACGCTTCGCTCGAAGCGCCATAGATCGCTTTTAATTCCTCGATCGAGCGGATGATCATGGTTTCGTCATTCACGTTGCAGCCTCCTGCGCGGCGGCCTGTTCTGCCGCGCGTTGCTCTCTTTGCCGTCCCGTTCTTGCGGCAATGACGTCGGCGGGACGTGCGTTGCCCTTGATCAGCGAGCGACCGGCATAGATGCCACCGATCTGCTCTAGTGCGAAACGCTCGCGATCGGTCTCGCGAAATTCCTCGATGATCTGGGCTGCCAGTTCTTCCTCCTCGCCAAGCACGCTCAGCACTTCGGTGCCGAAATTCAGCGCCGATTCGTAGGTCTCCCGAATCTGGTAGTCGACGCCGGCTTTCAAGAGATCTATCGCGTGGCCGCGGTCATAGGCACGGGCAAGCAGCGGCACCATGGGAAATTCATCCTTGACGATCTCGGCTATCTTGATGGCCGCTTCCTTGTCGTCAATACAGATGAGGATCGCCTTTGCGGTCGCTGCCCCCGCGGCGTGGAGGATTTCCGGGCGGGAACCGTCCCCGTAAAAGACCTTGAAGCCGAAATCGCCGATATCCCGGATAAATTCGGCATCCTTGTCGATGATCGACAGCGTATAACCGCGCGCCAGCACCGGCTGGCTGACGATCTGGCCGAAACGGCCGAAACCGATCATCAGCACAGTGCCCGCAATATCTTCCGGCGCGTCAAGCCCGCTTGTGTCGACCTGCGGCTTGGGTGCAATTCGGACATAAACAGCCACGACCAGCGGCGTGACCACCATGGACAGCACGATCGTTGCGGTCAGCACTGCATTCGTCTCTGCGTCGAAAATGCCGGCCGATGTCGCAGCGGCATAGAGCACGAATGCGAATTCACCGCCCTGCGCCATCAGGATCGCACGGCCGACACTTTCCGGATGAGGCGTACCGAGAAGGCGGGCAACACCATAGATTACCAGTGCCTTTACGATCATGTAGGCGATCACGGCAAGAACGACATGCTGCCAGTTCGCGGCGATGACTGCGAGATCAACCGCCATGCCGACGCCCAGGAAGAACAGGCCGAGCAATATCCCCCGGAAAGGTTCGATATCGGCTTCAAGCTGATGCCGGAAAGAGGATTCGGACAGGAGAACGCCAGCAAGGAAGGCGCCCATGGCCATGGAAAGTCCGGCGAAATCCATCAGCAGCGCTGACCCCAGCACCACCAGCAGGGCGGCTGCCGTCATAACTTCACGGGCACCGGAATTGGCCAACAACCGGAAAAAGGGGTTGAGAAGATAACGTCCAGCAAGAACGAGAGCCACCAGCGCGGCGAAGCCGATAGCAACAGACTGGAAACGTTCCATGATGGATACGGTCTCACCGTGCGAAGCAAGGAGCGCGACAATCGCCAGCAGGGGTACAATGGCCAAATCCTCGAAGAGCAGGATCGAGACGATATGTTGGCCTTTCGGGGTATGCAGATGATTGCGCTCCTGCAGCATCTGCATGACGATTGCCGTCGATGTCAGGACGAAACCTGTCCCTGCCACGAAGGCAACGGGAGCCGTCTGGCCAAACCCCATTCCAATCGCCATCAGCGCCACAATACAGGCGCAAACCTGAAGTGCGCCGAGGCCGAATATATCCTTGCGCATGCTCCATAGGCGCGAGGGCTGCATTTCCAGCCCAATGATGAAGAGGAACATGACCACGCCGAGTTCGGCAATGTGGAGGATGGCTTGTGGATCGGAGACCAGCTTCAGGCCGAATGGGCCGACAACCAGGCCTGCCGCCAGATAACCGAGAACCGAGCCAAGCCCTATACGCTTGAACAGCGGCGCGGCGATAACGCCTGCGCCCAAAAGCGCCACGACCTGTACCAGTTCACCTGCATTCGATTCTGCCGCCACCCGCTTTTCCCCTTGCTTATCCTGTTAACGCGCTCGCGCGCCGTCTCGGCTCAGGCCCTTAGCAGCCAGATCCTCTTCGTATTGTCGAAAAAGATCGTCACCATTCGTTCCCAACTCGCGCAGATAACGCCAGGTGAAAATTCCACTGTCGTGTCCGTCGTCGAAAGCAATTCGCACGGCATAATTTCCGGCCGCAACCAAATTTCGGATTGCCACCATACGCTTGCCGGGAACCGTCACCTTTTGGCCTGGACCATGGCCTTGAACCTCGGCCGAGGGCGAGAGAACGCGCAGCCGCTCGGCGGGCAGCGCAAAACGCGCTCCATCGTCGAATGTCACCGTCAACGTCCGCTTGTCTTCGGCCACACGCAGTTCGGTGGGCCAGCTGTCGTTCGAAACCTCGGTCATATCCGCTCTTCCAATTTCACCCGCTCAGGATTATGGATTTCATCAATTCGCCGCAACCCTGCGCGTCGCGCCGTTTTGATCAAAGTGCCATCCGCTTTGTCGGTATAAAGCTTGACGTCATCGATGATGACCACCAGATTCCGGCAATCAGGAGTATATTGACTTGAATTCCATCGTTACCCCACCATTGTTCGGCAATCCAGCATCGGCCCAGGCACCGATGATCGATCCGTTTGGTCGTGCGGTGACTTATCTTCGTGTGTCAGTGACGGATCGCTGCGATTTCCGCTGTACCTATTGCATGGCAGAAAATATGACTTTTCTGCCGAAGAAGGACCTGCTGACGCTCGAAGAGCTGGAACGTCTCTGTTCCGCCTTCATCGCGAAGGGTGTTCGCAAATTGAGACTCACAGGCGGCGAACCGCTTGTGCGCAAGAACATCATGTTCCTGGTCGAGGCGCTTGGAAAACAAATCGATGCAGGAAGGCTCGATGAGCTGACGCTGACGACCAATGGTTCGCAGCTTGCCCGTTATGCGCAAGAGCTTCATGACAACGGTGTGCGCCGCATCAATGTTTCGCTCGACACGCTCGACGAAGCGAAATTCAAGGCTATCACCCGCTGGGGCAATTTCCGTCAGGTCATGAACGGTATTGATGCTGCCCAGAAAGCCGGGATCAAGATCAAGCTCAATGCCGTGGCGCTGAAGGATTTCAATGAGCATGAAATCCCGGAAATGATCCGTTTCGCACATGGCCGGGACATGGACCTGACGCTGATCGAGACCATGCCGATGGGCGAGATCGAAGAGGACCGCACTGACCGCTATCTCCCCCTGTCGCAGGTTCGGGAAAGCCTTGAAGAGCAGTTCACTCTTTCCGAAATTCCTTACAAGACAGGCGGTCCCGCCCGTTATGTCGAGGTAAAGGAAACAAATGGACGATTAGGCTTCATCACGCCGATGACGCATAATTTCTGCGAAAGCTGCAATCGCGTACGTCTCACCTGCACCGGCACGCTCTACATGTGTCTCGGCCAGAACGACGCCGCGGACCTGCGTTCCGCCTTGCGCGGCTCTGACGATGATGATTACCTCGCCAATGCTATCGATGAAGCGATCACCCGCAAGCCGAAAGGCCATGACTTCATCATCGACCGCACTCACAAACGCCCCGCGGTCGCGCGACACATGAGCGTCACCGGCGGGTGACCTCATCCTCCCACAGCTCGACGAAATGATTGACCGGCCCGTGTCCGCTGCCGACCGATAAGGTGTCGGCAGCGTTTATAGCCTCGGCCAGATAAGCTTTCGCCAACTTCACCGCCTCCACCATGGATCGTCCCTTGGCAAGTTCGGCGGCAATGGCGCTCGACAGGGTGCAGCCGGTGCCATGGGTGTTCCTTGTCGTCGTTCGCGGCCCTTCAAACCAGGTCACGCCACCAACATCCACCAGTACATCCGGACTGTCGTCGCTGGCGAGATGGCCTCCCTTGATCAGCACGGCACCCGGTCCTTGCTGCAGCAAACCCGTCGCCTGGCTGGCCATTTCCGCCCGTGTCTTAGCCTCATTCTCGCCCAGCAGGACTGCAGCTTCGGGAAGGTTCGGCGTGATGACGGAAGCAAGCGGCAGCAGCCGGTCGATAACCGCTTGACCGGCATCGGAGGCAAGAAGCGGAGCGCCACCCTTTGCGACCATCACCGGATCAAGCACGATCGGAATACCCATTGCATGGGTCTCAAGCAATTCTGCAACGGTGCGCGCAATCTGCGCATTGGCGATCATGCCAATCTTCACCGCATCGACCCTTATGTCGGCAAAAATCGCCTCGATCTGGGCGCGAACGAACTCCGGAGGCAACGCATGAATGGCGGTCACGCCCTGCGTATTCTGGGCCGTCAACGCCGTCAGCGCTGCCATGCCATAAGTGCCGCGGGCGGAAAATGCCTTGAGGTCCGCCTGTATGCCGGCGCCGCCGGATGGATCGGAGCCGGCAATCGACAAGACATTGCGAATCGTCATTTCTTGGCCTCCGCAATTTTATCGGCGATCAATCGTGTGGTACCTTGGGGATCGGGCGATCCGCATATGGCAGATACGACCGCGAGACCCTTTGCCCCTGCGCGAAAGATTTCTTCGACATGTTGAACCTTGACGCCGCCGATCGCCACTGCGGGTATCGGGGATGCCGCCACGATCCGCGCAAGGCCTTCAAAACCGATCGGCTGCTTGTGATCCGGCTTCGTGCCGGTCGCAAAGACCGGGCCGACGCCGACATAATCAACCACCGCCGGATCGACCCGTCGCGCCAGATCTTCCGTCTCTACGGAGAGACCAAGGATTAGCCTATCGCCAACACGCTTTCGAACCTCCGTCGCATTCATGTCTTCCTGCCCGACATGAATACCGTCTGCACCGATCGCGAGCGCGGCCTCCACATCATCGTTGACAATCAGCGACACGCCGGCCCCTGAAAGGGCAGCCTTCAGCTGCAGGCCCGTCGCGATCATCTCTGCGGTCGTTGCCTGCTTGTCGCGCAACTGCACCATCGTTGCCCCGCCCAGCACGGCAAGTCGCGCCGTCTCGACCATGCCGATCACGCGACAAAGATCCGGGTCCAGCACCAGATAAAGGGAAAGGTCGAACTGCTTCATGCCGGTATCACCCGCGCTACGGCATCAACGGCATCCGGCGTCACTTCCGCAAGCAGATCGAGGAAACGCACGGCAAAGGACCCCGGCGCATGAGCGTCCCGTCCCGCCAGTTCGCCAGCTGCAGCAAACAAGGCAAGCGCCGCAAGCGTTGCCTCAAACGGCTTGTCCGGCACGGTTGCTGCAAAACCGCCGATGACACAGGTCAACGAGCAACCGAGCGCCGTCACTTTCGGCATCAGCGCAGATCCACCGAGAACATGAACGGCACGATGACCGTCGGTGACGAAATCCCGTTCCCCGGTCACGGCGACGACACAGCCATGACGAATGGCAAGAGCGCGGGCAGCAGCCTGCGCGGAAGCCACGCTATCACCGGAATCCACCCCCTGCCCCGATGCATGCTCTCCGGCAAGCGTAATGATTTCGGAAGCGTTGCCGCGGATCACCGTCGGCCTGTGCTCCAGAAGCGCTGAAACGGCGGCACGCCGATAGGCGGTCGCGAAATGCGCGACCGGATCGAGTATCCAGGGTTTTCCCGCTTCGCTTGCAGCCTCTGCGGCCTGCTTCATGCCGTCGAAAAAGTCCGGCGAGATGGTCCCTATATTGACGGTCAGTGCCGCCGCTATGCCTGCGAATTCCGCCGCCTCTTCCGGGCTGTGCACCATTGCAGGCGATGCGCCCGCAGCCAGCATCACGTTGGCGGCAATGTTCATCGCGACGAAATTGGTGATGTTCTGCACCAATGGATTTTTCTGCCGCATCGCTGCCAGCAATGCGCCGGGTTTCAATGATTGAGCGGACTCGTCTGCCATCTGCGCCTCCTTTTGAGGCGGAGGTGGACGTGGGGATGCGACGTCAAGAACGAAGACCCGAACGACTCCCTCCGCCAGCATGATCTGGTTCAGGTTCAAAGGGTACTTCTCAGCCCGGCTTTCGCCGGACGCCCCTGTCATGATCAACAACTACCGGATGATGATCCGCGATTCCAGCCTTTTTACTCAAATGCGGCAAGATGCGGGCTTAGCCTTAGCCCCGAAAGCCGCCGTCGTATCTGGCGGCGGCTTTTGAAGTTTCACGAGGTTCTGGGCATCTGCCTTCACGTCATGCGGCGCTGCTACGGTGCAAACGCGGCTGAGGCTCCTGGTAATAGGTCCCGCTGCTGTCGCTGGTCCTGAAGCGGCCGATCTTCTGGGTCAGATCCTCCACCCGGTGACGCAGGCCACGTATTTCGGCATTGTTCTCCTCGACCATGGCGGCATTCTGCTGGGTTATCAGTTCGACGTCGTTGACAGCCTGCGTGACCTGCGTGATGCCGGTGGACTGCTCTGCGGCAGCCGAGGAAATCTGTGCCACCAGTTTTCGAACATCGGTGACGTGAGCAATGATCCTGGAGAGTGCTTCGCCGGTTTCCTCGACGAGCTGCACGCCGCTTTCGACCTGCGTTGCACTTGCCGAAATCAACTGCTTGATCTCGCGAGCCGCACCCGCGCAGCGCTGGGCCAGTTCGCGGACCTCCTGGGCGACAACAGCAAAACCGCGGCCTGCTTCACCAGCGCGAGCAGCCTCGACGCCGGCATTCAGCGCCAGGAGGTTCGTCTGAAAGGCGATCTCGTCAATGACGCCGATGATCTGGCTGATCTTGTCGGAGGAGCGGCTGATCTCGCCCATGGCATTGACTGCGCGTGCCACGACCTCGCCTGAGCGGACGGCGAACTCTTCGGTCTCGTTGACCGATTGAGACGTCTGACGGGCATTGGTTGCGGTGCTGCGCACAACATCGCTCAAGTGGCGCAACGCCCGAGAGCTTTCTTCCAGTGCTGCCGCCTGCTGTTCCGTGCGTTTCGCCAGATCGTCGGCGGAGGCGGAAAGATTGGCCGTACCGCCATTGATCTCCTGCGCCGCAAAACCGACTTCGGACAAAGTCGCACGCAGAGCATCGACAGCCTGATTGTAGGTTCTGGCCATCATGACGAAATCTGCCGGGAGATTTTCGTCCATCCCCGTTGCCAGATCGCCCTCGGCCAGATTGCCGAGCACGCCCGAGAGCGCGGTCAACGCATGCTGCTGATCGGCCGCGATGCGGGCACGTTCGCCGGCACGCTGTTCTGCTTCCGCCGAAGAGAGCTCCCGGGCGGCGGCGGCTTCCTGCTCCAGCCGAACATTTTCTCTCGCAGCGTCGCGGAATACCGTAACGGAACGAACCATGTCACCGATCTCATCGCCACGCTCGCGGCCTTCGATCGAAACCTCCAGGTCGCCGTCGGCAAGACGCTTCATCACTTCGGTCACCCGGCGCAGAGGGCCGCGCAATGTCTCGACCAGCATCAGGCCGCCAGCGATCGCCAATATCGTACCGACCACCATGGCGACGACCGAAAGGTTTGCCGACCGCTCACTGTCTTCCTTGCCGACTTCCTGAGCCTGGGCAACGAAATTTTTCAGCCCGGCCATTGCGCCGGTCAGAGTGGCCGTGGCTTCCGCCCTCTTCTTCTGCCAGTCGGAAGCAATCACGATCAGCTTTGTCGATCCGGCGTCCAGCGATGCGAGAAGCGGCTCCAGCTTCACAGCAAAGCCAGCCATGGTGAAGTTGGTCTTGGCAAGTTCAGAAACACGCGCCGAGACGGTACGCAAACCCGCCGTCGATTCAAGAAGCGGCTTCTGCGAAGCCTCGCTCATCGTACCGCTCATCCGCTCGACAAGCAGTTTGAGCTCATCGATCCTGCGCAGCGAATCCTCTGTCTGGGCAAGCAGCTCACGCTGGACGGCCACATCACCTTCAAGACCGACAAACCGTTCAGCCGCCGTTACGGCCCGGCTGTTGGACAGATTATCCAAATCTCGCTGGATCGGCATGAGGGCACTTGTTCCAACACGCACCGCCTGTGCCTTGTCGGCGATCGGGGCTTCGCCGGCAATGGTCGCTTTCAAGCTGGCAGCGGCCTGTCGCGCCGGATCGAAAGCCTTGCCCGCCTTTTCCGATACGAGAGTGCTGATCTTTGCGAATTCCTCTTCCAATGGGCCGAGGTAGAGCTTGGCCGTATTGATGGCCGCATCGTCGCTTTCGGCACGACGCATTGCTTCACGCAAGTCCGAGACCCTGCCCGAAATGGCGTTATAGGCATAGGCTTCCAGCAACATGCCCTTGGCAAATTTCTCCTTGCCGGCGCTCTGCTTGCGCAGGCTGCCCACCTGCGCTTCCACTTCCGTGCCGAGCGTATCGATTTCCGTCGCGGCGCTGGCCATCTGCGCATCCGTTTCGTCCCGCAGCAGCTTGACGGCCCACAGCGCATCGACATGACTGCGCATTGCCGAGGCGAGCCCCATAACCGGTGCAACCCGTGATCGATCCCCTTCGCTTGTCAGAAGTCCCTCGAGCACACCGACGCCCTGTTGCTGGGTGTCGATATCGGCTCTTAGTGCCGAAAGCGTCTTTTCATTCGGCGTCGCGGAATATTCCTGCAAACTCGACTGAAGGCGCTCGAAATCGCCGATGTTCTCAATCGTGGCGCGGGTCACGGTCATATGGCCATTCAGAGTATTGGCCGTGTAATATCCGGCAAGGCCCACGCCCGCGATCAGCAGAACGAGAGGAACAACGAACAGAAGAACCTTGGTTACAATTTTCCGGCTTTGCAAAAGTCGATCGATAAACAATTTTTTCCCCGTCATTAGCTGCGCTGAAGGCACGATTGCATGTGTGCACAACGGAGCGATTCCAGCCTCATGCGGGAACATCTGCACACGATGGCCACTTTCGGTTGAGCAACCGTTAATGGCAGCCGGCGACATTTGCGCGCGGAAAAATCAGATGGAAATCTGCTGGCAGCAAACTTGCCGATCACGTAAAGACGGGACGCAAAGGGTGGAGGAATCGGGATGGCATTGTCGGATAACACGCGCGGTGCGCTGCTCATGGCGACCGCGATGGCGGTGTTTTCCTGCAATGACGCGATGGTCAAGGCATTGACGCATGACCTCAGCATTCCGCAGATCATGGCAGTACGTGGGGTCCTGACAACCATACTCGTATTTGCGGTCTCCATTCTCCTGCGCGCCAAATTCTCGCTACGCGCGTTCACCCATCCGCTGGTGCTTTTGCGCACCGCCTGCGAACTCGGGGGAACACTGTGCTTCTTCAACGCGCTCGCCAGGATAGATTTCGCCTCAGCCTCTTCGATCATGCAGTCGCTGCCGCTTGCGGTGACGCTCGGGGCTGCGCTTCTGTTTCAGGAACCGGTCGGCTGGCGGCGCTGGAGCGCCATCATCGTCGGCTTCCTCGGCGTGCTTTTGATCATCCAGCCGGGACCTGAAGGCTTTTCCAGCGACGCGCTGTTCCCGCTTGCAGCGGTTTTCTTCACCGCCTGCAGGGATCTCGTGACACGCAGGATCGCAACGGAAATCCCGACCATCCACGTGACCCTCTTCACCTCCTTCATCATCATGGTCGTCGGCTTTGTTCTCGTCGGCCCGACAGGCGGCTGGCATCCGATTTCGGGTTTCAACTGGCTGCTTCTGGCGCTGACGGCGATTGCGGTATTCTGCGGCTATCAGGCAATCATCCTCGCCATGCGCGGTGGGGAAATCTCCTTCATTGCGCCGTTCCGCTATACCAGCCTGATCTGGGCGCTCCTCATCGGGGTCCTGGTTTTCGGTGAGCGTCCGGGCATGACAGTGCTCATGGGCGCGGCCGTCGTGATCTGCTCCGGCCTCTATACATTCTACCGCGAAAGCCGCCGCGCCATCGATACGGCCAAAAAGGCGGTGACGCCCACGGCGGGTGGCTGAGGATGCGCCCGCCCGGTCTCATTCTTGCCGGTGGCCGCTCCAGCCGCATGGGAGCGAACAAGGCGCTGCTTCCGCTCGGCGACAAAAGCGTTCTCGCTCATGTCATTAGGCGACTGGCTCCTCAGGTATCGGATCTCGCCGTCAACGCCAATGCCCCCTTCCCGGGGTTTGAGAGCTATCGCTATCTTGCAGATGATCTCGCCGGACAGCTAGGACCACTCGCCGGCATCCTTACCGGGATGCGCCATTATTCCCGCCGGCTCGCAGAAGTATCGCATTTCGCCAGCGTTCCGTGCGACAGCCCTTTTCTGCCGTTAGATCTTGTGCCGCAATTGAGCGCAGCCTGTTCCGATCCGGAAACCGTCGTCATCGCCACCTCACTGGAGCGCCGTCACCCGGTTTTCGGCCTCTGGCCGATCGCTCTTGCGGAGGATCTCGAACACTGGCTGATTGATAACGATAATCGCCGCATCAATGGGTTCCTGAGCCGTCACCGCATGGTGACTATCGATTTCCCGTCGCTTCAGACACGCCGCGGCCTGCTTGATCCCTTCTTCAACATCAACACACCAGAAGAGCTTACCCAAGCCGCGGCCTTTACGGAGAGCCTTGAATGAACACCACGCTCGCCTTCGGGATTTCCGGCTGGAAAAATTCTGGAAAGACGGGACTGACCGTTCGTCTGGTTGAGGAGCTTACCGCCCGCGGTTATCGCGTTTCCACCGTCAAGCACGCGCATCATGACTTTGACATCGACAAGCCCGGTGCGGATTCATTTCGGCACAGGGAGGCGGGCGCCGGGGAAGTGGCAATTGTCTCGGGAACGCGCTTTGCGATCATGCATGAACTGCGAGACGAAGCTGAGCCGACGCTTGCCGAAATCCTTTCACGGCTGGCACCTTGTGATCTCGTACTCGTAGAGGGCTACAAGCACGAGGCCATCCCGAAGATAGAACTGCGCCGGCTGGAATCGAAAAACCGCGAGCCTCTGGCACCGATTGATCCCCATATCGTTGCGATCGCCACGGATCACTCGCTCGCTTTGCAAACTTTGCCCGTCTTCGAGCTCGACGACACGGCATCCATTGCCGACTTCATCATCGACACCACAGGCCTTCCAAAACGCTGAAAGCCGCCGACCGATTGGCCGACGGCTTCCAATTCCTGCCTGTCCGACCCGTTACTGGTTCGAGGCGACAGGTTTTACCAGAGGCGTGATCCGGCGGATCGTCACGCGGCGGTTTTCCTGGTTTGCCGCTTCGGTACTCACTTTCAGATACCGCTCCCCATAACCTTGCGTCGTCATGTTTTCGGGCGGAATGCCGAAAGCATCCGACAGGACAACAGCCACCGATTCTGCGCGCTTGTCCGAAAGGACTAGATTGCTTTCATCCGAGCCGACCGCATCCGTATGGCCTTCGATCAGGAAGGTTTCCGACGGATCCTTTTCCAGCACCTTATTGATCGCGTCTGCAACCTTGCGCAGCGAGGTTGCCTGGTTCATCGGAATCTCGGCGCTGCCCGTGGCAAAGGTGATGGTATCGAGGTCGATACGCGGAACCTTGTCGCGGATACGGGCCGAATAACGGACCTCATCGAGCGAATAAGGCCGTTCGACCCGCTCCACCGGCGGCTGCTCAAGGAAGCGGTAATAGTCGCGATCCGGCTGGCTGGATGTATCGATGATGTAGTCGTCAATCGGCACGCCAAGGCGCATCGGCGGCAGTTCGTCACCCGGATCGCGCCAGGTATAGTCCTGACGGTCTTCCAGAAGCTCCGGTGCGTAATAGAGCACATATTCCCGACCGCCACGGACGATGCGCGAACGCTGGACGACTTCGCCATAGCGGTTGCGGATCGTCACCACGCGGGTACCGTCGTTGCGTTCGACGACCTCGCGATAGCGACCGTCGCCCAGACGCTCATATTCCGGACGGCCTCCATCATCGTAGAAGCGGCGGCTGTCGTCGTGGCGCACATAGGTCTGGTTGTCGATCGAGATGATAACGCGACCATCGTCACGGTCCTGATCCCAATTCCTGTCGCGGCCACGGTCACGATTGCGATCCTGGTTTTGGTTCTGTCCCAGAAGGGCGTCGCCGATCGGGCCCAAAACATCCCAGCCGCGCGGCCGTTCGAAATCGGGCCGGCCATCGATACGCTGGCCGCGTTCCTCTACCAGCTCGCGACGCTGGTTGCGCCAGCGCTCCCGGTCTTCGCGGGTGACACGATCATTGGCCTGCGCGTCTGCATCGTTACGCGGCGGCGGAGCCGCGCGTTCCTGTGCCTGCTGCTGGTCTGGCGCGCTCGGATTTCCGCGTCTGTCCGGACGGCTCGGATCCTGCGGACGGTCACCGCCGCGTTGCGCACGATCCGGCCGCTGTTCCTTGGCACTGTCGAGCACGGCGGCTCCGTTTTCGACCGGAAGCTTCGGCTGCTCGGCGCTCTGCTCAACGGGACGCGGCTGATTGCGCTCTCCACCGCTCACCGCCTGATCAGGTGCCTTGTCCGCGTCCTGAGCCTGCTGTCGGGCAGGTTTGGGCGGCTGGCCCGGCTGCTGCTGGGGCACCGGCGCCTGATCGGCATTCTGCTGCGCGCGAGGCTTTGGCGGCTGAATCACATCTCCCTGATCTGCCTGTTGACGCTGCGGCCGTTCAGTCTGAGGACGCTCGGCCTGCTGCGGACGGCCTTGAGGCTGCTCGGCCTGCGGCTGTTCCGCCTGTTGCTGGCGTTCCTGCCGCGGCTTGGGCTGTTCCGCATCCGCCTGTGCAGGCGGCTTTGGTTCAGGTGCCTGATCGGCATTCTGTTGTGCGCGAGGTTTTGGCGGCTGGATCGCATCGCCCTGATCTGCCTGTTGACGCTGCGGCCGTTCAGTCTGAGGACGCTCGGCCTGCTGCGGACGGCCTTGAGGCTGCTCAGCCTGCGGCTGTTCCGCTTGCTGCTGGCGTTCCTTGCGCGGCTTGGGCTGTTCGGCCTGATCTGCATCCGGCTTTGCCTGTTGCCGGAGATCGGGGGCCTGCTCGGCGTTCTGCTGACGCCGTTGCGGACGTTCGCTGCCCGCGCCCTGATCTGCCTGCTGCTCACGGCGCTGAGGGCGCTCGGCGTCCGGCTGCTCGGCACGCTGTTCACGTTGGCGGGGTTGCGGCCGTTCACCACCCTCACCCTGATCTGCCTGCTGCTGGCGACGCTGGGGACGTTCACCCTCTGGCTGTTCTGCCCGCTGCTGGCGCTCGCCGCGCGGACGTTCAGCTCCTTCGCCCTGATCAGCCTGCGGCTTGCGGCGCTTCGGAAGCTCCTCGCCCTCTGCCGGAACCTGCTCCTGCACCCGAATGATACCGGGCGCCGCCGGCTGCACCGATCCGAGATCCACACCGGACGGCAGGGCATAGGCAGGTTGCATCAACAATGGCAGGGACAAAACAGGCGCCGCCACGCTGGCGAACAATCTGGATTTCATCGACATGACATTTTCCTTCTTCTGGCTTTCGTCCCTAGATGCTCGCGACGGCCCCAATGATCATCACTGTTGAGACCCACCTCTTGCGGGCAGTTTTTCGCGGCACCACAACTGTATTTGTTCCAATTTGGTTCCCATTATGGCCGCCTGCAAAGGTCCGTATCATCGGGACCAAAGTCTGAACTGCGCTTGAATGCTGTATTCATCCGGCAATTATCGCTGCGCCATCTTGGCGCATCACAAAAAGCTCCGCCTGCGATGTCAGGCATTTTCTTCCGGCAACAATCTCCTCCAGGAACCCTCTGGCGACATCAGGGTTTGGACGTAAACGTCAAACGCATGTGAAGCCCGAGGTTGCCGTAGAAAATGCCGTTGCAATTTTGCCGGAGCCGGTATCTATAAAAAAACAAGGGCTGCGAAATGCCCCTCGCCGGCTGCGAAAAACCGAGAACACGTCGCCGGCCTGCCAACAGAGAGGACAATTATGAAGATCTCCACCCGTTTGTTTGCTGCCGCGTCGATCGCGACGATTTCGCTTTTTGCTGGCGCCGCTTCGGCCCAGGACAAGCTGGTCATCGGCACGGAAGGCGCATACCCGCCCTTCAACGTTCTGGAATCCAACGGCGAACTGACCGGCTTCGATATCGACATCGCCAAAGCACTCTGCGTCCAGATGAAGACCGAGTGCACCTTTGTTACCAATGACTGGGATGGCATCATCCCGGCCCTGCAGTCCAAGAAGTTCGACGCGATCATCGCTTCCATGTCGATCACGCCTGAGCGCCAGCAGCAGGTCACCTTCTCCAAGAAGTACTACAACACGCCTCCGGCAATTGCCGTGCCGAAGGATTCGCCACTGACGGAAGCAACTGCTGCTTCGCTGAAGGGCAAGGCCATCGGCGCGCAGGGTTCGACCAGCCACGCCAACTATGTCGAAAAGCATTTCCCCGATGCGGATGAGAAGCTCTATCCGACAGCTGACGAATACAAGCTCGACCTGACCAACGGCCGTATCGACGGTGTTGTCGACGATATCGTCGTGCTCACCGAATGGGTGAAGTCGGATGCCGGCTCCTGCTGCAAGATCCTGACTCCGCTGCCGGTCGATCCGGAAATCAACGGTCAGGGCGCCGGCATTGCCGTGCGCAAGGACGAACAGGCGCTCGCAGACAAGTTCACCACCGCAATCGCGGCAATCCGCGCCGACGGCACCTACAAGAAGATCCAGGACAAGTATTTCGACTTCGACGTCTATGGCGGCGACAAGTAATCCGTCCAATCGCTAAAAAAACGGCGGAAGGGTCACCTTCCGCCGTTTTCATTTTCATCAAGCACTTGTCCTCAGAAAATTTTCCTTTTTAATTGGCATTTGAAAGCGGCACGACATAAGCCGCAGGGGAATATGAACCGGAACATGATCCTATGAGCGGATGGCTCTCCGCCCTCTTTAATACACTCGACCCGTTTTGCGGCCCCGCCGGTGTCTTCACCTGGTTCGGCGGCACCGGCCTCGTCTCCTGTGGCGACACCGGCTGGGGCGACGAAATCGCCTTCGGCGTCAAGGTGACGATCTCGCTGGCGCTCGCCACACTGCCTGTCGGGCTGCTGATCGGTTTCCTGATCGCGCTTGCCGCGCAGTCGCAGGAAAAACTGCTCAGGCTGGCCGCCGGTATCTACACCACCATCTTTCGCGGCCTGCCCGAACTGCTGACGCTGTTCATTGTCTATTACGGCGCGCAGATGCTGATCCAGTCGGTGCTGGCTTTCTTCGGATATGACGGTCGCGTCGAGATCAACGCCTTCGTAGCCGGCATGGTGGCACTGGCGGTGGTGTTCTCCTCCTATTCGTCGGAAGTTCTGCTCTCCGCTTTCCGCGCCATTCCGCGCGGGCAATATGAGGCCGGCGACGCGCTCGGTCTTCGTCGCGGCAAGACGATGGTTCTGATCGTCCTGCCGCAGCTCATCCGCATCGCTCTGCCCGGCCTTACCAATCTCTGGCTGATCCTCCTGAAAGACACGTCCTATGTCTCCGTTATCGGACTTGCCGATATCGTGCGCCAGACGGGCGTTGCGGCGCGCGTCAGCAAGGAAGCCTTCTTCTTCTATTTCCTGGCCTGCCTGCTTTATCTGATCCTGGCGATGATCTCCTCCTACGGTCTCGGCTTCATCGAGCGCTGGGCCAAGCGGTCGGAGGTTTCCCGATGAGCGTGGCGAAAGAAATGATCCCGCCACGCCCGGCACCTGCAGTGCTGCACCGGCCTCTGACGACAGCGAAAGTCGTCGGCATTGGCGTGCTGATCCTTTGGGCCCTGCTTGCCATGGCTCTGATCAGCATGGTGATCGAGGGATGGGATCCGGCCAAATTCGAACGTTACGGACCGCGTTACCTTAACGGTTTATGGACGACGATTTCGCTGGTCGGAATCTCCATCGTGCTCGGCGCCGTTCTCTCGCTGCCGATCGCGTTTGCCCGCATGTCGAAGAACCGCGTGCTGAATGCGATCGCCTACGCCTATGTCTACATCTTCCGCTCGACGCCGCTGCTCGCCCAGCTGTTCCTGATCTATTACGGTCTTGGCAGTTTCCGGCCGCAGCTGGAATCCGTCGGCCTGTGGTGGTTCTTCCGCGAGGCCTGGTATTGCGGCCTCTTCTCGCTGACATTGAACACGGCCGCCTATCAGGCGGAAATCCTGCGTGGCGCGATCCAGAGTGTTCCCGTCGGCCAGCATGAAGGTGCCGCCGCACTCGGCATTTCCAAGCGCGTCGCCTTCTGGAAGATCATTCTGCCTCAGGCATTGATCGTGGCACTTCGCCCTTACGGCAACGAGATCATCTTGATGATCAAGGGTTCCGCCGTCGTTGCGATCGTCACCGTCTACGACCTGATGGGCGAGACGCGCTACGCCTTCTCGCGGACGTTCGACTACCAGACCTATCTCTGGGCTGCGATCTTCTACCTCACCATGGTCGAAGCGCTGCGGCATCTGTGGAACTTCATCGAACGGCGCCTGACTCGCCATTTGGTGCGCTAAAGCACGTCGCGATCTAACCCCCGAAGCGGTTGAGCACGTTCGGGAGACATGCGTTAGCAGCACTCCCAGACGATGGATGCTAACAAGCTGAAATAAAACATCAATTTCAGCCAAAAGCGACAATTGTCAAGCTTCCGTTAAGCATGACATGATCCCCTTTCAATGACGCAGGCAATGCGTCATTGAAAAAAGGGAACAGCAGATGTCGGAACTCGAAATGATGCTGCGAGGCTACGGCCTCACCACCGCCCAGATTTTCTACCGCATGCCGGATCACCCTGCCTTGCTGCAGAGCTATGTCTGGCAGGACTATGATCTCGCCCCTGAATTTCCGGAGATGAACGGGTTTCTGAAATTCTGGCAGGAGAAGCTGGAAGGGCCGCTACACTCTGTCCGCTACGTGCATCGCAAGCTGATCTCGGCCAGCGAGTGGCGGCAGGTGAAGGGCGAAATCATCCTGCACTGATTGCGCTTGGCTATGATCCTCGCAATTGCCAAACGCTGCCGCGACACGTAAAGCGGCTGGCAACAACGAGGATATGGTTATGGCGAAGATCGACGAAGAAGCATTGGCGGAAGCCTATAACCGGGCGCTTGCGCATGAAAAGGCCGGCGAGATCGATGCTGCCGTCGAAGCTTATCGCCAGGTGCTGGAAATCGATCCCGAAGATCATGGTGGTGCCGCCGTTCGCATCGCCTCGATGGGCCGCGGCGATGCGCCGCCGAAGGCTCCCGACGCCTATGTCGAAACGCTGTTCGACCAGCATGCGGAAAGCTTTGAAGACATTCTCGTCGAACAACTCGGTTATGCGGTACCGGTTCTGGTGCGCCAGCGCCTGCAGGAACTGAAGCTCGGCCCGTTCAAGCGCATGCTCGATCTCGGCTGCGGCACGGGGCTGACCGGCGGCACACTGCGCGACATGGTCGACGACATTACCGGGCTCGACATTTCCGAAAACATGGTCGAGATCGCCCACGAGAAGGATCTCTACGAGACGCTTTATGTCGCCGAAGTCGAGGATTTCCTCGAGGACAATGACGACGCGCCCTTCGACCTGATCACCGCGACCGACGTGCTCCCCTATCTCGGCGCGCTCGAGCCGCTGTTCTTCGGTGCGGCCGAAAACATGGTCGCTGGCGGCCTGTTCATCTTTTCCTCCGAATCCCTGCCGGAAGGCGATGAGCGCACCTACACGGTCGGCCCGCACCAGCGCTTCATGCATTCGCCGGCCTATATCCGCACACGGCTTGCCGATACCGGTTTCGAACTTGTCGAAATGAGCGATATCAACGTGCGGATGCAGGACGGCAATCCCAGCCCGGGCCATCTGGTCATCGCGAAGTTGAAGGGATAATTTCTTCGCCTCAACGGAGAACGGCCCCATGACGCCGGAGCGTTACCTCATAGCCCAGGCATACAACAACGCCTGGGCCAATCACCGGCTGCTGAGAGCCTGCGTCCTGCTGTCTTCCGACGAGCTGGCCGCGCCGCGCCAAAACTTCTTTCCGTCGATCATCCACACGCTGAACCATATCCTGACCGTCGACTGGCTCTATATCGGCGCGCTCGAAGGCGACTGTCCGGGTGCTTCCGCCTTCGAACCGGAAATCCCGTTTCCCGCCCTTGCCGATCTCGACCGCGAACAGCGCGCAGCCGATCGCCGGCTCATCGACCACTGTCGCAGCCTGACGGACGACACGCTTTGCGCCGAAGTCCGCATCCCGCGCGACACGCATATGCAGGTCGAGCCGACAGACCGCATCCTTCTGCATCTCTTCCAGCACCAGATCCATCATCGCGGCCAAGTTCACGCGATGTTATCGGCTACCGGCGTAAAGCCGCCGCAACTGGACGAATTCTTTTCATCAGACCCGGCAGAACAGGCGCTTCGAGCGCAGGATCTGGCTGAACTCGGGTTTACCGAATCCATGATCTGGAGTGACCGATAATGCTGTATTTCACCATCAAGGCCCTGCACCAACTTTCCGACTTCCTGCTGATCGGCGGCATGCTGATCAATGCCTTCGTCATCTCGATGGTGCCGCCGCCGATCCGTGTCGGCGTGATCGTCGCGCTGCGTAAATACGACCGCACAGTGACCACTGCAGCGCTTGCCGGTGCCTGGATTTTCGGCCTTTGGCTCGCCTTCGGCTATATAGGTTTTGCCGGCAATGGCTGGCTGCATGCCAAGCTTCTGCTCGTCGTCATCCTTTCGGCCCTGCACGGCATGCAACAAGCTGCAATGCGCAAGATGGCTGCCGATCCGAAGCTTGAACCCAATGCCTTCGTGCGCATCGGCATGCCGGTCATCCTGATCTGTCTCGTGCTCGTCGTGGCGCTCGCTGTCATCAAGCCGTTCTGACACCAACTTTCCTAATCTCCGTAGCGAGCGCGCCGCAAAACAGCCCGTTTTGCGGCGTCGCAAGGAGTGGGTGAAAAACCGATGCAGAATCGGATACCGGCCACGAGCCGGACTGGAGAGGGTTACATGACGGGAAACTCAGGCAGGTTGCGTATTGCCGTGTTGTTCGGCGGGCGTTCGGCGGAACATGACGTGTCGGTGCTTTCGGCCACCAATGTAATGAATTCGCTCGATCCGCAAAAATACGATGCAGTGCCGGTCTTCGTCAGTCGCGAAGGCCTATGGCTGCTCAGCGCGTTCGAGGGCGGCGCGCTTTCAAAGCCGGAAAACGGCACCCAGCTTTCCCTGATCCCCGGCGGCAAGGGTCGTCTTCTTGCACTTCCCGAAGCTGCTGCGGCATACGAGTTGCCGAAGATCGACATCCTGTTTCCGGTGCTGCATGGTCTGCATGGCGAGGATGGTGCCGTTCAGGGGCTGGCCGAAGTTGCGCGCGTGCCGCTTGTCGGCTGCGGCATTCTCGGTTCCGCCAATGCGCTCGACAAAGATATCGCCAAGCGGCTGTTCAACGAGGCCGGTATTCCGGCTGCACGCTCTGTGACGATCTATCAGGACGCGGTACCCGCTTTCGAGGAACTGGAACAGGCGCTCGGCTTGCCGATATTCATCAAGCCCGCCCGCCAAGGGTCTTCGGTCGGCGTCAGCAAGGTTCTGACGAAAGCCGGTTACGACGCGGCCTTGTCTGAAGGTTTTCGTCACGACAGCAAGCTTCTCGCCGAGGAGTTCATCAAGGGCCGCGAGATCGAGTGTGCTGTTCTGGAAGCACCTGACGGCAACCTGTTCGTCTCGACAACGGGCGAGATCGTTCCGGCGGAGAGCCACGGCTTTTACAGTTACGATGCCAAATATATCGATGAGGATGGTGCAGCGCTCAGAGTTCCGGCGCAGATGCCGCCGGATGTCGAGGACGAGATCCGCGCCTTCGCAGTCAAGGCTTTTCGCGCACTCGGCTGCGATGGAATGGCACGGGCTGACTTCTTCCTCACCGCCGAGGGCCGCATTCTCGTCAACGAGCTGAACACCATTCCCGGCTTCACCGATATCAGCATGTATTCCAAGGTGATGGGCGCAAGCGGCGTCAGCTATCCTCAAGTCATCGACCGGCTGGTCGAACACGGACTGGCGCGGGCCGACCGATCGATCTGATCGGCCCGACCTGATTTTAGAGCAATTCCAGCAAAA
>UCIV01000049.1:76827-98976 GCA_900472575.1 Hyphomicrobiales bacterium
AGAAAGGCGGAAATGCTCTAGATACGATCCTTAGGCTTTCCCGAGGATCGTATCGAGCAACCTGCCCTCCAATTCCGCTAAAACCGGATCGCCATGCCGGCGGGACATATCTCTCGGGATTTCGAGGTCAAGGCTGATGCGCCCTTCATCGAGCACGATCACTCGGTCCGCCAGATGCACGGCTTCCGCCACATCATGAGTGACGAGCACGGCGGTAAAGCCAAGCTCGCGCCAGACATTGGTCACCAGATCCTGCATGCCGATCCGCGTCAGGGNNTGGCGCTGGCCGCCGGAAAGTTTCGACGGCCAGTCCTTCGCCTTTTCCGACAGCTGCACGCCCGCCAGCGCCCGCTCGGCCTCGCGCCGCCCGAATGCTTTCGGCACGCCGTCGCCCAATCCAACCGCCACATTGTCGGCAACAGAGAACCACGGCAAAAGCCGCGGCTCCTGGAAAACGATGCGGGAATTGGGCTCCACTGCCTTGCCTTCCTCATCGACGAATTCGATCCGGCCACCAGTCGGCTCGTCCAACCCGACCAGGAGCCGCAAGAGAGTGCTCTTGCCACAACCGCTCTTGCCGACGATTGCCAGGAACTGCCCGGCGGGCACATCGAGATCAAGACCGCGTAAGACCAGATTGTCGCCGAAGCGTTTCTCGACGCCGCGCAGCTTCAGGCCAGCGGGTTGCGGCGCGGCCTGATAGTCCACCGGCTGCGCGGCATGGTGCGCATCGAGTTCCACATCCGAAATGAAGGCGACCGGTGATTGATAGGGTCCAACAGGCATTTTTTCCTCCTTACCGCTGATAGGCCGGGTTCCATGAGAGCGCTGCGCGCTCCAGCGTCCGGGCAATGACGTCCGCGAGCTTGCCGAGCACCGCGTAGATGACCAGCGCCAGCACGACGACATCGGTCATCATGAACTCGCGGGCGGTATTGGCCATGTAGCCGATGCCGGAATTTGCAGCGATCGATTCCGAGACGATCAGCGTCAGCCACATGATACCGAGCGCATACCGTAAGCCGACGAAGATCGACGGCAGCGCGCCCGGAAAGATCACCTTGCGGAACAGCGACCAGCCGCTCATCCCGTAGATACGTCCCATCTCAATGAGGTCGCGATCGACATTCTTCACCCCGTGATAGGTGTTCAAGTAGATCGGGAAGAGTACACCGAGTGAGGTGAGGAACAGCTTTGCCTCCTCGCCGATGCCGAACCAGAGGATGACGAGCGGGATCATCGCCAGATGCGGAATCGTGCGCAGCATCTGCAGCGTCGTGTCGGTCAGTTGTTCCGACAGTTTCGACACGCCGTTGGCGATGCCTAGCAGGAACCCGATCGAGCCGCCGATCAGAAGACCGCTGAGCGCCCGCGCACCGCTGACGCCGACATCGCGGACCAGTTCACCGGAGAGCAACCGTTCCCAAAAGGCCGCAACCACCGCCACCGGCGACGGCATGATCCGGTCGGAGATTAAGCCGAAGGACGAGCCCGCCTGCCAGAGTATGACCAATGTCACCGGCAGGAGAAAAGGTAAAAGCGCTAAGCCGGAGACGCTGCGCGGGCGTAGCGGCTTCCCGTCATCTGCCCGCGCAGCCTTCTCCGCCGACCCCTTGGGAGGATCTGAATAGCCGATTGCCGCCGATGAAGTCCTGTCTTCCCTGATGCGCCTTAGGCTGCGCCCTTCCGAAAACGTATCGACTGCCGTCATTATCTCGCCCTCGCTATCTTATCAGGATGCAGCAACAGCACGGATGGTCGCGTGGCCGCCGCCGCCGAAGAGCGGCTTTTCGGACGCGAATTCATTGCCGAAACCGGCACGCTGTTCCTCGCGGGTGATGCCGAGTTCCGGGAAAAGCAATTCCGCCACGCGGTAAGCCTCTTCCAGATGCGGATAACCGGAGCCGATCACCGTCTCGATGCCGAGGTCCTGGTATTCGCGCAGGCGCGCCGCCACCGTCTTCGGCGAGCCGACCAGGGCGGTCCCCGCGCCCGAGCGCACCAAGCCGATCCCCGCCCAGAGGTTGGGCGAGACTTCCAGCTTGTCGCGGCGGCCGTTGTGGAGCGCCGCCATCCGCTGCTGGCCGACACTGTCGGAATCGCGCGCGAAATGCGCCTGCGCCTTGGCGATTGTCTCGTCAGAGAGCTTGGAGATCAGCTTGTCCGCAGCCTCCCAGGCCTCCTCGTCGGTCTCGCGGACAATGAAATGCAGCCGGATGCCGAAGGAAACCTCCCTGCCCCGTTTTTCGGCGGCAGCGCGCACGGCCTTGATCTTTTGCTCCACCTGTTCCGGTGGCTCGCCCCAGGTCAGATATTTGTCGCCACGGCCGGCGAAGAACTCGATGCCGGCATCCGACGATCCGCCGAAATAGAGCGGTGGCCGTGGCTGCTGAATGGTCGGGAAACCGAGCTTGGCATTCCTCGCTTTGATATGCTTGCCGTCTAGATCCGCATGGCCGGTGGTGACGAGATCCTCGAAGACCTGGAAAAATTCTTCAGCATGGGTGTAGCGCTCGTCATGCTCAAGAAAGATGCCGTCGCCCGCTAGTTCCGACGGATTGCCGCCGACGACGATATTGAGCAGCAGCCTGCCGTTCGACACCCGGTCTAGCGCTGCCGCGAGCCTTGCATAATAGGCCGGCGCCGCCGTGCCCGGGCGGATCGCCACCAGGAATTTAAGCTTTTCGGTGAACGGCGCCAGCGAGGCAGCCGTCACGAAGGACTCTTCGCAGGAGACGCCGGTCGGCAAAAGCACGCCGGAAAACCCAAGCCTGTCCACAGTCTGCGCCAGTTCGCGCAGATACCTGTTTTCAGGCGGACGGTTAAGCTCGCTGCCGCCGAGATAGGTGCCGTCGCCGCCGGTCGGGATGAACCAGAGAAAATCGATGGGGTTCTTCGTATCGCTCATCGTGAAAAATCCTTGATCTCGGTTGGTCTTTGACGGACGCAGGCTCAGCTGGCCTTGGGGCGCCAGACGATGTCGGAGATGTCCAGCTTTCGCGGAATGATCTTGAGATCGTAGAATTCATCGGCCAGCGCCTGCTGATACTGGACCGCCGCATCCGGCACGGTGGAGACCGCGCCCAGATCCGCCCCACGGCGCGACAGCACGACCTTGGTGACGTTTTCCGGCACGCCGGTGATTGAGGCGATCGCCTTCACCGTCTCATCGAAATTCGACTGTGCCGTGCCGCCGACCTTTTTCAGCTCGTCGATCACCTCGACGATCAGATCGCCGTTCTCGGCAGCGAAATCACCATTACCGAGGAAATAGCTCCAGCTATCGACAATACCCTCCGCCGTCGTCAGCACGCGGGTCTGCGGGTCGGCTTGGGCAATTGCCGTATAGGGATCCCAGATCGACCAGGCATCGATCGAACCATTCTTGAAGGCAGCGGCCGCATCCGGTGGCGCAAGATCGAGCTGCGTCACGTCGCTGGGGGAAAGTCCGCCCTTGCGCAGAACCTTGACTGCAACATTGTGGGCGCTGGAGCCGCGCTTGAAGGCCAGCTTCTTGCCCTTCAGATCCGCGATCGACTGGATCGGGCTATCCTTGTGGACGAGGATGGCCGAACCTTGAGAACTGCCGCGATAGGTACCGACATAAAGCAGGTTGCCGCGAGCGGCCTGCGCAAAAAGCGGCGGCACGTCACCGGTCGGGCCGAAATCGAGCGCGCCCGCCCCGAGCGCTTCGAGAAGCGGAGGGCCGGAGGTGAATTCCGCCCATGTCACCTTGATGCCGCGATCGGCGAAACGCTTTTCGAGCGCACCCTGGCTTTTCGCCAGAGCCAGCACGCCGTTCTTCTGCCAGCCGATGCGCAGTTCCTTGGCGGCAGCCCTTGCCTTTCCCGCGATGGGCAGGACGGCAGTAGCCGCTGCCGCGCCGAACAAGCCAAGTGTCTGTCGACGGTTCAAATTGCCTGTCACCATGGAATGAGCCCTTCCTCACCAGATCTCTGATGACAGAAGGCTCCCATACTCTATCGAGTTGGTCGACATTCCATCGTTTCAAAAAACAACTGCAATCGGAGATTTCATTTCTCCGATTCAAGCAGATGGGAATGCAAAACTGCTAAAGTGCAAATGTCCACCGCATTGCGGAAAATCATTTTTGCCTGCTTTGTTCTTCCCGTCGGCCATGCTTTGTTCTAATCATCGGGAACAACAAGCGTTCGGAGGTTCGGCATGGCGAAAGTGGCATTCATCGGTCTCGGGGTCATGGGTTTCCCGATGGCGGGACATCTCAAGCAAAAGGGTGGCCACGACGTCAGCGTCTATAACCGCACCGCCGCCAAGGCCGCCGACTGGGCCGCGAAATTCGGCGGCACGACCGGAGCCACGCCGGCGGAAGCCGCCAAGGATGCCGATTTCGTCTTCACCTGCGTCGGCAATGACGACGATCTCCGCTCGGTGACAACGGGCGAAAACGGTGTGCTCTCGACCATGAAGCCCGGCGCGATTCTGATCGACAACACCACTGCCAGTGCCGAGGTTGCGCGCCAACTGGATGCGGCTGCGAAAGCACGCGGCGTCCACTTCATCGACGCCCCGGTCTCCGGTGGTCAGGCGGGCGCAGAAAACGGTGTGCTCACCGTCATGTGCGGCGGCGATCAGGCCGTGTTCGACAAGGCCAGGCCGGTCATCGACGCCTATGCCCGCATGGTCGGGCTGATGGGACCGGTCGGAAGTGGCCAGCTTACAAAGATGATGAACCAGATCTGCATCGCCGGCATCGTTCAGGGCCTGTCGGAAGCCATCCATTTCGGCAAGCAGTCCGGCCTCGATATCGAGACCGTCATCGATGTCATTTCCAAGGGTGCCGCCGGTTCCTGGCAGATGGAAAATCGCCACAAGACGATGGACCAGGGCAAGTACGATTTCGGCTTTGCCGTCGACTGGATGCGCAAGGATCTCGACATCGTCCTGACAGAAGCACGTCGCAACGGGGCGAAACTGCCGCTGACGGCACTGGTCGACCAGTTCTATGGCGACGTGCAGGCCATGGGCGGCAATCGCTGGGATACGTCCTCGCTGCTTGCCCGTCTCGAACGGAAGTAAGACAAAAGGTCAAAGGCAATGCTCAGCCCCTCCTCCGACGTCGCCGAGATAATCGATCATCTTGGTACTTTGCGGTCGGAGGAGAACATTGCCGGCATGGGTCGCTTTGGCATCGTCACCGATGCGGCGCTCGGGATCTCCAATCCCGACCTGCAGAAAATCGCCCGTGTGGTGAAACGCGATCACGCCCGGGCGCTTGATCTGTGGAACACAGGCGTTCGCGAAGCGCGGATGGTGGCGATTTACACCGCCGACCCGAAAGCGCTTACCTCTGCCGAAGCGCATTCCTGGGCGGATGATTTCACTTCCTGGGAAATCGTCGATGCCGCCGCCGACCTCTTTACCGAAGCCCCCTTCTGGCAGGACCTGATCGCCGAGTTTGCCGAAGACGAGCGTGAATTCGTCCGCCGCAGCGCCTTTGCGATGATCGCCGGAGCATCCGTCCACCTGAAGAAGGAGCCGGACGCGACCTTGATAGGCTGTCTGCGCCTGATCGAACAACACTCCACCGACCCGCGCAATTTTGTCAAAAAAGCTGTCAACTGGGCCTTGCGCAATATCGGCAAGCGAAATGTCACCTGCCACAAGCCGGCTCTCGCCCTTGCGCAGAAACTCGCAGAATCGAATGACAAAACGGCACGCTGGATCGGCAAGGACGCGCTCAAAGAACTGTCAGGCGAGAAGGTGATGCGGCGACTAAAGGTCTGAATACCAAAGCAAAGCGCCGCAACCCAACCCGGATTGCAGCGCTTTCAAAATCATCTCAGCAGAGTTGGATCGCTCAGTCGTCGCCGGATTTCTGGTTGTCGATCATCATGTAGTCGAGCGGCAGTTCCGTCGTGTATTTGATCTGCTCCATGGCAAAGACGGAAGAGACGTCGCGGATCTCGATCTTGGCGATCAGGCGCTTGTAGAAGGCGTCATAGGCAGCGATATCCGGCACGACGACACGCAGCAGATAGTCTACGTCACCGCTCATGCGGTAGAATTCTACCACTTCCGGAAAATCTACCACGACTTCGGAAAAGCGCTTTAGCCATTCGATCGAGTGGCTGGCGGTGCGGATCGAGACGAAAACGGTAACCTTCGTATTGACCTTGCCCGGATCGAGCAGCGCCACGCGACGGCGGATGACGCCGTCCTCTTCCATTTTCTGGATACGGCGCCAGCAAGGCGTGGTGGACAGGCCGACCTTCTTGGCGAGATCCGCCACTGCGAGTGTGGAATCTTCCTGCAGAATGCGCAGGATCTTGCGGTCAAGACGGTCCATCATTGTCCCCTTCGAAATGATTTTTCGTTATACACCCGATTTTCACACAGTTAAGCGAATTTTGTTCCGCGGATCAAGCTATCCACATGCTGGCGCAACACGGGCAAGATCTCCGCTTCAAACCAGCCGTTGCTTTTCAGCCAGCCGCTGTTGCGCCAGCTCGGATGTGGCAGCGGCAGGATGCGCGGCCCGTCATTGACGAAGAAATATTCCCGCCAGTTCCTCACCGTTTCCGTCGTGGTTTTCTTTCGGCGAGCGCCCAGATGCCAAGCCGCAGCATATTGGCCGATCACCAGAACCGTGTCGATCTGCGGCATTGCCGCAATCACCCTGCTGCGCCATGCGGGCGCACATTCCTTGCGCGGTGGGAGGTCACTTCCCTTTGCGTCGTAACCGGGAAAACAGAAGCCCATTGGCACGATCGCCAGACGGTCTGCATCGTAAAACTCTTCTCGGGTCACGCCCATCCAGTCGCGCAGCCGGTTGCCCGAGGCATCGTCAAATGGCAGTCCGCTCTGGTGAACTCGCAAGCCCGGCGCCTGACCGGCAATCAGTAACCGTGCCGTCGAGGACAATGTCGCAACCGGCCGCGGCTCGTGGGGCAACGGATTTCCTGGTTTTGCAGGATGGTCGCGACAAATGCGACAGGCTGCGATGCCTGCACCGAGATCGGCAATCCGGTCCGGTTCAATCACGTCCACGGCAGCATGCCTTTCAGCCGATCGAGGATCGCTTCGACACGGCTTCCGGTCCCGGTCGATCCATCATCTTCGGCCTCAGCACCCTTGGCCGTACGCCACGCGCGTGGGGTTTCGAAAGGACCGGACCATATCCCTTCTGCCTGTGCCCGCGCAGCTGTCTCTTCTGCGTGATAGTCCCCGGATGCGACAGCCATTCCGCGGCGTACGAGTTCGGCGTTGATATCCGTTTCACCCAGCCGACAGCGTACAAGAACACGGCCATAACGATCCCTGGAGGATCCTGCGCAATATACGTCGGGCGCCGAGGCGAATTTTGCCAGGGCGTCGCGTGCGGCATCGCCGCATGTCCAGACATTCTGCCCTTCGCCGCAAGACTGATCAGCCTCGGGGGCATCGATGCCGATCAGCCTCAAGCGCTCGGCTCCAGCCGCCAGCGTATCGCCGTCGATCGCGTAAAACGGACCGTTGACGCGGGTGTCACCGTTGAGGTCGATCTTGGCAACGATAAGTGAGGCAAGGACAAGGAATGCTCCGAGGAACAAACCATCCTTCAGGGTCTTGGCAAGGCGGGTCACAATCCGGTCTCAATTACAAACGGAAGCTTCAGGAGAATGGCAAACAAAACCTTTCCCGGCAGTATCTTCTTAAGGTTTGGAACATAAGCTCTCAATCATCCGAATAAATTAGTTCACAACCAATGAGTAGCGGCGTCAGTATCTCGACCGACAAGATAATCGTTGATCGATCGCGTGGCCACCGCAACAAGGCGGTATCCAAGACCGTCCGCGCGACACGTGAACGGCTGCAACTTTCAAATAGCGGCAACCAGGCCTTCGACCGTGACATGCTCGCCATGCATGTCAATGCGGTACTGCAGGCGGCGGCGGTCGTGCCCCTCTTCATCGCGCTCGTCACCGCGATCGGAATGTATATCTCGCCGAGCGCCCACCTGATTGCCTTGGCGCTTTTGATGCTCAGCCTGCATGCGATCAACCTTCTGCTCGCCCGACGTTTCAGCCGCAAGGAAATCGCGGCGGCGGAAACCACTAAATGGCGCCGGCGGCTGCTGCTTGCGCAGATTCTGCTTGGCGTCGGATGGGCGACTTTTGCGCTTCAATCCTGCGACGCGTGTGGTGGCGACAGTTTTTACTTCTACAAGGGCGCCGTCCTGCTCTTTGCGATTTCAATCACAGCCATGAGCAGCTTCATGCTGCGCCAGGGCGTTCTCGTCGGCTTTGTCCCGGTGATTGCAGCACTTCTCTTTCGTGTCGCGATCTCACGGGACCTCCTCGACATCGGCTTGACTGCGATCTGCGCCATCGCCGTGGTTTTCTTTCATTTCATCGGCGACCGCCTCTACCGCTCGAACCTTACCCTGATGTCCTACCAGTCGGAAAAGGACGACCTGATCGCCGAGCTGGAAGTGGCAAAATCGATGTCGGACGAGGCGCGGCGCCGGGCGGAGGAAGCCAATCTGGCAAAATCCCGCTTCCTCGCCTCCATGTCCCATGAACTGAGAACACCGCTCAATGCCATTCTCGGCTTTTCCGAGGTCATGAGTTCAGAAGTGCTCGGCCCGATGCCGAACCCCACATACCGCGAATATGCCGGCGACATCCACCGCTCCGGCGAGCATCTTCTCAACCTGATCAACGAAATCCTTGATCTGTCGCGTATCGAAGCCGGCCGTTATGATCTCAACGAGGAGACGCTGTCGCTACTGGAAGTAGCGGAGGACTGCATCGGCATGGTTCAGTTGCGGGCACGGGCGAAGAACATCGCCATTCGCCACAATTTCGAAAACGAGATGCCGCATGTCTGGGCAGATGAAAAATCGATCCGACAGGTCATTCTCAACCTGCTCTCGAATGCGGTGAAATTCACGCAGCAGGGCGGAGAGATCTCGGTCAAGGTCGGCTGGACGGCGGGCGGCGGACAATATGTGGCAATCAAGGATAACGGCCCCGGCATTCCCGAGGAAGAAATTCCCGTCGTGCTGTCGGCCTTCGGACAGGGTTCGATTGCCATCAAAAGTGCCGAGCAGGGCACAGGACTCGGACTGCCGATCGTTCAAGCTATCCTGGCCAAGCATGACGGCCAGTTCGTGCTTCGTTCCAAACTGCGTGAAGGCACCGAAGTCATAGCCATCCTGCCTGCCACCCGGGTGATGCAAAGCATTCCCGCCGTTGCCGATGCGCCGGCGATCGAAAAACGTAAGCGTTCTTTCGCCTGAACTTATTTACCGAATAGTCACCCGTGCATTCGTCCGCAAATCGTTCACGGTCGTTAATCTTCGCGCCTGCAAGCGAATCTCTGCGGCGGACATTTGATGCGTATACGCTGACCTGCTGCCCAGGAATGGGCATGTTCGGCGATGCTAAAAATGCGCTCCGTCACTTCTCCGTTTTCGCATACCCGAACAATCCATTTGAAATCAGATTCAAAAACTTCGATCGAGTCATCGGTCAAGGTGAAAGGTCCCGCAATCCCCAAAACATGACAAATGCTAATTTTTTGACGTTCGCGCGTCCACTATAAAAAGTTGCATCTGAAGATCACGGGTCCGTGATCGCAACTCTGCAGATCCGGAAAACGCCGATATTGCGCATTCCTAATGCAATCGAAAGAAGGGCTTGACCAGAACGTAAAGCACAAACAATCCGTTTGCGGTCAGCATACAGAAGACAGCGAAAGAACCGAGATCTTTGGCGTGACGCCCGACCGTGGAGATTTCGGGAGATATCCGGTCGACAAGTTCCTCTATCGCCGTGTTGAGCGCCTCGACGCAAAACAGGAGCAAAGTCAGAATGAGGAAGATGAAATAATCGATCGCCGCGGCGCCGACGATCGCAAAGAGCGCGAGACCTGCGCAGAAGGCATAGACCTCATGCCGGAAGGCTTGTTCACGCCACAGGCGCACAAGACCTTGCATCGAATACCGGGTCGCCGCGATAATCCGGCGGACGCCGCTCGCCTTTCCAAGAGTGCTGTCGAGCGGCGTGTTTTCCATTGGCGGTTCTCTTATGCCTTGTTGGTCACGCCTGCCTGTTCGTAGGTCACCATGCCGGTATGGCAGGCGGCTGCAGATTTGACGATACCGGCCGCCAGTGCTGCGCCCGTGCCTTCACCTAGGCGCATGCCGAGTGCCAGCAGCGGTGTCTTGCCGAGCTTTTCAATCGAGCGCAGATGTCCCGGCTCGGCAGAAACGTGACCGATCAGGCAGTGGTCGATCGCCGACGGGTTCATCGCCTTCAAAATTGCAGCGGCAGCAGTGACGACGTAGCCATCAAGCAGAACAGGGATCTTTTCCATGCGGGCTGCCAGAATCGCACCGGCAATTGCTGCGATCTCGCGACCGCCGAGACGGCGAAGAATTTCGAGCGGATCGGAGAGATGGTCCTTGTGGAACTCGACCGCCTGTTTAACGACGGCGATCTTACGGGCCATCAACTCGCCATGGGAGCCGGTGCCCGGACCGACCCAGTCTTCGGCCTCGCCACCATAAAGCGCCAGATGGATAGCTGCGGCGATCGTAGTGTTGCCTATGCCCATTTCACCGAGGCAGAGGAGATCCGTGCCACCGGCAATCGCTTCCATACCGAAAGCCATGGTCGCAGCGCAATCGCGCTCGGAAAGAGCCGCTTCGGTTGCAATGTCGCCGGTCGGATAATCGAGCGCAAGGTCGAAAATCTTCAGGCCCAGGTCATGGGTGACGCAGATCTGGTTGATTGCCGCACCGCCTGCGGCAAAATTATCCACCATCTGCTGCGTCACGGACGGCGGGAAGGGTGTGATGCCATGCCGGGTAACACCGTGGTTGCCGGCAAAGATCGCGACAAGCGGGCGGTTGACCGCAGGTGCCCTGCCCGTCCAAGCGGCAAGCCAGAAGGCGATTTCCTCAAGCCTTCCAAGCGCTCCGAGCGGCTTTGTCAGCTTGGCGTCACGCTCGCGGGCATCCACCAATGCGCGCGGATCCGGTCCCGGCAAGTTGGCAATCAGGTTACGAAAATCGTCGAAAGGCAGGCCGCTCAAACTCATCGAAATCTCTCTCGTCTTAGCCGGCGCGTCATCGTCCGGCACTTGTGTTCACCGGCAAATCGCGCTTTGTGTGCGCATCTCTTAATCGCCTATATCGGGAGCGACAACTGCCAAACGCGACGGATTTCATCGCCGACCTAGCCCGCTCGGTCGCATTTCTCAGCCGCATCCCCGTGCCGGACCGTTTCTTTCTCGGTCAAAGCGGCTCGTTTTCCCGTGCAGTCAGGGCATTTCCGCTTGCCGGCGTGCTGATCGCGCTCGTCCCCGCACTCGTGCTTTACATGTTGTCGCAGACGGGTGACGCGCTTGTGACGAGCATGATTGCTCTGTCACTGATGGTTCTGTTGACCGGCGCGCTGCATGAAGATGGCCTTGCGGATGCAGCCGATGGGCTGGGCGGCGGACGTGACCGCGAACATGCGCTCGCGATCATGAAAGACAGCCGTATCGGCTCCTACGGTGTCGTTGCAATGCTTTTGTCCTTCCTGCTGCGCGCAGCATCGCTTGCGGCACTCGCCCGGTTCGATTCCAGCTTGGCGGCAGTCTCGATGCTAGCCGCGGCCTGCCTCAGCCGCTCGGTAATGATCTGGCACTGGAGCGCGCTCCCGCCTGCCCGAACAAACGGCGTGGCGGTGGCCATCGGCGCACCCGAACGGGGCTCGCGTAACCTTGCACTGCTGATCGGCGGCGTGATGGGGCTGATCTTCATCGCCTCTCACCTCGGCATTCCGGTTGCGATCTTTGCGATCCTCGTCTGCGCCGCCGCCGGCCAGTTCTTTACCGCTTTCGTCCGCCGCAAGCTTGGCGGCCATACGGGCGATACGATCGGCGCCACACAACAGGTTAGCGAAATCGTGCTTCTTTCGACCCTTGCCCTGATCGCCTGAACCTCCGATATAGGTTTGCATGATTTCGCCCTGCATCCTTGTCTGTTCGATCGACCTGAAAACCGGCTATTGCTTTGGTTGCGGCCGCACGCGCGACGAGATTGCCGGCTGGATCGACTATTCCGATGCCGAGCGGCATTCGATCATGGACGGGCTTACCGCCCGGCTGGAAACGGTCGAACGAAAACCGCGGCGGGAGACCAGACGACAGAAAATAGCAAAGGAGCGCCAGATCACATGAACGGACTGACCTTCGTGCTTCTCGTGCTCGGCGCAGGCCTTGCGCTGCTGGTCTTCAACCATTCGTCGGGCCAGACCTTCGGCATCGACAACAACGATTTCGGCCAACTCATCTATCTCGTCCCGATTGCCGGCCTGCTTGGTGCCGGCATTCTTGCCGGTCGCCGCGGCGGCATGAACGAGGCATTACGCAATCTCGCCATCTGGCTGGTCATCATCCTCGGACTGGTTGCCGCCTATCTTTACAGAAACGACGCCAACCAGTTCGCCGGCCGCATGGTCGCAGGACTGATGCCCGGCCGAGCCGTCGTCGTCACGGGAAGCGACGGAAACGAGGTCATCATCCAGAAGGCACTCGGCGGGCATTTCCAGGCCGATGTCGCGGTCGACGGAAAAAACATCCCGATGCTCGTCGACACCGGTGCCAGCAGCGTGGTTCTCTCCTTCGAGGATGCCTCGGCAGTCGGAATAGATACCGGCGGCCTCGCCTACACTGTCCGGGTAATGACCGCCAACGGCCCTGCCATGGCCGCCCCCGTCAGGCTCGACGAGATCGCCATCGGCCCGATCTCGCGCAGAAACGTCCGCGCCATGGTAGCCCAGGACGGAATGCTGGACGAAAGCCTGCTTGGCATGAGCTTTCTGTCGACGCTGAGTTCGCTCAACATGCAGACAGACGAGTTGCGGCTAAGGGATTAGGCAAGCCGGCACACGCCGTCTCATTGTGACGACACGCTTGAGAAACGCCGCCGGTCCATCAGGCTTCCAGCTCCTCGCGCCATCGGATGGGCAGAGCCGGTTCCCGCGTCCTTCGCCTCACCCGACCGCGGCCAGTTCGACCATCTCGTCAGGCGCCGTTTCGCTGTCCGGCTTGCCTCGAAAATGGCTTGGTGGGTGTCCGATGATACGCTTGAAGGCACGGCTGAACGAGGCTTCAGCGTCATAACCGAGTTTTTCGGCCGCCGTCGCTACCCGCATGCCTTGCTTCAGCCAGAGACGCGCCTGGTGCATTCTCACCAGCGCAACATACCGGGCGGGCGTTTCTCCGACGACGCGGGCAAACCGCTCGGAGAAACCGGAACGTGAGGCACCCATCAGCCGCGCAAGTTCGGCCACAGACCAGTCACGTTCAGGCTCCAGGTGAATGGCGGCGAGAACCCGCCCGACCTCCGGATTACGCACCGCCGCAATCCAGCCATTCGTATTGCCGCAGCCGTGTTCGACCCAGGTGCGAATGATCGTCGCCGTCAGGACATCCGCCAGCCGTGCCAGAATGCCGCCGGCGCCGACCCGATCCATATCCACCTCGCGCGCCATGGCATCCAGAAGATGCGGAATGGCCGGCTCGCTGGTTGCAAGGTCGCTGGTCAGCATCGTTTCGGGCATGAGCTGCAGAAGCGGATGCAACCTGTCTATATTGAAGCGCATCGACGCGGTCAGCGCCACCGTGCCGCAACGTGCATCGGCGCATTGCATGTCGAATACGCCCTCACAGACCTGCTTCTTGCCGTAACGCCCGAAAGGCAGCGGCTCGACAGTCTCGGCACTCGCTATCACATGGGCGTCACCGCGCGGCAGTATGACGGCATCTCCGGCATTCAGCTGCAGCCATTCGCCTGAAGGCGCCTTGAGAAGCGCCCTGCCGGACGAAATGAAATGAAACCGCGCCGCATCCTCGGCCGGAAAGGCCGTGGCCCAAGGGTCCGCGAGCCGGCAACGCCCGTATTCGACACCGTCGAGCCGCAGGCCCCGCAGCATTTCCGACAAGGGATCGGCTCCAGTCGACGATGAGAATTTGGACGATCTGTCAAGCATGTCGGATTTTCTAGCATGGAAACGCCAAGCCGTCACGCCTATTCCTGACAGAAGCCAAATAGGCTGCAATTCAGGAGAATCTCATGCACGGCACCCCTTTATCATCTGACGATGCAGCGCGAACGGAACATGATGTCGCACGTTGGGGCGCAGTCGCCTCGTTGACCTTGGGCGTGTTCGGCCTCGTCACTGCCGAATTCCTTCCCGTCAGCCTGTTGACCCCGCTCTCGGCTGATCTCGGTGTCGGCACCGGCGTCGCCGGCCAGTCGATCACCACCACCGCGGTGATTGCCGCAATCGCCGGACCCGGCGTCATCATCGGCACCCGCAAGATCGACCGGCGCTGGACAGTCCTGGCGCTGACGACACTTCTGGTCATTTCCAGCCTCCTCGCCGCGATCGCCACCGATATCTATACGGTATTCGCCGCCCGCATCCTTCTCGGCGTCGGGCTCGGCGGTTTCTGGGCCATGTCGGCAGCACTAGCCATGCGCCTTGTCCCACCGGCGCGGATGCCGCGCGCGATGGCCATCATCATGGCCGGCGTTTCGCTTGCCACCGTCTGTGCCGCGCCGCTCGGCGCCTGGATCGGCGACACGCTCGGCTGGCGGGCGGCATTCTATCTGTCCGCTGCCGTCGGCTTCGTTGCATTGGTCGCCCAGGCGACGCTCCTGCCCGCTTTGCCGCCGACCGGTCACGCCGGGCTTGGCACGCTTGCGGCGCTGATGCGCCGGCCGGCAATCCGCACCGGCCTGATCACCATCCTGCTTTTCGTTGCAGGCCATTTTGCCGGTTTCACCTATATCCGTCCGTTCCTGGAGCGGGTGCCGCAGCTTGATGTCGAAACCATCTCGCTGATCCTGCTGGCCTATGGCGTTGCAGGCTTTTTCGGCAACATGCTCGGCGGCATGGTTTCGGAACGCAGCCCGCGCCTGTCGATCGTCCTGTTCACCACGCTCGTTGCCGCATCGGCCGTCCTTCTGGCGGTTGGCGGTGCCTCGCTTGCCGTTGCGGCGACTGCGATCGCATTCTGGGGCCTCGCCTTCGGTGCCTTCCCGGTCAGCGTACAGAGTTTCGTCGTGCGCCATGCGCAGGATGAGGCGGAAAGCGCCGGCGCTCTGGTGATCCCGGCTTTCCAGATCGCGATTTCGAGCGGCGCGGTTCTCGGCGGCCTCCTGATCGAAACCCAGGGTCCGGTTTCCGTCGTGATGCTTCTTGCGGCAGCCAGCCTGCTTGCTGCATCAGTCATGGCCGCACGCGGCGAACGCCGCCAGCTGTCGCTCGGATAAGAGTTGCCGACTGTTGAAAGACAAAGCGATAGGCGGGGATAAGCCGCCTATCGCCCTCCCCGCGTCAGCTGCGCAGCCGATAACCCGTCTTGAACATCCAGCCAAGCATCGACAGGCACAGGGCCAGAAAGACGCCGATCATGATCAGGCTGATCACCGGATTGACGTCGGCAATCTCATAGAAGCTCCAGCGAAAGCCGCTGACGAGATAAAGAACCGGGTTCAAGTGGCTCACCGCCTGCCAGAATGGCGGCAGCATGTCGATCGAATAGAAGCTTCCACCCAAAAATGTCAGCGGCGGCACGACAAGCATCGGCACGATGTTCAACTGCTCGAAATTCTTCGCCCATACACCGATGATGAAGCCGAACAGGCTGAAGGTGATTGCGGTGAGCACAAGGAAGAGCACCATCATGAACGGATGGGCGATGCGGATATCGACGAAGAAGGAAGCTGTCGCGAGGATAATCAACCCGATGATCAGCCCCTTGCTGGCGGCTGCACCAACATAACCGATCAGGATCTCCGTCATAGCCACCGGCGCCGACAGGATCTCGTAGATCGTGCCGGTGAACTTCGGAAAGTATATGCCGATCGAGCCGTTCGCGACGCATTGGGTCAGAAGCGTCAGCATGATCAGGCCCGGCGTGATGAACGAGCCGTAGGACACACCTTCGATCGACTGGATGCGCGAACCGATCGCCGTGCCGAAGACGATGAAATAGAGCGAGGTGGTGATGACCGGGGAGATGACGCTCTGCAAAAGCGTGCGGCGCATGCGCGCCATCTCGAAGAAGTAGATGGATTTGATCGCTTCGATATTCATGCCTTTTCCTCCACCAGAGCAACGAAAATGTCCTCCAGCGAGCTTTGCCGGGTCGAGAGATCCCGGAAATGGATGCCTGCCGCCGTCAGCGCCGAAAGCAGCGAGGCAATGCTGTCCTGGCTTTCCTCGTGGCTGTATTCATGCGTAAGCGACATGCCGTCTTCACTGAGCGAAAGCGAAAAGGCCGCAAGGCTCGGCGGTATCTCATCCAGCTTCTCGGTCAGTTCGAGTTTCATCTGCTTGCGGCCGAACTGTTTCATCAGCCCGGTCTTTTCCTGCAGCAACAGAAGCTGCCCGCCATTGATGACCCCTACGCGGTCGGCGATCTCCTCGGCCTCCTCGATATAATGGGTGGTCAGAATGATGGTGACGCCATCCTCGCGCAGCCGCTTGACCACTTCCCACATGTCGCGGCGCAGGCTGACATCGACGCCGGCTGTCGGCTCGTCGAGGAACAGCACTTCCGGCTCGTGGCTCAGCGCCTTGGCGATCAGCACGCGCCGCTTCATGCCGCCGGAAAGTTCGCGCAACATGTTGTCCTTCTTCTTCCACAAGGACAGTTCGCGCAAAATCTTCTCGATCAGCGCCGGGTTCGGCTTCTTGCCGTAGACGCCGCGGGAAAAGCTTACCGTATTCCAGACCGTTTCGAACTGATCGGTGGTCAGCTCCTGCGGCACGAGACCGATCAGCGATCGCGTCTGGCGAAAATCCTTGACCACATCATGCCCGCCGACAAGCACCTTGCCGCCGGTCGGGTTGACGATACCGCAGACAATAGAGATCAGCGTCGTCTTGCCGGCGCCGTTCGGCCCGAGCAAAGCGAGGATTTCGCCGCGCTCGATATCGAGATCGATGCCCTTCAAGGCCTCGAACCCATTGCCATAGGTCTTTGTCAGTTGCTGTACGGAAATAATGGGGGGCATGGGAACCGCATTTGTATAGGGCGACATTGCGAGGAAGTTGTTCCCCGGAGATGCCGCAATATAGGGTCGCGTTCCCATGAAGCTATCCCTTCATGGAAGAATATTGCGTTCGGGATTTTGGGACGATGCCGACGTTCGGGGTTGACCGTTATCGGCCCAAACCGGTCATCGGGTATGCTTGACAGCATATTCCCCAGCGATTGGGCCGCTAGTCCACGGGCCAACGTCGTAGCCTGCTTCAAGACTATTGAGCTGCGTCTGAACCGCGCCCTCCAACTCATCTTGCAGCGATTGATATCGTTCGATGACGCCAAACTGCGACCACGGTGATCGATTAAACCCATGCTCATAATGGTTGTAGTAAATCACAATTTCGCCAATTAATGCGACAACCCAGCAAGGCCCGTAACCCTTCAACTCCCATTCTTCAGGTGGCCGTTTAATAGCGTCCCAAAACTTGCGTTGTTTGAATGACATGCGGCTCCACCCATCATTAATGTGGTCCCAAAGTCTCTCTTCTGGGAAACGCATGATTTTTCTCCATAGCGACGCGGCATAGTTATCGATCTTGGTATCGCAATATACAAAAAACATAAGGCTTAGACCAAGGCAACGACTGCCTCTGGTGCGAAGTGCTCACGTAATCAAAACGGCCAGACAGAGTATCTGATCACACAACGGGGCGAACGAAGATGTGCTTAAAGACTTTCTCCGAGTACAGACCGCGCCACGTCCTCTGCTTCCTCGGAGCCGCAGGCGGATTCCAGGAGTTGTTGCAGTCTACCCAATCCGCGATAGAAGTCCTTGCCGCGGATTTCGAAATCGACATGGCGTTCTCTCAAGACGCGTCCGACGCTCGGATGAGCGAGAGCTTCGCAGTTTCTTGGGACCAGGTGCACGAAGACGCGTGGCATCAGCGTGACGTCGAGGCTGTTATGAGCCACGGATGCGTCGTCTATGTCGTCGGTCCACTCATGGAGGCTGCGGAAGCCCCTGCCGTTTCGCTGACGGCCTTAAGGCTGGTTGAGCGAATGCTTGAAGCAGGCGCGACTGCGGCAAAAGGAGAGAGTGCCGGGGTCGCGCATGGAGTTGCTCGGTGGCGGCAGCTCGCGCGGGACGCGAAAAGCGCGGAGCCTAGCGCAGCGGCTAGAGCGTGCCGCCTCGCCTTCACGAAGAGGCCGCTTACCTGCGACGATTACTTGTCCAGCGTGGGCTTTCATCTTGTTGGCCTACCGGAGGTGTTGGTACCGAGCAGTTCACCCCTGGATGAACTGGTGCTTAGTGCCGTGATCGACAGCGTCGCAGATGAGATGGCATCTGATGGCATAGAAAAGGTCGTCATCCGCTACGGTGCAGAGCTGAAAGCTATCAATCAATACGAAGAAGAAGACTTCAAATACAACCCGTTCGGCGGCGTCCATTTAGTTGCCGGAGTGCATTGAAAGCCTGACGGCGTTCTATTGTCCAAGCCGGTCGGCGCTTCTAAGTCCGCTTGTGACGCAAAAGAGACGGTAGCCCTTCACGTCGGCATAACACTAGAAAATCACGCTGGCGAAAAACTGCAGTGCGATGAAGACGAGAAATAGCGCAAACCCGACCTCCAGCTGGCGCTTGGACAGCGCATGCGCAAGCCGTGCACCGTAAGGTGCCGTATAGAGCGTGACCGGGATCAGCAGCGCCACTGCCAGCCAGTTGATATAACCGGTCGAAAACGGTGGTAAGCCGCTCTTGCCCCAGCCGCCCCAGATATAACCGACAAGACCAGGGATTGAGATCAGCACACCGACGCCGGAGGAGGTTGCGACCGCTTGGTGGATGGTGCGGCCGTAAAGTGTCATGAAGGTGTTGTTCAACACGCCGCCGCCGATCCCCATCAGGCCCGACAGGATGCCGATGCCGGTACCGACCAAGAATTTCAGCGGATTTCTGGGGAGATCTTCGCCGAGTTTCCAGCTTGCCCGATTGAAAATCATTCGCAGCGCCAGGACGAGCGCGATCACCGCGAAGATCAGCCTTAGTTCCGTGCTGGACGCCCAGGCGGCGATCAATGTGGCGATAAGCGTGCCGAACGGAACGGCAATGATCCAGCCCTTCAGGAGGTCGATATCCACGGCTCCACGCTGCCGGTGCGCCGTGAAAGAGCGAACCGAAGTCGGCACGATGATGGCAAGCGATGTACCTAACGCCAGATGCATGCGCACCGCATCGTCCACGCCGAGCAGCCCAAAGACGTGAAAGAAGATCGGCACGAGGATAGCGCCACCGCCAATCCCGAACAGGCCGGCAAGAAGCCCTGCCAGAACGCCGGCAGCAAGCAGCGCCACCACGAAGGGAAGAATATCGAGAAAGGCAGGCATCACGTTCTCCGGCAGCGATTTTAACTCATGAGCCGGAAGAAAAAGGCATGAGCGATTGGGCGGGGCATGCACTACTAAGCCGAGAAAACGGCCCTTGACGGTTGTTCATCATCAAGAGACCTCATCGCATCATTGTCGTTGTCAGACAAGTCACAGCGTGGCGACGGCCCCACAATGTCATCAGTACGTTCGGACCGTAGGGTAAAGGACAGGGAAGACTTGCCTTCCTACCGCCCCATGACACACTCGTCGGTCAATCCGTTTTGCCGAAACAGGGTATCCGGGCACCCTGTTATCAGTGCTGCAATTCCGAAAGCGGCTCACCCAAACGGGTGGCGACTGTAGTTACGGCAGATGCTGAAATACCCCTCAAATAATGGGGGGGCAAGGGTTGGCGCAAACAGCAGCGACGCCGGCTCGCGAGATGACATTTAGAAAACAGAAATATCTGGTCCGATAAGATGCTGCCGTGAGTTCGCCGTTGCCGACTCCCAGCAACATCCTGCTTTTCATTGCCGTCAGAAACTCTTTGGCGATGAAATAGATACAGGCAATTGACGTATGCAATTTCGGGTACGTTGCCTTATATGTGGTGCCACGATACCAGACCACATATTTTTCCTAAATTCGTTGCTGCAGATGAGAGTCGATGATCATGCCGAATTCCGTGAAGAAGAACATAATTCAGCAAGAAACCGAAAACGCCCCAGAGGCTAATGCTGAGGCTGAAGCTGATGATTTCGACTTCGCGTCCCTTGATGATCTGGCGAATTTCATGGTCGATGCGCTGACAATTCCCCTGCCGGCAGATTTCCGCGATACCGATAGCTGCGATATCGGAGAAAAAGACATGCTCGCGCCTTCCCCTTCCAAGCGCCTCAACTGAGCATCGAGAAGTTTCTCGGCATATCAGGCTTCAAATCCAGATATTTCGCTCAGTTGCAATACTGGCGACCGCCTTTTCGTGAGCGAAGGTCGAAGTGGAAATGGTTCCAGTGCTCGGCATTGCTGCCGGGGCCAAGTACCGTCGAGAAATACTTGCAGCTGTCACCGCGCACCGATTTCAGCAGCCCGCCCTCGCGGAAAGAGAACAGCCCCTTCTTGCGAACATCGATGTCGTGACCGTTCTTGAGCGTGATCCGGCCGATATCGATCGCGTTGCCGCGGGCATGTTCGGACATCGGATTGTAGCGCTGGCGGCTGTTGTTCATCTTGCGGCAGGAATAACCGCCCATCGGCTGGATCTGTCGAATGCCGGTGAGATACCGGGTGCGGGCGGAAATCGCCAGATCGTTCTTCACCCATTTTGCGAAGGCAAGCGTCACCTGGCAGTTCAGCGTCACCGCCGGCCTCACATCGATACCGCCGGAAAGGCCGGCAAGCTTCACCGGATAATCGATACCGCAACTCGGCCCCTGGGAAATGCGCGGCAGATCCTTGAACTCGACACCGAGACGGCGCAGTTCGGTGCGGCAGGCCACTTCCGACTGCGGCATGACCGTGCGCTGCCAGGCGCCATCAGGCGCGCTCATCGGGGCATCGTCGGTTACCGGGCCGGCGACCGGATTATTCGGCCGCAGCATGGCGACCTCCTCGGCGCGCGCCGGCGCCCGACCGGGTGCGGTCACGGGAGAATTGTCACCCCAGGTCATTGGGGCGGAAGAGCCCTGCCTGCCAATGCCCGCTGCTGACCGCTTCGGTGGTACGATTACGCGGTCATCGATCGGCTGACGACGTGCGTTAAGCGCCACCGGATTATCGGTGCCGATGCCACCGACCACCGGCTGGTCGCCGACCCCTTCTGCGATATCGCCATCCTGCTCCTCGGCCAAACCGACGACATCGCTTTCGTCGGGGCTGAAACCGAACTCTTCATCCATGTTGACGCCTTCGGCCGGGATCGTCGCCGGCGCACCATTCGGGGCGCGCAGATAATGACCGCCGCCATTTGATTGCATCGGTGATTGGGCTGAAGGCGCCGCCAGATATCCGCCGCCGCTTGCCTGAGAAACGGGCGCGGAAGCAACTGAATAGGGCTGATGCGATGCGGGCTGGGAAATCGGTGACGGCGGCGACGAGCGCGAGATGGAGCCGACCTGCGTGCCATTGTCGATCGATGCCGGCGGCACGAGGCTCTCTGCCGAACAGGCGACCAGAAAGGTCGAAACCAGAAGCGAGCTGATCACTCGCGTCGATAGGGAAGCATACGCCATACCAGTTGCCTCTCGCTCGATGCCGAAATGACACAGGTTTTGATTTTAGGCAGATTGGGTAAACGAAAGCTTGATGAAGCATGGCGGTTTGCGGGCCATTTCGGATCGGCTTCGCCATATTACGGGAAAGGGCCGGGCGCCTCCGCGTTCCGGCCCTTTGGGAAATCAACCGTATCGAACGCGTCAGGCAGCGCGGGAGACGGAGCGGATACCGGTATTGCCGAGCCTGAAGCCCCCCAGCAATTGCTGCAGATGCAGGCTCTGGTCGGCAAGCGTCTGGCTTGCCGCCGTCGTCTCTTCCACCATGGCNNACCGAGGAATTGATCTCGGCCAGCCCGCTCGCCTGTTCCTGCGATGTCGTGGCGATCGTGTCGACATGGGCATTGACCTTCTCGACAAGCACGGCGATCTCCACCAGCGCCTCGCCGGTCGAACGCACCAGCGTCACGCCACCCTCGACCTCTTGCACCGAGTTACCGATCAGAACCTTGATCTCCTTTGCAGCGGTGGCCGAGCGTTGCGCCAGTTCGCG
>UCIV01000048.1 GCA_900472575.1 Hyphomicrobiales bacterium
TGGACCAGGGCCAGATCGTCGAGCAGAACTCGCCGGCCGAGTTCTTCGACAATCCGCAGCACGAGCGCACCAAACTCTTCCTCAGCCAGATCCTGCACTGATTTTTAAACGTTGCAGTGCACGAACGAAAGCTAGCAATGCGAGCGGTGAGAACATGTCTGCCTGAGCTTGTCAGGCACAGTTTTCGCTCCCTGCTCTTTCTCGGAGGTTGGTTCAAATTCAATTGTAGATTCTGGTTTTGAATTCTGTGTGTGCTGCTCACCAAGAGCATCATTGCTGCTACAATTTTCTGCTTTTATGCGAATTTTCAATCTGTTGACTACCTCTTCACGGAGCAGATCCAACTCATCACGAAGATCAAGCAGATCCGCTAAGATTGGCGATCGAGGAATCTTGGAGACCAGCGATAGGTATGCGTCTTCTATCCCCGCCCAGTCGCCTTACGCGCCCTCCTCCAGAGCCGCGCTTATGAGCTTTCGGCAATCACGCCGGCTTATCGTGAGGCTTTCTTGCTCTCTGGAACGCTTCACGTTCCGCGGCAACTTCTTGGGAAAAAAACGCCAGCTCCTCGGAACGAGAGAGCAGGGGGGAACAGGTCGAAACCAAAAGCGCGTTTCAATATCGCCGCTTCTGTCCCTACGGGCATACCGCTTGCCGTTGGGGCTATCTCTGCGAATGATTAGTCCGGCTTCAACCAGCGCCGCAAATGGCGCCATTCTGTGAGCTCGAAGGCACAATTGGATATTCGATGGAAAGACGATCATCTGTGCATCGTGTCGGAGTTCATTTTCCGGGTAGAAACTTAAGAGAGCATCGAGAACAGCGGGGCTGCTGGACTGAAGCCAAGCTTTTCGTAGGGGACCGACGTGTCGCGAAAGATCTTCCACTTGTCAGCTTTTTTGACTGGCTCAATCTCGGGGACACAATTGACGAGAAGAAGCATCTTTGAGAGGTTGCTCTTATCGACCGACATCGCGGCAATCACGATTTCTCGAGGAAATTGCTTATTCAGTTGGTGTGCAAAGCGAGCCTTCTCAATAAAGCTAAGATCTTCCCGCTCGTTGTTCTCTTGTCCTTGAGCGACCACAAGCTGTTCAGCGCTCAGTTCGCGAACGATAGCCTTGACTGGCAAACCAAGTTCCGCAAGGACACGAAGACGGCGATGGCCGAATGCTACTTGGTAGCGACCTGGTTGATCAGGATGCGGTCTAACCAGGATGGGCACCTGCTGCCCCTGATCCTTTGATGGACGCGAGTAAGCCGGATATGTCCCCTGACACACGTTCTTGAACGAACGATGGCTCAATTGTTCCCGCGTCCAGATCGACAACCGTTTGGCCTTCCGAGAGCCGACGCTCAATATCTTCTGCACGTCCCAAACGGTCGTTCTGTTCGCGAAGCGCATTGGCAATGTTTGCCGTTAACTTGGTCGCAGGATCGCGCTCCTTACGTGCAACTCCAAGGAGCGGCATCGCGCGAGGTCTTGCGGCACGGCTGTCCGTTACGTGTGTAACTGCGTTTTCTGTTGTTACGCCAAGGATGTGCTTGCGGCTCATGCAGACCTACCCCACGCTTTCTTGATTAGACCTTCGATTTAATCGTGAACTGCATTCATCGCCTCATGGGCCAGTAGCAGTTTGCGCGGAGATACGTTTCCCCAATTTCGAGGAGTTTAGCAGCCTCTGATGGACCGAAGGAGCGAATGCCTTTTTCAGCAGTTGGCGGAAAGACCTTGAGGTGATGGGCTTGCAATTGCGTAGGCAACGCGTCGGCGTGCCTCTCCATCAAGGCCGTCTGACCTTCTATTGCCGGTGCTGCTTTTACGGCGCTCTTCGCCATCCCAAAATCCATTCCCTACCAGTGGCGATATTTTCCGCAAAACCTGTAAAGTTTCGCCATTGGCACTAAGCTCTGATTTCTAACGGCGAGCGAGAGATTTTTGGTTAACGATAACTTAATGCAATCACTGCAGCTCCACCAAGTGTCAATAAATCCTTTAGAAATTAGGCTCTTGCTTGGCAGCATCGGGCAGCTTCGTTAAAACGACTTTGACGCTTGATTGCACTTCTAGGGCGATAGAATTGCGGCAACATTGGTAGCCCTCCCAACTCGCGAGGTGCAAATTTGCACCTCGACAACACCGCCTGCTCACGGTTTGTCTCCACGCATATTCAAACGAGGGGACGATCTCATCAATGCTTCAATCGCACTACCGCCTTGTCCGGAAACTGCAGAACGCGCTTGGTGAGCGCTTATGTGTTGCCCTCGACGACCCAACCGTCGTCGAGATCATGCTCAATCCCGATGGCAAGCTGTTCATCGAACGGCTCGGGCACGGTGTCGCCCCGGCGGGCAAGATGGAGCCGGCAGCCGCGGAAACGGTGATCGGCTCCGTTGCTCACTCTCTGCAATCCGAGGCCGATGGTGAGCGCCCCATCATCTCCGGTGAGCTTCCTATGGGTGGCCACCGTTTCGAGGGGCTCCTCCCTCCCGTCGTCAACTCTCCCACTTTCACCATCCGGCGGCGCGCGTCGCACCTGATTCCGCTCGACGATTACGTCACCACAGGCATCATGACGGAAGCACAGCGTTCAATCATCCGAAGCGCTATCGCCAATCGGCTCAACATCGTCATCGCAGGCGGTACAGGGTCCGGGAAGACGACGCTCGCGAACGCTGTCATCGCCGAAGTTGTCAAATCGGCGCCCGATGACCGTATGGTCATCCTTGAGGACACTACCGAAATCCAGTCCACAGCGGAAAATGCCGTCAGCCTCCATACGAGCGACGCCATCGATATGGCTAGGCTTCTCAAGAGCACGATGCGCTTGCGTCCTGACCGGATCATTGTCGGGGAGGTGCGCGATGGGGCCGCTCTCACGTTACTCAAGGCCTGGAACACCGGCCACCCGGGCGGTGTGACGACAATCCATTCCAACACGGCGATGTCGGCGCTGCGCCGCCTTGAGCAACTGACCGCCGAGGCGAGCCAACAGTCGATGCAAGCTGTCATCGGTGAAGCGGTCGATCTGGTGATCTCGATTGAGCGCGCCGGCCGCGGACGGCGTGTGAGGGAAGTCCTTCATGTCGAGGGCTTCACCGGTTCCCGCTACCAGACTGAACATTATCCACAAATCGATGAGGACAGCCATGCCGCATAATCGTCTGCTCCGTTTGGGAATTCTCGCAGCCATCTTCGGCGCATCGATCGTCGGGCCGGCGCTTGCCAGCTCGGGCGGCAGTCTGCCATGGGAAGGACCGCTCCAGCAGATCCAGGAATCAATCACTGGCCCGGTTGCCGGCTATATCGCACTTGCCGCCGTTGCGATCGCCGGCGGCATGTTGATCTTCGGCGGCGAGCTCAACGATTTCGCGCGGCGCCTCATGTATGTAGTGCTCGTTGCCGGCATCCTGCTCGGCGCAACGACAATTGTCGGTCTCTTCGGGGCGACCGGTGCATCGATCGGGATTTCTACAGTCGCCGACCAAACGAACCCGCCACTTGGATCGGAGCCAGCGAGAGAGGAGAGGGCCAATGGCTGACGCCGGCTCCGCGCTCCGTCGCAATCGCATTCATCGCGCGCTCTCGCGCCCGCACCTTTTGATGGGAGCGGATCGAGAACTGGTGCTCTTGGCGGGGCTCGCCTCGGTGATCCTGATCTTCGTGGTGCTCACGCTTTATTCTGCCCTTTTCGGTGTTGCGATCTGGATCGTCGTTGTTGGCGCGCTGCGGATGATGGCGAAATCCGACCCGGTGATGCGGCAGGTGTATGTGCGCCACATGCGCTACCGCGCGCACTACCTGCCGACATCCTCCCCCTGGCGAAGCTACTGAGGTTTCCAAGATGGTGGCACTGCGCGCCTTTCGATCGACCGGCCCGTCTTTCGCCGATCTCGTCCCATATGCCGGCCTAGTCGATAACGGCATCCTGCTTTTGAAGGACGGGAGCCTGATGGCCGGGTGGTATTTCGCCGGTCCGGATTCGGAGAGCGCGACCGACTTCGAGCGCAACGAACTGTCCCGGCAGATCAACGCCATTCTCTCCCGCCTCGGGTCCGGCTGGATGATTCAGGTGGAAGCCGTGCGCGTTCCGACCATCGACTATCCTTCGTCTGATCGGAGTTACTTTCCAGACGCTGTTACCGCGATGATCGATGATGAACGCCGCAGGCATTTTGGACGCGAGCAGGGCCACTTCGAAAGCCGGCATGCCCTGATCCTGACGTACCGGCCGCCGGAGAGACGCCGCAGTGGTCTCACGAGATACATCTATTCCGACACCGAAAGCCGGACGGCTAGCTATGCGGAAACAGTGCTGGAAACCTTCCGGCGCTCAATCCGCGAGATCGAGCAGTATCTAGGCAATGTCGTCTCGGTGCAGCGAATGCAGACCCGTGAAGCAGGCGAGAGAGGCGGTCAACGTGTCGCGCGCTATGACGAGCTCTTTCAATTCATCCGCTTCGCGATCACCGGCGAGAACCATCCGGTGCGGCTGCCGGAAATCCCCATGTATCTCGACTGGCTGGCGACTGCCGAACTGGAGCATGGCCTGACGCCACGCATCGAAAGCAGATTTCTCGGCGTGATCGCGATCGACGGCCTTCCGGCCGAGAGCTGGCCAGGTATTCTCAATAGCCTCAACCTCATGCCGCTCACCTATCGCTGGTCGTCTCGCTTCATCTTCCTCGATGCTGAAGAGGCCAAGCAGCGTCTTGAGCGGACCCGCAAGAAGTGGCAACAGAAAGTTCGGCCGTTTTTCGATCAGCTGTTTCAGACGCAATCCCGATCCGTCGATCAGGATGCCATGTCGATGGTGGCGGAGACCGAGGATGCAATTGCCGAGGCATCATCGCAGCTTGTCGCCTATGGCTACTACACGCCTGTCATCATCCTGTTCGACGAAAACCGCGCAATGCTTCAGGAGAAAGCCGAAGCTGTCCGTCGTTTGATCCAGGCCGAGGGATTTGGCGCCCGGATTGAGACGCTGAATGCGACCGATGCATTTCTCGGGAGCCTGCCTGGAAACTGGTACTGCAATATTCGAGAGCCGTTGATCAATACGCGTAATCTCGCTGATCTCGTCCCACTCAATTCTGTCTGGTCGGGCAGTCCAACGGCCACTTGCCCCTTCTATCCGCCGGATGCGCCGCCGCTCATGCAGGTGGCTTCCGGCTCAACGCCATTTCGGTTGAACCTGCATGTAGACGACGTCGGCCACACGCTGATCTTCGGGCCGACCGGTTCGGGAAAATCGACTTTGCTGGCCCTGACTGCGGCTCAGTTTTGCCGGTACGAGAACGCCCAGATTTTCGCCTTCGACAAGGGAAATTCCATGCTGCCGCTGACGCTGGCTGCCGGCGGCGACCATTACGAGATCGGTGGCGATATGGGGGAGGGGGCGAACCTCGCCTTCTTCCCGCTTTCGGAACTTTCGACTGACGGCGACCGAGCCTGGGCGTCCGAGTGGGTCGAGACCTTGGTCGCCCTGCAGGGCGTGACGATCACACCGGATCACCGCAATGCGATCTCGAGGCAGATCGCCCTGATGGCTTCTGCGCCCGGTCGTTCACTGTCCGACTTCGTCAGCGGGGTCCAGATGCGTGAGATCAAGGATGCCCTCCATCACTATACGGTTGATGGCCCGATGGGCCAGCTTCTCGACGCTGAATCCGACGGCCTGACGCTCGGCCGTTTCCAGTGCTTCGAGATAGAGCAATTGATGAACATGGGCGAGCGCAACCTAGTGCCCGTCCTGACTTATCTGTTTCGGCGCATCGAAAAGCGTCTCGACGGGCGTCCGAGCCTCATCGTTCTCGATGAAGCCTGGCTCATGCTCGGCCACCCGGTTTTCCGCGACAAGATTCGGGAATGGCTGAAGGTCCTGCGTAAGGCGAACTGCGCCGTCATTCTCGCGACGCAATCGATTTCGGATGCCGAGCGCTCGGGGATCATTGACGTTCTGAAGGAGTCATGCCCGACGAAGATCTGCCTACCCAACGGGGCTGCACGTGAGACCGGCACGAGAGAATTCTATGAGCGGATCGGCTTCAACGAGCGACAGATCGAGATTGTCGCGAACGCCATCCCCAAGCGCGAATATTACGTGACCTCCCCGGATGGGCGGCGCCTGTTCGATATGGCGCTCGGCCCGGTCACGCTGTCATTCGTCGGCGCTTCGGGAAAATCCGACCTCGCGCGCATTCGGGCACTGCAATCCGCCCACGGGCCAGAATGGCCAGGGAAGTGGCTTATCGAAAGGGGGATCACTTACCATGGATAACCGAAACCAGTCACCTATGGCAGGGCGAACAATCATGTCGATCGCCATCGGGTTCGGCATGGCATTTACGCCCGCCACATCATTCGCCGGAGCGGCCACGGGCCAGGCAACAGAGTGGACGCAGCTTCTCAACAACGGTGAGCTCATCTCGTTGGTCGGCCAGTCCGGCACCCAAATCGAAAACCAGATCACCCAAATCACGCAGCTTGCCGAGCAAATCCAGAATCAGCTCAACATCTACGGGAATATGCTGCAAAACACGGCGCAGCTGCCGAGCCATTTCTGGGGCCACGTCGAAGGCGATCTGAACCGATTGCGAAATCTCGTCAATCAGGGGCAAGGCATCGCATTTTCGATGGGCAATGCCGATGACCTCTTGAAGCAACGCTTTAAGAGTTATGCGGATCTCAAAACCAGTTTGCCAAATGCAGATACTTTCTCATCTACCTATCAGACCTGGTCGAATACCAACCGCGACACGATCGCCAGCACGCTGAAGGCCGCGAGCCTGACGGCCGAACAGTTCGATAGCGAAGAAGACACGATGAGCGAGCTACGCTCGATGTCGCAGTCGGCAGATGGCCAGATGAAGGCGCTGCAGGTCGGTCACCAGATTGCCGCTCAGCAAGTTGCCCAGATGCAGAAGCTGCGAGGCATTGTCTCCCAGCAGACCACGCTGATGGGAACATGGCTGCAAAGCGAACAGACCGAAAGGGATCTCGCCCAAGCGCGCCGTGAAAAGTTCTTCAACGCTGAGGTCATGTCCATTCCGCGAGGCCAGAAAATGGAGCCGCGCTGGTGACCCAAACGCAATTTATCATCTCTCTAGTTGCCATCACGGCTATACTGGTCGCGATTGTGACCGCAGCCGTCGTAAGGAATGGCTCCCCTTCGTCGCCCCGGTTGAGTGTTGAACAGCAGGCCATTCGCGAAAAATTCTTCGGGACATCGAAAGAACCGGCTCCGATCCCGAAAGGACAGGAGATGCGACCGAGATGGTGAAGCATCATCTGATTCGAATTTCATTTGTCGCCGGTGCAGTTTGCCTGCTGATCGTACCGCCAGCCTTCGCTCAGCAAGGGCAGGTGCTTACAGAACTGGAAAATCAGGTTTCTGCTGCCGCCAAAGGGTGGGAAAACACCGTTATGGACGCTGCCAAGTCGCTGTTCTGGGTTCTGGCCGGGATAGAAGTCGGCATTGCGGCAGTTTGGCTGGCAATCCAGGCGGCCTCCCTCGACAGCTGGTTTGCCGAATTGGTACGTCGTATCATGTTTATCGGCTTTTTCGCCTTCGTCCTTACCCAAGGGCCGACATTCGCAAAAGCGGTCGTCGACAGCCTGTTTCAGATCGGCGCTGGCGCAGGCTCTGCGTCGCCGGCAGAAGTGTTCGACGCAGGCATCCGCGTCGCGTCAAAAATGTCGGAACAGGCCAAATTTGGCATGTTTGAGGACAACGTCCTGGCGATTGCCGCCGTCATGGCAATGTGCGTTGTGGTCGTCTGTTTTTCGCTGGTGGCTGCAATTTTCGTATCCGTCATGGTCGAGATGTATATCGGGCTGCTGGCCGGCATGATCATGCTCGGGCTTGGCGGATCATCCTTTACCAAGGACTTCGCGGTCCGTTACCTGGTCTACGCCTTTGGCGTCGGCATGAAACTGATGGCTCTGGTTATGATTTCGCGTATCGGATCGGAAGTTCTCGTCGGCCTCTCCAGTGCGCCGACAGCCGAGGCGGATAGGTTCATCACGACGCTCGCGATTGCCGGCATCTCCGTTGTTGTCTTCATCATCTCCATGTACGTCCCCAACATTATGCAGGGTGTGGTGCAGGGCGCTTCGGTCTCGGGTGGGATGGAAAGCATCCGACATGGCGGACAGGCCGCGTCGTTTGCGGCCGGAGGCGCATTTCTCGCGGCTGGCGCGGCCGGCGCCGGCTTCGCAGCGGCGCAATCGGCAAGGGGAGGAGGCTCCTCGGTTGCAGGGGCCGCCCTTCGTGGCATGGGGGCGAGCTTCGGCGCTGGAGCATCGGCGGCGGGATCCGCGGCCAAAGAGAAGGCAATCGGCTCGCCAGGAGCCTATGCCGGCTCCATCCTCGGGCTAGCCAACGCAAAGCTCGATCAGGCTCGAGGGAAGACGTCTTCATCGCCCTCGCCACCAGAGCGCCCGGATAAATAATTTCTCAAGAACAGGATGGACACAATGGCAGCGCCACGCGCCCAGGATAGCCCGTATCTTGCCGCACGGCAGGAGTGGTCGGAACGATATGGCTCCTATGTAAAGGCCGCCTGGGCTTGGCGTGCCGTTGGAATTCTGAGCCTTGGGATGGCTTTGATCGGCTTCACCTATGCGCTCTATCTCAGCACCCAGGTCAAGCTCGTTCCCTACATTGTTGAGGTAGACAAGCTCGGCAACACGGTTTCCGGCGGCTTTCCGCAGCAGATCGAGTATGCCGATACCCGAGTTGTCCGCGCCACGCTTGGCAATTTCATCTCGAGCTTTCGATCGATAACGCCGGATGCAGTCGTGCAGAAGCAGTATATCGACCGGACCTACGCCCTGCTTCGCACATCCGATCCCTCCACCCAGAAGATCAATGCCTGGTTTCGGGGGAACTCACCGTTCGAGAAGGCGGTCAACGCGACCGTGGCGATCGAAGTCAACAATATTGTGGCGCTGTCCAATCAGACCTATCAGATCGATTGGACCGAGTATGAGCGAGATCGGAAGGGAAAGGAAACGGCAACCCGCCGCTTTCGCGGTATCGCAACCGTCTCGATCACCTCACCGCAAGACGAAGCAACGATCCGGCTCAATCCGATCGGCGTCTATGTGACCGATTTCGATTGGACCGCGCAACTGTAGGAGCAGGGAATGGAAATGGGGACGAAAACTTCAAACGCGGTCGCCGGCCTTCTGTTGCTAGGCGCGGCGGTGCTCACAATGGCAGAACCGGTCCGGTCGCAAAGCCTGAACAGGAATGAGGTTAAAGGCACGACACTTTCAGGAAAATGGCGTGGGCAAGCCGGCCTTGTAACACGCGGTCCCGACGGTAAGGTCATTTTTCTCTTCGGCGAGACGCAGCCCTCGGTGGTCTGCTCGCCCTTGCAAGTCTGCGATATCGAACTGCAAGGGGGCGAGATAGTCCGCGACGTCCTGGTCGGCGATACAGTCCGCTGGAAAGTCGAACCGGCAACCTCCGGGGCGGCCGGCGGGCAGGCGATTCATCTCATCGTGAAACCGTCGGAGCCGGGCCTCGTCACCTCGATGGTGGTGACGACATCGCGCAGGACATATCACATCCAGCTCAAGTCCCACCCGAGCCAGTACATGGCGCGCATCGGTTTCGAATATCCGGAAGACGCTGCGACAAAACTCTCGGACATCAATGGCCGGATCCATGCGATGACCGGGCCAGGAGGAGGCGTGCCTCCAGAGCAGCTCGCTTTTTCCTATTCCTTGAGTGGCAGCGCACCCTGGCGCCCGAGCCGGGTCTATTCGGATGGCCAGAAGACATACATCCAGTTCCCGCGAGCGATTTCCGGTCAGGACGCACCCGTGCTCTTCGTCGTCTCCGGAGGCCAGAACCGGATTGTCAACTACCGGATGAAGAACAACATGATGATCGTCGACTACAATATCGACAAGGCCGTCCTCATCTCCGGCGTTGGCTGGAAACAGCAGAAGATCACCATTCGGCGGGGAGGGTAGACGATGCGGACCCGCTTTCTCCTTCCGCTCGCGATAGCAATGGCATTGACCGGCTGCCAGACGGCGTCCGATGGCCTGACCACTAGCGCTGCGCCGCCCGAAATCGCAGGGCCGGCGGCAAGCGCAATCGCCGGCGATATGGCCGGCCGTTTCGCCGAACAGGCGGGATCGACCGCAACGCCCATCAAATTGCACAAGGATACGTCCGATTTTGCCGTCGCGCTGGAGGCCGCCCTGAAGGGCTGGGGCTACTCGGTCATCTCGGATGAGAAGTTTGGATCCGCCAAGGATGCTGCGAAACCGGTGGAGATTGCCTATTCGCTTGCTAGCCTGGACGGACAGGTGTTGGCACGCCTCTCGACAGATACTCTTGAACTCGGCCGCGCCTATTCCATCACCAACGGCGTCGCAGTCCCTGCGAGCCCTCTTTCTCTCATGAAGCGTAACTGACGAAGGAGGAGGCTCATGGTCCAATCGCTGCAACTTGGTAATTCCAATCCTTCTTCCGACGACACGGGGATGAAGCGCCTTAACCGCATGCCCTTTTTCATCGGGATTGGCATAGCGGTGCTTTTCCTTGCCGTGCTTGTCTACGGCCTTTCCTCGCGCGGATACCGGTTTGGGCAGCAGGCTCCGCAAGATGGCGGCACGAACGCTCCAGCGTCCAATTTCGCCGAGCAAATGAAGCGCGGCGTGAAGGACGGCATCATCGGGGACCGAGACTATCCATCAGCCTTCCAACCCACCCCGGTCACGACCACGCCCGTTATTGTGCAGGAGAAGCAGCCGGAAGCGAGGCAAGAACCGCAACAGGCGCGGCGCCCGCAGACGGAATCCGATGAAGAATGGAACGCACGCATGCTGCGCGAACAACGGGAACAGATCGCGCGCGAGCAGCAAAGACAGCGAATGGCAAGTCTCCAGGCCAAAGGCGCCGCGCTCGACTCACCCCTGAAAGTCGATATTTCTGATGTCGAAGCCAAGGGGACTGGAACCGCCGGTGCGGCGACCCGTCAACAGGGGGCGCAGCCGGCTGGTGAAGCATCCGACCTGTACGCCGCGGCATTGCGTGCGGGCGCGGTGGGAGCAGGCGGCGATCAGAATGGCCAGGCTTCGAAGGAAGACTTTTTCAATGCCGACATCAAGGATCTCGGCTATTTGCCCAATCAGGTTGTACCACAGCAATCGCGCTATGAACTCAAGCGCGGCTCCGTGATTCCGGCCACGCTGATTTCAGGGATCAATTCCGATCTGCCCGGCCGTATCACGGCGCAGGTCAGCCAAAACGTCTACGACAGTTCTACGGGCCATGTTCTGCTGGTTCCACAGGGGACGAAGCTGTTCGGCCGCTACGATAGCAAGGTCTCTTTCGGCCAAAGCCGCGCCCTAGTTGTCTGGACGGACATCATCTTCCCGAATGGCTCGACCTTGCAGATAGGTGGGATGGCTGGCACGGACTCTGAAGGCTATGGCGGCTTTACGGACAAGGTCGACAATCACTACCTGAAGACGTTCGGATCCGCAGCACTGGTCGCCTTGATCGGAACCGGCATCGACATGTCGATGCCCCAGAGTTCGACGCTGGCCACACACGATACGGCCTCTGACGCAGCGCGCCGGAACTTTGCCGAGACCTTTGGGCGAGTTGCGGAACAGGCGATTTCGAAAAACCTCGGCGTGCAGCCGACGATCACGATCAGACCAGGCTACAGGTTCAATGTACTTGTTGACCAGGATATCATTTTCCCAGGCCTTTATACCCAATGAGTAGAGAAGACTCAGCCGAGCAACTGCTTTATCGTCGCGACAGGCAAAAACATACGCATTGGCTTCGAAGGAAACGGTAAGAAACCGTACCCAGCGTACAGCTCCATGCGTCGCCTTGTTCTTTCAGCATCGCCACAATCCAAAACGTCAAGCAAAGTGATTGCCGTGCCGATCTGGTCAGCGACCGGCGCTATGCCCTGCAAGCAATCGGCAAGAAGAACACCTCCATGTCCGCCGCCCCGGAATCTCTCATCACGGCCGATCATTGAGATATAGGCTGCAGGGATGGATCCGTGTCCTGGCCGATTACGAGCGAACTTTTCTGGAAGATCCTGGTAGTCGATCGAATGGGCGTTGATGGCATAAAAGCCGATGATGGAGGTGCCATCCTCGGTCATGATCCAGACACGGAGGTTATCTGCCTTGGTCAGTTTGTTAGCCGTCTTCTTGATGAAGTTGTCGACCTGAGGCACGCCGCATGAGAAAGCCGCTCGATCGTGCTTCGACGGGTCGAGCGGCTCAATTATGAAAGTAGGTTCTGCATTCTCCAGCATCAGCGTGAATCGATAGTCTCGCGGTGACGTTTGAAGACGTTCTTGAACGCATCTGTAGGAGCAGCCGGGTTGTCGAGGGCTGCAAAAAACGCCGCATGATCTGCAGACTTGAGGATGGTCGCCTCGTGAGCAGCGATCGTTTCGATAGCAAACTTGTACGCCGCATTCATCGTGAAGGCAGAGACGTCCATGCCAGACAATGCCGCTGCCCGGTGGATCGCATCCTTGATGCGCGGCTTGGTGCGGAAGTTCATCCGGGCGTTGCTCGGTTCATCGATGTCGGCAGTGATATCGTTGAATGAATGCATGGATCCCCCCAGCCGTGAAACTGCTCTAGGACGCGGACTCATTAGC
>UCIV01000021.1 GCA_900472575.1 Hyphomicrobiales bacterium
GTTTTTAAGGGGCAACTCCACCTTATGACCCTCAACCCATAATCACGTTATGGGTTGAGCCATATCCAGCGACGGTCTGGCTGGTTTTTATTGAACACAATCACGCTTGCTTGACCTACGATATTATCCTCGGGAACAAACCCGATGTTAAAGCGACTGTCGAGGCTGTTATCCCGGTTGTCGCCAAGCATGAAATAGTGAGCAGTCGGAACGACGAACTCGGCAGTATTGTCTCCGCGACTGTCGTCCGAGATTTCTGCAACGGTGTAGGAGCGACCGGAAGGCAGAGTTTCGCTATATAGCGAAACCGAGCGCCCATTAAGTTCCACAGCACCTTGTTGCTGTCGCGGTACCGGCTGGCCATTCAAGAAAAGGACACCCGAGCGCAACTGGATATGATCTCCGCTGATGCCGACGATCCGCTTGACAAAATCCGTCTCTAGATCATTCGGCGCCCGGAAAATGACAACGTCGCCTCGTTCTGGAGCGCGTGTGAACCAGCGTGTCTTGGGACCAAGCCCGAAGGGCAGTGAGTACCGGCCGTAACCATAGATATATTTATTCGCGAAAACATAGTCACCTACCTGCAAGGTAGGAGCCATCGAGTTGGCCGGAATTGCAAAAGGCTGAAACAGCAGACTTCTGATCATCAGCGCGAGCACAGCAGAACCGACACCGAAAACCAGAAGAAGACTGTACCAGCGAGAATACCAGGGAAAATGGCGTTCGCCATTCAACGATCGCGCGGCCAGATAACCGTGGATCCCCCCGACGATGCGAAGTCCAATCATGCCGAGATAACCATCGAGCGGGAAGGCCGCGCCTTGGTAAGCCCACCAGATTTGCGCTGCGGCGGCGGCGAAGCCCACAAAGACATAGAGGATCGCCAGCCAACCTCGACCGAGATAGGCCATGACAACATCCGGCCCGAAGAGGAGACCTATAATGGCTGTACCGATGGGATTACGGGAGCGAAAGGCGTTGATAAGTTTCATCCAAGCAGTTTTCAGTTTTCCATCTTCCGATGTCCAAGCATCGCGGACAGGTCGGAAGAAATACAATGAATCAATGAAAATCCCCGCGGCGAACTTAATCACCGCGGGGATCAGCTTATCTAAACTTGGGTTGCCGGAAAGTGGCGACGCTGTCACGTCCAACCAAACACCGTACCCGCGACAAACTCAGCCATTGAATTCGTTACGTAATTTACCCAAGTTACAAACGATCTCATCCGGGTCCAACCAAGACCCATACGCCGCGCTACGACGCCTGTCGAATGGCACAAAAAAAGCCCGGCTTAGCCGGGCCTGGTAAGGTGAGGGCGCTCTATGAGCGCGTCCTAATATCGGAAGAAGGAACGATGGTAGAAAGTCGCGCCGACCTGTTCTGCCGTGATGCTCGGATGTATGCCGAGGCACCGTAGCCTCTGAGCCACCTGCCCGAGGTTATGACCGAAATCCTTCCCGAGATGGAAAAGCGAAACGAAGTTTCGTCCAAACTCTTCGACGTCGGCAGTCCGGATAATCCGCTGGCGACAGCGATTGACGGGGTTGAGCTGCCATTCGGTGGCGATGCATCCCTTGGCAATGAGGTTTCGCAAGACCTGGCTGGGGATGTTAAGTTCCGTCGCCGCATCGACTATGTTGAATCCTTCGTGGCTTGGAAGCTCCGTGAGACGGGCGGCTTCGCGGGGATCGAACATCACCGCCCTCAGGCCGCTTTTTGTCGGATCGATCGTGATCGTTCGGAGCTTTCCCCCGAAAACAAGCGCTAGCAGTTCGGAGAACTTGCAGTTCGCCCGCTTGATCGTCTTGCTGAACGACGTCAGCCCGGCTTCAGGGTCGAATTCGCACGTCTGCAGGGAGGCAATCCTCGCGACGAACGCGTCGAGATCGGACCGCCGGAAGAGCGCGTACATCCCGGCCTGGTCGGCCCCGGCGGAATTCCGGACGTATCCCTCGGCGACGAGGACGTCGAACAAGGTGCGGCTTGCTCCGATGTGATCGGCGGCGTCGCGGGCAGGGAGGTTTCCTCTAATTCGGTCCACGAGTGCAAGCATCTCGTCCTTCGGGAGGAGCATGCGCTCGTCGGTAAGGCTTTCGCTTCCAAGGAGAAGGTCGGCGTTCTTCAGGAGCTTGCGAAGGGTCTTGGGATGGATCCGAAACTCCTGTGCGGCCGAGTGCACCGAATGGATCCTGCGCTCGGCGACGCGGCCGAACAGTTCGTCTCCCGGACCGATCGGCAAGGAGTCCAGCGTCACGTCGTAGATGACCTTCCTGATGGCGTCGTAGGCCGGATCTTGGTTTTCGTGCGAGAGCCGCTCATAGAGCCGGCCGTAAAGCGCGCGTCCTCCGGTGTGAGTCTTCCTGTTCCAGAAGTCGACGTGCATGGATGCCAGAAACTCCTCGAATGCCGACCTCCCCGCCGAGAGAATGCTGAATCCTTCCTGTGCGGCCGCCGCCCATTCCAGATCAGACACGTTCTCCACGTGGTATGTCTTCCCGAACAGCGCCCCGGCGCCCACGAGTTCGGACATGCGTCCCACGACATACAACGGGAACTGATCGATCCAGCCATACGAGGCCCGGCGGCCCCAGACCGCCGCCTCGACGAAGTCTTCGAAGGGCGTGCGGGAGGCGGGCCGCGCGGTGACGGGGGACATCTTCGGGAGCTCGTCGGCGATCATTCTTACGACGTCGTGGGTGCCGGCGAGCGCGTTGTGGGCGGCCACCTGCAGCAGGGTCCGGTGTTTCGCGCACGTCCGGATGAAGGTGACGCACCATGTGAGCCGAAGGAAGCCTCGAGCTTCCCGCCGGACCCCCTCCGCCGCCTGGTCCTCCTCCAGACAATGGGGGCAGTAGCGGAGACGGCTGCGCATGACGGACGACCTGGTCAGGCGCTGGCCGTTCACGTCATAGAACAGGCCGTCCTTCGTTAGCAGCCGGCCGGCCAGGTCGTCGACGCCGGCCAGCCGAAGCAGCCTGCCGGTTTCGGCTGCATTTCCGACGACAAGCTTCACATGGTTCAGGCCCACGTAGGAGCAGAAGTCCTTCACGTTCGGGACGCCGTTCACTGCTGCGAGCCGGGAGCAGAAGCTGAAGGCCGTCTCGTCGGCATGGAAAGGCACCTTCATGGCAAGCGTGTTCATCGCGGGCGTTCTCCTGCTTTCAGCGGCTTAGCCTTCTCGACGGCTTGGGCGCCGTCCTCCTCCTTGTCCTTGAGCTTGGCGAGGCCGCCGGGAAGAACCTGCCAGTCGGCCTCGACGAACACGTTGTCGTGCGGCAGGCACGAGGTACGGTCGTAATAGGCCTGGGCAAAATCGATCGTGCGGACTTCACAGCGCCTGTCGTAGAGAGCGACCTGGACCGCGTCGCGGATCAGTTCGATGATCGAGCCGGCGTTGCCCGCGCAGGAGTGGATCAGCCGCAGAGCCAGGTCTGCGAGCTTCAGGTCGGCCATCGCGAGTTCCGCGTGCTCGACGACGACCTCGTTCAGCCATGTGACGACGCGGTCTGCCTTGAAGGCCGGCATGGGGCGCAGCTTGATGCGCTTGGAACGGTTGAGCATCTGCGGATCGCGCTTGCGAAGCATGTCGAGAGGATCGACCCCGATCAGGATCACGCGGATCGGCCAGTCGCGGTTGTCGACGAGCGTGATCAGGTTGTCGGAGAACTCCTGCAGCTCCTGATGGTCGTTGAGCTTCATCGTCCGCTGGGCTTCGTCGATCACCAGGAACATCACCCGGTGGGCGCTGAAGGACCTGACCATCTGGGGCCACGCGACCGACTTCGCCAGGTTGTCCCGCACGGGGACCCCGAGCCGCGTCATGAACCGGATTGCGAAGTTCCGCTGGGTGCATGGGGACGCGGCGTCGTCGTGGAGAAGGGGCCTTCCTCGTCCTTCCTCGTCCTCGTATGATTCGAAGGCGGGATCTTCCGCCAGGATGCTCTCGACCAGGCGGGACTTTCCAGCGTTGGACTCGCCCGTCACGAACAGGATCCTCCGGCTCTTCTCGCCCGTCCGGAGGCTCAGCTTCATCGCCTTGATGTGCGCCCTGAGCAGATCGTCGCGCGGCGTGGAGCAGTGCCGCGCGCGAATCTCCTTCATTCGTTTTGAGACCCGGTCGTCTTCCGCGTCGATCGTTGCGAGCAGCCTCGCGTCCGCAGCTTCGCGACGTCGCGCGTTGTAATCCAGCATGCCATTCTCCTTGCTCAATACTCGTCGAAATACCGGACCGACTGAACCGGACCGTCCTCGCCGGACGGCTGAACCGCCGCGCCCGCGTCGCTCTCGGGCGCGGCTGGCGTAACCTCGGCCTGAGCCTTCTTCGCCTTCTTCCTGCTCTTGGCCGTTTCCCCGTACTTGGCCGCCTTCGCGTCCTCCGTCTGCTGCCTGCCGAGGTCCAGATCGTCCCCTTCGGTCGGATCGGAGTAGCCGAAGGCGTCGTCGGTGAACGGGGTGCCGGTCCAGTCCTGGGCGCTCACCTCGTAGGAGAAGGTGGTCTCCGGCATGATGCGGATTCCGCGCGTGATGCGACGTTCCACGCGAGCGATGTGCTCCTCGGTGACGATCGGCGAGGCGACGCTGTACTTGATGCGGCCGAGTTCCGCCTGGGCGTCTACATACTCGCGCGCGGCGTCCACCTGCTCGACGGTGCGGTTGGTGTATTCCGTGTCGATGAGACGGAGTTCCTGCAGCAGTGCGGTCGCCTCCCAGTACGAGAGCCCTTTCAACTGCGGCAGCCGGCACGGAACGCGATAGGCGAGGACGCCGTCGAACACGGTGATCTCGGAAAAGTCCTGCATGTCGACGCGGATGTGGACCTCGCGGTCGGTGTCGTCGCGGCGCATGGCCTGAACTTCGCCCGACTGGAAGTAGAAGCCGATCACCCGGACGCCCGCCTTGCCGATGGTTCGCTTGAGATTCAGGCCGTAGATGTTGCGGCGCAGGAAAGCAGTCGGCGGAGCCGGCGGGTTGCGGAACCTGCAGCCCACGAGCCAGGCCTGATTCGGGGTCATGCCGCCCAGTTTTCCCGTGTTCGGCGTGTTGTGATAGATATCCACGATCGCCCGGATCAGGACTTTCTCAAGCATGACCGGGTCTACCGACACGCCTTTCTTCGGATCATGATCGCCACGCCTGACGATGTTGGAGAAGGTGCGGCCTGAGAAGTTCTGAAGAGTCAGAGAGCCGATGATCCCGAAGATGCGCTCCATCGTGCCGCGCAGCCAGGGCCGTTTGACGGGAGTGTGGAACTTCGTGGTCTTCGCATCGGTGAGGGTGGTGAGCACGGCGGTGCTCGTGTACCACGCTGCGGCGTCGAGACGGATGCCGCGCATGCCGCCACAATGCTTCCACTCGAACTTGCAGCCGGCCTGACGCGCGATCTCCGTCTTGTCGCGGGCCGTCAGTTCGAAGGTCGCGCGGGCCGTTGCGACGGACGGCGCCTGCGTATGCAGGCGCAAGCTGAGGAAACAGGTTGAGGCATGGTCGGTCACCGCGGAGAACCAGAACCGCTCGCTCGCCTCCTTGAATGCCTCCTGTTCTTCCTCCGTCAGTTGGTCCCAGGCCTTCGCCGCCTTGATCATGGTCACAAGGTCCAGACGGCACTCGTCGCCCTCGGCGACGTCCATGGGGTGGCCCCGGTCCTTGCCGATGACAATGTTGTACTTGGCCATCGCCTTCGCTTCGCCTGGGCGTGCGACCGTCTTCGAGAAGTCGGGAATGGCGTCGATCCGGTTGTAGAACGTGCTGCGCGAGCCCAGATTGAGCTGATCGTCCTCCGCCCGGCTGCGGTTCAACCGGCGCTCCACAGCCTTCATGATCCGGAACAGGTAGGCGGCGCTCGGCTCCGTCGACGAGAGGTAGCGCCACGTGAAGTGTCCCTGAAGATGGAGTTCTTCCGGGGTAAAATAGGTGTTCTTCTTTCCCTTGCCACGGCCGTCACGGAGCGCGCGTGCGTCGCCGCCGGCCCGATCGAGCTTCAGCGACCAGGCGCTGACGGACTCGTAGCTCGCAAGCTTCAGATGCGGCTCCTCGTCGCTTTCGTAGGTGAAGCGGAACTTGCGGAAGTGCGCCAGTCCGCGCATCTCCTGGTAGTCGGCGTAGTACTCCTCACGGATCTGGCGCATCAGCGACTTGCGGCGGCGGTGAGGAATCCGGCCTACCTCGTCGCGCTTGCGCCGGAGAAGGGTGACCCAGAGAAGCTTGAAGCCGATGTCGTCCTGCTCTTCGAGCGGAAGGTCCTGGAGGTGTTCCGCGCTTTTGTCCAAGTCCCGCTTGCGGGGGTCGTAGAAGCCGCGGTCCACAACCAGCCGGTCTTCCTTCAGAGCAAGCTGGATGTCTTCGTTCGAAAGGACGTCGATCTTGCCGTTGCCCTCGCGTCTCTCGAAGGCTTTTCCTTCCGGCGCGTCGAGGACGATCTTCACCTCTACGTCATGCAGCAAGATGCGATCGAAGAGCCCGATCGAGAACGCGTTGATGTTAGCAAACGCCGTCATATGGTAACTCCTAGTGGCGCGTGATTGCACGGATGATGGATGCGTCCGAGAAGCGCAGACGCGGTTCGTCGATCTGGATGAGGCGGTCGTAGTAGAGGCACAGGACCGCGTTCCAGACGTCCGACTCGTTGCCGAGAAGGTCCTGAAGGCGCCAGATTTCGGTTGCCCGTCCGACGCTCAGCAACGCGTCGAGGACTTTGTCGCAATAGGACTTCGACCGGGATGCGCGCGCATCGTTCACGTCGACCGCGTTCCAGCCGTAGTCACGCGTAATCTGCATCTCGGTGCAGACCAGGAACTTGTGGGCGAAGGTCGGCGCGTGGAGCTTCGCCAGCGCACGCATTTTCAGAAGCGTCTGGTCGCGTTCCAACTGGTCGGCCGGCTTCACAGCGTACGCGATCCGAAAGCTCAGACAGGTGCTGGTGCGGAAGTCGATCGTGTGCCGGTGAAGCTCGCCGTTCAACTGGAACCGAAGTTCGGGCGGCTGGTCCTCGATCAGGGCGATGTTCTTATCGGCCATGGCGATGTTCGCCATCAGGTATTCGAGAATGCTCTCGAAGGTGAGCAGGCGGTTGCGAGAAATGTCGACGACATGGCCGCGGACCGACGAGCCGGACTTCATCTTGATTTCGCGGGATGCGGTCGAAGGGCGAGGAGGCTCCCACGCCACGTCGGTGCGCTCGCCCGCCTCTTCGAACGTAAGGCCGGGATCGTCGTCGGGAGTGACGCCCGGCACGATGAGGCGGCCGGCCGCGGGACGGTCGGGGCGGGCGAATTCGAAGCCGTCCGGGACCGCCCGGACGGTGCCGCGCTTCTTGCGGGTGAGGTAGTCGAATACTCGTCGTTCAAGCATGAAGATGTCCAATCTCGATGAGGGCAGTCTCGCGACGCGGGCCGGGCGAACGAAGTCGCCGACGGGGTCGTCGGGAAGTTCTCGCGGAGGGGGTCAGACGAAGTACCAGTCGACGATGCGGCCGTCGGCGCGGTCGACACGGATGCGGGCGCAAGGTGGCAGCCCGCGCGCGAGCGGATGCAGCTCGTCCCACAGTCCGGAAGCCTCGAGACGCATGCGGATCGTCGGCAGATCCAGGTCTTCGACATCCTTTGCTGGACGCGGCGGAACAACCTTCGCGGCAGCTCCGAAAAGGAAGGTCAAGAGGCGGGCGGATCGGCTGTTGTGTGGTCTTGAACGATATTTCACAAGCGGCTCCTTTCGAGCGTGCGCGAGTTCCCGAGGCCGGCCGTCGCCCGGCTGGTCTATCACGGTCGGATTGCGGAAGGGCGGGCTAGCGGCGCGCGCGAACGGGCGCGATCTCGAAACAGCACCCGACGATCAGGCCGCTCGCGCGGTCGATGCGGAGTCCGACGCGGATCACGGGTTTTGTCGCGGCCCGGCCTTCGGCGAGGCGCGGGGTCCCCGCGTGCTACTCGGCGTTTCCAGCGGGAATGGGTTTCTGGCTGACCTGTTCGTTCGTCACCGGTTGCTCCTTTCAGGGCGCAGTTTCCCGACGCCGGTCTGTCGCGGTCGGTCGAGAGGGATTGATCTTTGGATTGCCGAGGCGAGTTCTAGCGGCGCTGACTACGCGTCTTCCGGAGCATACGCCGCAGCGACCACAGGCTGGGAAAGTCGCCGATCACGATGCCTACCCCGGCCTGCGCTGCTTCACGCTGACGCTTCACATGACGGCGGAAGGCGCTCTCCGAGAAGAGCATGCCGCCATTGCCCGCCTGCAGCGTGTTCCGTTCGAGCTGACGGTAGCAGTAGCTAATCGACTGAAGCCGCATACCTGCGGCGCATGCGACGACCGCTTCGAGGTAGAGCAAAACCGCCACCTCCAGGCGGTCTCGGACCGACCGTTCCTCCAGCCGACGACTCGCCTCGGCGATGCGTTGGTAGACCTTCTCCTTGGCCGACGGCACGAGGGCGGGCGGCACGAAGGTGGGCGGGAACTGCGTCGAGGGACGTGAAATCAAGTTCTTCATCATGCTTCTCCTAGTATTGCTTGAAGATGCCGGAGGTGCCGACTAGCCGCGGTCGGGTTGTCGCGAGTGCGCGCGGAGCTCTGCGACTACGGCTTGGGCGAAGACGCGGCGGCTCGGGCAGGGGATGTCCAGCCCTTCCACGATGGTTGCAACGAGCCAGTGGCGGCGCAGGCGACCGTAGAATTTTGAGACAACCGCGTCGTCGCGCACGTCCCGCTTGGCGAGGCCGCGAACGGTCAGTTCTTCCTCCCGTGCGCACTCCTTCGCCGTTTCGTAAAGGAGGCGTTCGAATTCGCCGAGGTCGGGACCGGCGTCGAAGTACTTCGGTTCGCGGCCGCCCACGCCGGCTTCGAGCCGCGCCATGAGGGTTACGAGATCGCACCCGTCGTGGTCGAGTTCGTGACCGAACCGACCGCCATCGCGAGTTTCGTCTTCTAGCTCCGAGGAGCCGAAGCGGTCGCCCATCGGGATTCCGATCATCGGAACCCCGTCGAAGTGTCTGTAGATAAAACCCATGTTCGTCTTCCTCTTCTTGGGCAAGGCTTCGCCGTTCGCGCTAGAGGCGCGTTCTGCCTGCCGTGTCGATTTCATTTTCAGTCGTCCGGCGCCGTCATGCGCCGTTCTGGCGGGTACCTATTTCGTCGCAGGACGCGCCCTTGTCGGTCGCTCCGGTTCCCGACGAAGCGGCGGAAGATTCTCCGAAGGCGTTGCCGGACGCAGCTCTAGGACCATTATCGTGCAGAGCTTCATGATGCGCGAGAACTCGTCGCCGGCAACGACCGGGAAGCGGCAGCGATGGCGAGCGTCGCAGGCGGAGACTTCCGCCCCAAGGCGTTCGCGCAAGCCGTCAGAATTCCCGCCAAGCTTCGAACGCAACTTGTCGATGACCGCGTAAGGGATGGCGACGACCGCGAGCAGGACGCACGCGAGCGGGCCCAGCCACTCGATGGAGCGGGGATGCCGTGCGAGAAGCTGCTCGATGATGTCGCTGCCTGCCATGACGATCTCCTTCAAGATCCGGGAGCATGTGCGGAGCCGCGCATGCCCTGTCCTGCGTTCCCGATCTCTATAGGACATCGGAAAAGGCAATTCAGACGCCGCGGCCTTTTTCTGGCTTGCGGGGGAAAATCGTGCTTTGAGGTCGAGGCTGCCGTGCCTGCACGGATGGGCGCGCTCTCCGGAGCGGCCGCCTGAAACGATCAGGCTATTATCAGGAACCTTGGCTGAGAGATGCGCATCGTGTTCCGCCCTTCAAGGATGGTGAGGCGGAGAATCGATTAGACTATTACCTGTGAAGCGTAAACATTTTTATTTTCATCTGGCAGTATTGACGCCGCGGTATCCAAGTAATGAACTATCCGCACGCGCGTGCGGGCAGGAGAACTGGCCTGCGCCACGCCTTGCGACGTCAACTTTGTTGCTCTTGCGACGTGGTGAAATTGTCAACTATTGCTGGCTGGTCGCTTGTTGCTTTCAAGGTGGCGCCGAATCCTTCCGTAACCGACGGAGGGAAGGCGGATGGACGATTATATCGGCGAGATGTTCGAGAAGATCAGGAAGGAGACCGGCTCGCTGCTCGAGCTGCTCGGCCTGGAGCTCGTGGTCGCCCACGTGGGGAAAGCCTACAGGATATCGACGGTCGCGAAGGGAGAGAATACCTGCATCTCGCCGGTGACCATCGTGTTCGACGATGCGAGCGTGTCCTATCTCGACGAGGCGACGTGGCAAGACGCCCGGATCGAAGTCGACATTTTTACCCGCAGGGATCTCGGCGATACGGGCTGGGAATACTGGAAACACGAATTCACCCAGCGGCGGTACCCCTACGAGACGAAGGGAAGCAAGTTAGGATGGGCCTGGATGAACCTCCTCAACGAAGGACTCGTCGGGGACGGCGCGCGGACGCCCAACTGCGTAGACAGCCCGGAGACCGGCCGGGCCTACCTCCTGCTCTCCCGTCACTTCGACGACGTAGCGATCCACCAGGCGTACGACGAGGCGGAAGACGACATCGTCGAGACCCTGTCGTTTACGGACGAAGCCGGTCGCGACGTCAGGCTTCGGGTGCCCTCGAGGGGCCAGGAGGTCGTGATGTACGTCGACGACGAGGAGTTCGCGAGTTACGCGAAGGACTGCCCCGAGGACCTCAAGATCATCCTTGGCAGGCTCAGGAACGATCTGGCGGCCCGAAGCGCGACCCCATAGGCGCGTAGAACACCGGGGCGGAATCCACGTCGGAATCCATCCAGGCCTTCTCCTCCTCGATCCGACGGCTTATTTCCGCCAGCCGGGCCCGCTCCTTTCGGACAAGATCGACCATCTGCTTGACCGGCGTCCTCCGCTTGGGATTGGGCTCGACGTCCTTGAGGGCCTCGCCGTCGAGAACCCTGACAGCCTGGTGGTAGAGGTCGTTTCTGGGAAGGAGGTTCGCGCGCCCGGCCCAGAGACTGCGCCTCCTGGGCGGGGCGGCGGGCTGGGGACCGACCTTCGCATCCTCTATGATCACGGCCTCCAGCTCCTTGTCGAGATCGAATCCTTCCCCGGTCAGAGCCGAGCGGACGGAAAGGCCGACTATACGGGCCATGACAGGCGGCAGGGCGGACTGGATCATAGGAAGCTTTTCGGCGCCTCTGGCTGCGAAATGCCAGGAGGCCGGGAATCCTTGAGCCGCGGCGAGGGCCGAAAAAGTTAGGCGGGGGCGGAAGCCGTAATCCTTGACTTCGCCGACCTGAGGAGGCCGCTCGACGATTTCGGAACGGTCGAAGCCGCACAGGCGCCACCCTCTCCCTCTGTCCGAGCGGTCGTCCTGCTTCGCAGGGATGTCCGGAAACACAGTCCTTCGGAAGTCCTGACGCCACTGCTTCGCCCAGCTATCGTAGATTTTCTGCTCGTCCGAGCGGCCTTCGACCCCGCGTGCGCTTTCGTGGACGACGACCGATGGGACGACACGACTGCCAAGGCCGCTGTAATGAGGCCAGGCAGCCTTCCTGATCCAGTACCTCTCGTTCTCGGTCGTCGCCCCGGCAAGCTTCAAGGCGGTAACCTCCTGAGGCTCGGTGCGGAAAACGGGCACCTCGAACACGCCGATTACGTCCGACCGGATTCCGACGAGGAAGTCGCGGGTCGTCAAATGCGGCAGGCCGAACTCGATGGTATAGAGGCTGAAATCGGTCACCACGTATCCGGCGGCCTTGAGCGCTACGACCGCTTCCGTCCGCTTCTTCTCAAGTCCGGGCTTCTTCCTGGAGCCGGCGTCGTTCTCGAAAATGAACGCCTTGGGCTGCAGCAGTTCGACTAGCTGCCGCATCCGCGGGCTCAGATCGGGCTTCTTCGTAATGTTTTCGCCGGGACCGCACGGCAGGCCCGCCGCAAGAAGGTCGACGTCCTTGTACGGGGCGAGAACGTCGATGGAAAGCTTCTGAACGTCGCCGTGACGAGCGGGCCAATGCGGCTGATTGTGCCGGAGCGTCTGGATGGAAGGCTTGTAGTTGTCATAAAGCGCCACGTGTTCGAACCCTGCGGACTGGAGTCCAAGGGCCATTCCGCCGCTACCGGCGCAGAGTTCGAGAACCTTGAGCGGTCCCTCGCTCTTCGGCACGGCGGAGCCGTACTCTTCGAACGGCACCAACTGGCTCACCGCGTCGGCAAGCCACAGGTCTCCCACACCGAGATCCCTGTGAAGGAGCAGCCCCTGGCCATAGCCGAACCTGCCCTGCGATATCTGTTCGAGAGCGAAGTACGCCCCGGCGAGATAGATCACGCCGTCGGCGTCGTGCCGGATCAGGTCCTCGCCCGCTCCGAACGTCCCAGTGAATTCGGCAAGCGCCTCCAGGGCCTGCGAGACAAGCGAACGACGGCAGTGGTCGTAAAGCCCCGCATCTTCCTCGAAGCTTCCGTCCGACCAGTGATGGTCGAAGTCGTGAAGTTCCCGGACGATAGCGCGCGCCTTAGATTCGAGGGCTTCGATCTTCATCTTCGAAAACGCAGAAGAGAAGGATTCGAGCTCGGAAGCCCGAGAAGATTCCCAGCGCCGCCATTCCGGCCGCGACATTAGTTCGTGCTTCTCGACCAGCGTCGAGATGTCCTCGATCCCCACGGCGTTGCCGCCGCGAAGCAGTCTGAGAGCATCCAGTCGCACTTCCACGTCGGCCTCGGCGAGGGCGTCGAGCGCCCGCGGAGACATGCGGCTTTTGACGAGGACCTGCATGTGCCTGCCGAACTCGCCGTTGATCGCGGCGGACAGCGAGCGGAGACGGCCGAGTTCGGAGGGAGGAAGGCGCGCATGCTTCGCCAGATATGCATCGACGTGGCTGCTCTCAAGCTCCTGCAGCGTGCCCACGGCGGCGGCTGCTGCAAGGTAGTTCCGCGCGATCGTTTCGTTGATCTCGGCCAGCCTCTCGGCAGTCTCCGCGAGCAGGATCTCCTGCCGTGTAGGAACGTTTTTTCTCTTCTTCGCCATGCTGACCTCGACGCGTGCACGAGATTGGTAGCAGCGAATTATTGAAGGTGTTCCAACGGCCAGGGTAAATGAACGAGGAAGGATTGGCGGCCGTCGGCGGAGAGAGGCGGCAAAGGTTGTGTGTCTAGACCTCCTTGGCGCAACGTGAGGTTGACGGGTCGTCGCGTGGCATGCGGTATGTGAGGAGGTGGTGGAGAAAGATTCGTGGAACAGGAAGCATCCTATCAATTGAAGGCGGACGCGGCGATCAGGGATCTGCTGCTGGAATTCGAGTGTCAGCCCATCCTGTTCATAGGAAGCGGAATATCGAGGAGATATTTCGGCGCGCCGAACTGGGCGGAGCTTTTGAAGACGATGTTCGGAAAGCTGCCTGCCGGGCCTGACGCCTACGAATACAATCGCCAGAAGTACGACGACGACATGGTCGAGGTGGGTACCGTCCTTTCTGAACTTGCCTTCGAGTGGGCATGGAAGGAGGGCAGGGATCAGTTCCCGCCCGAGTACTTCTCGTCTAAAGTCAACAAGGACGTCTTCCTCAAGCATCTTGTCTGCGAGCACATCGCTTCCGGGACGCCGGACCTGTCTCAGATCGAAGACGACCACCTGGCGAAGGAGATCGCGGCGTTCGCGGACATCAAGCCTCATGCTATCATCACGACGAACTACGACATGTTTCTTGAACAGGTCTTCGATGGATACGAGCCGATCAGCGGCCAGACCATCCTCCGATACAACACCAACAGCTTCGGCGAGATCTTTCACATTCACGGCGACGTCGCCAATCCGAAGTCGATAGTGCTGACAAAGGCCGACTACGAGGAATGGGCGGAAAAGAAGAAGTACGTGTCGGCCAAGCTCCTGACGTATTTCGCGGAGCACCCCGTGTTCATCCTCGGCTACGGGCTGGGAGACCCGAACGTCAAGTCGATCCTACGGGACATAGGCGAGCTGGTGGCGGACGAGGACGGCCTCATTTCAAACGTCTACCAGGTGGTATGGAGACCTGACCAGATAGAGAAGCATCCGCCAGACCAGGCCGTCTTCGCCGTGGACGGGAAGGAATTCCGCATCCGCGCGATCCATACGAACGATTTCGACTGGGTGTTCGAAGCGCTGAAGAGCCAGTCGGCGCTGAAATCTATCAATCCCAAGCTCGTGCGCGCCCTGGCGGCACGGACTATGAAACTGGTTCGGCACGACATTCCCTCAGGCGCGGTCGAGGTGAACTACGAGACTCTGGAGAAGGTCGCCGACGAGAAAGACTTCCTGCCCACATTGCTGGGCATCACCGTCGTCGACAACCCCAACCAGTCTCACCCGCTCACTATCACGCAACTCGCAGCTCGACTTGGCCTTCCGCACTGGGCGCCTTTGAACAAGCTGATTCACAGGATCAAGGCGGAAAAGGGCATCGATCTCAGATCGACCGACAATCGTTATCACTGCCGCATTAAGACTGGCACCAAGGCTTCCAGCATGGCTCGGAAATGGTCGCACGAGGCTGTGAGCCTATTCAAAAAGGTCATGGCCGGAGAAGAATACGAAGTGGTCACCTGATCGGTTTATCGCTCACGCATATTCAAGACGTCCTGTCGTCGATCGGCTGACTTCTTCCGTCTGCTCCTCGGGCGATGCGGTTCGATACGATATATGCAATCCGTTTGCCTCGTCGCCTGCGGCCGGAAGGTGTCGTGCCCGCACTCGACTGTCATCCCTGCTTTGAGCCCTATACATTCCGGCAGGATGACAAAAATATTTTCATCGCCCGCATCAGGCCGGGACTTCTCGTTACCATTCTGATTCCGCTTCCTGAATCTTCGATTCAGCTAATGCTAGGACTAGATTCCTGTCCCGGAGGCGCCCTTGACGCCGCGAACGATACGGAACATACAAAGAACATCAACCGTTCAAGCGACATGATGTCGTCCCTGTTCACCGCGATTTCGGAAGGATTCGCCAACGATGTCGGCTGCCCGCGAGCTGGCCATCGCTGATCTTCGCGAACGCATAGCTGCCTTGGAGGGTGGCATCGCGAAGCGGAAGGTGTGCCTGCCGTTCGGAGCGCCTGAAATCGACGACGCTCTTCCGGGAGGCGGTCTCGCCTACGGCGCGCTGCACGAGTTCGCCGGGGGCGGATCGGGCACCGTCGACGGAGCGGCCGCCGCCCTGTTCGCAGCGGGGATCGCGGCGCGGACGAAGGGACCCGTGGTCTGGTGTCTGACGCGCCCGGACCTGTTTCTCCCGGCGCTCGCCCAGGTCGGGCTTCATCCGAACCGGGTGATCTTCGTGGAAGCAGGGAAGGAGGAGGACGTCCTGGCGTCGATGGAAGAGGCCCTGTCCTTTGGCGGTCTGGGCGCCGTCGTCGGAGAGCTTGTCCGCCTGCCGATGGTCGCCTCGCGGCGGCTGCAGCTTGCTGCGGAGCGGACGGGGACGATGGGTATCGTGGTGCGGCGCTGGCGGCGGCAGACGGAAGCCAACGACTTCGGCCAGGCGACCGTTGCGACCACACGATGGCGGGTAAGCGTTCTGCCGTCGGAGGAGCTGCCGGTTCCGGGCGTAGGGCGGCCACGATGGTTTTTGGAGCTGATGCGAGTGAAGGCGGGAGAGTGTGCTGAGTTTTGCGTAGGAGCATGTGATGACCAGGGTCGTATCGATATTTCTCCCGGATCTGCCGACCGATCGGATTCGGCGCGACGATCCGTCCATATCTGACGACCAGCCCATTGCCGTCATCTCCCGGAGCGGCGCGAAGCGCTGGGTCTCCGCCGCCGATGCCGCCGCCAAAAAGGTGGGCGTCAGAGTTGGCATGCCGGCCGCCAAGGCGCAGGCGCTCTTCCGCGGACTCATGCTGGTCGACGCCGACCCCGCTGCCGATGCCAGACGGCTCGATATGATCGCCCTCTGGGCGCTCGAACATTACTCGCCGATCGTCGCCGTCGACGGCATCGATGGTCTCGTTCTTGATACGGAGGGGGCCGACCATCTTCAGGGCGGCGAGCTGCCGATGGTCACGAAGATCTTCAATTCCTTCCACGCCAAGAAGCTGACGGCCCGTGTCGCCATTGCAGACACCTGGGGAGCAGCCCACGCGTGCGCGCGTGCTATCAAGCGGGAGACGGTCATCATTCCGTCCGGCGAGACTTTCCGCGCCGTCGAAAAGCTGCCGATCTCGCTCCTCCGCCTTCCCGAAAAGACCGTTGCGGATCTTCGGGTACTGGGCTTCCAGACGATCGGTGAACTTACGAACACGCCACGCGCGCCGCTGGCGCTTCGGTTCGGCCCAGAAGTCGGCCGCAGGCTCGACCAGATCCGAGGACTGATGGCCGAACCGATTGATCCCATTCGCACCGCGGAAATGATCGAGGTCTCTCGGAACTTCCAGGAGCCGATCGGCGCCGCGGAGACCATCAACAAGTATACCGGCCGTCTCGTCGTCCAACTCGTCGCCGAGCTCGAAAAGCGAGGGCTCGGCGTCCGGCGCACCGATCTCTTTGTGCACAAAGTCGACAACACCATCCAAGTCATCCGCGCCGGTACCGCGAAGCCCGTCCGCGACATCCCCTGGCTGACAAAACTCTTCCGCGACCGTACCGAGAAGATCGAGCCGGGGTTCGGCATCGAACGCCTCGTACTCGTTGCTGCGGCCGCCGAACCGTTGGAGGAAGAGCAGCGGGCCTCGGCTCTCATCGAGGAGGAGACGACCGACATCACGCCGCTGATCGATATCTTCGGCAACCGTGGCCAGCGAGTGTACCGTCTCGCGCCTATCGCGTCCGACGTTCCGGAGCGCAGCGTTCAGCGCGTCTCCGCAATCGCAGAAGCCATCGAGGGGACCTGGGTGGGCCACTGGCGTCGGCCGGTCAGGCTTCTGTCGCAACCCGAAGTGATCGACGCGATCGCCCTGATGCCGGACCACCCACCGCGAAGCGTCACCTGGCGGGGGAACCGCCACAAGGTCGTCCGGGCCGACGGTCCGGAGCGTATCTTTGGCGAGTGGTGGCGGCGGCCGGCCGAGCTGGAAGCGGTCCGCGACTACTTCATGATCGAGAACGAGCAGGGGGAGCGGTTCTGGATCTACCGCGCCGGCGACGGAGTCGATCCCGAGACCGGCTCCCATAAATGGTTCATGCACGGGATATTCGCCTGATGCGGTACGCCGAACTCCAGACCACTACCCATTTCTCCTTCCTTCGCGGCGCAAGCAGTGCAGACGAACTCTTCGCGACCGCCAAGGAGCTCGGAATCGAGGCCCTGGGCGTCGTCGACCGCAACAGTCTTGCAGGCATCGTCCGAGCGCTCGAGGCATCGCGCGCGACCGGGCTGCGCCTCGTCGTTGGGTGCCGGATCGATCTGCAGGACGGGATGTCGGTCCTGGTCTACCCGACCGACAAGGCCGCTTACTCCCGGCTTACGCGGTTGATCACGCTTGGCAAGGGCAGGGGCGGTAAGAACAACTGCATCCTGCACTGGGAGGACATTCCGCTCTACGCCGAGGGGCTCATCGGCATCCTCGTTCCTGACATGCCCGACGACCTTTGCGCCTTACAGCTCCGGCGCATGAAGGACGTCTTCGGCGACCGCGCCTACGTTTCGCTCTGTCTCCGACGTCGGCCGAACGACCAGATGCGACTTCACGAACTGTCAAACATGGCCGTGCGGCATAAGGTGAAGACGGTCGTGACGAACGACGTCCTATTTCACGAGCCAAGCAGACGACAGCTCCAAGACATCGTCACTTGCGTACGAGAGGGGACGACGATCGACGAAGTCGGTTTCGACCGCGAGCGCTTCGCCGACAGATACTTGAAACCTCCAGAAGAAATGGCGCGTCTGTTCCCGCGCTACCCGGAAGCGCTCGCCCGCACGATGGAGATCGTCGACCGCTGCAAGTTCTCGCTTGAGGAGCTGACATACGAATATCCGGAGGAAGCCATCGTCGAGGGAATGGACGCTCAGCAGTCTCTGGAGCACTACGTCCGCGAATGCATCCCCGACCGATACCCGGAGGGCCTCCCGCAGAAAGTTCTCCGCTCGGTCCGGCACGAGCTCGATCTCATCAAGGAGATGAACTACGCGCCCTATTTCCTTACGGTCTTCAGCATCGTCCGGTTCGCACGGAGCCAAGGCATTCTCTGCCAGGGCAGGGGATCGGCTGCGAATTCGGCCATCTGCTACATTCTTGGCGTGACTTCGATTGATCCGGAGACCAACGATCTGTTGTTCGAGCGCTTCGTGTCAAAGGAGCGTAACGAGCCTCCGGACATCGACGTCGACTTCGAACACGAACGTCGGGAAGAAGTCATCCAGTGGATCTACAAGACGTACGGCCGCGACAGGGCTGCGCTCGTCTGCACCGTCACGAGATATCGGGCGAAGAGAGCCATCGCCGACGTCGGCAAGGCCATGGGCCTGCCGGAGGACGTGACCAAGGCATTGTCGTCGGGTCTGTGGTCGTGGTCCGAGGAAATCACCGAGAAGAACGTCACCGACCTCAACCTCAATCCGAACGACTACCGGCTGGTGATGACCCTGAAGCTCGCGCGCGAGCTGATGGGCGCGCCCAGGCACCTCGGGCAGCATGTCGGCGGCTTCGTGCTGACGCGCTCGCGGCTCGACGACCTCGTTCCGATCGAACCCGCCCGCATGGAGGACCGGCAGGTCATCGAGTGGGACAAGGACGACGTGGAGGCCTTGAAGATGATGAAGGTCGACGTGCTGGCGCTGGGCATGCTGACATGCATGCAGAAGGCATTCGACCTGATCCGCGAACACAAGGGCGAAGACCTCGACCTCGCGAAGGTGAAGCAGGAGGACAGTGCCACCTACGCGATGATCCGCAAGGCCGACACCCTGGGCACGTTTCAGGTCGAGAGCCGCGCGCAGATGTCGATGCTGCCACGCCTGAAGCCGCGCACGTTCTACGACCTCGTAGTTCAGGTAGCGATCGTGCGACCGGGTCCGATTCAAGGAGATATGGTTCATCCATATTTGAGGAGGAGAGAGGGCAAGGAGCCCGTCGAATATCCGACGCCGGAACTCGAGGCCGTACTAGGCAAGACGCTTGGCGTGCCGCTTTTTCAAGAGTCTGCCATGAAAGTGGCGATGGTCTGCGCCGGCTTCACGGGCGGCGAGGCCGACCAGTTACGCAAGAGCATGGCGACGTTCAAGTTCACCGGCGGGGTTTCTCGGTTCCAGACGAAGCTGGTCGACGGAATGATAAACAATGGATACACGCGGGAGTTCGCCGAGCGCACGTTCAAGCAGCTCGAAGGCTTCGGATCCTATGGATTCCCCGAGTCGCACGCTGCGTCCTTCGCCCTGATCGCTTACGCCTCCTGCTATATCAAGTGCCATTTCCCCGAGGCGTTCGCGGCGGCGCTGATGAACTCTCTGCCGATGGGCTTCTATGCGCCCGCTCAGATCATATGGGACGCGCGCCGGCATGGCGTCGAGGTCCGACCGATCTCCGTCCAGCATTCGCGATGGGACTGCACGCTGGAGGCAATTCCCGGCACCGAGCGGCATGCCGTCCGGCTCGGCATGAGACAGGTGGCCGGACTTGCCGCCCTCGATGCCGCCCGGATCGTCGCCGCCCGAGGAGAACGGCCGTTCGAATCTGTGGACGATGTATGGCGACGATCGGAGGTGCCGGCCGAAGCGCTCACCCAGCTCGCCGAGGCCGACGCCTTCAGGCCCGCCTTCGGCCTCGAGCGACGCGACGCCCTTTGGGCCATAAAGGCCCTCCGGGACGAGCCGCTACCGCTTTTCGCCGCCGCTGCCGAGCGCGAGCAGAAGGCCGTCGCCGAACAGCAGGAGCCGGAAGTTGAACTTCGGCAGATGACCGAAGGCCATAACGTCATCGAGGACTATGCCCACGCCGGGCTGACGCTCAGACAACATCCGATCGCCTTCCTTCGCAAGGATCTGGAGGCCCGCCGTATCGTGACGTGCGCCGACGCCATGAACGCGAAGGATGGCCGCTTCCACATGATCGCCGGCCTCGTTCTCGTGCGACAGAAACCGGGCAGCGCGAAGGGAACCATGTTCATAACCCTGGAAGACGAGACCGGGCCGGCCAACATCATCGTGTGGCCGACGCTCTTCGAGAAGCAGCGAAGAATCGTCCTTGGCGCGTCGATGATGGGCATCTACGGCAAGATCCAGCGGGAGGGAGACGTCGTCCATCTGATCGCGAGGAAACTATACGACCTCTCCGGAGACCTTTCCGCGTTGGCTGATCGCGATCTCGAGGTCCGGATTCCGACAGGGAGAGGCGACGAGTTCGCTCATGGATCGCCGGGAAGCGCGGATCACCGGGGCAAGGCCGTGGTGAAGGCCAGGGACATGTACGTGCGCGATCTCCACATCGATAATCTCAAGATCAAGTCACGGAATTTTCACTAGAGGCGCGCTAGCCGAGAACCGGGCGCTTGTTGCTTACGAGCGGAGAGACGATTCTAGTCGGGAACAGAGCTGCGAGTGGGCATGAGCCGAAAAAGCAAAGAAGAAGAGCGCCGTCCTTCAGAAATTTCCGATTGGGAAGGTAATCAAGATGCGTTCTATAAGAAGATTTTTCTCGGATCTCCGCTCCTTCGAGGAATGATTGCCGACCGCCTGGGGTGGCGGGCGGAAGAACTTGCCGATATGGATCCACACACGACCGAGTTCCAGTCGCGAGCGGTTTCTGACGCCTTTCACGGGCAGAACCCTTGGAAGGGCTTGCGTTCCGATGGGATTTACAAGTCGGCAGGGGGCTTCGCGTTGGGGATCGAATTCCAATCGACGCCCAATCATGGAATGCCGATCCGGGTTCAAGTTTACAAGACGGCGTATCTCGAGGAGCATCCGGACTTTCCCTCGGAAGATTTGAAGTTCGTCGTGGTATACTCCGGCAGTGGGCGAGGAGTTGCGGGCGACAGACACGGCGAAGTCCGTCGAGAGGAGATCGAGTACCTCTATATCGATCTCAACAAGATCCCTGCCGAAAAGCTTGAAGCAGACGGCCCCTACGGGTTCGTCATGCGTCTCACACGACCGGACGCCATCGACATCGGCCAGTTCCATCTTGCAGAAGATATGATAAAATCGGCGGACATCTCGGAATTGGAACAGAACAACCTATTTACCGCTTTGGTCGTTGCCGCTTCAAACAAGCCGAGAGTTTTTGCCGAGGTTCTTGAGAGATTTCAAATGAACAATGCAGTCAGAAGAAGCCTTGTCGAAGCGCTCCCCCGTCTCCGCACGATGGCGGAAGGGCAGATGATGCGCGATCGCCTGTCATCAACTGCAGTTCGACGGGAATGGCCGGATGAGGTACTCACGTTGATCGAGTACGTTCACGACGACGACCTTGACGATCTCGATGATCGCATTCGAAATGCGGAAAAGTCTGAAGACTGGACTGATCTTATTGAGCAGGCTCACGAGTTCGCATCTGCGGGGCCGGGGTTTCGGTAATATTCGAAAGTCTACGTTGGCTCCCGATTGAGGATTCTCAGCGTCCTGATCTGCCCGGCCAGCGCCAGAAGGGCTTTCGCAACAGTCTCGTCGGGAATTCTCTCGATGTTATGGATGATCTCGCCCACGACGCATTCGGTCGAGGCGTCGAACGGAGCAATCTTGCCGGTCTTCTGCAGCAGCCCACGAAGAGCGCCGGAAGCTGTGACACCTCTTTCGAGAAGACGTCGCCGTTCGGCCTGCGGCAGTCTGGGCAAGCTGTTCGCGGCCCGCACGAACTCCGAAACCAGATCGGTCGTCACCGTCACAGCGGGTTCACCTCCGGGAGCGGCTTTCCTTCGAAGCGCGACGAGTTGACGTCGCGCGACACCCGATGGAATTCGAGCTTGCCATCGAGGTTCACCTGCAGAAGTTCCTTGGCCCGCGAAGGCGCCGTGGCGACATCGAGCCATTCCTCGTAGACGTCCGGATCGAGGATGCCCGGCTGCCTGTCGTGGAGAGTCTTCATCGGATCGCCTGCGGGCATCGTGACGATCGAACAGCTTGTCACGCCCAGCTTGTCGTTGTGTGCCCATACCCCGGCGAAGGAGAAGGGGGCGTCGCCGGGCAGGTGGATGTGCCACGGGTTCTTCTTGCTGTCAGAGGCGTCGACCGTCCACTCGTAGAAAGCGGATGCCGGGATCAGGCATCGTTTGCTCTTGAAAGCATCCCGGAAACCGGCCGTCGTGTCGATGGTTTCGATCCTGGCGTTGAACATCGCCGCCTTCGGCATCTCTTTCGCCCACCAAGGCACCAACCACCAGCGAGCCTCTTCGGCGATCTGTTTTCCATCGCCGTCGTTGTGCACCATGAGCACCTGCTGGGTCGGTGCGATGTTGAACCGCGCAGCCGTATTTCGCCCGCGCTCGACATCCCAGGGAAGATCGTACAAATCGACGAAAGCCGGCCATTCGTGTTCGAACGTAAAACGACCGCACATCTTCAACGTCTCCGTAGGAAGTCGATGTCGCGTTCGACGTTGCGGGTTGCGAGGACCGCCAGCATGGCGTTGTCCGCCAGTTCGACTAGCGCCGCAGCTACCTCCTCGGCGCGCCAGCCGGCCGCCATCCCTGCGAGCGCGACTTCCGACACGCCGTCGGCAAGCGCTTCCTGGCATCGGAGGAAGCGATCCGGATGGACTCCGGGCGGAGGGGGAGCGACAGCTTTCATGTCAAGGAGAATGGTGCCGCTTGAGCCGTCGTCAAGGCGCCGCCCGAGACGATCCTTCGGCTTTCAGAAAATCGAGGAAGGCGCGCATGCCCGAACCGAGATGGCGATGCCGCGGGTAGTAGAGGCAAAGGCCGGGGTAAGACGGCGTCCAGTCCTCCAGCACCTGGCGCAGTTTTCCGTCGGCAAGAGCGTCGGCGGCCATCCACCGCGTCACGTAGGCAAGGCCGGCGCCGTCCATTGCCGCCGCAAGAAGAAGTCTGGACTGGTCGACCACGAGATTACCGCGCGTCGCCATGACGACGTCCTCGCCGCGGCGCTGGAACTCCCAACGATAGATCGACCCGCTCGCCATTCGAAGCTGGACGCTTGGGTGAAGCGCCAGGTCCGGCGGTGTCTTGATCGCAGGAGCACCATCAAGATAAGCAGGCGATGCCACGACGATGTGCTGCTGGTCAGGACCGATCGGGATGGCGACCATTTCGTCAGGGACGAGTTCGGCTGCGCGGATGCCGCAGTCGAATCCTCCTTCAGCGATGTCGACCAATCTTCCCTCTGACCTGACCTCAAACCGCATTGCTGGCTGTAGCTTCATGAAGCGGGTCAGCAGCGGCATCAGCACCTGCTCGGCCGCGTTTGCGTCGCAGTTGATCCGCACGAGCCCGGACAACGAGGTCGTCTGTTCGTGCAACTCCTCGACCGCGAGGCCGATTGCCGCAAGCGCCGGCATCAGTCGTTCTGCAAGTCTCCGCCCCGGTTCCGTCAGCGATACGTTCCGGGTCGAACGATGGAAGAGCTTCACCTTGAGACGTCTCTCCAGTCCGGCTACCGCGTGGCTCAGCGCGGACGGCGTCTGGCCGAGCGTTCTTGATGCGGCACGAAACCCACCGTGCTCGGAAACGGCAAGAAACGCCGCAAGCTCGCCGGGCGGGATCGAGTTCACTGTACGAATTATCTCATCAATGCGTGTAGCGTTAATCATCTAGTTCACGAATGCCACGCGCTTATCTTTCGGGCAAGTCGAATGTCTGAAGGAGCATGACCATGACTTCACCCATCCCATTCGGGTTTTCATCGACCGCCGCCGACGTTCTGGAAGGCGTCGATCTTGCCGGGCGAAATGTTGTCGTGACCGGAGGTGCTGCGGGCATCGGACTGGAGACGAGCCGCGCTCTCGCTGCCGCGGGAGCTGCTGTGACGATTGCGGCCCGTCGCCCGGACGAGGCCGAGAGAGCTGTCGCCGAGTTGACGCGAACAATGCCTCGGGCTCGGCTGCGCGTTCGCCGCCTCGATCTCTCCGATCTTTCTTCCGTCAGGGAATTTACGGAAAGCTGGGACCAGCCACTTCACGTCCTCGTCAACAACGCAGGCGTCATGGCCATTCCGGAGCTACAGAGGAGTGCGGAAGGGCGGGAGATGCAATTCGCAACCAACTACGTAGGCCACTTCGCGCTCGCGCTTGGCCTGCGGAAGCATCTGGCCAGCGCGAACGGCGCCCGCGTCGTTTCCGTCGCCTCGACGGGCAACCTGTTTGCGCCCGTGTTCTGGGACGACCCCGACTTTCTGTTCATTCCATATGATCCGTTGCTCGCCTACGGCCAGTCGAAGACTGCTTGCATCCTCATGTCCATTGGAATCAAGCAGGCGTGGGCGTGCGACGGTATAACGTCGAACGCTCTCAACCCCGGAGCGATCGCCACAGGGCTACAGAAGCACACCGGCGGGCTTCGGACGCCTGAGCATCTCCGCAAGACGATTGAGCAGGGGGCAGCCACGTCGGTGCTGCTCGCGGGCTCGCCGCTCGTGGAGGGAATTTCCGGCGGATATTTCGACGACTGCCAAGAGGCCGCTGTCGTCGACGAGCGCGGCTCGGGACCTTTCAAGGGGGTAGCAAGATACGCGGTCGATCCCGAAAACGCGTTCCGTCTTTGGGAGATGGCGACGAGAATGGTATTGTCACCGCTGTAGTTGGAGCAACCTGCCGGACCGCGAACGGACCGGCAGGTCGGCTCTTTCGGAGCGTTGCGACGCGATCAGGCCTTTGCCGCCACCGGGAGGCGGAACGGCGCGCCGAGGCGATTGAAGGCGTTCATCGCTGCGATGGCGATCGTCAGATCGACGAGGTCCTTGGGTTCGAAAGCGGCCGCGGCAGCGGCATAAGCTTCGTCCGACGCATGTGTCTGGCTTACATTCGTGACCTCCTCGGCCCAGGCGAGAGCAGCCCGCTCCTGGTCGCTGAACAGGTGAGACACCTCGTCCCACACTGGAACTAGCGTGATCTTGTCGACGGACATCGTCTTGCGCAGGTCGCGGCTATGCATGTCGATGCAGTGGGCGCAGCCGTTGATCTGAGACACGCGCAGGAAGATGAGATGAATCAGCTCTTCCGGAAGGTTCGTTTTCTTGGTGACGTAGTGATGGACGCCGAAAAGCGCCTTTGCCCCGTCGGGGGCGACTTCGGACCAGTTCATGCGGCACATATTGTTTTCCTTTCTTGTGGACGCGGTCCTCCGTTCGCCGGTGAAACCGTCGTTACTTGTGCAGTAGGTGAGGGGGAGGATCTGGTAGGTAGCGCTACGGCTTGCGCGGCGTCGTCAGGACGGTGTCGTCGGTATCGACGACGAAGACGGCGAGCAGCTTCGCCGGCTCGGTCTTGCTTGCATTGGCGCTGACGTCATGGCGGTCGCCTGGCAGCTCGGTGAAATTCTGACCAGCGGTAAAGGTCTTCGTCTCGCCGCCGTTGACGGCGCTCTGGATCGCTCCCTCGAGAACCGTCGCGTAGATCAGCGCAGACTTCGCATGCGTGTGAGCGGAGCTGTACCCGCCCGGCCCGTATTCGACGAGCACGCCCTTGACGCTCTTGCCAGGGACGTCGGGCAGGGGATGCTCGTAGACGAGCGTCACGTTGGCGTCCTTCGTATCATAGGCTAGTCCTGGCTTAGCGACATCGTGAGCGGACGCGGTGGCAAGGGTGGCCGCGAGTGCCGCAGCCGCATATGCAATGGTCTTCATGATCGTGCGCTCCTTCTATGCCTTAAGCCATTCGGCGACCGTGACGCGGCCTTTGATGTAGCCTCCGCCGGGAACAAGAGAGCCTGCGACGACCGGGGCTCCGAAGTAGTCGACTGCTGCGTCGGCGGCCACAGGTCGAGCATCGCTCTTGGAGCCGAGATACGCCCGGATGAAGGATTCGAAGGTTGCCCGCTCCGGCCCGGCAAGATCGACTGTTCCGTTCTTAGGCTCGCCCAGCGCGGCTTCCACCAGGGCAGCGGCGACGTCGTCGGCAGCAATCGGCTGGAAGTCGATATCCGGCACGTTCACCACGCCGTCGGCTGAATATGCGCCGGCCAGGGTTTCGATAAACTCGTGGAATTGCGTTGCTCGGACGATGGTATAGGCCTGGCCCGACGACGCGACGGTCTGCTCCTGCGCCAGCTTTCCTGCCATGTAAGGATTGGCCGCAAGCTGGTCGGCATTAACGATCGAGAGCGCGACGTGATGGCGCACGCCCGTGGCCTGCTCGGCGCTCGTCAAGTTCCGGCTCGACGTTCCAAAGAAGTCGGTGATAACGGCCGTATCGAACGACATCATGTTCGACACGTCGATGACGGCGTCGGCGCCCGCTAGCGCATCGGCCAGTCCTTCTCCCGTATAGGCATTGATGCCGTTGCGGGAGCTTGCGACGATGGCTTCGTGGCCGGCATCCTGCAGCAGCTTCACTGCCTTCGAGCCGATCAGGCCCGTGCCGCCGATGACGACGACCTTCTTCATCTTGCTCATGGTGCTTTCTCCTATGACGAGGCGCGATTGCCCGTCTTGCGTTCGTGGAGTTCGAGGAAGGCGCATCCGCGGGCGGCGATACCACCGTCGTCGTCTGCGCCAAGATCCGCCAGAAGGTCCGCGACGGAAACCTTGGCGAGTTCTGCGCGATAGGCCTTTTCAGCCTTCAGCATCGCGGCGTTGATCTGGCAGGGTTTTGTGAAATAGCGCTGCGGCAGAGGGTTCGGGCCGCGCTGGCGGATCTCGGCGCACCGGAAGGCGGGCGCCGGTCCCTCGACCGCAAGGACGATATCCAAGAGGCTGATTTCGCCGGGTGCTTTAGCCAGCCGATAGCCACCCTTCGGTCCTGGCGTTGTCGCAACAATGCCCGCGCCGGACAACGCCTGCAGATGCTTCAGCAGATAGCTCGTCGACACGCCATGGAGTTCGGCCAGTGCTGCGGCAGACAGCACGCCGTCTTCCGACAGTCCCGCCAGGAATGCCGTGCAGTGGATGGCCTGCTCTACGCCTTCGCTCAGTTTCATCTTGCATCTCCTAATCGTGGATATAAAATGTCTATGATTGGGTCGGGTGTCAATCCCCGATCACGTAGACCGGTCCAAAATCGGAATATGAGATCAGAAAACGGAGTTTCGACGCCTTGGTGCCTCGCCATACTCAGGACGCTCGCAGGAGCAGAACAACAACAAAGGACAACGAATGACCACCAAGCTCGCACTCTCCTCAACGCCGGAAGGCATCGTCCCGGCGCTTCTCGCCCATCTGAACTCGCTCGACGTCGAGACCATGCTCGGCTTCTACGACCCGGAAGGTTTGATCGTTGATGCCGCGGGCGTCGCTCACGTGGGCAAGGACGCAATCGGCAAGGAGCTTGCCAAGTACTTCAGCCTCGGCCTTCAGATGTCGATCACCCAGCGCCACCTGTTCGTCGCCGGCGACGTCGCCTCTCTCATCCTCGACTGGTCGTACATCGGCACCGCGAAGGATGGGACCGAGATCAACATGGTGGCCACTGCTACGGACATCGCCCGCCGCGGGCCGGACGGCCTGTGGCGTTACCTCATCGACAACCCGTTTGGCTCGATGCAGAGGAATGCAGCCTGATGACGGAAGCGGCGGGCATCGGAGATGCAGCGACGTGGCCTGTATTCCGCGGCGTCGTCACGACGGGCGTCTACTGCCGGACCAACTGCATCTCGCGTCCGCCTCGGCCGGAGAACATGCGCCGGTTCGTCTGCGTGGCGGAGGCGGAGGCGGCCGGCTTCCGCCCTTGCCGGAGATGCCGCCCGAACGAGGAGGAGTTCGAGAAGAGAAACACGGCCTTGGTCGCGGATGCCTGCAGGTTGATCGACGCTGGAAACAGCTCGCCTACGGTCGCGGCTCTCGCGCATGCCCTGGGGATCAGCGAGGGGCACTTCCATCGGATATTCCGCAAATGCACCGGAATGACTCCTCGCGCTTACAAGCAGGAAAAGCGTGCTGCCCTTCTGCGCGACGGCCTGAAGCCAGGCAAGACGATCACGTCGACGTTCTACGATGCGGGATACGGTTCGAGTGGACGCTTCTATGCCGCTTCTAACAAGGCGCTGGGAATGGTCCCCACCGACTACAGGGCGGGGGGGCGCCGTGAAAGGATCAGGTTCGCCGTCGGCCAGACCTCCCTGGGCTCGATCCTTGTCGCGTCGAGCGACAAGGGCGTCGTCGCGATCCTGCTCGGCGACGATCCAGCCGCCCTTCTCGTCGACCTGCAGGAGCGGTTTTCGAAGGCCGATCTCGTCGGGGGCGACGCTGACTACGAGCGCGTCGTCGCTCGGGTCGTCGGCATGGTGGAGGCGCCGCAGGTCGGTCTCGACCTCCCGCTCGATTTGCGCGGAACCGCCTTTCAACGCAGGGTCTGGCTCGCACTACGGGAAGTGCCGCCGGGCAGCACGGTAAGCTACGAAGAACTCGCAAGGCGGATCGGGAAAGGGAAGGGAGGCAAGACGGTCGCCAGCGCCTGCGCCAGCAATCCTCTCGCCGTCGCGATTCCCTGCCACCGCGTTACGAAGAACGACGGCACGTTCTTCCGCTACACGTGGGGGCTCGAACGCAAGAACGAACTTCTGAGGCGAGAGGGAGTGGCGGCTTCAAAGGGTTGATCTGAAATCTCTTTGCTGGCTTCAAGCGCATGTAAGTCAATGTGCCCGTCGGACTGGCGGCGGCTCTAGTCAGGTTCGGAACTGCATTGTGGTGTCTGGACGTCATGTTTTATGGGAACGTTTCGATATCAACGTGATCCATTCCTTACTCCGGTGCGCTGTGAAAACGATCCATTACGACGGGTTGCCACAGCGGAAGATGTGTTGGCGGCCGCCAGCCGGAGCTTCCGGAGGCGCTCGGTCTTCTCCTCGCGAAGGCGACGCTCTTTGTCCGCGGCTGGTTTCAACGTCGAGCTTCATGTCGAGCCGGGCGTCCGACATATGATTTCGAGCGCCGACGCCGCGAAAGCGCTATACTTCCTCAAGAAGTCATTCTTGCATACGAAACCACACGAACCGCCGGCCGTTTTCCTGCCATGAACGACGATGACCGCGAAGACAACGAAGCAGTCAAGCCGCCGCAGGAGACGGTGTCCTTCGCCTTCGACCGGATGACCGTCGCGAGGTTCCGAGAAGTCTTCCCGAACGCTCGATGGTCGGAAACGCTTCAGGCATGGACGGTGCCCGGCAAGACCGCCCGAAAGCGCATCGACCGATGGCTTGCGTCCGAGGCCGACCGCAGGACGCCCTACGAGGAGGAGCGCGGCCGCGACGCGTACGAGTTCGAGCCCATCCTCAGTCCTTACCTGCAGGTCTACGAACGCGGGTTCCGCGTGAAGACCCCGTTCTCAAGGACGGTCGTCGACGAACTCCGGCAGATACCCTTTGCCAGGTGGAACGGAGACGACAAGGTCTGGGAAATCCCGTTCTCCTCATACGATGATCTCCAGCATCGGTGGGAAGCCATCGAGGAGGCCGCGAAGAGAGCGGAACCCGCAGAGCGGCGAAAACGTGCCGAGGCCCGGAAGGGCACCGAAGAGGAGGCGAGGGCCAAACGCCGGACGACGGAGCGGAGAAAGAAGCGATTGCCCGTCTCCATTGACGATCTCCCGCCGCTGGGACGGCCCGTGGCTACGACCGCGTTCGGGATCGTCGTCGTAACCGAGATCACGGGGGAGCTCGTCGATCCCGCGGAGGTCGCCGAACATCATCCAGATGCCGACGACGAACATGTCTGGGCCGGTTGGCGGGCCGCGACACTGGACGAACTCGTTCATACATGGCCCGCGCGAGCGGAACCGGGTGGATACGACCGGCTTCGCGGATGGTGGCAGCCGACGCTCGACGAGCTGAGAGAGGCGCGCAGGTCCGCGAAATCGAAGGAGCGTCTGCAGAGCAGACGCGAAGAACCAGCACCCTGATATTGCTTCAGTCAGCATCCTCGTTGTCGGCACCCACGTCCTTCAACGCCTCTTGTCCGAGCATATGCGGACGCGATGGTTAGGCCCGCTTCAAGCCGCTCGCGCTATCTCGAATACCTCGAACGGCGAAGAGAGGTTGTCAATCGACCGGGCGAAGAGGACCATTGCCGCTGCCCCGTCATCTCGCCGGGCGTTTTCGAGCAGAGTTGTCATTGTTGACCGGTACTCCTTGGCCAGTTCCTTCGGAAATAGAAAAAATCCCACGCGTGCTTTTCGGGACAAGGGTGGCTGAATCTGAAGGGAGTTGATGTGCCTTGGATCGCGGAAATTCTTTCGGACCTTTTTTCTGAGCTTGATCAACGCGGTCTCGATCTCCCGCTGCTCGGACGGACTAGCAGCCGAGAGAAGGTACAAGCCGGCCGTTGTCCAGCCATCTGGACGCTGTTGCTCAAGACCGGCCACGACCTGTCTGAAGTGAGGCGACATCTTCAGCGACGGCTTCGGCAGAAGGACTCCCGCATCCCGGCTTGTGTAGTACTTGTCGATAGGCTTCGAGAGACCGTCGGTCGAGAGCATGGTGTCCTTGGGCGGTTCTCCCAAGTTAAATCCCGTCTCGAGGTAGAGGCCGAGCAGGTCTAGCTCATCCCCAAGCAGGTTGAACGAGTCCTGGAGGTGAACTCGTTCGGAGAGGTAGTGCAGCGCCCGGAGAGGAGTGTCGAGGATATCGACGACGCAGAGAAGATCGGCCAACAGGATCGTGGGAGCAAGAACGTGCTCCTTCGGTACCCAACCTATCTCTTTGAACTCGGCCACCGAAGTGCTCAAAACGGAAAAGTCGTCGAGGGTGACGGAAATCCGAATGACTTGATCTACTGCGTTTGGATCGATGCCAAGTCCTTCGACGACCGCTGTCGCTTCGGCATCGCCGGCGCTTGCTCGCTCAATCACCTCAGCGAGCCGTGCCGACTGCAAGGAGGGTTTCAAAACCATGTCCTCAACATGCTTCTTGACGCGCTCAGGGGCACCTCGGAGTCCTTGCGCGGAGAGGCGGTGGGCCTTCGCCTCAGCGACGAGGACCGTTCGGTCGATGACAACCAGGCTATCAGTCTCGAATACCTGATTGCCGATCGGCCATTTGGCTCCTGATGTGACGCATGCGTTCGGGAAGGCTCGTCGAAGCGTCTTGTCGAGTTCACGTTCAAGGTACGTCGCACGTGCCCTCTCCAGCGAATCTTTTATGCCGACGTCCGATGCCAGGCGCTCCATGATCCGATGGATGTGGCTGAAGAAGGACTGAGGCATAACGAACACGAAGGAGTCAGCGATCTTTATGCCGGGCGAATCCCAGACCGGGTTGGCCAGGAAAAGATGTTCGTCGGGAGAGGTGATCACGTCGTCGACGTTTCGCGAGACCAACGAGAGCACGGCCCGAGCCACTTCCTCCGGCAACCCTGTCAAACTTGCGATCTCGGCCGGGTGGAAAGTTGCTTCCGAAATGTGAGAAAGGTCGTAGTGAGACATCACGATCGAAGCCGCTGCATCTCTATCCGTGATGAATGGCAACGCCGCTGCGAACTCCTCTGAACTTCCGGTCATCTCAGGCCGCTGGTCGAAGTAAAGGTCGAAAATCTGTCTTGGAGTCCTGCCTTTCAACACCCTTCCGAGCAGCTCCCAGTGATCGTTTGCCCGCTTCTCGTACTCGGTGACCATCGCGTCCATGACGTCGATGATAGCGCTGCAGGAGAAGCCGCACTTCGAGGAGAAGCGGTCGTCCAAGCTCCCGTAAAGATCCTTGCTGATGCGCACCACGTCTCGATGGTAGCCCCAGTTACGCACTCCGTGCGTATGCATGCGGATGCGCTCGAGAAGCGACGCGATGACGATCTCGCTAGGATCAGCGAGCTTGCTGCCCGCCAGCACCCTTTGCTGGAAAAACGTATAGGCGATCTCGGGCACAGCGTCGAACACCTGCTGCATAACGCTCCCGTCCACCGGATCCGATCCCCATTCCCCAAGGGGCAACGACAGGATGATTGCCTGGAGAAGCTCCGCCTGATGAGGAAGAATATTCAGAGGTCTCTTACTCGAGACGCCTTTCGGGCCGACGAAGCTCGTCAATCCATAGGCTGTGAATGTCGCCAGGATCGAGAGCGGGCTGTATTTTCTTAGAAGCCTCCTGAGGGAAGCAACCTTTGCAGGGAGAGCTGCAACGGCATCCTCGGCGCCCTTCCTTACCTTCGCTTGGAACTCGACCCTCTTGTCGGGATCGATCTCCAGGTTCTCCCAGGTGATGTCGGGCCTACCACCCAGCCTGACTCCATCATCAGTGTTCTTACGGCGATTCATCGTTCCTCCTTGGCAGCAGATTATGAAAGCCTGTCTGCTACTTCGATGCAATCGTTACGCCTGCAGCTTTTGCACTTGACGCCACCTCTCTCGTTCTCTATTCGTTCCCGGCATCATGTACAACATCGCTCGCAATCTCTCGGCACGAATACGTTGACCGACTGCCGGACATAGTCCGGCGTCCGCCCATCCGTATTGTGTTCACGAGGGTGCCATGAAGAGCAGTCCCTTCGAGAGGCCGCCGGGCGATGTCGTCCCGCGAAACGAGCCTCCTCGCTTCTACTACCCGCCTGCCACCGTCAAATGCGTCGGCTCTCCGTTCTTCCGGGGCCAGGACGCGCGCGACTTCGCGTGCCTTCTCGACGTCGATCAGGACGTCGTCCGATGGTCTTGCGAGGGTGTCGAGCTGTCCTATGGCGGCGAGACCTACCGCGTCGACTTCGTCGTCACCGGCACGGACGACCGCACCTTCATGGTCGATGTCGCCGAGGACGCACCAAGGCCGCCCGACTGGATCGAGCTTGCCGTCGGCAGGCTGGGCCACGCCTACCGTCCGGTCGCCATGCATGACTTCGTCAACAGCAACCGACTTGCCAACGCCAAGGACCTCCTTCGATACGGCTTCTACAGATGCCCGCTCGGCGACCGCGTGCGAATCCTCGCCGCGCTCGACGAGATGGGATCACTTACCGTGGCCGAAGCACTGTCCGCCTTCCGGGAGGGTAGGCCGATGGCCTGCCTCGCGGCGCTGATCCTGCTAGGGTTCCTGGAGGTCGATCTGGACGACTCCCTGATCGGCCCCGAAACGTCCGTCCGCCGGATACGGGACTGAGACCACCCATGTCGTCTCACCCCGTATCCAGGACAGGTCCATGAAGAAGCACATCACTCCGCAGAAGCGCTTCGGCCTTCCCGAACAGCTCGCCTACGCATCGCTCAGGAGCGCCATCCGGCCGCTGCTCAGGGCCGACGCGTTCGTCGCGGTCGTCGTCCTTCCGCCCGGTGTCGAGGGCGCCCCATACTTCCGAGCGGCCGACGCCATGCTCGCCAGCGGCAACCGCTACAAGAAGACCGCAGTCATCGTCGACTTCGACCCGAAGAGGCCGCTGAACTCGGCGAAGGAGATCGCGGGGGCGCTCGACGAGAAGAAGGTCGTCCTCCTCTTTCCCGACGAGGCGTCGATCACGGTGGCCGCCAGGCTCGCCGCCGACGTCGTCGTTCACCTGAAGCCGCCGACCATCGATCAGGCGAAGGGCGTCTTCCGTGCGCTTTACGGCGGCCGCCTGACCGACCAGCAGGCGGAGATCTTCCTGCTCCTCGACGAGGAGATGCAGCGGGCGGTCGTTCGACCGGGGCGGAGCGTCGGCCGCATGCTGGCCCAGCTCGTCATGCGCCCCGAGACGTCGCGCGGCGCCCGGAAGCCGCCGCCTGGGCTGACATCCGACGACGATGTCGACCTGCGCCTCGAATCCATGAGCGGCTACGGCGAGGCCCGCGTATGGGGACTGCAGTTGAAGCAGGACCTGAAGGACTGGAAGGACGGTCTCATCCCTTGGCGCGATGTCGACCGGGGTCTCCTCCTGTCCGGGCCGCCGGGCGTGGGCAAGACCATCTTTGCAGAGGCGCTGGCGAACACCTGCGGCGCGAAGCTCGTCGTCGGCTCCGCTGCCCGCTGGCAGTCGAAAGGCCATCTCGGCGACATGCAGCGGGCCATGTTCAAGGCGTTTGAGGATGCCCGGAAAGCCGCACCCGCGATCCTGTTCATCGACGAGATCGATGGATTCACAGACCGCGAGAGCGACCACGGCCACAACAGCAGCTACGTCCGCCAGGTCATTAACTCCTTCTTGGAATGCCTCGACGGCACGGTCGATCGGGAAGGCGTCGTGGTCGTCGGCGCCTGTAACAACCCGGCTGTCATCGATCCGGCGATCCTTCGTCCCGGTCGACTGGACAACCATGTCCGTCTTCCGCTCCCGGACGCCGAGGCACGTGTCGGAATCCTTCGCCACCATCTTCGCGGCGACCTTCCGGACGAGAACTTCATGCAGTTCGCCGAAGACAGCTTCGGCCTGACCGGCGCGGACATCGCCCGGATCGTGCGGCTGGCCCGTCGCGTCGCCCGGCGCGACCGCAGGGAGGTCAACGTCGCGGACATCATGGGAAGTCTTCCTGGCCGTGTTCCGCTGTCTGAGAAATTCCGCTGGGCGCTCGCGATCCACGAACTCGGCCATGCCGTCGTCGCGGTGGCCACGGGCGCCCGAAAGGTCTCGGGCGTCTCCATCGAGAGCAGGGCGTCGGCATCGTTGGAGCGTCAGATCCTCGGCGGCGCCGTGCTTGAGGGAGGAGAACTCGCCAACAACGGCAAGCAGTTCTACCTCGACAACATCGCCATCCAAATGGGCGGCATGGCCGCGGAGCAGGTCTTCGTCGGTCATCACGGCGACGGCGTCGCGTCCGATCTCGACGGGGCGACGCGCCTCGCGATCATCCTCGACCGCCACCTCGGCATGAACGGCATGCTCGCCTCGTGGCCGGCGGGCGTCGACGAGCGGCTGATCGACAGCGCCCGAAGGGTCGACGGCCCGCTGCTCAAGAGGATCGAACCCGTCCTGCAGGAGCAGCTCGCACGCGCCAAGACCATCGTCGAATCCTACCGGACTTCGGTCGAGGGCCTCTGGCTGGAGCTGATCGGGGCAGGGCATCTCACGGGACAGCAGATCGTCGACGGCCTGAAGCCGGACGACAACAAGGAGATGCCGACGCCGAAGACGCGCCGGAAGATCAGACAACGTCTTCACGGATGAAGGAGAGACAACATGAGCATCGAATCCATGACGACGGCTGGGCCTCGGAAGGTCGCCGGCTGGAAGGGTCTAAGCGACGCCGCCCATTTCGAGCGGCTGAAGACGGCCCTGTTTCAGTCGAGGCGCCGCACCCGCTTCGACCGGGCTGCCGCCGACCGCATCCTCGACGACCTACGGCACGTCGCCTATCGCCGCGGTCGCCAGGCATCAGAGGTTTTCCAGTTCCTCGATCAGGATTTCGTCGACGCCGACGAAGACCTGTCAATGGCGCAGGACGACCTGAACAGGATGTCGAGGAATCTGCCGTTCCTGCGGGAGGTTACGGCCGCTATCGAAGAGATTGAATCCATACGGGATGAGATGTCGGATGAAGCGCGGTTCTTCTTCGGATGGCGGCCGTACTCGGGGAAGTGGGCGTTCCCGAATCCTGTGTGGAGCGAGCTGCGGACGGCTTTCCAGGAAGGCAGGGATGACGCGGAGAGCACTCAATCAAAGTGTCCCCTTTTCGGGCATGTGCAAAGCGACCGCGTCGCCCTGGACTGACCATGGAGGCGCAGTTGTAATCCGGCGACGGTAATTTCGAGACCCAACATTGCTAATCGATGCTAGCCACAAGGTACGTGGGACCAAGACCTGTCTTGCTTACCATAGCACCGCATCTGCCCATCGACTCCGCCTGACGGACGGGCGGATCTCGGAACTCGAAACGTGTGGACGCCGCCCCGTTTCCAATCGTGTTCCATGCCCCGAAACCTTGGTCAAACACGATCGTCGCCTGCTTCCCACCGGTAAAACGCAGATGCATGTAGCGACCGTGAGCAACACGTTGGAACGTGATATTAAGGTCGACGTCCTTCCTTTTCGCGTATTCCTTCAACACCATCTCCGCCACCGCGCTGTCGCGCCAGTCGTTCGAGATCGCGTTCTGCATGCCATGCTTCGTTCCCGGCCTGTCGCCCGTTAGTAGCGAGACGATGGGTCGAGACGTCGAGCCCTTTGCTAACGCGGCCACCGTGTCGACGAACATCTTACCCACCAACGGCGACTTCACGTATGGGTCGCTGTAGACAATGGACTCGATCGCCGATGTCTTCGGTATTCCAAGCTCTTCGAGTAGCCCCCGAATCCTTGATGCCATTCCGCTGCCAAACAGCGTCAGCGATCGGTCCAGCTCGCCTTTGATCGGTTCGTATCTGGACTTGGCCGACGGAAGCAATGCCTTTCTCTCCAGCGGAGCGAAATTGGGTGTCCAATTCACGGCCGCCTTGACCACTGGCATTGTCTCAGCCTGCCCCCACTTCGTTCCGGGAAGCCAGGATGAGGTGTCCCTCGACGCCCACGCAGTGGTTCGGCCCGCCGAGGTCACCGCAATACCGGCGAACGCGCCGTTGGCCTCGGCGGCCGGGTTTCCAGACAGGATCGGGAAGGTGCCTCCTGTTCGGCTGAAACGCTGTCCGAGATCGTAGAATGCCAGCTTGCTCGCACCGTCGTAGGAAGAAAGGGCGACGTCCGGCAGGACGAAACGAACATCGTATCCTTGCGAGTACCACTTTCCGAACTGCGAGAGCGACGCCCACTCTGAAAGTTGTCCGGGATCCGTCGCCTCGGGAAGAAAGACGTGAACGATAGGCTTCGCAGAGTCGACGAGAAGCCTATTGACTTCGTCCACACTAGACGCGGAGATCACTGGATCCGCGCCGAACCGGTCCTCCGCTGGAACGTCGTCATTGAACGAGAGATGAGCGTCAATGAAGTCCAAAGCTGCGGTTCTATCTAGTCGACCCTCTTCGAAGGGAGCGTCGGATACCAGCACGCATGACGCGCATCCCGTCGAGCATCCCGGATTCGGGCAGTTCAGTACCGACCGAGCCTCCCGCAGGACGGTGAGTAGTCGCGCTGGTATCGCAGTCGAGAATCCCGCTCCTCCTGCGGCGCGGTCGAACACGAGCATCGACCGGACACGCTGGGCAAGGACGCCGTCCCAGCTTTGCGTCGCAAATCCCATCTCGTCTGCTTCGATACCGAGGTCGCGAGCTACGCCCTCGCGCAGGGCAATGACAAGCGCGGTTGCTGCAGCTTTCGTCAAAGGCGCAGACGGCTGAAGCTCGAAGACGTCAGTCGTGATCTCATAGCCGAGTTCCAGGTTCCTCTTGATGGCCCAGGAACTGTCGTTGCCTTCGCAGAATAGTCGACTCTCGCCCTTTTTCCATCGCAGTGGAAGGTGCAGCTCGAGCGGAGATGGGTGCGTAGGATCGGGATCGCCGTTCTCAAGCTTCTGGTGATCGGGCGCCGCGCGACCGCAGTGAAGGCAGAGGGCGTATCCGTTTTTCGACTGCCCCCGGTTGCTGTAGTAGACGGACCCTTCTCTCGTGCTTCTGAACCGGCCGAGATCTGGCATTGGGAGCGAAGCCCAGGCGCACGCGCGCACCGAGACGCTCGGCTCTTCCGGGGGGACGTAGGAGATGATGTCCGTTTCCGCATGTGCTTTCTCTCGGGCGTCTACGGAGAACCCTGCTGGACGGAGATACTGTTCATTTCTCACTGCCCCCGCGCAGATCGGGCATTCGGTCACCAGGTCACGTCCGGTATCGCTGGTGCCGCAGCTCTGGCACACCCAGTGGAACTTTAGGCTTTGAACCTCGCGGACATTTTCCTCGCTCGCCGGCCGCTTCCAATTCAGAAGTACGCCAGCGGACTTATGCACCAGACCGTCTAGGACGATCTCGGAACCTGGGGCGTAGTCACGAATAGCGAGGTCGAGCGATCGCTGCGGTCCGATAAGCCGCGTGGTGCGCCGTCCATCCTGCGGGTCGGTGGATTTTGGTTTGTGTGGGACGAACGTGACGACGCCGGTCGGAAAGCCGTGGCCTGGAAGGAAGCCGCGATCGGCTAGCGCGCTGAGGAGGAATTCCTGGCAAAGGCGCTTCAACTCGAGAGCCATTCTCCCCTTGGCAGCATCCTTGATGCCTTCGTCCTTGGCGAGAGTCTGCAAGCCGGTCCATTCGTTTGCGAACCCTGTTTCCAGAAGCGTCGCGATTTCCAAGCAGCTCTCGACGAGATCGGATTGTCCTTCGAGAATCGAGTGCCTTACGAGGCTTGTGAGCTCGCTCTCGACCGCAGCGGCTGTCGAAGGATTTCCAAGCCACTCGCGAAACGCCGCGATCGGCCGCAATTCCGCAACGGGTCTAGCCTCGCCGACCACCGCCGGAGTACCCATGAACGCCCCGATTTCCATCTTGAGCGGGTTGCCGCCGCGCGCGAGCATGAAGCGTCGCAGCAGGTAAGCGTTCACGTGCCTCTGAACGATCGGGCGGCTGCTCAGCGCCACCTTGGGCGCCGCCAAGGTGCGGGCCAGATACCGCTCCGGTGAATTGAAGGCTTCTCGGTCGAGGGGGCGGTCCCTGCAAAAGGTGAAGGCGAGCGAAAATGGCTGCCTGCGTCGGCCGGCGCGTCCTACTCGCTGCTTGTAGTTGGCGATCGACGGAGGGACGTTCGTCATCAGGACCGTGGAGACCGATCCGATGTCGACGCCCATTTCCATTGTCGTCGAGCAGTTCAGAATGTTGATTTTGCCTGCTTTGAACTGCCCCTCGTAGAGTTGGAGGACGGAGGCGTCCTGCTGGGCCGAATGTTCGGCGGATCGCGAGTAATCGGCGAACAAAGCGACGCGGTCCGAAATGTTGTTCCAAGCACCATCTGCCCGGAGACCCTTCACCTCTTCGGAGCCGTCAAGCCATTCGCGGATCTTTCGCCGACCTTTGTCGAAGTCGACGTCGCCCAGCAAAGCTGAGGGAAGACTGGGCATCTTCCTGGGCTCTGCCAAGCGGCGGGCGGAATGCCTCGACGCCCGCACGAGCGGACTTGAACCGAAGGGGGCAGTATCGACAATTCTACGCGTCAAGGCGCAGTAGTAGCCGTGGGGAAGGGGCGCGATGTGGGCCTTGCGCAGGTTGAGGGCAGGGCGATCCGGATCGGTGCTAAACACCGCCTGAAGCTGATGCCATGCCCTATCGAATATCTCCTCGAAATCGGCGCGGTGGTCTGGCCGCGACCGATCAAGCCCAAGTCCATTCACCAGGAGCAACTGAGGCGTCGAAGGGTTCCCCTTCCTCGGAACTCCCGGCCACCCTAGGAACCGCCGCTCGCCATCAGTGGCTCTGCCCGGAGCGCGCAAAGCCCGCGTCTTCGCTTTGGGCGTGATCCAATGCATGACCGCCGGGTCGATCGCGACGGCGGAATTGCCACGCAGGAAGAACGCTGTGATGGCGTATAGGAAAGCGCGCCAGTCCTCGATCCCCTTTCCATGTCGGGCAAAAGCGGGCGGCACGACAGTCTGGTTGTCGATCGCGGAGAAGCGGAGCCGCGCGAGTCCTAGACTTTCGAGAGAGAGCGCGGTTCTCGGGCGTCTCGCGAATTCTCGAAGCAGGAGGAAGTCAGCCAGCTTCCTGCTGTCGTTGAACAGCTCCGGATCGCGTGGCTCCCAAACTTCCTTCACCCACTGACCGACCTCTTTCCGCTGCGACAGGCGTGCAACCATATCGTCCCAAGCAACGCCCTCCAGTGAAGGCTTGGATGCGTCGGCGAGCGCTTTTCTCTGCTGGTCGAGTAGATTCTGGAGTGTGGGATCCCTGGTGGCCGCAACCACTGGCTCGAGGCTTGCTATCGTCTTCTCTATCTCGGACGTGTCGACCGCGGTCCCGATTTGGAGCGAATGCTGGACGGTATGATATACGAACGAACGGACAAAGTTTCGCTCGGCCTCGGCCTGTATCTTCGCCGACATGCGGGCCGTCCCCTGCCGGCTGTCTGTGAACGATAGGACGCGCCGACCCTGAGACGGCGAGACTTCCCTGTCCACCTCTGGGTCGACTCCTTCGAGAAGGATCGGTGCGGCGCTCGCAATCATGAACGGCGCTCCGAAACGAACGGGGCGAAGTAGCTTGTCGACGCCGTTAGTCGCGCCGGTCTGGCAGCACGGGCATGAGTCCTGCTTCAAGGCCGAGTACACGGATGCAGAGCCGGGCGACGCAACAGCCTCGATCTTCCAGTCGGTTCTCGACAGGTGCAATGGCCGGAAGTCGGAGCCGGCGAATGCGCCAATCAGAATCTCGGTACCTACCAGATCCTCGACCAACTCCTGCTCAGCGTCGTCGGCCTCGTCATCCGCGTCGCCGCCTGTGCCGTCGTCCTCTCTCGTCGCCTCGGCTTCAAACTCATCCTTGCCCAGGTCGCGTCGCGTACCACGGATCCGATCATTCGGGAGTTCCACTGCCTCGAGAAGGACCTCACCGCACTCTGAGCAGCTCACGATTTCCAGCACCGGAGCGCTACAGGCCTGGCATAAGTCGCAGCGATCGAGATATACCGCGCCGAAGGACCAGCCCGCCGGCGACGCCGGGCAGTCATCGTTCACGCAGGTCCACAAGCCGGGTACGGCCCGCTCGAAACTGTGCACACGCACGGGCGCAAGCCTCTCCTCGTCCTCCTTCGCGTCGGGATGCGGCCTGACCGCGCTCGACAGCAGCGTCAGGAATTGTTCTGCGTCGAGACCCAGAGACTGCGCAGATCGTTCGAATTCAGCAAGCGTCAGCGGCTCCTTGAACAGTCGATCAGAAATGAGGCTCCATACCCGATCGTCGGCCGCGAGGGCTTCATAACGCTCTTCGGGCCGAGCGTCGAAAAGGGCTTCGACGTCGGTGATCCTCCCGCGTTTCGAAGGGCGGCCGGGAAGCTGGCGGTGACCTTCGACGACATGCACGTTCGCATGCTCGATTCCCGCCACGTCAGCCAGGAACCGTTTGAGCTGCGCCTGTATGTCGCCGCCACTCCCTATCGTGGCCGACGTAGCCACGAAATGAACCTCTTCGGGTTTGCATTCGAAAGCCAGAAGAACGCGACGCAGCAGCAGCGCAATCTCAGCCGCGGCGGCGCCTACCAACGAGTGCGCCTCGTCAAGAACGATCCACTTCAGTTTTCCCTTGGATTTCTCGATGATCGACTGATCCTCGCTGCGTGCGAGCATGTACTCGAGCATCGTGATGTTCGTAACCAGGACCGGGGGCGGACTAGCTCGGAGCTGCTCGCGATCCCTGAGCTTCTCAGGTGTTTCCCGACGGACCGAGTTCGGCTCGGACGGTGGAAGATTGCCGTTGTAGAGGCAGTACCGGATCTTTCCGCCGAACGGCGACGTCCATGTGGACAGACGCTCCTGCTGGCTTTCGATCAGCGCGTTCAACGGATACAGCATGATTGCCTGAACGCCTTCGAGCGGCGTGCTCGTCGCATCGAGCTGTCGGACAAGGTCGCTCAAAATCGGAAATAGGAAGCATTCCGTCTTACCTGAACCGGTGCCGGAGGTGACCAGGACGGACTGAGGGGCCGCGCGGCCAGCCAGATGCTCCCAGGCGGTTAACTGATGTGCAAAGGGTCGGCGCCCCTTGGGGAACCGATAGTCATTCGATGGTGCGATCTCCTCCAGCATCGAGACGAAGCGAGGGTGCAGCACCGATGCTTCTACTTCGGACATCGTCTTCTTGGCGGCGACGTAAGGATGTGATCCTTCGATGACCGGCTGCTGGAGCAGGGCGCCTGCATCGGGCGTGTCGGAGCCGAACATGCGCCGCATATGGTCGGCGAGCGCCACGTTCCTGATCCCCGACTGAGCGATGATTGCTTCGGCAGATCTGCGACGAATATCGGAAAGCGTATTAAAGGGCTTCAAGAAAGGGCCTCGTAGAAACGTAGGAGATGTGGGTAGGCGAAGGATACGTAGCGGCCGTGCTCGCGGAGGGTTCTGCGTACCACGACGTCTGAAGGTCCGCTCGATGCAATCCTGCCAGTCGCGGCAGCCGCGAGGAATGCAGGAACCGCGATGCCCTCGAACTCCGCGACGCTGTGGTTTTCGAACTCCGACGGCAGGCGGATGGAGGATTGCGACAACAGTTCCAGCACAGGATTCCGGACGATGTTCCTATGGGACGTCTCGTCGTCGAAAAGATGCTGATCGCGTACGTATTCCATCAGCACCACGTTCAACGTCGGCTCCGCCTTCGCGCCTCCGACGTCGAGAAACGCGGCGAGTGCGGGTTCAAGGGACAGAAGCGAGTCACACAGAGACCTGACACGGTTGGCCAGGAATTCGAAGACCTTCTCCGGGGGCAGTTGTACGAGCGAAAGCGCAGTTTCGAACTCTTCTCTCTCTGCGACGAGGATGTCCCGCCACGCTCTCGATGGCAGGGAGAGCCACAGGAATGGCAACTGGTCCTGGAGCGCCCAGATGGCTTGTCTCTGCGCATCGTCCCTTGCCTTGAACAAGAGGCGGAGCATCGACCGCGGCCGTCGTGCCATGACTTTAAGCACGTCGAATGCCGCTGCGGGGAGACCGTTCAGATTGGTGGCGAGATCGAGAAGGTAGTTGACGTCGCCGGGCGGCAGCGTTCCGGCTTCAAACTGGAAAATGGCCTCCTCGAACTTCTCCATTCTGGTCCGCGTATCAGGAGCGAAAAGCGCGGCGCGGAAATGGGATTCGCCCACATTGCCCGGAAGCCGAACTAGGAGCGGTCTGGAGACGACGTCCGGCCCGTCACGTACGTAGACGAGACATGGCCCCTCGCAGAAATCGGGCAGCGCGAACGTGCCATCTGGGTTGGAGCTAAGGGGGTGTTCTTCAGCGGGCCGTAGGATCATCCGGACGACTGGATCGGAAGGCATCGTCTGGTCGAGCACGATCTGCCCGCCTCGATAGTGAGGCTGCGAATATCGGTACCGCTTAACCCTGATCGATGTCCTTGCATCCCCGATGAAGTCCATGTCGAGAACCGCGTCCTGCTCGCTGATGCGTGCCATCAGCTCTTCGACGACCGGCTTCAACACGGAAAGCGGGATCTCTCCTGTGAAGCTGAACTGAAGAGAATTCGACCGTTCGTTCCGGGGCGTGAGCGTCAGCGTGGTTTTCGAGGCCGACTCGGCGATCGCTCCCCGGAGCGCGGTGACGTCGATCTCCTGGCCGGGCTGAATGATTTCTCCATCGCTGGAAATCACTGAAGCCAGGCGACTTTTTAATGGAATTGACACGCTGAACGGATGTCCACCGGGAGCGCGCAGAACCGCCTCGACGCGGTAGCGCGGCCTGCGGGCGAACATGAGCCTATGTTCCCCCGCGTTGACGAGATCAGCTTTTACGTCGGCGGAGGCCAGGCTGACGCTCCAGTCTTCCAGGTTCTCTTCAACGACCTTTGCCTCGACGCCGCTGACCATCCCTCCTTTCAGGCGCGCGCCGATGGGCATTATCGCGATGCGACGGCGTTCGAGCTGGATATTCGCGGTCGGGTCGCGCCACGAAATGTCGAAAACGCCTAAGCGAGAGACCCGACGATCATTCACCGGGGCCCAAGGGCCTCCGGGCTGACGTATCAGGACTTCGTTCGGGCGGATCTGTCTTGCACCCGCCGGCCTTGCGATCTCGATCGTAACCGGACCCTCGAAGATTTCGAGCTCGTCCATCGACTGGAGAGGAGAAGCTTCCACGGACGTCAGTGACAGACTTTCCTGCCTCTCGTCCTTGCCAGCCTCGATCCTGTAACGCTCGCCAAAAGTTGCGCCCGGCTTCTGGAAGTAAGCCGTGCCGGTGACAACGTGGACGATCGTCCCCGCGTCGCCTGGCCAGTTCTGAGGAAGAGCTATTCCTTCTTCCGTTGTCACGATCCAGTCCGCTGGCGCGAGTACGTAGACGGTGGCCGCCGGAAGGCTGGCAGAACCAACCCTTTCCAGCCTCAGCTTCTTCTGAGACTGGACATCGGCCCCCTCGGCGACGAACGCCATGATCTTCCCGACTACCGGTGAGCCACCGGGCCAAGGAAAGGGCCGCACGTCCGATCCACACGTGAGATTGACGGTGACAGCTTCGTTGAAACCAAATCCGACAAGCAGCCGATCTAGCAGTGTCGTCGGGCGAACGCGCCATGTCTTCTCGTGTTCGGTCGGAGGCTCGAACAGTGCCAACTGGCTCGGAAGAAAATCTGCAAGCTTTCCGGAGGGGCCGGCCTTCCATCGACCCTTCGAGGAGATGCCGGGGAGCTTGCCTGCCGGAATTTCTCCACGTGCGTTGAGCAGCAACGCCGGCCGCCATCGATCGGTTTCGAAAACGAGGTAACGCTCTGCGCCGACGCCGCTGCCAACCGGTCCCGTTGCCACCTTTTCAACTAGGAGTCCATTGAGAAGCCGGCGTGCGATCTGGTCGTCGTTGCTGGGAATGAAGATCGGAAGCGTCGCCTTCCAATCGGGGCTGTGCGCGTCGAGGAACTGAACAGGGTCCACCCCTGCCGGAGCCGTCACCACCGTCCTGCGCCAGTCGAGCAACGTCAGAACGAGTTCGGCGCATAGATCCACGAATCCTTCTTGCTTGTAGGACTTGCGGATCATCTCCGACATGTCGTGCGCATAACCTTTTACGTGGTCGGCGTGACCGTCCATCAGCGAAAACCGCATGATTGCGCGAAGGTATTCCGAGAGCCACGTCGAGCCGCCGTCGGCGATCACATGGGCGGAAATCCCGCCTTCCAAGGCGAGGGAAAGCAGGAATTCGCGACCGTTGTCGAATCTCAGGAGAGGGCGCTTCCAGTACCTTAGGCCGGCTTCCGCGAGGCGCCGGCGCGCGTCATGAGGGACATTGTTCAGGACGTCGAGGTTCAGGGAATCCCATTTCAAGAAAAGACTGGTGGACTCTCGACGAAACCATTCTGCGCAGAACGCCACAAACAAGCTCGCGGCGACGCCCTCCGCCCGCAAAAGGCGACCGGTTGCGGCGCGCAGAATCTGTCGGATTTCCGCATACTCGTTATCACTCATACGGTATCTATGGAGCGGCCGTCCGTCGGGTACTTCAAGTCCACGGCGTTTAAGGTAGGACAGTTTCCATCGCACGAGTGTGTCCGCTGGCATCAAGGCTGGCTTTGCAGCGGTCGATGGTGGCTTGGCTGTCTTTCTGAGCTTGGCCAGAACGCCGACGACATCGAGCTGAAGCTCGAATGCGTCGTCGGTATCGCGTTTATTCAATTCGGTGTTGATCGCTTCGAGCACGGAGAGATCGTCTCGCCCGCGCTCGAACTCCACCCGAAGCTGATCATCCGATAGCGTTGATAGACCCAAAGACTCCCCCTGCGTTGCATCAGCAACTTATAATTTGTCGGTTACCAGGGGTTGAAGATCAAGTGTGACCTTTCGCCTTCCTCCCACCTCAGAGTTTATGCTGGACTAATTTTGCGCCGGCCGACATATCCGACGTGTGGTTCCCACGCCTGTTACTGCGCCGTTGGTGGCCGTCCGATGGCTAAAGGTTTCGCTTTTGGCGAGGGGCCTTTCGGCCATTTGTCAGCGTACTGTTCTCATAGTCGAAGACAAAATCCTGATTTGGATGATGCTCGCCGACACGCTTCTCGACGAAGGCTACGAGGTGGTCGAGGCTGCGAACCGTCCTCGAAGCCGTGGCCGTCCTCGGGCAACGTAATATCGATGCCGTCGTCACGGACGTCGACGTGCCCAGCGGCCTGAGCGGCCTCGATCTCTCTAAGATGATTTCAATGACCCACATGCACGTGTCGGTCATCATCGCGTCAGGCGGAAATCTCCTCCGGGCGGAAGATCTCCCTGGCGACGCCGTGTCAGCCCCGAAGCCATATGGGCTGGATGCCATCGCCGCGATGGCAGGAAACATGGCCGCAGGAGAAGGGCGAGGGCTCGCCAGCTAGTCGAAGTCACCGATTCTGCCCGTCTGGAAGACGATGATCGGAGCACCTTCCTCGCCGACAGCGGGATGGCCCTCCCGCTTGACGACGAGGGTTCCCGCATGGTCCTTGGCGAGTTCCTTCGCCTCCTCGACAGCACCCGGTTCGTCTCCATCGACGACCGTCTCCCATACTTGGATGGGCTGTCCCCGATCGTCGAGGTCGAAGGCGAATATGCTCATGGAAGTGAACGCTCCTGGCATCGGCTCATGCCGATCCGCGCTGCGGCAGCTCGACCTGATCGTCGATTTCCTTCTTCACTTTCTCGCGGGCGTCGTCCGCGTCGCGTGCGTCGTTCTGGAGCTTGGCGCGGACACGCTCCACTTCCTCGTCGGTTGCCTCGATCGGCTGGCTGGAATCGTCGGGGAGACCAGGACCGCTCTGCGCGATAGAGGCGTCCTTCGGGCGATCGTTCAGGCCGTCTGTGATGTTGGACATGTGCATCTCCTTCTGGAGCCTAACGACGGCCAGGATGGATTGTTCGGCGACCTGCAAAAATCATGAGAAGCCGAGCGTCATCTTGTGAGACCGCGCGGAACCTGTGGGCTTTGTGCCTTGCCTTTCATCGATCCATCGTCTCCGGAAAGGGAGCGGGTGGAGCAAATGGGACAGGACAGCAGGCTTCTCGGATCTTTTCGACATGGCTTCGCTCCTCCCGGCGCCGAAGTGACGACAGCAAGACGGGAAGCGGCAAGGGAAGTCATGCGCGCGTTCGAGGACGGGGCGAGCCTCGAACGCTTCCCACTTCTGCGAGATGCCGCTCTCGTGCTTGCGGACGTGTTCTACCTGATCCGTAAGCAGCAGAAGCCGGAGTGGTTCTATACTTCCGGAACGATGTCCCATCCGCCCCCTCACATCGCACGAGGTCTCAGAAGGGCTTTCGAACAGATCGCATCCGCGTGCGACCGGCGGGACGTCGGGCAGGTGGTCGAGCGCCTGAACGCTATGCGAGTTGCTCCGACTAAGCTCGAGAACTTCCTCGCCGCCACACGAACTCGCGAACCGATCCAGCCTTTCGACGACGCCAGGTGGATATACCTCGTGCGAAACAAGACAGAATGGGGCATCGTCAATCTTGGGGAGATCGACGGTCGCGTGCAGGAAGCCCTTCTCGAACTGGAAGAGCTCAATCCGCATTTCGGGAAGTACAACCTCACGGCTCCGTGGCGAGTTCATGATCTCCGGGCAGGGTATGCGATCGCGGCCATGGCGCTGCAACCTTGGTTCATCCAGACCGACTTCTACGACTTCAGAGATTTCGATCACCTCGCCGACATGCGCAAGAAGGTGACCAACGCATTGCATTATTACCGCCTGCTGGACGGCGATCCCCCGTACGTATCGTCGTCGTGGTCTTCTGAGTTCTTCAGATACAATACCAGGCGACTTGAACTCGATCCTGTGTCAGTCGACGATGAAGACCATGAGGCAGGGCCAGGATTCGAACCCTAGCACAGAGATGAGAGGAGTTTCAGCGCCAGTCTAAAATTGACGGTCTGCCGGTCTAAGATTTTGGGTGGTCAGTCTAAATTTATGCGACGCGTGAGAAGGGGCTGGGCCTAGGCCTCTATATCGCGCTGGAGATAGCAAGCGACAGCACCTTGAAGGCAGCGACGCGGAGATAACCTTCCAGCTAGCCGATGGCCGATGGCAGACGGAGCACGCATCCGGCGGCGACCGTCCTGAGACCGACGTCGTCGACGATGCAGCGGAGAGGTCGGCATGACAACGCTCGTCGGATCCTGCTCGTGCGGCGAGGTAAGGGTTGCGGTCCGCGGCAAGCCATTGCGGACCGGTATCTGCCATTGCACGGACTGTCGCCAGGAAAGCGGCTCGGCATTTACGTTCTTCGCCGTCTGGCCGGCGCCACAGTTCGAAACGAAAGGTGAGACCCGCGAGTAAGGACGCGCTCTCCACCAGCGGACGGGAGCCCTCCTGATCGAACTAGACGAGACGGCGGCTGCGATATCTTCTGGCGGGGAAAGGCCGCGCGGTCGGCTGCGGATCAGCGCGCCGCTTCTCCTGTCGCAGACCGCCATGGGCAAGATCGCCGCAGGCTTCGCGCTCCAGTACCCGGAGGTAAGGCTTGAGATCACCACGGAGGATCGCGCGGTCGACATGATCGAGGAGGGCTACGACCTGGTCATCCGCGTCAATCCGGATGCGGACGAAAGCCTCGTCGGCCGCGTCTTTCTTCATGACCGGCTGGTTGTCGTGGCGAGTCCCGCAGTGCCTCGTCCGGTCGCAGGGAGGGCCTCGCCCGGCGTGGTCCGGGGAAGCGGCGGCGGCCAGTCCTGGGCGGTCATGACGTCGGAGGGACAAGCGAAGATCGGCATCAATCCCGTCCTTTCCATGTCGTCACTCATCATGGTACGGGACGCGGTGCGCGCCGGCGTCGGCGCCGCTCGCCTGCCGATCTCGCTCGTTAGCCACGATCTGCGCGACGGAACGCTCCTTCACTGGGGCGACGTTGAAGGATCCGAAATCTCCCTATGGGCGCTGTACCCGTCGCGGCGCCTCCTGAGCGCCCGTGTCTCGGTTTTTCTCGACTACCTCAAGCAAGCGTTTCCCGCAGGAACGCCCGAGGAGCTGGCCGCCTACATCGGCAGGTGACGATGCTGGGATGTCGAAGCTGCGGCGACGAGGAGGGGCACGCTGATGTTCGTCCAATCTCCTGTCTGCGCAGTTCGCTTTGCTGCCTACTCCAGATATGGCTGCAGCACCCCTTCGACCCACTTCATGAAGGCTCGGACGCGGGGCGAAAGATTCCGGCGATGAGCCACGACGAGCGACACGTCTAGCGGCCCCGGTCGGAACTGCGGCAGAACCTCTACCATAGCCCCGCTCTCAAGGTGCTGGCGAATCCCCGAATATGCCGCCTGAATGAGACCCATGCCTGCAAGCCCGGCAGCCTCGTAGGTCTGGACGCTGTTTACATGGAGCGAACCAGGTACCGAGAGCGTCTCATATTCGCCGTCGTCGCCATTCGGATACTCCCACCCATATGGCTTCGTACCAAGCGTCCTGCTGTAATGGATCGTGCGGTGTCCCTGCGAACGAAGGTCATCCAGAGACTGCGGGACGCCATGTCGTGCGAGGTACGCCGGGCTTGCCGCATTCACCATGCGGAGCCGACCCAGCAGACGAGCGATCAAAGTTTCGTCTCCGATCGGTCCAATTCGCAGCACGCAGTCGAATCCTTCCTGGACGAGATCAACTTGCCGGTCGGTACTGGAAATCTCCAGCTCCAGTTCTGGGTTCGACGCCATGAATTCAGGAAGAGCCGGCACGATCGTGGTTCGCGCAAGTTCCGTGGGAAGATCGATCCGCAGACGGCCCCGAAGCGCGACGTCGTCGTTCGCGAACATCGTCTGCATGTCTTCGATGTTCGCAAGCAGTTCGCGAGCCCGCGCATGGTAGGCCCGGCCATCCTCCGTGAGCTGTACCGTCCGTGTCGTCCTATGCAGCAGCCGGACGCCAACTTCCTCCTCCAGCTTGCGAACCGCGGCGGAAGCACGGCCCTTCTGGATGCCGAGACTGTCCGCCGCGCGGGTGAAGCTTCCCATTTCGGCGACGCGCACGAAGACGATGAGTGACGAGAGATCGTGCATTCCGAGATCCGATTGAGTTCAGTTATGAGAACAACGCGTTCTTTGTCGCGTGATTTATCATCCACGGGCAACACAGTAAATCACAGGGGACAGACGAGCGCGCCTCGTCGAGAAACCGAACCTCTGAACTTTCAAGGAAACAAAATGGATACGCGCACGAAGATCGCCGTCGTCTACCACTCCGGCTACGGCCACACCAAACGGCTTGCAGAGGCTGTCGCGGAAGGAGCCTCGGGCCTGCTGGTCGAGATCAACGCTGAAGGCAACATCTCGGAGGGTGAATGGGCAGCGCTCGATGCTGCCGATGCCATCATCTTCGGCTCCCCGACCTACATGGGCAGCCCGAGCTGGCAGTTTAAGAAGTTCGCGGACGCTTCCTCGAAGCCATGGTTCGAAGAAAGGTGGAAGAACAAGATCTTCGGCGGCTTCACGAACAGCGCCAGCATCAACGGCGACAAGCTGAACACGCTGCAATATTTCGTCCTGCTTGCAGGCCAGCACGGAGGCCTATGGGTCGGCCTCGCTATCAAGCCCGCGAACGTGAAGGCTTCCAAACGCGACGATCTGAACCGCATGGGCTCGTACATCGGGGCGATGGCGCAGACGGACGCCGACGCCGCACCGGACGAGATGTCGCCAGGCGATCTCGAGACGGCCCGAGCCTACGGCGTCCGCATCTACGACGTCGCCGCGCGGCTGACGGCGCGATCGGCCGCCTGACGGAAAACGAGAAACTTCGACAGAGGATTGCTCGATGGATATCGGCGAACGAAGCTTGCTTATCGGAGGACGGTGGGCGCCCTCCGAAAGCGGAAAGACATACAGGTCTCTCGACCCATACACCGGCGAGGTCGCTACGACTGCAGCCGCCGCGACGCCAGTGGATGTCGAGGATGCAGTGGAGGCGGCGCAGAAAGCCTCTCCTGCATGGGCTGCGCTGCCCCCGAGCAAGCGTCGTCACTACCTGCTCGCTGCCGCCGATGCGGTGGAGGCGCGCGCACCAGAGATCATAGAGGCCATCACATCCGAGACGGGCGGCCCCTCTGCGTGGGGAAGATACAACGTAAAGGTACTTGTAGAGAAGCTGCATTTCGCTGCCGACTGCAGCTTCAAGGGCCTCGCCGGGGAAGTCATCCCCTCGGAAAATCCGTCCCGCACGATGATCGCGATCCGCAAGCCAGCCGGGGTGGTGGTCAGCATCGTGCCCTGGAATGCGCCAGCGCTGCTCGTGGGCGCGTCTGTGCCAGCGGCACTCGTTCTCGGCAATACGGTCGTCATCAAGGCCTCCGAACAGACGCCTCGCACCCACAGCTTGGTGGCGGCATGTTTTGCTGACGCCGGTTTCCCTGCTGGCGTCGTCAACCTCATCACGAACGCACCGGAGGATGCCAGCGGTGTCGTGGAGGCGCTGATTGCCCATCCCAGCGTGCGCCGCATCCACTTCACCGGCTCGACGCGCATCGGCCGCATCATTGCCGAGAAGGCGGGCACCTACCTCAAGCGGGTCGTGCTCGAACTTGGAGGGAAGGCGCCGTGCATTGTCCTAGCCGACGCCGATCTGGATCGTGCCGTGAGCGCCGCCGCGTTCGGCTCCTTCGCGAACTCCGGCCAGGGCTGCCTCTCGACCGAACGCATCATTGTCGACAGGTCCATCGCCGACGAGTTCTGCCGCCGACTTGCGGCCGTCACGCAGACAGTTGTCTACGGAGACCCACGAGACAGCCGGACGACGCTAGGGCCGCTCATCAGCAGGGCGGCGACCAAACGCCTTGCGGAGCTGGTCGAAGACGCGGTGGCCTCCGGAGCGGAACTGCTCGCCGGGGGATCGGCCATCGGCAACTGTTTCGCTCCCACCGTCCTGAAGGGGGTTTCTCCTGCCATGCGTGTCTACCAGGAAGAGTCCTTCGGGCCTTTGGCATCCGTCGTCATCGTCGATGGGGTCGAGGAGGCGGTTCGAGTTGCCAACGACAACGACTACGGCCTCTCCTCTGCGGTCTTTAGCCGTGACGTGAGGCTGGCTCTCGATCTGGCGAAGCGGCTCAACGCGGGCATGTCACATATCAACGGCACGACGCTCGATGATGAGGCTCAGATACCGTTCGGCGGCGTCAAGGATAGCGGCTACGGCCGGTCAGGAGGCATAGCCGGGCTTGAGGAGTTCACCGAACTGCAATGGATCACGATCGAGGGTCCACAGGCTCCTCGCTACCCGATAACGGAACGCCGTGATCCGATCGCCGCCGAGTGACAGCATGCTGGCGACACCTATGAGACCCTGTCTCTGTCGAGGGCGGCTTCGGCCTGCTTCGAAGATCGGATGCGACATCTGGGATTGGAGCGGCTGCGCCTGAGGGGAGGGAACTTCTTGAATCAACGTCTGTTCCTATGATCGGAACGTTCAGGAGAAATTCTTATGGCAACCACACCCCGAGGCAGAGCACAGGATCGCGCGAAGGTCGCAGCCGGTCAGGATCATGAAGTCCGCTACGAGGCCAAGAAGGAAGGCGTCTCGAAAGATGCGGTCAAGAAAGCCGTGAAGAGCGCCGGGAATTCGCGCAAGAAGGTCGAGGCGGAACTCGGCAGCCGCTAATGACTGCCACGCGCTTCAAAGCCGCTCGATTGCCGCGGCTCTGATCACGATCTCGTCCTGACCCAGGCGCAGCTTCACATCGCGCTTGTATGTGACCCACCACTGTCTGCTCAGCTCTTCCGTCATCACCTCGACGACCACGCTCTTGTCATGGTCAACGTCGCCCTCGTCCTTCCATAGGCCTTCCGCGGGAGCGTTTACATGCATCGTGACGCCGCCGAAGGCCCGCGTGAGTTCGTCCTGCACGCGTTTGAGAACCATGCCGCCGTCGTCGCCGGTCAGCGGAACTAGGATTTCGACCAGGTAGCTCATGAGGACGTACGGCCCTCAGGCAGTGCCGTGCTTCGGCCGCTCGAGCTGCCGTTCGAGGTCTTCCTTCTCGTCGTGCCGATCGTCGGTGCCGAGCTTCGCTCGAACGCGAGCGATCTCTTCGTCGGACGCCTCGATGGGAGCGCCGGAATCGTCGGGGATTCCGTTGCCGCTCTGAGCGATGGTTTCGTCTTTGGGGCGGTCGTTGGCCCCGTCGGTGATCTTGGTCATGGGCTATCTCCTTCCCGACCAGAACCAAGAGCCGCCCTCGAAGTTCCAAGCACCCGAGGCGGGCGGGCAGAACACGGCCGCAGTGTCGTCGGAGCCAGACCTCACCGGGAGGCGGTGAGGTTCAGGTGAGTTTCACTGTCGACGACGATCCAGAGGGTCCGGACCATGTCGGCCGCCTCGAGAAGACCGTCCCGGACGTCCTCGGACGAGGCGGCGTCCACGCCCGTTGCAAGCCGATTCAGCCGGATGACCGCGTCGTGCTCGGTTCCCTCCGCGGGAATGCCGACGGTCTCGCGAAGGTCCCGGATAACGGTGATCGAACGCCGCAGCAGCCCGGACACTTCCAGATGCGTGAGGCGGTCGGTCGCGTTGGCGGACCGCACGAGTTCTGAAACGAAGGAGGGGATGCCGCTCATATCTTCACGTCCTTAGCTCCGTCCCAGCGTCTCACCGAAGAGCTGGAGAAGCCGCCGCCAGTGGCGCTCGGCGCCGGCCTCGTCGTACACGCCGTCACGGTCGGGAACGGTCCAGCCGTGCTGCATGCCGACGTAGCTCTCGAGGGCGAAGTCGGTCCCAGCCCTGCGGAAGGCGTCGGCGAACCGTGTCGACTGTTCCGGAGGGAAGCTGCCGTCGTCGGCCGCCGTGCCGACATAGACGCGGGCCTTGATGTCGCCTGCCAGAAGATGCGGACTGTCGGGCGTGTCGCTCGCAAGCGCCGCTCCGTGGAAGCTCGCGGCCGCCGCGAACCTGTCTGGGAACTTCGCCGCGACGGTGAGCGCGCGCCGTCCCGACATGCAGTAGCCGACGACGCCGAGCGGCGATGCGACGCCCTCGCGCTCGTACACCTGGAGGAAGGCCTCCGTGTCGCTCGTCGTCATCTCGACCGTCGTCTCGCCGATCATCTTCAGCAACTTGTTGCGAGACGGTTCGTGGGAGAAGGACGAACCGGAGAAGGGTCCGTACTCGCCGAAGCGGTAGAACAGGTCCGGCAGCAGGACTAGATAGCCGTCGTCGGCCAGCCGCTGCGCCATCTCGTCCATCGAGGGGCGGGGCCCCATAGCGTCCATGAAAAACAGAACGCCGGCTCTCGCTGCCCGGCCGCTGTCGGGGGAGAACAGACTGGCAGGCGCGACGCCGTCCCTGGTCGAAATCTCAATGAGCTTCTTCAAGTCGATATCCTTGGTTTGTCCGGACCGGTACAGACATCATTGGATCGCCAGTTCGTCAATCCCGCTCGCGACCGGCCGTCGGACCGAGGCCTCAAATACCTCTTGACTCTCCAAAAAATGTTCATATTTTGTTCCCCATGATCAGGTTGCTCACGACATCTCGAATAGGTTGAACGGCAGGCGGCTCCGTGGCCGCGCGCACCACTGTCACCTGTTCGAGGATGTTCATGATGAGCCATCCGCATTTCGAGACGCCCGCGGCGCTGTATGCCGCATACGAAGAAGCCTCCACAAAACTCTATTACCCACGCGGCACCGTCCGCTGCTCCGCCGACGCGATGTTCCGCTCCCGGCCGGCACGCGATCTTGCGTGCCTCCTCGACGTCGATCCGGACGTCGTCGCCTGGCTCTGCCTCCCGCTGGAGTTCGAGACCGAACTCGGCCCACACGTGCCGGACTTCCTCGTCGACTACGACGACGGCTCGCGGTTATTTCTCGACGCCGTGGAGGGGGAAGAAGCTCCTGAAATCAGGGAAGGTGCCGCGATCGCGGGCTTTCGCTACCGTGGCGTCCCACGCGAGGAGACGGAGGTCGGCTTCCGACTCGCTAACGCACGCGACATGCTTCGCTACGCGCGGTGCCGCACGCCACTGAACGACAGGGTCCGGATGCTGTCGGCACTGGAAGAAGCCGGCTCGCTGTCCGTGTCCGAGTGCTTTCAGGTTTTTCGCGAGGTCCAGCCGATGACCGGCATCTCGTGGATGTTCCTCCACCGTCTTGTCTTCCTCGACATCGACGAAGCGATGATCGGTCCGGACACCGTCGTCCGTCCCTTCCAGCGTTGACGGGGGCGGTCGTGGCTCATCAACACTTTGCACGTCGAGTGGCGACGCTCGAGCGCGCAGCGTATGGGGCGGCCATCAGAAGCGCGATCCGTCTCTCGGGCCTCTTCCAGAAAAGACCAGAGAGGCGACAGCGCGTGGCCGTCCTCAAGCTGCCGAAAGATGCGAACCTGAAGGAATACGAGATCGCCGCCGGCCTTCTGATCCGGGAAACTCCGGCGCTCGCCGACCTCATGCTGGCGGTGCCGAAGATTGACAGGAGGCGCGTCCTCGATCTCGAGCCCATTTTGGCGGAACTGAGATCGGGCGCCGACGTCGCGATCGTCTGGCCGGCAGATCACGACGTTCCGACGAGCGTCGCGCTTGCCGCGGATCGGATCGTGGACGTCGACCCCGTCCGGCCGTTCCACCTCGTCGCAGCGGCAAAGGCCGTCCACGGCCAGAGCATCGGCATGGAGGACGCCGAGAAGATGCTCCAGCACTCGCCAGAAAGGGTCTTCGCGGCATTCAGGCCAGGCCGCGCTCCCGCCGAGGTCGTGAGACGTCTTGAAGAGACGACGGAGCCTCCCGCGCCCGAAGACGCCAGGCCGCGGCTCGACGACATGATCGGCTACGGCGACGCCAAGGCCTGGGCTCTCTCCCTTGCCGAAGACCTGCACGCATGGAAGGGCGGGCGTCTTCCATGGTCGGAGGTCGACCGCGGACTTCTGCTGAGCGGGCCGCCGGGAACAGGCAAGACCCGCTTTGCAGGAGCGCTTGCTCGCTGCTGCGATGCGGGCCTCGTCGCCACCTCCGTCGGCCGCTGGCAGTCGGCCGGGCATCTTGGCGACGTCCTTGCTGCGATGCGGCGGTCTTTCGCGGACGCGGTCGCCGCACGGCCCTGCATCCTGTTCGTCGACGAAATCGAGGCGATCGGCGACCGCGCGCGGTTCGTAGGAGGAGAACACGAAATCTACTGGACCCAAGTGGTGACCCTTCTCCTCGACCTCGTCGACGGCGTCGAGCGGCACGAAGGCATCGTCGTCGTCGGCGCTACGAATCATCCCGACAGGATCGATCCCGCTCTCAGGCGGGCAGGGAGACTCGACCGGCACGTCGCGATCGGGCTACCCGACTTAGACGACAGACGGGAACTCTCCCGGCTCTACTGCGGAGGCACCCTGGCCGAGCACGATCTCGACCGCGTCGCGTCGGCGACCACCGGCTTTACGGGCGCAGATTTCGAGAAGACCGGCCGGGAAGTCCGGCGGCTGGCCAGAAAAAGGGGCCGCGAGGTTACGGTAGAGGACGTCTTCGAAATCCTGCCCCCCGCCCGGCGCATCGTCGGCGGCGAGCGCCGGATGGTGGCGATCCACGAAGCCGCGCATGCGGTCGTCGGCCATCGCCTGGGCGTCGGCCATCTGCAGACGGTGGCCGTACCCTGGGAGGTGCGCGAGCCCCAAGCCCTGGGCTACGCCTTCTTCGAGATGGACGGGCATCAGCTCTGGGAACGGCAGGGGCTTCTCGACCGCATCGCGATGACGCTCGCTGGCCGGGCCGCCGAGGAGGAGATCATCGGGACAGCCTTCGACGGCGCGGGCGCGGCCGAAGGCGCCGACCTTCACGTTGCAAGCGACGTCGCCACGATGATGGAAGTCCGACTTGGGATGGGAAAGGGCCTGGCGTTCTACAACTTGCAGACCGTCGAGCAGCGCGACCGCGTCCGCCAGAACAACCCGGAGGTCGCCATGCGGGTGGAGCGGCTGCTCCGCCAGGAGATGGAACGCAGCCGCGCCATCGTCCGGGATTTCCGGAACGCCATCGAGAAGATCGCCGACGTCCTGGTGAAGCAGGCCGTCATCGAGGGAGAGGACGTCCGCCGGATCCTCAGGGAGAGCAGGCGATGACGAAGGATGGGGGAACGGCCGGAACGGACTGGAAGCTCGTCGTCAGGGGACTGAAGGAGACCGGGACGGCGGAAGCCCGCCTGCTCGTCGAGAAGACACTGCTCGAGGCCGGCGGGGTGCCGCTCAGGCTCCGCGAGGCTCGGGGCCGGCTCTTCATCCTGACGACCGACGCCTGTGCAAGCCGGCCGGCGATCGTCGAAGCCGAGGGCGGGCTGGTGTTCCTGATCGCGCTCGACGACCTGGTCGAGGTCGTGATGGGCCGTGGACCCACGCTGGAGGAGGTGATGCGAAGGGCGAGGGCTGCTGGGCGGCACGATCAATAGGATGCGCGGCTCGCAGAACGCATCCGCCCGACCCTACGGCGACAATGCCTGATCGTTCCTGCTGATTCTGGGCAGCGTCGCCTCAAACAGGGGTTCGCCGACTTCCCAGAGTGGAAGCCTCATGTCGTGGGGTGGCCTCACGCACCATTTCTGTCGGAGAGGATCGTAGACGCCTGGCAGTGGGAAAAGATCGTGGACCCGAAGATAGTCCCGCGTGTTGGCGGTCATGATCGCCGCGCCGTGGGCTATGGCCACAGATGCGACCATCAGATCGTGGCCCAGCCTGTTGTGCTTCGCTCCGCTCTCGACCGTCCACAGCGGGCGGAGGCACCGCGTTGAGGTCATCTTCGCGTAGACCGCGGCTACTTCGGGCGTCATCGGCAGCAGCAGGAGGTCTGTCCGGAGTAGTTCGTCGACCCAGTGCGAAATTGCTACGGCCTTCTCCGGATGCATATGCTCCAGGAGATGTGCACCCCGTCGGAGTTCTGCTATGCTCGGAAAACTGATCGCCAGCCGCTCCGCGCCAAGAGCGATCAGCCATTCCCGCAGGCCTGGGGGAGGCCGCTGGCGTCCGATGTAGCTGAGGATATCTGTGTCTAATAGGAATAGGTCGCCCGGCATGGTCGAAATCCTGGCTATGACGTGCTTTCTTCAATTCCTCCGGACCGCTTCGATGGCGGCTCCGGCCACCAAACCCGCCGAAACGGAAGCGTTGGAAGGTTGTTCGCATGACGCATGGCAATGAGTGGCTGCCGGCCGATCTCGAGACGCGCGCCAAGGACGTGCTGGACGCCGCGCGGCGCAGCAGTCCTCAGGTCGTCGCGGATGTGGACGGCAGGTTCGAGATCGTCTTCGTGCCGCGCAAGCAGCCGCTCGAGCAGCTACTCTCACCACCGGGCCCCATCCCTGAAGACGACGACTGATGCGATTTGAATTCTTGCCCTAAAAATGGACCATACCGTGTTGCGGCAGACACGCAAGATGGCCCGACGGAAAATCTACAGCCGCTGTAGCTACAACTTTGACGAAGCTTGAGAAAAAATTTACACAAATTCGAGTTGACGAGGTCTCAAGGATGCAGAAGAGGCGCGGACAGTGGAACGCCCGCCCCATCGTCGATCCTGCATAGCGGGCCAGCTCAGTCGTGGTCGGCTAAGCACAGATCGTGGTCGGCCAGCGCGTGAATGACGTAGCACTCGCCGACGTTGTTCGGGTGAGGGCTTGTCGAGATCCGGACAAGTTCGCTTTCTAGCTTCCTCAGGCGCTCTATTTTCCCGCGCACCGTCGCGAGGTGCTCGGCAGCGATGCGGTCCGCCTCTGCGCAAGGCTTCTCCGGGTGCTGGCTCAGGTCGATGAGCTCGCGGATGGCGTCGATGGTGAGGCCGAGGTCTCGCGCGTGGCGGATGAAGGACAGCCGGTCCTGCTCCGCCTTGGAATAGCGCCGCTGGTTGCCCTCCGACCTCTCGGGGACAGGAAGGAGGCCCATCTGCTCGTAGTAGCGGATCGTCGACACCTTGGCGCCGGTTTTCCTCGAAAGGTCTCCGATCGTCAGCATGTGAATCCTTTCCACCGCTCCGAATGTGCGCCCCATCACGGTAAGGCCAAACGCTTAGGAATGGAAGATAGGATCCAGACCTGCGGGGATCCAATGCGGCTGGCTAGATCTGACTGCGGTTACCAAACTACCAAGGATTCGGTATGCGCATCAACGAGACACCCGCGCATGACTCAGAGGCGTTCGTCAGGACTCTGGACTGTAATTGGTCCCGCGGCAGAAGTGGTCATATTTCAAGACCTGAAGATTTCAGATGGAAGTTGTCCCTGACGGTGTCCGGAATGAAGTACTCTCTCTGCAACCGCGACCGATACCAGATCGCACCGCGGGGTTCCCTCCGACGCCGCCACCCGGTCATTGCAGGGATCGTGACGAGATGGAAGTTCGGCAACCTCGACAAGATGATCAAACTCTTCGAGGACGTGATCGACAACATCTCGCCGACGTTCGACATTGAAGTTCGCTCGCTTCGGGAACTGTGCAATACCGAGAGCGGTATCCCGCGGATCACCGACAAGAAGATCCAAAACAATCTCCTCGCCAAGATGATCTCGCGCGCCCCCGGCGGGCGTGTTCGGCGACACAGGCTCATCCGGAATCTCATCGCGATGCGCGAGTTCGCGCGGGCCGAGACTAAGATCAAGCTGTTCGAGAAGGATTTCGGACGCGACGGACCGGTGCATCGGTACAAGATCAAATACCATGTGGAGAGGGCGGTCCACACGCCAGGCATTCTGTTGGAGGACCGCGTCGAGATGCTCGAGCAAGCGCATGAGCTCGCCGTCTACGGCGCAGAGCGGTACTCCACAAACAAGAACGTGCTGGCCGCGTTCGGCGAACTTGGAATTGAATACTACCGACTGACCGGCGATCTCGCCTATTTCGATGAGGCGATGAAGCACGTGAAGGCTGCGGAAGACAAACTGGGCGATCCTCAGGTCACCGCGATAATCAGTCGGTTCACGCGGCGCGTTGGTGGTCAGGCTGCCGCGTCTGACGAGGAGCTTCCTGAGGATGTGATGCCGGAGGCAGACATCATAGGGCAGGAGCCGGAGGCTGCGTGATCGATGCACATGCGGGAGCAGCGCATAGGCACCAGCGCCTCGATCAAAGGAGTTCTACGGGGCCATTAGACTCACCAGGATGTCGCTCTGCCGCCAAGTTCCCGCCCAAACCAATTTGAAAACCGATACGCTGCCAGATGCATTGCACTGGGAAACCATCCGTATATGGTACGGCAGATCGTGATCGTAGATGTCGATGTACCCGACAGCTCGGCCACCCGCCGCTCCACGGCTGCCATGATTGCCGCCGTCGTCTGGACCCGGTCGATCGGTGTGCCAGACGCCGGGCTTCTGTCCAAAAGAGCGGAGTCCGGATTAGGATGCTTGCCGCCGCCCCGCCACACGCCTGTGTCCATCCAATCCTCGTAGAAGACCAGCCATCGAACGACGGCAGGAATGACGTGGTCTGCTATATAGACTGATGGGTCGAATGGCTCGTCTGCAGGATCCCAGGCGCAGAGGGCGGGGCTGTGGGCCGGCTGGCGATATCTGTAGGTATGTGGCGTCGGTTCTCCGGTTCCGCGGACGTCCGGTCCGATCCTGGGATCGAGAACCTTCACCGTCACGTAGCTGTGCTTCAGCGTCACCTCGTCCCAGAAGATTTCCGGGTAATACCTGATCCAGATCCGATAAGGCTGCGAGATCGGAGTGAGAGTTCCCTCCCACGTCGCGAACCACCTGCCATCGAACGTCATCCGGAAACCCGGATAGATGGCGCGAAGGCGGGCGTCCTGCTCTGAAATCGAATACCACGCCAGTTGTCAGTCTCCCCAAGGAGAGGTCTTCGGCGTCGGACGCGCGTAGCTCGGGGTCGCAATCGAGGTCACGGCAGCCACCGTCCCAGTCGCAGGGATATGTGCTGCGGTTCCGCTGCGATCGGCGGAAATCTGGCTGTCCATGAACTTCCGAACCGAATCCGCAGCCGGACGTTCGCCGAACAGCTTCTCCAGCGTCTTACGCATTTCGGCCAGGCTCAGGCCGTTGCGAAGCCGTTGAATGTCGACGGCGAAAGCACGAAGTTCGTCTATGAAGACGCGCTGCGAGTCCAGGTCTTCCGGCCAGCGATCGGTGAGCTCGTCGTAGGCTTCGCAGGCCGGGTTGAATGCCTGGTAAGTCTTTCCGTTGCGCTCTGCTGCAGCCAGCGCAGCGATCAAGCAAGTGACCTGGTGTAGAAGCTCTTCGGACAGGCTCGACGTCCTGTTCGCGTTCAAGGCGACAGAGTGTGCGAGAACAACGGATGGGGGCAGCCGCAGCCCGCCATGCCGCGCATCGTAGCCGAGGTTTCGCCACCGCTTTATGAGCTGCAGATTCCGGCGGCGTCCTCTTCAGAAACCACTCTGCGAAACCCCAGGGATTGGCGATCAGCCGCTCCTTCTGGAAGCCGGTAGCGATCTTCTTGGAATGGAAGATCACGCCCGACCGTGCCTCGAGCGAGGGAAGGATGACGGCGGGCGTCACATCGAGATGCATGCCGTCGTACTTCACCGTGACGCAGCGGCTCTTGCGTTCGGTCTTGTCGTAGTACCGCGTGCCCGGCTTGCCGCGGATGGCGGTGTGGAGCGTCGACAGGACGTCATCCGGATCGGAGTCCGTCGGCACGCTCAACTGTACCATCGCATCGATGTCGAAGTCGGCATCCTCTGCATGGCGGGCCGTCGTCGCGCCGATCGAAAATCCGCCCTGCGGATAGAAGGACTCGACGAGACCCGAGAGAGGGCTGTCGTCGCGCTCCAGCCATTCGTGGATGGCGTGATAGTGGCCGACGGCCAGGCGGTGGTCGGTCGGCGTGAGCTGGATGCGAACCGCGATGTCCGCAAGCAGGACGTCGAGGGGGCTGTAGGCTGCGATCTCGCGGAGTACGGGATCCGTGTAGTTCATCTGACGGCTCCTATGCTTGATGAACGATGTCGAGCGTCTGGCGGAAGCCGCCGAGGGCGCGATTGTGGTCGTATATGCGCATCGGCATGTGCGCCTTAGGCATCCATACCCGACCCAGTTCCACTGCCGCGGAGACTGGGATCGCAGGGAAGATGTGAATGATCTCTGCGCTTCCGTGGTGATCCTTGATCGCTTCGAAGACAGCCCTGAGCTCCTTGCGCCAGAGAGCAAGGTCGCCCGGAGTTCGAAGGATATCGTTGTGAGCATTTTTCGCGGACAGCGACCATATGGACACGTCCTCGCCGAGAACGGCTTTGATGCGGTCGTCGTCAATCGGGCCGCTGACACCAAGTTTCAAAGCGATAGAGTGACCATCCTTCTCCGGGTCAGTCCTTTTGAGCTCCATCTGTCCAGGGTCGGGCATCCACGACCAGCCCTTCGGTTCGCGAAGGAGCTGCCGCACATGTGCTTCTGAAATATCCGAAATCAGCCGGCCAAGCTCGATGAGCAGCGGCATCGGGGCGAGGCCGAAGATCGCGAGACGGCTGATCTCGTTCCGCTCGAGCCTGCCCTTGACCCGCTCTTGGTACTTCTCGCGAAGCAGACGCTGGTGCAGTGGCCAGTAGGTCGGGTCACCGTCGGCGATGCCAAGGTCAGGAACGTCGAGATCGATCATGCCGTGCCGAGCCGGATAGAACTCCGGCAGCAGCGCTTCCTTGACGGCGTCGGCATTGACAGGAGATTCGTTTTTGCCGATGCCGGCTGCGAAGCGGATGACATGACATCCGCGATCTCGCGCGATCGATGTGACCGCTTCGATCCGATCCTCATGTTCGGCCTTCATTTCTTGAAGAAGTGGGACCGGAAACTCCTGCCAAGTTGATTTGCCATCGACGAGCCTGTGATGCGGATCGCAGAGGAGCATCAGGTTCGTCGGATCCTTCGTCAACGTTGGGGAAAGCACCTCATCTCCCCGCGGACCTTTAACCGCATCGGAAACGATGTGAGCAATGTAAGCTGTATTGAGGTTCGACTTCCCGGATACAAGGTCGCCAATCAGGGGCTTGTTGCAGCCACGGAACTGGCAGCGGCCGGCGGCGCGCGCCCACACGATCGCCTTGACGTTCGACGGCAGGCTCGGTCGACGGACATTGCTGGCGGGTTCGGTCGAAGTTTCTTCCGGATTTTCCATTGTGGTTGATCCTGAACTCTTCAGCCTTGCGACCGGATCAGTTCGGCGATTTCTTCTGCGATCTCGTCGGGCGTGTGGGTGACGGTGCTGCGAGCAACTTTGTCGACCAAGGAGGGGCTGTATTTCATGACATCGGCCTTAGAAACCTTGTGCCATATCGGAAGAAGCTGCTGCTCGCCGCTGATCGAACGGGAGACGATTCCGTCCAGCTCGTAGTTCGTCCAGCCCTTTTTGAAGAACGCTTCCGACAGAACGACGATGCCGAACCGGCTGTTAGCGAGGCCCTGATCGATTTTCCGGCGGAGGCTATCCCCGATCTTCAGGGTGAATTCGTCGTACCAGACGGACAGTCCGCAGTCTTCGAGCGCCCGGACGAGCGGGCGAACGAACTCTTCCTTGTCCTCAGAGGCATGCGAGATGAAGACATCATGGTCTCGTACAATCCCGTCCTCGACTTCGTCGTGAGGACGAACAAGTGAGGGAACCGATGCGAGAGCGGCGTCGCGGGCTTCAGGAAGGGCACCAGGCAGCATGCGAACTGATGCTCGGGTCTGCCCCCGAAGTCCCTGCATGTCCACGGCTACGTACCAATGGCCAGTCCGGGGTACGGCGAGACGGAGGGGGGACTGCTTTGCCAGGCCGCCATGATAGTGGTGCTGCCGTCCGTTCTTGTACGAACTGAAGTTCGAGGAATCCATCAACCGCACGTTTGCCGCGGCTGTGAGGTTGATTTCCACGAGTTGGCCGGAGCGCTGCTGCCCGAGGTCGAATTGCAGAAAGTTCATGCTACCAGTCCTTTCTCTGAGGACCGTAGACGGTCCAAACTCAACGCTATTTTGATCCCTGTTTGTTCCTGAGATGCTTTCTGAGCGAAGTTTCGCCCACCTAAGTTCGCCTATACTCTTTATCAGTTATAATAAAAGTAAGTTTTTCTATCTGTCATGACGCTGCACGCTGTAACTCACGCAATCGTACGAGTTGAGATGCTTGGCGAGTAATTGAAGAAACTCCACGCTTGCTGCGCATGTTTGAATTCTAGGCTCTGCGTATCTTTTATTGTCTAATTCGAGTCGGAAAATATTTCCCGACTCGAATTTTTTACTGCGTTAACTGCGTGTCTGTGCGTCATAATCGCTGGCTGGCTACAGTCGATCACATTCCAACTGACGCGACGATCCCACAAAGATTGGGAGAGATCTTAGGTAGACGAATCCAACCAAAGGACTCCCGGATAGTGTTTCGTTGAACGCGACAGACGCCACTTATCCCTGCAATTATCAAGAGCAACCGCTCGTAGCACCACACGTGTCGCACTTCTCACACGTGCCGTTGCGCACCATCGTGAAGTTCTGGCACTCGGAGCACATGTTGCCCGTATAGCCCTGCATGATCGACTTCATGCGGCGGTCGGCTTCGACCTTTTTGGCTTCCGACTTGGCGGCAGCGGCGTCGGCTTCGGCCTTGTCGGAGAAGAGCGCGGTCGCGACCTGCTTTTCTTCCGATGCGACGTCGTCGAGCACCTCTTCAGCAATCTCTTCGGCCAGTTCCTTGGCGCGCTCCTCGTAATCGCGCTTGAAGGCGACGATTTCCGAGGTCGAGATGGCAACAGCAGGCTCAAGCTTGCGGGCCGTGTTGCCGGCGATCGAGGTGACGCTGGCGGAAGCGCGGGCAGGGGCGGCGGTGGCCGAACCCTTGGCTTCCGAGCTACCCATTGCACCGCCCTGGATCAGGGTCGGCTTGTAACCGCGGGTCCAGCCGGTCGAAACGAGCTGCGTCTTGCCTTCCTTGATGCCCTTGCCGAGCGCCGTGTTGGAGAAGTCAGACGTATCGACATGCGCAAGGTCGTGACGGCCGAGATAGGAAACGGCGAGTTCGCGGAACACGTAGTCGAGGATCGACGTGGCGTTCTTGATCGCGTCATTGCCCGTCACGATGCCGGCCGGCTCGAACTTGGTGAAGGTGAAGGCCTCCACATATTCTTCCAGCGGCACGCCGTACTGAAGACCCAGCGAGATGGCGATGGCAAAGTTGTTCATCATTGCGCGGAAGGCAGCGCCTTCCTTGTGCATGTCGATGAAGATCTCGCCGATGCGGCCATCGCCGAATTCGCCGGTGCGCAGATAGACCTTGTGTCCGCCGACATTGGCCTTCTGGGTGTAACCCTGACGGCGGTTCGGCAGCTTTTCGCGCTCGCGGGTGACGCGCTCGATAACGCGTTCCACGATCTTTTCGGTGATCTGCACGGCCTGGGCTGCGGTCGGAGCCTGTACCAGTTCCTCGATCGCGTCTTCCGCATCGTCCTCGTCGATAAGCGAGGCATTGAGCGGCTGCGACAGCTTGGAACCGTCACGATAAAGCGCGTTGGCCTTGAGAGCCAGCTTCCAGGACAGCATGTAGGCTGCGCCGCAATCCTCGACGGTCGCCTCGTTCGGCATGTTGATCGTCTTGGAGATCGCACCCGAGATGAACGGCTGGGCAGCAGCCATCATGCGGATGTGGGATTCGACCGAGAGATAACGCTTGCCGATCTTGCCGCAGGGATTGGCGCAATCGAAGACGGCGAGATGCTCTTCCTTGAGGAAGGGCGCACCTTCGAGCGTCATCGCACCGCAAACGTGAACGTTGGCAGCCTCGATGTCCTTCTTCGAGAAGCCGACATGCTCGAGCAGGTTGAAGCTCATGTCCGACAGCTGCTCGTCGGTGACCTTGAGGGTTTCCTTCAGGAAGTCCGCACCGAGCGTCCACTGGTTGAAGACGAACTTGATGTCGAAGGCGGCCTTGGTCGCGTCGTTGATCGCGGCAATCTTCTCGTCCGAAAAACCCTTGGCCTTCAGCGTGCCGGGGTTGATGCCGGGAGCCTGGTTCAGGTTGCCGTGGCCGACTGCATAGGCTTCGATCTCGGCGATCTGGCTTTCCGAATAACCGAGCGAGCGCAGCGCGTCCGGAACGGCGCGGTTGATGATCTTGAAGTAACCGCCACCGGCGAGCTTCTTGAACTTGACCAGTGCGAAATCGGGCTCGATGCCGGTCGTGTCGCAGTCCATCACGAGGCCGATCGTGCCGGTCGGCGCGATAACGGTCGTCTGGGCATTGCGGTAACCGTGCTTTTCACCGAGTTCCAGCGCCTTGTCCCATGCCGCCTTGGCATGAACGACCAGCGTCTGGTCTGGGTTTTCGTCGTGATAGAGCGGAACCGGATCGACAGAAAGCTGCTCGTAGCCGGTTGCCTCACCATAGGCCGCGCGGCGATGGTTGCGCATGACGCGCAGCATGCTTTCGCGGTTCGGGGCAAAGTTCGGGAAGGGGCCAAGCTCGCCTGCCATTTCGGCAGAGGTCGCATAGCAGATGCCGGTCATGATCGCGGTCAGCGAACCGGCAATCGCGCGGCCTTCCTTGGAGTCGTAAGGGATACCCGACGACATCAGGAAACCGCCGATGTTTGCATAGCCGAGGCCGAGCGTGCGGTACTGGTAGGAGAGTTCGGCGATTTCCTTCGACGGGAACTGCGCCATCATCACCGAGATTTCGAGCACCATGGTCCACAGGCGCACGGCATGTTCGTAATCGGCGATCGCAATGTTCTTCGTTGCCTTGTCCTTGAACTGGAGAAGGTTGAGCGAAGCAAGGTTGCAGGCCGTGTCGTCGAGGAACATGTATTCCGAGCACGGGTTGGAGCCGCGGATCGGGCCACCGGCCGGCGAGGTGTGCCAGTCGTTCATCGTCGTGTTGAAGTGGATGCCCGGATCGGCAGACGCCCATGCGGCATAGGAGATCTGTTCCCACAGATCCTTGGCCTTCAAGGTCTTCATCACCTTGCCATCCTTGCGGGCGGTCAGGTTCCACTCACCATCATTCTCGACGGCGCGCAGAAAATCGTCCTTCAGGGAGACGGAGTTGTTGGAGTTCTGGCCGGAAACCGTGAGGTAGGCTTCCGAATCCCAGTCGGTGTCATAGGTCTTGAACTCGAGATCCTTGTAACCCTGCTGGGCGAACTGGATGACGCGCTTGACGTAGTTTTCCGGAACCAGGTCCTTCTTGGCAGCGCGGATTTCGCGCTTCAGGGCCGGGTTCTTCAACGGGTCGAAGCAGTCGTCATCAGAGCCTTCGCAGTTGACGCAGGCCTTCATGATCGCCTTCAGATGCTTGGCGACGATCTTCGAACCGGTGACGAGGGCAGCAACCTTCTGCTCTTCCTTGACCTTCCAGTTGATGTATTCCTCGATATCCGGATGGTCGATATCGACCACGACCATCTTGGCCGCACGGCGGGTCGTGCCGCCGGACTTGATCGCGCCGGCAGCCCGGTCGCCGATCTTGAGGAAGCTCATCAGGCCCGAAGAACGGCCGCCGCCGGAAAGCTTTTCGCCTTCGCCGCGCAGATGGGAGAAGTTGGAGCCGGTGCCGGAACCATACTTGAACAGACGCGCTTCGCGAACCCACAGGTCCATGATGCCGCCTTCGTTGACCAGGTCGTCACCAACGGACTGGATGAAGCAGGCATGCGGCTGCGGATGTTCGTAGGACGACTTGGACTTGGTCAGCTTGCCGGTGAAGGGGTCGACATAGAAATGGCCCTGGCCGGGACCATCGATGCCATAGGCCCAATGAAGACCGGTGTTGAACCATTGAGGGGAGTTCGGGGCAACGCGCTGGGTGGCGAGCATATAGGCAAGCTCGTCCATGAAGGCGGCCGCATCGTCTTCGGAGGTGAAATAGCCACCCTTCCAGCCCCAATAGGTCCAGGTGCCGGCAAGACGCGAAAAGACCTGGCGGGCATCGGTTTCAGAACCGTAGCGCTCGCCTTCCGGAATGTCCTTCATCGCCTTCTCGTCGGCAACGGAGCGCCACAGGAAGGAAGGAACGTCGTTTTCGTCAACGCGCTTCAGGATCTTCGGAACGCCGGCCTTGCGGAAATACTTCTGCGCCAGAACGTCGGTCGCGACCTGGGAAAACTGCGACGGCACGTCGATATCCGCCAACCGGAAGACGATGGAACCGTCCGGATTACGGATCTCGCTGGTCGCCTTGCGGAACTCGATGGTTCCGTAGGCGCCTGTCTCAGGCTTCGTGAAACGACGTTCGATGCGCATTGCCTCTAGTCCCTCATCCTTTGGCGCCGATAAGGCGCACGTGTTCGATGCGGCTGCTCTCCATCATGGGCAGCCGGCTGAAATTTCATCCAGACTCATTGGATGTCTATCTGTATATTGTGCTGGATAATGGCTGCCAACACTAAATATAGTATTAACAACATGTTTATGCCAGCCTAATCGCGGTCTTGGCGGTGATTTTCAGAGGACACGAAAACCCGTCGCCCGGCTGTCTGTCAGAACAAGCCCTGCGCTCGATTGTTTCCATCAAACTCGAAAAAGAACCGGCCTCGTTACTCCCGGTCCAGTCGCCGCCGCAACATAGGTTTATTCATGGCCGCGCATCCTGATTCGGTCAAGCCGTAGCCGGTAGGAGTTTCTAAACCACAAGATATTGTGGCTGATGCCTGTGGATAACGGGGAATAAAAAACAGCTAGGATTCTCAAATGCTTGGCGACCGGAGCTGAAGCCTAAGCGAGGCTTGCGAAATTCGATTGTGGCATGATCGGGGCAGATCGGCGGCTCTGGAAGCCCTTTCTGAACGGGCATTTTAGCACTTGGCCATACCATATTGAGACATATGGGTAACACGGCCCTCTAAATGTAGAAAAGTCCGCAATCCTGTGGATGACGGACCAGCTATTGACATCAAAACGACAGGGCAGGGTATGCGTCAGCGCATATCCTGCGGCTCGTGGTTGAAATGGAATGGGGCCACTATCTGTTGTGATCCTGGAGTCTTGGAGATCTAGCCCCGGTGTCCCTTGGCGATCGGCTCCTGATAGGTGAAGCCCATGTCCCAGGGAAAATAGATCCAGGTATCCTGGGAAACCTCGGTGACGAAGGTGTCGATCGTCGGCACGCCGGTCGGCTTGGCATAGACGCAGGCAAAATGTGCCTTTGGCAACATTTCGCGCACTTCCTTCGCCGTCTTGCCCGTATCCGTCAGGTCGTCGACAACGAGAATGCCTTCGCCGCCGTTTTCCAGCAGCTCGGGCGAAATGCCTTTCAGCAATACGGTTTCGCCCTGGTCGACATAGTCATGGCGCGTGGCGATGCAGACCGTATCGATGAGACGAATATTGAGTTCGCGCGAGATGATCGCCGCCGGCACCAGGCCGCCGCGGGTGATACAGACGATTGCCTTGAACTCCTGGCCAAGGCCGGAGAGGCGCCAGGAAAGCGCACGGGTATCGCGGTGGAATTGGTCCCAGGAAACGGGAAATGCTTTTTCAGGAAGAGACATGAATTTGCCGCCAGAACGAGAGTTTCTTTGGCTCTCGCTAATAGCGGCAAGCGAGGGGAAAAGGCAAGCGGTCGGACTTTATGTCGGTTGCACTCCTCTTCCCCTTACGAGTTTCAGGCTTGTCTGTGCGGAGTGAAGGTGAGGGCGACGATAAGGCCAATGATGGCGCAGGCCGAGGTCAGCCCGGCAACCGCTCCCCATCCGCCATGTATCCAGAACCATCCGCCGGCCCAGCCGGTAAAGCTGGCGCCGATATAATAGAACAGCAGGTAGAGCGCCGAGGCATGGCTCTTGGCGGCGCCCGAACTTGCGCCGACGCCGCTGCTCGCTGCCGAATGGCCGATGAAAAAGCCGATCGTGATCAGCGAGATGCCGAGGATGGTGAGGGTTAGGCTGGAGGTCAGCGTCACCACCACGCCGGCAAGAATGGTGGCGAACGTGACGATCAGCGTTGTCCTTCGACCGAACCGGTCCACCATCCGCCCGCCGGACGATGAAGAAACGATCCCCAGCGCATAGGTGAGGAAAATCATGCTGATCGCCGTCGGCCCGAGATGATAGGGCGCACCGGCCAGCCGGAAGGTGGAGTAATTGAACACGGTGGTGAACACGCTCGTCAGCATCGTGCCGATCAAATAGAGTCGCAAAAGCGCAGGGTTGGAAAGATGCTGCCGCCACAGATGAAGATGCCGCCCCACAGGCATGGATTGCGGCCGGAAATTTCGTGACGGCGGCAAAAGCAGAAAGAAGCCCATTGCCGCGGCGACACAGGCTACTCCCAGCGCATACATGGCGATCTGCCAGGAGGTAAAGGCCGACATCAAGCCCATCCCCACCCGTCCGACCATCGCCCCGAAAGCGGTGCCGCCGATATAAAGTCCCATCGCCCGGCCGAGGCTCGCAGGTTCGATCTCTTCTGCGAGATAAGCCATCGCCACCGCGGGCACGCCGCCAAGCACGAAACCCTCGACAGCCCGCGCTGCGAGCAGCCAGCCCCAACCACCGGCGCTTGCTGCGACAAGGTTGCATACTGCGGCCAGCATCATCGACGTGAACATCAGCGTCTTGCGGCTGACGATCTGGGCAAATGCGCCTGACAGAAGGATCGCGAAGGCAAGCGCACCAGTCGTCAGTGATAGCGCCAGCGAGGCCGTTGCAGCGTTGACGCCAAAGTCTTGCGGAAATTCCTGCAGAAGCGGCTGGACGCAGTAGATCAGCGAGAAACTGGCAAAACCGGCAAGGAAAAGCGCCCAGCTGGCGCGACGAAAGGCAGCGCTGTCGCCTTTTATCCAGGTTGTTTCGAATTCCGTCGGTGTCGCCTGAATAGCAGCGTCAAGTGTGGCGGGCTGGGGCATGGGGTATCCTTTGCAGACGCATATAGCGCCATGCCGACATTGCCGCTAATATATGGATGAGGCATTCTCCATATCTGGAATTAATATCATGGAGCTCAGACACGTCCGTTATTTCCTGGCAATTGCCGAGGAGGGAAGTTTTACCCGCGCGGCAGAGCGCCTTGGTATCGCACAGCCGCCGCTCAGCCAGCAGATCAAGGTGCTGGAGCAGGAGGCTGGCGTCCGGCTCTTCCGCCGCCTGTCACATGGGGTAGAGCTCACGCCCGCTGGCCGCGCCTTCCGGGCTGCGGTCGGTAACGTTCCGCATGAGATCGCCGAAGGCGTACGGCTTGCGCGCAAGGCTGCTGCGGGTGAAAGCGGCGAGATTCGCATCGGCTTTACCGGGACCGCAGCCTTGAGCCCAGCCGTGCCTGTCTGTATCGCGCAGTTTCGAAATACCTATCCGGATGTCGAGATTAATGTCACGGAGGCCAATTCCATGGCGCTTGCCGCGGCACTGATCGAAGACCGGCTGGATGTCGCCATTCTGCGTCCCTCGAATTCCGATCCCAATCTTCTGGCCGAGGAGGTTCTGACCGACGAGCCGCTTCTCGCTGCGCTGCCGGCCACCCATCCCTTGGCGGTCTCTGGAGAGATTATCGATCTTGCCAAATTGTGCGATGATCCGTTCATCCTGACGCCCCGCAGCGTTGGCGTCAGTCTTCATGATGCGATCCTGCGGGCCTGTGCGAAATCCGGCTTCACGCCCAAGTCGGGGCCGGCAGCACCCCATATCGCTTCGATACTCTCACTGGTCGCAGCAGGCCTCGGCGTATCGCTTGTTCCGGCATCCATTGCTCGCGTGGATTTGCGCGGTACGGTATTTCGGCATCTGGGTGACACCGCCGAACGTGTTGCGATCGCACTCGCCTATCGCAGGGCAACGACATCGCCTGTTGTTAGAAACTTCTGCTCCGTCGCACGAAAGGCGCGCATGGATAGGCGCTTTGAACTGCAGGCGCAAAAAGAATGAGGTCCTCGCGTCTGTTTTCTTCATCTGACTTTCATCCCGCAAACACCCTGTCGCCGCATTTGGTTGCAATGCCGACCGGGCAGATATGAATGAGGAAAACATGGACGAACTGGAAAAAGCGGCTCGCGGATTGCTTTATGATGCAAATTACGATTCTGCCGTTCTGGAAAAACGCAAGGCGGCCAAGCGTATCCTGCATCGGCTGAATGCACTCTCGCCGGATGAGAGGCAAGAACATGCCGAGCTGATCCGCGGGTTATTGGGACGCATCGGCAGGAATTTCGTCTTCGACGGTTCGTTTCACTGCGATTACGGCTTTAATATCGAAATAGGCGACGATTTCTATGCCAACGTCAACCTTGTCATTCTGGACGGCGCGAAGGTCACTATCGGTGATAACGTCTTCATTGCTCCCAATGTCGGCATCTACACCGCGGGTCATCCGCTAGACCCAGAGCGCCGCAACGCCGGCCTCGAATATGCTCTTCCGGTCACGATCGGGAACAACGTCTGGATCGGCGGGGGAGTTTCGATCATGCCGGGCGTGACCATCGGCGATGGTGCGGTGATCGGCGGCGGCGCGGTCGTCACGCGCGATATTCCGGCGAATGTCGTTGCCGCAGGAAACCCGGCACGCGTTATCCGGGAGATCACGACCGAAGACGCAAAGCGCGAGAGTTTCGGCCGCAAGTAGCCGTTCCGCATATTGGGCAAGCGGCAGCACCTTCTGGCTGCCGCCGCTCGACCTTTATCGTGAAAGCAATGTCAGCGCCGTCATCGAATCGAGCAGGCTGCGCGTTACCCCGCCGAAGAACATTTCCCACCAGCGCGAATGCCCGTATCCGCCCATGACAAGCAGATCGATGCTTTTGTCTGCAAGGCGGTTTTCGATCGCTGCAGCCGGCGAATTGCCGCCGCTGTCCTGCGTCGTCAATGTTACGTTTATGCCGTGGCGGGCAAGTGTTGCGGCAAGCTCGGAACCTGCAAATTCCTTTTCCCTATCGCCGCGCTCAGGAGGATCGATCACCAGAACTTCTACCGAAGAGGCCTGCTTGAGGATCGGGAGCGAATCGAAGGTGGCACGGGCAGCCTCCCGTGAACCGTTCCAGGCGATCAGCACACGTTCGATCGGTTTTGGCTGCTTCAGCGTATAGGGCACGAGCAACATCGGCCGGCCGCTTTCGAACAGGAATGTCTCCAGGTCGGCGCGATGATCGGCCTGGGACGGGCTGCTCTGGTTGGCAACGATCAGGTCCGCAGTCCGTGCGACCTCCTGTACGGAGCTTGATGCATAACCGGCCGCCAGCATGTAGCTGCGCCATTCGGCCGAAAGTCCCTCGCGCGTGGTCTTCTGGCGGAAGATCTGCTCAATTGCTTGAGTTTCCTTCTGGGCGCTTTCCTGCAGGATCTCGATTGCGGTCGGGTCGGGGATTTCCATCGGCGCGATCAGCGGAACGGCGGTTAGCGTCTCGGCATGAACCCCCACCAGATGCGCGGAAAACTGTTCGGCGATCGCAACCGCAAAATCGGTGATCTGTGGCGCGTTTCGTTGCGTGTCGAGAACAGCAAGAACAGTCTTGTAGGACATGGACATCTCCTCATTACAGGCTTCGTTTCGAGCCCTGTTCCAATAAGGTGGTGCTGCCGAGGCGCGGGTCAACGGGCGCCGCCCTTTGGTTATGCGTCTGCAGTCGGATTGGCCGAAATCCCTTTTCGATCGAGGCCGGCAATCATCTCCGAGACTGCTTCTGCAGCGGCATCCATAGCCTCGGCATCACGGCCGCGCACGACGATCTCGGTCGAGAATTTTTTTCCGTCGAAACGCGGGTAGGAGCCGATGCTGATTTCCGGATGCGCCTTCTGGATATCAGCAAGCAAGGTGCCGATATCGCCTTCGCCATAGGGGCAGGAGACGGCACGCGACAGCATTTTTGCGCCGCTGCGCAAGGTCGGCAGAACGTTGTCGACCATCGCCTGGAAAACCTGCGGCACGCCTGCCATCACATAGACATTGCCGATGATGAAGCCGGGGGCCGTGGAAACGGGGTTGGCGATATGTTTCGCACCTTCCGGCATCCGCGCCATGCGCTGGCGGGCAGGGGTGAATTCCATCTCGCGCCGCTTGTACATCTCACCAAGCAGGGTCATCGCCTCTGAGTCATAGACGCACTCGACGCCAAATGCCTTGGAAACCGAATCCGCGGTAATGTCGTCATGGGTGGGGCCGATGCCGCCGGATGTGAAGACGTAGTCATAGCGTGCCCTGAGCGCATTGAGCGCCTCGACGATCGCTTCTTCTTCGTCCGCAACAATGCGAACCTCTTTGAGGTCGATGGCGGACAGTGTGAGCATATCGGCCAGATGTCCGATATTCTTGTCCTTGGTTCGCCCCGAAAGCAGCTCGTCGCCTATGGCAAGCATGGCAGCGGTTACAATGGTGGAGGAGGCGGAGTAATCGGACATGAGGAGCTCGCTTTCTGTGATGGCTGGACGTTAATCCGCCTGCCGGGGAATGCAATCCCGCCGACGCTTACCTGATAATACGCAAATCGAACAAGATATGCCGCCATCGTTCGAAAATAGTAGACAGTGCGTCGTGGCATCGCCGTCTGGCGGCGCATACCCGGCTCGGATAGCTTTCGGCCACACGCTTGTAACAAGGCAGATCAATGATCATCGAGTTCTTGAAAAAGCTGTTGGGCGGAGCACCTACTGTAAGCTCAGCAACAGCGTCCACTCCCGCAGAGGAAACGAAGAAAATGACGAAGGTTCTGGTTCTTTACTATTCTTCCTATGGTCACATCGAAACGATGGCCTACGCTGTCGCCGAAGGCGCGAAGTCGGCCGGTGCCGAAGTCACCGTAAAGCGCGTTCCGGAACTGGTCCCGGAAGAAGTCGCAAAGTCCTCGCATTTCAAGCTCGACCAGCCTGCACCGATCGCCACCGTTGCTGAACTTGAAGAATATGATGCCATCATCGTTGGCGCCGGCACACGCTTCGGCACTGTCGCCTCGCAGATGCGCAATTTCTGGGACCAGACGGGTGGCCTGTGGTTTACCGGCAAGCTGGTCGGCAAGGTTGGATCTGTCTTCACGTCGTCCGCCACCCAGCACGGCGGTCAGGAATCCACCATCCTCGGCTTCATTCCGACCCTGCTTCACCACGGCATGGCCGTTGTCGGCCTTCCCTATGCCTTCCAGGGCCAGATGGGTGTTGAAGCAGTCAAGGGCGGCTCGCCCTACGGTGCGTCCACCATCACCGACGGCGACGGGTCTCGCCAGCCTTCGGATGTCGAACTGGAAGCCGCAAAGTTCCAGGGTGCCCATGTTGCAAAGATCGCAGCCAAGCTTTCGGCCTGATCTCGATTAGCCGTCGGAATTCACCTGAAAGGGAGTGGCCTTGGCCGCTCTCTTTTTGCATTCTGGGCACAGTTTTGGGCACAGATGACGAATTGGTGCCCATGATTGAAGGCGCGCCGTCTTCGATGTGAAGTTCGCGTATCTGCTTTATTTTATTTATATCAATGACTTGGGTGATTGGTGCGGACGGCGGGGATCGAACCCGCATGACCGAGGCCGAGAGATTTTAAGTCTCTTGCGTCTACCAGTTTCGCCACGTCCGCTTGGGTCTTGCTTTTCAGGTAGATAGACGATTCCGTCAAGCTCAGCTTTGCAAAACAAGTTCCGGAGTTTTGCAAAGCTGAGCTTTTGTCCCGGATCGTTGCGGCCGTCCACAGCAAGGCCTAGTCATACGTGAAGAAAAAGGCCGGCACCGCGGGTGCCAGCCTCATCACAATTACATCTCCGCAGCCTTTGTCAGTCGAGAAGATCCGCAGGCACCTTGCCGCCGTTTTCCGACAGCTTTTTCATCAATGCCTTGTGAAGCCACATGTTCATCTTGGCCGAATCCCCTGTGTCGCCGGTGTAGCCCAGTTCGGCTGCAAGTTCTTTGCGCTCGCTGAGGCTCGCATCCATGCCAAGAGCCTTCATAAGGTCGACGATCGAGTGGCGCCAGTCGAGCTTTTGGCCGCTCTTCTTGACCGCGGCGTCAAGGATGGGCGCGACGTCGATGGGCGCAGACGTTGATGGACTTGCTGCCGGAGCGGCGGACGCCGCTGCGGGGGCCGGGGACGAAGTGGCAGCAGTCGGCGCGGCGCCCGTTGCGGCGGGAGCCGCAGCTGGATTTTCAGCTGCCGCTGCCGGGGAGCCGAAGATCGCATTCTTAATCTTGCTGAAGATGCTCATGGGTCTTCTCCTCGAGGTTAGATGGTAAGGAACTAGGGCGTCCAGTGCTGGAGGAAATGGGGCCGATGTCTAAACGAAGCGAATTGTGGTGGTGAGCAATATTGTCGGGGAGGTGCAGGATCGCTTCAGGTTGACGCTTGAATGTCCGGGGCTATGTCCTCCTCCATAACGAGGAGGAAAATATGGTCGGGAAAGTATTGTTCCTTTTGATGATAATCTTCACCGGCTCGGTGGCGCATGCGGAAGGTACGGTAAAGGAAGGCCAGGTCATGGCCAGCCGCATTCTCGGAAAGAACGTCGAGTACTCGCTGTATCTGCCACCGGGGTACGGTCGTGACGAAAGGCGTTATCCGGTCATCTACCTTATGCATGGTGGCGGCGACGGCCAAAATCAGGATTGGTATCGTTTCGGCAACGCCAATCTGGTTTTTGACAGGCTGATCGAATCAGGTGAAGTGCCGCCCTTCATCGCGGTCACGCCGGAAGGCCGCCGGGATGACGACAACAAATTCAACACCTATTACATGAACGATGCCGACGGCCAGTATTTGTGGCAGGACATGTTCGTGAAAGAGTTCGTTCCGCACATCGAAAAGACCTTTCCCGTCATTCCAGGTAAGAAGTCCCGCGGCATTCTCGGCCTGTCGATGGGCGGATATGCAGCAATTGCTTTTTCCATGAAATATCCTGATCTTTTCGCCGGTGCCGCTGCATTGAGTGCGGCCTTCCGCACCGACCAGCAGATCGTCGAAATGGATCAGGCAGGATATGATCGGCGCTATGGCAAGGCCTGGGGTGTCGGATTGGCCGGGCGCGATCGCCTCAATCAGCCTTATTACGCCAACAGCGTTCTCGATCTGGTCGACAAGGTCCCGGCTGACGATCTAAAGAAGACCGAGCTCTTTATAGACTGCGGTTCCTATGACGATTTTTTCGTCGGCAATGCCGAGCTGACAATGAAACTCCGGAAGCTGAAAGTGCCGCATCATTTCATGGCCCGCGAGGGTGGTCATGACTGGACCTATTGGCGCACCGGGCTGCCGCAGGCGACCGTTTTTCTGGGTGAGGTTTTTCATCAATAACAGGCCGCTAGACGTTATTTGTTCGTCTCCGCCGGAATGCTGAAGTCGGCGGAGAACTGAAAGCTGGTTAAACGGGCTTGGTCTTCATCCATAAGCTATGGCATAGCGATGAAAATCTTGACGAGCCGTGGATGGTTTATGTGATGAAGACAGGTGTGGATGATGCCAAGGCGGCGATGCGGACGATCTTTCCGGAGACGCCGCTCCAGTTGAACGAGCATCTGAGCCGCCGTTACGGCGCAGATATCTGGTTGAAGCGTGAGGACCTGTCGCCGGTCCGTTCCTACAAGATCCGCGGCGCCTTCAATTTTCTGCGCAAGGCGATCACTACTGGCGCGAGCGGCAAGACGTTCGTCTGCGCTTCGGCCGGCAACCATGCGCAGGGGTTTGCCTTCGTCTGCCGCCATTTTGAAGTGCCGGGCATTGTCTTCATGCCGGTCACGACGCCGCAGCAGAAGATAGACAAAACCCGCATCTTCGGCGGCGAATTCATCACCATCAAGCTTGTCGGCGACATCTTCGACCAATGCTACGCGGCCGCCCGTGCCCATGTGGAGGAAATCGGCGGCATGATGGTGCCACCCTTCGACGATCTAGACATAATCGAGGGGCAGGCGACCGTTGCTGCGGAAATTTCGACCCAGCTACCCGATGGCGTGTTGCCGGACTTGGTCATTCTTCCGGTTGGCGGCGGCGGTCTTGCTTCCGGCGTCACCGGCTACCTCAAGGATGCGGTCGCCGCTGAAGGTTTTCTCTTCACTGAGCCGACAGGCGCGCCGAGCCTGAAGAAAAGCCTCGAGGCCGGATCGCCCATAACGCTTTCGAAGGTCGACAACTTCGTCGATGGTGCCGCGGTCGCGCGCATCGGTGATCTTAATTTTGAAGCGTTGAAAGGTTTTTCGTCGTCGCAGGTGATGCTGGTTCCCGAAAATGCGATCTGCGTCACGATGACCGACATGCTGAATGTCGAAGGTGTCGTGCTGGAACCGGCAGGTGGTCTTTCGATCACCGCACTGTCGCTTCTTCCGCGTGAAAAGATCGCCGGAAAGACCATCGTCTGCATCGTCTCGGGCGGCAATTTCGATTTCGAGCGGCTACCCGATGTGAAGGAGCGGGCCATGCGTTATGCGGGCCTGAAGAAATATTTCATCCTGCGTTTGCCCCAGCGTCCCGGGGCTTTGCGCGATTTCCTCAACCTTCTGGGCCCAGATGATGACATCGCCCGTTTCGAATATCTGAAGAAATCGGCCCGCAATTTCGGCTCGATCCTTATCGGTATCGAAACGACGGCGTCGGAAAACTTCGCCGGCCTTTATGAACGTTTTGAAGGGGCAGGGCTCGGGTACGAGGACATCACCGAAAACGAAATCCTCGCCAACCTGATCATTTGATGGGCTGGCGCTTCCGGCCTGAAACGGTTACAGGCGGTTGGGTGCGTTTCGGCGCCGGGAGCAATGTGGTAGGCAAAATCATGGCATCTTTTTTCTCTTCTCTCCTCTCAGCCTTTTCAGGCAAGGATAAGCCGGCCCAGGCTGCCAAAGGCGTGGAACCTGTTGCTTACAAGGATTGCCTGATCTATCCGGCACCGATCGCCGAAGGCGGACAATACCGCCTCGCTGGCCGGATCGAGAAGGACGTAAACGGCGAGACGCTGGTTCGCCATGTCATTCGGGCCGATATGTTCTCTTCGATGGAAGACGCTGTGACTTTCACGGTCCGCAAGGCTGAACAGATCATCGACCAGAACGGCTCTTCGCTGTTTTCGGACGGTCAAAGCTCCCGTTCCGCCTGATCCGCCACTGATAGGACGTTCCATCTTCAGTTTCCTTTGGGGACGGGGAGGTTATCCGTGTTTCTGAGATCATCCGGCTCAAGGACGATGCCGCCATCTGGCGCTGCACGATCGGCCGACAGGCTTGCCCAGTCGAGTCCTGTTCACTGAAAGCCTCAACGAAATCATGGTGCATGCCGGCAACGGCCACGCTTTCAGTATCGCCATGATCGATCTCGATCGTTTCAATTCATGGCCATCAGGCTGGCGATGCAGTCATCCGCGAGGTCTCTGTTAGGCTGATGGCTAAAACCGGGCCGCTGGATATGATCGCTCGCCTTGAGGGAGAAGATTTCGCAGCAATTCTGGCAAGCGTGTCGACGGAACAGGATCTGGAAACGTTCAGCGCTCTGCCCGGAGCATACGGCTGACAAGGATACGTCGGTCGGTTGTGCCGATATCGCGCTCTATTGAGATGATCCCTAGTTTGCTGGTCCATTGAAACACATGCCAAGACGATTGCCGGAAGTTGCAGGTCTGGACTTCAAGGAAGGCACGATTGTCCTTCTTGTCAGATAACTTGCGCAGGACTTACCGGGATTTGAGGAAAACTTAACTGAGATGATCCTAAAAGAGCTTGTTCTCAATGGCGCAAGGAGCGCCCATGCAATGGCTTAATCTCGGCCTGTTTCTGATTGAAGCGGTCGTCTATTTCTCCGTCATGACGGCGTTCCTGCATTTTCGGCGTTCGCTTGGCCTGGGTGTGTTTTTGGCCGCGCTCGGTGTGATGCACTTCATGGAGACCTACCTAGCGGCGGTCTTTTACGTCGAGCTTCCATTCGGAACGGTATCGCCAGGTTCCTCTATCTTTTTTGCCGGCAAGCTGATGATGATCCTGATGCTTTATATCAAGGAAGATGCAGCAACGGTACGGCAGCCCATCTATGGACTGTTTCTCGGTAATCTCCTGACGGTTGGCATCGCCCAGATATTGCAGCTGCACGCGGCTGTAACGCTGCCGGGCGGACGCGCTGCCGATATGGCCTTTCTCGATGAGATGGGTTGGCTCATGGTCTGGGGCACGACGATCCTCTATGTCGACGCGATTGCCATCATCCTGCTTTACGAGCGGTTGGGGCGTTTCGTCGACAATGTGGTCGTGCGCTTCGCCATCAGCGGCGCCGTTATGCTGACGTTTGATCAGGTAGCTTTTTTCTCTGTACTCCACATCTTGCTTGGTGTGCCGCTGCCTGTCTTCTTCGGTGGCTGGTATGCGAAGTTACTCGCGGTGCTTATCTATTCGAGCCTCTTTGCAGTCTATCTCAGGATCGATCAAAACGACCGATGGTTCGCGTCGTCACGGCAGATCAAGGACATTTTTCACGACCTCACATTCCGCGAGCGTTATCAGGCTCTGCTGGCAAAGGCTGGTGTAGACGGACTGACCGGTCTTTTGGATCGCGGCCGTTATGAGGTGGACGGACCTGAACTGGTGCGAAAAAGCCTCGCAATGCGCCAGTCGATCAGCATGGTCATTGTCGATGCCGATCATTTCAAGGAGGTCAATGATCGATTCGGCCATCAGCGTGGTGATACGGTTTTGCGGGATTTGGCAGCTTGTCTGAGCAGGAGCGCTCGCTCAAGTGATCATTTATCCCGTTTCGGCGGCGAGGAGTTCGTGATCCTTTTGTCGGACACCGACCATGAAAAGGCTCTGGAAGTCGCAGAGCGCCTTCGGGTGGATATTGCTGCCAACATCACGCGGCCCGATGGCGCGCCGCTTACGGTCTCGATCGGCGTTGCGACTGCGCCGGAGGATGGCCGAACGCTGGATCTCATCTTGAGCCGGGCTGACGAACGGCTCTATCAGGCAAAAAATAACGGCCGTGATAGGGTTCACGGCCGTCTTGGGAAGTTCTGAACGTATTCAGGAAATTAGGCAGCGAGAGCCAGCTGCTCTGTCCGTTCCTGGGCCGAAGCAATTGCCTTTTCGAAGGCTTCCGGACCGAAAGCCGTGCCTTCGACATAGATGACTTCGACATCGGTCATTCCCATGAAGCCGAGGACGGTCTTCAGGTAAGGAACGGCATGGTTCATCGCCATGGCAGGGCCTTCGGAATAGATGCCTGCGGCCGACAGGACGACATAGACCTTCTTGCCGGTGGCAAGACCCTGCGGGCCTTCGGCCGTGTAGCGGAAGGTGAGGCCGGCGCGGGCAACGTTGTCGATCCAGCTCTTCAGCTGCGAGTAGATGTTGAAGTTGATCAGGCCAGTTGCCAGCACGACAGTGTCGGCGGCCAGCAGTTCGGCAGTGAGCTTGTCCGACAGTTCGGCGGCAGCCGCTTCCTCGGAATTACGCTGGTCAGCCGGCTTGCGGATAGCCGAGGTCGTTACGGTGTCGAGATGGGAAATCGGATTCTGACCAAGGTCGTGACTGACAACAGTTGCGCCAGCGTTCTTCGCCTTCAGCTTATCGACGAATTCGTTGGCGATCTTGGTCGAGAGGGATTCGTCGCCGCGCGGGCTAGAGGTGACGAGAAGAATGGAAGACATGGTGCCAATTCCTTGATTTGTCTTGGAGGTCTTCTTGCGACCTCGATATATGGGGCGAGACTGGAGGCTCGTGTAGCTGACAAATAGGTCTGGACCGACATCGATAAAACGGGGATAATATCGAAGGTTCTTATCGAATATCTGGATAGCTCTCATGGATGCAAATCCGACCCTCGACCAGTTGCAGGTCTTCATCGCCGTTGCGGAAACGGGAAGCTTTTCGGCCGCGGCCCGCTCGCTCAACCGGGCGCAATCCGTGGTCAGCTACACGATCGGCAATCTGGAAGCCCAGCTTGAAGTCACGCTTTTCGAGCGCAGCGGTGCACGCCAGCCAAAACTCACCGAAGCGGGTAGGGCGATGCTGGCCGATGCTCGCCGGATTGTTGCCGACCTGCAGGTCATGCGCTCGCGCGCCAAGGGTATCCGGCAGGGGCTTGAGGCGGAAATCACGCTGGCGATCAGCGTCATGGTTCCGGCCGACGCGCTTGTTGCCGAACTCAAGGAATTCAGGACGGAATTCCCGACCGTCGCGCTCAACCTAAATGTCGGCGAACTCGGCATGGTGATGAACCTTGTCATGAACGGCAAGGCGGATATCGGCATTGGCGGGGCGCTGTTGAAACAGGACGATTCGCTTATCGCGGAAAAGATCGGCCACGCTTTCCTGCTACCGGTCGCTGCCGCCGACCACCCGCTGGCCAAGCTCGGGCGACCGCTGACGCTTGCCGATGTTCGTGAGGAGACGCAGCTCGTCGTCACCGACGCATCAGGCATCACTGCCGGTCGCGATTTCAACGTTCTCTCCTACAAGATCTGGCGGGTCAGCGACATCGCCACCAAGCATCATCTCGTCAAGGGTGGGCTCGGCTGGGGCGGCTTGCCGGCATCGCTGGTGCGCGACGATGTGCGTGACGGCAATCTCGTCGTTCTCGATATCGAAGCCTACGAGCAGGGCGAATACCCGCTTTATGCGCTGCGCAGGACGGCAAGCCCGCCCGGTCCTGCCGGCCAATGGCTGATCGATAGCTTCGCCCGCCGGCTTTCGACCTGCCCGAACAAGCAGCATTTCACCACCATGCTCCGCGCCGATATCGACAAGCCCATCGATGTGCCTGCCTATCCCGAGGCGGCGGAGTAGGCCGGCGCAATCCGTGCGATTGACCGCGTCGGGCTGATCTTGATATAGATCGCATCACGGTCAGCAGTTCACCGAGGCGTCGCCGTCCCTTATGGGAAGCTAAACCTGCACATTCAGATATCAGCACTTATCCTGTGCCGAAGTCGACAAGACGGTGACCAGCGACATACCAGACGGACCGGCACGATTTAAAGGATAAGCCATGCCCAGAACCATCTTTCCGATGGCCGTGTCAGATATGTCGGCCTTCGCCAAATCCCTGCGAAACCAGATCGACAGGCTCGATCACAAGCCGACCCATGTGGAGATGCTCAATCTCCTGAGCCGCGCCGCGGGTTTCCGCAATTACCAGCATTTTCGTGCAACGGCCGATAGCGCCGATCCCGTCGAGATGAGCCACACCACGGCCGAGCCGGAACCGCAGGCAAACGAACGTCGTGTCATGCACACGCTTCGCGTCTTCGACCGGGACGGGCGTATCATCCGCTGGCCGGGAAAACGCTCGCAGCAGGAGCTTTGCCTCTGGTTCCTCTGGTCGAAGATCCCGCGCGGAAGAATGTTTTCCGAACGGGAGATCAGCGTATTCCTGAACGGGTTGCACCTCTTCGAGGATGCCGCATTGCTGAGAAGAGATCTCTTCGACCTCGGCCTCGTCACCCGCAATCGTGACGGCAGCGATTATCGCCGCATTGAGAAAAAGCCGCCACCGGAGCTAGGGCTTCTCCTGCGCAAGGTCGCAACCTTGCCGATGAAAATCCCGACCCGGCAGGGACCGGCGACCGGCTTGCCGCAAACGGCAAGCCCGGCCTGACCGTCATAGCGTCAGCGTGCCGGAAATGCATGTCGCGACCTCGCCGCCGACCCAGATGTCGTCACTGAGCTTGTCGACATGCACCCGGCCGGCGCGGCCGAGCACCGTGCCTTGCGCAGCGACATAGCTTTCCGGCGCAATTCCGGAGCCGATCAGCCATTGCGCAAGCCCGGCATTCAGGCTTCCCGTCACCGGGTCCTCGTAGCCGTTACGGGTAAAGGCGCGCACTTCGAACTGCGCGTCTTCACCATCCGATTGCGGGTCAAAGCGCCCGACCAACCCAACCCGCGCACCTGCAAGACGCGAATAGTCCGGCCTGACCGCCAGCACATCCGCGCGTGAGGGCAGGCGCACACCGATCCAGTCCGGCCCGTTCTCGACCCAGTTGGCGTCCTCGATCATGGAGACCGGGATGCCGAGCCCGCTGGCTATTCTCTCGATCAACGCCGGCTCCACCGGGCCGCTTCGCACGAGCGGTGGCGCGGCAAAGGCAAGCCTCTGGCCGTCGCGGCGGATTCGCACCAGCCCGGCGCCGCATTCCTGAACGATCTCGCCCTGAGGCGCATTTGCCGCCTGGCTCAGCCACACATGTGCACTACCGAGCGTCGGATGTCCTGCAAACGGCAGCTCCTGTGTCGGCGTAAAGATCCGCACACGGTAATGCGCCTCCACCGTTGTCGGCTCCAAAAGAAAGGTCGTTTCGCTGAGATTGGTCCAGTTGGCAAAGGCCTGCATCTGCGCGTCATCGAGCGCATCTGCACCGATGACGACCGCAAGCGGGTTGCCGCGCATCGGCTGGCTGGAAAAGACATCGACCTGCTGGAAGGAAAAGCTTGGCATAGGGATCACTGCATCCGGTTGAAACGAAAACGGCAGCCTTTCAGCTGCCGCTTGATTCCGCAAATGATTTGCCCGGTGGCTGATCGCCTCACAGCACCAGCCGGAACTTCGCAAAACCGTTTTCACCGTCGCCGGCATCCTCGATTTTTGCCCCTTTGATCTCGCTGGCGAAATGGCGCCCCTTCGGTCCGCTCTCGAACACCGCCGTCGTTCCCGGCAACGGCTTGAAGGACCAGTTTCCGTCGGCCGTCGGGTTGATCGTCCCCTGTTCGACGATATAGCGCACGATCACGTCACGGTTGGTATCGGGCGCAACGAAGATCACCTTGTCACCGGCAATTTCCGGGAACTTGCCGCCACCACCAGCACGATAATTATTCGTCACGACGACGAATTTTTGAGCTGGATCAATCGATTTTCCTTCAAACTTCAAGTCAGTTATGCGATGCGCATCTTCATTGATCAGCTTGCCGTCCTTGTCAAAGCGCACCTGCTGCGACAGGTCGATCTGGTAGGTCACGCCATCGATGACATCGTAATTGTAGGAAGGGAAACCGTCGTTCAGCAGCGCCGCATCCTTGGCTCCCGCCTTGACTTGATTGAACATGCCCGCCGACATTTCCAGCCAGTTTTTCACCTGCGCGCCGGTAATCAGTACCGCCTGAACCGTGTTCGGATAGAGATAGAGGTCGGCGACGTTCTTGATCGCGATATCACCGGTCGGCACGTCGGTATAATATTCGGCACCGCCACGTCCGCCGGCCTTGAACGGAGCCGCAGCCGAAAGCACCGGATAGTCCTTGTACTGGCCATCCTTCAGCATCTGCTTGATATACCAGCTCTGCGCATTCGAGACGATCTGCACCGACGGATCGTCGGCCACCAGCGCAAAATAGGAATAGAGCGGCGCCGAGGTCTTGCCGACAGGCCGGCGCACATAGGCCAGCGTCGCTTCGTGTTCGGCTTTGGCCGCGACAATAACTTCCGGCTTGTCCCTCACGTCCGCGACAATCTTGCGGTTCTCGTCGCGATGATAGATCGGCCGTGCCTCGGAGGTGGATGAGATGATCTTCCACCCGTTGCCGTCCTTTTCGACAAGCAGATCGATCAGGCCCATATGCGAGCCCCAGAAACCGGCCATCACCGCGGGCTTGCCCATCAGCGTGCCCTTCTTGGCATCCGCACCGGCAATCCCGTCAAAATCCTTCGGCCCGGGGAAGACAAGATGCTGGTGGCCGGTAAAGATCGCATCGATGCCTTCAATGCCGGCAAGATAAAGCGAGGCATTTTCCATCCGCTCGCTCTGGCCGGAGCCGTCGATGCCGGAATGCGAAAGCGCGATCACGATATCCGCACCTTCCTCCTTCATCTGCGGCACCCAGGCCTTTGCTGCATCGACGATGTCGCGCGTCTGCGCCTTGCCTTCGAGGTTCTTGGCATCCCAGACCATGATCTGTGGCGGCACGAAACCGATGAACCCGACCTTGATCGGCGAGGTGGCTCCTGACCCGTCACGGATCTGCTTTTCGAGGATCACATAGGGCTTGAAGAAAAGTTCATCCTTCTTGGCATCGGATGCCAACATGCCTTTGGTTAGATTCGCACAAACGTATGGAAAGCCCGATCCGGCGAGCACCTTGTTGAGGAAGTCTAGGCCATAATTGAACTCGTGGTTTCCAAGTGTCCCGACGTCATAACCAAGCACGTTCATCGCGCTGATTACGGGATGCTTGTCACCCTCCTTCATGCCGCGCTCATAGGCGATGTAGTCGCCGAGCGGATTGCCCTGAAGGAAGTCGCCATTGTCGATCAGCATCGAATTGCCGGCCTCGGCGCGGATCGCGTCGACGATCGAGGCGGTGCGGGCGAGACCCAGCGTGTCGTTCGGCTTGTCGGCGTAATAATCGTAAGGGAAGACGTGGACATGGATATCCGTCGTTTCCATGATCCGAAGATGTGCCTGGTTGGCCTGCGCTCGCGCGGCGAAAGGATGCAGCGCGACCAGTGCGGAAGAGGCGGCAATCCCACCGAGAACCGAACGGCGCGAGAGCTGAAAGGATAAAGTGGAGGACGGCATGATATCTCCCTATTCGTCATCGAAAGGTGTAACACTAGGCGCATTCGCATGAGCCTGCATCACCAAAATGACAGGGGGAATAATCCTTCTCTGGCTTACCGTTTCAGCACGGGCTGGATGTCCTGATGGAAGAAGCGGAAATAGGCTGCGACCTGTGCTGCTGCATTCGTATTGGGGCGAAACTGGATGCCGAGGCGTCCATTATGGCTCCACTTCACCATACCCTCCAGAACACCAAGCTCCTCACTGTCAATTCTGACGGGGCTTCCGATGGAGGCATTGAGTGGTGCGCCGAGGTCTAGCGCCAGACCGGTCGCCGAAATATCGACGACGCGAGCATTGACCGATTGCCCGTAATATTTCAGCGTTCCGGGAATGCGTGCCTTGCGCCGAGGAGCAGAGCGCACCTTCATGTTGAGATTGTTCACTGCCATGTCCTGATACCTCCTGACCTTTTATCCGGATTATATCTGGCATGAATTGAAACGCCTTTAGTTTGCGTCATAAAATTGTAACAGATCGGGTAACCGCCGCTTTACATCCGCTTGCCTCTGGCGCGAATGGAGGAGGGAGAGAAGCTGATTCTCTCGCCGCGGAGGATCTGCATTTGCCTCGATATTTTGGCCATACTGCCACGACCGGAATGGATGCCGGATGAGCACATCGGTCGTGCTTCTGGCTTTGTTTGCTGCAGTTCTTCATGCCAGCTGGAATGCTTTCCTGCGTTCGGGTGCCGATCGCTTCTGGATGATGACGGTCATGAACCTTGCCATCACGGTTGCCGCCATTCCGGTTGTGCTCATCTTTCCCGTGCCGGTCGCGGATGCATGGCCCTATATCATCGGCTCTTCGCTGTTTCAGGTCGCCTACGGCCTTCTGCTCGTCGCCGCATACAGGCATGGTGAACTCGGGCAGGTTTATCCGATCATCCGTGGCAGTGCACCGCTTCTGGTCACGGTTGGCAGTTTCTTCCTGATGGGCGAGGTGCTGCAGCCCCTGGCCATGCTCGGCGTTCTGTGCATCGTGCTCGGTATCATGACGCTGGCGCTCGGCAAGACGAGGGCATCCGGCACGTCGATGCTGTTTGCACTTGCGACCGGCGTGGCGATCGCGGGTTATTCAACCCTTGATGCCATCGGCATCCGGGTGGCAGGAGAACGAGTAGCCTATATTGCCTGGGTGTTCATTCTTCCGGGCATTCTTCTTTCCGCGGCCTACATGGCTATACGCGGGCCTCTGCATATCGATATCCGCTCACCGGAAACCCGCAAGGCGATCGGCGGCGGCCTGGTCTCGCTTCTCTCTTACGGCACTGTTCTGGTTGCTTATTCATTGGCACCGGCCGGTCCGGTATCGGCACTCAGGGAGACCAGCGTGGTGTTCGCTGCTCTCATCGGATGGAAGTTCCTGGGGGAGCGCCTGACACCGAGGCGCATCCTTGCATGCATCGTGGTTGCCGCCGGCGCCATCCTTATTGGGGTTTCGTGACGCCGCGACCCATCTTTAACGGGATTTCCAGCTCATAGGTGCAACCACATTGGGGCTGGTTGCCAGATCAAGTTCAAGAGGAATGCGTTTTTCGCCTGCAAGTGCCCCCACGGTGAAGGCTCCCCAGGCTCTGATGACCAGCTTGGCTTCACCCTTGGTCACCGGAACGTGGTACTGATTGGGCTGGAAACTATCATGCAGGAAGAAATCGACCACTCCCGTAAGTATGGTGTCCTTTGTCGCCCGAACGGTGATCGAGACCTTCTGCCAATCGCCGCCGACATCAGATTTCTCGACTATGGCGGCAATCTGCAGCCCCTTATTGGTTTCCTGACCTCCGAAACGCTGTTTCTGCGGATCATTGGCGACGGTGATCGCCGGCAATTCGGGCTTGTCGGTGGTGGAAATACTCTGAGCCTCAAAGCCGCTTTCGAGACTGGAGGAAAATTGCCGTAGCTGTCGAAGCTCCTCGAATATCTGCGAGATCTTCTGGTTCAACTGTTCATCGAGCTCGATCGCTACGTTTTTCGTCCGCTCGATACGCTGGCCATTTTCTTCCACTTTCTCGGCCAGGGAGGCTACGAGACCATCTTTGCCGACACTAATGCTCGCAAGTTTTGGAGCAAGCAACGCTATGATCGCCATGGCAAGATATGTGGCGATCTTTGCACTGTCACTGCTTTGATACCCGATCACCTCTCCGATGACGAGCAATATGGAAATAATGCTGACGATACCCGCGCCTAATTCCAGTGAACTTCGCTTCATCTACCCCTCCCTTGAATGGCGCCTCAAGATTGGGTGTATTTTGGATTTATGCAACCCTAAATAATCATAGGCCGACATTGGGTCTATCGATGATTTCACGGAGCGCGAAACTTGAATTGATCTTCACCACATGCGGTAGAGCTGAGAGCCAGTCGCGATGAATACGCTCGTAGTCTTCAAGATCCTTGGCCGCGACGCGCAGGATATAGTCATATTCCCCGGACATCAGATAGCAGACGAGCACATTGGGGCACAATTTCACCGCGGCTTCGAATTCGGTCAGCGTTTTGGCGAACTGGCCCGATAGCGAGATGTGGACGATGACCATCATCTTGTAGTCGAGCGCGGCATTGGAAAGGCGTGCGTGATAGCCGCTGATCGTGCCGTTTTTTTCCAGAATGTCGAGGCGGCGCGAACAGGCGGATGGTGAAAGCCCGACACGCTCGGCCAGTTCCGCGTTGGATATTCGCCCGTGATCCTGCAATGTCCGCATGATCGCACGATCGATGGCATCAAAGCTGCTCATTGCGGTTTCTTCCGAAAAATGACGATCTGGCGCAATAATCCCCGAAAATCAGGGTTGCAGCAATCACTCTTCGCAAGGACATTCCGTCGCTTTTCTGATGTGCTCGTCGGGCAAAAAATCAACTGGCGATAGCCAATATAAAAGAGAGGAATGCTGTATGCGTGTCGGGTGCCCGAAGGAAATCAAGAACCATGAATATCGTGTCGGTCTCACGCCCGGTGCCGTGCGTGAATATGTGGCGCATGGCCATGATGTGATCGTGGAAACGAAGGCTGGTGCCGGTATTGGCGCGGATGACGCCGCCTATCAGGCGGCTGGCGCAAAAATCGTCGCTTCGGCCAAGGATGTCTTCGAAAAATCCGACATGGTGGTCAAGGTCAAGGAGCCGCAGCCGGCAGAGTGGGCACAGTTGCGTGAGGGCCAGATCCTCTACACCTATCTTCACCTTGCTCCCGATCCGGAACAGACCAAGGGCCTGCTCGCCTCCGGCGTAACCGGCGTCGCTTATGAAACGGTCACCGATGAGCGCGGCGGCCTTCCGCTTCTGGCGCCGATGTCGGAAGTCGCCGGTCGGCTGGCAATTCAGGCCGGTGCAACGGCCCTCCAGAAAGCCAATGGCGGTCGTGGTATCCTGCTCGGCGGCGTGCCCGGCGTTGCGCCTGCCAAGGTCACCGTTATCGGAGGCGGCGTCGTCGGGCTTCATGCTGCCCGGATGGCGGCAGGCCTCGGAGCCGATGTAACCATTCTCGATCGCTCGCTGCCGCGCCTGCGCCAGCTCGACGATATTTTCGCCGGCCGCGTCCATACCCGTTATTCGACCATCGATGCGCTCGAAGAAGAAACCTTCTCGGCCGATCTTGTCATCGGTGCAGTGCTCATCCCTGGCGCTGCAGCCCCGAAACTTGTCACGCGCGAAATGCTGTCCGGTATGAAGCAGGGCGCGGTCATGGTTGACGTTGCGATCGATCAGGGCGGTTGCTTCGAGACATCCCATGCCACCACTCATTCCGACCCAACCTATGAGGTTGATGGCATCGTGCATTATTGCGTCGCCAACATGCCGGGCGCGGTACCGATCACGTCCGCACATGCACTGAACAACGCCACGCTTCAGTATGGCCTCGCTCTCGCCGATCGGGGCTTACGCGCCATCGCCGAAGACAGGCATCTGCGCAACGGCTTAAACGTGCACAAGGGACGGGTCACCAACAGGGCCGTTGCCGAAGCACTCGGTTACGAAGCCTTCGCCCCTGAAAGCCTGCTGAACGTCGCCTGATCTGCCTCAATTCTGCCAGTCTGAACGCCGGGTGCAGCAGCGCCCGGCGTTTTTTGCACGTAAAATCAATTCGATATTATTTAGATATATCGAAAGGCTTGCGTTGTGAGTTTATTGGGCTATCTTTAGATATATCGAAAGACAGTCTAAGGAGACGGAAATGTTTGGACACAGGTTTGATGGCCGCGATCGGTGCGGCGAACACGGGGGCCGGGGAGCCAGCAAGGGCTTCGAGGAAATCTTTGCCGCGCGCGGCGGCCCATTCGGTCGCGGCTTTGGCGGTCCCGGCCGTGGTGGGCGAGGTGGCCCGGGCGGCGGTCATGGCTTCGGTGATGAAGGTGACGGTCGTATCGGCCGCTTCCTGATGCAGGGCGATCTTCGCCTTCTGGTCTTGGCGCTGATCGAAAAGGAACCGCGCCATGGCTATGAGATCATCAAGCATATCGAGGACATGACCTACGGCTTTTACGCGCCAAGCCCGGGCGTCATCTATCCGACGCTGACCTATCTCGAGGAGGCCGGTTATGTGGTCTCTGAAGCCGATGGCAACAAGAAGCGTTACGCCATCACCGAAGAGGGCAGGGCGCATCTCGAAGAAAACCGCAGCTTCGCCTCCACCATTCTCGGCAGGCTTTCCGAGCTCGCCGAACGCATCAAGCAGCGGCAGGAACGCAACGAACATCACCAGCGCCGCGAACACGGCCCGGAACTGCCGCGCAGCGTCGACGCGGCGCTCCTCAACCTGCGCGAAGTCATCGCCGCCAAGCTGGCGACGGACGAAAGGAAAGCCGGCGATTTCGTCAGGATTCTCCTGCAGGTGGCTGAGGATCTCGATCGCGATGGAAGCAAGGACACTGGTGGCTTGAGCTGATGTTAGGCCTCAATCCAGAGAACAAACTGTTGCTCTCTGGATCTCCTCGCCTGAGGAAAGATCCCTCAAGGACGGCCGGTGATTTCAGAGGAGGCGATATACTAAGCCCGGTCGATCCGGCACTGATAGCAGTTGTTGCGGGCCGAGCGCACATGCAGATAGGCAATGTCGTCGCTCTCCAGCAAGCTTGCTGCCCGTTCCGTGATCATGTTGGTCGGCGTCACCGCGCCGCTGCCATAAACGATCCGGTCGTTAAAACCATATCCGCGAACGATATAGTCCGGGCTGGAAAGGATCGGCGGCAACGCCTCTTCGCAGGTATAACGCGGGCAGGGGTTCGCATGCAGGAAAATCGGGCCTGTCTCGGCATAAGGCTGCAGCGAGGGAAAGGGCCGATAGGCAAGCACAAGCAGGCCTTCTCCTTCGTCTATGTTCTGCAGGCAGTGGCGGCAGGGATGGCCCGGACCATCCGAAACCATCGTTTCGGGCCTGTTTTCATAGGCATCGGCGCCGCCGTTCCAGAGGGCCTCGGCCTCTTTCGTCGGCATGGCTTGAAAGCGAATTGTAGACACGGGCCTCTCCTTGACTTGGAAAAGCCATGTGATGGCGGTGATCGCCAAAAGCCGCCACCCGTTTCTTGCCGGCCTTGGCCCTTATCCGTCCAGCGCCTTGAGAAGCTCCGCATCCGTAATCGGCACAATCGTCTCTTCGCTGGTGCCTACCGGCGAAAAACCCATCATCTGGTAAAGCTGGATTGCCCGCGGATGGTCGAGATTGTTGGTGGTGACCGTCACCTTCGACGGATTGTCCTGCCAGGCGGCATAAAGCGCCTGCAGCAGAAACCACTTGCCGATGCCAAGTCCCATAGCCCGTTCGAACAGGCCGAAATAGGAAAGCTCGACAACGTCTTCCGGCTGTTTGGCAAGTTCGAAGAAACCCGAGGGCGCGCCGTCGACATAAAGCACGCTGATGGAAACCGGCTTGCCATGGATGATGGCGGCCAGTTCCTCGTCGCTCAGCCGCAGCCGCTCATACCATTGCCATCGCTTCCCCACCTGTCGGTAGAGATAGCGGTAGAAATGCAGCGGAATGTCGGGCGAGCGCATGATCGCCGTTTGCACATTGACCGGCACCGGCAGACTGCTGCGAGGTGCCGCCGTCATTTCGAGCCGCGTGACACGGACTTTCAGCGGGAGCGGTTTCTTTGCCATGAAAACTGTTCCGGCCTATCGCGCATCTGCCGGTCCGGTCACAACCGGAGCATCGTCTCGCCCGCCCCATTCTGTCCAGGACCCGTCATAAAGCGCATTGTCCTCGTGACCGAGCGATTCCAGCGCCAGCGTAATGATCGCGGCGGTGATACCCGATCCGCAGGTGGTGACGACCGGCTGGCCGAAGTCGATCCCCGCATCCTCGATCGCCTGACGCAGCTCCGGCAGGCTGCGCAGCTTGCCGTTGACGGAAAATGTGCCGGAAGGAAGGCTGCGGGCGCCCGGCATGTGGCCGGAGCGCAAGCCCGGGCGCGTTTCAAGCTCTGTCGCGGCAAACCGGCCGGCACTGCGCGCATCTGCGATCTGCCGCTTGCCGTCGACGACGATCGACAGCATTTCGCGAAAATTGATCACCTTGTCGAGGCGCAGATCGGTCTTGAATGTGGTGGTCGAAGGCGCCGGGGTCTCTGTCTCCAGCGGCCGCCCTTCGGCCTTCCAGCCGTCCAGCCCACCATCGAGCACGAAGACGTTTTCAGCCCCCATGATCCGGAACAACCACCATCCGCGCGGCGCCGAAAAGATGCCGGGGCCGTCATAAACCACGATCCGGTCCGTCTCCCTGATGCCCATCTTGCCGACAGCCTCGGCAAATAAGTCCGGGGCAGGGACCATGTGCGGAAGGCCGGTCGAATGATCGGCGACCTTGTCGTGATCGAAACGGATGGCGCCGGGAATATGGCCGGCAAGATATTCGGCATCTGCGTTGCGACCCTGCGCCGGCAGATAGAAAGAGGCATCGATAACCTTCAGGTCGCTCGCCCCCAGTTCGTTTGCCAGCCACTCGGACGAGACCACGAAACGGCTCGTCTTTCCCTCAATCGCTTCGCTCATGCCATCTCTCCCTTGGCCTTTTCAGGCCTGTATTTCGGGCTCGCCGAACCGGATCCGGAAGCGGCGGTTTTCCTTGCCCTTTTTTTCTATTCTGGCGATATGGATCGCGCCGATTTCACTTGTTCTTGCAACATGTGTGCCGCCGCAAGGTTGGCTGTCAATGCTGGAGTTCTCGCCGATACACACCACGCTGACGCGCCCGAGGCCGACCGGCGGGCGGACATTTTTCGACTTCACGATGCCCGGATTGGCAGCCAGTTCCTCGTCGGTGATCCATTGCAGGTAGACAGGATGATCACCATTGACGAGCTCCATCAGCCTTGCCGTGACGTCGTCCTTGTCGATCGTATCGGTCATGTCGAAATCGACCCGCGATTCCTCCTCGCCGACGGCAGCACCGGTGATCGGATACTGGCAGACGACCGAAAGCAGATGGCAGGCGGTGTGCATCCGCATCAGGTTGAAGCGGCGCGGCCAGTCGATCGACAAAGTTACCGTCTCGCCAACCAGAGGCTGGGCCTGACCTTCGAGCGGCACGTGGATGACGATATCCTTCGTTGCCCCATGCCGGGTCTGGCCAAGCAGGATGCGGCTTCCATCCGCCCGGTCGAGAAAACCCGTATCGCCCGGCTGGCCGCCGGAGGTTGCGTAAAAGCAGGTTCGATCGAACTCGATCCCGCCATCCTCATGCACGGATGTCACGACGGCCTCTGTCGTGGTCAGATAGAAGTCGTCGCGGTAAAGCAGCTGTGATGACATGGGAGGCTCTTAGGTATCGTGATCAGACCGTTTCGAAGGGCACGGATATCTGCCGCTTCTGCGTCAGCCATTTCGGCAGCGGCAGGCCCTTCGACTTCAGGAAGTCAGGGTTGAACAGCTTGGACTGATAACGGTTGCCATAGTCGCAGAGCACCGTGACGATCGTATGTCCCGGTCCGAGGTCCTGGGCAAGCCGGATAGCGCCGGCAATGTTGATCCCGGAGGAGCCGCCGAGGCAAAGACCTTCTGTCTCGACCAGATCGAAAATATAGGGCAGGGCTTCCGCGTCCGGGATGCGATAGGAGAAGTCCGGGGTGAACCCTTCGAGATTGGCGGTGATCCGGCCTTGGCCGATGCCTTCGGTGATCGAATTGCCTTCCGACTTCAGCTCGCCATGGGCGTAATATTCATAGAGTGCCGCACCTTCGGGATCGGCAATGCCGATCTTGATGTCGGCATTCTTGGCTTTCAGGCCCATGGCCGTGCCGACCAGCGTGCCGCCTGAGCCGACCGAGCAGATGAACCCGTCCACCTTGCCGCCGGTCTGTTCCCAGATTTCTGGTGCCGTGGTTTCGATATGGGCCTGACGGTTGGCGACATTGTCGAACTGGTTTGCCCAAATCGCACCTGCGGGCTCTGTCTTGGCGAGCTGCTCTGCAAGCCGGCCCGAGACCTTCACGTAATTGTTGGGGTTGCGATAGGGAACCGCCGGAACCTCGACCAGTTCCGCGCCGAGCAGCCGCAAGGCGTCCTTTTTCTCCTGGCTCTGGGTCTCGGGAATGACGATAACCGTCCGATATCCGAGCGCCTTGGCAACCAGCGTCAGGCCGATGCCGGTATTGCCGGCCGTGCCCTCGACGATCACACCGCCTGGTTTCAGCAAGCCCCTCCGCTCGGCATCGCGGATGATGAACAGGGCAGCCCTGTCCTTCACCGATTGGCCCGGATTGAGAAATTCTGCCTTGCCGAGGATCTCGCAGCCGGTCTTTTCCGACGCATCCTTCAATCGGATGAGCGGGGTGTTGCCGATGATGTCGATGACGTTGGGATAGGAAACCATGATGAAGCGCCTTTTTTGGCTGATTTAATCAGCGTCTTTTCCACGGACAAGCGTTTGCGTGCAAGAAAATCCGTTCTCGACCTCTCGGTTGATAGGAAAAGCTCTGCTGCCTCGCGACAGGTTACGCAAAACCGCGTCGGAAAGCATGCGCGCGATTTTGTGATCCGATTAGACGTACCCCTAAAATCTACCATCTTTACGTTGTGCCGATAGGCCTCTAAATTTGACAACAGACATGTTGCTGAACCTGGAACGGCTAGATCTGCTTGTTGCTCACTACGTCGCCGGTTGCCTGCCGGAGCCGGCGCATATCCTCGTGGGCTCTCATCTGGAGATGCAGCCGTCATCGGGACGGTTGGCAGGCGAACTGGAAATTCTTGCCGGACAAAGCCTGGAAGATGCCGAGCCGAGCGAGTTGTCGTCGTCCGAAAGCCGGTTGAAAGCGATCCTGCAATCGAGGCCGGAAATCGACGTGCCGCCTGCAATGGCAAGGCAAGGCGATTCGCTCCCGCATTATCTGCGTTCCTACGCTGGAAGAAATCTCGACGATGTTCCGTGGAAGACCAAGCTTCCGGGCCTCAAGCAACATGTGATCGAGAAGTCGTCGGGGATGGAGGCAAGTCTTTTATGGGCAAGGCCCGGCCGCGCATTGCCGCATCATCACCATAAAGGACTCGAGCTGACACTTGTCTTGCAGGGGCAGTTTTACGATCATCGAGGTGCGTTTTCGCAGGGTGATGTTTCCGTTGCCGACGAGACCATCATTCATCGACCCGTCGCGGCGTCCGATAGTCCTTGCCTGTGCTTTTCGGTTCTGCTGGCGCCCATCACCTTGAGCGGGCCGACCTTCAGGATGCTGGGCGATATCTTGGGCATGTAATGCTAAGCTGATGCATGGCCGCAGCCAAAAAATGCGGCCACCCGACGGGTGACCGCAATCTGACCTCGTAAAAGTCAGTAAGGCAATCTCAATTGACGTGAAGCTGTGCCTCGCTCACCGCGTTTTCGAACTCCTGCCGGGCCTCCTCGGGCGTGCGACGCCCGTCGAGAGCTGCGCGGCAGCAGCTTCTTGCCTTGACGAAATGTGGCCCTCGCAGATCCGGCCAGCGATCGGTCAGCACCATCAAAGCCTCCGAAGGGCCGCTGATCATCTCTGTCCCATGATTTCCGAATGCGACTTGAACCGGCTTTTGCCAATTTTCATGCGGCATGAACGATCCTCCCAGTGCTCAGCCCCGAACAATAGAGAGCCTACACCCCGCGCCTTGTTGCGGCTACGATTTTTTTCCCGTTTAGGCTGCGCGCGTTAGGCCAAGTTGCCGCATAAACGCGGATGCTTGGAAAACACCTGCTCCATTCGCCGCATTGGTGAATTTGCAGCGGTTACTGATTATCCGACCGATGCGTACTCCGCTTCATATCGACGTCGGCTTTTGAGGCTCGTTTGCGCCGCGACCACCAGATCACCAGGCGGCGGCGCCTGCGCCGAATAAACGAGATGTCGTTCGACAGAACTATGAAACCGAGCGGCAGCATCCAGAAACCGAGCACCGGAAGAAATCCGAGCGTGCCTCCCACCATCAGGGCGGACCCCAGGCCAATGCGTCCGACGCGTGATCTCGGCATCGGAATACGCCATGTGCCGAGCGCCAATTTGCCGCTGCGAGGATCTATGCCGAAATGCCGTTTATGCGGTGTCGATGCCATCCAGTCGAAAAAACCTTTGAAAACATGAGATATCTTGCTTTGAGATGGGGATGGGCTGGGGATTAAACAAGGAATTTCGTTTTTTTGTAAAAAAGCGCTTGGCAAATCGGAAAAGCATGCGTATTACCCGCCGCACACGCCGCGACGCGGTGTTCCCTGGTAGCTCAGCGGTAGAGCATTCGACTGTTAATCGACAGGTCGCCGGTTCGAATCCGGCCCGGGGAGCCAAATTCAAAAAGCCTTGTTTTCGTGGACATCCATGAAAGCAAGGCTTTTTTATTTCACATCCGTTTCTGTTATATTCTGCGGCGTTGCCGTTTATGGCTATTGATCCCTTATCGATCGCCATAAGGTCCGAAGTTTTGTCTTAAAAACCACGGCGGGCCTTCCAGGCCTTTCAGATGCCAAGCGACCCAGCGATTCAGCATGGCCAGTTCTATTGTTGACTTCTCCCCAAAATAATGGAACATAAGGTGAACATTATGGAGGTGCAGATGAAACGTGCCGAAGATGTCGCTGAACGTGCGCTTGCCATGGTCGCTGCCTCCCGTGCTTTGCGGGAGCGACACGAGAAGCAGCGCAAGGAAGTCTACGAGCGGGTACAGATAGCCTCGCTGCGCAAGCCGAACATTCCCAAGGGGATACAGCTGAGATTAGACCTGCAATAGGTTCCGGCCTGGCTGTGCCATACCACGCCGGAATTCTTCTCTGCTCAACGAAGGAGGGCTGATCTGGTCAGCTGAAAAAGGTCGCGAGGCCTTGGCCGGCACTGAAGGCTGCGTAGGCAAGAATGCCGAAATAGACGATCGTAATCACGTTGAATAAATGGCCTACAAGTACGATCGCGCCGTCTCGCTGGAGTATGCCTGCAGAAAGCAGGAGTATGGCTATGCCGGGAAGTGTATTTGAGAACGGTATAAGCCCTAACGGAAACATTAGAAGTACGCCGGCAAGAGTGATGGCAAGTCCGTTCAGTCGGTTGACGGTGGTTCCGGTCGTTAGCGCCCGCAAGCGCGGCTTGAGGAAGCGGTCGAGGCGCGACACGATGTTTGCGCCTTTATCCAGCGCAGGCAGAAGTTTTTTCGTGTCCAGTTCGCGATCCAAAATCTTTGCCGGAAGCCAGGGCATCCGGTTCAGTGTGATTGAAATGCTGATCAGAATGATGGCAGCGCCGAACACTGTGCTGACGCCGGGAATGGAGACCGGAATAAGAAAGGGCAGGGCGGCGACGGCGCAGACGAGCAGTAGTCCCTGTTCTCCAATCCGCTCCATCAGATCCCGCAACGATACAGTTGGTCCCTGAATGCCTTTGATAAGACCTCGGAGAGTTTCGCTGAGGGAGGTGCTGGTATCCTGAAAGTCGAATTTTGCCTGCAAAATAGTACTCCATTGCCGCCGCAGAGGAGGCAATGGATATCAGGAACAGCCAGTCAAGCAAACCCGAAGCTCCTACTCTCGCGGGAGATGGAGAGCGAAGTGCGGCATATGTCCGTGGTTTTGCTACTTGTGATGGGTCTCCAGCCAGTGGTCATAGATACCGCAAACGACGACCACGGCTAATACGCCCAACACGATGGGATTGATGGATGTGAAAAATTCGACGTAATGCATGCCAGCCTCCTCCTGCTGCATATCCGATACCCGACGCCTTCCCCGCCTGGTACACAACCATTTTATCACCAACGCCGTCCCGACGCAAAAATATGTTACCCGGCAAAAGGACGCAGTATGCGGATCTTGCCGAATTTACCGGTGAGGGCGCTTCAAGAGAGTTGGTCGCCAAGTGAGCGGCGCACCAAGGTGCTCCGGCTCCCTGCCGTTTTTTGCTGCTGTATGGCTTGCCCGCGAGGAATGATTCAGCGGCGTTTGTTCTCAGTCGCGGGAGGTCGGGCAGGGGAAAGTTGGCTAGAAGAGCGCAAGCACCATGTGGAGCACATACAGGATGCTGGAGAGCGATATGATAGTCGCGAGCGCCGCGAAGGCGTCTGAAAAAGTCAGTTTCATGTCGATCATCGCCGTCATGGCGATCCTTCCGAAATAAAAGGTTACGGCAACATCGCCGCTAACGACATGATTAGGTGGCGCGCTTTAAAAAATGGACTAACGGGGAGTGTAAATATTCAGTTAAGAAGAGTTCGCTTGTTGAGCGTTCATCCAAGCATCTTCGCCTCAATGCTGGCGAGGATAAAGGGCTCCCTGACCTCGTTGAGCGGAACCCGTCTTTGCAGACATGCTGCGCATTCATTCAGTGCTTTTGCGTAATAGTCACCGTAGCGAACCGGCCAGCGCCAATTGAGGTATTCGAGCGCTTCACGTGGTCCCCTGGTGGTTTCTATAAAGCCGTGGCCCACCCTTACCCTGACGGGCTCTGACCAGAGAATCGTATCTTGGATGTGCCTGTCGTCCATGTCCTGCACCTTTATTTGCGGCGCAGAAAACGGGCTGCGTTCGGCTCGGTTCCCAAATTCTTGCAAAATTGTGTTCCGAATTCGCCAGACAGGAGAGGCGATCAAGATCTCAAGTTTCGGCGCGGATGCCGATTGCTAACATGTTATAGATAAATAAAATTAACCGATGAGGAGGCTTTTGCCATATGAGGCAATGTCCACTTAAATATCGGGGAAAATTGGAGGCCTCGCCCGGAATTGAACCGGGGTACGAGGATTTGCAGTCCTCTGCGTCACCACTCCGCCACGAGGCCATCCATGCAGTAGTTTGCGGTGTGTGTCGGGGCGTTTAGAACGAATCGAAACGCTGTGCAAGCGCCTTGACGATCAATGCGCATATTTTTCTTGTCGCATCTTGTGTCGCAGAAATTTCATGCAACCACCCAAGTCCCGCCACGGATCATGGTTAATTTTTAACTTCTTTACGCGAGCCTGGAACCGAAGGCGCGTCATGCGCTTTTAAGGCCGTACTTGAAGTGAATGGAGGATTTGCCCGTGCTCACCAAATTCGTCAACGCGTTTCGCCCGTCTGTCGCCGAGGTTGAGGGAACAGGAACCTATCCTGACGGTCTTTTTGCAGCCGCCCTTGCAAATCAGCTGGAATTTGACGGTGCGAGTGGTTTGCGATCCTCCTACGAGAAAGATTATCTGGCTGCGAAAAAGTTGAATCAGCCGCTAAGGCCACATTCATGACGCCTGTTTGAGTGGGACGCCGGGCCTGTCTCCTCGCTTCTCTTTCATCCGGCGTTTTCGGCTTCGGTAACGGTACTCTCTGAAGGTTTTTTAATGAGCCGCCATGCGCCGTCTTGAAACCAGTGGGCTGCGCCAGTAATACGGTCGGCAGACAGTATACGAGGCGCAGGACATGATTGATTTCGAGGCCGCCCGGATAAAGATGGTTGAACATCAGATCCGGACCACTGACGTAACGTCGCACTCTGTTCTGCGTGCGTTTCTTTCCGTGCCACGTGAGGCTTTTGTTTCCGAGAAGGCGAAGCCGCTTGCATATCTCGATGCGGATATCGAGCTTTCGCCTGGCCGTTACCTGATGGAAGCTTCTCCTTTGGCTAAGCTGCTTCAGGCAGCCGAGATTACCAAGAACGATCGCGCGCTCGACGTCGGTGCAGGCAGCGGTTACGTGGCGGCGCTGCTCTCGCATTTGGCCGGTTCCGTCACTGCGCTCGAGAGCGATGGTGGATTGTGCGAGCTTGCAGCGGCCAATTTGAATGCGCTGGGCTGTCAGAACGTCACAGTCGTGACGGGCGAGTTGACCAAGGGATATGCGGCGACTGCGCCATACGATCTCATTTTCGTCAACGGCTCGGTGGAAGAGGTGCCTGCCGCACTTCTGGAGCAGTTGGCGGAAGGCGGGCGCCTCGTTGCTGTGATCGGCTACGGTAACGCTGCGCAGGCAAAGATTCTGCTCAAGGAACATGGGGCCATTTCTGAAAGCTCCCGCTTCAATCTTTCCGTGAAGCCGCTACCGGGCTTCGCCAAGGTCAAGGAATTCGTCTTCTGACATCGGTATAATGGTCGTGACACGAGGGGCGCCGGGCGCCCCTTTTTGTTTTTAGCCAATATCGGCTGTTGTAAACGGGACTCTATGTCTGTGCAAAAGCTGTGTATCGCTGCCTTTGCTTATCCCCGTCACATTGTGTCTTGTCGCCAAGCCCTTACACTAGCAACGAGTTTACCACCGTCGAGAAGACGGTAGCACTCGGCAACTGCGAGGATGAAATGGCTCAGCCAAATGTAGCGCGTGAACCTTCCATGGAGGAGATATTGGCTTCGATCCGTCGGATCATTGAAAGCAATGATCCCGGTTCAGACGCGGCTGGCCTGCACGACGCTTCCTCGACCTTTGAAGACGACGAGATCGAGGATTTTGACGAATCTGCCGCTTTCGTTCCCGATTTGGTGGCTAACGATGCCGGTTTGCCGAGGCAACCGGAGTTTTCTATCCAGCGGGAGCCGGTCGCGGCTCCAGCAGCGACAGAACGATCCCTGTCGCTTGCTGATGTCGCCGCCCGGGTTCGCGCAGCCTCCGCACGGCATCAGGATATGGCGATATCCGGCTCCGGCCGCCCCTCCGATGTCGGCATCCCGTTGATGCGCGATACTGCGCCGGCCGCGAATGAAGCTCCGTCGCAGACTGTATTCAGCGAACCTTCCGCGCCGGTGATCCCCTTGCCGTTGCCCGAGCTGCGCCCGTCTTTCGACGATAGCGCGATAAGGTCTCCGGTTGCTCCGGCGAGTGTCGAGGCCGTAAAGCCTGAAGAAGATAAGCCGAGTCAGCTTCCCGCAATTTCGACGCCTGAGGTTGTCAATTCCGATCATATAAAGCCGGAACCTGTTGTGTCCACAGAGGTAAGGCCGCAAGCAGTACAGGCGGGAGCCTCGATTGCCATGATGGCCGGCCTTCTTTCTGAAACCGCCGGTGCCCAGGTGGCGAAGTCCTTTGGCGAGCTCGCCGACGTGTTCGATGGCCTGGAGCGGCGCTCTGTCGAGGATATGGCGCAGGAAATGTTGCGGCCGATGCTGCAAGAATGGCTCGATGACAACCTGCCAACGCTCGTCGAGCGGCTTGTTCGGGAAGAAATCGAGCGTGTCGCCCGCGGCCCACGCAGATAAACGCGCCGTCAAATCGCCGCTTACGCCATTGAATATGGCCGCTCCGGAAACGGGGCGGCTTTTTTATTGACTTGTCACCCCCCACATCTTTAACAACCGACCATCTCATTCATAAATAAAAACGGGTCAGGAAATGCTCGAAAAGACCTACGATTCCGCCGCCGTCGAACCGAAGATCGCAAAAGCCTGGGACGATGCGGATGCTTTCCGCGCTGGCGCCAATGCCAAGCCGGGTGCGGACACCTTCACGATCGTGATCCCGCCGCCGAACGTTACCGGTTCACTGCATATGGGCCACGCGCTCAACAATACGCTGCAGGACATCATGGTCCGCTTCGAGCGCATGCGCGGCAAGGACGTGTTGTGGCAGCCGGGCATGGACCATGCCGGTATCGCAACGCAGATGGTCGTCGAGCGCCAGTTGATGGAGCGCCAGCTTCCCGGTCGTCGCGACATGGGCCGCGAAGCCTTCGTCAACCGCGTCTGGGACTGGAAAGCCGAATCCGGCGGGCTGATCTTCAATCAGCTCAAGCGCCTCGGCGCATCCTGCGATTGGTCGCGCGAACGCTTCACCATGGATGAAGGTCTTTCCAAGGCCGTGCTCGAAGTCTTCGTCACGCTCTACAAGGAAGGCCTGATCTATCGCGGCAAGCGACTGGTCAACTGGGACCCGAAATTCGAAACGGCGATTTCTGATCTCGAAGTCGAGAGCAAGGAAGTCGACGGCCACATGTGGCACTTCAAGTACCCGCTGGCCGGCGGCGAAACCTATACCTATGTCGAGAAGGATGCCGACGGTAACGTCATCCTGTCGGAAGAACGCGACTACATCTCGATCGCCACAACCCGCCCGGAGACCATGCTGGGTGACGGCGCGGTTGCCGTTCATCCGTCGGACGAGCGTTACGCGCCGATCGTCGGCAAGCTCTGTGAAATCCCGGTTGGTCCGAAGGAGCATCGCCGCCTGATCCCGATCATCGCTGACGAATATCCGGAGCCGGATTTCGGCTCGGGTGCCGTCAAGATCACCGGCGCGCATGACTTCAACGATTACCAAGTCGCCAAGCGTAACAAGATCCCGCTCTATCGCCTGATGGATACGGTCGCTTCCATGCGCGAAGACGGCGATTCTTACGCCGAATGTGCAGCAAGGGCGCTTGCCATCACCAAGTCCGGCGAACTGCCGAGCGAGAGCGATGTCGACGAGATCAACCTCGTTCCGGAAGAGTATCGCGGCCTCGACCGCATGGTCGCGCGTACGAGAATCATCGAGGCGATTAATGCCGAAGGCTTGGCCGTCACGGTCAAGGATGCCGAAGGCAACGACATTCCCTATGTCGAGAAGAAGAAGATCATGCAGCCGTTCGGCGACCGCTCCGGCGTCGTCATCGAGCCGATGCTGACCGACCAGTGGTTTGCCGATGCAAAGACGCTGGCCGAGCCGGCGATTGCTTCCGTTCGCGAAGGCCGCACCAACTTCGTTCCGAAGAACTGGGAAAAGACCTATTTCGACTGGATGGAAAACATCGAGCCGTGGTGCATTTCGCGCCAGCTTTGGTGGGGTCACCAGATCCCGGCCTGGTACGGACCGGATGGCCAGTGCTTCGTCGAGAAGTCCGAGGAAGAGGCGCTCGACGCGGCCGTCCAGCACTATCTGGCGCATGAAGGTCCGTGGAAGGCCTGGGTTCAGGAAAAGCTCGAAAATTTTGCGCCGGGTGAAATCCTGACCCGCGACGAAGACGTGCTCGACACCTGGTTCTCGTCTGCGCTCTGGCCGTTCTCGACGCTCGGCTGGCCGGACAAAACGCCGGAGCTTGCGCGCTATTATCCGACCAACGTTCTTGTGACCGGTTTCGACATCATCTTCTTCTGGGTCGCCCGCATGATGATGATGGGCCTTCATTTCATGAAGGATGAGGAAGGCAATCCGGTCGAGCCGTTCAACACCGTCTATGTCCACGCGCTGGTGCGCGACAAGAACGGTCAGAAGATGTCGAAGTCGAAGGGCAACGTCATCGACCCGCTCGACCTGATCGACGAATACGGCGCTGATGCGCTGCGCTTTACGCTGGCGGTCATGGCAGCGCAGGGCAGGGATGTGAAGCTCGATCCGGCCCGCATTGCCGGCTATCGCAATTTCGGCACCAAGCTGTGGAATGCCACGCGTTTCGGCGAGATGAACGGCGTTACCCGCAATGCTGACTTCAGGCCGCAAGACGCAAAGTTGACGGTCAATCGCTGGATCCTCACCGAACTGTCGAAGACGGTCGAGGAAGTCACGACGGCAATCGAGACCTATCGCTTTAATGAAGCGGCTGGCGGTCTTTATCGTTTCGTCTGGAATCAGGTCTGCGACTGGTATGTCGAACTCCTGAAGCCGGTCTTCATGGGCGAGGACGAGCAGGCGAAGGCGGAAGCCCAGGCTTGCATGGCTTACGTCATGGAAAAGACCTACGCGCTTCTGCACCCGTTCATGCCGTTCATGACCGAAGAACTCTGGGCGCACACGGCAGAGCGTGATGGTCTTCTGGCTCATGGCGACTGGCCGGCTGCTGATTTCAGTGATGAAGAAGCCGCCAGTGAAATCAACTGGCTGGTCGATCTCGTCTCCGGTCTGCGTTCGGCGCGTTCGGAAATGAACGTTCCTCCGTCGGCGACCGCACCGCTGATCGTCGTCGGCGCAAATGAGGTAACGGCCTTCCGCATGCGTCGCCATGAGGCTGCGATCAAGCGCCTGGCGCGCGTCGAAAGCATAGAACCGGCCGATAGCGCACCCAAGGGCGCCGCCCAGATCGTCGTCGGCGAGGCGACAGCCTGCCTGCCGCTCGGCAACCTGATTGATCTGGCCGCTGAAAAGGCCCGTATCGAAAAGGCGATCGGCAAGACGGAACAGGAGATGGAGCGCTTGAACAAGAAGCTCTCCAACGAGAAGTTCATCGCCAATGCAGATCCGGAAGTCGTTGCTGCCGATCGCGAGCGTTATGCCGAACTCGAAGTTCAGCTTGCCAATCTCAAGATCGCGCTGACGCGGATCGCCGAAGCCGGCTGATTTTAGAGACGACTCAGCGATGTCAAATGCCGCATCCAGCCATGGGTGCGGCATTTTCGTATGCGCTTGGATGTCCAATTGATTTATTGTGCAGATGCGTGGCCGGAGAAAAGGACTCTGTTGCGTGAAGGTCACAGACGCATATTACCACAAGATAAAATTCCAAGATCGACTGCGATTCGTCAATTTTGCGGTAATTTCATCTCCTGTCGGTCGATTCTCTCCCCGTTGCTGAATAGCTTACGTAAATTTTGAGCGATTGTGCATTGCAATCGTCCCGACGCCCGAAAGTTGTTGTTTAGGATCAACGATCTACAGTGATGCCGGTAACTTACCGGGAGTGGGAGAAAACATGGTAAGACACTTTATTTCAGGCGGAGTTCTGGCTGCGGCGGCGGTCGGTATGCTGCAAACGCCAGCGCTCGCTGGGGGGCTTGAGCGCGGCGGTTACAACATCGATCTCTTGTTCGATACGTCCAGATTTACGGCAGAGGCGACGTCGACCTTCGTCATGCCGGACCGCAAGCTGAAGAATGTCCGTGACACTGATCCGACCCCGTTTAACCCTGCTGGCGGAACAGCGGGTGGTGGCGATCTGACCGGCCTCTCGACATCGGCAGATGGCAGCGAAAATTATTGGTCTCCCCGCATTGGGATAAAGGCCGGTATCGGAGACGCGGCAGACTGCATGTTTGATTATTCGGAGCCATGGGGTGCGCACAAAAATCCTGGACGCGATTGGGCCGGTGCAAACGAGGATATCGAGACCAAGGTTGAAAGCCGCAACTATGCTGCGACCTGTTCCTACCGATTTGATATGGGGCCGGGCCAACTTCGCCTGATTGGCGGCGGGTTCTATCAGGAGGTTTATGGATTTCAGGAGCGTCTGGTTCAGGCGTTTCCTGCCGGATTTCCTCTTTCGGGCGTTGGTCGCCTCGATCTGGAAGGTGACGGCTGGGGTTGGCGCGCGGGTGTCGCCTACGAAATTCCAGAATATGCGTTCCGCGCTAGCCTCGTTTATAACAGTGAGGTCAAGCTGAACGATATTACCGGCACACTCGATCTCTCCCAGGTGTCGGGAACTCCCAAATTTGATGTCTATGGCTCTCAGGCGATGCCTGATGTTCTTGAGCTTAAGGTGCAATCCGGTATCGCGCCCGACTGGTTGGCATTCGGTTCCGTGAAGTGGACGGATTGGAGCCAGTTGCAGAAGGTGCCGTTCTTCTGCTCTTCCGGAGTTGCAGGTGTCTGCGCCTCCGGCACTCAGGTCACAACACTCGACCTCGGCTATCGGGACGGTTGGACTGTCATGGGCGGCATCGGCCATAAGTTCAACGAGCAGTGGAGTGGCGCTGTCAGCCTGACTTGGGATCGTGGAACGTCGCAAGGCTTTGGATCACAGACGGATACCTGGGCGCTCGGCGTTCTCGGCAGCTATTCACCGACGAAAAATGTCGAATTCCGCCTTGCCGGGGTTCTTGGTCTGATGACCGGTGGTTCTTCCCGTACCGTTGTACTGGATGGCCTGACTTATGGGCAAAGAGCCAATTACGATTTCGACGACGATATCGTCGCCGCTATTTCGACGGGTATAAAGGTCCGTTTCTGATCTCTGCTTTATCAAAGACAAAAGCCCGGTTTCGACCGGGCTTTTGCTTGTCGCGGTTATGCGCTTGGCTGCTAAAATACTGTGACGATTTCGCAACACTTTTTTGTGACGATCGCGGCGCGTTTCAAGGCTAGGACTTTTGTCCATTTCCCGCCACAAACGAGGCGCAGCGGTATGTAAGTAGAGAGCACGAACTGCGGGGGCGGAACGTGCGTGTTGGAGTATCATGGGCGGGTTTTCTGAAGATAAACGGGGCTTTGCTGGATTGGGCAAGCGGATAGCGAATTCGTTTTCCGTTGCTGCCGCGATCTTGTTTAGGGGTCCAAGTCTTGCCGGAAATGGAACCTACAGTTTCTCTCGCCCATCGGGAGGCAGAATGTCGGGATCGTCTTGTCCTGATCTTCTGTCCGCACGGCCAATAATGCACGCTTCGGCTCCCTGCCGCGAGCGGGTCGAAAGAAACTGAACCATGCGGAAGTCTGGCACTGGATCCATGAGAGTATTGCTTCTTGGAATATCGCTGGCGGCATTCTGTGCCGGGAACGCTCTTGCCTTCGACATCAAGGCAGGTGTGTCGAAAGAATCTGGTCCTTTCGATCTCTTCAAGTTCGGCTTCAAGGCTTACAAGAACGGTCAGAAGGAAGATGCGGTCGAAGCCTATCGCTATGCTGCCGAAAAAGGTCATACCGGTTCACGCTGGGCGCTTGCCAACATGTATGCCTATGGCGATGGTGTGACCAAGGACGATTATACGGCCTTCAAGATCTATAACGAGATTGCAGCCCAAGGCGTCGAGCCGGGCTCCGAGGACACGGGCTTCTTCGTGAATGCGCTTCTGTCGCTTGCGAGCTATTACAGCCATGGCATTCCGGGCAGCCCGGTAAAGCCCGACCTTTATCAGGCGCGTCAGCTCTATTTCCAGGTAGCCTCCACCTTCGGTGTGGCCGAAGCGCAGTATCAGCTTGCCCGAATGATGCTGTCGGGTGAGGGCGGCGGCTCAAACATCCAGCAGGCCAAGAAGTGGCTCAATCAGGCCCGCAAGACCGGCCATGCCGGTGCCATGGCGGTATTCGGCAATATCCTGTTCCAGGAAGGGCAGGCGGTTCGCGGGCTGGCATTCATGACGGCTGCACTGGACCGCTGCATCGCCAAGGATTGCGGCTGGATGGAGCAGCTTCAGGAACAGGCATTCTCGGTCGCCGACGAACGGGACCGCCGCGGTGCGGTCGCGCTGTCGCACCAGCTGGCAGATACCGACGACTGACCCGAACCGCGCTTTAAAGCGCGTTCGCGTCGCCCTGGCGTTGCAGATCAGGCTGCGAAATCGAATATGCCGACCACCGGAACGTGGTCGGATGGCTTTTCCCACGCACGCACGTGTTGTTCGATCGAGGTTGCCTTCAGCCGGTCTGCTGCTTCCGGTGACAGCAGCAGGTGATCGATGCGGATGCCGTTGTTCTTCGGCCATGCGCCGGCTTGATAATCCCAGAACGAATAGAGTTTGGTTGCGTCGGTCGTGGCGCGCACCGCGTCGATCAGGCCAAGATTTTCGAGCCTGCGGAAGGCCTCACGCGTCTGCGGCAGAAACAGTGCGTCTGTCGCCCACACGGCCGGATCGAAGCAGTCATGCGGTTCCGGAATGACATTATAGTCGCCGGCGAGGATCAGTGGCTCTTCCAGCGCAAGGCAGGCTTCCGCATGGCGGCGAAGCCTTTCCATCCAGGCGAGCTTGTAAGGGTATTTCACCGGATCATCGGCCGGATTTCCGTTCGGAAGATAGATCGACGCGACCCTTATAACGCCGCCGGCAATAGAGAACACGCATTCGATATAACGCGATTGCTCATCGAGAGTGCCATCCGGCCCTTCACCGCCGGGTAGACCGCGCATCACTTCGTCGGGCTTGATCTTCGACAGGATCGCGACGCCGTTAAAGCCCTTCTGGCCATGCGTTTCCACATGATAGCCGAGCGCTTCGATCTCGAGCCGCGGAAAGCCCTCATCGACCGATTTGATCTCCTGAAGGCATACGATATCCGGTGACGAATCGGCGAGCCACTGGCGCAGATTGTCGATCCGCGCCTTGACGCCGTTGATGTTCCAGGTCGCGATCTTCATGCGTCATCCACTTCATGTTCCTGATCGTCCCTTTTAGACGATCAGGCGCAGGAAGGAAGCCGGGTTGGATTGAAATGCCGGCCAGAAAAAAGGATCAGATGGAGAAGCTGGTACCGCAGCCGCAACTGGCAACCGCGTTCGGGTTCTTGATCTGGAATGACTGCCCGAGCAGGTTGTCGACGAAATCGATCTCGGATCCGGCCATGTAAATCAACGACATGCTGTCGATCAGAACCTTGGCATTGCCGTTTTCTATGACGATGTCGTCTGCCTCCGGCGCCTCGGCCAGATCGAACTTGTAGGAAAAGCCGGAACAGCCGCCGCCTTCGACGGAGACGCGCAGTGCCTGCTTGCCGCTATCTGCCGAGACAATCTGGGAGATCCGCTTTGCCGCGGCATCGGAGAGGGTTACATTTTCAGTCATTTCGTGTCTCCTGCCGGGGTAAAGGCCCGGTGAGCTGCAGGTCGTGCCTGAACAACTCGAAGATTATTGTCACCGGCTTTGCGCACGGTCTCACTATAGGTATGAAGACGTGAACGGCACGTCAATGGGCCGGGTGGAACGGAATTGCAATGGAAATGCAGGTGAAGGCATGACGATCGATACCAGGACGCTCGGTTTCGGTAGCGGCGAGCGGGCGGTTTATGCATCGGACCCTTGGAACTCCCGGGGGCGGATGTTTGCCGAAGATGGCAGTCTGACGCGCTCGGAGTTCCAGCGTGACCGCGACCGCATCGTCCACACCACCGCCTTTCGTCGCCTCAAGCACAAGACACAGGTCTTCATTAGCCCCGATGGCGATCACTATCGCACCCGTCTCACTCACACGATCGAAGTCGCCCAGATCGCCCGCGCACTGGCGCGCGCCTTGAAGCTCGACGAGGACCTGGCTGAAGGCGTCGCACTTGTCCACGATTTCGGCCACACGCCGTTCGGCCATACGGGGGAGGACGCCCTCGACGAGGTGATGAAACCTTTCGGCGGCTTTGATCACAACGCCCAATCGCTGCGAATCGTGACCAAGCTGGAACGCCGGTATGCGGAATTCGACGGCATCAACCTGACCTGGGAAAGTCTTGAAGGTCTGGTCAAGCATAATGGTCCGCTGATGACAGCAGGCGGCGAAGGGCTGGACGGGCCTGTGCCGCAACCGATCCGCGATTATTGCGAACTCCACGATCTCGAACTGGCGAGTTTCGCCAGCCTTGAGGCTCAGGTCGCTGCGATCTCGGACGATATCGCCTATAATACTCATGATATAGATGACGGCCTGCGCTCTGGCCTGCTGACCTTCGAGATGCTGGAAGATGTGCCGTTTCTGTCCGGTCTGATGCGGCAGGTGAGGGCAAAATATCCACATCTTGAGCCGAGCCGCTTCGCCTATGAGGTGACGCGCCGGCAGATCACCCATATGGTCGAGGACGTGATCGGTGTGGCGCAGGCCAATCTGGCCGATATCCGCCCGCAAAGTGCTGCCGATGTGCGGGCGGCGGGCCGGGTGATCGCAACCTTCTCGCCCGAAATGGCGCAGACGGATCAGCTGATCAAGAAGCTGCTGTTTGCCCGCATCTATCGCCATCCGGAGATTATGCGCATCCGTGCTGGCGCTTCCAAGATCGTCACCGATCTCTTCGAGGCCTACATGAATGACCCGACCTTGATGCGCAGCCACTATTGGGTGGATCATATTTCCGGGTTGAAAGAGGCCGCCAAGGCCCGTCACGTTTCCGATTATCTGGCCGGAATGACCGACACCTATGCCGTCCGCGTACATGGAGAGCTGTTTGACCAGACTCCCGATTTGCGCTAGGCCGACCTCCAAACACCACCGGCTTTACAAAAGCCCGCTTCGCATTACGCGTGGATACGAGACATGAATCTTTTTGCTGACTTCGATAATAGAATTAAGAACGCGCTGGAAACAATTGATATTATCAAGGAAAAGCGCAGTGAAGTCGATTTCGGACGACTAACTGTCGAGCCGCCGCGTGACCAGAGCCACGGCGATGTGGCGACCAACGCAGCTATGGTCCTGGCAAAGCCGCTCGGCACCAATCCGCGCGCGCTTGCCGACCTGATTTCGGCAGCATTGCGCAATGATCCCGACGTCAGCGAAGTTTCTGTGGCCGGCCCCGGCTTTATCAATATCCGCCTTTCGACCGGCTACTGGCAGCGTATCCTTGGCTCGATAATCGAAGCCGGAACCGATTATGGTCGCTCGACTTTCGGTTCAGGCAAGAAGACCAATGTCGAATACGTCTCGGCCAACCCTACCGGGCCTATGCATGTCGGCCATTGCCGTGGTGCGGTGGTTGGCGACGCTTTGGCCAACCTCCTGTCCTTTGCCGGCTACGATGTCGTCAAGGAATATTACATCAACGATGCGGGCGGCCAGATCGACGTGCTCGCCCGTTCCGTTTTCCTGCGTTACCGCGAGGCGTTGGGCGAGGATATCGGCGATATCCCGGCCGGCCTGTATCCGGGCGACTATCTCGTTCCCGTCGGCAAGGAACTTGCTGCAGAGTTCGGCCCGCGGCTGCACAACATGCCGGAAGAAGAATGGCTTCCGCTCGTCAAGGATCGTGCGGTTGACGCGATGATGGTGATGATCCGCGAGGATCTTGAGGCTCTGAACGTCCACCATGACGTCTTCTTCTCCGAGCGCACGCTGCATGCCGAAGGCGCCAAGCTGATCCGCGCGGCGATCAACGACCTTACCTTCAAGGGCCATGTCTACAAGGGCAAGCTGCCGCCGCCGAAAGGCCAGTTGCCGGAAGACTGGGAGGATCGAGATCAGACGCTGTTCCGCTCGACCGAAGTTGGGGATGATATTGACCGGCCGCTGATCAAGTCCGATGGCGCTTACACCTATTTCGCCGCCGACGTCGCCTACTTCAAGGAGAAGTACGACCGCGGCTTCGACGAGATGATCTATGTGCTCGGCGCCGACCATGGCGGCTATGTGAAGCGGCTCGAGGCGGTCGCCCGTGCCGTATCCGACGGCAAGGCGAAGTTGACCGTGCTTCTGTGCCAGCTGGTCAAGCTTTATCGCGATGGCGAGCCGGTCAAGATGTCGAAACGCTCCGGCGATTTCGTCACATTGCGCGAAGTCGTCGATGAGGTCGGTCGTGATTCGGTTCGTTTCATGATGCTTTACCGCAAGAATTCCGAGCCTCTGGACTTCGATTTCGCAAAAGTTACTGAACAGTCGAAGGATAACCCGGTCTTTTATGTCCAGTATGCACATGCGCGCTGCATGTCTGTATTCCGGCAAGCTAAGGATGCGTTTCCGGGTCTTGATATCGATTCGCTCGATCTGGCCTCGACCGTCGGTGAAATAACGGATCCGAACGAGTTGCAGCTGGTTGGAAAGCTCGCCGAATACCCGCGAATCGTCGAAAGCGCAGCGCTTTCGCAAGAGCCGCATCGCATAGCGTTTTACCTCTATGATCTGGCCAGCTTCTTCCATGCGCACTGGAATAAAGGTAAGGAACAACCTGAATTACGTTTTGTTAACGATAAAAACCGAGAATTGAGCATCGCCAGACTTGGGCTGGTGCGTGCAGTCGCTTCCGTATTGAGGTCTGGCCTCACAATTACGGGTACGGCTGCGCCGGAGGAGATGCGCTAAAAACGCCCTCATTTGCCCATATTGCTCTGGCAGAAGCGTAGTAATGTAGGTGAGTGGACGACGTCATGGCGGATAATAACCTTGCGCGTAGCCGGAATGATGTGCCGGAATTTTTTGCTGATGGTGATCCGTTGGCTGAACTGGCGCGGATCGTCGGTTATGAGGATCGGGTTGTTGCAAACCCGGCTCCTCCTGTTGCCGAGCCCGTAGCGGCAAGGCGGACCGATCCGGTCTTCAACCTTGAAGATGAGCTTCTCCGCGAGTTCGAGCGTTACGATGCGCCTCGGCTCGATCCTGTCGATGATCTGGTCGTTGCAGAGCCTTCGATCGCTGCAATGGATGATGTTTCCGTCGAGCCTGCGTTCGAAGGCAACCGGTTTGTTTCCGGTCTCGATCAGGCGACAGGCGAAGATCGGGCGCGGGCTGAAGGCGATCCGCTGGAGCCGTGGGCTTCAGACGACATTTCGCATGATGCCGTGGCTTCGAACGATGAAGCTTCAGCTTACGAAGCAGAGTTTGTCGATGGCGGCGATCGCGGAGTTGCCAATAACGCTTACGTAGAAAGCCTTCCGGAACCCCTACCTACAGAGCCTGAAGAGGCCGGCTCGTGGCGTGTGCCGAATGAGGCTGTCGATGCAGTTCCGGCGTATCAAGTCGCTTCGTTGGCGGATCAGGATCTGTCATTCGACGAATTCGATCTGGCCGCGGAATTGGAAACGTCCTTCGTTTCCACGCCGGTTGTCGCCCCCGTTGTTGCGACTCAGCCCCTGTCTGTGGAGGCTCAGTCGCCGCCGATGGATGCGAAACGTAAAGGGGCAGGATATACGCCAAGCTTCCGCATGCCTCTTGCAAACTTCCAGTCAGGTGCAGGCGTGGCGTCCCACCAGCGGACAGAGGCCAAAGTCGAGCTGCAGGCTGCTCCGTCAAAGATTGAACCGGTTTCTTTCGATGGATGGAATGTTGCCGCGCCGGTGTCGGTTGCGGTTTCTGCCCCTGTCATCTCGGATTTGCCAATCCCCGCGATGGATATTCCCCTTGCTGGCCCGGCTGAGCCGATTGCCGCCAAGGTTGTCGCACCTGTAGGGGAGGTCGCGCCGGATCTGCCGAAAGATCAGTTCGCTGATCTGGATGCCCTTCTTTCAGGCGTTGATCATTATTCGGTCTCCTCGCGCACTGTGGCTCCGGTCGTTGAGACCGTGCAGGTTTCTGTCGACAGCGAACTCCTGTCGCTAGCTCCCGCGCAGCCGCAGGTATACGCAGCCCCCACTGCGCCATCTGTTCCATCCGAATCGGTCGACGAAGCCTCCGATCCCTTTGCCGATCTGGATTTCGAGTTGGCGCTTGACGCTCTGGAACTCGACCTAACGGATATGGTGGTCGAGGAGAATAGCAAGGTTGTTGCTCCAGTCGTTGCCTCTGTCGACCCCAACGTCTCCGCTCCTGCCACGGTTGCTCCCGTCGCACAGCCTGCTCCGGCGCCGGTCGCCTCTCCGGCTGTTGCAGCGCCCGTCTATGCTGCGGCCCCGGTATATTCCGCTGCGCCGGCATTCGACCTGGAGCCTGAAGACGACGTGCCGTTCGATCCGGCTCTGCTTTCCGAACCTGAAGAACAGCCGGAAGCGATTGCAGAACTCGATGTGCCGACCCTTCCTGTAGAGGAGAAGGAAGAGCAGCCTGCTTATCGGAACGATTTCGATCTCGATATCGACGCGGAACTCGCCTCTCTTCTGGAGGCACCTGAGACTGCGGCATCGCTCCAGCGCGGAAGTGTCCAACCGCAGCTCGCGGCTGTTGCTTCAGCACCGGCTGCTCAGAAATCCGTTTACGCGGATCTGGATGATTTCGAGCGGGCCCTCGAAGAGGATTTCCGTCGCAGTCTTGCAACCCCGCTTACCGCCAATGAAAGTTATGCTCAGGCCGAAGACTATGAGCAGAATGTCGATGACGTCGAACAGCGTGGATCTTCGCGACGTTGGATTGCTCCTCTCGTTGCCGTTGGTCTTGTCGCCGTTTGCGGCGCGGGTGCCTTTGCATGGTTTGGAAACTCCACGTCCGGTCTTGGCGGAAATGGTGAGCCGATGGTGATCGCTGCCGACAGCGAGCCGGTCAAGATTGCGCCGGCGAACCCGGGCGGCAAGACCGTGCCCAACCAGGACAAGGCCGTTTACGACCGCGTCGCCGGTGCAGGATCGGAAACTCCCAAGCAGCAGCAGCTGATTTCGAGCAGCGAAGAACCGGTTGACGTCGTCCAGAAGACTCTGATGCCGGATACCCTTCCGCTTGAAGGGGAAAACGACGTGCAGATGACCGACGTAGCAGAGACCGAGGATCCACGTCTTCTGCCGCAGGATCAGCAGCAGGCCGGTGAACAGCAGGCCGTCACGGTTATGCCGCGCAAGGTCAAGACAATGATCGTTCGCGCCGACGGCAAGCTGGTCGAGCAGGAAGTCGAACCTGCCACTACGGCAAAAATCGCTGCGGCTCCGGTTCGGGCTGATGCTCCGGCACAGCAGACGGCTGCAGCCTTCCCGACCGCCGCCCCGGCTCTTGCCGCACCTTCGACAGGTATCGTTCCGGTCTCGGCCTCAGCCGATACTGTATCGACCATGCCGGTCGCCGCCCAGGCTCCGGCATCGATTGAGCAACTGGCGGATACCGCGCCGGCTGCCGCCGTTCGGGCTCCTGTTCCGACCACTCGTCCGTCGACTCAACCTGCCAATGTCGTCGCCAGTGTCAGTGATCAGGGCAATGTTCGCACCGCAGCACCTGCCGCCGCCGCTCCGGCTGCGCAGAATACGCAGGTGGCTTCGCTTGGCGAAGGTGGATACGTGATCCAGATTGCTTCACTGCCGTCCCAGGCCGATGCGCAGAAGTCCTACCAGAGCCTTTCGAATAAGTTCGGCAGTGTGATTGGTGGACGTGGCGTCGATATCAAGGCTGCCGAAGTTGCCGGCAAGGGGACTTTCTACCGCGTCCGTATCCCGGCCGGTAGCAAGGAGCAGGCTGTCGCACTCTGCGAAAAATATCGCTCGGCCGGCGGCAGCTGCCTTGTGGCGCGATAAGACTTGATTCAGCCGAAACAGACGGGGCGCGCGGCGCCCCGTTTTCGTTAGGGCAATTCCAGCAAAATTGAAAAAAAAACGGTTTTGCGTCCGGAAATGCTCCAGATCATCACAGCGGGTAGTTTGATATGAGTGTTTCGAAATCCATGATTCTCGGCGCCGGCGGCGCGACTTTGACTGCCGACGAAATCTCGCTCTATCGTGATGAGCGGCCCTGGGGGTTCATTCTCTTCGCCCGCAACTGCATCGAACTTCCTCAGATTGCCGATCTCGTTGCCGCCATGCGTGACGCAGTCGGCAGGCCTGATGCACCGGTTCTGATTGACCAGGAAGGTGGCCGTGTGCAGCGTATCCGTCCGCCGATGATCGAGCGTTATCCTTCGGCCACGGCTCTGGGTGAAATCTATCGGCAGGACAGAGAAAAGGGCCTGCGCGCTGCTTGGCTGATGTCGCGCCTGCATGCCTTCGACCTCATGAAGCTCGGCGTGACCGTCGATTGCCTCCCCGTCCTCGATGTTCCTGTCGAGGGGGCGAGCAATGTCATCGGTGATCGCGCCTATGGGTTCGATCCGCAAACGGTAGCATCAATGGGCAAGGCAGCAGCCGAAGGGCTGAAGGCGGGTGGCATGCTTCCGATCATGAAGCATATGCCGGGCCACGGCCGAGGTATGGCCGATTCTCATCATGAACTGCCGGTCGTCACCGCTTCGCGCGCCGAACTCGAAGGTCATGACTTCGTACCCTTCGTCGCGATGAAGGACGAGTTGATGGCGATGAGCGCACATATCGTCTTCACCGCCTATGACGATCGCGATCCGGCAACGATTTCGCCGGTGGTGATCGAAGATGTCATTCGCGGTCATATCGGCTTTGACGGCCTGCTGGTCTCGGACGACACATCGATGAACGCCCTGAAAGGCACGATCGGCGAACGTGCCGCACGAATCATGGGGGGAGGTTGCGATATTGTCTTGCATTGCAATGGCCTCATGGACGAAATGAAAGCGGTAGTGAAGGAAGTTGTGCCTTTGTCGGGTAAGGCTTTGCAGCGCGCCGAGGCCGTCGAGCGCGGCTTTGCAGCTCCCGATGCGTCCGACGAACAGGCGCTGCGTGCAGAATTTCACGAAATGATGGCGGTCGCCTGACGAGGTAGGGCTGCCGAACGAGAGAGGTGAACTGGTTTGGCGGGGAATTCGGGGCAGGGCGCCATTCCAATGGACAAGCTCTGGCAGGACGTGTCCGAACGTGCTGCCGACGACCCGGCATTTGTCATCGACGTTGCCGGATTCGAAGGTCCGCTCGATCTTCTCCTGCATCTCGCCCGTAGCCAGAAGGTGGATCTCTCCCGCATCTCCGTGCTCGCGCTTGCAGAACAATATCTTCTCTTCGTCGATAGCGCGCGGCGCGTGCGCATAGAGCTCGCCGCCGACTATCTGGTGATGGCAGCCTGGCTTGCCTACCTGAAATCACGCCTGCTCATTCCTCAGCAGGTCAAGGGTGATGATGGCCCGACCGGCGAAGAGATGGCGGCGACACTTGCCTTTCGTTTGCGGCGCCTGGAGGCAATGCGGGAAGCGGCAAGCCAGCTTGTCAATCGCAACCGGCTGGAACGTGATGTCTTTGCCCGTGGCGCGCCGGAACATATTCCGCATCGCGTTCAATCCGCCTACGATGCGAGCCTCTACGATCTCTTGTCAGCCTACGCCAACCTTCGGCAGCGCACGGCGATCACCCAGGTCACGATCGAGAGGCGTAAGGTCTGGTCGCTGGTGGATGCGCGTGAGTTGCTGACGCGCATGCTGGGCGAGATCGCTGACTGGACGGCATTGCAGACCTATCTGCTTCCCTATCTGCCGCCGGAGGATCGGGTGACGGCAACGGCAAGCGCATTCGCCGCGTCTCTGGAACTCGTGCGTGAGGGCAAGCTGGAGATCCGCCAGGACGGCGCCTTCCAGCCGATTTATCTTCGTGGTGGCAACCGGCAGCGATCCGCCCAGTTGCCTGGAGGCGGCGAATGACGTCCGGAACCGACGGAATCGAAACCTTTTCGAACACTGGTCACGATGTGGATGACGGTCATAGCGGGGGATTTTCGGACCTCGAAGCCGAGCGCATCGCCGAGGCACTGATCTTTGCCTCGGCCGAGCCTGTTCCTGAGCGATTTCTAGTCGACAGACTGCCGCGCGGAACGGATATCCCGGCGCTTTTGGGCCGACTTGCAGAAAACTATGCCGGCCGGGGCGTCAATCTTGTCCGCATGGCAGATTGCTGGGCCTTCCGCACGGCTCCCGATCTTTCCTTCGTTATCCGCAAGGATGATAACGAGGTCAGAAAGCTGTCGCGTGCAGCGCTCGAAGTGCTGGCGATTATAGCCTATCATCAGCCTGTCACCCGCGCGGAGATCGAGGATATCCGTGGCGTTCAAACCTCCAAAGGTACGCTGGACGTGCTGATGGAGGCCGGTTGGGTTCGTTTTCGCGGTCGCAGGCGATCGCCCGGTCGCCCGGTCACGCTCGGGACTACAACGGATTTTCTCGATCATTTCGGTATCGAGGAACTGCGTGATCTGCCTGGACTGGAAGAGTTGAAGGGTGCCGGCCTGTTAAGCGGCCGTATACCGCCGGGGTTCCATATTCCCATGCCGGGTGCGGATACTGATCTGTCGGATGAAGAAGATCCAATCACTCAGCTTGATCTTGAGGAACTTGGTCTGCTGAGCCCTGGGGGGGCTTCGGACGATTAGTTTTCGCAATTTATCGCAGAGCGTGTATCGGCGGCCAATGATCTCGCATGGCGCTAACGAGCGCGTGATTAGCGATGTATCATGCAAATTTGCTGTTTGAAAAAGCGCCACAAAGCGCTTACATCGAAGACTAATTCGAATTGGAGTTGGACTAATGGGTTCTTTCAGTGTGTGGCATTGGTTGATCGTTCTGGTCATCGTGCTCGTCTTGTTCGGGCGTGGTAAGATTCCGGAGCTGATGGGCGACGTCGCAAAGGGTATCAAGAGCTTCAAGAAGGGCATGACCGACGAGGACGCCCCGGAAACGACCACTGCGAAGACCGTCGACCACAAGGCTGACGAGGCGAAGGAAACCACCCGGTCCTAGTGGAACGGGTAGGGGCTTCAGGAGCTTCGTTGCATGTTTGATATCGGTTGGACCGAACTGCTCGTCATTGCGGTCGTACTTATTGTTGTGGTCGGTCCGAAGGATCTGCCACCCATGATCCGCGCATTTGGTAAAATGACAGCCAACTTCCGCAAGATGGCTGGTGATTTTCGCACGCAGTTCGATGAAGCCTTGCGTGAAGCGGATATGGATGACGTCCGCAAAACCATATCGGATGCGCAAAAGCTTAATCCGACAAATGCCCTGCGTGATGCTATCAATCCGCTGAGGCAGATGGGGCAGGATATCAAGTCGGACCTGCAGAAGGCGACGCAGATTCCTAGTCCTCTCGCCGAAAACACGACCGAACTTTCATCGACAGATGCTGAGGCGCAGCAGTCGATCGAAGGAGCCGAGCCGATTTCTGCTGCTCCTGAAGTTCCGGCAAGCGTCGAGCCGGCAGCCGCTGCAACAGCTGCTCCTACAGCTGTAGCCGCAAATACGGTGTCAGCCCCGGTAACGCCGGTACCCGTTGTTGCCGATGCGAAAAACCTCGCTCAAGCTGCGCCTGTGGCTGCGACGCCGGCCAAGGTAGAGGCTGCCGTTGCAAAACCTCGTGCACCCCGCACGTCCGTGGTGAAGGCCGGCGAAGAAGCCAAGGTGCGCAGCAAGTCTTCCAAGACTTCCGCGGGTTCCAGCAAGACGATTGCAGAAATCGCGCCTGTGGTTGAAAAGCCCAAGCGGGCCAAGGCCGCGCCGAAGAAGACTGTCGAAACCGCATCCGTTGCCGTTGAGGCACCGGTTACCAAGGCGCCCGCCCGCAAGCGCACGCCCAAAAAGACTGACACTCCGAAGGACGAAGCATGAGCGACTACGAGGACAAGCCGCAGCCGCTTATCGAACACCTGATGGAGTTGCGCACTCGACTGATGTGGTCGATCGGCGCCTTCTTCATCGCTTTCGTCGTCTGCTTCTTCTTTGCCAAGCAGTTGTTCAACCTGCTCGTTATTCCCTACAAATGGGCTGTGGTTTGGGCGGGGCTGGATATCGCCAAGTCCGAACTGATCTACACCGCCCCACAGGAATTCTTCTTCACCCAGGTGAAGGTCGCGATGTTCGGTGCATTGGTGATCGCTTTTCCGGTGATCGCGTCACAGATCTACAAATTTGTCGCGCCTGGGCTTTACAAGAACGAGCGATCTGCATTCCTGCCGTTCCTGATCGCATCCCCGATCCTGTTTCTTCTGGGCGGCGCGCTGGTCTACTTCTTCTTCACGCCAATGGTGATGTGGTTCTTCCTTGCGATGCAGCAGGCGCCGACCGAAGGTGAAGTCGGTATTTCTCTGCTGCCGCGCGTGTCGGAATATCTGAGCCTGATCATGACGCTGGTCCTGTCCTTCGGTCTGGTCTTCCAGCTGCCGGTCGTCACCACGCTGCTCGCCCGCGTCGGTCTGCTGACAAGCGACTGGCTGAAGGAAAAGCGCAAGTATGCGATCGTCATCGCGTTCATTGCCGCAGCAATCCTGACGCCGCCGGATCCGATGTCTCAGATCGGTCTTGCTATACCGACCATCCTTCTCTACGAGATTTCCATCTATGCCGCGCGACTCGTCGAGCGCAAACGCAGTGAAGATTCTGAAACTGCAGAATCTTCCTCGGAAGTCGCCGAGACCGATAAGGCTTGAGGATTTTCCTGGCCTGATGCGCGCGGCGTCTCGCGTTGAAGGCTAGGATTATGCTTGATATCAAATGGATTCGTGAAAACGAACAGGCTCTTGATGAGGCGCTCGCCAAGCGTGGCGCCGGGCCGATGGCCGCTGAACTCGTGGCGATGGATGAACGTCGCCGCAGTATAATCCAGAAGCTTCAGGACATGCAGTCCCGCCGCAACGCTGCCTCCAAGGAGATCGGCGCTGCCATGGCGCAGAAGAACCTTGAACTGGCGGACAAGCTCAAGGCAGAAGTCGCCGAGATCAAGGAAACCATGCCCGCCGCGGAGCAGCAAGAGCGCGAGGCAATTGCTGCGCTTGATGACGCGCTGTCGCGTCTTCCCAACATCCCGCTCGATGACGTGCCGGTCGGCAAGGACGAACACGACAATATCGTGAAACGCGTCGTTGGTGAAAAGCCGCGCTGGAACCATCCGGCGAAGGAGCATTTCGATATCGGTGAAGCGCTTGGCTACATGGATTTCGATCGCGCCTCGAAGCTGTCGGGTGCACGCTTCACGGTTCTGACCAGCCAGCTCGCCCGTCTTGAGCGGGCGCTTGGCCAGTTCATGCTCGACATGCACACCATGGAGCACGGTTATACGGAAGTCTCCTCACCGCTGATGGTGAAGGCCGAGGCCATGTATGGCACCGGCCAGTTGCCGAAGTTCGAGGAAGATTTGTTCAAGACGACCGACGGCCGTTACCTTATTCCGACGGCCGAAGTGACGCTGACTAATCTCGTTTCGGCCGAAACGCTTGAGCAGGAAAAACTGCCGCTGCGCTTTACCGCGCTGACGCCGTCCTTCCGTTCGGAAGCAGGTTCTGCCGGCCGTGATACGCGCGGCATGCTGCGCCAGCACCAGTTCTGGAAATGCGAACTGGTTTCCATCACCGATGCGGAAAGCGCGATCGCTGAACACGAGCGCATGACGGAATGCGCCGAGAATGTTCTGAAGCGTCTGGGCCTGCATTTCCGCACCATGACGCTTTGCACCGGCGATATGGGCTTTGGCGCTCGCAAGACCTACGACATCGAGGTCTGGTTGCCGGGACAGGACACCTATCGCGAAATTTCGTCCTGCTCGGTCTGCGGCGATTTTCAAGGCCGTCGCATGAACGCGCGCTATCGCGTCAAGGACGAGAAGGCGCTTCGTTTCGTTCATACGCTGAATGGTTCGGGTACTGCCGTCGGTCGCTGCCTGATCGCGGTTCTGGAAAATTACCTGAACGAAGACGGTTCCGTCACAATTCCTGATGCGCTTCTGCCTTACATGGGCGGCCTGACCAAGATCGAGAAGGCATAAGGATATATCACGATGCGCATTCTGCTCACCAACGATGACGGTATCCACGCAGAAGGTCTTGGCGTCCTGGAACGGATTGCACGGACGATTTCTGACGATGTCTGGGTCGTTGCGCCGGAGACGGACCAGAGCGGTCTTGCGCATTCGCTGACCCTGTCCGAGCCGCTTCGGCTGAGGAAGATCGACGACCAGCGTTATGCACTGCGCGGCACGCCGACAGATTGCGTCATCATGGCCATCAGCGAGATCATGGGCGGCAAACCCGATCTCGTCCTATCGGGCATAAACGACGGCGGCAATATGGCCGACGACATCACCTATTCCGGCACGGTCGCTGGTGCGATCGAGGGAACGCTTCAGGGCGTGCGCTCGATCGCGATAAGCCAGGCTGCGCGTAAGGAAAATGGCCGTTTCACGCCATGGGAAGTTGCCGAATCATACGCTGCCGATCTTCTTCGCAAGTTGATAGAGGTCGAGCTTCCTGACGGAACTTTCCTCAATGTGAACTTCCCGCATTGTGCGCCGGAGGAAGTGAAGGGCGTAGAGGTCACTTCACAAGGAAAGCTCGATTTCGGCCTGATGATAGATGCGCGAGAGGATGGTCGCGGCCGACCCTATTACTGGCTGAAATTTTCGGAGCGGAAAGGAAATTTCCGTGACGGCACGGATATCCAGGCGCTTAAGGAAAACAAGATTTCCGTAACGCCGCTTAAGCTGGACCTGACCGATTATTCGGTTCAGGATCGCTTGGCATCCGCGCTGGGAGCAGGAGTTGCCGGTTGAAAACTGGGATGGTCGAAAAAGAAGGGTTTGCTGCACTCGTCCTGCGCCTGCGGGCCGAGGGCATCTCCGATCTGGATCTTCTGACAGCCGTGGAGCAGACACCTCGTTCCCAGTTCGTACCAGCTCCGCTGGCCGAGGAAGCCTATTCCAGCCGCACGATCCCGATCGATTGCGGTGCCTTTATGGAAGGCGCCGACCTCGCTGTGCGCCTTCTGCATCGTCTGCAGGTAAAGCCTGGTCATCGTGTGCTCGAAATTGGCACAGGTAGTGGGTTTACCGCTGCGGTGATGGGCCGAATTGCCGAGCGCGTGACGACCGTCGAGCGTTACCGCACGCTGGTTACGGCAGCCAACGCCCGAATGGACGCACTGAGTCTTCGCAACGTCATCATTCGACAGGCGGACGGTAGCAACGGCCAGCCTGGTGAGGGAACTTTCGACCGCATTCTCGTGACTGCCGCATTTACCACTTTACCGCGGTTTTATGCCGAGCAGCTCACGCATGGCGGCTCCATGATCGCTCCGCTCATCCTTGATGACGAGACCTGCCTCATGACGCGTTTAACCAAGACCGGCAGCCGTTTCGAGCGTGAGGATCTGTTCCCGGCCCCCTATCTTCCGCTTGTTCCGCACGTGGCCGAAGCTCTTTGAGCTTGGTTGGCATGGTTAGCAATTTGACAAAATACCGACTTTTGGTGCGGCGCCTTAACCTGCCAGTAAGACTAACAGGTTTTAATGACTCTCATGATGGTGGCGTCATGAGTAGGTCGAGTCAATGCGTTTCAAGAGTTCATCCAAGTTCGGTACATCCGTTGTAAAGCTCGCAGCGGCAGCCTTGCTGGCCAGCGCTGCGACCGGTTGCAGTTCAGACGCTACGCGTTTTTCCGGTCTGTTCGACGGTACGGACAATATGACCACGGCATCCATTCCTCAGCGGCAGGGAGGTGGTGCATACGGTCAGGCTCCGGTTCCGCGTGGTGACGTGTCTTCGTCTCAGGGCATGCAGCCGCAGTACGGTTCGAATAACGTTGCTTCGTCTCCGTCTTATCCGCCTTCGGGTGGTTATTCGTCGCCGGCGCGCGTCGCTTCCGCGCCTTCGAGCGTTCAGCGTTCGGAGCTGTCTGCTCCAAGCAGTCTTCCTCCGGTGTCCGGATCCGATTCTTCGACGCGCCAGCAGGCCATGGCTCAGCCATTTCCGCAGCAGTCCAACACGGCTCCGGTTCGTGGTGCAGACAACCTGACAACCGGCACGGTCAAGCCGATGTCCGGCTGGTCAACGGTCAATGCGCCGCGTGTCACGCTGAAGCCAGGCGAGTCGGCCAAGATATTGGCAAACCGTTATGGCGTTCCTGAAAAGGAAATCCTGAGGGCAAATGGCGGTACGCTCGCAGCCGGCCAGTCGGTCGTAATTCCGACCTTTGGTCCTGCGCGCAATACTGCCAAGACTGCCGCTGGCGATATCGATCTTCAGAACAATGCACCTGCGCCGGAAAACCAGTCCGAGCAGAAGCTCGCTGTTCTGCCGTCGCGTGACAAGTCGCTGGCGGAGCCGGGCAAGATCACGCCTCCCGGCGGCAAGCCGCTTGGCGGCACATACACCGTCAAGCCGGGCGACACGTTGACCAAGATTGCCCGTGAAACCGGCACGTCCGTCGATGCGCTGAAGGCAGCCAACGGTATGACCGATGGCACCGTTCGTATCGGCCAGACGTTAAAGGTTGCCAATGGCATGACCGACCCTGTTCGCACGGCCTCGGTTCCGCAGAAACCTGCCGAGCCTATGCAAGCAGCGCCGAAGGCTGCAGCTCCGCAGCAGCCGGCCGTCGCCAAGGTTGAGCCTGCCGTAGCAGCACCGTCCAAGCCTGCCGCTGCAGAAAATGCATCGCTCAGCGAAGTCGAAAAGAAAGCTGACGTTGCGTCTGTCGCCCCACAGTCCACGGGGATCGAGAAGTACCGCTGGCCGGTCAATGGCGCGGTCATTGCCGGCTACGGCTCCAACGTCAATGGCAGCCGCAATGACGGTATCGACATCTCGGTTCCGGAAGGCACGCCGATCAAGGCAGCCGAAAACGGTGTCGTTATCTATGCTGGCAATGGCCTGAAGCAACTCGGCAACACCGTGCTCGTACGTCACGACGACGGCAAGGTCACCGTTTACGGCCATGCCAGCGCGATCAACGTGACCCGTGGCCAGAAGGTTACCCGCGGCCAGACGCTTGCTTCTTCGGGTATGAGCGGCGACGCACAGCGTCCGCAGGTTCACTTCGAGGTCCGCAAGGACGCAACGCCGGTCAATCCGAATACCTACCTTGAATAATGTAGTGCGTTTCAAGGGGACAACGAAAAAGCCCGGCTCTGCCGGGCTTTTTTGCGTTTTTCACTTGATCCAGTAGAAGCGGCAGCCGTTGTTGTTTCCGGAATTATGCCCTGGCGATCGAGTTTTGTGGCGTTATATGCGATCCAGCGGCTTGCGCAGTCGGCCGGCGAGATCCTGAATGTACTGCCAGGCCACGCGACCCGAACGGCCTCCGCGTGTCGTTGCCCATTCCAGTGCTTCGGCGTGAAGTGTTTCTTGACCCAGGCCCAGGTTGAAATGTGCTGCGTATCCGTCGATCATTGCCAGATAATCGTCCTGGCTGCATTTGTGGAAACCGAGCCACAGGCCGAAGCGATCAGAAAGCGAGACTTTTTCTTCCACGGCCTCGGACGGATTGATGGCCGTCGACTGCTCGTTCTCCATCATGTTGCGGGGCAGGAGATGGCGACGGTTGGACGTTGCATAGAAAAGCACATTGTCCGGTCGCCCTTCTATGCCACCGTCGAGCGCGGCCTTGAGCGACTTGTAGGCGGTGTCGTCATGATCGAAAGACAGGTCGTCGCAGAAAAGGATGACGCGCTGCTTCGATGATTTGAGAATGTCCAGAAGGCCGGGCAGTGAAGCGATGTCCTCGCGGTGAACCTCAACGAGTTTGAGGGATGAGCCGGTTGCCACCCGCACATCTTCATGCACGGCCTTGACCAGCGACGATTTGCCCATGCCGCGCGCGCCCCATAGAAGCACATTGTTTGCCGGATATCCTTCGGCGAAACGAAGCGTGTTTTCATGCAGGATATCGCGCACATGATCGACCCCGCGGATCAGCGTCAACGCGATACGGTTCGGCCGCGGCACTGGCTGGAGCTTCAGGTTGGATGGCACCCAGACGAAGCAATCGGCGGCATCCCAGTCGTTGACTGCGGGAGGCGGTCCCGCAAGACGTTCGACCGCATCGGCAAGGCGCCTTATTTCGGCAAGCACCTGTGCGTTAATGTCCTCGCTCATGACGCTGCCCTTCCTTTTCCTGTGTTTCGGGCCGGGTAACACGCTCGTCATTGCATAGAAAGGCTTTGAGCCGTGGATTCGGTACGCAAATTGCCGCTTTCTGTTGCATTCCGGGCCATCGCAACTATATTCCGGCGGCTTGAACGGGGGCGGGGAGTCTCCGGTAGTTTTAGGAGTTCTCGATGTTCATTACCGAAGCATTCGCCCAGGCGAGTGGCGCAGCAGCCCCCTCGGGCACCGATTCCATCCTGCAGATGGTCATGCTGTTCGCACCCCTGATGGTGGTGTGGTATTTCTTTCTCATCCGTCCGCAGCGTGCCCAGGCCAAGAAGCGCAAGGAAACGCTTGATAACATTCGTCGTGGCGATCAGGTCGTTCTCGGTGGCGGTATCACGGGCAAGGTAAGCAAGGTCATCGACGACAACGAACTGGAAGTCGAAATCGCCGAAGGCGTCAAGATCCGCGCCCAGCGTGCCTATATCGCCGAAGTCAAGGTCAAGGGCGAACCGGTCAAGACCGAATCTGCTCCGACCAAGTAAGCGGCACGATAACCGGCTTGCTCGAAAGTCGGCTACCTGATTGCCCGGATCGTTTCTGTCTATATGACGGAGGCTTGATCCGGGCAAAGTTGTTCTGGAAGGAAGCCGTGCCAATGGCGAAAGGCATCGAAATCCGAGACGCTCATTTTCCGGGCCGCGCGCCGATCGATGCCTACGGCAATGGTGGTTTCCGTTTCGCTGACATGTCCCATCGCGGCTCCATTCTATGCTTGCCCTCAGGCATTCATGGCTGGGACATGCGGGAGGGCGATCTCCTGACGATCGCCTCTCTAGAGCGCGTACTGGCCGATCCATCCGGCATCGAAGTGCTGCTGATCGGCGCAGGGGCAAACCTCAGGCCTATACCCGCTGACGTGAAAGCCGCGCTGAAGTCCAGAGGCATCTCTTCCGATCCGATGAGCACCGGTGCAGCCGTGCGCACATTCAACATCATGCTGGCCGAATCCCGCGCTGTCGCGGCGGCTCTCATCGCGGTTTGACATGACCGATACCCTTTCCGAAAACGGCGCGCTTTGCCTCTCCATGCTGCGGGAGACGGACCGCGACCGTTATCTGGCCTGTCTTCTTTCGCCTGAAGACAAGCGGGGGGCGCTTGCCTCACTTTATGCGTTCAATGCGGAAATTGCCCGCGTTCGCGACGTGGTGCGCGAGCCGCTTCCCGGCGAAATCCGCCTGCAATGGTGGCGGGATCTCTTGGAAGGTGGAGCCGCAGGAGATACCGGCGGCAATACGCTCGCCGCTGGTCTGTTGGAGACCATAGACCGTTATCGTTTGCCACGGCAAACACTGGTCGCCATGACAGAGGCACGCATCTTCGACCTCTATGACGATGCCATGCCTGACCAAAACGCGCTGGAGGGCTATTCGGGTGAGACAGCATCGGCTTTGATCCAGCTTGCTGGTCTTGTCTTGTCACCCGAAGATGCGACTCAATCGGCCGATGCTGCCGGGCATGCGGGCGTGGCACAGTCGATAGCCGGCTTGCTGATGCTTTTGCCGATCCATAACCGCAGGCGGCAGATCTATGTCCCGCTCGATATCCTTTCCGCAACAGGCCTTGATCATGACGGCTTTTTGGCCGGCGAGGACAAGACGCGTATCTCGGCAGCGATCGAGGCTTTTTCCGGCCTGGGGTTGGAGCATTTGCAAAAGGCCCGCCATGCAGGGCCGATCGCCAAACCACTTTTTCCGGCCTTTTTGCCTGTCTCTCTGGCGGAGCACATCTTGAAGCGGGCCAGAAAACTGGGCGCTTCGGCGCTTTTCGATGGCTTGCAGCAACCGCAATGGCGTCGCCAGATCAGCATGATGAAAGCGACGCTGCTTCGCCGCTTCTGATGCGACATAACACTCGCGCAAGCCTCGCACGCTAGGCACTATGCAACCCAAAAACCTGCCCCCCAAACCTTCCATGCCTAGGAGAAGCGGTTTGAGTGCCCTTATCATCTGGATAACGATCGTTGCGCTGATTCTCGTTCTAGTTTTCTACATAAGGCGAATTGCCCGTAGGAACGACGAACAGGGGCGTTACGATCTCGGGACCGCAATCCTCGAATTCGGCCGGGCCTTTCCGGAAGAAGCGATTCGCAGCCTGCATGGCACAAAGGATGGTGATGTCTTCGTTCGCTTGCATAACGACAAGACAGGCTTCATGCGCAATCGCCGCAACCACTATGCCTGCCATCTCATCCAGCCCGGTCGAGTGCGGATCGTTCCCTTGGCAAATGATAAAGGGTTCCTTGCTGAATTTCTCGATGCACCGACATTGAATGGCGAATTTGTATTCGTGAAGGAAAGTGAAGCAGCCGAAGTTTCTCTCTGGCTGCTCGACAATTATGTCAGCGTTACAGGTAAAATCAGCGACGACGGCCAGCCGGATGGCGGGCGTGAAATGGCCGCCGCCGATGGTGATGCCTCTACGCCAGACCGAGCCAATTAGCGCAATCTTTCAGCGCCCGCGCCGACAATAACTGCCGTTTCATAACGGTCTTGTCCTTGCCACGAAAACGTTTGACGCCTTCCGGCTTGACGATCGAGCCGGGCTCGAGTTCTGGAAAAAGGCCGAAATTGATATTCATCGGCTGGAATGATCGTTTCCCGGGCTCCTCATCATGAATGAGGTGGCCACCGGTGATGTGGCCGAGAAGCGAGCCAAAGGCTGTGGTGGCAGGAGGTGGCGCAAGCGGTTCCCCCTTCCGCTCGGCAGCCGCAAATCGTCCGGCAAGGAGGCCTATCGCGGCGCTTTCCACGTACCCTTCGCAGCCGGTGATCTGGCCGGCGAAGCGCAAGCCGGGGCGGCTTTTCAACGTCAGTGATTTGTCGAGCAGGATCGGCGACTGAATATAGGTGTTGCGGTGAAGGCCGCCGAGCCGCGCAAACTCGGCATTCTGCAGGCCGGGTATCATGCGGAAAATCTCTGCTTGCGCGCCGTATTTCAGCTTCGTCTGGAAGCCGACCATGTTGTAGAGCGTGCCAAGCGCATTGTCCTGGCGCAGCTGCACGACCGCATAGGCCTTGACCGTCGGGTTATGCGAATTGGTGAGGCCCATCGGCTTCATAGGTCCGTGGCGCAAGGTTTCGCGGCCGCGTTCCGCCATCACCTCGATCGGCAGGCAGCCATCGAAATAGGGTGTTCCTTCCCATTCCTTGAACCCGACCGTATCGCCGGCGATCAGGGCGTCGACGAACGCGTCGTACTGATCCTTGTCGAGTGGGCAGTTGATGTAGTCTTTGCCGTTGCCTCCAGGGCCGACTTTGTCGTAGCGCGACTGGTACCAGCATGTATCCATATCTATCGAATCGCGATGGATGATGGGTGCGATCGCGTCGAAAAAGGCGAGCTGGTCTTCACCCGTCTCCGCCTGGATGGATGCGGCAAGCGAAGGCGAGGTGAGGGGGCCGGTGGCGACCACTGCCAGGTCCCATTCCTTCGGTGGCAGTCCCTGGATTTCTTCTCGGACAACTGTGATCAGCGGATGGCTGGAAATTGCGGCAGTGACCGCATCCGAAAATCCGTCGCGGTCGACGGCAAGAGCGCCACCCGCCGGAACCTGATGCTTGTCGGCCGAGGCGATGATCAGCGAGTTCGCAAGTCGCATCTCTGCATGGATCACGCCGACGGCGTTGGCTGTCGCATCATCGGAGCGGAACGAATTGGAGCACACCAGTTCGGCAAGGCCGTCTGTTTTATGGGCATCGGTGCCGCGAACGCCGCGCATCTCGTGCAGGATGACCGGGATGCCGGCCTGTGCGATCTGCCAGGCTGCTTCGGAGCCGGCAAGGCCGCCGCCGATCACGTGAATGGGGGAATAGGATATCTCTGTCATGGGCCGCGTCATTATCACGACAAGCTGCCGACAGGAATCAAAAAGCACTTCATTCGAAGTCAATTTGGCGCCTGAGGCTAACCAGAATCAAAAAGGCACCTGAGAAGGTGCCTTTGATCATCCTTGGGCATTTCAGCCGCTAGACTTGTTCCTCCGGCGGTTGGGATACCGCCCCCGTCAGGGATTAACGGAAGGAACGAGCAGCGATGTTACGGATATCGTAACGGGTCAGGCCGATGTCGGAGAGGGCCTGGTTCGACAGGTTGCCGAGTTCGTTCATCGTGCGGCGGTAGCTGACCCAGTTCTTTGCGATGCGGATCGGGTTCATGGTGGTTTCCTCAAGTCGTCTTTTTCCCGGCGCTCGTTATCGGCTCCGGCGATGTGCTTCTTATACGACCGAATAATAAGAATGTGCAGTGCAAATTATGTGCAACTGCCATGCGTTTGTGCGGTGAATTGTCGCTTTTCTGGGCGATGGGCGAAAAATGAGCTGAGAATTTGCGCTATGGCAATTCTAGCAAAAGACAGAGCGATTTCGCGTTTCAACAGCAGGCGAAAAGGCTCCCAGGCAATAATGAACTGCACAAACGAAAAACGCCTCCCGAAGGAGGCGCTTTCGACCGACTGGAGAGTCGAGGTTTTATTAGAAGCCGACTGCAGTCCGAGCTACGCGGCGGATGTCTGCACGGCCGATGCCGAGGTCACCCAGTTCGCGGTCGGTCATGCGGCCGAGCTCGGAAACGGTTTCGCGGTACTTGCGCCAGTCACTGAATTTCTTTGCGATGCTCATTGTGGGGATCCTTTGCCCTGTGGGCGTCATATCCGCCCTCTTCATCTGCTAATCGTTTTAAATGTTCTTCTGCACAAAAAACAGCGCCCGTTACGTATGCCACCTATGCGTCTGGCGCATTGCGATAAGGAGGTGCGTGGCTCTGGTATGTTCGGTGATGGAGACACTGCTGAAACAAATAACGCCCACCGGGGGAGGAGGTCCGGTGGGCGTCATATGAATGACCGGCAAATGGGAGAAGGAGTCTCGCCGGTCTGTACGGGACAACGCTGGGAGGAGGAGTGCGCGCCCCGAATGTCTTGCGGGAAACCCGCCTTTAAAGCTGTCGCATTTAGGAGGCGTTTGCCCCGGCTCGCTCACTGCTTCGTTCGTTAAGCTGAACCTATATAAAGGAAGATAAATTGTGCACTGCAAACGCTGAATGGATGGCATGCTTTCTGTGCATGGCTGTTTTGGTCGGCGCACGTGGCGTCTGGGAGATTGTGCTGACGCCGCCAGAACGAATATCCCCCGCTTTCATCCTGTTCTGACAGTCTTCTTTTGTCCCTGTCATTTTTCCTTTGCGTGCAGGAAAACGGATGATATAGAGACGCGCGCTCTGGAAGGCCTCCGGCGACGAGGTATTTCGACGCGGTTTGGGGCGCGGGTATGGTGAAATTGGTAGACACGCCAGATTTAGGTTCTGGTGCCGCAAGGCGTGGGAGTTCAAGTCTCTCTACCCGCACCAAGCACCGCCAAGGTGTGGTCTTGAGCCAAAGAATAGGGCGAACGACCGGCGCCTTTAATGCCGCGGCTGGTCTCTTTGAAGTTCCGGCGATGTGCTGACTGTTGAACGGCTGGAGATGCCGGATAGTTGGTGCCGCCGCCACGATATGAAGGTTTGAAAATGCAGGTTACCGAAACGCTCGCTGAAGGGCTGAAGCGCGAAATCAAAGTTGTCATCCCTAAGCAGGAGATGGAAGCACAGCTGAACGTGCGCCTCGCCGATGCGAAGGATAAGGTCCGCATCAACGGCTTCCGTCCGGGCAAGGTGCCGTTGGCGCACCTCAAGAAGACCTACGGCAAGTCGATCATGGCAGATCTCGTCAACGAGATCATCCGCGACCGTCCGGGCAAGATTCTCTCAGATCGCGGCGAGAAGTCGGCAACCCAGCCGTCGATCGCTATGACCGAGGATCAGGCAGAAGCCGAAAAGATCCTGTCCGCACAGGCTGACCTTGAGTTCACGCTCACCTACGAAGTCATTCCGCCGATCGAGCTGAAGTCGACCGACAAGATCACGGTTACTCGTGAAGTCGTCGAAATCGCTGACGAAGAAGTCAACGAGCAGATCGTCAAGATCGCTGAAAGCGCTCGTACTTACGAAACCAAGAAGGGCAAGGCCGCCAACGGCGACCGCGTCACCATGAACTACCTCGGCAAGGTCGACGGCGTAGCCTTCGATGGCGGCGCTGCCGAAGATGCCGAACTGGTTCTCGGTTCCGGCCAGTTCATCCCGGGCTTCGAAGACCAGTTGGTCGGCGTTAAGGCTGGTGACGAAAAGGTCATCACGGTTACCTTCCCGGAACAGTATCCGGCTGCAAATCTCGCAGGCAAGGAAGCGACCTTCGACATCACCGTCAAGGATGTTGCTGCTCCGGGCGAAGTCGAAATCAACGACGAACTCGCTTCCAAGCTCGGCATCGAATCAGTCGATCGCCTGAAGGAAATCGTTCGCGGCCAGATCGAAAGCCAGTACGGCAACCTGACACGCCAGAAGGTAAAGCGTCAGATCCTCGACCAGCTCGATGAAATGTACCAGTTCGACACCCCGCAGGGTCTCGTTGACGCCGAGTTCGACAACATCTGGCGCCAGATCAACACCGATCTTGCCCAGTCCGGCAAGACCTTCGAAGACGAAGAAACGACTGAGGAAGAAGCCCGTGCGGAATACCGCAAGCTTGCCGAGCGTCGCGTTCGTCTGGGCCTCGTTCTCTCCGAAATCGGTGAGAAGGCTGGTGTTGAAGTGACCGAAGAAGAGCTGCAGCGCGCGCTTTATGCACAGCTGCAGCAGTTCCCGGGCCAGCAGAAGGAAATCCTCGATTTCTTCCGCAACACGCCTGGTGCTTCCAACTCGCTGCGCGCCCCGATCTTCGAAGAAAAGGTCATCGACAAGCTGCTTACCGAAGTGAAGGTCACCGACAAGACCGTCACCAAGGAAGAGCTGATGGCTGACGACGAAGCCGAAGGCGACGACAAGCCGGCCAAGAAGAAGGCTGCGCCGAAGAAGGCCAAGGCTGAAGCTGCGGAAGGCGAAGAAGCCGCTCCGAAGAAGAAGGCTGCTCCGAAGAAGAAGGCCGCTGAAGACAGCGCCGAATAATCTTCGCAGAAAATGATTGGAAAAGCCGGGTCGGCAACGATCCGGCTTTTTTATTGTCTACAACCCATCAACTGACGTTTGCCGAGCCATGATCCGTATCGAAAATATCAGCAAGTCGAACAGCCATCGCATTCTCTATATCGAGGCTTCGGCTGCGCTCAATCGCGGTGAAAAAATCGGCCTCGTTGGCCCGAACGGCGCCGGCAAGACGACACTGTTTCGGATGATCACCGGCGGTGAGATCCCCGATGAAGGCCAAGTTTCGGTCGAGAAGCACGTCACCATCGGCTATTTCAATCAGGATGTCGGCGAAATGTCCGGCGTCAGCGCCGTCACTGAAGTGATGGATGGCGCGGGTCCCGTCAGCACTGTTGCGGCCGAACTGCGCGAACTCGAAGCCGCCATGGTCGATCCGGACCGTATGGACGAGATGGATGCCATCATCGAGCGCTACGGCGAGGTTCAGGCTCGTTACGAGGAACTCGACGGTTATGGGCTGGAAAGCCGGGCTCGCGAAGTGCTTGCCGGTCTCTCCTTTAGCCAGGAAATGATGGATGGCGATGTCGGCAAGCTTTCGGGCGGCTGGAAGATGCGTGTGGCGCTGGCCCGCATTCTTCTGATGCGCCCGGACGTGATGCTGCTCGACGAACCATCCAACCATCTCGATCTCGAAAGTCTGATCTGGCTGGAACAGTTCCTGAAAGGTTATGACGGCGCGCTTCTGATGACCTCGCACGACCGCGAGTTCATGAACCGGATCGTCAACAAGATCATCGAGATAGATGCCGGGTCGCTCAATACCTATGCAGGTGATTACGGGTTCTACGAGCAGCAGCGGGCGCAGAACGAAAAGCAGCAGCAGGCGCAGTTCGAGCGCCAGCAGGCGATGCTCGCAAAGGAAATCAAGTTCATCGAGCGCTTCAAGGCGCGTGCGTCGCATGCCGCTCAGGTTCAGAGCCGGGTGAAGAAGCTCGACAAGATCGAGCGCGTCGAGCCGCCGAAGCGCCGCCAGTCGGTCGCTTTCGAATTCCAGGCACCGCCGCGTTCGGGTGAAGACGTTGCCAACCTCAAGGGCGTCCACAAGGCTTATGGCAGCAGGACGATCTATGAAGGCCTGGATTTCTCCATTCGCCGCAAGGAACGCTGGTGCATCATGGGCGTCAACGGTGCCGGCAAGTCGACGCTTCTGAAGCTGATTGCCGGTTCGGCCGAACCGGATCAGGGATCTGTTGCGATCGGTGCCAGCGTCAAGATGGGCTATTTTGCCCAGCACGCCATGGACCTGCTCGATGGCGAGCAGACGGTGTTCGAATGGCTCGAATCGGAGTTCCCGCGTGCCGGGCAGGGCGCACTGCGCACGCTTGCCGGCTGCTTTGGATTTTCCGGCGACGATGTCGAGAAGAGGTGCCGTGTGCTTTCAGGGGGCGAAAAGGCGCGCCTCGTTATGGCGGCCATGCTGTTCGATCCGCCGAATTTCCTCGTCCTCGACGAGCCAACCAACCACCTCGACCTCGATACCAAGGAAATGCTGATCAAGGCGCTGTCCGAATACGAAGGCACGATGCTCTTCGTCAGCCACGATCGCCATTTCCTTTCCGAACTGTCGAACCGCGTGCTGGAAGTCTCGACGGAAGGTGTGCATCGTTATGATGGCGGCTACCGCGAATATGTCGAGCGCACCGGCTACGAGGCTCCTGGCCTTGTCGCCTGACGGCCCGACGAGGTTAGGGGTAAAAATTGTGATCGGCCCTTCGGCCGGTTACAGTCTCTGAATGTCTTGATCCGTCGCGCCTTGCGCCTAGCTAGTCCAATGGTGGCTGGTAAAGGTAAAACGGCGATGTTGGATTATGAATTTTCAGACACTGTGTTTGCGGGCCTTCGCCCGGCTATCGATTTTGAGTATTTTGCTTGGCGCATGCACGATCCCGCCGGATACGTCGCGGGTTATCGGTGAAAATTCGACGGTAGCGGCGGCGCGAACCGAACTCGTCGGATTGGATGAAGACGATGTTCGCATGTGTGCAGGTTTTCCGACCGCAAGCACTGCGACTACCGACGGCGGCACGATCTGGGCCTATCGCCGTGACATGCCGCGCGGAAACTGGAACGTCGTCAATCCGTCCTTCACCCTTTTCGGCGCGATACCCGCGGTGAACACGTCGACGAGCGGATCCTCGGGCGGTAATTGCAGCACGCAGTTTCGATTCGCGGAAAACAGGCTGAAGCAGGTGGAGTTTGCGGGTGACAACAACACCGCAACCGATCTGAACGGCCTTTGCGTCAGCATGATCGACAATTGCCTGATTTATGCCCGCAAGAAAAAGGCGCGATGAATGGAGCGCCATTTCATGAAAAAAAGCCGCGCAATGCACGGCTTTCAAAAAGCTCGCGATATGCCTCAACGGCAGACGCGGATAGATTCCATATGCCAGCCGCCATCATAGGCGTTGCGAACCCGCTGATCCTCGAACCAGCAGCGCGGCGGAGGCGGTGGTGGCTCCACGTAACGGGGACCGCCGCTATTGGCCAAGGCCCCGCCGATCAGGCCGCCGACAATACCTGCAGCCAAGCCTCCGGCAATGACCTTGCCGGTATTGTCGTGGTGGCGATGATGACGGTCACGGTCGCGATCCCAGCGTGGCGGTGGCGGTCCGCGACGGTCGTCCCAACGCGGCGGCGGTGCGTCGCGCCATTGCGCCATCGCTGTTCCGGCCGGGGCCATGGCCGCGCTGGTGAGGATGGCGATGGAGAGGACAGAAAGAGCAATCTTCTTCATGTGTTTCGTCCCTGGGCGCCGGATTGTCCTTGGCGCTTCGATGGCGGACATTGCGTCAGTCTGCCTTAACGTAGCTTGAACGAAATCGCTCTTTCCTTGGGTCTAGCTACAGTCCTACTGATGGATCGTGTAGGATCCCATGGCGCAGAGATCCTGAGTATCTTCCATGTCCTCGAAATTGGAATCTTCGGTAAACTCGAAACGCATGTCGTATTTGCAGGTCCGGCGACCGTCGGCGATCGTGATCTTCATGCTCTCGCCCGGCTCGAGAACATCATCACCGAACACGTCATCTTCCCAATTGTCGACACCGGTCGGCGAAGTATAGAATCGCTCAAGCGTGCCGCTGGTTTTGTTGATCAATGTAAAGACGAGATCGTCTGCGGCGCGCGAGGCACCAACAGAAAGAATAAGCGCTGCAAACGCACTGGCGGCGATGGAAGTGAACCGTGTCATGTGAAAGATCCCAGCCCATGATTGGGCGGTAGATCATTACCCCATTGGTAAAGACCTTCAATAAGCCTCCGGATTCATGATGAATCTTGGCTTTCGTCAATCAAGTGGTTTGAAGGGCAGATGCCGCCATGTCGTCCTTTTCCACCGCACGCTGATAGGCGTCGCGAAGAGCGAGGCGCCCGAAATATTGCTCGAAGGCCGGCCGTTTTTCGATCGAGCCGAATTGCAGCCCCCAGCCGATCTGCGATCCGACATAGACATCCGCCGCGCTGAATTTTTCGCCGGCTATGTAGGAATTGCTGCGAAGGGCGAATTCCAGCCCATCCATGACGTCGGCAAAACTGCCGTAGCCGATCATCCGCTCGCGGCCGGGTGGAACTTCAAAGCCGAGCGCGCGGTTGCTCACCGCCGCTTCGAGCGGACCGGCAGCGAAAAACATCCATCGATAATAGTCGGCGCGGTCTGCGAGCAAGGGCGCCAGACCTTTCTCGGGAAAGGCATCAGCAAGATAGGCGCAGATCGCCGCACATTCCGTCACCGTCTTTTTGCCGTGAATAATTGCCGGGACCTTGCCCATCGGATTGACTGCCTTGTAGCTGTCATCCTTCATCGTCGTGCCGAATTGCAGGATTTCCGTGCGGTAGGGTGCGCCGATTTCCTCCAGCATCCAGCGGGCAATGCGGCCGCGCGACATCGGGTTGGTGTAGAATAGGATCTCATTTGCCATCCGTCATTCTCCTGTTGCCGCTCCTTGTTTTGGAGCGCGCGGCGACACAATCAAGGTCTGAAGTTTTAGGCGATGAATGATCGGACCGGCGTGCTTGCTAAAGGGGCTTGCGGTACTGGATAAACCCCGGCGCCACAGCGACGCGATCATAGAGGCGTCTTGCCGCGTCGTTCTTTTCCTGCGTCAGCCAGTACAAACGACCGGCATTCTTGTCCCGGGCAAGCAGCGCCACCTTCTCGATCAACGCCTCGCCGACGCCGCGGCCTCTCTGGCTGTCATCGACATAGAGGTCCTGCAGGTAGCATGTCGTATCCGGCAGCCAGGTCGAGCGATGGAAGAGTGCATGCACGATGCCGACAAGCTTGCCCTCGTCGAATGCGCCCAGTGCATGCATAGGTTCTTCCGGGTCGTGAAACCGCGACCAGGTGATGTCGTACTGCTCCTTCGGCAGTTCCGATTCATAAAAGCGGATATAGGCCTCGAACAACGGTTGCCACGCCTCGCGATCGGATGGCGCGAGAGGACGGATTTCGACAGGACGATTGGCAGACATGCTAAGCCTCCGGCGCAAAAGAAAACGGCGGGGAAAACCCCGCCGTTCAAATCTACTCTGAAGATTATGGCTTACGCCATGGCCTTCTTAAGGTTTTCGTCGATCTTGTCGAGGAAGGCGGTGGTCGAGAGCCACGGCTGATCCGGGCCGATGAGCAGCGCCAGGTCCTTGGTCATGAAGCCGGCTTCGACCGTGTCGATGCAGACCTTTTCCAAGGTGTCGGCGAATTTCGTCAGTTCCGCATTGTCGTCCAGCTTGGCGCGGTGCGCGAGGCCACGGGTCCAGGCGAAGATCGAGGCGATCGAGTTCGTCGAGGTTTCCTGACCCTTCTGGTGCTGGCGGTAGTGGCGGGTAACCGTGCCGTGTGCAGCTTCGGCTTCGACCGTCTTGCCATCCGGCGTCATCAGAACCGAAGTCATCAGGCCGAGCGAACCAAAACCCTGCGCAACGATGTCGGACTGTACGTCGCCGTCGTAGTTCTTGCAGGCCCAGACATAGCCGCCGGACCACTTCAGAGCAGAAGCGACCATGTCGTCGATCAGGCGGTGTTCGTACCAGATCTTGGCTTCATCATACTGCGCCTTGAACTCGGCGTCGAAGATTTCCTGGAACAGATCCTTGAAGCGGCCGTCATAGGCCTTGAGGATCGTGTTCTTGGTCGACAGGTAGCAGGGAACGCCGCGCTGCAGGGCATAGTTGAACGAAGCGCGGGCGAAATCGCGGATAGAATCGTCGAGGTTGTACATTGCCATGGCAACGCCCGAGGACGGTGCGTCGAACACGTCATGCTCGATCGTCTGGCCATCGTCGCCGACGAACTTGATCGACAGCTTGCCCTTGCCCGGGAACTTGAAGTCAGTTGCGCGATACTGGTCGCCGAAAGCGTGACGGCCGACGATGATCGGCTTGGTCCAGCCCGGAACCAGACGCGGCACGTTCTGCATGATGATCGGCTCGCGGAAGATGACGCCGCCGAGGATGTTGCGGATCGTGCCGTTAGGGCTCTTCCACATCTTCTTCAGCTTGAATTCTTCGACGCGGGCTTCGTCCGGCGTGATGGTGGCGCACTTGATGCCGACGCCGTGCTTCTTGATGGCGTTGGCGGCGTCGATCGTCACCTGGTCGTCGGTGGCATCGCGGTTCTCGACAGAAAGATCGTAATATTCGATGTCGAGATCGAGATAGGGCAGGATCAGCTTATCCTTGATCAACTGCCAGATGATGCGGGTCATCTCGTCGCCGTCGAGATCGACGACCGGGTTGGCTACCTTGATCTTCTGCATGGACTTCCTCTTGTCGTGTATGGGCCGGACCGGCCCCGAATGGATCAACGGGTTGCGCTATAACATCGCAGGGCAGGTGTGCAAAGCCGTGAGACAGGGATTGGCGGCTTTTCTGTGAGATTTCAACGCAGGGCCCTTCTGGCTTTGAAAAACAGCAAGAATGGTCATTGCCAAATAAAGGCCGAGGGGTAATGTCCGCGCAAATCGCTTCGAATACGGATAACCACCATGCGAACTCTGCCGCTCGCTCTTGCCCTGTCGTTTCTGTCCACGGTTTCGGTTGCTGCCGAACCCGTCGATCCGGTCAAGGAGGTGATGAAGGTCACCGAAGAAAATTGGAACAGCAACGACAGCGACTGGAAGTTCATCTTCGATCCCGATCCGCTGGCGCGCCTGTTCAGCAAGCGCTTCCAGACGGCCTATGCCGATGCCGCCAAGCATCCGGCCTATGAAACGGAAAACAACCAGCCAGGCGACCCATTCGGTTACGATGTCGTCACCGCCTCGCAGGATGGCTGCCCGCTGCAGGATATCGTCATCGCGCCGGGCGTAGCGGTAAATGGCAAAACCGACTTCAAGGTCACGTTCAAGCAATGGACCTGCATCGATGACGCCGATCTAAAGGACACGGTCTCCGAAGTGCATTTCGATGTGATCGATGAGGGCGGCAAGCCCGTCATTGACGACATCCACCGTGTGGCCGATGGCGAAAGCGATAGCGTCGTCGAGGAAATGCAGTCGATAGCCAAGGGCGAGTGATGCCGGGCGTGCCCGGCTTTCGGCATGATACAAGCGATGTCTAGGGCGCGGCGGATGGCCATGACGTTTGCCGATCGCCTGCTGGCCCATGATCCCGCCTTGTCGCGGGTGAAGATGGGAGCGCGTGTGACGCTCACCATCCTCGCCTCGATCCTCGTCCTGATCGCCATTCATCTGGCGGTAACGCCGCTGCCGTCGATTTCCTATGCGCTGGCAATCGTGCTGTCGATCGAAGGCGGCGTCGCCGTGAAGGACAAGAGGCCCGGCGACCAGCTGACGACGCGCCTGATGGGCTGCACGGCAAGCCTTTTCTGCATCACGCTTGCGGCAGCGCTCGAACCTTACCGGCTTGTCGCCGACCTGACCTTCCTATGTGTCATCCTTGCGGCGAGCATTGCACGCGTATTCGGCCAGCGCGGTTTTGCCGTCGGCATGTTCGCGTTCATTTCCTATTTCATCGGCGCCTATTTGCGACCGACATTTTCGGAACTGCCGCTGGCGGCTTTGGGGCCGCTTTTTGCCGTCGCCTTCGGGCACCTGATCCGCAAATACCTGCTGGTTGACGACTGGCGTCGCGATCTGAGCAAAACTTTTCGGGCGATAGAGCATCGTGTGTCGGATATTCTGCTGCGACTTGCCGGGCTTGCCGCAAGCGGAACGCTGACGGAGAAAGATCGCCTCGAACTGCGCCAGATGGAAGAGCAGCTGAAGGACGTGGTGCTGATGGCGGAAGGCCTTCTCCCGCGCAGTGCTGACGGTTCCATGCCCAGTGACAGCAGTCCCGTCATGGCCGTTTCGATCGCCATCTTCGATCTTCACCTTGCCGCTGAAAGCGTCATCGTGCAATCGCTTGTGGCCTTGCCGCCTGCCGCTCTTGTGAATGCCGTGCTCCATGATGATGCGGTCGCGGCAAAGCGGATTGCGGAAGACCCTTCTATTGCGGCCGGTGAAGAGCGGAAGAGGCAGAGCGTCCACGCGCTGTTATGGCTACAGCGGGCTTCCTCCGCCCTGCGTGAGGCCGCCACCGACCGGGCTTTCCAGCAATTGATGGCCTTTGGTGATGTGCCGCGGGCAGGGCCGCCGGTGAAACCGGATTTCTCCTGGAAGAACCCGCTTGTGCGTGCGGCTGTCCAGATCACTATCGCCTCCGGCATCGCCATGGTCTTCGGGCTGCTTCTCTCCCGTGACCGCTGGTTCTGGGCCGTGCTGACGGCATTTCTCGTGTTCAACAACACCCGCTCGCGTGGCGATGCGGCATTGCGGGCGATCCAGCGATCGGTCGGTACGCTGCTCGGCGTTGCCATCGGCCTTGCCTTAGCGACGCTGCTTTCCGGTCATACGACAACGACTGTCGGCCTTGCGGCCGTCTGTGTCTTTCTGGCCTTCTATTACCTGCAGGTCTCCTACGCGCTCCTCAGTTTCTTCGTCACCATCGTTCTCTGCCTCGTCTATGGCCTGATCGGCCAGCTCACATACGAGGTCCTGTTGCTGCGGCTGGAGGAAACGGTGATCGGCTCAATCGCCGGCATGTTCGTCGCCTTCGTCATCTTTCCATCCTCCACCCGCTCGACCGTCGAACTGGCGGTTGCCCGATGGTACGACGCGCTCGGACAGTTGCTGGAGGCGGTGGACAACGGGGAAAGCCGCTACCGGCTGATCGAATTGTCGAACCGCCTCGATGAGACTTACCGAGACCTGACCGTTGCTGCGCGTCCGCTGGGCAGTGCATGGTCGCTGGTCACCCGGCCGGGGCCGATCCGCCAGACATTGGCGATTTTCCTCGCCACCTCCTATTGGGCCCGGATCCTGGCGCGGGATTTTGCAAATGCTGGAAACGGCAACGACCCGGAAATGCACCGAGCGATTGATAATGCAAGGCAGGCGCTGGAGAAGGCCACAGCCAGGAAGGCTGACTGTTTTTCCATCAAGACGCCGCGCCATGCTGCTGCAAGCGGCAATTTGCCGGCACCGGGGCAGGGCGCCGCACATGGGGCGGATATGGTCGCCAATCTGCTCAATCGCCTTTATCCGCCGGCAGCAGATGAGCAAAAGAGCCAATAACCGGCTTGCCGTTGTTGGCCGACGGGTCTATTGCCCGGCTCCAAGAACAAGCGGAAACGAATATGTCGGGCACCAATAGCGAACGTGAACTCATTGCCGAAGGACCGGCGATCATTCTGGTCGAGCCGCAACTCGGCGAAAATATCGGCATGGTCGCCCGCGCCATGGCCAATTTCGGCCTCGTCGAACTCCGCCTCGTCAACCCGCGTGATGGCTGGCCGAATGAAAAGGCGCGCTCTGCCGCCTCCAAGGCCGATCACGTCATCGACGGCACCAAGGTCTATGACACGCTGGAAGAGGCGATCAGCGACCTCAACTTCGTCTATGCCACGACGGCCCGCGAGCGTTACGGCTTCAAGCCCGTCCGCTCGCCGGTCTTTGCTGCCGCCAACCTGCGGGAAAAATTCAAGGCGGGCGAAAAGACCGGAATCCTCTTCGGCCGTGAGCGCTGGGGCCTTAACAATGAAGAAGTGGCGCTTGCCGACGAGATCGTCACCTTCCCGGTAAACCCCGCCTTCGCGTCGCTCAATATTGCCCAGGCCGTGCTTCTCATGTCCTATGACTGGATGAAGTCGGGCATGGACGACCTTGAAGAGACACGCTTCCAGCCGATCGAACAGAACCCTTCGACGAAGGAGCAGGTGCTCGGTATGTTCGAGCATATCGAAGAGGCGCTGGATGCCCGCGGTTATTTCCATCCGCCTGAAAAAAAGCCCAAAATGATCGACAACCTTCGGGCTGTCCTGTCGCGTCGGGCCTTTTCCGAGCAGGAGATCAGCGTGTTTCGCGGGGTGATCAATTCGCTTGATCGCTTCCCGCGGCAGTGGCCGAAAAAGACGGTGCCGAGACAGAAGAAGGCCTCCGAGGCAGGGGAGACAGAGGGGAATGACAGCGGCGAATGAGCTGAAGCCCATACTGGTGTTCGATTCGGGCATCGGTGGGCTGACGGTGCTGCGTGAAGCGCGCGTGCTGATGCCAGAACGCGGCTTCGTTTACGTTGCCGACGATGCGGCCTTTCCCTATGGCAGTTGGGAGGAGGGCGCTTTGCAGGAGCGTATCCTCTCCCTGTTCGAAAGGTTGTTAGAAGATCATCAGCCGGAAATCTGCGTCATCGCCTGCAACACCGCTTTCACCCTTGCCGGTGCCGCGCTGCGCGAAAAATTTCCGCATATGACCTTTGTCGGCACCGTGCCGGCAATCAAACCTGCGGCCGAACGCACCCGCTCCGGCCTCGTTTCGGTTCTGGCAACACCCGGTACCGTCAAGCGCGCCTATACGCGTGATCTGATCCAGTCTTTCGCCACCCAGTGTCATGTCCGCCTCGTCGGATCCGAAAACCTCGCCCGCATGGCGGAAAGCTATATCCGCGGCGAAGCGATTTCCGATGATGAGGTGCTCGCCGAGATCGCCCCATGTTTCGTCGAGAAGGATGGCGAAAAGACCGATATCGTCGTGCTTGCCTGCACGCATTACCCCTTCATGGCCAATCTCTTCCGCCGTCTCGCGCCTTGGCCGGTCGACTGGCTCGACCCAGCTGAAGCAATAGCAAGGCAGGCACGACGCAAAGCGCCGCTCATCGAAGGCGCTGAACATCCCGAAGGTTTCGACTTTGCCGTCTTCACCTCAGGTAATCCGGATTTTGCCACCCGCCGTCTGATGCAGGGGTTTGGCCTGCGCACCGGCTGAGGCATGGCCTGATCGCCGACTGTTGCCCTCGTGCAACAAAAATACCTTTGAGTGCAATTTTCGATTGTGGGTGCTTGCGCGTTTGAAAAGACCGTGCAATGTTCCAGCATCCGCAACTCAAGCAAGGGAGAGCATCGATGAATACATTTTCTGCTTACATGCGCCTCTCTGGCGGATTGGTCCGAACCATGCGGGTGAATTACCCGCGCAATCTGCTCGGACTGGCTTTCCGCGGCTGATAACGCCCGGAATCCGCCTATTGGCATCTTTCTCGATCTAAACTCGATTTGACGTGACCGGTCTATCCGTCTGACGGCTATTGCCGTTAGCACTTCCGCGCGCGTCTTTCCAAAACCACGAAAGGACCCGCTCGCATGCGCGAGGCGGGGCGGAAAAGCTATGCGTGAAATGCACGTAATGGTTGCCGATGTTCTGTCGGCAGAAATGGACGCTCTTCACCGGCGCCACGGTCCCTGGCGTCTGATAAAGGCACTTGTCGCGACCCTCGTCAGGCGCTCTTCGCCGTTTTCGGCAAACCGCTCGTCCGATCTCGACAATCACATGCTTCGGGATATCGGTCTGCCCGAGAACGTTCCGGAGGTCGATTTCGTCCTGCAGTCCCGGTTCGTCGACTGGAGGAACTACCTGTGAGCGACGGTCTGACATGCCGTCAGCCGGCGCTGAGAGACATGGAGGCCGCGTCGAATGTGTTTCGAACCGCATTCGACGCGCAGCTTCCATGGCTTGCGGGCCTTCACAAGCCGGAAGAGGACCGGGGCTTCTGGTCGGGATACCTGTTCTCGAATTGCGCCATCTGGGGTGCTGAGCGACAGGGAAATCTGATCGGCGTTATCGCTTTTCACCAGGGTTGGGTCGATCAGCTCTATATCCTGCCGCATATGCAGGGGCGTGGCATTGGTTCGCGTCTTCTCGATATAGCCAAGGCCAATCATGTTCGCCTTAATCTCTGGACCTTTCAGAAAAATGCCGGTGCCCGGTTTTTTTATGAAAGTCAGGGATTTGAGGTCGTCCGCGAAACGGATGGCGCGGACAATGAAGAACAAGAGCCTGACATCCTTTACAGCTGGCGCCGCTGCGCCTGAAGCACACACTTGTCATGCGGATCTTTCCGTGACTTGATCTCGCTATCTACCTGAGGAAAATTCCATGTCGCTCGAACACTGGCTTGCATTCGTTGCCGCATCCGCCGTGCTGCTGGCAATTCCGGGACCGACTATCCTTCTCGTCATTTCCTATGCTCTGAGCCATGGCCGCAAGGTGGCAAGCGCGACCGTGGCTGGCGTGGCGCTCGGCGATTTCACCGCCATGACCGCCTCCATGCTTGGCCTCGGTGCGCTTTTGGCAACATCCGCCATGCTGTTCACCGTGTTGAAATGGGTCGGTGCCGCCTATCTCATCTATCTGGGCATCAAGCTGTGGCGCGTCCCGGTATCCGCACAGGCGCAGGCTGTCGAAGAGGCAGATGCGCCGGCCGTTCGCCCGTTCCGGGTCTTCCTCCACACCTATGCCGTGACGGCGCTCAACCCGAAAAGCATCGTATTTTTCGTCGCCTTCCTGCCGCAGTTCCTCGATCTGACCCGGCCGCTCTTCTTCCAGATGGCGGTGTTTGAAGTGACCTTCCTTGTTCTGGCAACCATCAATGCCGCGCTTTACGGGCTTCTTGCCTCGATGGCGCGCAACACGATCCGCAAGCCCAAAGTTCAGCGTATCGTCAATCGCACCGGCGGTTCGCTGATGATCGGTGCCGGGTTGCTTTCGCTCGGCTTCAAACGCGTTGCCGCCTGATCGCAAATGTCTGATCTCAATGCCTGTTGATTTTTCTCTCTTTCCCGAAGAAACGAATCTCGATCTCTGTTAAGGGGAGGGGTCGGCGCTCTGTGTCACTGCAGGAAGACTGCCGGCAAAACACAAATTTACGGCATACGAGGGCAGCATAGTGCAAGTCGGCATCGATATGGGAACTGTGACCGGCGGAGCGCCGGCCAAGCTCGATATCGAGGAGCTTCTGGCGACGCGTCTGCTTGTTCAGGGCAATTCCGGTTCCGGAAAGTCGCATCTTCTGCGCCGCCTGCTGGAGCAGTCCGCGCCTTGGGTACAGCAGGTCGTCATCGATCCGGAAGGCGATTTCGTCACCCTGTCGGATAAATACGGCCATGTGGTCGTCGATGGCGAACGCACCGAAGCCGAGCTTGCCGGTATCGCTAACCGCATTCGCAAGAACCGCGTCTCCTGCGTGCTGACGCTCGAAGGGCTGGATCTCGAAGAACAGATGCGCGCCGCGGCCGCCTTCTTGAATGGCATGTTCGATGCCGATCGTGATTACTGGTACCCGGTTCTCGTTGTCGTTGACGAAGCGCAGATGTTTGCGCCTTCAGTCGGTGGCGATGTCTCAGAAGATGCCCGAAAAATGTCGCTCGGCGCTATGACCAATCTGATGTGCCGTGGCCGTAAGCGTGGTCTCGCCGGCGTCATCGCCACCCAGCGCTTGGCAAAGCTTGCCAAGAACGTTGCGGCCGAAGCCTCAAACTTCCTGATGGGCCGTACCTTCCTCGATATCGACATGGCGCGAGCGGCCGACCTGCTCGGTATGGATCGCCGCCAGGCGGAAATGTTCCGCGACCTGAAGCGCGGCAATTTCGTTGCTCTCGGCCCGGCTCTGTCGCGCCGCCCGCTGCCGATCGTCATCGGCAATGTCGAAACCTCGGCGCGCTCCTCCAGCCCCAAGCTGATGCCGCTGCCGGATGCGCCGCAGGATGTCGAAGACTTGATCTTCACGCCGGATCCGGAAGAATTCGCCCGGCCGATCACCGCAGTTCGCCGCCCGACACCGACGCCACGCCCGACCACCGATATTCTGGCTGAACTCTCCCGTTCGACGCCGGCAGCGGTTCAGCCAGCGGCCAACGAATCCCGTGTGGCCATGCCGGAATTGACTGAAGAAGAGCGCGAGGAGCGGCTGATGGCGGTGATGTCGGAAATTCTCGACGATCCGCAATCGGCTTATCGGACCGACAGCGTCCTCTATCAGGATTTTCTCGTGCGCGCCCGCATGCGCCGTCTGCCCGGCCCGCCGATCTCGCTCAGCGATTTCCGCCGCCGCACCGCGATCGCCCGTTCCGGCGTCGATGCGACCATGGCGGCGAGCGAGGCCTGGGCGACCGTGCTTTCGCTGTCGAATGGTGTCTCCGATGACCTTCAGGGCGTGTTCCTGATGATGGCCAAGGCGGCACTCGGTTCCGAGCCTTGCCCGTCTGATGCCCGCATCGCCCGCGCTTACGGCACCCATTCCGCGCGCCGCGCGAGGCGCCTTCTCGGTTATTTCGAGGAGCAGGGGTTGATCGTCGTCCACGCGGATTTCGCCGGCAAGCGCATCGTCGCGTTCCCGGACCTGCAGGCTGAAACCGCACCCGGTGCGGCCGAGGCACCCGATGAGGGCGATCTCAAGATCGCTGCGGAATAAAGGGCTTAAAGCCATTCCGCTGTTGACAATTCCATGACAGCCCCCTAAAGAGCGGCCCAGCACCGGGTGGCAACGCCCGGTGTTTTATTGACATGTCCCGTGGCACTCTCCGATCGCTTTCGTGAGAAGCCTGTCAGAACTTCCAAAACGAGGTTCAGAGGAGGGCGTGTTTCCTTCATCCGGTTTGGCAACAAACCGGTGCAACCGTTCGAAAGGAAATGCGATGAGCAAGCGCGAATCGTCCAAGTACAAAATTGACCGCCGTATGGGCGAAAACATCTGGGGCCGTCCGAAGTCCCCGGTTAACCGCCGCGAATACGGCCCGGGCCAGCACGGCCAGCGCCGCAAGGGCAAGCTCTCCGACTTCGGTGTACAGCTCCGCGCCAAGCAGAAGCTGAAGGGCTACTACGGTGATATCCGCGAGAAGCAGTTCCGCGCGATCTACGAAGAAGCTAACCGCCGCAAGGGCGACACCGGTGAAAACCTGATCGGTCTCTTGGAATCGCGTCTGGACGCCATCGTCTACCGCGCCAAGTTCGTTCCGACCGTCTTCGCTGCCCGTCAGTTCGTCAACCACGGCCACGTTACGGTCAACGGCGTTCGCGTCAACATCGGTTCCTACCGTTGCAAGGCCGGCGACGTCATCGAAGTCCGTCAGAAGTCCAAGCAGCTCGTCACGGTTCTCGAAGCCGTTTCGCTCGCTGAACGCGACGTTCCGGATTACCTCGAAGTCGACCACAACAAGATGGTTGCCACCTACGCCCGCGTACCGGCTCTCTCGGATGTACCGTACCCGGTCATCATGGAACCGTCGCTGGTCGTCGAATTCTACTCGCGTTAATCGCGACGAAAATTTGCGAAAATGGCCCCTTTCGGGGCCATTTTTGTATCTGCCGACTGCCACAATGCGGATACGAAAAAAGCCGCTCCTTTCGGGGCGGCTTTTTTCGTTGATCAGTAAATATTGGCTACTTCGAAGACGCCTTCTTCTTTTCCACCGTGACGGTCGGCTCCACCGTTGTCGGCGTGGCCGCATCCGTCAGCTGAACGGTTTTGGAGGGCGTTTCCTCCGTCCGCTTTTCTCCCATCCGGTTCCAGGCATCGAGGCCAGCGATCTTGTAGGCTTCGGCAAGCGTCGGATAGTTGAAGGTGTTCTCGACGAAATATTCGACGGTGCCTTTGAGGTTCAGAACGGCCTGGCCGATATGGACCAGCTCGGTCGCGCCTTCGCCGACGATATGGACGCCAAGCAGACGCCGCGTCTTCAGCGAAAAGATCAGCTTCAAGAGGCCGCTATCGAGACCCATGATGTGGCCGCGCGACGTTTCGCGGAACCGGGCGACACCGCATTCATAGGGGATGCCGCGCTCGCGCATCTCTTCCTCTGTCAGGCCGCAGGTGGAAATTTCCGGCACAGCATAGATGCCATAAGGGAAATATTTCTGCGGCTCCTTGGCCATCGCGCCGACTGCGACACGGGCCGCGATCCGCCCCTGTTCCATCGAAGTGGAGGCAAGGCTCGGAAAGCCGACAACGTCGCCGGCGGCATAGATGCCAGGCACGGAGGTCTCGAAGGTTTCCGGGTTGACGCGAAGCCGGCCCCGGCTGTCTGCATCCAGTCCCGCGGCCGCGAGGTTCAGTGTATCGGTCGCGCCGACGCGTCCGGCTGCGTAGAGCACCATGTCGGCGACGATCCTGCGGCCTGTATCCACCGTCACGGCAACCTTGCCATCCGCCAGTTTCTCCACCTTCTCGGCCTTCTGCCCGAGCAGAAGCTTCATGTTGCGGTCACGCAGCTGATAGGTGAAGTCCTCGATGATTTCCTTGTCGATGAAATCGAGAAGCGTCGATTTCGGATCGATGACGGTAACCGCAGCGTCTAGCGCGGAAAAGATCGTCGCGTATTCGATGCCGATTACACCGGCGCCGATCACCACGATCGAGCGGGGGAGATTGTGGATCTCCAACAATTCGTCGCTGTCTAGAACCGTCTTGTTATCGAAGGGAATCGATTCCGGACGATAGGGGCGGGTGCCGACAGCGAGCAGGATGCTCTTGCCCGAGACGTGAACAGTATCGTCATCGTCCTTGACGATCTGCATCGTGTCCTTCGAAACGAAGCTCGCCTTGCCGCGAATATGCTGAACCCGGTTGCGGGCAAACTGATGTTCCAGAACGTCGACCTCGTGGTCGAGCGTGATCAGCAGACGGCGGCGCAGGTCTTCTGCGCTGATCTCCTGCTTGACCCTGTAAGAACGGCCATAAAAGCCACGCTCCCGCCAGCCGGAAAGATTGAGCGCCGTTTCGCGCAGTGTCTTCGACGGGATCGTGCCGGTATGAACCGATACGCCGCCGACGCGCCGACCTTGCTCGACGACGAGCACCTTTTTGTCGAGCTTTGCCGCCTGGATGGCAGCACGCCGTCCGGCCGGTCCGCTGCCAACCACGATGAGGTCGTACTGGTGCATGAAATTCTCCGTTTGGAACCCGCTGGTCTCGCCAGCCAAAACAACCAGACCTGATCTACACGACTATTCTAAAATTCTGATTGCATGCGGCAATTTTTCGAAAATGACAAAAGACAACTGCGTGAGCAAGGCCCAAGCCTGTCTAAGAACACGACTATTGTGCGGTGCAGCGATGATGGTTTTCGAGTGATGCTGGTGGTTATCGGTCGTTTCGCGTGGTCTTGAGCAGCTGTCTGACGCGCTCGGCATCGGCTTCGGTCATCGGTGTGAACACGACAAGGCCGAGATCCGGCCGGCCATCGACGGTAAAGGAGGAATATTCCATCATCAGGTCGCCGGCGATCTCGTGGCGGAAATGCTTCGTTCCGGCTCCGTAATTCTGGATATCGTAGTTCTGCCAGATCGCACTGAACTCGGGGCTTGCCTGGCTGAGCTGTTTGACCATCGCCTGCAGAGCTTGCGCAGGTGCCGCCTTGATCGCTTCGGCACGGAAAGACGCGACCGCTGAGCGAGCGTCCCGTTCCCAGTTGACCATATGTCCGCGAACCCGTTGGTTGCAAAAGATCAGCTTCAGAATGTTGCGCTCTTCCGGCGGCAGGAGAGCGTAATCGGTCATGACCACGCTTGCCGCCGCATTCCAGCCGACGACGTCCCAAAGCGCGGTGCGCAGCACCGCCGGGCTGAATGTCATCGCATCCAGAACCCGCTGCAACTGCGCCGATATGGGTTCGAACGGCTGGTGACGGATTTCCGGCGGTCGGTGTTGCGCCAGCAGAAAAAGATGTTCGCGCTCGGCGCTGGTGAGTGTCAGCGCCCTTGCGAGCCGGTCCAGTACATCGCTCGAAGGCGAGCCGCCGCGGCCCTGTTCCAGCCACGTATACCATGTGGCGCTGACATTTGCGCGCTGCGCGACTTCTTCGCGCCTCAGACCCGGTGTGCGCCGACGAGTTGCTTCGATACCGAATTCCGCCGGATCGAGCTTTGCCCGGCGATCCTTCAGGTAGCTCCCAAGCGGATTGTCGTCCCGCGCTTTGTCGATCGCCTCTGCCATTGTCGTCAGCCTGTTAGTCCCGATACGGGTATAAGGTCACGGCTTTTATCGCCCGCATCCGGATCATATTCGACATCCGTCAACATGCCAGCATGAGGGTTTCATATGCGTGTCTTTGTTACGGGTGCAACGGGTTTTGTCGGTTCCGTCGTCGTTCGGGAGCTTGTTTCTGCGGGTCATCAGGTTCTCGGCCTGTCGCGCTCCGATGCCGGCAGCGCCTCGCTGCAGGCTGCAGGGGCCGATGTTCATCGTGGCTCTCTGGATGATCTCGCCAGCCTTCAAGCCGGAGCGGCTGCCGCGGATGCGGTGATCCATACGGGCTTCAACCACGACTTTTCCAAATTCAAGGAGAACTGTGAGGCGGATCGACGGATCATAGCGGCCCTAGGTGACGCGCTCGCCGGATCCAATCGTCCTTTTCTGGTGACATCCGGCACGGGCCTGCTTCAGCTGGGGCGGCCGGCCACGGAAGACGATCTGCCGAATGTCGGTTCATCCGTCATTCCCCGTGTCGCGACCGAAGAGGCCGTGGCGGCAATAGTCGAGCGTGGCGTCAAAGCCTCCCTGATCCGTCTGCCGCCCTCGGTTCATGGAACCGGCGACCATGGTTTCGTCCCGATGTTGATCGCCAAGGCGCGCGAGACTGGCGTCTCCGCCTATGTCGGCGATGGTGAGAACCGCTGGCCGGCGGTCCATCGGTTCGACGCCGCAAACGTCTATCGTTTGGCGCTGGAGCGGGGAGCACTTGAGCCGCGCTACCATGCGGTGGCGGAAGAAGGCGTCCCGTTCAGGCAGATTGCCGAACTGATCGGCCGCCGTCTCGGCGTGCCGGTCGTCTCCAAAAGCCATGAAGAGGCCGCCACACACTTTGGTTGGTTCGCCCATTTCGCCGGCATGGACAGCCCGGCATCGAGCGCGAAAACGAAAGCGTGGTTGAACTGGAAGCCGACCCAACCCGGCCTGCTGGAGGATCTCGATCAGGACGCCTATTTCGCCGGCTGAAGCCGGGCGAGGGGTCAGATCAGCCTCAACCCCTTGAGGCTGGCATGACCGTCCTTGCCGATGATGATGTGGTCGTGGACGGTGATGCCGAGCGGCTTTGCCGTATCCACGATCGTTTTGGTCATGTCGATATCGGCGCGTGACGGGGTCGGGTCTCCGCTCGGGTGATTGTGGACGAGAATGATGGCGGTGGCGGAAAGCTCCAGCGCTCGCCGCACCACTTCGCGCGGATAGACCGGCGTGTGATCGACCGTTCCCTTGCCCTGGATTTCATCGGCGATCAGCGCATTGCGCTTGTCGAGAAACAGGATGCGGAACTGCTCGCGGGATTCATAGGCCATGGCCGCATGGCAATAATCGATCACGGAAGACCAGGAAGAGAGAACCTGCTTTTCACGAAGCTCGCTGCGCAAAATCCGCTGGCCGACCGTCGCAACCAGTTTCAGATCGAGCGCGACGCTCTCGCCGATCCCCTTGATCTCCTGCAGCAGGCTTGTCGGGGCGCCAAACACGCCTGCAAGCGAACCGAAACGGGCCAATAGCGCCTTGGTGTCCCGGCGCGGGATCGAGCGGAACAGCAGAAGTTCGAGGATTTCGTAGTCGGCGAGCGACGTATCGCCATGGTCGCGATATTTGTCGCGCAACCGCTCGCGGTGTCCGAGATAGTGCTCGGCTGCTCCGGGCAGCTGATCCGCCTTGAGCGGCGGCCGTTTTCCCACATGTTCGGCAAAATAACCGCGCTCGTCGGCGAACAGGTCGTCGCGGCCCGTCTCCTCGGCTGGTTCATGCGAATCTTGCGAGGAGGCGGGGCGCTTGTTCATGGATCAGCCTTCGAGCGGCGCAAGTCCGGGGCGGTCGAAACCACCCGGCGAAAGGGTGAAGATCTCACAGCCCGTGGCGGTAACGCCGATTGCGTGTTCGTATTGTGCCGAAAGCGACCGGTCGCGGGTCACCGCCGTCCAGCCATCGGCAAGAACCTTGACATGCGGCTTGCCCAGATTGATCATCGGCTCGATCGTGAAGATCATGCCCTCTTTCAGTTCCGGCCCTTCGTCGGATCTGCCGTAATGCAGGATGTTCGGCGAATCGTGGAACAACTGCCCGACGCCATGGCCGCAGAAATCGCGCACGACGGAGCAGCGCTCGGCTTCCGCATAGGTCTGGATCGCTTCACCAATCGCGCCGGTGCGCACGCCGGGCTTGACGACGGCAATGCCGCGCATCAGGCATTCATACGTCACTTCCAGAAGACGCTCGGCAGCGCGCTTGATCTGCCCGACGGGGTACATTCGGCTGGAATCGCCGTGCCATCCGTCGAGAATGTAGGTGACGTCGATATTGACGATATCGCCTTCACGCAGCGGCTTGTCGTCCGGCATGCCGTGGCAGACGACATGATTGATCGATGTGCAGACCGAATATTTGTAACCGCGATAGTTCAGCGTCGCGGGAAGCGCGCCGTGATCCATGCCGAATTCGAAAACGAACCGGTCGATCGCCGCGGTGGTAACGCCCGGCTTGATGATCGAAGCGAGTTCGTCGAGGCAACGTGCGGTCAGAAGACACGCCTTGCGCATGCCGGCGAAGTCGTCGGCCGTGTTGTAAAGGCGGATTGCACCCGTGTTTTTTTGGGGGGCGGAAACCGCCTCGATGTAATTGACCATCATATTTCTCTCAATCGTTCCCCCGTTCATAATGCAGCACGCCCGCCTTAGTCCATGGCGAACAATAATTCCGACTGCATTCCTCCCGACAGGGGCGTCATTTCGATCAGATCCAGCGGTTCTATTCCTTCGGGAGAAACCGCGCATCTGAGCGCGTATGCCTCGACACCACGGTTCTGTGCCCGGACAAATGCCGCAGCGTAAAACGGATCGAGGTCGGAGCAGATCGAGAAGCTTTGGCAATCCGATCGCTGGATCAGGTAGATCATCACTGCCCGGTGACCGAGTTCTGCCATGTCGCCAAGTTCTTCCAGATGTTTAGCGCCGCGCTTGGTGACCGTATCGGGAAACTCGGCCAATCCCGCCTGTCGGCTGAAATGGACGTTCTTCACCTCCACATAGGCATCCGGCAGACCGTCGCCCTTCAGTAGGAAATCGACCCGCGAATTGCGGCCGTATTTCTGCTCTCTCATGATTGTCGGATAACCTGAGAGGCTGGGGATAAGGCTTGCGCGGATTGCTTCTTCGGTGAGCTTGTTCGGCATGCCGGTATTGACGCCGACGATTTCGCCCTCAGCCTCGATCATCTCGAAGACATGCCGATACTTGCGCGTTGGGCTGTCATGCTCGGAAAGCCAGATCCGCGATCCGGGTGTCGTCAGCCCACGCATCGAGCCGGTATTGGGGCAGGAGCCGGTGATCGGCGTACCGTCATCCAGAATGGCGTCGAACAGAAAACGCTTGTAGCGTTGCACCAGCGTGGCGGGAATAAGAGGAGAGTGAAAACGCATGAGAAGTCCGTCAGGCGCGCGCCAGAACATAGGTGCCGGGGGCGTCTCCAAGCGGTGTTAGGGTTCGGTCGCCGGGAATGCGAGCCGGAACACGGTGGATATCCTGCGCCTCCACCCATGCCTGCCAATGCGGCCACCAGGAGCCGGCGGTTTCAGTCGCTTCCTTCAACCAGCCATCCAGCGTATCTGCAGACTTGGCACCTGTGTCGCCTTGGGCCCAATAACGATACTTCGTCCGGCTCGGTGGGTTGACGACGCCGGCAATATGCCCGGAGCCGGAGAGAACGAATTCGACCGGCCCGCCGAACAGGGCGTTGCCGCGAAAGACAGAGCGGGCAGGGGCAATGTGATCTTCGCGCGTGGCGAGATTGTAGATCGGGATGGTTATGTCGCGGAGATCGATCGAGCCGCCGCCGAGCTTCATCTGGCCGGCGGAGAGCGCATTATCGAGATAACAGCTTCGCAGGTAATAAGCGTGGTTGGCGGCCGCCACCCGCGTCGAATCGGAGTTCCAGTAGAGCAGGTCGAAGGCCATAGGCTCCTTGCCCTTCAGGTAGTTGTTGACGACATAGGGCCAGATCAGCTCCGAAGAGCGGAGAAGGTTGAACGCCGCCGCCATCTGCGACGCCGCCAGGTAACCGCTCGCCTTCATCTGCGCCTCGATGACGGCAAGCTGCTCCTCATCGACGAACACCTTCAATTCGCCGGCCTCGGCGAAATCCACCTGCGCGGTCAAAAGCGTGGCGGAGGCGATGCGCGTATCTTTCTTCTTCGCATGCCATGCAAGTGCCGCTGCAAGCAACGTTCCGCCGACGCAATAACCGATGACGTTGGACTGTTTCTCCCCGGTTGCCTGTTCGGCCGTATCGAGCGCGAAATCGATGCCTTCGCGAATGTAGGATTCCCAATCCTTTGCCGCATGATCGCGGTCCGGATTGACCCAGGAGATAACGAACACCGTATGCCCCTGATCGACGCACCACTTGATGAAGCTCTTTTCCGGCGTCAGATCGAGGATGTAGAACTTGTTGATCCAGGGCGGCACGATCACCAGCGGGCGCTTTAATACCGTCTCGGTTGACGGCGCATATTGGATGATCTCGCAAAGCTCGTTGCGGGCGATCACCTTTCCCGGCGTGATTGCGAGGTTGGTGCCGACGGAAAACCGGGTGGCATCGGTCTGGCGCAGTCGCAAATGCCCGCCGCCGGCGATCACGTCTTCGGTCAGCATCCGCATCCCGGTGACGAGGTTCATGCCCTGGCTTTCCACCGTCGCACGCCAGACCTCCGGATTGGTCATCGCGAAATTGCTGGGTGAAAAAGCGGCGGTGAACTGCCTGACGTAGAAACGGGCCTTGTATTTGGTGATCTCGTCCAGCCCGTCCGCCTCGCTCACCAGCCTTTCGGCCCAGGTGGCGCTTGCCAGGTAGATCTGCCGCAGGAAGGAGAAAAACGGATTGCGATACCAGTCCTCGTCGGCAAAGCGCCGGTCCTTGTTTGCCGCCATCTCGGCCTCGGCGCTCTTTTCCTCTGTCCCGCCCGTCTGCTGAATGCTGCGCATCCAGATCTCGAAATAGGTGGATAGAAGCAGTGTTTGCGCTTCGAGCATCCGTTTTTGGTCGGAAGTCCAGTATTCTGTGAGCGCCGACATGGTCTTGATGAAATCGCCGATCGGCCCGGCGAAAAGATCATCCGATGTCTCGCCGCGTTCGCGTGGACCGAGCCATTCGGAGGCGGCGCGACCCAGATTCTCGAATGCCCGCGCAGCATTCATCATCAGGGACTGGGGGTCCTTGATCGCATAGGCTTCGAAGAAACGCGCATCGAAGCCCGGAAATTCCTGTCCGGAATGCCCGTGATCGTCGGACTTTTGCGCCAATCGCAGCCTCCCGTGCATGACCGTTGTTTTCATTTGTACATCGCGCCCGAAACCGAATACAAGTGCCGGAAAGGACGACGATGGCGGATCACCGCCCGCGTCAAGGTCGGACAGGGTCCGATGACGGCATTGACGGAGATGGGGCAGGCCATGGGAATTCTAAAGCGCGGGATCGGATGTTTGTCTGTCGCGGCACCTCTGGCTCTATTGCCGCTGCTGGCCTCCTGCAACAGTCAGAGCTTTGCGCTTGACGACGGTATCCCCAGCACCGCGCCGCCGGCCGTTATTTCTCAGTCTAAGACTGAACGCGCGCCGGGTCCGCTGGTCAAGAAGGATACCGGCACCTATCCAACCTTCGATCGCACGCTTCTCGCCGCCAACGAGCAGATCGAGGACGAGGATTACAACAAGACCGAGCCTCGTATGGCAGCACTTGCTCGTGCTCGCCGCAGCGGTTCGATCAGCGAAGCTGAATACAAGAAACGCGTCGCCGAATATCGCAAATTGGCCACTGAGCACGGCACTGACGCGCTGAACACCATCTCGAAGTAACGGGCCGCCTCTCTTAGCACTTGCCTTTCGTCCTGTTTGGCCGCAAAGCAATCGGATGCGACACATTGATGTCGCTCAATTGCTGCTTCGTGCGCCAATGGGAAGAGAGATGGAAGAGTTTCATAAAGTCCGCAGACTGCCGCCTTACGTTTTCGAACAGGTCAACCGTTTGAAGGCCAGCGCGCGAGCGGGTGGCGCGGACATTATCGATCTCGGCATGGGTAATCCCGACCTTCCGACACCGAAGGCGATCGTCGACAAGCTGTGCGAAGTGGTTCAGGACCCGCGCACCCACCGCTACTCGTCCTCCAAGGGCATTCCGGGGCTGCGCCGCGCTCAGGCCGCCTATTACGCTCGCCGATTCGGCGTGAAGCTCAACCCGGATACACAGGTCGTTGCGACTCTCGGCTCGAAGGAAGGCTTTGCCAACATGGCGCAGGCGATTACCGCGCCTGGCGATGTCATCCTTTGCCCCAACCCGACCTATCCGATTCACGCCTTCGGCTTCCTGATGGCAGGCGGCGTGATCCGCTCCATGTCGGTAGAGCCGGACGACAGCTTCTTCCCGCCGCTTGAGCGCGCGGTAAAGCACTCGATCCCCAAGCCGCTGGCGCTGATCATCAACTATCCGTCCAACCCGACGGCCTTTGTGGCGAGCCTCGATTTCTACAAGGACGTCATCGCATTCGCCAAGAAACATGACATCATCGTGTTGTCTGACCTTGCCTATTCCGAGATCTATTTCGACGACAACAATCCGCCGCCGTCGGTACTGCAGGTTCCGGGCGCAATGGATGTCTGCGTTGAGTTCACCTCGATGTCGAAAACTTTCTCCATGCCGGGCTGGCGGATGGGCTTCGCCGTCGGCAACGAGCGCCTGATCGCAGCGCTGACGCGTGTGAAATCCTATCTGGATTACGGCGCGTTTACGCCGATCCAGGTTGCTGCAACCCACGCGCTGAACGGCGATGGCTCCGATATCGCGGAAGTCCGAAATGTCTACAAGCGCCGCCGCGACGTGATGGTCGACAGCTTCGGCAAGGCCGGTTTCGAAGTGCCGCCGCCGGCTGCCACCATGTTTGCCTGGGCAAAGATCCCGGAAAAGTTCCGTCACCTCGGCTCGCTTGAATTCTCCAAGCTTCTCGTCGAAAAGGCGGACGTCGCTGTCGCTCCGGGTATCGGTTTCGGCGAAATGGGCGACGATTACGTTCGCCTCGCACTCGTTGAAAACGAGCATCGGATCCGCCAGGCGGCCCGTAATATCAAGAAGTTTTTCTCGACCGTCGACGAGACGATGCACAACGTCATTTCGTTGAATACGCATCGCTAAGTCGGTCATCGACCGTCATAATCCTCAAGCGGCCCGTTCGTGGCCGCTTTTTCAAACATCGGGAATGCGAAATGGCAGACGCCCTCAAAGTCGGCATCGCGGGTCTTGGAACCGTGGGTGCTTCGCTGGTCAAGATCATCCAGACACGTGCCAATGAACTGGCCGTGACATGCGGACGAGCGATCGAGATCACTGCCATTACCGCCCGCGACCGCAACCGTGACCGTGGCTTCGACATGTCCGGCATGGCGTGGTTCGAAACGCCGGAAAAGCTTGCAGCAGAAGCCGATATCGATGTCTTCGTCGAGCTGATGGGCGGCGCCACGGGTGCCGCGGCCGATTCTGTTAGGATCGCGCTGGAACGTGGTCTCCATGTCGTGACCGCCAACAAGGCGCTTCTGGCGGCCTCAGGCGTCGAGCTTGCGACGATTGCCGAAGAAAAGGGCGCGCTCCTGAATTTCGAAGCCGCCGTTGCCGGCGGTATCCCGGTCATCAAGGCGCTGCGCGAGAGCTTGACGGGTAACACTGTCTCGCGCGTCTATGGTATCATGAACGGCACCTGCAACTACATCCTCACCAAGATGGAGAAGGAAGGCCTTTCGTTTGAGGAGTGCCTGAAGGAAGCCCAGCGTCTCGGTTATGCCGAGGCCGATCCGGCCTTCGATATCGAGGGCAATGACACGGCGCACAAGCTTGCTATCCTGACGACGCTCGCTTTTGGCACGAAGATCGCGGCCGACGAGATCTATCTCGAGGGCATCACCAACATCTCGATCGACGACATTCTGGCTGCTGCCGATCTCGGTTACCGCATCAAGCTGCTCGGCGTTGCCCAGCGCACCGAAAGCGGCATCGAACAGCGCGTTCACCCGACCATGGTGCCCCATGACAGCGTGATTGCGCAGGTCGATGGCGTCACCAATGCCGTGGCGATCGAATCCGATATTCTCGGTGAACTTCTGATGGTCGGCCCCGGCGCTGGCGGTAATGCGACGGCCTCGGCCGTGCTTGGCGATATCGCCGACATCGCCAAGAGCCAGCCCGGTGCACAGCGCGTGCCGGTTCTCGGCACTCCGGCAGTCGCACTTGCCCCTTATCAGAAGGCCCGGATGCGCAGCCATGAAGGCGGTTATTTCATCCGCCTGACGGTTGCCGACCGCACCGGCGTTTTTGCCAGCGTCGCGGCGCGCATGGCGGAAAATAACATTTCGCTGGAATCGATCGTCCAGCGGCCGAAGCCCGCACAGACGGACACCTCCAAGACGATCATCCTCGTCACCCACGCCACGACCGAAGCATCTATCCGCAAGGCAGTCGAGGGGATCAAGCAGGAGACCTATCTCGTCGGCGAGCCGCAGGTGATCCGCATCGAGCGGCCCCGCGCATCCTGAAAAATCTCGGGCCGGCTGCGTAACAACAGCCAAGAACAAGAAGCCAAGGCGTAGCGTGTAGACCTGAAGGGGCGACGCGCTTTGGCCCTATTTTAGTATTTTGTGAAAATATTCCCGAATGACAGTTTGATGACTGGTCGCAGGGAGAAAATCGCCGTACACTCTCGTCATTCACCATCGCAGGAGGAGGCGTTTGCGTGATGTCTATTGACATGAGTGACGGCCTTTACGGCCAACCCAAGCGTCACAGCGGGCACAGCGGGCACAGCAGTGTGCCGTATCTGAAGCTTGTTTATTCGTTCAACGAGGATTTGGTTGGCGAAGACGATGGCGAGCCTGAAAGGGCAGGTTCATTTGTTGTCGCTATCCTCGCTGTTGCATCGGCGTCTATGTTCGCTGCAGTGTGGTTGTTGATTCACAACTGGCTTTGACGCGAAAGCATTTCCGCTTCTGCACGTCGTCGGCTATGGATAGCCGATGACGACAAAGACATTTACCGCTTTAACGCCCCAGGAACCCGCGGATCCCGTCCAGAGGGCATTTCTAGGAGTGGAGCGGTCTGTATCCGGGCAGCGCTGGATGTCCAGGCTCGATCAGGCAGCGCAGAACCGTGCGCTGGCAATCGCTCAGATCCATGGAATTCCCGAGATCATCGCCCGTGTTCTTGCCGGGCGTGGCGTGTCTTTGGACGATGCTCCGGCGTTTCTCGATCCGACCATCCGCTCGCTGATGCCCGATCCATTGACGCTGACGGATTGCGACAAGGCTTCGGCGCGAATTCTCAAGGCGATCCGCCGGCGCGAACGTGTCGCTATATTCGGCGACTATGACGTCGATGGAGCATCGTCCTCAGCACTTCTCTATCGTTTCCTGAAGCATTTCGAGATCGATGCCGAAATCTACATTCCTGACCGCATATTCGAAGGCTATGGCCCGAATGCTGCCGCTATGGAACAGTTGATCGCACGCGGCGCGAGCCTGATCGTCACCGTCGACTGTGGTTCGACTAGCCACGAATCGCTTGCGGCCGCCGCGGCGAAGGGATGTGACGTCGTGGTGATCGACCATCACCAGGTAGGAACCGAGCTGCCGAAAGCGGTCGCGCTCGTCAATCCCAATCGCGAAGACGATTTGTCGGGGCAGGGGCATCTATGTGCCGCCGGCGTGGTGTTTCTTGTTCTTGTCGCCACCGCGCGTCTTTTGCGTGAAGCCGGAGACCGGCGAGCGGCAAATCTAGATCTTCTTGCCTGGATCGATCTCGTGGCGCTCGCGACCGTGTGTGATGTTGTGCCGCTCAAGGGGCTGAACCGAGCTTACGTAGTCAAGGGGCTGATTGCGGCCCGCCATATGACCAATCTCGGCCTCGCGGCACTTTTCAGGAAGGCTGGCCTATCGGGACCGGTTACGCCTTATCATTTTGGCTTCCTCATCGGTCCGCGCATCAATGCCGGCGGACGCATCAGCGATGCAGCGCTCGGCAGCCGCCTCCTGACCCTCGAAGACAGCGTGCAGGCAGAGGAAATCGCAGCCCGCCTCGATGAACTCAACCGGGATCGTCAAGCGATGGAAGCGGCGATGCTTGCCGAAGCGGAAGCCGAAGTGCTGGCCGAATACGGAGACGGCGAGGGCGCCAATGTTCTGGTCACCGCACATGGAGGCTGGCATCCCGGCATCGTCGGTCTGCTTGCGGCTAGGCTGAAGGAGAAGTTCAAGCGCCCCGCTTTCGCGATCGCCTTCGATTCGCAAGGGAAAGGCACCGGCTCCGGCCGCTCGATCAATGGTTTCGACATGGGCCATATGGTGCGCGCGGCCGTGGAGAATGGCCTGCTGGTGAAAGGTGGCGGTCATGCCATGGCAGCGGGCCTCACCGTCGAGCGAGCCAAACTCGGGGCGTTGAGGGCGTTTTTCGAGGAGAGTGCCGCCTCGCGCGTGCCGTCTCTCGTCTCAAGCCACTCATTGAAGATCGATGGCGCTCTGTCGGCATCAGGAGCAACCCTCGACCTTTTCGATCAATTGGAAAAAGCCGGGCCCTATGGCTCCGGTCATCCGCAGCCGATCTTCGCCATCCCCTCCCATCGTTTGAGGGATGTCCGTCCGGTGGGCACTGCTCACATCAAGATAACACTGGAAGCAATGGACGGCTCACGCCTGGACGGGATCGCTTTCCGTGCCGCAGATACACCTCTGGGCGACCTCCTGATGAAATCACGCGGCCTGCAAATCCATGCCGCCGGAAGCCTGAGCGCAGACTATTGGCAGGGCAGTCGACGGATACAGTTGCGCCTGCTGGATGCAGTGCTGGCCAAATGATTTTCCGATTTTCTGGATAAGAAAGTGGCACGCCCTAGGGGAGTCGAACCCCTCTTTTCAGAATGAAAATCTGACGTCCTAACCGATAGACGAAGGGCGCGTGCGGTGAGCGCTCTCATAGGGGGGAAGAGCAAATATCGCAAGCGAAAAATGCGTGTCTTCACCATCTTCTGCAGAAAAAACAGAAATATCCACAAAGCCGAATAGGCTCTTTTGAACAATGACTTGGCGGAGGGGGAGTGGCACGCCCTAGGGGAGTCGAACCCCTCTTTTCAGAATGAAAATCTGACGTCCTAACCGATAGACGAAGGGCGCGTGCTGTGGCGCCCTTATAGGGGCGTCGATTGAAGACCGCAAGCGCAAAAATGCACTTTTCAAAGGTCAAATTAAGAAAAATTCCAAACTGCCATCAGATGGTAATTGGGTAATTCTAACAATGACTTGGCAAAGGGGGGAGTGGCACGCCCTAGNNTAGACGAAGGGCGCGTGCTGAGGTGCCTTATAGAGAGGGGATTTCTTTCCCGCAAGCTGCAAAACGATGTTTTTTGCAAAAAAATGACAAGCGGTAAAAACTTGTATGAAACCAGAGAAGCGCTCGTGAAATCAGCAGCTTATCATGTTTCCATTGACGTCGTTGCCACAAGCGACGGGTGTGCCGGTGCTGAATACGCTGCGCGTCATTGCGTTCACGCCGCCAGCCGACATGGCTCTTGCCGCAGGATAGGGGGAATCGAGCGCAGTCGAGCCGGTCGTCATTGTCGCCGCCATTTCCGGGCCAGCCGCCTGGGCGTGCCCTGAAAAGATGCTTGTATTGCCGGCACGCACGCCGGTCGGCTCGGTTACCGCGCCGGCGATCGATGCCTGAAGGGGCGAATAGGTCTGTGTCAGTGCGTTGTGGGTGGGCGTGCCGCCGGCAGTTGTCTGCATGCCCATAACCTGCGTTCCCTTTTGGGGGGTCTTGCGGCCATGCGCGGTTGTCACCATCGGATCGACATAAGCGCTTTGGGAGCCTGTTGTCGCGGCCTCGCCCCTTGCGAGCATGTCGACCGCCGCCGCCGCGGTGTCCGCCTGGCCCGCATCATCTGCCTCAGCCACTTTTTTTGTCGTGGCGCAACTGCCGAGCAGGGTGATCAGAATTCCCGTCAGCGCAATCTGCCTGATGACGGTGCCTGTGGCAGAACGGGAAAAATGGCGGGGAGATATGGTCGTCAACGCTCTGGCCTTCCGGCTGGTGAGAAAGATTGAAGCCGCGAATCGCGTAGCGTCAATCATCACCTTCAAGCTTGCGTGGACCCTGAGTGGTTGACGGCGACACGAAATGCGCCGCCGTCAAAAGTCATTACCAGCTGCCGATATTCGGCATCAAGGCCCATGGCTCAGCAACCGGAAGATTGCCGCCTTTCTGGAGAATTTCGAATGAAATGCCATCGGGAGAACGTACAAAGGCCATGCGGCCTTCGCGCGGCGGCCGGTTGATGGTCACGCCGTTCTTCTGCAGATGCTCGCAATATTCATAGATATTGTCGACTTCGTAGGCGAGATGGCCGAAATTGCGGCCGCCCGTATAGTCCTCGGTGTCCCAGTTATAGGTGAGTTCCAGGCAAGGTGCCTGATTGGCTGTCGCCTGATCGATATCGTCGCTTGCGGCGAGAAAAACCAGGGTGAAACGGCCCTTTTCGTTTTCGATTCGGCGGACTTCTTTCAGGCCGAGCAGAGTTGTATAAAAATGAAGGGAGGCATCCAGGTCTTTGACCCGGACCATAGTGTGGAGATATCGCATTTGGATCCCTCGATTTAAGCGTTTTCGCCATCTTCGATATGGAACAGCCGCCAGCCTGGAGCAAGCCACCGCGAATAGAAAGGACGTGAATAAGAAGAACACGAGACTTGCGCTGGACGGTTGGCGCAATGTTAATCTATCCTCTAAGAATCAGTTAACCGTCATGTGTGGCGCGTAACCGAGGGGCCGACAGGTATGGCAGACAGAATGTCATCGAAGGGCATTGCCAGTTTCGAAGAATTTGCGGGTGAACCGGTTGATCTGATCGAGATCACCGGCGTCGTGAAATGGTTCGACGTGGCCAAGGGCTTCGGCTTCATCGTGCCGGACAACGGCATGCAGGACGTGTTGCTGCACGTGACCTGCCTGCGCCGCGACGGATACCAGACCATTCTCGAAGGCACACGCATCGTGGCGATGATCCAGCGACGCGATCGCGGTTATCAGGCCTTCCGCATCCTTTCCATGGACCAGTCGACGGCGGTTCATCCGTCGCAGATGCCGCCGGTACGCACCCATGTGCAGGTGACGGCGACGAGCGGTCTTGAACGCGCGCTGGTCAAGTGGTTCAACCGCACCAAAGGGTTCGGCTTCCTGACCCGCGGCGAGGGCACGGAAGATATCTTTGTTCACATGGAAACATTGCGACGCTTCGGCCTGACCGAGTTGAGGCCGGGTCAGGTCGTTCTGGTGCGCTTTGGGCCTGGCGACAAGGGGTTGATGGCAGCCGAAATCCATCCTGATAACGTCGTGCCCACAAACCGGTCGCATTGATGTTTGCAACAGTTCGGTCAGAAACCAGGAATATTATGAAAGGCGCCTTGATGGCGCTTTTCTTCGTTTTTGTTGCCGCTGGCGCGTCATCGCAGACGGCGCAGGCGCAACAGGATATCGTTTTTCCACGATCAGAGCTGTCCATTCGCACCGCCGGCGGCAAGACTTATCCTTTCACAATCGAACTCGCGCTCAACGACGCGCAACGCGAACACGGCCTGATGTTCCGCAAGCAGATGGACACCAATCACGGTATGCTCTTCGATTTCGGAGCGGAACGTCAGGTGTCCATGTGGATGGAGAATACGGTTCTGGCGCTCGATATGGTCTTCATCCGGACCGACGGGTCGATCTCACATATCCGCGAAAACGCAGTCCCTTTTTCTCGCGACATCATCGATTCGCGCGGCCCAGTGAAATACGTGCTGGAACTCAATGCCGGCCGCACCAAAGCCCTCGGCATCAAGGTCGGCGACAAGGTAATCGGCAAGCCTTTGCACAATGGCGGCTGACTGCTGAGTTCGCGGAAACCACTTAAAAAAACCATCGCGACCGTAACTTAAAGACAGTCAACACAACAAGTTGCTGCTGTTTCGCAACAAAACGCGTTGAGATGAGCGCCTAAGCGCTTTAGAGCAGATGATTTTTTGGGAAATAAATGGTCGGAGTGGAGAGATTCGAACTCCCGACCCTCTGGTCCCAAACCAGATGCGCTACCAGACTGCGCTACACTCCGTGCCAAGGTGAAGGCGAGATACACGGTTCCTGGGCAGGCCGCAACTGCAAAAATAGATATTCTACAGGACAGGATACGTCAATCTGCGGATACCAGGATATTTTCTGCTTATAAGCGCAAATCTTCTGCCCGATAATGACGCGTTACCAGGGCTGTCGGATACGGTCTGCTTTGTTTGCAGAAAGAAAGAAGTGACAGAATTCGCCGCGCCAGTCCCGGTCCGCCGCCTCGGTCCGGTGGGTGGTGGGCGAATTCTGTTAGATAAATCTAATATAAAATGCGATCAAATCCAACCTTGCCGTGCACCAAAATCTCTTCGATGAAAATTCTTGATGACAATCATGGTCTTCGGTTGGTGGTTTTTGCGCGGTCGGTCATCTAAGAAGGATTGTCCTCCCATCAACGGATACCCGCCATGCCTACATTGCTTTCTGTGAACCTGAATGCCGTTGCCATGCTGCGCAATCGTCGTGATCTTCCATGGCCGAGCGTCGAAAATCTGGGGCGCATCGCACTTCAGGCGGGCGCTTCCGGCCTGACGGTTCATCCCCGGCCTGATCAGCGGCATATCCGCTTCTCGGACCTTCCGACGATCCGGGCGTTGATCGATGACGAGTTCTCTCATGCGGAATTTAATATCGAGGGATATCCGAGCGAGGATTTTCTCGCACTCTGTGAAAAGATCGAACCTGAGCAGGTTACGCTTGTGCCTGATGACCCGTCTCAGGCAACTTCCGATCACGGGTTTGATTTTCGCCGTGACGGCGAGATGCTGAAGCCGATTGTCGCGCGGCTGAAAAAGGGCGGCATGCGGGTGTCCCTGTTTGCCGATGGTGATGGAGACCTTGAGGCTGTCAAACTGGCAAAGGCCACGGGGGCCGATCGTATCGAGCTTTATACCGGTCCGTATGGCGGCTGCTTCGACGATCCGCAGAAGGGCGCGGACATTCTTGTCGATCTGGGTAAGACTGCGGATGCCGCAATCGCTCTTGGTCTGGGCATCAATGCGGGCCATGATCTGACGGTTGCCAACCTTCCGGCGCTGGTCAAACGTATCCCGCAACTGGCGGAAGTCTCGATCGGCCACGGCTTGACGGCCGATGCCTTGGAATTCGGCATGGCGGAAACCGTCCGCCGCTTCCGCCGCGTCTGCGGTCAGGCGGTCTGAGGTCTGCATCCTGTCGGATCACTTTGAATTGGATCGGTGATATGCGCTCAGCGCATTTGTTCTTGAGGATTATCAACCTAAGTCACTGTTAGCGCGGCTCCACCGTTGAGGTTGGAGCCTGCGTCAATTGAAGCTGCCAGAAGAAAGGGCGCTTACAGTGATCAAGCATAGGATTGTCGTCGTCGGCGGTGGTTTCGGAGGGATCCAGACCGTTCATGGGCTCAAAGGCAGCTCCGCCGATATAACCCTGATAGACCGGCGCAATCACCATCTGTTCCAACCGCTTCTCTACCAGGTCGCGACGACATTGCTCGCAACCTCGGAAATCGCCTGGCCGATTCGCAGGCTTTACCGCGATCGGAAGGATGTCACCACCATTCTGGATGAGGTTGTCGGCGTTGATACGGAAGCCAAGCTTGTTCGCCTCCAGTCCGGCCGCGCTATCCCTTATGACACGCTCGTTCTGGCAACCGGCGCACGCCACGCCTATTTCGGCCGCGACGAATGGGAAAAGCTCGCCCCGGGCCTCAAGACGCTGGAAGATGCAACGACGCTGCGTCGCCGTATCCTGCTTGCCTTCGAGCGCGCAGAACTTTCGGAGAAGACGGCCGACCGCGATGCGCTATTGACCTTCGCCATCATCGGCGCCGGTCCGACCGGCGTCGAGATGGCCGGCACGATTGCGGAACTTGCCCAGAAAGTTCTGCCGCCGGAATTCCGCAGCATCGATACGACAGCAACGAAGGTGATACTGATCGAGGCCGGCCCGCGGGTTCTGGCAGCCTTCTCCGAGGATTTGTCGGCTTATGCGAAATCAGCGCTGGAAAAGCTTGGCGTCGAAGTCAGAACCGGGAAGCCTGTAACTGCGATTACCGAGGAGGGGGTCACGGTCGGCGAAACCTTCGTGCCTTGCCGGACGGTCATCTGGGCGGCTGGCGTGCAGGCATCTCCCGTCGCACAATGGATTCGCGCCGAGGCCGACCGGGCGGGGCGTACCATTGTTGGTCCCGATCTTTCTGCCGCACACGATCCGAACATTTTCGTCATTGGTGACACAGCGTCGGTCAAACAGGACGATGGAAAGCCTGTTCCCGGTATCGCGCCGGCTGCCAAGCAGCAGGGCGCTTATGTGGCCAAAGTCATCAAGGCGCGTCTGGCTGCCAAGCCTGCGCCGGCACCCTTCAGGTATTTCCATCAGGGCAGTCTTGCGACGATCGGAAAACGCGCCGCTGTCATCGATTTCGGCAGGATAAAGCTTAAGGGCGGGCTTGCCTGGTGGATATGGGGGCTCGCCCACATCTACTTCCTGATCGGCACGCGATCACGGCTCGCCGTCGCCTGGAGCTGGTTATGGATCTATCTTTCGGGCCAGCACAGCGCTCGCCTGATAACCCAGAAAGAGACGCTGAAAGACGAGGCGTGATCCGGCGATCATCATGCTCGGGCCTGTCCCGAGCATCTACTGCCGCCTCAGCAGCTGCAACGCAGACAGACCCTCGTCGAGAGGCGAGGGTGGCGCCGGATAAACAGCACCTCCGGATGTGTATTAAACAACGACGCCGGTGCGCGCCGTGTTGAGCGTCAGCTTGCGCTCGGCGCGCTCCTGTTGCGGCGAGCGGTTATAAACCTCGCGATAGCATTTGGAAAAATGCGAGGCGGAAACGAAGCCACAGGCGACCGCCACTTCGACTACCGGCATGGAGGACTGCACAAGCAGATGGCGGGCGCGATCCAATCTGATTTCGAGATAATACCGTGCCGGCGAACGGCCCATTTCCTGGCGGAACAGCCGTTCGATCTGCCGACGGGATAGGCCGGCATCATCGGCGATCTCGATGAGCGACAAAGGCTCCGCAAGATTATTTTCCATCAGCTCGATGATCGAAAGCACCTTGGAGTTCTGTACCCCGAGACGCGCGCGAAGCGGTAGGCGCTGACGGTCATGCGGGTTGCGCACCCGGTCGGTCAATTGCTGTTCGCAGACCCGGTTGACGAGGTTGTCGCCAAAATCCTGGCCTATCAGGTTGAGCATCATGTCGAGCGATGCCGTGCCGCCGGCGCAGGTATAGAGATTGCCGTCGACCTCATAGAGATCGGCATAGACCTCTGCCTGCGGAAAGGCTTCGGAAAAACCGGGCAGGTTTTCCCAGTGGATCGCACAGCGCTTGCCGTTGAGCAGGCCCGCCTGCGCCAGGACATGCGCTCCGGTGCACAGGCTGCCGACGGCGATTCCACGATTATAGGTCTCGCGCAGCCACGCATTGACGGACTTGTTGTTGAATTCCTCGACATAGATACCTGAGCAGACGAGAACCATGTTCGGCCGGTTTTCGCCGCTAAGATGACGTCTTTCGTCTGCCAGCGACGAATTGACTTCTATACCTATCCCGCTTGACGAGTATACCTTTTCGCCATCGGCGGAACAGAGACGCCAGCTATAAGCCGAATAACCGAGCATGCGGTTGGCAATCCGGAGCGTTTCGATCGCCGCCGAAAACGGCAGCATGGTGAAGTGTGGAACGAGAAAGAAGACGATCGTGCGCTTCTTTACCTGTGGCTTGCTGGTCAGATCCATTGTCGTAGTTCCCCTTGCCGCCGCTTGATGCGGTCTTGCATTGCTTCAAAAGCGACACTCGCATGGATGCTAGTCTTGAGCAGAGCTTTTGACGACAGGGAAATGGCATTTTTGCGACATCTAGGCGTCGCACTGGTGATAGGTTGCTGGCTTTTCCTGCATTTTATCAAATTGCCGGAATGCGACATGGTCCGCAGCGTCTGGCTGGCGGACCATGTCTAGGGTTCAGATCTCTGTATCGCCGGAACTATCCGGCCCGTATAGCGGGTCGCCCCCGGGATGAACATCACTTGCCGATCGTTGTCGGCCAGCCAATGTCCTTGCGGATTTCCTGCGGAAGTCCTTCCAACATGCGTTCCGTCTTGCGGCGGTTCCAGGCTGCAACCGCACGGTCGAACAGGGACATGACCTGCTGCGGGCGGGAGGTCTGAGGCTTTGATGAGGCGCCCAACCGGCGCTCGTTGAGATAAGTGATAGTCGTCATTTCGTTTGCTCCTTGGATTTCGTTCAGATTTTCGGCGGCTTCCTTCTGGGAGGGAAAAGGCCAATCCATCAATCGATCGGATGGCTGTCGCACATCTTATGAAATTCTGTTTTGCAACGACGCCTGCTTCCGATGTTTTGCAGTATCCGCCCTGTTTGACTTTCAATCAAACGAAATGATATGGTGCTTAAGTTAAGAAAATTTGATGGGTGCACCGATGACCGTACCGTTCAGAACGCCGCTGCCATTGCTTGATAATGATGTCCTGCGCACTTTCGTCGCCATTGCCGAAACCGGCAATTTCTCGACAGCTGCTGATGTCGTACTGCGAACACCCTCGGCAGTCTCGATGCAGATCAAAAAGCTGGAAGAGCAGTTGAAGTCGACGCTTTTTCTGCGTGATGCCCGTTCAGTGACGCTCACCCAGAACGGCGAAGTGCTTTTATCTTATGCTCGGCGCATGCTGGCGTTGTCCAATGAGGCGGTGTCGCGCTTCGTAATGCCGGAACTGTCGGGCGTCGTACGCCTCGGCGCACCGGACGATATCTCCGAAAGGTTGCTGCCAAAGATCCTCAAGGATTTCGGCGAGCATTTTCCCGGCATCATGGTCGACGTAACTGTCGATCAGAGCACGCTGTTGCGCAAGCGTATGGAGGAACAGCGGCTTGATCTGGCACTGATCAACTGCGCCACCCGCCCGTTTCCGACCGGTGGCGAGATTATTCACACGGAAAAACTCGTCTGGGCCGGCGCCAAATGCGGCAATGCCTATCTGCGCGATCCGATTCCCATCTCCGTTTGGGAAGAAGGCTGCGTCTGGCGCAATGATGCAATCGCCCAGCTGGATAAACAGAAGCGGCCTTACCGGATCGCCTATGCCAGTGCCCACACGATGGCACAGCGTGCTGCAGTCGTTTCCGACCTGGCGATCGCGCCGTTCCCGCTGTCCTACATTACCGAGGACATGCAGATTCTCGGGCCCAAGGAAGGCATGCCGGATCTCATCACGTTCGATATCCGCCTTTTGACCGCGCCGAATCTCTCCATTCCGGCCAAGGCTGTTGCCGAGAGCATCAAGGATGCCTTCAGTTCGCTGGATGCCGTCGCGGCCTGAGTTACATCATTTCAAGATAATATCCGGCGCCGTTCACGTATCACGCGAGCGGCGCCTTCTGCGTCCGCCATCCGCACCTGCATCAGCCAACATCTTTCGTTCCGGCAGAGTGACGACCATCCCGAGGTTGGGGAACGCATCGACTTTGTTCGGCAGAGCCATGGCCGCGACGAAGTGTTCCTGGAATTTAGGCTCCAGTGCAGTTTCGATCTTCTCGATCTTGCTGACCGTTTCTTCGATTTCCCGGCGATAATCGCGATTGAGCAGGCACATGCGCGCGCCGGTTCCCGCCGCGTTGCCGACGGCCTTCACCTTTTCAAGGTCACAGTCGGGGATCAGGCCCAGCACCATCGCATATTTGGGGTCGATGAACGTGCCGAAGGCTCCTGCAAGTCCGATCCGGTCAAGATGGCCGGCGCCCTGCTTGTCCATCAGAAGTTTTACGCCGGCATAAAGCGCCGCCTTGGCAAGCTGGATCGCCCGCACGTCATTCTGCGTCACTGTGATCCGCGGCGTCCCGTCATGCAGCAGGTAGGAGAAGGTGCGGCCGTTTTCGAGAATACGCTGGCTGCGCGCGGCGAGCCCGCCATCAACAACGCCATCCTCCGAGATGATCCCCGCAAGATACATTTCGGCGATCACCTCGATGATACCGGAACCGCAGATTCCGGTTACGCCGATTTGCGCCGCCGCTTCAGCAAACCCCGGCTCGTCCGACCATGGCTCGACGCCGATCACGCGGAACCGTGGTTCGAGCGTGACCGGATCGATCCGCACGCGCTCGATCGCACCCGGCGCTGCGCGCTGGCCCGATGAAATCTCGGCGCCCTCGAAAGCAGGGCCGGTAGGCGAAGATGCGGCAACGACACGCGTCCGGTTGCCGAGCACGATTTCCGCATTGGTGCCGATGTCGACCAGCAGCATCATCTCGTCCTGCCGGTGCGGTCCTTCGGATAATGTCGCCGCCGCCGCATCGGCGCCCACATGCCCGGCAATGCAGGGCAGAAGATAGGTCCGCGTACCGGCAGTCATCGGCAGGCCGATTTCCGAAGATTTCACCTCGACGGCACCTGAGACCGCCAGCGCAAATGGCGCACCACCCAGTTCCGTCGGGTCGATTCCAAGAAACAGGTGATGCATGATCGGATTGCCGACAAAGACGCTGTCGAGAATGTCCGCGCGTGAAATGCCACCGTCGGCACACACCCGGTCGATCAACCCGTTCAGAGCCTCACGCACGGCATCGGTCATCGCTCCGCGCCCGTCCGGGTTCATCATCACATAGGAAACCCGGCTCATCAGGTCTTCGCCGAATCGGATCTGCGGGTTGGAGGTGCCGGCAGACGCGACCGTGCGGCCGGACAGAAGCGACGACAAATGCATGGCGATCGTTGTCGAACCGATGTCGCAGGCGATCCCGTAAGCCTCGTTCTTCAGCCCCGGATAAAGCGCGATCAGGCGAGGGCGTTCGTCCTCGCGATCCTTGTGGATCGCCGCCGTCACCTTCCACTCGCCTTTGCGCAGGATCTGCTGGACCTGCGGGATGATATGGAAATCCACTTCGACATCGTCGAAATGCCAGTCGGTCGCGAGCGCCACTTTCAGCCGGTCGAGATCACCGAGCGGCTTTTCCATGTCGGGTTCCTCGACCTCGACATAACACATGCGCACTGCCGGATTGCGGTCGAACACCCGCTCGTCGGCTGCCTTGCGCACCACTTGCGCGTTGATGACCGTATCCTGCGGCACGTCGATAACGAGATCGCCGAGGATCTGTGCCGAACAGGAAAGCCTGCGCCCTCCGGGCAGCCCGCGTACCCGGTCGTATCGATCCTCCTTCGGCCCGACTTGCGAGATGTGGTCGACTGACGAGATGATCCCATGCTTGGCGAAATTGCCTTCCTGCACCGAAATCTGGCAACGTCCGCAGGTCGCCCGCCCGCCGCACACGCTTTCCACATAGACCCCAAGCTGGCGCGCAGCATCGAGCACCGGCGTGCCGACCGCAAAGCGGCCACGCTTGCCGGATGGCATGAACAGGACGAGGGGATCTCTACGGGATGCGTCAGCCATTCTCGTCGCTTACTCCGCCCTCGCTCCCGCTCCAGCCCGTGCAGCCCTTCCACCACGCCGTCCGCCACCAGCCGATGGGGCAGGGACCGCCGCTGCGGTCGCACCTCCTTCGGCAGGTTTGTAGTCGCGATAGGTCATAATCCAGTTGCCGCAATTCTGGTCGGTGCCATTAAGCACATTTGCAGCGCGAACAGCCTCCATTTCCTGCGGACGGCAGGGGTTCATGATCGCCGATGTCATGCCGGCACCGATTACCATGGGAATGAAACCTGCATTGATTCCGTGGCGATGCGGCAGGCCGAAGGAGATGTTGGAAAGCCCGCAGGTCGTGTTGACCTTCAACTCCTCGCGCAACCGCCGCAGAAGGGCGAACACCTGCAGTCCCGCCGACCCGAGTGCCCCGATCGGCATCACCAGAGGATCGACGACGATATCATGGCTCTTGATCCCGTAATCTGCTGCGCGCTCGACGATCTTTTTCGCCACTGCAAATCGCACGTCCGGATCCATCGAAATCCCGGTCTCGTCATTCGATATCGCCACGACCGGCACGTCGTATTTCTTGCAGAGCGGCAGGATCGCTTCGAGTTTCTCTTCCTCGCCGGTGACCGAGTTGATCAGCGGCCGCCCCTTGGCGACCTTCAGCGCCGCCTCGATCGCCGCCGTTACCGAACTGTCGATCGACAGCGGTACATCCACCAGGCCCTGGACGATCTCCAGCGTGTGTACCAAAAGCCCCGGCTCCGTCTCGTTCGGATTGACCGAGGTGACACCGGCATTGACGTCGAGCATCGTCGCTCCAGCCGCCACCTGTTCCAGCGCATCCTTGATGACCGTGTCGAAATTGCCCTCGATCATCTCGGCGGCCAGCTTCTTGCGGCCGGTCGGGTTGATCCGCTCTCCGATGACGCAGAAAGGCTGGTCGAAGCCGATCACGATTTCCTGGGTTGCGGATGCGACGATGGTGCGTGTCATTGCGATCTCCGGTTCAGGGGGGAGTGATAAAAGGATCGGCGGTGGTTTATGCGCTCTCCCGGCCGCCGGCCTTTACCAGCGCCACGAGTTTTTCCTTGTCGTAGGCGGCTTCAAGCTCCGCCGCTGCCGCATCCGCCTCAGCTTCCAGGTCGTCGGAAACCGGTATCGGATCGGCCTTACGCCATTCAGCGAGGTAATCGTCGGTTTCTGCCGCTCCGGTGCGCATGGCGCACATGTCGATCGCCTCGGTGAAGCGCAAGGAAAGTTCGCGCTTTGCGGTCTGTCGTCCCTTTTTGATGATCACCTGGGCCGGGATATCCCGCCAGAAGACGACAATGCGATCCGCCATGAGCTCCTCCGATTACTCCGTGAACATGCACCGGTCCTGCGGTTCGGACTGTGCTTCGCACGACGTCGCAGATGACGAAAAGCGACGTCATGCCTTTCATATGTTTTGCCGGAAACAATCACACCGAGCGGATCGCCGAGGTTAGATCACCATAGCCGGTAAAACGATATTCGTATTCCAGCCCGAGATAGTCTGCCGCCTCGCGCGCTTTATGCTGCAACTCCTCGTCTTCTTCCTGCGAGAGATAGATGAGTTTTTTGTAATTGCCGAAATACATGGGCTTCAGTTCGGGATGACGATCGAGGCCGAGCGGTTCGATGACGAAAGCACGAAACTGACGTGCGAGAAAATCAGTCAGGAAAAAGGACAGGAGATCATCGTCGGCCTTGTCGTGGAAGGCCGCATTGCCGGAGAAGAACGAATAACAGTGCGGCCCCTCGATCCGGGCAATGCCCTCTCGCTCACACAGCCGGTCGATCTCGCCGCCGGTTCCGCAATCGGCATAGGCGAAAAAGATTCTCTCGAACCCGTTTTGTCTGGCCTCGGCCACGGCCGCTTCCAGCCCCGGAACGATCTTTTGCGGATAGGCATGCCAAATCGCTGGCAGGCAGTTGAGGTCGATATGGTTGAGCCCCCGTTGCCTGGAAACCGCAAGAATTTCCCTTGCGATCGCTCCGCACGCGATCACGTGAACTTTTTCGCGAGTTGAACGTTCCATAGCCGGAAAATCACTTTCCGGCACATTTTGATCCTTACCCATCGGAGTATTCCATCATGACGGCCAAGACATTCACAGTTATCGCCGCACTTTTCGCCACCACGGTTTCGCTCAGCTCCTGCGGCAATACGATCCGCGGAATGGGTCAGGATACAGCAAATACCGTGAACGCCACCCAGGACGCCGGTCGTCGTGTAGACCGTGCAGCTTCGCACTAAATCGAGACGGCCGGTAGAAACGCGCCGCATCACTTGAGATGCGGCGCTGCCCGTCAGGCACCTGCGGCCATCCGGTTGTGACGGCGGCTGAGGAAGTCTTTCGCGGTCTCGACGGCGACTGCCGCATCACGGCAATAGGCATCGGCACCGACCGCCTTGCCGAATTCCTCGTTAAGCGGCGCGCCGCCGACCAGCACGACATAATCGTCGCGAATTCCCTTTTCCTTCATCGTGTCGATCACGACCTTCATATAGGGCATGGTCGTCGTCAGAAGTGCCGACATGCCGAGGATATCCGGTTTCTCGCGCTCGATCGCATCGAGATAGTTCTCAACTGGATTGTTGATGCCGAGATCGACGACGTCGAAGCCCGCACCCTCCATCATCATGCCGACGAGGTTTTTGCCGATGTCGTGGATATCGCCCTTCACGGTACCGATCACCACCTTGCCAAGTTTCGGAGCGCCGGTTTCTGCCAGAAGCGGCCGAAGGATCGCCATGCCGGCCTTCATCGCATTGGCCGATAGCAGCACTTCCGGCACAAACAGAATGCCGTCGCGAAAATCGATGCCGACGATCCGCATGCCCTCGACCAAAGCCTGGGTCAGAACGTCGTAGGGCGTCCAGCCGCGCTCCAGCAGGATATTGGTCGCTTCTTCGATCTCTTCTCTGAGACCGTCATAGAGATCGTCATGCATCTGTTGAACGAGTTCTTCGTCGGAAAGCTCCGATAGAATGATGTCGTCGTCGGACATGAATTCTCTTCCCTGGTTGGGGGCGATGTTCCGGATCGCCCAGATCGTAACGATACCCGCAACTATGTCTAACCGTATTTTGTTTCGCGTTTTCTTTCGTAAGCGACGTCGCACGTCGGAAAGCGACACTCGGCGGCGCATGATAGAATGTCTGTCTCACACAAGCGCGTGACGCATAAAGGCAGGAGCGTCGCCGTGCGGGGGCCTAGCATGCCCATCAAAAGACCAGGTGAGATCGAGGCGAGGAAGATCATGGACGATATCAGCCAGCAGGCGGACGCGGGTGGCGGTTCTGGACGGCGCGGTCGGGGCGAGCGGGGAGCAGCCGGCAGGCGCGCGGCCCGCACCGGCGGCGGCCCCGGCGCATCCTTGCCCTATATCACCCGCAGGATCGGCGTTTACGAAGTCCTCGACGAAGAGGGGCTGGAACTGATCGAGCGTAATGCCGACACGATCCTCGAAGAGATCGGCATCGAGTTCCGCGACGACGAGGAAGCGCTGGAACTCTGGGCCAAGGCCGGTGCCGATGTGCGCGGCAGCCGCGTGCATTTCCCCAAGGGCCTGTGCCGTGAACTTTTGAAGACGGCGCCGAGCGAATTTACCTGGCATGCGCGCAACCCGGAGCGCAATGTTCATGTCGGCGGAAAAGCGACGATCTTTGCGCCCGTCTACGGCCCGCCCTTTGTCCGCGACCTCGACGGGGTGAGGCGCTATGCGACGATCGAGGATTTCCGCAATTTCGTCAAACTGTCCTATCTCGCGCCGTCGATGCATTCGTCCGGCGGCACGGTCTGCGAGCCGGTCGACGTGCCGGTCAACAAGCGTCATCTCGATATGGTCTACAGCCATATCAAATATTCCGACAAACCGTTCATGGGGTCGGTCACCGCGCCCGAACGCGCCGAGGATACGATCGCCATGGCGAAACTCGTCTTCGGTGATGAATTTGTGGAAAACAATTGCGTCACGCTCAACCTCATCAACGCCAATTCGCCGATGGTCTTCGACGGCACCATGCTCGGTGCACTGAAAGTCTATGCACGGCATAACCAGGCTTCGGTCGTTTCGCCCTTCATCCTCTCGGGCGCCATGAGCCCGGTCACGGTTGCAGGAACGCTGACCCAAATTCTGGCCGAGGTTCTGGCCGGTGCCGCAACCACCCAGCTCATCCGCCCCGGGTCACCTGTCCTGTTTGGCACTTTTGCCGCGTCGATCTCGATGCAGTCCGGCGCCCCGACATTCGGAACGCCCGAGCCCTCGCTGGTCTCCTACGGGGCAGCCCAGCTTGCCCGCCGCCTCGGCCTGCCGTTCAGAACCGGTGGCTCGCTTTGTGCTTCGAAGGTGCCGGATGCCCAGGCAGCCCACGAATCGGCCAATACGCTTAATATGACCCTGCTCGCCGGCACCAATTTCGTTCTCCATGCTGCAGGTTGGCTCGAAGGCGGTCTTGTTTCGTCCTATGAGAAATTCATGATCGACCAGGATCAACTCGGCATGATGCAGAAGATGGCGGAAGGCGTCGATCTGTCGGCCGAGGGGCAGGCGCTTGACGCGATCCGCGAGGTTGGACCCGGCAGCCATTATCTTGGCTGCTCTCACACCCAGGCACATTTCCAGACGGCTTTTTATCGCTCGCCGCTGGCCGACAACAATTCCTTCGAGCAGTGGGAAATCGAAGGCTCCAAGCGCATCGAGGACCGCGCCAATGCGCTCTGCCGCTCCTGGCTCGATCATTACGAAGCCCCGCCACTCGATCCGGCGATTGATGAAGCGCTTCTCGCCTTCATCAAGGACCGCAAGGATTCCATGCCCGACGCCTTTACTTGAAGAGAGCCCGAGGCCGCCAGGGAGCAAGGCGGCGCACGGCAGGTAGCCGATTTTATCCAGGGCAGCGTCTGGAGGCCGCATTATGAATACAAGGGGCCGCGCTGAGACGATGAGCGGCCGTTTGTCCATCTGTCGCGAGATTGAAGCCGCGCTTAAGCCGAGCGGTATCGTGATCCGCGGCACGGTAGATTTTGCCGTGGGCGAGGGGCCTCTGCTGGCCGATGGAAAACCAGCCGCCTCGGTTGTCCTGCTCGGCAATGCCGGCGGCTCGATCTGGCCGGCTTTCTCCCGCTGGAATACTCGCAATAACGGCCCCGATCCGCTCGACACATGGTCGAAGGAGATCATTTGTCCGCTGGCGGAAAAGATTGGCGGCACAAGTTATTTCCCCTCCGATCCGCCCTGGCAACCGTTCCAGCAATGGGCAATGCGCGCAGAAGGGCTGAAGCCTTCTCCACTCGGCATCCTCATTCATCCGGAATACGGTCTTTGGCATGGTTATCGTGGCGCGATCGTTTTCCCGCTGTGGTCGGAAAGTCCCATGCCGGAAAGGTCGTCACCGTTGGGAGACATGCCTGCGACGTCTGCGAGACGAAACCGTGCCTGACCACCTGTCCCGTTTCTGCCATCTGCATGGATCCGGCGGATTTCGCAGTTTCGACCTGTCGCGGCCACCTCGTTACGCCGTCTGGGCAGGGTGGCTGCATGGTCTCCGGTTGCCTTGCACGCAATGCCTGTCCGGTCGGCCAAGGATACCGCTATCCCAAGGAGCAGCTGAAATTCCACATGCGGGCGCTGGGCTGAGCCGCGTCAAAATCGCCATCGCATCTCAATGACGTTGCGTCTGCCAACAGGCGCGCTACATTCATGATGTCTGACATATGAAACCAGCCGGGAGGAGTGACTGTATGAAACGTATGTGGCCTGACGAGTTTGACTACATTCTGGACAACGCCGAGGAGGTCATGCTGGAGGCCCCGGCCTCTGTGAATGAAGATGGTGTGGAGCTTGATGCGATCAATCGACCAGCCCTCAAGGTTCGTCTGTCACAGCAGGATTTCGAACGGATCTGGCCACTCGCCGAGGCCCGTTACCGGCTTGGTGGACGCTTTGCCGGCAAGGCAATCACGCTGATCACTAACAATCCGCATTATCACGCCTGGCACCCGGCCGATGGCGGATCTGATGATTCCGTCTCCGGCAGTGGCACTAAATACACGACCAAATATGTCGTCGCGCACTTCCTGTTCGATGACGTGCGCGAATCCGCGGTCGCAGCCTGACACGGCTTGCTGACACGAGATTGAAAAAAAGGGCCGGTTCCTGACAAAAAGGGGCCGGTCCTTTTTATGTCGAGAAGACGATCGAATATTTTTTCCCTGAACACCCAAGGATTTTCTCTCGCCTGGCGTCTAAGCTCCAGAAGACGAGAGAGCGGATAATACGAGCGTGAGCGCCGAGATCCTCAAGAGAGCGTGCGAAGGTGACCGGGATGCATTCTCGGCACTGATCGAGACGCATTACGATTTCATCCACGCGGTCGCCTGGCGATGGTCCGGTGTCGCAAGCGACGCCGAAGATATCGCCCAGGAGGTCTGTATAAGGCTTGCCCGGGCGATCCGCGGGTTCCGGGGAAAATCTTCCTTGCGTACCTGGCTCTACACAATGACGCTGAATGCGGTACGCGATCACCAGCGCCAGGCCGCTCGCCGAAGTCGCGACGAGAAACGGCTCGCAAACGACCCGCTTTATACTTCGCCGCCGTCTGAGCACGATGGTAGCGGCGATGACGCACTCTGGGCCGCTGTCCGTACCCTGCCTGAAAAGCAGCGTGATGCGGTTTTGCTCGTCTATGCCGAAGGCCTCAGCCACGCCGCGGCGGCCGATGTGATCGGTTGTTCCGAAAAAACCGTGTCCTGGCATCTGCACGAGGCACGAAAACGATTGAAGGACCTTCTGAGGAAGGAGGCAGTCTGACCATGACCGACGAATTCGACAGATTGCGGAACAATCCGCCAGCTCCCGCTCCTTCGGAGGCTGCACGCACCCGTGCGCTTTCCGCCGCCATGCAGGCTTTTGAAGCGGAAGAAAAAAACGCGAGCCAGACCCAAGGAACAAGCTGGTGGCACCGTCAAAGCTCCATCCTCAACCGGATATGGAGCAACAACATGATTACCCGGAAACACTACCTTGCAGGCTCGGCGCTGGCCACGCTTCTGCTTGTCCCTTCGGCCGCCTATCTTACTTTCGAACTGACGCGCGGCAGCCTGCCGGTTTCTTCCGACATTTCTGCCCCGCCGCCAGCCGAAATGGCAGTGCAGCAGGCGCAAAGGCAAGAGGTTGCCCCTCCAACCGACCTTCGAAGCGATTTCAACGCGAGTGAGACGGCAGAATTGCTGAACAGGCAAGAGGCGTCCGGCGGAGCTGCAAAACGATCGCCACAGCCGCTAGCCAAGCCGATGCCTGCCCCCATGATCGAGCCCGCGTCGCCTTCGTCTCCCGCACCGCTGGCCTCTCGCGCTGCATCGCAGGCGGATGCGCGTTACGGCAATACCGCAACATTCGACACTGTTGCGCCGCAGCTCCAGCAAGACCGTGACCGTTTCGCCAATGCCGATCCCAATCCGGTCAAGAGCGTCGCCACCGATCCGGTCTCGACCTTTTCCGTCGATGTCGACACGGCCTCTTATTCCGTCGTTCGTCGGGCGCTGATGCAGGGAAGGTTGCCCGATCCCGACAGTGTTCGCGTCGAGGAGATGGTCAACTATTTCCCTTACGACTGGCCGCGCCCGCAATCGGCCGAAACGCCGTTCCGCACCACCGTCACTATGACGCCGACGCCCTGGAATGCCGGCACACAGCTGATGAATGTGGCAATCAAGGGCTATGACCTGGCTCCGTCCACCACACCGCCTGCCAACCTTGTGTTCCTGATCGATGTTTCCGGTTCGATGAATGAACCGGATAAGCTGCCTATGCTGAAAAGTGCCTTCCGCCTATTGGTCGGCAAGCTGAGACCGGAGGACAAGGTCTCGATTGTCACCTATGCCGGTTCCGCAGGCACGGTGCTCGAACCCACTTCCGCGAGCGAACGTGACACAATCCTGAACGCCATCGACACGCTGCAGCCGGGCGGCTCCACCGCCGGTGCGCAAGGCATCGAGGCGGCATACGATCTGGCTCGTCGGGCCTTCATCAAGGACGGTGTCAACCGTGTCATGCTGGCGACCGATGGCGATTTCAATGTCGGCGCATCGAGCGATGGCGATCTCAAGCGCCTGATCGAGGATCGCCGCCGCGATGGAATCTATCTGTCGGTTCTCGGCTTCGGTGAAGGCAATCTCAACGATAGCCTGATGCAGACGCTTGCCCAGAATGGCAATGGCACGGCCGCCTATATCGACACGCTGGCGGAGGCGCAAAAGGCGCTGGTGGAGGAGGCGGGGTCGACGCTTTTCCCGATCGCCAAGGATGTAAAAATCCAGGTCGAGTTCAACCCCGCGCGGATCGCCGAATACAGGTTGATCGGTTACGAGACGCGTGCGTTGCGACGGGAGGATTTCAACAATGACCGCGTCGATGCCGGCGATATCGGCTCCGGCCATGCGGTGACGGCGATCTATGAGGTCACTCCGAAAGGCAGCGAGGCCGTGCTCAACGATCCGCTGCGCTATGGCAAACCGTCCTCCGAAACGCCTGCTTCCGACGAACTCGCCTTCGTCAAGCTTCGCTACAAGCAACCGGATGGTGACACGAGCAGGCTCATCACCACCGCGGTGACACAGGCAAATGCCTTCAGCGATTTCAACGCGGCGCCGCAGGATGTCCGCTTTGCAACGGCAGTTGCCGCCTTCGGGCAGAAATTGCGGGGCGCCGGGACGCTTGAAGCCTATTCCTACGGCTCGATCCTCGATATCGCCCGCAACGCGCGCGGCGAAGACCCGTTCGGTTATCGATCGGGTTTCCTGGATCTGGTCCGGCTCGCGGAGACGCTAAAGCGATAGGCCTGCAGCATGTCTCCCGAAAGTGGCCACCGGTTTCGGGATAAAGACATGCGCAAAAACAGAGAGCTAAAGCACGGGAAGCGAATCTTGAGCATCACGACGTGCTTTGGCGCGCTGATCAGACCGGCGCCTTGGGATAGGCCCGCTCCAGGCCACCGGAGCGGGTCAAGCCTTGTTTGAAGGCCAGATAGGCGGGATGCTGGCTGGATTTCCCTGCTTCCGACAGACGGATTTGCAGGCGGTCCGGCGCCATGTTGCCGAGCCACTCACCGCATTTTTCGAGCTTCAGCGTATTAAGGAAACGCGCCTCCGAAGCCTGATCGAGATAAAGATGCAGACCAGCCAGGATCAGGTCGTCCTGGGCCGGATTTTCCATCAGAAGATTAAGCCAGCTCTGCTTATCTTCGGAAAGGCTGGCCAGCCCTTCGGCTACGGTTTCGCGGCTGCCTATTGGCGATACACTGGTCATTCTGTTCGTCCCCGTTGCCTTAACTCCGGCGACGACGGCGCTCCTGGCCGGAATCGCCACCGGATTCGCTCGCCGTCTTATTGCGGAGCGGGCCGATCTTGTCGACGATTTCTTCGATTGTCGGGCGCGGGCGCGGCGTATAATTGTCCAGCGCTACACGCATGGCCGAAAGATGCTCGCAGGAGGTGCCGCAGCAGCCGCCTATGATTTTTGCGCCCGCGTCGCGCGCCAGCCGCGCATATTCCGCCATCAGCGGCGGTGTGCCGGAATAATGGATTTCAGAACCGCGAAACTCCGGAATGCCGCAATTGCCCTTGACGATGGTGATCGCATCCGGGTTGGCCTCGGTCATGTCGAGAAGCGAGGAAAGAATGTCGGACGCACCGACGCCGCAATTTGCCCCGACTGCTTCCGGCCCGCTGCCGACATCGGCGGCAACACCATGGATATCCTTGGGATTAAGCCCCATCATCGTTTTGCCGGCCGTGTCGAACGATCCGGTATAGGTGTACGGCAGGCCGACTTTCACCGCCGCTTCTGCCGCGGCTCGGATTTCGTCCGCTGCCGACATGGTCTCGATCCAGGCGACATCGACACCGCCGGCCTTCAATCCTTCCATCTGTTCGGCAAAAGCCTGAACCGCATCCTCATAGGACAATGCTCCGAGCGGTATCAGCAATTCGCCGGTCGGCCCGACAGAACCTGCGACGATGACCTTTCGACCAGCCTTGTCGGCCACGGCGCGCGCGATCTCGGCTGCCCGCCTGTTGAGTTCAGGCACCCGGTCTTGCGCATGATGCAGCTTCAACCTGTGGCGAGTGCCGCCAAATGTGTTCGTGAGAATGATGTCGGCGCCAGCATCGACAAAATCCTGATGCAGCTTGGTGATCCGGTCCGGATGCGCCTCGTTCCAGAGTTCCGGCGCTTCGCCTGCTTCGAGCCCTGCGGCAAACAGGTTGGTTCCGGTTGCGCCATCCGCCAGCAGAACGCCCTTTTCTGCAATGAGCGCGGTCAATGGATTGGCTGTCGGCATGGCGCCCTCCTGAAGCTGAAAGTAAGATATAAGGATCTCTTTATATGCTTTCAACCAACAGGATATGCGCCGGCTGCGACGCCGGCGCTTCTGTTTCCGTCTTCACTCTGCCGCCATCTTGGAGGTGTCGGAACCGGCGGGTGTCACCATGGCCGCCATCATCGTCTGCAGGTCGAGCGTGCCGGTGGGCGTTCCTGCTTCGTCGATGATCGTCGCCTTTGTCTGGCCACTCTCGGTCATAGCCTTGGCTGCAGCTTCGAGCGTGGTGGTCGCCTCTATGCGCACCCCATCCGCCAGTCCGTCGAACGGCTTCATCACCGTTTTCGCCTGGATCACCCGGCCGCGGTTTACCTCTTTGACGAAGGCGGTGATGTAGTCATCGGCCGGTGACAAAACGATCTCCTGGCCGGTTCCCTGCTGCACGACCTGGCCATCGCGCAGGATGGTGATCTTGTCACCAAGCCGCAAAGCCTCGTCGAGATCGTGAGTAATGAAAACCACGGTCTTCTTCAGTTCTGCCTGCAGGTCGAGAAGAACGGTCTGCATGTCGACGCGGATCAGGGGGTCGAGTGCCGAATAGGCTTCGTCCATCAGCAGGATGTCTGCATCGTTGGTCAGTGCACGGGCAAGGCCGACGCGCTGCTGCATGCCGCCCGACAGCTGGTTCGGATAATGGTTCTCGAACCCGGTCAACCCCACGCGTTCGATCCAGTATTGACCTTTCTTCAGGCTTTCCGAGCGGGGAACGCCCTGAATATCGAGCCCGTAAACGGTGTTCTCGATCACTGTACGATGTGGCAAAAGCGCAAATTTCTGAAATACCATCGCCGTCTTGTGACGACGGAATTCGCGCAGGTCCCGCTCGTTCATGCCGCAGACATTGACACCGTCATAAACGACCTCGCCATATGTCGGTTCGATCAGCCGGTTGATATGACGGATCAACGTCGATTTGCCGGAGCCGGAAAGTCCCATGACAACGGTAATGCCACCGGCCGGCATGGAAATGTTGATGTCCTTCAGCCCCAGAACATGGCCGTAGCGTTCATTCAGTTCCGCTTTGGAAAGGCCGTTCCTCACCGCCTCCACATGCTGTCGGGCATTGGCCCCGAAGATCTTGTAGAGGCCTTTTATCTCTATGCCGTGACTAGCCATGCACCACCTCCGAATGACGCTGAAGCCGCATGCCGAAGGCCTGGCTGGTGCGATCGAAGATGATGGCGATCGCCACAAGCGCAAAACCGTTGAGGAAGCCGTAGGTGAAAAACTGGTTGTTGATCGCCTGCAGCGTATTGCGGCCAAGCCCTCCGACCCCGACCATGGAGGCGACGACCACCATGGCAAGCGACATCATGATCGTCTGGTTGATGCCGGCCATGATTGTCGGCAGCGCCAGCGGCATCTGCACGTTCCAGAGTTTCTGGCCGCGAGAAGACCCGAAAGCATCCGCCGCCTCCAGCACCTCCTTGTCGACAAGCCTGATCCCGAGATTGGTGAGGCGGATCATCGGCGGCACGGCATAGATAACGACAGCAATCAGTCCCGGTACCTTGCCAATACCGAAAATAACAACCACCGGGATGAGATAGACGAAGCTGGGCATCGTCTGCATCACGTCCAGAATGGGATTTATCACGCCCTGCACGCGTTCCGATCGCGCCATCAGGATACCGATCGGCAGGCCGATGATGATGGCAATCAATGTCGACACGGTCACGATGGCAAGCGTCGTCATCGTATCTTCCCACAGTCCCACAAGGCCGATGAGCAGCATCCCGATCGCAGTGCCGACGGTTATGCGGATGCTTCGGCTGCCAAAATAGACGACCACCAGCATGACGATCAGAACGACCGTCCAGGGCGAGGTGGTGAACAGTCTCTCGAGATAGTTCAGGAACCACTGAAGCGGAGCTTTCAGCGCATCGATTATATATCCGTATTCCCGCACGAGGCCTCTAAAACCGTCATCGATAACTTGGCGTGCCTGGCGAATATAACTGTCGCTGATGGCCGGGAACCGACAGAAGGCTCGTGGCAGGAACTCGCAGATTGCCATGCTCTTCCCCTTGTTGTGCCTGTTTGCATCTTCCCGGCATCGCTTCATGCTCGGGCTGGCAATCATCGCGGATGACCTGGCGCGTCGCACGCCCATAAGGGATCTTATGCTGCGCGCTTCTGTGAGGTCATCCGGAGGAGAGGCGGCAGCAATCCGCCGCCTCCCTTGTCCGCATCAAAGCGATGCCTTCACCTTTTCGGCGATCTCCGGTGAAACCCACTTGGTCCAGACGTCCGGCTGGGTCTCCAGAAAATGCTTGGCTGCGTCCGCATTGGTGCCCTGGTTGTCAGTCTGCCAGGCGAGAATGCCGTTGACCGTCGCATTGGTCCACTTTCGGGCCTTGATATAGTCCATCGCAACACCCGCCTTGTCGGCGAACTGCTTGGTCACGACTGTGAAGGCCTGCGATGTCGGATAGGAATTGACCTTCGGATCGGCGCAGTCCGGAACCGCGGTGCAGGCGTCCCAGTTTGCCTTGTCGTGCGGCACATCGAAGGATAGCTTCACCATCTCATACTTGCCGAGAATGGCGGTCGGTGCCCAGTAATAGCCCAGCCAGCCGGTCTTTTTCTCGAAAGCGCTGGCAATCGAGCCATCAAGGCCCGCAGCCGACCCGGTATCGACCAGATCGAAACCTTTATCCTTGGCGCCGAGGGCGCGATAGAGATTGGCCGTCGAAACCTGGCAGTTCCAGCCGGACGGGCAGTTGGTTACTGCGCCCTTGGACGGATCTTCCGGGGCAGGGAAGAGTTCCGGATGTTTGAGCGCCTGCTCGACGGTCTTGATGTCCGGATGGGCGTCAGCCAGGAATTTCGGGATCCACCAGCCTTCGACGGCACCATCGGCAAGGATTTCGGCGGCCTCGATCAATCTGCCTTCCTTGACCGCCGCATCGAGCGGGGTGCGCACGGCATTGACCCAGAATTCGGGTGCCATGTCGGGCTGCGACTTCTCGTTCATCGAGGTAAAGGTTGGCATCGTGTCGCCGGTAACGAGTTCAACGCTGCAGCCATAACCTTCTTCGAGGATGATCTTGTCGACATTCGCGGCAACGCCGGCCGAAGCCCAGTTCATTTCAGCAATAGAGACTGAGCCGCAGTCGGCATAGGCTGCCCCGGCAAACCCATAAAGACCGGCTGCGAAGACGGTGGAAGCGAGGAGTTTTTTCATCGTAAGACCTCCCAGTCTTGGTGTTGACAATCGATACGTGGAGCCGGTGTTACCGAAATCCGTGATGAAAGCGCCTGGGAGCGACGAGGCCGCACCCTCTCAATGGTCGCTGTCCCCATGCGTCTTTTTGCTACCTGTCAACAGCCACAGATAGGGCGCATTTTTCTGTCAGCGCAGGCAGCGTACGGCTTAAATCAAATAAATCAACAGCAGCTGTCAGCGTTGCTTATCCGAGAGTTTCTCGTAACTCCTTGGAAGAACGTGATTTGTGCCGCTTGGAAGGCCTAAAAACGATCAATTGCCGCCTATCTGCGCTGTCCGTATAGGCGCAACTTCGGCGCGATCATAAATGGCGATAAAGTCACGCCCGAGATTTGACCTTTTGTAGCCGATTAGCGGCGCGAAAAAATTTCAGAAAAAAGTGCGGTGCACCGAAAAAACGTATGACCGGTGAATATTGTTTGCTTCTCGCACTCCTCAATAACCATCCGGTAAGGAAGTGTCGCTAAGTTTCGTGACGCGGACAAGAGCTCCGCCAGTGGCGCCGGAATTTTGGTAATGCGTACCGGCTGCCTCTTTATAGGCCTCGGGCTAGTTCATCATTCTAAGATATTTCAGAGCTTTGATGCAGCAAGGATGCTCTCCTAGGTGGCATCAAGGCGACTTTGTGATCCATCGATCTGCCGATCGTCAGCGTGATGTGCCGGAAAGCCCGGAATATCGGCAGTGCCGGCTTCAGCCGGAATTGGATGTTCTGATGAAGCCGAACAGCGACATGCGGCGTGCGGTGTCCGACGGGCGCGTCTGACGGAATGCCTTGGGGGGTTCGGAATTCCAGGCGATCTGCAGGCCATTGCTGTTTTTGAACACGTAGAGCATTTGGGTGTTTCCTCAGTGGCTGCGATCTCGTCGCGACGCCTTATGTTTTGTCGATCCAATACGCCTCACAAACCCACGACGCCCCTCTGTAATTCGTCACGCGATGTCGCAAAATGAATAGTGCGTCCAAATGCGCAGGCAGGCGGCAATCCGGTTCGGATTTGCGGGACCTGTTGACTTCAAGCTCCGCATGTCCGACGATCTGCGTGCAATACGAATCCAGACAAACCCGAACACGGACCGGACGCCTCTGACATCTACGAATCGTCCGGTTTCGTCTGGCCTCTATGCGACCTTCCTCCATGATCCTATCCGGCAAAACAGCTCTTGTGCTCGGCGGCGCCCGCTCCGGGAAATCGGCCTTTTCCGAACGCCTGGCTGAGGCGACAGGCCTCGAGCGCCATTATATAGCAACCGGTCGAGCCTATGACGACGAGATGCGCGAACGGATTGGCCGCCATCAGGAGGATCGTGGGGCATCCTGGGTGACGCATGAAGAGCCGGTCGAACTTTCCCATACGCTTGGCGCAATCGACAGGCCGGGACGCGTGGTGCTTGTCGATTGCCTGACGCTCTGGGTCACCAATCTGATGATGGAGGGCGAAGATATCCCGATGCGCTGCGCCGAACTCGCCGCACAACTCTCCAGCCTCGACGCCCGGATCATTTTTGTCTCGAACGAAGTCGGTCTGGGGATCGTGCCGGAGAACAGGATGGCGCGTGAATTCCGCGATCACGCCGGGCGCCTGCACCAGCAGATTGCCGCCTCGGTTGACGAAGTGTTCTTCGTGGCCGCTGGGCTGCCCCTTCGGATGAAGGGGTAATCTTCCTCTCACCAGCCGAGCCAGAGCCGGGCAGGGTGGTTCGGGTCCGCAAGAAGCTTTGTCGCCAGCACAAGACATGACAGCACCAGCAGCGGCTTGATGATCTTCGCGCCCTTTTTCATCGCCAGTCCCGAACCGATCTGCGCGCCGATAAACTGGCCGACCCCCATGAGCAAGCCGACTTTCCACAGGATCGATCCTGTCGCGACGAAGACCAGGAACGAGCCGAAATTCGAGCCGAAATTGATGAGCTTGGTGTGTGCCGTCGCTTTCAGCATGCCGAAGCCTGCGAGAAGCACGAAGCCGAGCATATAGAACGAGCCCGCGCCCGGCCCGAACAGGCCGTCATAAAGCCCGACGAGCGGCACGGCGGTCAGGCCGAAAACGAACGGTGTCACCCGCCGCCGCCCATCCGTGTCCGACAGGCTGGGCTTGAAGGCGAAGAACAGCGCGATTGCAATCAGCAGGAAAGGGATGGCGGCGGCCAGCGCCGAAGCCGGAACGACCGAAGCAAGCACTGCCCCCACAGCGCCGCCCGCGGCTGCCATCAGCGCCATGGGCAACTGGTTACGCAGGTTGATATGTCCCTTGCGCGCATAGGCAATCGTTGCCGACGCCGCGCCGAACTGGCCTTGCAGCTTGTTGGTCGCGATCGCCTCCAGCGGCGGTATGCCGGCGATCAGCAGGACGGGAATGGTGATCAGCCCGCCGCCGCCAGCGATTGAATCGACGAAGCCGGCGAAAACGGCGGCAAGAAACAGGAGGAACAGAAGTTCGAATGCGATATCGGGCACGGGATCAGGCTCGGAGGAGGGCAATTTCAGGAAGGTGCCGCCTTCTTCCATGGAACGGCCGGTCCGACAAGCCCTCCCGGCACTGCAGCCGTTCTGCCGTGTGCCTCGGGATTGCGCCGCGTCCGAATGCCCTTATGGTGCGCGGCCTCGCATTCGATTGAAAGACTGGATAAGCCCGCATGCTTAAAGTGATATTCGACTCCGACCCCGGCGTGGACGACGCCATGGCACTCCTCTACCTGCACCGCCATCCAGGCATAAATCTCGTCGGTGTCACGACAGTGTTCGGCAATGCTCCGATCGAGATCACGACCCGAAACGCACAGTATCTGCATCAGCAGTGGAAGATCGAAGCGCCCATCGCCAAGGGGGCGGGGCGGGCCTATGACGATGGCCGCGATGCCGCACATTTCGCCCCGGTCGTGCATGGCGAGGACGGGCTTGGCAATATTGGCGTGCCGCTGGACGTCGACCATCCGATTGACGAGCGTTCGGCGGCGCAGTTCATCATCGATACGGTGAGAGCCGATCCCGGCAATGTCACGCTGGTCGCCGTCGGTCGCATGACCAACCTGGCGCTCGCCCTGAAGGCCGATCCGGAAATCGCGGCCCTCGTCAAGGACGTGGTGATCATGGGCGGCGCTTTCGACGTTAACGGCAATGTCACTCCGGCGGGAGAGGCCAATATCCATGGCGATCCCGAAGCCGCGGATGTCGTCTTCACCGCGTCATGGAAAGTCACGATTATCGGTCTCGACGTGACTCTGAAAACAACCATGTCTTCCGATTATCTGGCGAAAATGGTGGAGGCCGGGCCTTCGGAGCTAAGGCTCCTTTCCGACCTGTCGCAATATTACATCGATTTTTATCGCCAGCGCGTCGGTCTCGACGGCATGGCGTTGCACGACAGCTGCGCCTGCGTTTACCTCACCGAGCCGCATCTCTTTGAAGTTCGCACCGGTCCGGTTCGTGTCGTTTGTGGCGGCCTTGCGGATGGAAAGACTATCCAGGCACCGGATCACGGCCGCAAATATGTCGGCAGCGCCTGGGATGGCGTGCCGAGCCAAGACGTTTGCACCGGCATTCAGCCGGATGCGGTACTCGAAGCAATCCGCGCTGTTCTCGTCGAAGGACGTACGCCGTAACCGTGGTGTGTGCGGGCGGTCAGTCGCCGCCCGCGGTCACCGCCAGCTTGTCGAGATCCGGCACATAAACCTGCCGGTTGTTTTCTATGTGAATGAGGCCGTCTTTGCGCAACTTGGTCATCTGGCGGCTGACCGTTTCGATCGTCAATCCGAGAAAGTCTGCGATATCTGCGCGCGACAGCGGCAGTTCGAAGGCGCAGGCACCAAGCCGGTCGGGGTCGGCATGTGCTGCGACCAGAACCAGAAGGCTTGCGACTTTCTCGCGGGCGGATTTGCGCCCCAGCGTCAGCATCCAGTCCCGCGCTTCGTCCAGTTCCGTCAGTGCCTGGTTGTGAAGACGGCTGCCGAGTTCCGATGATTCGGAAATCATTCGTTCGAGAATTTTTCGCGGCAACACGCAAAGTTCGGCATCTGTTGCGGCTTCCGCTGCCATCAGGCTTTCGCCGAGAAACGGCCGGCCCATGAAATCCGGCGCAAATTGCAGGCCGACGATCTGCTGGCGTCCGTCCGCCATGATCTTCGAAAGCTTTATGACGCCCCTGAGTATATTCGAATAGGAATGAACCTGCTGGCCCTGGCCGATAAGCTCCGTACCAGCTTCTACCGCCCTGCGTTGCGAATGCTTGTTCAGCTCTGTGAGTTGAAGCGGGGTGAGCGTCGAACAGATACCGCTATGACGGGCGTCGCAGGCGCGACACACCAGCGGCACCTCGTGAATGTCCAGAATCTTTAGCTGCGCATCCATTCCCATTCCCCCACGCCGGCACACCTGGCCCGAAAATCGGAATTGATTTTCGCAAACCTGATACACTGCTCAAAAGCTACAGCACTCCTCATTCACCTGACGAAAGGTGCGGCGCTGCAGGCGGCGATCGATGGTCCGAACTTGGTTCAGTTGCCCTTCTCATGCTTGATCCAAGTCAAAGTCGCTAAAATATTCCGCAGGTAGCTCTTGAGGCACATGAGAAGAGGTGTGCGATGAGCGAAAGATTGCTTGCGAAATATTCAGGCTCTGTGCCGCGATACACTAGCTATCCGACTGCGCCGCATTTTCACACTGGTGTAAATTGCGACATCTATTCGCAGTGGCTGTCCAAACTGGATACCGGCAACAATCTGTCGCTCTATCTTCACATCCCCTATTGCGATCGGCTCTGTTGGTTCTGCGCCTGCCATACCAAGCAGACGCTCCGCTATGATCCGATAACAACCTATCTCGCCGCACTCCGCTTGGAGATCGCTGCTGTCGGCGCAAAAGTGCCGAAAGGTGCAAAGGTCACGGCCATACATTTCGGCGGCGGATCGCCGACAATGCTGAAGCCTGAGGACATGACCGATCTGATGGCCTGTCTGCGGGCATCATTCAATGTCGCCGCCGATGCCGAAATCAGCGTCGAAATGGATCCGAACGATCTGGACGAAGCCCGTTATGACGCGCTGGCGGCGATTGGTTTGACGCGCGCAAGTCTCGGCGTTCAGGATTTCGATCCGACCGTCCAAAAGGCGATCAATCGCATCCAGACCTTCGAACAGACCAAGTCCGTCGTTGATGCCGTCCGTGCACGTGGCGTCGGTTCGGTCAATTGTGATGTGCTCTACGGGCTTCCGCATCAGACGCTGGAAGGCGTCGGGCGCACGCTTTCCGACATCTTGTCCCTTTCGCCCGATCGCGTGGCGCTTTTCGGCTATGCTCACGTTCCGTGGATGAAGAAACATCAGACGATGATACCCGAATCCGCATTGCCGGATATCGGCGAACGCTTCCGTCAGAGCAATTTTGCCAGTCGGCTTCTTATTGAAGCGGGTTACCAGGAGATCGGTATCGATCATTTCGCAAAGCCGTCTGATTCGATGGCCGTTGCGGCAAGGACAGGCCGGCTGCGGCGCAACTTTCAAGGCTACACGACCGATAGCGCTGATGCGTTGATAGGTCTCGGCGCGTCTTCCATCAGTCAGTTGCCGCAGGGATATGTGCAGAATATGCCGGCTACCGGGGAGTATCAGCGCATGGTCGAAGTCGAGGCGATGGCGGCAGTCCGGGGCGTGGAATTGTCTGAAGATGATCGTATGCGCGCCTATGTCATCGAGCGGCTGATGTGCGATTTCGGCTTCGATTTCATGCCCTTGCTCGCCAATTTTCCGGCCGGCGCTCACGCGTTGATTTCCGAGGCCCGCGCTTTTGCCCGCAGCAATCCGGATGACATCTGTCGCGTCGGCAACGCCTCCTTCACGATTACGCCGGAGGGGCGGCCGTTTACCCGGACGATCGCCGCGGTCTTCGATCGTTATCTTGAGAGCGGGCGTGGCAGGCACTCTATTGCGGTATAAGTCGCAAGCCTTCATGATTGCGGTGTTAACGATTGCTGTTTAGGCAACAGTTTCGGTGCAAATTTTGCGTCCGAAAAAACGAAGCCATTGGCATTTGGAACCATTTTCCCTATGTGGAGCTACGAATTACCTATTCTCAAAGGACATGGGCGTGACTGCTACATTCGACAAAGTTGCCGACATCATTGCTGAAACCAGCGAAATCGACCGGGAAACCATCACCCCGGAAAGCCACACGATTGACGATCTCGGCATTGATAGCCTTGACTTCCTCGATATCGTGTTTGCGATCGACAAGGAATTCGGCATCAAGATTCCGCTCGAGCAGTGGACCCAGGAAGTCAATGAAGGCAAGGTTTCGACCGAAGAGTATTTCGTTCTGAAAAACCTCTGCGCCAAGATCGACGAGCTGAAGGCGGCCAAGGGCTAAGCTCCTGCCGTAAACCAGATGCTGCTTGAATATTTCCAGATGATTGATCGGGTGGAAACGCTCGATCTCGAAGGAAAGACGCTGACGGCGCGGTCTACCGTGCCGGCGAAAAGCCCCGTGTTCGAAGGTCACTTTCCCGGCATGCCTCTCGTGCCTGGCGTCCTTCTTATCGAAACCATGGCGCAGGCGTCGGGCATGCTCGTGCTTGCCGCCACCGATTTCGCCGCCATGCCGTTCCTGATGTCCGTCGACGGTGCCAAGATGCGCGCTTTCGTAGAGCCGGAAGCCGTTCTCGACATCGAGGCGTATCTCGAACACGAAGGTTCTGGCTATGCTGTCACCAAGGCGAAGATTTCGTCCGGTGGCAAAAAGGTCTGCGACGCTCAGCTGAAGCTGCGCACCATGCCCTTTTCCGAAATCCCGCTGGCGCCGATCGTGCGCAAGCGTGCGGAAGAAGTCGGTCTGGTCGCGGCGATGAATGCCGGCAGGTGAAGACTGTTGCGCGGAAACGCGCGGCGGCCTTGTGGCCACGGCATGGAATGAAACAGAAGCTTGAACCGCGATCCTGATGGGTCGCGGTTTGCTTTGAAGGCGCGGCGAAAGCTGCAAGTCCGCGAAAGAGGACAGAGATGAAGTCTGACAATGATGTTGTGATCACCGGTATTGGCATTGTCACCGGTCAGGGCGTCGGCAAGGATGCGCATGTCGCGCTTCTGTCTGCGGCCACCACCCGCAAGCCGACCGTGGAAACCGAGCGTTTCACGCCTTATCCGGTCCATCCGCTTCCGGAAATCGACTGGTCCGCCCAGATCGTCAAGCGCGACCAGCGCCAGATGGAAAACTGGCAGCGCCTCGGCGTCTTTGCCGCCGGTCTGGCGCTTGATGACGCCGGTCTCAAAGAAGATGCCGAAGCATGCGCCTCGATGGACATGATTGTCGCCGCCGGTGGCGGTGAGCGCGACATCAAGGTCGATTCGCTGATCGTCGATCAAGCCTTGAAGCGCAACGACCGCGACATTCTGCTGAACGAGAAGCTGACCACGGAACTGCGGCCGACGCTCTTCCTCGCGCAGCTTTCCAATCTGATGGCCGGAAATATCTCGATCGTCCACAAGGTCACCGGTTCCTCGCGCACCTTCATGGGTGAAGAGGCTGCCGGCATTTCGGCTGTCGAGACGGCATTTCATCGTATCAAGGCAGGCCAGTCGAGCCACAGCCTCGTCGGCGGTGCCTTCATCGCCGAGCGCGCCGATATCCTGCTTCTCGTCGAGGGCATCGGTGCCCATGCGACAGGCGAATGGCAACCGCTCTGGTCGCGTTCGGGTGACAATGGCGGCGGAATGATTACTGGGTCGGTCGGCGCATTCCTGGTGCTGGAATCCCGCGCCCGTGCTGAAAGCCGCGGCGCCCATATCTATGCCGTCATCGATGCGGTCGAAGGTGATCGCGGCAACCGCGACGAAGGCAAGCTGGAAACACGCCTGTCGCGTCTCGCAGCCTCCGCCTCCGGCCTCAAGCGCGGCGACACGGTGGTGTTTTCCGGCGCAAGCGGCCTTGTGGATCTGGCAGCCCGCGAAAAGATCGTGCTGGAAAAGGAATTCGACGGCGCTGCGATCCGTGGTTTCGGTGGTGTCACCGGTCACGCGCTGGAAGCCCAGTTCCCGCTCGGCCTGATCCTTGCGGCCCTCTCGCTCGACGGCAAGAGCCTTGTCCCAGTCTTTGATACGGACCACGAAAAGCCAATGTCCAAGCCGGCAAATCACGCCGTGGTGACAACGGTCGGTTACACGCGCGGTGAGGGCGTTGCCGTCCTCTCGGCGAACGCGTGAAGGAGTAGACGATGAGTGACAACCGCTTCACCGACCACCTTGGCCGCCCGCTCGTAGCCGTTACCGGTATGGGCGTCATCACCTCGCTCGGTCAGGGGCTTGCCGATAACTGGTCGGCGCTGACCTCCGGTACTTCGGGCATCCACAAGATCACACGGTTCCCGACCGATGGTCTGTCGACCCGCATCAGCGGCACGGTGGATTTTATCGCCGTTCCTGCCAACAATTCCGTCGAACGTTCTTTCGCTTTTGCCCGCGAAACGACAAGGGAAGCGCTGGCGCAGGCCGGTCTTTCGGGTGATTTCGAAGGCCCGCTCTTCCTCGCTGCGCCGCCCGTCGAGCCCGAATGGCATGACCGTTTTGCGCTTGCCGATCGTTCGCCGCCGTCGAAGACCGAGGGCGATGCCTATGATCGCTTCTTGACTGCCATGCGCGAACGTCCAGATCCGGTCTTCCTCGAAGCCGTTCAGTTCGGCTCGATTTCCGAGCGTCTTGCCGACATGTTCGGCACGCGCGGTCTGCCGGTAACGCTGTCGACCGCCTGTGCATCTGGCGCAACGGCAATCCAGCTTGGTGTCGAGGCAATCCGCCAGGGTCGCACCGACCGGGCGCTTGTTGCCGCCACTGACGGCTCCGTCAGCGTGGAGGCGCTGGTGCGCTTCTCGTTGCTTTCGGCCCTGTCGACGCAAAACGACCCGCCGGAAAAGGCATCAAAACCGTTCAGCAAGGATCGTGACGGTTTCGTCATCGCCGAAGGTGCTGCGACACTGGTGCTTGAATCGGTCGAATCGGCGCTTGCGCGTGGCGCAACCGTGCTCGGCATCATCAAGGGTCTTGGCGAGAAGGCCGATCATTTCCACCGTACTCGGTCCTCGCCGGATGGCGGCCCGGCGATCGCCACCATTCGCGCCGCACTCGAAGACGCGGGTATGGATGAAAGCGGTATTGGTTATATCAACGCCCATGGCACCTCGACGCCCGAAAACGACAAGATGGAATATGGCTCGATGCTCGCCGTCTTCGGTGACCGCATGAAGAACATCCCGGCTTCGTCGAACAAGTCGATGATCGGCCATACGCTGACTGCGGCAGGTGCCGTGGAGGCCGTATTCTCGATCCAGACCATGCTGACCGGCACGCTGCCGCCGACCATCAACTATACCAATCCCGATCCGACGATCGAGCTCGATGTGGTGCCGAATGTGAAGCGGGACGGCTCGCCCAAGGCGGTCCTGTCCAACTCCTTCGGCTTTGGCGGCCAGAACGCCAGCCTTGTCATGACGCTGGAACCGGTCTAAGGCCTGCGCCACAGAAAAAGGACGTCATCCTCGGGCTTGTCCCGAGGATCTATTGACGTTGATACGTGAAATTGAGTGTTGGCAGATGCTCGGGACATGCCCGGGCATGACGCATTTTTGAACGTCGGCGCCCGCCTCATGCATCCGGAAGGAAAAGAAGAACATGCGCGCGCTGCAACTGATCGATGACCGCAAGCTCGAAGCCGTCGATATTCCCGAGCCGGATGCCCCGGGTCCCGGTGAGGTGACGCTGCGCGTCAAGGCTGTTGCTCTCAACCACATCGACGTATGGGGCTGGCGCGGCATGGCATTCGCCAAGCGCAAGATGCCTCTGACGATCGGCGCCGAAGCCTCCGGCGTCGTAGAAGCCATCGGCCCGGGCGTTTCCAACGTCCTTCCCGGCCAGCTTGTGTCGATCTACGGCGCCCGCACCTGCGGTCTCTGCAAGCCCTGTCGCGAAAAACGAGACAATCTCTGCGAGCACGTCTCGGGCGTCCACGGCTTTCACCTCGACGGTTTTGCCCAGGAAAAGGCGAACATTCCGGCCCGCCAGCTGGTGCCGGCTCCTCCGGGCGTCGATGCGGTGGCAGCCGCTCTTGCTCCGGTCACCTTTGGCACGGTCGAGCACATGCTGTTCGACAATGCAAAACTGCAGCCGGGCGAAACCATTCTCGTTCATGCCGGCGGCTCAGGCATCGGCTCGGCGGCCATCCAGCTCGCCAAGAAGATCGGCTGCACCGTGATCACCACGGTCGGTTCCGACGATAAGATCGAAAAGGCCAAGGCGCTTGGTGCCGATCACGTCATCAACTACCGCACGGACCGCTTCGAAGGCGTCGTGCGCAAGCTGACGAAGAAGAAGGGCGTTGATGTCGTCTTCGAACATGTCGGCAAGGATACATTCGCCGCCTCGATGTTCTGCCTGAAGCGCGGCGGCCGATTGGTCACCTGCGGCTCGACTTCTGGCGTCTCGACCGACGTCAACCTGATGATGCTCTTCCAGCAGCAGCTCAAGCTTCTCGGCTCCTTCGGTTGCCGCATGGAAAACATGGCCGACGCCATGCAGAAGATGGCGCAGGGCATCGTTCATCCGGTTATCGATACCGAAGTCACCTTCGACGAGATCGACCGCGCGCTCGAGCGGATGGAAGGTCGCCAGATCTTCGGCAAGATCGTCCTGCGCATGGATTGATCGGCCATGAAGATGGTCATCACCCGCATCGTTCTGGCGCTCATGCATTTCCGGCAGTGGCTGGTGGCGCAGGCGACCTTTGGCTTGCTCAACCTGTTGAAGGTATTGCCGGCGGATCCCGCCATACGTTTTGCCGATCGCATTGCGCGTTTCGTTGGTCCGAAGCTGTGGCGTCACAAGCTGATGATGACCAATCTGCGCAACGCTTTCCCGGAAAAGTCGGAGAATGATCTCCAGGAGATCGCGGTCGCCAGCTGGGGACATATGGGGCGCATGGCTGCCGAATATGTGTTCCTCGACCGGCTTTTCGATTTCGATCCGGAAAAGACGGAAGCGGGCAGGGTGGAAGTCTCGGGCATACCGATCTTCCTCGATCTACGCGATAATCCGCGGCCTTTTATCGTCTTTACCGCGCATACCGGCAATTTCGAACTGCTGCCTGTTGCTGGAAAGGCCTTCGGTCTTGAGGTCATGGTGCTGTTCCGTCCGCCGAACAACCCTTACATTGCCGACAAGGTCTTTTCCTTCCGTGCGGCCCGGATGGGAAGCCTCGTCCCCTCGCATGCGGGATCGTCCTTCGCGCTTGCCCGCCGCCTCGAGGCCGGCGGCGGAGTAGGGGTTCTGGTCGACCAGAAATTCAAGAAGGGCCTGTCGACCTCTTTCTTCGGGCAGCCGGTCAAAACCAATCCGCTTCTGGCCAAACTGGTCCGTCAGTTCGATGCGGAGGTCTACCCGGCCCGCTGCATCCGCCTTCCCGACAATCGCTTCCGCCTGGAGATCGAACCGAGAATCGATCTGCCGCGCGATGAAAAGGGCAACCTTGATGTTCAGGGTACGGCTCAGGTGTTGAACGACAAGGTTGAGACCTGGGTTCGCGAATATCCCGAACAATGGCTGTGGTATCATGATCGCTGGAACATCAAAGGAACAGTCGAGCGCTGATCTGCCTTCGATAGCTTGTGATCCTATGGTATTTTGTGGGGCATTATTTGGGGCCGCACTAGACGAAATGATTAATTATAATCATATCTTATGCAGGGTAGGCTCGCATCAGTAGAAGGCGCCACTTCTCGCGTTGTTTTGAGAGGGGTCGATTTTGAAGGCATTGATTGATCTGTTCTGGGCGAAATATTCTGATCTTCGCCAGGCGGTCGAGCAGGAAGACGACGATGCTGTTTCTCGGATCGACCGGGAAATTGATCCGCTCGTCAAGGCTATACTTGGAAGCCAGGGGCGCGATCAGTCGGCGATTGGCGTGCAGTTCCGATTCGCACTCGATTTGTTGAATGAGGAAGCCGATGATGGGGGCTGCGTCAGGCGCAATGGCCACCTGCTGCAGATGCTGGTCGAGCGTTATCTGATAACCGACCAGTCGCTGCCTTCCAAAACGAAAACCACCGAAGATCCGGCTCAGCCCGTCGATATCCCGCAGGCCATCGCCGACGGTTATCTCGATGATGCGCTGCTGAATAGCCTGCCGGAACGGGTCATGGTTGTCGCGCCCGGTTATCGCATCTTTTATAGTAACGAAACCAATGCGCAGCGAATGGATGTGCCGCGCGATACTCTCATTGGCCGCCATTTCGCCGAATTTGTCGGACTGCATCATTTCCGTCATGATCTGCAGCCCAGCCTTGATCGTTGTTTTGCGGGCGAGAGCCTGACCTTGACCTATGCTGACAAGCTTGAGGGCCGCACAGTCGTCATTCATTGCCGCATGTCGCCGATAAGCAGATCGGGAACATTGATCGGAGCGCTGGTGGTGATGCAGGAGAAGGAAGATCGCCGGCGGCGACGTGCCGACTGACCGGTCGTTACTCAGATATCGGGCTGAACGGCAGGTAGTCGTGTAGCAGATAGGCCTTTTCGAAGGCGATATGCCGCCTTACGCCCTCAAAGAAGCCGCGCAACATATATCCCACTGCTTCGTCATTGACAGGTTCTCCTGAGCCGAGGCGCAAGAGCGCTTCCGTCAGTTCCTCCGCATAGCCTTCATCCTCGAGATGTTCGAATTTGAGCCGTGAAAGCGTTGCCAGCATCGGTCCGGAATGGGCGTGCTGTCGTGCGATATGCGGAAACAGAACGCTCTCTTCGTAATGGTGGATGCTGCGGATCAGCGGACAGAGTGCCTTGGCGGCATAGATGCACTTCTGTTTGTTGATGCTCGCCGGCAGCGAGTCGGCGATTTCTTCAAGTTCGACGCAAAGCGCGAGTTGTTCCCCATGCGCCTGCCGGATCCACGACATGATGACGTCCTGATCGTATTGTCGGACGGGCTGAGCAGACAGAACTGCATTCGTCAGATCGATATCGTGTCTCAAGTCTGACCTCCGGAAGCTGCATGACCGTTGATCGCGCAAAGTTCCATCATGCCCGGCTTACTTGCGTTGATTCAAATCAAGGCATTTGACGTGGCCTGCTGCCATCTGTCGCGGTGGTCGCGACGGAAAGTGGCAGGGGGATTCGTTCGGAATCGTTGTTTAGCCACCCTCGCGACGGCCAATCACGCCGTTGGGGGATACCAACAATGAACTACCCTTTGGAAACTGCAGCGCTGGTAATCGGGACATTCCTGGCGCTGCTTGGCGCGGCTTACGCGCATGACAGTCTGTTTGCCGCCCATATGTGGGTGCTGTTCCTGACACTCGGCATCAGCAGCATCGTCATGCTGCGCCGCGTCTCTTTCGCACCCGCAGGTGCACCACGAGCCGTCCCGGCAAAGTCGGAATATTTCGACGAAGTCATCAAATACGGCACGATCGCAACTGTTTTCTGGGGTGTCGTCGGCTTCCTGGTCGGCGTTGTCGTTGCCCTGCAACTGGCTTTCCCTGATCTGAACATTGAGCCATGGCTCAATTTCGGTCGCACGCGCCCGCTGCATACTTCAGCCGTCATCTTCGCCTTCGGCGGCAACGCCCTGATCGCCACATCATTCTACGTTGTCCAGCGCACCTGTCGGGCCCGCCTGTTTGGCGGCAATCTCGGATGGTTCGTGTTCTGGGGCTACCAGCTTTTCATCGTCATGGCGGCAACCGGCTATCTGCTCGGTATCACCCAGGGCAAGGAATATGCGGAGCCGGAATGGTATGTCGATATCTGGCTGACCATCGTCTGGGTCGCCTATCTCGTCGTCTTCCTCGGCACGATCTTCATGCGCAAGGAGCCGCATATCTATGTGGCGAACTGGTTCTATCTGGCCTTCATCGTCACGATTGCCATGCTGCACATCGTCAACAATCTGGCGATGCCGATCTCTTTCCTGGGCATCAAGAGCTATTCGGCCTTCTCCGGCGTGCAGGATGCCCTGACCCAGTGGTGGTACGGCCATAACGCGGTCGGCTTCTTCCTGACGGCCGGCTTCCTCGGCATGATGTATTACTTTATCCCGAAGCAGGTGAACCGTCCGGTCTATTCCTACCGCCTGTCGATCATCCACTTCTGGGCCCTGATCTTCATGTATATCTGGGCAGGCCCGCACCACCTGCATTACACAGCGTTGCCCGACTGGGCGCAAACGCTCGGCATGGTCTTCTCCATCATGCTGTGGATGCCGTCCTGGGGTGGCATGATTAATGGTCTGATGACGCTTTCCGGCGCCTGGGACCGTATCCGTACTGACCCGATCGTCCGCATGATGGTCATGGCCGTCGCCTTTTACGGCATGGCGACCTTCGAAGGTCCGATGATGTCGGTCAAGGCCGTCAACTCGCTCAGCCACTATACCGACTGGACCATTGGTCACGTCCACTCCGGCGCACTCGGCTGGAACGGCATGATCACCTTCGGCGCGGTCTATTTCCTCGTGCCAAAACTATGGAACCGCAAGCGGCTCTACAGCCTGCAGCTGGTCAACTGGCACTTCTGGCTCGCAACGCTCGGTATCGTTCTCTATGCCGCCGTCATGTGGGTTGCCGGTATCCAGCAGGGCCTGATGTGGCGCGAGTATGATGACCAGGGCTTCCTCGTCTATTCCTTCGCGGAAACTGTCGCAGCCATGTTCCCCTATTACCTGCTGCGCGCCCTCGGTGGCCTCATGTTCCTCGCCGGCGCACTGCTCATGGCATTCAACGTCACAATGACAATTCTCGGCCACGAACGGCAGGAGCGCACCCCCGGTGTCGCCCCCGCCGGTCTGCAGCCGGCTGAATAAGGAGCTGACAGCATGTCTCTTCTCGATAAACACCAATTCATCGAGCGAAATGCCACGCTCCTTCTTGTCGGCTCCCTGCTTGTCGTTTCCATCGGCGGTATCGTGGAAATCGCACCGCTCTTCTATCTCGAAAACACCATCGAGAAAGTCGACGGGATGCGGCCCTATACGCCGCTGGAGCTTGCCGGTCGCAACATCTACATCCGCGAGGGCTGTTACGTCTGTCATAGCCAGATGATCCGCCCGTTCCGCGACGAAGTGGAGCGTTACGGTCACTATAGCCTTGCGGCGGAATCCATGTACGACCATCCGTTCCAGTGGGGGTCGAAGCGAACCGGGCCTGATCTGGCCCGCGTCGGCGATCGTTATTCCAACGAGTGGCACGTTCAGCATCTCATCGAACCGCGCGACGTCGTGCCGGAATCGGTGATGCCGAGCTATTCCTTCCTCAAGGAAAATACGCTCGAAGTGACCGACGTCTCCATGGATCTGAAGGCAAACCGCACCGTCGGCGTTCCCTATACGGACGAGATGATCGCCGAGGCGAATGCCGATCTGAAGGCGCAGGCTGATCCGAATGCCGATACCAGCGCTTTGCTGGCACGGTATCCGAAGGCAAAGGTCGGCGATTTCGACGGCGATCCGACCAAATTGACCGAAATGGATGCGCTGGTCGCCTATCTGCAGATGCTCGGCACGCTGGTCGATTTCTCGACCTATGACGACACAACCGGTTACCGCTGAGGAGGGCGCGATATGGAAACCTATACCGCACTCCGCCAATTCGCCGACAGTTGGGGCCTGCTCGCCATGACCCTGTTCTTCGCCGGCGTCATCCTGTTCACTTTGCGCCCGGGCTCGAAGTCTCATGCAGACGATGCCGCCCAGATCCCTCTGAAGGAGGACTAAAATGGCGGACAAACATATCGATGAGATCAGCGGCGTCGAAACCACCGGCCACGAGTGGGACGGCATCCGCGAACTGAACAATCCCATGCCCCGCTGGTGGGTGTGGACGTTTTATGCCACGATTGTCTGGGCCCTCGGATACACCGTCCTTTATCCTGCATGGCCGCTGGTAAACGATGCGACCAGCGGTGTTCTCGGCTATTCCAGCCGTGGTGTGCTGTTGGACGAAATGGCGACAGCAAAAGCAGCTCAGGGCGCAATCCTTGAACGGATCGCGGCTGCGACACCGGAAGAAATCATCGCCAACCCTGAACTCAACCAGTTTGCCATGGCCGGCGGCGCGGCGGCTTTCCGCGTCAACTGCACGCCCTGTCACGGAACCGGTGCAGCCGGTGGTGAAGGTTATCCCAACCTCAACGACGATGACTGGCTTTGGGGTGGCAGCGTAGATGCGATCTACCAGACTGTCGCGCATGGAATTCGCGATGCGGTCGATCCCGATACTCGTATCGGCGAGATGACCGCTTTTGCGGATGTACTTCAGCCGGACGAAATACGTCAGGCAGCAGCCTATGTTGTCAGCCTCACCGGCAAGCCTCGCGATCCTTCGATGGTCGAACCCGGAAAGCAGATCTTCATGGATAACTGCGCGTCCTGCCACGGCGAAAATGCCGAGGGCAATCGCGATCTGGGCGCCCCGAACCTAGCCGATGCCATCTGGCTGAAGGTGCATGGTGAAGATCAGATTGCCGGCCAGATCCGCGCACCGAAGCACGGCGTCATGCCAGCCTGGACCACCCGTCTTGGTGACGTCACCGTCAAGCAGTTGGCTGTTTATGTCCATTCCCTGGGAGGCGGGGAGTAGAGTTTCAGCCCTTCCGGGCAGAAACTCTCTTGGGCCGGGATCCTTGGGTCCCGGCCATCGAATATCCGCTATGGCAGGAGGTTGCGACCGACTAGGATTGTTCGAGGATTTGCTTCAGAGTGCCTAGGTCAGTTTGGATGGCCGCCGCATCCACCTCGAAAGCCTGATCGTCCGTGTCTGGCTGTCGGAGCAAGGTGAACATGATTTCCGCGCCATCGCCATTCGGTACGACCCGCAGTGCATTTTCGAAACTCATCCCTGTATCCAGCGTGACGGTATGATCGATAACGCCAAGATCGTTTCGGGGCGTAAACCGCACACGAATCTTGCCGATCGGCCCACCGTCGCCGATCCAGTCTTCGCATTCTCGGCTCAAGCCCGCGGCGAGGCCGGCAGCCCATCGGGGCATGTTTTCCGGCTGGGATGCGAAGGCGTAGACGTCACGCCATGGCCTGTCGATCGTCGTGTGAATGATGCGTGCGGGCATTGGCGTCATTGTAATCTCCGTTCTGTCGTCCGCATGGGCGAGGGGCGTGAAACGGTCTGCGAATGCCGCATGCCTTGACTTGCGTCAAGGAATTGAGGGTCGCGCGGTGGGAAAAGGCATGGTGCAAAGGAATGTTCCGATGAATCTCTATACCGCCGAAAGCGTTGCCGCAGGTGACGCATCTGTCGAACGGATTGATGTCAAGGCGGTGCATTCGCCTGGCGAAAAACGCCAGCCGCTTTATGAAAAACGCAAGAAGATTTTTCCCAAGCGTGCCGAGGGACGTTTCCGTCGGTTCAAGTGGCTGGTGATGCTCGTCACGCTCGGAATCTATTATCTGACACCGTGGATCAGGTGGGACCGTGGCCCCTTCGCCCCCGATCAGGCCGTGCTTGTCGATCTCGCCAGCCGGCGTTTCTATTTCTTCTTCATCGAGATCTGGCCGCAGGAATTCATCTTTGTCGCCGGGCTGCTGGTCATGGCGGGCTTTGGCCTTTTCCTGCTGACCTCGGCCGTCGGTCGCGCCTGGTGCGGATATGCCTGTCCTCAGACGGTCTGGGTCGATCTCTTTCTCGTCGTCGAACGCTTCATTGAAGGCGATCGCAATGCGCGGATGAAACTCGATGCCGGCCCCTGGACAGCGAACAAGATCGCCAAGCGCGTCGTCAAGCATTCGATCTGGATTGCCATCGCAATCGCTACAGGCGGCGCCTGGATTTTCTACTTCGCCGACGCGCCATCTCTTGCCTTTGATTTTATCACCGGTCAGGCCGCCTTCGTTGCCTATTCCACCGTTGCCATCCTGACCGCCACTACCTACCTGCTCGGTGGCCTGATGCGCGAACAGGTCTGTATCTACATGTGTCCCTGGCCGCGTATTCAGGGCGCCATGCTCGACGAGCATTCTCTGGTCGTGACCTATAACGACTGGCGCGGTGAACCGCGCAGCCGCCACGCCAAGAAGGCGGCAGCGAGCGGCCAGATCGTCGGCGACTGCGTCGATTGCAACGCCTGCGTAGCAGTCTGTCCCATGGGCATCGATATTCGCGACGGCCAGCAGATGGCCTGTATCACCTGTGCGCTCTGTATCGACGCCTGCGATGGCGTGATGGACAAAATCGGCAAGGAACGCGGCCTGATCGCTTATGCGACGCTCGACGAATACGATACCAACATGGCGCTGGCGACGGCCGGTGGTACCTCGTCGATCAATCCCACCCGAACCCGCAAGCCGGATGGTGGTTTTGTTGAAGGCGTCCGCCATTTCAACTGGAAAATCCTGCTTCGCCCGCGCACGTTGCTCTATATGGGCGTCTGGACTGCGGTCGGCATCGGCCTTGTCGTTGCGCTCCTGTCCCGCGACCGGCTGGAAATCAACGTGCTGCATGACCGCAATCCGCAATTCGTCATGGAGTCGGATGGTTCCATCCGCAATGGCTACACCGTTCGCCTCCTCAACATGATCCCCGAACCGCGCACGATCATGCTGACGCTTGACGGCATGCCGGAGGCGACGATGAAGATCATCGGCATTTCGGACGTGCCCGGACGCGAATTCGCCATCGAGGCCGCGCCGGACAAGGCGATGGCGCTGAAGGTCTATGTCACGCTGCCGAAGGATGAAGCCAAAAGCGAAGCATCCTTCCATTTCATCGCCGAAGACCGCTCCAGTCACGAGCGCAACAGTTACTCGGCTAACTTTTTCGTACCAGGAGGCAAAAGATGAGCACGGCATCGCAAAAGGGCTTCGTTTTCACGGGCTGGCACATGGCGGGCGTCATGGTTCTCTTCTTCGGCACGATCATATCGGTCAATGTCTTCATGGCCTATAACGCCATTACCAGTTGGAGCGGTCTCGTCGTCCCGAACACCTATGTCGCCAGCCAGCAGTTCAACGGCAAGGTGGCCCAAGCGAGGGCGCTTGCCGCGACGGGTGTCAACGGCCGGCTCGCCGTTGCCGCCAATGGAGCTCGCTATGAAGTGCTCGGCCCCGACGGCCAGCCGGTTGAGGCAGACCACCTTGTCCTCAATTTCAAGCGCCCTGTCGGCGAGCATCAGGATTTCAGCATCGATATGACCGCAGAAGGCAAGGGAGCTTTCAGCGCTTCCCATGAGATCCTGCCGGGTCACTGGATTGTCGAGGCAATCGCCGAGCGCGGCGGACAACGCATCCTCCACCATGCGGAGCGTGTCTCTGTCCACGGAGCAAAGTAATGAGCTGCTGCGCACCCGGAACGGAAGGCGAGATCGTCAGATCCGCACCGTCTTCCGAAGAAATGCTGCTGGCAAGCCGCGATCTCGGCGAGGGCAGGCGGCAGGTTGATCTCAGCGTGCCCGGCGTCCATTGCGGCGCCTGCATCGTCTCGATCGAAAATGCGCTGAAGGTCATGCCCGCAGTGGAAAAAGCCCGCGTCAATCTTTCCACCAAACGCGTCTCCATCGTCTGGCATCAGAACCTCGACGCATCGGCCGTCGATCCCGCCGATTTCGTCGGCTCGATCGCTGCTGCAACCGGCTATGATGCCTATCTCTTCGATGCCTCGCTCGATGATGGCGACAAGCTGCAGCGTGATCTCGTGCGCGCAGTCGCCCTTTGCGGTTTCGCCGCCGCAAACATCATGCTTCTGTCGGTCTCCGTCTGGTCCGGTGCCGATGATGCCACGCGCGACATGTTCCACTGGATCTCCGCCTTCATCGCCGCACCTGCGCTGATCTATGGCGGCCGGTTTTTCTACTCCTCTGCATGGGCCGTCCTGAAACGCGGCCGCACCAACATGGACGTGCCGATCGCTCTTGCGATCACGCTCTCCTATGCGGTGTCGCTGTGGGAAACCATGCATCACGGCGAACATGCCTGGTTCGATGCCACCGTCTCACTCCTGTTCTTCCTGCTGATCGGCCGCACGCTCGATCACATCATGCGTGACCGGGCGAGGGCGGCGATCAGCGGTCTTGCCCGCCTGTCACCGCGCGGTGCCATGGTCGTTTTGCCTGACGGCACGCGCGAATACCGCCCCGTCGAGGATGTGAAACCCGGTGATCGCGTCGCGATTGCCGCCGGCGAACGTATTCCGGTCGATGGCACGGTCGAGTGGGGCGCAAGCGATCTCGACGTCTCGATCGTCAACGGTGAAAGCGTGCCGCAGGCAGTCGCAGCCGGTGCCGCCGTCCATGCCGGCACGCTCAGCCTCACGGGCTCGCTCATCATCAAGGTCACAGCGACGGCAAGGGAATCCTTCCTCGCCGAAGTCATCTCGCTGATGGAAGTGGCCGAAGGCGCCAAGGCCGGTTATCGCCGTCTCGCAGACCGCGCCGCGCAATATTATTCGCCCGCCGTCCACCTTCTGGCACTCACCGCCTTCGTCGCCTGGGGGCTTGCCGGTGGCGACTGGAAGCGTGCGATGCTTATCGCCATCGCGGTCCTGATCATCACCTGCCCCTGCGCCTTGGGTCTGGCCGTGCCGGTCGTCCAGGTCGTTGCGGCCGGTCGCCTGTTCAAGAACGGCATCATGGTCAAGGACGGCTCAGCCATGGAACGGCTCGCCCAGGCCGACAGCGTCATTTTCGACAAGACCGGAACTCTGACACTCGGCCGTCCGCGACTCGTCAATGGCAGCGATATTCCGGGGCCGGTCCTGTCGCTCGCAGCCGGCCTGGCAGCCCATTCGCGCCATCCGCTGTCGCGGGCGATCTGCGCCGTGGCATCCGGCCCGTTCCCGCTCTTCGACGACGTGATAGAAATCCCCGGAAGCGGGCTTGAGGCGCGCCGTGCCGAAGGGCTCTACAGGCTCGGCAATCGCCGCTTTGCCTGTGGGGACGTGAGCGGCAGCGAAAACGCCGATCTCGAAGTCGTGCTGTCGCGCGACGGCCACGAGGTCACCTGCATCCGTTTCGAGGATGCGCTTCGTCAGGACGCCGCCTCGGCCATCCGCACTCTGGAAGCCGACGGCATGCCGGTCGACCTTGTCTCGGGTGATCGCGCCGGGCCGGTAAGGGCGCTGACCGCTCAACTCGGCATTGCCCGCTGGAAGGCGGAAGTCTCGCCCAAGGGCAAGGCCGATTATTGCGCCTCGCTTGCCGGCGAAGGCCGCAAGGTGCTGATGGTCGGTGATGGTATCAACGATGCACCGGCGCTCGCCGCGGCCCATGTCTCGATGGCGCCGGCTACCGCGGCGGATATCGGCCGCAAGGCCGCCGATTTCGTCTTCATGCATGAAAGCCTCAATGCCGTGCCGCTGGCGATCGATATCTCGCGCCGCTCAAGCCGCCTGATCCGGCAGAATTTCGGGCTCGCCATCGGTTACAACATCATCGCCGTGCCGATCGCGCTTGCCGGCTATGCAACGCCGCTGATCGCCGCCGTCGCCATGTCCACCTCTTCGATCATCGTCGTCGTCAACGCGTTGCGCCTGAACCGGATCGGCAGCGAGGATCTGGCGGCACAGGCGGGGGCCGAGAAGACGGCTGAAAAAGGAAAGATGCGCGCCGCATGAACATGCTCATCTACCTCATCCCGGTCGCGCTCTTTCTCGGCGGCCTCGGGCTTGCGGCCTTCCTCTGGTCTCTCAAGAACGGCCAGTATGACGATCTCGACGGTGCCGCCTGGCGCATCATTGACGATGGCGAGGATCGCCCCGGCTGACAGGCCCGAATTATAGGGGCAGGCTATGGGGGCAGACAAATGCAGAATGTCACCGATTTAGACAATCGCTCCCTTGCCCCCATGGCGCACCAATGCCAAAAGAAGGCGCAACAAAATCGGAGGCTCCTCCCGTGGAACAGGCAGAAATCGGCCTAATCGGCCTTGGCGTCATGGGCGCCAACCTTTCCCTCAATATCGCTGAAAAAGGCAACAAGATTGCCGTCTTCAACCGTACGGTCGAAGTCACGAAAAAATTCTACGCGGATGCAGGCGCCCTCCAGGGCCAGATCATTCCGTGCGAAACGATGGAAGATTTCATCAAGGCCATCCGACCGCCACGCCCGATCATCATCATGATCAAAGCCGGCGATCCGGTCGACCAGCAGATGGAACTCCTGAAGCCCTATCTGTCCTCCGGCGACATCATGATCGACGCCGGCAATGCCAACTTCCGCGATACGATGCGGCGCTTCAAGAGCCTCGAAGGCAGCGACCTGACCTTTATCGGCATGGGCGTTTCCGGCGGTGAGGAAGGTGCGCGCCACGGACCGTCCATCATGGTCGGCGGCACGGAAGACAGCTGGAAGCGCGTCGAAAAGGTCCTGACCTCGATTTCGGCAAAATTCAACGGCGAACCCTGCGTCGATTGGCTCGGCCCGAACGGTGCCGGCCACTTCGTCAAGACCATCCATAACGGCATCGAATATGCCGACATGCAGATGATCGCCGAAATCTACGGCATCCTGCGTGATGGCCTCGGCATGAGCGCACCCGAGATCGGCGGCGTCTTCGGCCGCTGGAACGAAGGTCGCCTTGATTCCTATCTCATGGAAATCTCGGAAAAGGTGCTGAAGGCCAACGACCCGATCACCGGTAAGCCGATGGTCGATATCATCGTCGACAGTGCCGGCCAGAAGGGCACCGGCAAGTGGTCGGTCATCGAGGCCCAGAACATGGGCGTTGCAGCGACCGCCATCGAAGCAGCCGTTGCCGGCCGCGTCATCTCCTCGCTCCGGTCCGAGCGTCAGGCCGCCGAAAAGATCCTTGGCAAGCCGGCTCTGGTAGATCGCCCGAAGGATGGCATGGCCTTCCTCGCCGATCTGGAACTCGCGCTTCTGGCCGCCAAAATCGGCGCTTATGCGCAGGGCTTTGCCGTCATGGCGGAAGCCTCGAAGGAATTCGGCTGGAACCTGCCTATGCCGACGATCGCCAAGATCTGGCGCGCCGGCTGCATCATCCGTTCGCAGTTCCTCGATGAGATCACCTCGGCCTTCACCAAGGATCCGAATGTGGCAAACCTCATCGTCACCCCGGCCTTCTCGCAGTTGGTCAAGGAAACCGACGGCGCGCTTCGCCGCATCGTCTCCTATGCAGCACTGAACGGCCTGCCGGCTCCGGCGCTCACCTCGGCTCTTTCCTATTTCGACGCCTACCGTCGGGGCAGGGGCACGGCCAACCTCATCCAGGCCCAGCGCGACTTCTTCGGCGCGCACGGTTTCGACCGCCTCGATGGCGTCGACAAGCATCACGGCCCTTGGGGCAGCGGCCTCGCCGATTTCGCCTGATCGCTTGATAAACTAGATGAAAAAGCCCGGCCAAGTGCCGGGCTTTTTTGCAGGTAGTGCCTAATCCTTCGGTCCCATCTGCGACCAGACCGGACCATCGATACTCTGCAGCAATTCGGGCGCTACACCGTCGATACGGGCCAGTACCGCCTTTGCCAGTTCCCGGCCGGCGTGACGCACGTCTTCCGTCACGGTCAGCATTTCCGGCCTGATCCAGTTCAAGAATTCGGCCGACTGTTTCGAGACAATATCGATCTCCTTGCCTAGCCGGCGTCCGGCTGCCTCGGCTCCGGCAACCAGTGCGATCGATGCGGATCCGCTGAGCGAGATGATACCGTCCGGCGGCTCAGTAAGGCGACACAGGCGCTCCGCATAGGCGCGGATTTCCTCAAGTGGCGTCTCCGTGGTCATCCGGCCCATCGAAACTTCCGTCACCTGAAAATCGTTCAGGCCGTGCTCGAAACCTATCCGGCTATGTATCTGGTAGGAAAACCGGCTGAGCGGCGCCAGGAGCGCGATGCGCCGTCTTCCACGCTGCACGAGGCGTTGCACCGCCTGATAGACATAGGCCTCGTTATCGAAGTCGTGGAATGGGTGAACAATGCCCATATCCGTTCGCCCATGGGTAACGAAAGGCAGGTTCCGTTCCGTCATCAGGTGCACGCGCGGATCCTCCGGTTCCATGCGCGAGATGATCACCCCATCCGCCGAACCGGTATCGAGAATGTAGCGCACCGGCACCATCGGGTCTTTCTCGAAGGAGTGCGGCGTCACCACAAGGTGATACTGGGTTCCCCCCAGCACTTCCGAAATTCCCTGCACCATCTGGCTGGTGAAGCCCATCAATTCCTGCTCGATGCTCAGCACCAGCGCGATCACGTTGGTCTTGCCGGTCCGCAGGCGCACACCCGCCCGGTTCGGCTGGTAGCCGAGCTGGCGCGCCACCAGTCGTACGCGCTCCTTGGTCTCGGACCCGATATCCGGCGCATCTTTCAGCGCGCGCGATACGGTCGTGATCCCAAGACCCGTCATAAAGGCGATCGTCTTGAGGGTAGGGCGTTCGTTAGCCGCCGCGCTGCTCGTGGATGTTTTTCTGATCTCGTCCATCTTGCTGCTCGCATCGATTGCCGCCATTGGCTTTTGAATGACGCAGTCCGGTTATTACAGAAAAAACTGAAACGTTACAGGTAATTTTCAACCCGCCTCCGATGAAAACATTTCGATCCGCAACCATGTGTTGGCATTACGCAATTGCACATCGATTTTGTGCATATGCGAAATAAAATCGCCTTGGATCGATCTCATGGCGGCATTTCATGGAATTATATACCTGATAATTCTGAATTTAGTACCCTTGTAAGTTGTTATTGTGATGGGTCATGCAATAATTTGGAGAAGCAGGCTTGCCACCCCTCTGGCTTTGCCCTAGCTTTTTACTGCAACGTTTCAGTGAGGGAGGAGACTCATGCGTATCCGTGCATTTGCAGCCGTTCTGGCTGCCACCGCGGCGCTGCCTTGTGCAGCTATGGCCGCCGATCTGGAAGTCACGCATTGGTGGACATCGGGAGGCGAGGCGGCAGCCGTGAAAGAGCTGGCGACCGCATTCGATGCAACCGGCAATAAATGGGTCGATGGTGCAATTGCCGGTTCAGGCAGCACGGCGCGCCCGATCATGATCAGCCGTATCACCGGTGGTGACCCGATGGGCGCCACCCAGTTCAACCACGGACGCCAGGCCGAAGAACTGGTCATGTCCGGTCTGATGCGCGACCTGAGCGACGTCGCCGAAAAGGGCAAATGGAAGGATATCATCAAACCCGCGAGCCTGCTCGACAGCTGCACCTTTGAGGGCAAGATCTACTGCGCCCCGGTCAACATCCATTCCTGGCAGTGGTTGTGGCTTTCCAATGCGGCCTTCGAAAAGGCGGGCGTACCGGTCCCGAAAGACTGGAACGAGTTCGTCGCAGCCGGCCCCAAGCTGCGGGAAGCCGGCCTTCAACCGCTCGCCGTGGGCGGTTCCGCCTTCCAGGTCAACGGCCTGTTCGACACGCTGGTGATCGCGCTGGGCGGCACCGAGCTTTACAACAAGGTCTACAAGGACAAGGACGAGGAAACCGCGGCCGGTCCTGAAATGGCAAAGATTTTTGCGGCGGCCGACGATGCCCGCAAGCTTGCCAAGGGCTCCAACGTGCAGGACTGGAACCAGGCCACCAATCTGGTCATCACCGGCAAGGCCGGCGGCCAGATCATGGGTGACTGGGCGCAGGGCGAGTTCCAACAGGCCGGAAAGGTTGCCGGCAAGGATTATACCTGCCTTCCGGGCCTTGGTCTCAACCAGACCCTGACCACCGGCGGCGATGCCATCTACTTCCCGGTTCTGAAGGACGAAGCAAAGTCCAAGGCGCAGGAAGTGCTGGCGGAAACCATCGTCGATCCCAAGGTACAGGTCGCCTTCAATCTCAAGAAGGGCTCCGTGCCGATCCGGAGTGACGTCGATCTTGCTGCTGCAAACGACTGCATGAAGAAGGGCATCGAGATCATCTCGAAGGGCAGCACGGCAACCAGTACCGACCAGCTCGTTTCGGCCGATACGCAGAAGCAGAAGGAGGACCTGATGTCCGAATTCTTCGCCAATGCGTCGATCACGCCGAAACAGGCGCAGGAACGCTTCGCCTCCATCATCGGCTCGGCGGACTGATCACTCCATCACGATCCTGAACCGCACTGGCCTCGCCCTTTCGCAAGAGGGGCGGGGCCGGAAGGAAGGGCTGCGCCTTGAGCGCGCCGATCGAGGAGGAATAATGTCTCGTACCGTGCCGTCCGCTACACCATCCAGACCGCTGCCGAAATCGTCCGGCCGGCCTAATCAGCTCTTCCGCAATCTCAATTCCAAGATTGCGCTCACCCCCATGATATTAGTTGCCGCTGTCGTATTCTTCGGCGGCACGATCTGGACGGTGATATATTCCTTCACCAATTCCAGACTTCTGCCGCGGGCAAGCTTTGTCGGTTTTGACCAGTATGAGCGCCTTTGGGCCTCGTCCCGCTGGATCATCTCGATCCAGAACCTCTTGATCTACGGCATCCTGTCCCTGATCTTCTCGCTCGTGGTCGGCTTCGTGCTGGCAGCGCTGATGGATCAGAAGATCCGCTTCGAAAGCGCCTTCCGCACCATTTTCCTTTATCCCTTCGCTTTGTCCTTCATTGTCACCGGCCTTGTCTGGCAATGGATCCTCAATCCGGAATTCGGCGTGCAGGGCATCGTCCGTTCGCTTGGCTGGACAAGCTTCACCTTCGACCCGCTCTACAATCCCGATATCGTCATCTACGGCATCCTGATCGCAGGTCTCTGGCAGGGGACAGGGCTCGTCATGTGCCTTATGCTTGCCGGCCTGCGCGGCATCGACGAGGATATCTGGAAGGCGGCGCGCGTCGACGGCATCCCGATGTGGCGGACCTATCTTTTCGTCGTCATCCCGATGATGCGCCCGGTCTTCATCACCACGCTCGTGCTCATCGGCAGCGGCATCGTCAAGCTTTACGATCTGGTCGTGGCGCAGACGTCAGGCGGCCCCGGCAATGCGTCGGAAGTGCCTGCCAAATATGTCTATGACTACATGTTCCAGGCGCAGAACCTGGGGCAGGGCTTTGCCGCCTCCACCATGATGCTGCTTACCGTCGCCATCATCATCATCCCCTGGGCCTATCTCGAATTCGGAGGGAAGAAGCGTGGCTAACGTCTCCACTCTCAACGCGACCGGCGCCGCAATAGATGCCGTCAGAACCGAAATCGCAGCGGGACCACGCGGCAAGAAGCCGAAAAAGGTACTCTCTCGCCGCAATATCATGATCTACGGCATCCTCGGTCTGGCAGCGCTCTATTACCTCCTGCCGCTCTACGTGATGGTCGTCACCTCATTGAAGGGCATGCCGGAAGTCCGTCTCGGCAACATCTTCTCGCCGCCGATGGAAATCACCTTTGAGCCCTGGGTGAAGGCCTGGGCTGAGGCCTGCACCGGCCTCAACTGCGACGGTCTTTCCCGCGGCTTCTGGAACTCGGTGCGCATTCTCGTGCCCTCGGTTATCGTCTCGATCGCGGTCGCCTCGGTCAGCGGTTATGCGCTTGCCAACTGGCGCTTCAAAGGCTCGGAGCTGTTCTTCTCCGTGCTCATCATCGGTGCCTTCATTCCCTATCAGGTGATGATCTATCCGCTGGTTATCATCCTGCGCGAAATCGGCATCTACGGCTCGCTGACCGGCCTCGTCATCGTCCATACGATCTTCGGCATGCCGATCCTGACGCTGCTCTTCCGCAACTATTTCGCCGGCCTGCCGGAGGAACTGTTCAAGGCCGCGCGCATCGATGGCGCAGGCTTCTGGCAGATCTACGGCCGCATCATGCTGCCCATGTCGCTGCCGATCTTCGTCGTCGCGATCATCATCCAGGTCACCGGCATCTGGAACGACTTCCTTTTCGGCGTCGTCTTCACGCGGCCCGATACCTATCCGATGACCGTCCAGCTCAACAACATCGTCAACTCCGTCCAGGGGGTGAAGGAATACAACGTCAACATGGCGGCGACGCTGCTCACCGGCGCTGTTCCGCTCATCGTCTATTTCGTTTCCGGCCGGCTGTTCGTTCGCGGCATCGCCGCCGGCGCAGTTAAGGGGTAAGCCTTGATGACCGACCTCTCCAATTCCGTTTCCATCCGTGACCTGTCCCTACACTTCGGGGCGGTGACCGTTCTTCAGAATCTCGATCTCGACATCAAAGACGGCGAATTCCTCGTCCTGCTCGGCTCCTCCGGCTGCGGCAAGTCCACGCTTCTGAACTGCATTGCCGGCCTGCTTGAACCGACCGATGGCCAGATCTTCATCAAGGACAAGAATGTCACCTGGGAGGAGCCTAAGGACCGCGGCATCGGCATGGTCTTCCAGTCCTACGCGCTTTATCCGCAGATGACGGTCGAGAAGAACCTGTCCTTCGGGCTCCGCGTCGCCGGCATGCCGAAGGACGAGATCGCCAAACGCATCGCCCGCGCCTCGAGCATCCTGCAGATCGAACCGCTACTGCAGCGCAAGCCCGCAGCGCTCTCCGGCGGCCAGCGCCAGCGCGTCGCGATCGGCCGCGCGCTCGTCCGGGATGTCGATGTCTTCCTCTTCGACGAGCCGCTTTCCAACCTTGATGCGAAACTGCGCTCCGAACTGCGCGTCGAGATCAAGCGCCTGCACCAGTCGCTGAAGAACACGATGATCTACGTCACACACGACCAGATCGAGGCGCTGACGCTGGCAGACCGCATCGCCATCATGAAAAGCGGCGTCATCCAGCAACTCGACGACCCGATCACCATCTACAACCGCCCAAGGAACAAGTTCGTCGCCGGCTTCATCGGTTCGCCCTCGATGAACTTTCTGACCGGCGAACTGGCGGAGGAGGGCGGCCACACTGTGTTCAGAACCCACGGCACCAGCTTTTCGCTCGCCGGCTACGAGGCAACAGAAACGCTCACGCCCGGCCGCAAGGTCGTGCTCGGTGTCCGCCCCGAACATATCAAGGTCGACGGCGATCTGGCGGGCGAGGAAGCCCATGACGCAATCGTCGATATCGAGGAGCCGATGGGCGCCGACAACCTGATCTGGCTGAAACTCGCCGGCCACACGATCTCCGTCCGCATCGGCGGCGCCCGCCGTTACGCTGTCGGCGCAAAAGTCCGCCTCGGCTTCGACATGACCATGGCCTCGCTGTTCGATGCGGAAACGGAGGAACGGATCTGATGGCCGTCCTGCGTCCCTCGTTCCACCCCCCTCTGGCCTGCCGGCCATCTCCCCCACAAGGGGGGAGATCACAAGTGGCGCGCCCTTTGCCCAAGCTCTACGCTTGCTCTTTGCTGAGCCTTCAAATGGAGAGCAATCAACTTGGTGAGACGAGTTCCGGTAAAAATTTGGGCAGACGGTTGAGCCTAGCTGATCTCCCCGCTTGTGGGGGAGATGGCCGGCAGGCCAGAGGGGGGCTCGCTGCCGCAACTGGTAGTCTCCCGGGGAGGCACCAATGACCATCATCCCGCTCACCGGCCAATGGCGCCTCACATCCCCCGACAGCACCCACGCCGCCACCATATCCATCCCTGGTGACATCCACACGGCGCTGAAAACCGCCGACATCATCCCCGACCCTTATGTCGGCCGTAACGAAAACGACGTCCAATGGGTCGCGCATCAAGACTGGCAGATCGAGCGGAGTTTCAACGTTGATGAGCCCGATGGCTCCTGGTATCTCGATATCACCTATCTCGATACGGTGGCGATCGTCTTCGTCAACGACGTGCCCGTCCTTTCCGCCGACAATTGCTTCCGCCGCTACCGCCCGGATGTCTCCGCAGCCCTGAAACCCGGCGAAAATACCGTCCGCATCCTCTTCCATTCCAACATCAAGGCGGGGGCAGAGCGGCAGGCAAAACAGCCTTTCTATCTGCCGTTTTCGAAAAACTGCCCGATCCCCGATGGCAACATGCTGCGCAAGCCGCAATGCCATTTCGGCTGGGACTGGAACCTCGCGATCGCACCGCTCGGCCTCTACGGCGAAATCTCCCTGAAACGCCTGGATATCGCCCGCATCGAACATGTCGTCACCGAGCAGAGACATCACAATGATGGCTCCGTCGATCTCCACGTCACCGTATCCTTCCACGCCGACACACAGGGCGTAGTCCCCATCCATCTGCAATTCGACGAAGAACGCCTTCGTCTCGATTGCGGCATGCGTCCAGGCGAAAACAGCATCACCCACGTCTTCCATGTCGAGAACCCCAAACTCTGGTGGCCGGCCGGAAGCGGCGAACAGGCGCTCTATTCACTGATCGTCGATACGCCGAGCGAGACGATCACCCGCCAGATCGGCCTGCGCACCGTCGAACTCCTGACCGACAAGGACGAGGCCGGCAGCCGTTTCGCCTTCCGCATCAATGGTCGCGAAATCTTCTGCCGTGGCGCCAACTGGATTCCCGCCGACGCGCTCTTCTCGCTCACCTGGCCGGAGAAGACGGAAGATCTGCTGCAATCCGCCGTCGACGCCAACATGAACATGATCCGCATCTGGGGCGGCGGCTTTTACGAGGACGAGCATTTCTACGACACTTGCGACCGCCTCGGCCTGATGGTCTGGCAGGATTTTCAGTTCGCTTGCAACATCTATCCCTCGACGCCGGATTTCCTCGAAAATGTCGAACACGAGGTCGACTACCAAACGAAGCGCCTGATCTCCCATCCCTCTATCGTCCTCTGGTGCGGCGATAACGAACTCGTCGGCGCGCTTCTCTGGTACGAGGAGACCCGCAATAATCGCGACCGCTATCTCGTCTCCTACGATCGCCTCAACCACACGATCGAGCGGGCGATGAAAAAGGCAGTGCCGCAGGCGATCTGGTGGCCGTCGAGCCCGGCGTCGGGTTATCTCGATTACGGCGATGCCTGGCATGCCGATGGTTCCGGCGACATGCATTTCTGGTCGGTCTGGCACGAGAACAAGCCGTTCGAACACTACCGCGATGTCAAGCCGCGCTTCTGCTCCGAATTCGGCTTCCAGTCCTACACGTCGCTGCCGGTGATCCACACCTATGCGGAAGACAAGGACCTAAACATCGCCTCGCCGGTGATGGAGCATCACCAGCGCAATGTCGGCGGGAACGAGCGGATCGCCGCCACCATGTTCCGCAATTTCCGCTTTCCCGGTGATTTCGCCAATTTCGTCTATCTGAGCCAGGTCCAGCAGGGCGTCGCGATCAGGACGGCCGTCGATTACTGGCGCTCGCTCAAACCCCATTGCATGGGCACGCTCTACTGGCAGCTCAATGACACCTGGCCGGTCGCCTCCTGGGCAAGTCTCGATTACGGCGGCGGCTGGAAAGTGCTGCACTACATGGCGCGCCGCTTCTTCCAGCCGGTCGTGGTCGCCGCGATCCCGTCCGAGGACGGAAGCGAAATCCGCTTCTCGCTGGTCAACGACACGCTAGAAAACGTCACCGTCACGCTCAATATCTCGACATTGAGCCTTAAGGGCGAGCGCGGCTCGCTCCAAAGCGTCGACGCAGTCTGCTCACCGGATGCGGCAGTCACTGCCCTGACCATCCCCGCAGACACCATCCCGAGAGACAGCCTGCTTTCCTGGAACTTCACGGCGTCTAACGGTTCAGGCGGCGAGGGCCATCATGTGATGGACAGCTACAAGGCGCTGGAGCTTCTGCCCGCGAGCCTGGAAATGTCCGTGTCTCCATCCGGAGACGGCGCATTCGACATTCTCGTCCAGTCCGCCGGCCTCGCGCTTTTCGTCCTAATAGAGAGCGAAACGCCCGGCCGTTATTCCGACAACGCTTTCGATCTTGCCGCCGGCGAAAACCGAAAGGTTCGCTTCACCCCGAGCGAGCCGGCGGCAGGCCCTGGAGGCTCCCCGAGCTTCCGCATCTACGATCTTCAATCCTGCCAGTCCGCAGGCTGATATTTCATTTCAAGGAGGATGACATGACGACCTTTGGTTTCCAGCTTTATAGCGCCCGCAATTTCCCGCCGCTCTCGGACGTGCTGAAACTCGTGGCGAAAAATGGCTACAAGCATGTCGAAGGTTATGGCGCTCTTTATGCGACGCTGGACGAGGCGGGCCTCAAGGCGATGCGCGCCGAACTCGACGCCAACGGCCTCACCATGCCGACCGGCCATTTCGGCATCGACCTTCTCGAAAAGGAGCCGGAACAGGCGCTGCTGATTGCAAAGACGCTCGGTATCGAGGCAATCTATTGCCCGCATCTGGTTGCCGACCAGCGCCCGACCGACGCTGGCGGCTGGTTCGCTTTCGGCAAGCGGCTGGCTGAAGCCGGCAAGCGTTATCAGGATGCCGGCTATACATTCGGCTGGCACAACCACGATTTCGAGTTCAAGGCATTGCCGGATGGCTCCACCCCGCAGGAACAGATTTTTGCCGGCGGTCCGGATCTCACCTGGGAAGCCGATATCGCCTGGGTCATCCGCGGCGGCGCCGACCCCTTCGCCTGGATCGAAAGCTATGGCCGGAAGATCACCGCCGTCCACGTTAAGGATATCGCGCCGGCCGGTGAAAACACCGATGAGGACGGCTGGGCGGATGTCGGTCACGGCACCGTTCCGTGGAAGGATCTGATCACCGCCTTGAAGGCGAAGACTTCGGCGAAATACTATGTTCTGGAGCACGATAATCCCAAGGATATCGAGCGCCTTGCCTCCCGTTCCATCGCCGCCTTCAACACCTACTGATCTCACGTAATCATTCGGAGTTTCCCCAATGACCAAGGAACTTGGCGTCGGCATCCTCGGATGCGGCAACATTTCCACCACCTACTTTTCGCTGTCACCGCTGTTCAAGGGCATCAGGGTTCTGGCCTGCGCCGACCTGAACCCGGCCGCTGCCGAGGCGAAAGCCAAGGAATATGGCGTCAAGGCGCAAACGGTCGAAGAGCTTCTCGCCAATAGCGAGATCGACCTGATCGTCAATCTGACCATCCCGGATGCGCATTTCCCCGTGTCAAAGGCGATCCTCGAAGCTGGCAAGCATGTCTATTCCGAAAAGCCGCTGACCGTGACGCTGGAAGAGGGCAAGCAACTACAGGCGCTGGCGAAGTCGAAGGGTCTGGCTGTCGGCTGCGCGCCAGACACGTTTCTCGGCGGCGCGCACCAGTTGGCCCGTGCCTATATCGATGGCGGTGGGGTAGGGCGCATCACCTCCGGCACCTGCCACGTCATGAGCCCCGGCATGGAAATGTGGCACCCCAATCCGGGCTTCTTCTTCCTCAATGGCGGCGGCCCGATCCTCGATCTCGGACCCTACTACATCGCCAACCTGATCAACTTCCTCGGCCCGGTAAAGCGTGTCGCGGCTTTAACCTCGATGGCGAACAAGACCCGCACCGTCACCAGCGAACCGTTGAACGGCACGATCATCCCGGTCGAAACCCCGACCAACATCCATGCGCTGCTGGAGTTCGCGGAAGGCGCGACGATCACGCTCTCGGCCAGTTGGGATGTCTGGTCTCACCGCCACGCCAATATGGAACTCTACGGCACGGAAGGCTCGATCTACGTGCCCGACCCGAACTTCTTCGGCGGCGTAGTCGAGGCGAGCGGCCGGAACAAGGATATCCAGCCGCTGAAGGATTGGGACCATCCCTTCGGCAAGGCCAATCAGGAGCATCCGAACGGCCCGCGCGCCAACTACCGCACGGCGGGTCTGGCCGATATGGCGATGGCGCTGATCGAAGGGCGAGATATCCGCTGCTCGATCGATCGCGCGCTTCACGGTGTCGATGTCATGACCTCGATCCTGAAATCCGGTGCCGAGGGCAATTTCGTCGCCACCACGACAACCTGCACCAAACCTGCGGCACTTGGCATAGATGAGGCACTGGCGCTTCTCGCCTGACCGGTTAAAACAGCAACCGGCGCCGGGAATGAGGTTCGGCGCCGGTTTCATTTGGAGGACTTTTCATATGGCTTGGCTCCCGGCGGAAAACCGCTACGAAAGCATGACCTATAATCGCTGCGGCAAATCCGGCCTCAAGCTGCCGGCAATCTCGCTCGGCCTCTGGCACAATTTCGGTGACGACACCCCGCATCAGCGCAAGGTCGATATCTGCAAAAAGGCTTTCGATCTCGGCATCACCCATTTCGATCTCGCCAACAACTATGGCCCGAAGCCCGGCAGCGCCGAACTTGCCTTCGGCCAGATCCTGCGCGAGGAGTTTTCCGGCCTGCGCGACGAACTGATCATCTCGTCGAAAGCCGGTTACAACATGTGGCCGGGTCCTTACGGTGAATGGGGCAGTCGCAAATATCTGATCGCGTCGTGCGACCAGAGCCTGAAGCGCATGGGTCTCGACTACGTCGACATCTTCTATTCGCATCGTTTCGATCCGGATACGCCGCTTGAAGAAACCTGTGGCGCGCTGGATCACATCGTCCGCTCGGGCAGGGCGCTTTACGTCGGTCTCTCGTCCTACAATTCCAAGCGCACCCGCGAAGCGGTCGAAATCTTGAAGCAGATGGGAACGCCCGTTCTCATCCATCAGCCGAGCTATTCGATGATCAACCGCTGGGTCGAGGAAGACGGCCTGCTCGATACGCTGGAGGATCTGGGCATCGGCTCGATCGTCTTCTCGCCGCTGGCGCAAGGCATGCTGACTTCGAAATATCTCGGCGGCATCCCGGAAGACAGCCGCGCCGCCCAGGGCAAGTCGCTGCGCCCGGCTTTCCTCAACGACAAGAACATCGAGAACCTGAAGGGTCTCAACGCAATCGCCGAACGCCGCGGCCAGACGTTGGCGCAGATGGCGCTCGCCTGGGTCCTGCGCGGCAACCGCGTCACGACGGCATTGATCGGTGCCAGCCGCCCCGAACAGGTCGAGGATTGCGTCAAGGCTCTCGAAAAGCGCGATTTCACGGCGGAAGAGCTGGCCGAGATCGACAAGTTCGCCAAGGAGGCCGACATCAACATCTGGGCGGCCTCGGCCGAGCGTCAGGGGCCGGCGCGAACCAAGTAAGCCGCCGTTCCCGCGCGGGCATTGCCCCGTCACGTTGGAGCAAGCATCTGCCCCTCACCCTAACCCTCTCCCCGTAAACGGGGAGAGGGGACGTGCCTAGATTGGGGCTGGGAGAGTGCGGCTAGCGTCCTTCTCCCCGCGAGCGGGGAGAAGGTGCCGGCAGGCGGATGAGGGGCAGGCCCCAATCACCGACAAAAAAACATCATGCGGTTGAGGAGCCGCCTCACACATTCTCTGGGAGGAGACACGATCATGATCCGCAACCCGATCCTGCCGGGCTTCAATGCCGATCCGTCCATCTGCCGTGTCGGCGAGGATTACTACATCGCTACCTCCACCTTCGAATGGTATCCCGGTGTGCAGATCCACCATTCTCGCGATCTGGTGAACTGGACCTTGGTCCGTCGCCCGCTAGAGCGAAAATCCCAGCTTGACATGCGCGGAAATCCCGACAGTTGCGGCGTCTGGGCGCCATGCTTGAGCTACGCCGACGGCCTGTTCTGGCTCGTCTATACCGACGTCAAACGCTACGACGGCAACTTCAAGGATGCCCATAATTACATCATCACATCACCAACGATCGAAGGCGAGTGGTCCGATCCGGCCTATGCCAATTCCTCCGGTTTCGACCCGTCACTCTTTCACGATGACGATGGCCGCAAATGGTTCGTCAACATGCAGTGGAACCACCGCACAGAGAGCTATGGCGGTGCGCCGAAACATCCGGCCTTCGATGGCATCCTGCTGCAGGAATGGGATACTCACGCGAAGGAGCTGAAAGGCCCGATCACCAACATCTTTCCCGGCAGTCCGCTCGGCCTCGTCGAGGCCCCGCATCTCTTCAAGCGCAATGGCTGGTATTATCTGACGACGGCAGAAGGTGGCACCGGTTACGACCATGCGGTGACAATGGCCCGCTCGCGCACCATAGACGGTCAGTATCAGCTTCATCCCAACACCCATCTCCTGACCTCGAAGGACAATACCGAGGCCGTCCTGCAGCGCTCCGGCCACGGCCAATATGTCGAGACACCGGATGGTGACGTCTATCATACCCATCTCTGCAGCCGTCCCTTGGCGCCCAACCGCCGCTCACCGCTCGGCCGCGAAACCGGCCTGCAGAAATGCGTCTGGAGCGATGACGACTGGCTCTATCTCGCCCAGGGCGGCGTGGTTCCTGATGTCGAAGTGCCTGCCCCGACCGACGCCGAGCCGGTCGCCAAACCAGCCCGCATCGACTACGCCTTTGACGGAGAGACGCTGCCGATCGACTTTCAGTGGCTGCGCACGCCCGAGCCGGATCGCATCTTCAGCCTCACGGCAAATCCCGGCCATCTGCGCCTGATCGGCCGCGAAAGCATCGGCTCATGGTTCGAGCAGGCGCTTGTTGCCCGCCGCCAAGAGCATCACCGGTTCCGGGCGGAAACCACAGTCGAGACCTTCGATCCCGGCACCTACCAGCAGGCCTGCGGCCTGACCCATTATTATAATCGCCACAAGTTCCACGCTCTCGTCGTCACCCTGCATGAAAAGCTTGGCCGCGTGGTGACGATCTTTTCATGCCCCGGCGATTTTCCCCATGGCCGCATGCAGTTCCCGGCCGGCAGCGGCGTTGCCATCCCCGATGGCCCGGTGGAACTCGCCATGGAAATCCGCGATAACGACCTGCAATTTTCTTGGCGCTCAGGCGGAACCAATGACTGGCAGGAGATTGGCCCGACACTGGATGCCAGCGTCATCTCGGATGAGGGCGGCCGTGGTGAGCACGGTTCCTTTACCGGTGCCTTTGCCGGCATGTTCGCCTTCGATACGTCGGGAAGGGCGAAACCCGCCGATTTCAGCCGTTTCTCCTACGAAGCGATTCTCTGCTGATCTGGTGGAGGGCTTGCAAAATCGTTAATTTCCGTCGTGAGAACGTTACCGCAAGTCCATATTTTCATTACGCATATTTAATCTTGCATTCATACGTCATTCATCGCTTGAGCCCTAAATCTTGAGTGTGTTCAACGCGAGGATTTAGTCATGAAGAAGTTCATTGTCGCACTGGTTGCCGCCACCGTTCTGGCCGGCCCGATCGCCACCGCAGCCCAGGCGCAGGACTGGCGCAACGACCGCAGCCGCCAGGTCGAGCGTCACGTCGACAAGCGGGTGGACAAGCGCGTTCATGTCGACAAGAAGGTCGTCATCCACAAGCAGCGTTGGTCGAAGGGCCATCGTGCGACTGCAGCCGAACGCCGCCGTATGGCTGATGTTCGCGACTACCGCCGCTACCGCCTGTCGGCTCCGCCGCGCGGTTACAAGTGGGTGAAGGTCGATAACGACTACCTGATGATCGGCATCGCCACCGGCGTCATCTCCAGCATCATCGCTGCTCGCTAAGAGCAAAAATAGGAGACCGGCGGGTGTGTCGTTAAGCACCCGCCGGTCGTCTGCCTGAAGACCGGTCGTGAGGGGAAACTCTTGCCCGGTCCGTCACATCACTGCGACAGGCAGGTCTTCAACGAGGTCGCAAGACCCCGCATCATGTCGAAATAAAGCTCCGGCCCTTCCTTCAGGGCGCCGGCCTCCGGATCCAGCACGCCGGATTTCGCCTTGCTGCCCTCCGTCACCACCTTCACCAGCTTTGGCTCGAACTGCGGTTCGGCAAAGACGCAGGTGGCGCCCAGATCCTCGACCTTCTGATGGATCTCCTTGACCCGCTCGGCACCTGGCATGGTCTCGGGGCTGACCGTGATCGAACCAGCCACCTTCACGCCATAGCGATGCTCGAAATACTGATAGGCGTCGTGGAAGACGATGAACGGCTTGTCCTTGATCGGCGACAGCTCCGCTTTCAGTTCCGCATCCAGTGCGTCGAGCTTGCCCATCAGTTCGGCAGCATTCTTCTGATAGGTGGCGGCATGTTCCGCATCGGCCTGAACCAGCTGCTTCTCGATCTCGGCCGCCATCGCCTTGGCATTCATCGGGTCGAGCCAAAGGTGTACGTCATTGCCTTCATGGTCGTGATCGCCGTCATCCTCGCCATCGGCATGTTCTTGCGCGGCGCCATGGCTATGCCCGTGGTCATGGCCTTCCTCTTCTGCTTCCGGCTCGAACACGCCGCCTTCGCGGAATTTAAGTTTCGTCAGCCCCGGCGCATCTTCCAGCGTCACCACGCTTGCCTTCGAGCCCAGCGCCTCGAGCGGCTTTTCCAGAAATGCCTCCATGCCATGGCCAACCCAGAAGATCAGGTCGGCATTCTGTAGTGCCGCCGCATTCGACGGACGCATGTTGTAGGTATGCGGGGAGGCCGCGCCCTCGACGATCAGCTTCGGCTCGGCAACACCCTTCATCACCGAGGCGACCAGCGAATGGATCGGCTTGATCGATACGACGACGTCCGGCGTAGCGGCAAAGGCACCGGGTGCGCTTATCATCGCAGCAGATGAAAGAAGCAGGGCGGCGGCAAATTTCATGGCATTCTTCCTTGTTTAGAGATGTAATGTTATTACATCAATTGCGTTATGCTATAACGTGTGCCAAGACGGTCGGCAAGAGGGCCGGTAACAGGAATTTTGAACCAAGATGCTGATGAGCAAGCGGGCCGCCCCGGCCGCAGACAACCGCCCGAAATCGAAAGAAACGCTGGTTTCTCTTTCCAATGCCGGCATCCGCCGCGATGGCCGCTGGCTTGTACGCGGCGTCGAATTCGATATTGCTCGAGGCGAGGTCGTCACCCTTATTGGCCCGAACGGCGCCGGAAAATCGACCACCGCCAAGATGGCGATCGGCGTTTTGAAGGCCGATGAAGGCTCCGTCACCCGCAAGCGCGATCTGCGTATCGGTTATGTCCCGCAAAAACTCGCCATCGACTGGACCATGCCGCTTTCAGTCCGCCGCCTGATGACACTGACCGGCCCGCTGAAGGACGCTGAGATCGCGACCGCTCTTGATGCCACCGGCATTTCGCATCTCGCCAATTCCGAAGTCCGCCACCTCTCGGGCGGCGAATTCCAGCGCGCACTGCTGGCCCGCGCCATTGCCCGCAAGCCGGATCTCATGGTGCTCGATGAACCCGTCCAGGGCGTGGATTTCGCCGGCGAGGCAGCCCTTTACGATCTGATCCGCACGATCCGCAATGCCACCGGCTGCGGCATCCTGATGATCTCACACGATCTCCATATGGTCATGGCCGGCACCGATACGGTGATCTGCCTCAACGGCCATGTCTGCTGCCGCGGCACGCCGGAAGCGGTCAGTCAGAGTTCCGATTACATGAAGCTCTTCGGCGGCAATGCCCGCTCGCTCGCCGTCTATAACCACCATCACGATCATACCCATCTTCCAGATGGCCGGGTGCGTCATGCGGACGGCTCGATCACCGAACACTGCCATCCCGAAGACGGCCACCACCACGATCATTCAGGCCGCGACCACGGCCATTCTCATGATCACGCCCACGGCGATCATGCCCATCACCAAGACACGCAGAAAGGTGAGGGCACCCGCCATGCTTGACGACTTCTTCATCCGCGCGCTGATCGCCGGCATCGGTGTGGCGCTGACTGCCGGTCCGCTCGGTTGTTTCGTCGTCTGGCGGCGCATGGCCTATTTCGGCGATACGATGGCCCATTCGGCACTGCTCGGTGTGGCGTTGTCGCTGTTCTTCGAAGTCAACCTTTTGATTGCCGTTTTCGGCGTTGCCATCCTTGTCTCCGCCGTGCTGCTCTTGCTGCAGCGACGCCAGTCGCTTTCGGCCGATGCGCTTCTCGGCATCCTCTCCCATTCGGCACTGGCGATCGGCCTCGTTCTCGTCGCCTTCATGACCTGGGTAAGGATCGACCTTATCGCCTTCCTCTTCGGCGATATTCTCGCCGTCACGCCGTCCGATATCGCCCTCATCTGGGGCGGCGGCGCCGTTGTCGTCGCGGCGATCGTCTATCTCTGGCGCCCGCTCGTCGCCTCCACCGTCAGCGAGGATGTGGCGGAGGCCGAAGGCATGAACCCGGCGCGCACGAAACTCTTCTTCATGCTCCTGATGGCGCTTGTCATCGCCATTGCCATGAAGATTGTCGGCATCATGCTGATAACCTCGCTGTTGATCATCCCGGCCGCCACCGCGCGCCGCTTTTCGGCAAGCCCGGAATGGATGGCGGTGTTCGCGTCTCTCATCGGATCGGCTGCTGTCGTCGGCGGTCTTTTCGGATCGCTCACCTATGATACGCCGTCCGGCCCTTCCATCGTGGTCGCGGCACTCCTACTTTTCATATTAAGTCTGATTCCTGCCTTCGGTCGCACCGCTGCCGAACGGCCTGCAAACAAGGGAGTGCAAGGATGAACGCCCCGATCGTCAATCCGGCCCTGACAAAAAACCAGGCCTTGGTCTTCGATGCGTTGAACCGCGCCGAAGGCCCGATGAGCGCCTATACGATCCTCGACAAGCTGCGCGACCACGGCTTTCGCGCGCCGCTTCAGGTTTATCGCGCGCTCGACAAGCTGACCGAATTCGGCATGGTTCACCGGCTGGAAAGCCTCAACGCCTTCGTCGCCTGCGCCCACCGCGAGCATGAGTGCTGCGGCGGCGCCCAGGGGCACGGCCACGGCACGGTCGCCTTCGCCATCTGTGAAAGCTGCAATCAGGTGATCGAATTCCACGATCACAAGGTCGATCATCAACTCGGCGACTGGGCCAAGTCGAAAGGGTTCAAGCCGTCCAAGACGACGATCGAAATTCGCGGCCTTTGCGAAAAATGCGCGGCCTGATTAGGGCTTTATTTCTTTGAGATCCCGCGAAAACCGCTTCCAGTTTGCCACGTAACGCGCAGCCGAGGCCTTGAGCTTGGCGGCAGATTCATCGTCCAGCACGCGGATCGCCTTGGCGGGCGATCCGACGATCAGAGAATTGTCGGGAAATTCCTTGCCCTCGGTGACGAGCGCATTTGCGCCGACAAGACAGTTCCTGCCGATCTTCGCGCCGTTGAGGATCGTCGCCCCCATGCCGACCAGCGAATTGTCGCCGATCGTGCAGCCATGGATGATGGCATGATGCCCGATCGTGCAGTCGGAACCGATGGAGACCGGGAAGGCGGGATCGGTATGCACCGTCACGCCTTCCTGAATATTGGAACGTGCGCCGATGGTGATCGGCTCGTTGTCGCCGCGCAGGGTCGCGCCGAACCAGATGCCGACATCCTCATGAAGAATGACCTTGCCTATGACATTGGCATCCGGCGCCACCCAGTAACGGTCGGGGGCGGGAAGCGAAGGCCGGAAGTCTCCGAGCGCATAGATCGGCATCACGTCACTCCCCGAGTGTTTCCGTCAGATGACGGACAGCGAAAGCTCGCCGACCCCGGCCACGCCGCAGGTGACCTTGTCACCCTTGACGATGGCGCCGACCCCGGCCGGTGTGCCGGTCATGATGATGTCACCCGGCGCCAGAACGAACTGTTTGGACAGTTCTGCGATGATCTCCGGCAGCTTCCAGATCATCTGGTTCAGGTTACCGTCCTGCTTGCGGGAGCCGTTGACGTCGAGCCAGATTGCGCCTTCCTGCGGATGGCCGATCTTCGAGGCCGGCACGAGTGCCGAAACCGGAGCCGACTTTTCAAATGCCTTTGCCACCTCCCAGGAACGGCCCATCTTCTTCATCTGGTCCTGAAGGTCGCGACGCGTAAAGTCGATGCCGACGCCATAACCGTAGACCTTGGACAGCGCGTCTTCGGCGGTAATATCCGCACCGCCGCCCGAAAGCGCCATCACCAGCTCCACCTCGAAATGCACGTTGGAGGAGAGCGGCGGATAGGGAAAGCTTTCGCCGTTATAGGCGTTGTCGGCATTTTTCTGGAAAAAGAACGGCGCTTCGCGGGAAGGGTCATGCCCCATCTCGATCGCATGGTCGGCATAGTTGCGGCCGACGCAATAGACCCGGCGCACCGGAAACTGTTCGGTTACACCGACCACATCGAGAAGCACGGATTCGGGGGCAGGGATCACTGTAGCGCGCATCTGGGGTATCCTTACATCACTGGAAAAACGCTGGGCCTTTGTCCATCAATTCGCCCGGTAATCCTAGAGATGAAGGAAAATAAATTCACATGCGGTCAGATGGATACGGCCGAAATGACCGTATCCGGCTGGCCACGCGCAGCACATGTCAGCAGATGCCCGCGTTATCAACCTGCCAGCATGATCGGTGCCTGATTGTGGTCGATCGGCTTTTCCAGCAGGTACAGGGCACGGTCTCTCAGGGCGTCGACAGTCATCGTCTCGCCAACCATCCAGACATGATAGTCATGAATACCCAGGCCATCGGCAAACATCAGAAACGAGCCGTCCCAATAATCGGGCGAATGCAGTTCCACCACCCGCTTGGTCTGCCAATAGACGAGATTGTACATGGCGCTTCCGTGATCGGCAAAAACCGTCTCGGCATTTCCGGCTGCGGCGAGATATTCTTCCAGAGAACGGCCCGCTGTCCTGATGATGGAGACGCCGGCAGCCGTCATTGCTGCCTCGATCAGCATGTTGTTCATCTGCCGTTGCGGCCCTTCGCCTTTTTCCCCCAGTCGCGAGAGATAGATGGCGCTGCCGGGG
>UCIV01000020.1 GCA_900472575.1 Hyphomicrobiales bacterium
CCGAATTTCATTGCCAATCCGTTAAACTCAAAATCTCTATATATGTCAGTAGGGGAGGTAATCGGACTAGGGAATAGCCGCTGATGCTGGATCGGTACACCGATAAATCCGATAACCCCAAAAAAAACGTAATAACGTTCTACAAAATCTTCATATTCTTGGTTATGAAGTTCGCCTTCTGGCAGATGACGCGATGCTCGCTCAGTCTGCGTCCTAGGCATCGCTACCCCCTCGCGATGCGATGCATTGAGAGGTAACCGTGCGCGCCACTGATGTGATCAGAGATCTTCAATCGACGTCTTCGGGATCGCGTGAACTAGATGAACACGTAGCATTAGTAGTAGGGTGGTCCGTAAGGGGAGTGATCGGGGATGAAATCTGGATTTCCCCAGCGGAGAAAGAAGTCAGGTCGCTTCCCGCATTCACCACCAACATCCAAGACGCTATGGAACTAGCGCGCAGCATTTTGCCTAGGGAGATAGGCGGGTTTGGCTGGGAGGAAGGAAGAGCGAGCGCTAAGATAGGCCCTAATCAACCTAGCGTTGAGGCCGCGTCGCCGGCGTTAGCTCTCTGTGTGGCTTCGTTGGTCGCTTATTGGCGCGCGAAGAAAACTTGAAAAATCTACCCTCACCTACTGGGCCGAGGCGGACGCAGATTTGATGTACGAAGTACCGGAAAAGGCTGAAATGAACGAAATTGTTGGGATTGGATCGTGTCTATCTGAACAAGTAGCGAGGCATTTCGCCATGAACTTTGGGGGGCAAGCGGTTTCAATGGTGCGCCATAACCGTAGTGACCAGCTCGTCCAGATATTTGATGGCCAGGCTCCGCAGAGTTTCCAAGAGTTGAAGGACATCCTATCTTTAATCCCGAGAATAGATCGAGAGAATTACGAATTTGCGTTCGGACAATCGGCTGAAGGAATTGGAAGGAGTACAAACGAGAGTAATATCGACCTAGGCACGGCGATGGGCCGGAAGCAGGTCAGGCTTGTGTTGATCGATAATTTTATGGATCTGACCGCCGATCTATGGGAAACACCAACAGGAACGAAGTTCTTCGCTCGACTACCCTCGGATTCCGAGCTCAAACGCCTGCGTAGGCTGACTCCATATGTCGCAGCACGGAATTATGAGCGAATAGCAAAACAAAGCAAACATATCTGGCCTAACGCGCACGTTGTGTTCATGCATTTCCCTTTTTCGCGGTACCCCGAAGGATCCAGCCGCCCGAGGTGGGGCGCGGCGTTCGCCGAAGAATTGCAACTACCTTCGCCGTACTTAGTAATTCCTCCACGTGATGTTCCAACGGACTTGTTAAAGAACGGACAACCCCATCATTACCATCACTCTGTATATAAAGAAATCGCTAGTGAGATATACGAAACGCTTCCGCAGCGACACGATGTAGAACACTGACAGGTGACCGCTCATGGTGCCAGTTCGCTAATACTAAGCGCTCAACGACGAAAGATCCCGTGCGCTAGCTAATGGCCCAAATAAAGTTCGCACCGACGAAGTGCCGAACTAATTCTGGCGCGAGCTCCCAGCGCATAACATACAGTTCGGGCGAACTTCGAAAGGAGACATTTTCGTGCAATTTAAAAAGTTTGGCAAAGTTCTCAAAAACACTGCGCCTACGTGGATTAGGCGAAATGCCGTAATAGTCGCTATTTATGATCGCGTTTTCGAAAAGGCCGGAGACCAGCCCAGAGCTCGAGGCCAGTACCTAAGCTTGCTGCCCGACGTAGTCACTCGTCAAGACTGGATGAACGAGGAAGTTAGGCTGTCGGAGATGTTTAACGAAAAGCCACGTCCTGAAGCACTTCTATTCTCTCCCAGCTATATAAAATTCTCTTTATTCCAATTGCAGTCCGAAGCGGTGCGCCTTGGGCGCATGCTAAGTTTAGCAATTGGAGACGATCAAAATCGGCAGCAACTTCAGTCTATCGCTTTTTCTCTAGGCATCCCCACCCGAGACAATACGGGTGAAACCATGATCTCGGCGTGTAGTCCCAGCGGGCGCCCCTCGCCTTACGACGCTGGGGCCTCTGAGCAGGCTTGGCTAAGGAGCTTGCAATTCATAGCCGGCTTACGAAGCAGGCGGTCGACTCTTATTTTGGTAGGAGATCAAACGTGTGCTGATGCCAAAAAGAGGTGGAACCGAACGGTCAGAGATCTGCTCAAGGTTTCAAACAAGTTCGATGGAAATATCCTGATTATCGAAAATTCGACATCCAACAATTTAGCAGATGCTAATTACTCCGAAATTCTCGGGCGTGACAACGTCGCATTACTACCTGGAGCAATTATTTCGGCATCGCTAATGGGTCGGCTCGAACAATCGGCGTCGGTTGCAATGTATCACGACGATGTTTGGAAAAGGCTGCCGACTGCACTACCTCAGATGATCCTGTGCGATCTCAATCGATCGAACACGCAGAAAGCTCCAGCCAGTGCCGAGCACAATCTCGATCTTGCTGGCGAGTACAGTCGAACATTCGTCCGCGGGTCGCTGCCAGGACCTCTTTCTCTCGCGCAATCCGAGGCGTCGCTAGAAGTGATCAATGGGGTGCAGCGATATATTGTAAATGCGTTCGATGCCTCGGGTCGGCTAGATGGCGCGGCCGGTATCGAAACATTGCCCTCCATCTCCTCTTCCAGCGCCTTTTTGCAATGGGGCGCGTCCGAGTCGAAGAGAAGAAAACGGCTCCGGAGAAACTCTAAGAACAGCGCAGCGCCTTTATTTTTTGTTGAGGACGGTTTCATCCGGTCGGTTGAAATCGGACTGAAAGGTAGCCCGGGACTATCATTTTTGATTGACGACCTTGCACCTTATTACGAAGCCCGTGAATGGTCTCGTATCGAATTAACGCTTGCGTCAGAATGGATGATCACCGAGGAGCAGCGAAGTGAGGCCCTTGGGTGCTTAGAGCAGATCAGGTCAAATAGGATTAGCAAATATAACCACGCTCCCGATTATCAACCGGTGTGGAAAAAAGATCCAAGACGGAAGATTCTCCTTGTTGATCAGCGGAATGGCGACCAATCGGTATCGTCGGGCCTCGCTAGCGCTGACACATTCCGAGATATGGTTAGCGACGCTACTGGCACAAAAGACGCTTTAGTTATCCTGAAGCGGCACCCGGACGCTACGATTGGAAACATGGGATCCTACTTTAGCGCTGGCAATCTTGGCCCGCTCCTTTCTCACCCGTCGGTTATCTTTCATGATGAGGAGATAAACCCTTACTCGCTTTTCGACGCAGTCGATGAAGTCTGGTGTGTGACCTCAGGTATGGGATTCGAAGCACTAATCGCAGGAAAGAAGGTAAGGGCGTATGGCGCGCCGTTTTACGCTGGCTGGGGCCTTACTGAAGACCGATTAAGGCTTGACTGGCGCAACAGGCGACCTCGGTCGATCGACGAGATATTCTACTGCTCATACCTAGCGCGCTCAGTGTATTTCAATGAGCGAACTGGATCGAAATGCAGCCTGTCCGACCTCGTTTCTCAAGTAGCGATCGACCGCGACCAATATCTCACCAAGGCCTCCTGATGACGAATCTAATATTAGTTGTTTCTGAAGATCGCATTCTTTCTGATAGGGAAATCTTTGAAATAGATTGCCTATTCCCGAATGATTTCATCGTAGTCCTGTCACCTGGAATTGGTAAGGTGCCCCCGATGATGCGGTTAACTCACTTTTCCACGGTGAGTGTAGATTATCCGGCACTAGAGCGCTTGATGGAAGTTTTAACGCTGTCGGCAGTCATTCTCCGTCCTGGAACCTTTGAACAGTTTCGCAAGCCGTTACTGAGCGCCGTAGTATCAAAATCTCTTCCAAGGTTTTATCAGATCGAGGAAACCGATTTGGTGCGATATAAGTTTACTCGATCCAATAACGGACGGGTTATTCTTATCTATCCCGGCGTCTTTGCTCCGACCCGTAACGGTTCAACACAGCGAGCATTCAGCCTTCTTCTGGGCCTTCTGTCCTCCGGGCATCAAGTAGAAGTGGTGATCCCGTTTGGCAAAGGATCGCACGATTTCAAAATATTCCTCAAACAATTTGGCATAGGCGTGCACCTGTTCGGTTTGGATCGCGCGCAACACCCACTTTCTTTTGCTCGAGGCATAACGAAGAAAGCTCTTGGGCTGGATTACTATCTTCCGTTTTTTGCCCGTCTCCGCTTTGCAATCTCGTCAGACTTTAAACGGCTGATGAATAGCATTATCCGTGATGGTGACAAAGTAATTGTTACTTATGCCTGGATGGCACCAACCTTCCTAAAGGAACGTCGAAAAGTAAAGGTCATCATCGATACACACGACGTGAATTTTGTGCGAGACAAACATTATTACCGGTCTCAAGCTATCGCGTCGCGTTTATTAGAGAAGTTCAACAAGAGCCTCGAACTTAAGAGGCTGAATAAGTCGGATCAGGTCATCGCTATTTCCGAAGCGGATAGAGCGATTTTTCACTCGGAGAAGCTATCGGCCCCAGTAACTCTACTCGAACCTAGCTTTGAATGGATTGAGGGGGTTCCGCACCAGGAAGCGCTGCATGCTTTAAATTTCGGCTTCATCGGGTCGAACATGATTGCCAACAGGCTCGCCATTGACGAAATTTTAAATCACATTTGGCCGAATCTGGTGAAAGAGAGACCAGAGGCAACCCTATTCATTGCGGGTGGGATTTGCGACTATCTGAAAGATCGCGAATCACTTGGAATAAACGTGGTCTCTTTAGGTTTTGTAACTTCGCTCGAAGGCTACTTCTCGAAAATAGATGCCCTCATATCACCAATAATGATGCAAGGCGGTTTAAACTTTAAAGTTATAGAAAGTTTATGCTGCGGCGTTCCCGTTCTCGTGAACAAAAAGGCTGAACACTTGAAACATATATCACCGATGATATACGTTCATGATGACTCCGACCGCGTATTGGCATTTTTAACGTTTGTTGATGAATTTTCGAGAAACCCAACTAGAAGATCCTCACTGGCAGAAGAATTTCGCATTAGACAAAGCCGGCAATTCTATTCGGCGCTGGAGACCATACTCCGGCAATGAGGCAATTGAGCAAGCTCTTTGATACAAGCTGCACTCGCCTTGTTTTTTGCTTCCGTCATTGTCACGAAATAATCAGCGTTTTAGATCTGAGTTAACTTTTTTCAGGAGGCCAATTTGTCTTTAGCTCGGATTAGACAGAAAGCAGAGCAGCGAGTAGCAGCCTTGATGGCTCGGAACCGTCCTGATCGCGCTCGCGAGATAGTCGAACTGTTTAAAACCCACGATGCATCTAATATCGACGAGCTCACATTTTATGGAGGTATGCTTTTTAAATCTGGCGAAGTAGAACGCGCAATGGAGGTCGTCGAGTTAGCAATTCGCAAGAGTGACTTGGGGAGTGTAACCTTAGAGCTCGAATCCATGCATTGGCAACTTAGGGTTCCTACTGATTTTTGGGAAATTCGAGGCGGGGTTGCCGCCTGGTATTTGCTGAAGTTTTGCAGCTTTACGACTGTGTTAGACGTTGGCTCGGGAGGTGGGGAGCAGGCTCTTCAATTCGCCCGCGCTGATAAACGCGTTCATTGTGTTGATTACGGCGTTTCGGTTTACTTTCAAGAGTCGTGCGCCAGGGCTGCTCTGGAAGAAATGCCGCAAGTAAGATGGACTGTAGGCAACTTCAATGAAATGAAATCGAGTGAAACGTACGACCTGGTCTGGTGCAGCCACATTCTTGAGCACCAACCTAACGCGAACACCTTTTTAAGGCACTGTCTGTCATACGTGTCTGATGGTGGATGGCTAGCAATCACAGTGCCGCCGCTAAAGCATCGGATCGTAGGCGGGCATGTGTCACTTTGGAACGCCGGGTTGCTTCTATACCAAATCGTGATGGCGGGGAATGATTGCTCTGAAGCGATAGTCTTGAATTATGACTACAATATTAGTGTACTCGTCCAAAAAAAGCCTATCGAACTTCCTCATCTCGATTACGACACTGGAGATATCGACCGCTTAAAAGCATTTCTTCCCTCTGGATGTCAGGAGAATTTTGACGGAAGGATGTATGGCTTCGCATTTTCTGTAGCGAAGCGCTAACGAGGCGTTGTTCCAAACGCATGCCATTCAGAATTCCCAAGACCAGAACTGTATCATGATCCTGTCTCAGTGCAGATACTCCCTACACGCTTGGCAGTTAGCGTGACAGAGATCATCCTCGATGTTAATGACGTCGCATTCATTC
>UCIV01000038.1 GCA_900472575.1 Hyphomicrobiales bacterium
TTCAGATAGTGCATCGCGATCTCTTCGGCTTCCTTCTTCGGCATCTTGCGAACCCAGATCGGAGCCAGCGTGCAGTTTTCCAGGATGGTCAGGTGCGGGAAGAGGTTGAAGTGCTGGAACACCATGCCGACCTCGCGGCGCACCTCGTCGATCTTCTTCAGATCGTTGGTAAGCTCGATATTGTCGACGAGGATATTGCCCGACTGATGTTCTTCCAGCCGGTTGATGCAACGGATCATCGTCGACTTGCCGGAGCCCGAAGGCCCGGCAATGACGATACGCTCGCCCTTCATCACCTTCAGATTGATGTCGCGCAGCACGTGGAAATCACCATACCACTTGTTCATGCCGATGATTTCGACTGCAACCTCGGTCGAGGAAACGGTCAGTTTTTTCGTTAGGGCTTCAGCCATTGTTTTCCCCTTTAACTCTTGTTGCGGCTAGTGCCTGTGGCTGGTGTCGAGGTGTCGCTCCATAAAGGCGGAGTATCGCGACATGCCGAAGCAGAAAAGCCAGAATATGAAACCGGCAAAAATGTAACCGGTGACCGGCGTGACCGGCGTCGACCAGTTGGCATCCGACTGGTTGAGCGTAACGATCCCCAGAAGGTCGAACATGCCGATAATCGAGACGAGTGACGTATCCTTGAACAGGCCAATGAAAGTGTTGACGATGCTTGGGATGACCAACTTGATTGCCTGCGGCAGAATGATCAGCCGCGTCTTTTGCCAATAGGTCAATCCCAGCGAGTCCGCCCCTTCAAACTGTCCCTTCGGAATCGCCTGCAAACCGCCTCGAATGACTTCCGCCATATAGGCGGAGGCGAAGATCGAAACGCCGATCAGGGCGCGAAGCAGTTTGTCGAACGTCCATCCATCCGGCAGGAAAAGCGGCAGCATGACGCTTGCCATGAATAGAACCGTGACGAGTGGAATGCCGCGGATTATCTCGATGAAGACGACGCAGAGCGTCTTGATTACAGGCATTTGCGAACGCCGTCCGAGCGCCAGGATAATGCCAAGCGGCAGAGACACGGTGATCCCGAAGAAAGAGAGGATCAACGTTACCATCAATCCGCCCCAGAGCTGAGTCTCGACATGCGGAAGGCCGAAGCCGCCGATCAGCAGGAAGAACGAGATGAACGGCAGGATGATGAAGAGCGCCAGCGCATTCCATCCCTTATGGGGGGCCTTCGGAATGAGCATCGGAATGAGCAGGATCACGAAAAGGACCGCGACGAGGATCGGCCGCCAGCGTTCATCAGCCGGGTACCGGCCGAACATGAACTGCTGGAATTTTGCTTCGACAAAAGCCCAGCATGCGCCGGATTGACCGTCTGGAAGAATGCCGCCCTGGATGACGGTCGCACAGGCCGTCCGGTCCGAACCGGTCCAGACGGCATCGATAAACAGCCAATTGATCATGCCTGGGATGACATAGACTAGCAGCGCAAGCGCCAGGATGGTCAGAACCGTATCCTTCGGCGTTGCGAACAGCTTGGTTCTGAACCAGTGTGACGGGCCGCTGACACCGAGCGGCGCCGGTTGCTGCGCCAGCATGTCCTGGCGCACGAAAGTTGAAGAGGTCGTGGCCATGATTATCTCTCCACCAAGGCCATTTTGGCATTGAACCAGTTCATGAATATCGCCGTGGTGATCGAGATGGACAGATAGACGACAAGGAAAAGAGCAACGATCTCAACTGCCTGACCGGTCTGGTTCAACATCGTTCCGCCGATTGCATAAATGTCTGCAAACCCGCACGCGACCGCCAAAGACGAGTTCTTGGTAAGGTTCAGATATTGGCTTGTCAGTGGTGGGATGATGATCCTGAGCGCCTGCGGGAGGACGATCAGTCGTGTTATAGCATTTGAGCGTAGCCCAAGCGCGTTTGCTGCTTCGGTCTGGCCCTTCGGCACAGCCTTGATGCCCGAGCGGACGATCTCGGCAATGAAGGAAGCCGTGTAGAAGGAGAGCGCCAGGTAGAGCGAGATGAATTCCGGTCCAAGAACCGAACCACCTGTCAGGTTGAAGCGACCTGCAACGGGGAAGTCGAAGGTGATCGGTGCGCCGAGTGCCAGGAAAGTCAGGATCGGCAAGCCGATGATTAGCGCCAAACCCGTCCAAACGGTATGAAACGGCTTTCCGGTGAGCATTTGTCGCTTCTTTGCCCAACGCGCTACGAACACCGTAGCGACGATACCGATCAGAAACGCTACGGCGATTGCCCAGGCACCATCTCCGAATATCGGTTTTGGCACGAACAGGCCGCGATTGTTGAGGTAGCTCTGGAAGGGCAGATTCAGAGATTCGCGCGCTTGCGGAAGTACGGCGATGACGCCCTTGTACCAGAACAGGATAACGAGCAGCGGCGGGATGTTGCGGAAAAACTCCACATAGACCTGCGCGAGCTTGGCAATGAGCCAGTTCTGCGAAAGGCGGGCGATGCCGACGATAAAGCCGATGATAGAAGCCGTAATGATGCCAAGAACGGCTACCTGCAAGGTGTTCAGAATGCCGACGAGCAGCGCGCGGCCATAGGTGGAGTCACTTGTATAAGCGATCAGCGACTGGCCGATGTCGAAACCGGCGCGGCCCTGAAGAAATCCGAAACCGGAGGCAATGTTTGCCTTCTGCAGATTGTGGATCGTGTTTTGGGTGACTGTCCACACGAAGAGGACGAGAAGCGCCAATGTCAGGACCTGATAGAATATCCCGCGCACTTTCGGGTCGTTTATCAGGGACGAGGCCCGCTTTTTGGTGTCAGACGTTTCGGAATTGAGGGCCATGCCGGCCATAAACGAATCCCCTTAGTTTATTTATCTCCTTTTTGGAGACTTTTTGCCCTTGCGGGAATTTTAGATGCATGGAGGCGGATTTCTCCACCTCCATGCCCATGTCCATGTCGGTCCGATTAACGGATCGGAGGGGCGTATTGCAGACCGCCCTTGGTCCACAGAGCGTTCAGGCCACGCTCGATCTTGAGCGGAGTGTTCGGGCCGACGGTGCGGTCGAAGACTTCTCCATAATTGCCGACCAGCTTGACAATGTTGTAAGCCCAATCGTTCGTAAGGCCGAGATCGGTACCGATCTTGGAGCCTTCTTCGCTGCCGAGCATGCGCTTCACGTCCGGTCCGCCGCTGGTCTTCAGCTCATCGACATTCTTCGATGTGATGCCGAGTTCTTCGGCGTTGACCATGGCGTAGTGAACCCACGACACGATGTCGAACCACTTGTCGTCACCCTGGCGAACGGCCGGGCCAAGCGGCTCCTTGGAGATGACTTCCGGCAGAACCATGTTCTCGTCCGGGTTCTTCATCTTCAGGCGGATTGCATAGAGGCCGGACTGGTCGGTCGTGTAGACGTCGCAACGACCGGAGTCATAAGCAGTCGTAGCGTCGGCTTCCTTTTCGAAGACGACCGGATTGTACTGAAGGTTGTTGGACTTGAAGTAGTCGGCGAGGTTGAGCTCGGTGGTCGTGCCGGTCTGGACGCAGACAGCAGCGCCGGAAAGCTCAAGTGCCGACTTCACGTTGAGGCTCTTCTTCACGATGAAGCCCTGGCCGTCGTAGTAGTTGACGGTACGGAAGTTGAAGCCGAGCGATGTGTCGCGGCTGATCGTCCAGGTGGTGTTGCGCGTAAGGACGTCGACTTCGCCGGACTGCAGCGCCGGGAAACGGTCCTTGCTCGACAGGGCAACGAACTTAGCCTTCGTCGGGTCGCCGAAAACGGCGGCAGCGATACCGCGGCAGTAATCGACGTCGATACCGGTCCACTCGCCCTTGTCGTCTGGATTCGAGAAACCCGGAATGCCAGCGCTGACGCCGCAGGTGACGACACCCTTTGCCTTAACGTCATCAAGCGTGGCTGCCGATGCTGCCGAGGCCAAGCCCAGGGCTGCAGCGCCAATCGCGGCTGACAGAATTGTCTTTTTCATTTTCCCAACCTTTGTTTGTGTTTTATTTTCTGACGTCACCGGGCCGCTCCCCTTGATCGTTGTTCGAATACGGCCGGTTGCTCGCCAACCCTCCAGCGGCGAGCCAGCCTATCTCATTCGCAAATGCTGTGGGGGTCAAGTCTCACCAGCAGGAATTGCGTTTGAAATAAGGTAAAATTTAGTTTTTTGCTCAGTGATTGAGCAATTGCCGATGGCTTATGCGGTATGTGCTGAATTCAGTGCCTTTATGTTTTGCATCTGATCTATGCTCAACTTTACGACGTATCGACCGGGCTTGACCTCCAGGCTTCGCAGCGCGACAAGAAAGGTTTCCCGCCTAGAGAGTTTTCCCACCAGATGACCAGAAAATCTTCCATGCTCGGCGCTGCCGGCGCTAATACGCGACTTGCGCATATCGGAAATGATCCGCGCTCCTACCACGGCTTCGTCAATCCCCCGGTCGTTCATGCCTCGACCGTGCTGTTTCCTGATTCTGCGACGATGGAGAGCCGAGGCCAGCCTTACTCTTACGGTACCCGTGCAACACCGACCACAGACGCATTGTGTGCTGCTTTTGACGAATTGGAAGGTTCAGCAGGCACGATTCTGGTCCCGTCAGGGCTGGCAGCTATCTCGGTGCCGTTTCTGGCCTACCTGTCGGCGGGCGACCATGCTTTGATCGTCGATTCGGTTTACACGCCCTGCCGAAATTTCTGCAATACGATGCTCACGCGCCTTGGCGTGGAAATCGAGTATTACGACCCGGAAATCGGTGCCGGTATCGATGCTCTGATCAAACCAAATACGAAGCTGGTGCACACCGAGGCGCCGGGTTCCAACACATTCGAGATGCAGGATATTCGTGCGATTGCCGATGCCGCACACAAGCATGGTTGCGTCGTGACGATGGACAATACCTGGGCGACGCCGCTTTATTTCCGACCGCTCGATTTCGGTGTGGACGTGTCAATCCATGCAACGACGAAATACCCTTCGGGCCATTCCGACATCGTGATGGGGTCGGTGTCCGCCAATGCCAAGTGGTGGCCGCAGCTGGAGGAAGCCCGCATCCTCATGGGTATCTGCGGTGCGCCGGATGATTCCTACATGATCCTGCGTGGTCTGCGGACCATGGGTGTTCGTCTGGAGCATCATCAGAAAAGCGCGCTTGCTCTCGCGCAGTGGCTGGAAGGGCGCGACGATGTGGCGCGTGTGCTGCATCCGGCATTGCCGAGTTTCCCAGGACACGAGATTTGGAAGCGTGATTTCAAGGGTTCCAGCGGCATTTTCTCCTTCGTGCTCAAGGCTGACGCAGACAACGCCAAGGCAAAAGCGCATGCGTTCCTCGATGCATTGAGCTATTTCGGTCTCGGTTATTCCTGGGGTGGGTTCGAAAGCCTGGCGCTACAGGTTAATCTGTCTGACCGCACGATCCGCAAACAGCCCGAAGAAGGCCCGGTCATCCGCCTGCAGATCGGCCTGGAAGATGTTGCCGACCTCCAGAAGGATCTCGAGCAGGGCTTCCTCGCAGCCGCTGCCGTCTGATCAACTGACGCGGTATCCGTAAAGCCAATCCAGATCCGCCGCGAGAGATTGCGGCGGACGTAGCGACAGGACGATATCGCGACCGATACGGAATGGACCGCGAGCATGATACGCGAAGCGGTTGAACGACCCGCGAGCCTTCACCCTTGTCGCACGGCTCACTCTCTGGCTTTCGAAACTGGCGAGAGCCGCGGGCAGGGAACTTGACTTCTTCACTTCGTTGGCGAGCACGAACCCGTCCTCGATTGCCATGGCAGCGCCCTGTGCAGAGAATGGCATCATCGCGTGTGCGGCATCTCCGATCAGCACCACGTCGCGGCCATTGTGCCAGCGACCCGACGTCACTTCGTGAAGCGGCCAGAATGTCGGTCGGGGCAAGCGGCTCAACAGCGCGGTGATTTCCGCATTCCAGCCACCAAACTGCCTGACCAGCATCGCTTTCTGGCCTTCGTTCGCCTGCGCTTCCCATGTGGCACCGGGGCTTATGCCTGATGCGATGGCAACGATGTTGAACTCGCTCATTTCTCTCAAAGGATAAGCAACGAGATGTGTCGACGGCCCCATGAACGCGGTAACGCAATCGCGCGCAAGCCAGTCGGGTGCTTCGTCGAGCGGAATGGTAAAGCGCCAAGCGATATTCCGGGAGAAATCGGGCTGGGGAGCATCCTCCACCGACGCGCGTGCATTGGACCACACTCCGTCGGCACCGATCACGAGCGGGTAGGAGTTTCCGGTGAGTTCCCGAACGGCTTTTGGCAAGCCGCCTCTTATGGGTGTGCCAAGCCGGATCGAGCAGAGCGGATCTCGCTCCACCGCTGAAAGCAATGCTGCCTGCAGCGTCGCACGGTGAAGTACGCCGTAGGGTGCTTTCCAGCGATCCCTGGCAAAATCACCTGCCGGAACGGATGCCAGCTTCTTGAGGGATGTGCCGGAGACAAGGGCGATTTCTCGCGGCTCGGTCCAGATTTTTTCGAGTCCGGCCAGCACGCCCAGTTCGCCAAGGATTGCTGATGCGTTCGGCGACATCTGCAGGCCCGCGCCGACTTCCACAAGGTCGCCGGCTTCTTCAAAAATGTCACAAGCCATGCCCAAGCGGGAAAAGCTAAGCGCTGCAGCCAGGCCGGCCATGCCAGCCCCCACAATCGCAATCCTATCGAGATGCATCGGCTTGCTGCCTGAAAGTTTATTACGCTGCCTTGACGTGGAAGACGCAACCCGGAGGATCGGTCTGTTCGGCTTTCAGGCCCGGATTATAGCGATAGAGAGTGGAGCAATAGGAACAGACTTTTTCGCTGTCGTCGCCGAGATCGATGAAGATGTGCGGATGGTCGAAAGGCACGGAAGCACCGGTGCACATGAATTCCTTCACGCCGATCTGGATAACCGGATATCCGCCATCGTTTTGAAAGTGAGGAATGCTGTGGCCAGCCATGGTCGTCTCCCTGCCATTTGATTTCGCCGGACATTATCCGCCTGCGCGCCGCTTGTGTAGGGGGGAAACGTCCGCATTTTTTTCTCAAGCGGGTTCATTGGCGATCTTCGATCCACTATAGGTCGCGTCAAACAAGGGATAATCCGATGAATTTGAATGCGCCCGCCTTCTCGTCCTTCATTCACGACGGCATCAATCTTCGTTATTTCGACGAGGGTGATCCGTCCGGCGAGCCGGTGCTTCTCATTCACGGCTTTGCTTCGAGCGCGCTGGTCAACTGGGTGCATCCCGGCTGGCTGAAAACGCTTGGTGACGCCGGCTACAGGGTTATTGCCATCGATAACCGCGGCCATGGCGGAAGCGACAAGCCGCTCGACGCGGAAGCCTATCGCCCATGGGTCATGGCCGATGATGCCGTGGCGCTGCTCGACCATTTGCGCATTCCGGACGCTCATCTGTTCGGATATTCGATGGGAGCAAGGATTTCCGTCTTTGCGGCGCTTGCTCATCCGGAACGGGTCCGTTCGCTGGTTCTAGGTGGTCTCGGCATCGGCATGACCGATGGCGTGGGTGACTGGGACCCGATTGCGGACGCCTTGCTTGCGCCGGATGTCGATGCGATCACGCACGAGCGTGGCAAGATGTTCCGCGCCTTTGCGGACCAGACGAAGAGCGACAAGCTGGCTCTTGCCGCCTGTATCCGTGGCTCGCGCGATCTGGTGGCGCGTTCCGATATGGGGCGGATCGAGGCCCCGACGCTGATCGGTGTCGGAACAAAGGATGATATCGCCGGATCTGCCCAGGAACTGGCCGACCTCATGCCGGATGCACGGGCGCTCGATATCCCGAACCGCGATCACATGCTTGCGGTCGGAGACAGGGTGTTCAAGAAGGCGGTTCTCGAATTTTATGCGGCACTGTCAGGTCGGTAACAGGTTCTCTGATCGTAATGATCAACGGAATGCGATTTTACCTGCGTTGGCGTTCCGGTAATCCTGTTCTATATAATGGTCTTCCAAAGCCTGCAGGCGACTATGGAGTGGGTCATGCCCTCAAGAGTGGACATTCGCATCAAAGAACCCGTCGCGACGGTCGATCCGATATGGGATACGTTGCAGCAGGAAGCGCGGCTTGCCATCGAGCAGGATCCGCTTCTTGCCGCGTTTCTCTATTCCACCGTGCTGAACCATCGTTCCCTGGAAGAATGTGTCGTTCACCGGATCTGCGAGCGTCTCGATCATCCGGATCTGCAGGCGGTTCTGTTGCGTCAGACATTCATGGAAATGCTGGATGACTGGCCGGAATGGGGTTCCATCCTCCGGGTCGATATCCAGGCGTTTTATGATCGCGATCCGGCATGCTTGCGCTTCCTGGAGCCGGTGCTCTATTTCAAGGGCTTTCACGCAATCCAGACGCATCGTCTTGCCAACTGGCTCTATACCCGTGGGCGCCGTGATTTTGCTCTCTATCTTCAGAGCCGTTCTTCCAGTGTCTTCCAGACGGATATCAATCCGGCGGCACGGATCGGCAAGGGCATTTTCCTCGATCATGCCACGGGCCTCGTCGTCGGCGAGACTGCAGTCATCGGTGACAATGTCTCCATCCTGCATGGTGTGACGCTTGGGGGAACAGGCAAGGAAGGTGCCGATCGCCATCCGAAGATCGGCAATGGCGTGCTGATCGGCGCCGGTGCGAAGATCCTTGGTAATATCGAGATCGGCTCGTGCTCGCGTGTCGCGGCCGGTTCGGTGGTGCTGAAACCCGTTCCGTCTAAGTCGACCGTTGCCGGGGTGCCGGCGAAGGTGGTCGGGGAGGCGGGCTGTTCGGAGCCGGCGCGGGTCATGGATCAGCTGCTGATGTCGGAAGACTGAGTGCTGCCGGCTATAGAAACGCCGGTGGATAATCGTCGAAGCCGGCAGGCCCAAGGCTTGTCGGCTTTACTTTTGCCGCGGTCGCATGCAACAAGCGCGGCAACGTGAATAGAAACGGAGATTGTCGTGAAGCCCGACGAAATCAAGAAAATCGACGCTTACTTCAAGCGCCTTTTGAATCCGCAGATCGTTGTCAAGGCACGGCCGCGCAAGGACGATTCGGCAGAGGTCTATCTGGGTGAAGAGTTTCTCGGTGTCGTCTATGTTGATGACGAGGACGACGAGCGCTCCTACAATTTCTCGATGGCCATCCTCGACGTCGATCTCGACTGAGCATCAGTGCTAACACATTCCGGCGGGCCGCTTGGGCCCGCTTTTTGATTCCGCCTTCGGTCGCGCCGTTATCGCTCGTTCGCCTCTTGTAACGCGGCGAATGCAATCCCATTAATAGGGAGCGACTTTATCCGGTCGTCCCTGTGAGATTAACCCCACACCGCGATTTAATGTCTTCGTCGCTGACAATCGTCAGGTGCGGTCGCTTGGCGTTTGCATCCGATGGGCTGATGGGTGTTAATTTTTGCAGGTTGAACGGCTCTCTGGCGGAATAGTGATTGCGCCGCCGCAAAGGGGGCTTAAAATCTGTGTCCAATGGACTAAGTTAGTAAGACTGGAGTTCGGCGGACCGCAATGTTCAATAAGGTCGTCGGCACCTGGGGATGATGAATGATGATCGCACTGCCGATCTCGATGGAAAAAGAAAAAGATGGTGACGGGGATAACGCCAACCGCGGAACCTCGGTCATCACGCGTACGAAGCCCAAGACGAAACGCCCGAACCTGTATCGCGTACTCCTGTTGAATGACGATTATACCCCGATGGACTTCGTCATCCACATATTGGAGCGGTTCTTTCAGAAGGACAGGGAGGCCGCCACGCTCATTATGCTCCACGTTCATAACCACGGTGTGGGGGAATGCGGCGTATTTACCTACGAAGTAGCGGAGACCAAGGTGAGCCAGGTGATGGATTTCGCCAGACAACACCAGCATCCCCTACAATGTGTCATGGAAAAAAAGTGAGGAACCCGACGTGCCCACATTTTCGCCTAGTCTTGAAAAGGCGCTGCATCAGGCACTGACCTTCGCCAACGAGCGGCATCACGAATATGCCACGCTCGAACACCTGCTTCTCGCGTTGATTGATGACGCGGATGCGGCGGCGGTCATGGGCGCTTGTAACGTCAACCTTGAAAACCTGCGCAAGACCGTTGCCGATTATGTCGACAACGAACTTGCCAACCTCGTGACCGGCTATGACGAAGACTCGAAGCCTACCTCCGGCTTCCAGCGTGTCATCCAGCGGGCCGTCATCCATGTCCAGTCTTCCGGTCGTGAAGAAGTAACTGGTGCCAATGTGCTCGTTGCGATTTTCGCCGAGCGCGAAAGTCATGCCGCATTCTTCCTGCAGGAGCAGGAAATGACCCGTTACGATGCGGTCAATTATATCTCTCACGGTATCGGCAAGCGCCCGGGTTCCTCCCAGTCCCGTACGCCGCGCGGTTCCGAAGAGCCTGATTCCGAGGCAAAGCCATCGCGTGGAGGCGGCGAACCGGAAGAGGGTGCAGCCAAGAAACCTCAGGATGCGCTTAAGGCATACTGCGTCAATCTGAACGACAAGGCCAAGGATGGGCGCATCGATCCGCTGATCGGTCGCCATTCGGAAGTCAACCGGACGATCCAGGTCCTGTGCCGTCGCTCCAAGAACAACCCGCTCTATGTGGGTGATCCGGGCGTGGGCAAGACTGCGATCGCCGAAGGTCTCGCCAAGCGCATCGTCGAAGGCAAGGTGCCTGAAGCGCTCGCCGATGCGACGATCTTCTCGCTCGACATGGGCACGCTGCTCGCCGGCACCCGTTATCGCGGTGACTTCGAAGAGCGCCTGAAGCAGGTCGTCAAGGAACTGGAAGATTTTCCGGGTGCGGTCCTGTTCATCGACGAAATCCACACCGTTATCGGTGCGGGTGCAACATCGGGCGGCGCGATGGATGCGTCCAACCTGTTGAAGCCGGCTCTGTCCTCCGGGCAGATCCGCTGCATCGGTTCGACCACCTACAAGGAATATCGCCAGTTCTTCGAAAAGGATCGGGCTCTGGTCCGCCGCTTCCAGAAAATCGACGTCAATGAGCCGTCCATCCCGGATGCGATCGAGATCATGAAGGGCCTGAAGCCCTATTTCGAGGACTACCACAAGCTTCGCTACACCAACGAGGCGATCAAGTCGGCCGTCGAACTGTCGGCCCGCTACATTTCCGACCGCAAACTGCCGGACAAAGCGATCGACGTGATCGACGAGACCGGTGCGGCGCAGATGCTGCTGCCGGCCTCCAAGCGCCGCAAGCTGATCACCGAGAAGGAGATCGAGGCCACCATCGCGACGATGGCGCGGATACCGCCTAAAACCGTTTCCAAGGATGACGAGGCTGTTCTCGCCAACCTGGAAAAGGAACTGCGGTCCGTCGTCTACGGTCAGGATGCCGCGATCGAAGCACTTTCGACCGCGATCAAGCTGGCGCGTGCCGGCCTGCGCGAGCCGAACAAGCCGATTGGTTCCTACGTCTTCTCCGGCCCGACAGGCGTTGGTAAGACGGAAGTGGCCAAACAGCTTGCAGCTTCGCTCGGCGTCGAGTTGCTGCGGTTCGACATGTCGGAATATATGGAACGCCATACGGTCTCCAGACTGCTTGGCGCACCTCCCGGCTATGTCGGATTCGATCAGGGCGGTCTTCTGACCGATCAGGTCGATCAGCATCCGCACAGTGTGCTGCTGCTCGACGAAATCGAGAAGGCGCATCCGGATATCTACAACATCCTGCTGCAGGTCATGGACCACGGTTCGCTGACCGACCACAACGGCAAGAAGATCGATTTCCGCAACGTCATCCTGATCATGACGACCAATGCGGGCGCTTCGGAAATGGCCAAGGCCGCCTTCGGCTTCGGTTCTTCCAAGCGCACCGGCGAAGACGAAGAGGCATTGAACCGCCTGTTCACGCCGGAATTCCGCAACCGTCTCGACGCGACAATACCGTTCGCGCCGCTGCCGACGGCCGTCATCCATCAGGTCGTGCAGAAGTTCGTCATGCAGCTGGAAACCCAGCTGTCCGAACGCAACGTCACGTTTGACCTGCATGAGGATGCGATCGCATGGCTGGCCGACAAGGGTTACGACGAGAAGATGGGCGCCCGCCCGCTTTCCCGCGTGATCCAGGAATACATCAAGAAGCCGCTTGCCAATGAGATCCTGTTCGGGGCTCTGCGCAAGGGTGGTGTAGTCCGCGTCACGGTCGGCAAGGACGACAACGGCAAGGACAAGTTGGTGCTCGATTCCATTCCGGAAGCCGTGCCTGTGAAGCCCAAGCCGGAAGCCGAAGTGGAAGAGGCTGCCGAAGAGGCAAAGGCCAAGGTTACGAAGCCCAAGACCGCCAAGAAATCCTCGTCCAAGGGCAAGGATGGCGGTAAGGGCGCAGCCGCCAAAGCGGATGACGACGGCGACGTAATCGCCGAAGATGCGCCGAAGCCACGCAAGAGCAGCACCGTTCCGCGGGTGCCGAAGAGTAAGTAATCGCTCTCATATCGATTGAATGAAAGATGCCGGGCTTGTCCCGGCATCTTTGTATTTGTAGGCATATTTGATCAACAGCAAATGGAATGCCTATGTCTGCAGAGCAGCGCAATGAGCCCGGTAACTTGAAATGGTTCCTGACGGGCATGCGCGGCGTCATCTCGCTTCCCGCCATTATTCTGATGACGTCCTATGTCGGGTTTGCCGCATTCGCGCTGCAGGCGGGATTGACGCGTTGGGAGGCTGTGATCATGACGCTCGGCGTCTGGGCCTTGCCGTCGCAGATGATCCTTGTCGGCTCGATGATCGGCGGTGCCAATATCGTTGCGTCGTTTCTTGCCGTCACCCTGTCCGCCATCCGGATGATGCCGATGGTAGCGTCGATCGTGCCGGAAATGCGGACACAGAAGACTCCCGTCTGGCTGCTTCTGTTCCTGTCGCATTTCATTGCCATCACTTCCTGGGTGTTCGCCTCGACGCATCTGCGTGATGTGCCACGCCAGTACCGGGTCGCCTTTTTTGCCGGTTTCGGCCTCACGCTCACATGTGGCAATGCGGCGATCGTCGGCATCAGCTACGGCATCGTTTCGCAATTTCCGCCGGTCGTGGCGGGCGCCCTCTTCATGTTGACACCGGTCTATTTCATCTCGTCGATCTGGGCGAGTTCCAGACAGTTCGTGGTGAAGCTCGCCTTTATCATCGGCATCGTCACAGGGCCGCTCTTGGCGCTCGTCGTCCCGCAATTCGATGTGCTGATTGCCGGTCTCGGCGGCGGAACCGTTGCCTATCTTATCGATCGATATAGACGACAGCGTCGGCGTGCCGTTGAGGAGGCCGCATGATGCTGGAGGAATACTGGACCTATATCCTGATCATCGTTGCCGGCTTTATCGCAACGGATTTCTGGCGCTGGCTCGGGGTTCTGGCCGGCAACAGGCTGAATGAGGAGTCGGAGGCGCTGAACTGGGTGAGGGCGGTTGCGACAGCGCTGGTCATGGCCGTCACGGCCAAGCTGATCGTGTTTCCGACGGGCGTATTGGCCGATTCTCCGCTCTGGCTTCGGCTCTCTGCCGCGGGTATCGGCTTTTGCATTTTTCTGATGACGGGCAAGAAGGTGGCGATCGGCGTCATCGCACCGATCGCCATTCTTGTGGCCGGTCTGTTTCTGCTCGAAGCCTGATCAGGCGCCGAGCGCGTCAACGACCTTCTTGGCGTTGGTGGCCAGAACGCCATGGTCTTCCATCTGGCCGCTATGCGGCTTCAGGCCGGCGCCTTCGTAGCGCGGGATGATGTGGAAATGCAGGTGATAGACGGTCTGGCCGGCAGCCGGTTCGTTGAACTGCGTGACCGTGATGCCATCGGCCTCGAACGCATCCTTGGCCGCATTGGCAAGCTTCTGCACGATCGGAATGACTTTCGACAGGGTGGCCGGGTCAGCGTCGAGAATATTGCGCGAGGGCGTCTTCGGTATCACCAGGAGGTGACCTGGGGATTGCGGCATGACATCCATAAAGGCCAGAGTGTCGGCATCCTCGTAAACGCGGTGGCAAGGGATCTCGCCGCGCAGGATCTTCGCGAAGATGTTGTTGTCGTCGTAGCTCATGGAAGTCCTCTCCTATCTGCTTCTTTCAACGCAATTCCGAACGCAAAACCGGTGCTCGCTTTTGCCGGAATTACTTCAATCAATCATCCTGCTGCCGCTCGCCTTTTCGGAAAGGGCTGTGCTCGGACAGGTATTCGTTCATGCCGTCCACCTCCTGCCGCTCGCGCTCCAGATAGTCGGAAATCGCGCGGCGCAGGCCCGGATGGGCGATGTAATGCATGGAATGGGTGGTGACGGGAAGATAACCGCGGGCGAGCTTGTGCTCGCCCTGCGCGCCAGCTTCGACGCGCTTCAGCCCCTTGGCAAGCGTGAAGTCGATGGCTTGATGATAGCATACTTCGAAATGCAGGAAGGGATGATCCTCGATGCAGCCCCAATGCCGGCCATAGAGGGTGTCGCCGCCGATGAAGTTGATCGCGCCTGCGATATAACGCCCATCGCGTTTTGCCATGACCAGCAGGATGTCATCGGCCATGTGGCTGCCGATCAGCGAATAGAAGCTGCGGGTGAGATAGGGCCGACCCCATTTGCGGCCGCCGGTGTCCATGTAGAAGGCGAAGAACTGGTCCCAGATATCCTCAGTCAGGTCGGCGCCGGTCAGCCGGTCGATCGAAATCCCGTTTTCGAGTGCAGTACGACGTTCCTTCTTCAGCGCCTTGCGTTTGCGTGACGCCAGCGTTTCGAGGAATGCGTCGTGATCGGCATAACCTTCGTTGATGAAATGGAATTGCTGGTCGGTCCGGTGGAGGTAGTCGGCCGCCTCGAAGACCTCGACCTCGTTTTCCGGTACGAAGGTTACGTGCGCTGATGATATTCCAAGCTGCCGTGTCACTTCCTGGAGACCTGCGGCAAGTGTCTCCTGCATGGTCTCACGATCATAACCGGAAGCGACCAGCAGGCGAGGGCCGGTAGCCGGCGTGAAGGGGATGGCGCATTGCAGTTTCGGATAATAGCGCCCGCCCGCTCGCTCGAAGGCGTCCGCCCAGCCGTGGTCGAAGACGTATTCGCCCTGGCTATGGCTTTTCAGATAGGCGGGGATTGCGCCGATCAGCGTGCCTTCTTCGGTTTCGAGAAGAATGTGATGCCCATGCCAGCCGGTCTTGGCCGTGGCAGAGCCTGATTGTTCCAGCGACGAAAGGAAGGCATGCGAGAGAAACGGATTATAGGGGACCGCTGCGGAAGAACTTTCCCGTGAGGCACCCGCAAGCCGCGACCAGCGTTCTGGGCTGATCGCGGCAAAGGATTGTTCGATGCGGATTGAAAGATTACCGGCCATGTACCTGAATTATGCAGTGGGCGACGTGCGCGGGTCAAACCCTTCGAACGTCATCTGATCTGCATATTTATAGGTAGCCTCGCGCGCGTTTTCATCCCTGACAGTCCAGGTAATCAACGCAATGCCGGTCTGTCTCAGGGCGGTGATAAAGCTGTTCGGCAGGTCGGACCAGTGATAGGAGATGAAATCCAGCCCAAGCTGGGCCATTTCATCATGCTTGAAGAACTCTTCCGGCTGGCTGCCTTCAGCGGTCAGGCCGATCGGATAAGGTGTGTCGGCCTTCTTCAGATCGCGGATCAGGTGATGGTCGAAGCTCATCAGCGCGACTTTGCCCTGATAACCTTCCAGCTCTTCGAGAACGATATCGACGAAGCCGTCATCTTCTTCGGCGGTGCGGCCTTTCAATTCGATCACAAGCGGTACGCGACCATCGACCAGTTTGAGCATCTGCTTCAAGGTCGGGATCCTGTCGGCCGTTCCGCCGATGGAAAGCAGGCCGAGTTCAGAGGCGGTGCGCTCCCGCACATCGCCCTTGATGCCGCAGACGCGCTCAAGCTTGTCGTCGTGGAAGACCATCGGAATGCTGTCCGCGGAAAGCTGCAGGTCGCATTCGATGGCAAAGCCGGCATCCGCGGCGCGGGCGAAGGCCGAGAGGGAGTTCTCCCATACGGCCTTGTTCATGTCGTGATAGCCGCGATGCGCGACGGGCAGATCCTTGATCCAGGATGCAGATGTCATGCTTCGATCTCGATAACGGCTTCGATTTCAACGGCGGCATTGAGCGGCAATGCGGCCATGCCAACGGCAGCGCGAGCATGCTTGCCAGCTTCGCCCAGGACGTTTGCAATCAGGTTCGATGCGCCGTTGGTGACGATATGCTGCTCGGTGAAGCCGGGAGCGGAGGCGACAAAGCTCGACAGCTTGACGACGCGCTTGATCTTGCCGAGATCGCCACCGAGTGCTGCCTTTGCCTGCGACAGGATGTTGATGGCGCAAAGTTCGGCTGCGCGGCTCGCCGTTGTCACATCAACGTCACTGCCGACCAGGCCTTTGATCTCAAGCTTGCCATTTTCGGTCGGCAACTGTCCGGAGATATAAAGCATGTTGCCGCTGATGACATAGGACACGTAGTTGGCTGCGGGCGCCGCTGCCACGGGGAGGGTAATTCCAAGTTCCTTCAGGCGGCTTTCGATGGCATCGGACATTTCGGTCTCCGGTTTGTTGTCAAGCGTACAAAAATCCTTCATCAAGGTCATAACCTTGGCTGATGGCGTTCTTATAACACCCGCGCCCGAGTCCAACAGGAGAATATGAATGCTGCGCACGAGCCTCGCGCTGTTCCTCGTCACCAGTGCCGGTGTCGCCTCCGCTGCGCCGATCAGCGCCGACAGTGCTGCGCGCCTGCTTATTCCTCACAGGGCGGTCTATGACCTCAAGCTCAAGGATGCGTCCGAGCGCTCCGGCATCGAGGGCATGTTCGGCCGTATGGTCTATGAATTCAACGGCTCTGCCTGCACCGGGTTCACGACCAATTTCCGCCTCGTCACCAAGATCAGCACGGGCGAGGAGACGCGTGTCAGCGACCAGCAGACCAAGACGTTCGAAGATCTTTCCGCGAAGCAGTTTCATTTCGAGACCAAGTCCTTCACCGATGAGCAACTCGACAAGAGCGTGACCGGCGATGCGAGCGAAGGCGAGAGCGGGGTGAAGGTCGAGCTGCAGGGGGCAAATGGCAGAGAAGTGGATCTGCCGGCAAGCGCGTTCCCGACCAGTCATATGCTCGACATCATTCAGCAGGCCAAGGACAACAAACGTATCTTTGAGACGCGTGTCTTCGATGGCTCAGAAAACGGCGATCAGGCACTTCTGACCTCAACCGTGATCGGCAAGGCGGAGACACCGGAAAAAGGCGATACCGAAGCCGGTGCCGCCGGCGAGTTTGCCAAGACTCCCTACTGGCCGGTCACGATCGCCTATTTCAACGATGGCGCCGCCGGCGATCCGATGCCGGTCTACAACATGTCTTTCAAGCTCTACGAGAACGGCATAACCCGTGATCTGACCATGGATTACGGTGATTTTTCGCTGGAAGGCAGCCTCGTGAAGCTGGAGTTGCTGAAGACACAGCAGGATCCGTGCCCTGCGGTGCCGCGTTAGTAACGATCTTGCCATTTGATTTGGAACACGCGGTCGCAGTGCCGAATCTAGGCGTCACAATACTCGACACATTGTTAGTTTCGTGTCTGTAGTTGCGCCGCAATAAGGAGTGATTCATGGCATTGATCGGATTTAAAAACACCCACAATCAGGAAGTCTACATCAACCCGGCGCAGATCCTTTATGTGATGCCCTTCGAAGAAGGTGTGACGATCGTTACGTTTGCTGCGGTCAATGGCGCCGGGCAGCCGCATACGATCTATATCCGTGGGAGTGTCGAGCAGGTCCGCCAAAGGCTCGGGGCCAAGGCCTGACCGGTTTCGCTTGTGTCGTGCGGTGAAAGCTGCACCACAGCGCTTGCAATTTTCCACAATCGCCTGTATGGGCACCGATATTCCACACGTGAGGCATGGGATCATCCGGGAGAAATCCGGATTTTTCCGCCCGGTGGCATTCTCGAAGAGGGTGCTGTTTGCCTTGCGGAGGTTCAACCGGAAAAGGATAACTAGGCATGGCATTGCCCGATTTCTCTATGCGTCAGCTCCTCGAAGCAGGCGTCCACTTCGGCCACCAGACGCACCGCTGGAACCCGAAGATGAAGCCGTACATCTTCGGCGACCGTAACAACATCCACATCATCGACCTGGCCCAGACCGTTCCGATGCTGTCGCGCGCCCTGCAGGTCGTGTCCGACACCGTTGCCCGTGGCGGCCGTGTTCTGTTCGTTGGCACCAAGCGCCAGGCTTCCGAGCTTGTTGCTGATTCCGCCAAGCGTTCGGCTCAGTACTACGTCAACTCCCGCTGGCTCGGCGGCATGATGACCAACTGGAAGACCATTTCGAACTCGATCGCCCGTCTGCGCAAGCTCGATGAGATCCTGAACTCGGAACAGTCCGGCTATTCCAAGAAGGAGCGTCTGAACCTTGAGCGCGAACGCGAGAAGCTGGAAAAGGCTCTCGGCGGTATCCGCGACATGGGCGGCGTTCCGGACCTGATGTTCATCATCGACACCAACAAGGAAAAGATCGCGATCGACGAAGCCAAGCGCCTCGGCATTCCGGTCGTTGCCATCATCGACTCGAACTGCGATCCGGACCTGATCGACTTCCCGATCCCGGGTAACGACGACGCTTCGCGCGCCATCGCTCTCTACTGCGACCTGATCGCTCGCGCTGCCATCGACGGCATCGCTCGCCAGCAGGGCGCTTCTGGCCGTGACCTCGGCGCGTCCGCCGAAGCTCCGGTCGAGCCGGCTCTCGAAGGCGAAGCTGAAGCCTAAGGCCAAGGTTGGAACGGTTATCCGTTCCTGCTTTTTCAATTCGACCGAGGCCAGAGAGACGATCCCTGGCCTCGGTTTGTTTAAAAGTCCTGTTCGCCTGCGATCCATCGGATTGTGGTTGAAGGGCAGGCCGGCGGTGTCTTCATCACCCTGTCACACTTCCGGGTACATTCGTTCCCAAAACCTTGAGTTCGCCGAGTTTTTCGGCGCTACGCAATTTAAACCGACAAGAGGCTTACAATGGCTGAGATCACCGCTGCACTGGTGAAGGAACTGCGCGAAAAGTCCGGCGCAGGTATGATGGACTGCAAGAAGGCGCTGACCGAAAACAACGGCGACATCGAAGCGGCAATCGACTGGCTGCGCGCCAAGGGCATCGCCAAGGCCGACAAGAAGTCTGGCCGCACGGCTGCCGAAGGTCTGATCGGCGTTGCATCGACCGGCACCAAGGCCGTTGTCGTCGAAGTCAACTCCGAAACCGACTTCGTTGCCCGTAACGACGCCTTCCAGGCAATCGTTCGCGGCATCGCCGACGTTGCACTCACCACTGACGGTTCCGTTGAAGCTGTCGGCGCCGCCATCTACCCGGCAACCGGCAAGTCGGTCACCGACACGATCAAGGACGCTGTTGCCACGATCGGCGAAAACATGAACCTGCGCCGTTCGGCAGCACTCGAAGTGGAAGATGGCGTCGTTGCTACCTATATCCACAACGCTGCTGCTGATCGCCTCGGCAAGCTCGGCGTTCTGGTTGCGCTCAAGTCGACCGGTAACAAGGACGCACTGAACGCCATCGGCCGTCAGGTTGCCATGCACATTGCCGCAACGGCTCCGCTCGCCGTACGCGCCGAAGAAGTCGATGCTGCCGTCGCCGAGCGCGAACGCCACGTCTTCATCGAGCAGGCTCGCGAATCCGGCAAGCCGGAAGCCATCATCGAAAAGATGGTTGAAGGCCGGATGCGCAAGTTCTTCGAAGAAGTCGCGCTTCTGTCGCAGGCTTTCGTCATCAATCCTGACCTGACCGTCGGCGCTGCCATCAAGGAAGCCGAAAAGGAAGTCGGCGCACCGATCGAAGTGACCGGCATGGCTCGCCTTCTGCTCGGCGAAGGCGTCGAAAAGGAAGAAACCGACTTTGCTGCAGAAGTTGCTGCTGCTGCAAAGGGCTGATTTCCTCGCCTAATCCAGTGAAAACTATAAGGGCACCGGTGACAAGCCGGTGCCCTTCGTGTATCCGCAAGCCGTTTGATCTCTCCGTTTCCGTTTCGCTTTTAAAGGAGCCGTCATGTCGTCTCAGCCCATATATAAACGCGTTCTCCTCAAGGCCTCCGGCGAGGCTCTCATGGGCAGCCAGGGGTTTGGCATCGATGTCGCGGTCGCTGACCGTATCGCTTCCGATATTGCCGAAGCACGGCGCATGGGCGTCGAGGTTGGTGTGGTCGTCGGCGGCGGCAATATTTTCCGCGGCGTGGCGGTGGCCTCCAAGGGCGGCGACCGGGTGACCGGCGACCATATGGGCATGCTGGCCACCGTGATCAACGCGCTGGCGCTTGCAACGTCGCTGCGCAAGCTCGATATCGATACCGTCGTTCTTTCGGCTATCGCCATGCCGGAAATCTGCGAAAGCTTCTCGCAGCGACAGGCACTGCATCACATGGCGCAGGGCCGGGTGGTTATTTTCGCCGGCGGCACAGGCAATCCGTTCTTCACCACCGATTCGGCAGCTGCGTTGCGCGCCGCAGAAATCGGTGCCGAAGCTATCTTCAAGGGCACCCAGGTGGATGGCATCTATTCCGCCGACCCGAAAAAGGATCCGAATGCTACCCGCTTCGACGCGCTAACGCATAGCGAGGTTCTGGAAAAGGGCCTCGCAGTGATGGATGTCGCCGCGGTCGCGCTTGCCCGCGAAAACCATATCCCGATCGTCGTCTTCTCGATCCATGAGCCGGGCGGCTTTACGCAGATCTTGACCGGCGGCGGCCTCAAGACGATCGTATCCGACAACTGAGAAATTACCGCGATCTTTCTGCCGATCAGAAAGCTCAACGATAACAAGATGGAGTTCCAACGATGAGTGGGTCAGTCGATCTCAACGACATCAAGCGCCGCATGGAAGGTGCAGTCAATGCCTTCAAGAGCGATATCGCGTCTCTGAGAACCGGTCGCGCGTCGGCCAACGTTCTTGATCCGATTACCGTTGAGGCCTACGGCTCGCGCGTGCCGCTGAATCAGGTGGCGAACATCACCGTGCCGGAGCCCCGCATGCTGGGTGTCTCGATCTGGGACAAGTCCATGGTTCGGGCTGTAGAAAGTGCCATCCGCGAATCGCACCTTGGCCTCAACCCGATCGTCGACGGGCAGAACCTTCGCATCCCGCTGCCTGAACTCAATGAAGAGCGCCGCAAGTCGCTGGTCAAGGTTGCGCATGATTATGCGGAGAAAGCTAAGGTCGCTGCCCGGCATGTTCGTCGCGATGGCATGGAAGGCCTGAAAAAAGCCGAAAAGGATGGCGTAATCGGCCAGGACGATAGCCGCTCGCAGTCCGAAAAGGTTCAGAAGATGACCGATGACACGATTTCTGAAGTCGACCGCTTGCTTGCGGATAAGGAAAAGGAAATCATGCAGGTCTAGGTTGGGTATCTTTATCCCTCCCTCGGCCGTTGAAGGAAATGCATAGGACATGCTGACGCCAGATATTGCGATCATTCCGGAGCACGTTGCCATTATCATGGATGGTAACGGTCGGTGGGCCAACAAGCGCGGTCTGGCCCGGACGATGGGGCACAGCAAGGGTGTCGAGGCCGTCAAGGAAACGGTTCGGGCGGCTGGTGAGCTAGGCGTCCGGTATTTGACGCTGTTTGCGTTCTCGTCGGAAAACTGGAGCCGGCCGGAAGCCGAGGTCAGTGATCTGCTCGGCCTCCTTCGCCGTTTTATACGACGCGACCTGGCCGAACTTCATCGAGAAAATGTACGGATCAAAGTTATCGGTGAGCGCGACAAACTGCGTGGCGATATTCTGCCGCTTCTTCTGGAGGCGGAGGAGACGACGCGTAACAATACCGCGCTTACGGTGGTGATCGCGTTCAATTACGGGTCTCGTGACGAAATTGCGCGTGCAACCACGAGGATTGCGCAGAAGGTGAAGGCCGGCCTCCTTGATCCTGCTTCCATCAGTTCCGAGATGATCAGCGATCATCTCGATACGGCGGGCATACCGGATCCGGATCTCATCATCCGCACGAGCGGCGAGGAGAGGCTTTCGAACTTCCTGCTCTGGCAGGCCGCGTATTCGGAATTCGTTTTCCTTCCCGACTATTGGCCGGATTTCAACCGGGATCTTTTTGTCGAAGCCCTCAAGATCTATGCGTCGCGTAACAGGCGCTTTGGCGGTTTGTCTGCAAGACCTGCGGCGGTGGTCGGCTGATGGGGCAGGAGCTCAAACTTCGCATCGCGTCCGCTATTGTGCTGGCCGTAATCGTCCTTGCCGCAACATGGATAGGTGGCTGGGCGTTCAACCTTGTGGCTGCCGTGATGGCACCGTTGATCTATTATGAATGGTCAACGATCACGGGCCTTTCGGAGCGGAGCTTCAAGGCCAATGCGTTCGGCTGGCTGGTCGTTCTACTTATCGCTGCCGATCTCATCATCGGAGAAGGCGAGCTGTCCATGCCGCTGCTTTGCGGTGGTGTCGTTACGGGCGTGCTGTTGGCGATCCTTGGGCACGGCTCCTGGTGGCTTCCGGGCGGTATTGTCTATGCCGGATTGAGCGGCATCTCTCTTGCAGCCATCCGCGGTGATAATCAGGCGGGGTTTGTCGCCACGCTTTTCATCTTCGCAGTGGTGTGGGGGACCGATATCCTGGCCTACTTTGTCGGCCGTGCTATTGGCGGTCCGAAGCTTGCACCGCGCATTTCCCCCGGCAAGACATGGTCCGGGGCGATCGGCGGAACGGTTGCCGGCGTTGCCGCCAGTGGTTTGCTTACGCTTGGCGTATTTTCGCGGCTTTCACTGTGGACGATGGCGCTTGCCTTCCTGCTGTCTGTTGCGAGCCAGATCGGCGATCTTTTCGAATCCTTCATCAAGCGACGTTTCGGTGTGAAGGACAGCAGCCATCTCATTCCCGGACACGGTGGCGTGATGGACCGTGTGGACGGCTTGGTTTTTGCCTGTTTTGCCGTATTTCTGCTGACGCTTGTGGACACGGCCATGAAAGGCCATGTTAGCAACTCGGTCGCGGCCTTCATCTTCGGTCTCTAAAGCGGCGACCAGCCTCGATATCGTGAAGCGGAAACACTGATGGCCATCTTCGGTTTCATAACGGGCTACATTATCCCGTTTATCCTCGTCCTCTCTCTGCTCGTGTTCGTTCACGAGATGGGGCACTATCTTGTGGGGCGATGGAGCGGAATTAGGGTGACTGCATTTTCAGTCGGCTTTGGTCCTGAATTGATCGGCTTCACCGATAGTCATGGTACACGCTGGAAGCTTTCGGCTATCCCGCTCGGCGGTTACGTGAAGTTCTTTGGTGACGAGGATGCTTCGAGCCTGCCCGATGCATCAAGCGTTTCCCACATGAGCGAGGCCGACAGGGCTCGGACACTCGCGGGCGCAAAGTTGTGGAAACGCGCCGCTACCGTTGCTGCAGGCCCTATTGCCAACTTCATCCTCGCGATCGCCATTTTCGCCGTACTGTTTTCCGTCTACGGCAAGATGATCGCCGATCCGGTTGTCGCCGAAGTGCGTCCGGACAGTGCGGCCGCTGAAGCCGGCGTGCGGCCCGGCGACCGGCTCGTCGCACTCGACGGAAGCAAGGTTTCCACATTCGAGGATGTCCGTCGTTATGTCAGTGTTCGCCCGGAGACGCCAATCGTCGTGACGGTGAAAAGGGACGGTCAGGATCTCGATCTGCCGATGGTGCCGAAGCGCACGGAGATCAACGATCAGTTCGGAAACAAGGTCGAACTCGGGCTTATCGGTGTCGTTACCAATGAGGAGCGGGGCAATTTCCGGCTGGAGACGTTCACTCCGCTTGAGGCTGTCGGCGAGGGCGTGAAAGAGACCGGCAACATTATCACCGGCACATTCCGCTATATCGGCAATCTGGTGACCGGCCGTATGAAGGCTGACCAGCTGGGTGGCCCGGTTCGTGTTGCCCAGGCTTCAGGGCAGATGGCCACGCTCGGCTTTGCCGCGGTAATCCAGCTTGCCGCAGTCCTGTCCGTTTCCATTGGACTTTTGAACCTTATGCCTGTTCCGGTGCTTGACGGCGGCCATTTGGTTTTCTACGCAATAGAAGCTGTGAGGGGGAAGCCTCTGGGTGCGGGAGCTCAGGAGATCGCATTCCGTATCGGTCTTGCGATGGTACTCAGTCTGATGGTGTTTGCCACCTTCAACGATATCACCAACCTTATTGGCTAAGCGAGCTGCGGGTGAATAAACCAATTATTCACCATGTTTACAATGTTGCGTGGCGCGAGAGCCACGCTTCAAAAGGAAGTAAATAGAAATTAACGCGATAGCTTGCTTGTAGGGCAAAAGAAGGTAAAACGACACACGTGGCCGGAGTCGGGCTCCACCCGCCGAGGGACAACGGGAAAAGGTAAGAATTGAAAATGAAGGCTGGTTCAAAGTTTTTGAACGCAGTGTCGGCGTTTGCGCTGTCTGCTAGTGTTGTTGCGTCGGGTTCGGGCGTCATGGTGCTTGCCAGTGCTGCGAGTGCCGAAGCTGCTGTCATCCGCAGCGTTCAGGTGCGTGGCGCCCAGCGCGCCGGCGAGGAAGCTGTTCGGTCCAACCTGACGATTCAGCCCGGTGTTGCCTTTTCCGGCGCTGATATCGACGAATCGGTCAAGCGTCTTTACGCGACCGGTTATTTTTCGGATGTGAAGATCAGTGTTTCCGGCAGCTCGCTTGTGGTGACTGTCGCTGAAAACGAGCTGGTTAATCAGGTCGTCTTCAACGGCAATCGCAAGATCAAGGACGACAAGCTGGCAGGCGTCGTGCAGACGCAGCCGCTTGGTCCTTACAGCCAGGCGATGGTCAATGCCGATATCGAGCGCATTCGTACCGCCTATTCGCAGATCGGTCGCAGCGACGTCGAAATTACGACCCAGACGGTCAATGTCGGTCAGGGTCGCGTCAATATCGCTTTCGTTATCAACGAAGGTGACCGCACGAAGATCGCCGATATCAATTTCGTCGGTAATCAGGCTTACGGCGACGGTCGCCTGAAGGCCGTTATCGCCACCAAGGAATCCGGTCCGCTCTCGTTCCTTACCCGCAAGGACGTTTACAGCCAGGACAAGCTGCGCGCCGACGAAGATGCGCTGCGCCAGTTCTACTACAATCACGGTTATCCGGATTTCCGCATCGTTTCCTCCGATGCGCAGCTCGATACAACGACCAACAAGTACACGATCAACTTCACGGTCGAAGAAGGTGCTCGCTACCAGTTCGGCGATATCAACGTCGAATCCAGCGTCGAAGGCGTTAGCGGCGATGAACTCAAGGGCCTGGTCGAGACCAAGTCCGGCGCTGTTTACGATGCCCGAGAAATTCAGAAGTCTATGGAAGCCATATCCAAGCAGGTTGCGTCGAAGGGATATCCTTTCGCTCGTGTAACCCCGCGCGGCGACCGTAACCTTCAGACGAATACGATCGGCGTTTCTTACATGGTCGATCAGGGCGAGCGCGCCTATGTCGAGCGTATCGAGATCCGCGGTAACACGCGTACCCGTGACTACGTAATTCGCCGCGAGTTCGATTTCAGTGAAGGCGATGCCTTCAACCAGGAAATGATCTCGCGCGCAAAGCGCCGCCTCGAAGCTCTCGGCTACTTTACGTCGGTCAATATCTCGACCACGCAGGGCAGTGCTGCAGACCGCGTCGTTATCGTCGTGGACGTCGAAGACCAGTCGACCGGCTCGTTCGGTATCGGCGCCGGTTATTCCGCTGGTGGTGACGGCTTTATCCTTGAAGCTTCGGTTGAAGAAAAGAACTTCCTCGGTCGCGGCCAGTATGTTCGTATCGCTGCCGGTGGCGGCCTGAATGACTCGCGTACTTACACGCTGTCATTCACCGAGCCTTATTTCCTCGGTTATCGTCTTGCTGCTGGTTTCGACGTCTTCCGCAGTGAAACGTCATCGAATGATAATTATGATTATTCGGAAACGGGTTTCACGTTGCGCGTGACTGCGCCGATCACCGAAGATTTGGCGACCACCTTCCGTTATACCTACAAGGAGATCAAGTACGAGAGCGACGGCAGCGACTATGCCGATCTGTCGCCTATTTATCAGGATCTCGTTGATCACGGAAAGTATACACAGTCTTCGGTCGCTCAGACGCTGACGTATAATACGCTCGACAGCCAGACCATGGCTCGTGAAGGTATCTATGCGACCTTCACGCATGAGTTCGCTGGCTTGGGCGGCGATTCGGAATTCTATAAGATCTCCGGCCGTGCACGTTACTTCCATACGCTGTCGACCGAGGCCGATCTCATCGGTTCGATCGCAGTCGGTGCAGGTCATGTTTTCGCTACCGGCGACAACCTGAACGTCTTCGACCAATTCACGCTGGGTGGCCGTCAGGTTCGCGGCTTCGACAATAACGGTATCGGTCCGCGCACGAAGGACGACGGCGACGCACTGGGCGGCACGACCTACTTCACGGTTTCGGCCGATGCGTCCATGCCGATGCCGGCTGTTCCGGAAGACATCGGTCTGCGTCTGGCTGCCTTTGCAGACGCAGGCACGCTTTACGGTAACGATGTTAAGACATCTGGAACCGATATCGAAGGCACAGGCATGTCCTGGCGTGCATCCGTCGGTGTCGGCGTTATGTGGGCTTCGCCTTTCGGTAATATCCGGATGGATTACGCAATCCCGGTTCTCAAGGAAGACTTCGACGAGACCCAGGAATTCCGTTTCAGCATGGCAAACCAGTTCTGATCGTTTCCGGCCGCGAAAGCGGCCGGAAGCCTGTTCTGGAGCTTTAGCTTTATGGATCAAAATAATTTCTTTCCGCCCCATCATGGCGTGAGCATTCGTGAGCTTGCGGTCCATCTTGGGGCAGAGCTTTTGGATGATACTGCCGGGGATCGCGTGATCCGTTCGGTGGCCCCGGTTGTGCGCGCTCAGAAAGGTCAGGTTTGTTATATCCTGTCGCGCAAGAACCGTAAGGAACTTGAGACCTGCATGGCTTCGGCGATCCTGTGTGATCCCGGTCTGGCCAGCATCGTGCCGGGTCACATAGCCGTTCTCCAGACAAAAACGCCGCACTCCGCTTTCGCAATGGCAGGGGCCCTTTTGCATCCGCGTGCGATGCGGCCAAGCCCTGTAACATCGGAAGGTGAGGGTGTGTCACCGGCTGCCTATGTCGATCCGACTGCGCGGCTGGAAGATGGCGTTACGGTTGAGCCCATGGCAGTCGTTGGCGCGCATGCGCATATTGGCTCGGGTACTCGTATCGGAGCCGGTGCTGTTGTCGGCGCGGACGTCCAGATCGGCCGTAATTGCAGCATTGCTGCTGGCGCGAGTGTTGTGGCAGCTCTGATCGGCAACAATGTCATCATCCATAATGGAGCGCGAATCGGCCAGGACGGTTTCGGTTTTGCGCCCGGACCGCGCGGCATGCTCAAAATCGTGCAGATCGGGCGCGTGATCATTCAGGATAATGTCGAGATCGGTGCGAATACCACGATCGACCGCGGCGCCATGGACGATACCGTCATTGGTGAAGGTACGAAAATCGACAATCAGGTCCAGATCGCCCATAACGTCCATATCGGACGCCATTGCGGCATTGCTTCAGGGGCTGGAATCGCCGGTTCGACAAAGATCGGCAACGGCGTCTTGATCGGCGGTGCTTCTGGCATAAATGGTCATATCTCGATCGGAGATGGCGTTCAGATCGCCGCAATGAGCGGCGTCGTGGCAGATATTCCGCCTGGCCTCAGGTATGGTGGAATACCGGCGCGACCAATGAAAGACTTTCTCCGCGAGATGGCCGAAAAGATGAGCCAGGTGGATGATAGGGCAAAACGCAGAGGAGAGAAAAACAATGACTGATGAGACCAAGCCGGAACTCGGCGCGGCCGACATTCAGGAAATCATGAAGCTTCTGCCTCATCGCTATCCTTTTCTGCTCGTTGACAAAATCATCGACATCGATGGTGACAATTCAGCTATCGGTATCAAGAACGTGACGGCGAACGAGCCGCAATTTCAGGGACATTTTCCTGAACGTCCGATTATGCCGGGAGTCCTTCTGGTCGAGGCGATGGCGCAGACCGCCGGTGCGATCTGTGCGCGCAAGGAAGGCGAAGGCGGCAATCTCGTCTATTTCATGACGATCGATAATGCCCGCTTCCGCAAGCCGGTTGTACCGGGTGATCGCGTGGAATTCCATGTCGTGAAGCAGAAGCAGCGCGGTAATATCTGGAAGTTCCATTGTGATGCCAAGGTCGAGGGCGCACTTGTGGCAGAGGCGGATATCGGCGCAATGATCGTCCGTAAGGAAGGCGAATGAGCACGATTGCAGCCAGCGCCCGCATTCATCCGACGGCGATTGTCGAGGATGGCGCGGTCATCGGTGAGAATGTCATTGTCGGACCATTCAGCCATGTCGGACCTCGCGTCGTTCTCAAGGACGATGTTGAACTGGCATCGCATGTCGTGGTCACCGGCAAGACCGAGATAGGCAGGGGGTGCCGCGTCTTCTCGATGGCCGTTATCGGCGGCGTATCTCAGAGCCTGCATGAGGCCGGAGAAGAATCCACGCTGACGGTCGGCGCCAACTGCGTCATGCGCGAAGGCGTAACAATGAATACCGGCACGGTTGGCGGTGGTGGCAAGACAGTTGTCGGTAGCAACTGCCTGTTCCTTGCCAACAGCCATGTGGCGCATGACTGCCAGCTTGGCAGCGACATCATCATGTCCAACAATGTGATGCTGGCCGGGCATGTTCATGTTGCAGACCGCGCCATTCTGGGTGGCGGCTGTGCTGTTCATCAGTTTTCTCGCATCGGTCGCCAAGCCTTTATCGGCGGTCTCTCGGCGGTCAACTATGATGTCATTCCCTATGGCATGCTGAACGGTAACCCGGGTGTTCTGGGCGGGCTGAACGTGGTCGGAATGACGCGCGCCGGCATGGATAAGCAGACGATCCATCGTGTGCGCCGCGCCTACAAGGATATCTTCGAAGGTGAGGGCAATGTTCGGGCGAATGCGGCCGCCGTTCGCGATGCCTATGTCGATTGCGCGGAAGCGATGGAAATCATCGATTTCATCACTGCCGACAGTGATCGTGCAATTTCCTCTCCCTTCCGCAGGAAGGGATGAGGTCCATGCCCGGCACGTCCGGCATGGCGCAAGAAGGTCATTCCGATGGTCGCCTGGCTATTATCGCAGGCCGTGGATTGTTGCCGCTCTATCTGGCGCAGGCTGCCCGAGCCGAAGGGGAAGATCCTTTCATCGTCGCTCTGAAGGATGAAGCCGATCACCGTTTCGATGGTTTCGAAATCATCTCCGTCGGCGTCGGCAATCTTGCAGCGATTGAAAAGTCTTTCCGTGAGTTGAAGATAGGCCGCGTCGTCATGTCCGGCGGCGTTGCCCGTCGGCCTGAATGGCGCGATATCCGGCCGACGTTCAAGACCATACTCAGCATGCCATCCGTCGTGCGCACGCTGATGTCGCATGGTGATGACACGGTCCTGCAAATGGTGATCAAGCTCATCGAGGGGATGGGTTGCACGGTGATCGGCGCCCACGAAATTGCGCCCGGCCTGCTTGCGCGCCTGGGACCGTTAGGACGAATGTCTCCGGCTGGTGATGATTTGCGGGATATTGCCAGAGGGGTCGAGGCCGCGCTGGCTCTCGGTCATCTGGATATAGGGCAGGGCGCTGTTTCCGTCGGTGGCCGCGTTGTCGCCATGGAAGGCGTCGAAGGCACCGATGCCATGCTTCAGCGGGTTGCGGAACTGCGCATCGGCGGTAGAATTTCGGCGCGCCGGCGTGGCGTGCTGGTCAAACTTTGCAAGCCGCAGCAGGACATGCGCGCAGATCTTCCGACGATCGGGCCGTCAACCGTCGAAAATGCGGCGCGGGCAGGCTTGGCCGGTATCGCCGTAGAGGCTGGCAGGGCGCTTGTGCTTGAGGAAGCGGCACTGATCTCGGCGGCGGATGCGGCGGGTATTTTCGTTTGCGGGATCGACCCGACGCTTGAAAACGGAGGGCTTTCATGAGCCGTGTCCTGAAGGTTGGCGTTATCGCAGGCGAGGTATCCGGTGATCTTCTGGGCGGCGATCTGATTGCGGCGCTCAAGGCTGCTCATGACGGGCCGGTGGAACTCGTCGGGGTGGGCGGAGATTCGCTGGCGGCGCAGGGTCTTCGTTCGCTTTTCGACTTTTCCGAATTGTCGATCATGGGCTTGACGCAGGTTCTGTCCAAATTGCCGAACCTGATCAAGCGTATCAACCAGACGGCAAGTGCGGTAGTTGCGGCGAGGCCGGATGTGCTCGTCATCATCGACAGCCCGGACTTTACACATCGCGTGGCGAAGAAGGTGAGGGCGGCACTACCACGGCTGCCGATCGTCAACTATGTCTGCCCGAGCGTGTGGGCATGGAAAGAATATCGCGCCAAGGCAATGCTCGCTTATGTCGATCGCGTGCTTGCAGTCCTGCCGTTCGAACCGGAGGCGATGCAAAGGCTTGGCGGACCGGAGACGATTTTCGTTGGTCATCGTCTGACCAATGATCCGGACCTTCTCGAGGTCCGGCGCCAACGAGCGGCGCGACCGACCAAGGTGGTCAGCGAGAAAAAAACGATCCTGCTTTTGCCCGGCTCCCGGTCCGCGGAAATCAAAAGCCTTTTGCCTGTCTTCGGTGAGGCGGCAAAGGAGTTTTCGGAGCGTAATGGGGCCACGCGTTTTCTGCTGCCGACCGTTCCGCGTCGTGAAGCGCTGGTGCGGGAAATCGCTGCCAGTCTTCCGGTTGCCGTGGAGGTGGTTTCGGGTGCCGAGGCGAAGTGGGGTGCCTTCATCGAGGCCGATACTGCGATGGCAGCCTCCGGTACGGTCATCCTTGAACTTGGTCTTGCGACCGTTCCGGTCGTTTCCGCTTACAAGACGGATTGGCTGATCAAGCTGCTCGCGGGTCGGATCAAGATCTGGACAGGAGCCTTGCCCAACCTCATCGCCGATTACCCCGTCGTGCCAGAGTATATCAACGAGGTGGTTCGACCCGGCAGCCTGTGCCGTTGGTCGGAGCGGCTGTCGAACGATACCGTGCAGCGCCGGGCAATGCTGGAAGGATTTGATCTCGCATGGCTGCGGCTGCAGGTGCCGGTTCCTCCGGGCGAGGCGGCCGCGACAGCTGTCCTGGATCTATTGAACCGCAGCTAGCTTCACCGGCTGTTCGTGTGGAGCTGCCGATGAAGGTCTCTTCGTCCAATAAAAAACCCGGTCATACGACCGGGTTTTTTGTTTTTATCCAGATGGCGCTTAGCGCTTCGAAATCGGCAGGTAGTCACGCTTGGCTTCGCCCGTGTAGAGCTGGCGCGGGCGGCCGATACGCTGCTGCGGATCTTCGATCATCTCGGCCCATTGGGCGATCCAGCCGACGGTGCGGGCGAGTGCGAAGAGCACGGTGAACATGGTGGTGGGGAAGCCCATCGCCTTCAGCGTGATACCCGAATAGAAGTCGATGTTCGGATAGAGCTTCTTCTCGATGAAGTATTCGTCCGTGAGCGCGATCTTTTCGAGTTCCATGGCAACCTGCAGGAGCGGGTCGTCCTTGTGACCGAGTTCGGCCAGAACCTCATGCGTGGTCTTCTGCATGATCTTGGCGCGCGGGTCGTAGTTCTTGTAGACGCGGTGGCCGAAGCCCATCAGGCGGAACGGATCGTTCTTATCCTTGGCGCGTGCGATGTATTCCGGGATCTTGTCGACCGAACCGATTTCCTGAAGCATGTTGAGCGCTGCTTCGTTGGCACCACCGTGCGCTGGACCCCACAGGCAGGCAATGCCGGCGGCGATACAGGCAAACGGATTTGCACCGGAAGAACCGGCAAGGCGAACCGTCGATGTGGAAGCGTTCTGCTCATGGTCGGCATGCAGAATGAAGATGCGGTCCATGGCACGGGCCAGAACCGGATTCACCTTGTACTCTTCGCAAGGAACGGCAAAGCACATGCGCAGGAAGTTCGACGAATAGTCGAGGTGGTTCTGCGGATATACGAACGGCTGGCCGATATGGTACTTGTAGGCCATGGCCGCTATCGTCGGCATCTTGGCGATCATGCGCAGCGAAGCGACCATGCGCTGGTGCGGATCGGTGATATCGGTCGAGTCATGATAGAAGGCCGACAGAGCGCCGACGCAGCCACACATGACGGCCATCGGATGCGCATCGCGGCGGAAACCGGTGAAGAAGCGGCTCATCTGCTCGTGCACCATGGTGTGGTGCGTCACGCGATGATCGAAGTCCTTCTTCTGAGCTGCGGTCGGCAGTTCCCCGTAAAGAAGCAAATAGCAGGTTTCGAGGAAGTCACCCTGTTCGGCAAGCTGCTCGATCGGATAGCCGCGATGAAGAAGCACGCCTTCGTCGCCGTCGATATAGGTGATTTTCGATTCACACGAAGCGGTCGAGGTAAACCCGGGGTCGTAGGTGAAGGCCCCGGTATGTTTATAGAGCGCGCCGATATCGATAACGTCAGGACCGATCGTACCGGACTTGACCGACAGGTCGACCTTCTTGTCACCGAGAGCGAGAGTTGCGCTTGTTTCCGTCATTCTGATCCTCCAACCGGTTGGCGGCATGACGCCTCAAAAGCGCCATAAGCATTAAGCGTTCCACGTTTAGCTATATGATCCTTTAGCAGATGCCAAGCTGTTCTGACGGCAAATTGTGCAGCGCGATACGATATTGGGCATCGACATTTGACCCTGTGGCCAACCCCTTGTTGCAATCAGAAAATCGGTTCTGGTGGCAAGCCCATATGCGTCAGGTTGACGCACTCAAAAAGAACGCTCAGGTTGTATTTTATGATCGGGGCAGGCTGGTTCAATGCGGGCTGAAGGTTTCGAGAAGATAGATACCAAAACGTTGAGCCGGCGCTCTAATGCTGCTGCCGAGCCGATATCGCATTTTCAACCGGCGCCTGATGATTTGGCCATCAGAACTGCAGCCCATCGATATACTGCAGCGATAGCGCCGGTTTCTTACGGAAGGCGAATTGGTGCGCCATTGGCGGAGGCGCGAGCATTTCTTTCAATTTCGCTCCGCGAGGAGCGCCTCCATGGCCACGGCTTTCTGTTCATGCCTGTTGCAATTGGCATCGGTTCGGCAGTGTGGTTCCTCAGCCCGGTGGAGCCGTTGGCATGGGTGCCGTTCCTTGCTCTTGCCGTGCTGGCGGCTCTGGCGTTGATAACAAGAGATGGTTGCGCGCGTGTCTTTTTCACATTTGCGTGTCTGGGCTTTTGTGGCATGGCGCTGGCCGAGATCGAAGCGTGGCGGCAATCGACGGTCATTCTCGATTCACCGGTAACAACGGATGTCATGGGCGTTGTCGAGCGTAGTGAGGCTGCCGGTCCCGGGCGACTGCGTTATATCGTGGCTGTGCGACAGACAGCAAACCCCATTCTTCGGCGCCCGCCTGTCCGGGTTTCGCTGCTGGCAAGGGCGCAGCATCAGCCGTTTGACAACGGGGCAGCTATTTCCGGACGCGCAAGGCTGTCACCGCCTTCCGGGCCGGCCTTGCCCGGTCTGCACGACTTTGCCTTCTCGGCATATTTCGATGGCATTGGTGCGGTGGGGTATTTCTATAGCGCTCCGCAGCAGGCTGGAGGGTCGGATGTGGCGACCGGCTGGCCGCAGCTCGCCTTACGCTGGCTCTTCGATCTGCGCAGGCAGATCGGCAATCGTATTCGCGAGATTGCGCCGGGTGATGCCGGTGCCTTCGCCGCCGCCATTGTCACCGATGAGAGACGGGCAATTTCCGAAGATACAGTCGAGGCGCTACGGGTCTCCGGCCTCGCTCACATCGTTGCCATTTCCGGATTGAATATGGCGCTTGCCGCCGGGATTTTCTTCGTGGGATTGCGTAGCGTCTTTGCTCTTTTCCCTGGCCTCGCACAGGCCCTGCCAATCAAGAAGATTGCCGCCGGCGGGGCGCTTGCAATGGTTACGGCCTATTATCTGGTATCGGGCTTCGGTGTATCCGCCCAGCGCGCCTATATCATGATGGCGGTGATACTTGTTGCCGTGCTTTTGGACCGGCCCTCGATAAGTTTGCGAAATGTAGCCTTGTCTGCGCTGATCATCCTCATCTGGACGCCTTCGGAAATTCTGGGGCCAAGTTTCCAGATGTCGTTTGCTGCCACGGTTGCGCTCGTGGCCGGTTATGCGGCTTGGTCGCGACGCCCTGAAACGGAAGAGCGGGAGCGATTTCCCATCCGTCATCCTCTGGTGACATGGGCTGCCGTTGGCTGGCGCTTTATCGCCGGCATTATCGCGACATCGCTGATTGGTAGTCTTGCGACGACGATGTTTTCCGTCGAGCATTTCCATCGCGTCGCCACCTATGGGCTTGCCGCGAACCTGGCTGCCATGCCGATCATCAGCTTCCTGGTGATGCCGGCCGGGCTTGCTGCGATGTTGTTGATGCCCTTCGGCCTCGATGCTCCCTTCATCGGGATCATGGCCTGGAGCCTCGAATGGGTCATCTTGATCGCGAAGCATGTAGCGGGATGGGGCGGGGACATTGTCGTCGGAGAACAGCACCCCTGGTTTTTGCCGCTTGGGGTCTGCGGTTTTCTGCTACTGACGCTCCTCAGGACACGGCTTCGCTATTCGGGCTTGCCTTTCCTGTTTACCGCTGCAGCCCTGTTCTGGATGGGGATGCAACACGCCCAATCAAGTCTTCTCATCGCTGAAGATGGGAACCTCGTTGCTTATCGAGATGCAGAACGTGTTGCCGCCAACAGGAAACGTCCCTCCGAGTTCGTCTATGGGCAGTGGATGTATGCGCGACAGCTTCCAGTGCTGGCTATGTCGGAGATGTTGGAAAGTGAAATTCTAAAAAATATGGCCGGGTCTTCCGGTGAAAGAATTCCGGAACCTGTTCTGGTCGAAGCGCAGCGGCTGATGAAGGAGGCAGGGAGTGTCAGATTCTCATGTCAGCTCAAGGCCTGGTGCGCATTCATGTCACCGGAAGGTGTTTTGGTCGTTGTTGTTGATGATGGCCGTTATGCCGGTGCGGCTTGCGACGTTGCCGGCCTTGTTATCGCGCCGCGTGCGCGTTTCCATTCCTGTCGGTCTGGTACCCCGATGCTGAGCGGCGCCAGCCTGCGCAAGACAGGGTCAATTGAAATCGATCTTTCCGGGGCGGCAGCAGCCGGAAAATGGAATGTCACGACAGCAATGGCTGGCACGGTTCGCCCATGGACCATTCATCGCCAATACGACTGGCGACGCAATCTCTATGACCCGTATCTGCCGGAATGGATTTCCAAACCAAAATCGAGTGGCCGTCTTGAGGCGCAGTTTGCTGTCTCAGATCAAGCAGGAACGGATTATCGATCAGAAGCGCCAACTGATGTTGGCAACAATTCCGGTGTCAGTGATAACGGCGAATGAGGCCGACGAGCCTGCCCTGGACCTTGACCCGATCCGGTGGAAAAATTCGTGTCTCGTAAGCCGGGTTTGCCGCTTCCAGCGCAATTGAGCCACCCTTGCGGCGGAAGCGCTTGAGTGTGGCCTCTTCATCATCCACGAGTGCAACGACGATATCGCCCGGATTGGCGGTGTTGCCGTTGCGAATGATGACGGTGTCGCCATCCAGAATTCCGGCTTCGATCATCGAGTCGCCCTTGACTTCAAGCGCATAATGCTCGCCGGATCCCAACATCTCTACGGGGACGGAAATGTCGTGGGTATTATTCTGAATTGCCGAGATCGGTACGCCGGCGGCGATGCGGCCCATGACCGGCACGCTTGCAGACGCGCTGTCATTGGCGGAGACAGGCGGGGCAGCAGGCGTCGCCGGCTTCTTGCCAAGGCTTCCCTCGATCACGCTCGGTGAAAAACCGCGTTTCGGCTGCAGCGTGGGAACATAGGCTTCGGGAAGCTTGATGACCTCGAGTGCGCGCGCTCTGTTGGGGAGACGGCGAATGAAACCGCGCTCTTCAAGTGCCGTGATGAGCCGATGGATGCCCGACTTCGACGCAAGGTCGAGAGCGTCCTTCATTTCATCGAAAGACGGAGGTACGCCCGACTCCTTCATCCGTTCGTGAATGAACAAAAGCAGTTCCTGTTGCTTGCGAGTCAGCATGTGAGGCGCACCTTCAGATTTGAAACAAATGCAGAACGAACACTATATGTTCCATATGTGTTCCGCAAGTCCTTAAATTTTCGTGACAATATAATCAGTTTCTTGGATGCCGAATGACGTTCTCAGTCGGAATCTACTTGCGCTCCCCGGCGGTCTGCCCAATCTACGCCTAGCGGATCAGAAGTCTGGGGGACATGTGTGACTGCTAGGAATATCGATCATCTCGTTTTGCCTGTTGGAAATCTCGGCAAGGCACGCGAGCGGCTGTCGTCTTTGGGTTTCACTGTCGCGCCTGACGGCGTGCATCCCTTCGGTACGGCCAATGCCTGTGTTTTTTTTGAAGACGGTACCTATCTGGAGCCACTGGCTGTTGCGGACAGGCGCAAGGCGGGGGCTCATGCCAAGAAAGGCAATGTCTTTGTCGAGCGCGATCTGGCTTATCGCGGTCGCCGCGGACGTGAAGGCTTGTCGGCCATCGTGGTCTCCAGCGACGACGCATCGAGCGATCATCGGCATTATGTCGCAGCCGGAATTTCCGGCGGCGAGCCCCTCGAATTCGGCAGAGCTGTAAAGTCTCCGGACGGTGATGAGGTCGAGGCTCGTTTCCGGCTTGCTTTTGCCGCGATGGATGATGTGGCTGATTTCTTTGCTTTCTCTTGTCAGCGGCTGGTGTCTTTCCCTCAGGATATGGCTGAATTGCGTATCCATGCCAATGCGGTCGCAGGTTTGAAGGAAGTCGTTTTGGCAAGTGATGATCCGCATGCTTCGGTTGCCTTTTTGGACAATGTGCTGCGAGCGCCGGGTGTCGAAGTTGAAGGTGGACTGGTGTTCCAGGCTGAAACGGGAGCCGTGCGCGTTCTCAGGCGCGAGCAAATTGCGCATGACTTCGGTCTTCCTGTCGAAGGGGTGGCAGCCGGGTTGGTAGGGGAGGCCGTGATCTTTCGCAGTCTTGATCTGGCCGTGACAGAGATCATCCTTGCTGCTAATGACGTCGCATTCATTC
>UCIV01000019.1 GCA_900472575.1 Hyphomicrobiales bacterium
CTCTAGTTCCCCGCCCCCCCGCATAACGGAACTAGCCCGGCAGTTGTCGACAAAGGCCCGCCTCTCCCCCGAGGGGCGGGTCTTCTATTTTTATTTCTCGTAGAAATCCTGGATAACTTTCCAGGCTTCGTCGGCGGTCTCGACGAAATTGATCAGCTCGATATCTTCCGGCGCGATCGTGCCGAAATCGGCCAGCGCTTCGAAATTGATGATGCTGCGCCAGAATTTTTCAGCAAACAGGATGAGCGGAATGCGCTCCATGCGCTTGGTCTGGATCAGCGTCAGGGCCTCGAACATTTCGTCCAGCGTGCCGAAGCCGCCGGGGAAGACCGCAACCGCTTTTGCCCGCATCATGAAATGCATCTTGCGAATGGCGAAATAGTGGAAGTTGAAGGAGAGTTCAGGCGTCACATATGGGTTCGGCGCCTGCTCGTGCGGCAGCATGATATTGAGACCGATCGTCGGCGCGCCGGCTTCCGTCGCACCGCGGTTGCCCGCCTCCATGACGCCGGGACCGCCACCGGTGACGACGACGAATTCCTTGTGGTCGAACTTCGCCGAATATTCTCCACAAAGCGCGGCAAATTTTCGCGCCTCATCATAATAGACGGAAGCCGCCTGGAGATTGTTGTGCTGGGTCTCGTTATGGGCGGCCCAGGGCTTTTGGCCAGGCGCCGGAATACGCGCGCCGCCAAACAGGACGACGGTCGATGCGATGCCCTTTTCGCTGAGGATCATTTCCGCCTTGGCGAGTTCAAGCTGCAGCCGCACAGGACGAAGCTCCTTGCTGCAAAGGAACTCTTCGTCGGCAAAAGCAAGACGATAGGAGGGCGACTGCGTCTGCGGCGTCTTGGGCTGGGCGGCGGCAGCGTGCTTGTCGGCCGTGCTGTCCTTCAGCGGTTCCCACACGTTATCCTCATTTCCCCGCGCTTCCGACCTTCTCTTCGACATGCTGATGCTTCCTTCCCGCGCCAACCGTGGTTGACGCCAATTCACATTGACGCTTGAGTGGCGGTCGCTTAGAGCAAATGGGACCAAATGACCACCTTCCCAGCCATCACGATACCGCGTGACGTTTAAGGATCTTCCATGAGCAGCTTCGACCTCGCCGCCCTCGAAAAGACAATCGAGACCGCTTTCGACAACCGCGACAGCGTCACCATCTCGACCAAAGGCGAAATACGCGATGCCGTCGAAACCTCGCTCAACCTGCTCGACGGTGGCCAGGCCCGCGTCGCGGTTCGCGGCGAAGACGGCACCTGGGCTGTCAACCAGTGGCTCAAGAAGGCCGTTCTCCTCTCCTTCCGACTGAACGACATGGAAGTCGTCAAGGGCGGTCCGGGCAACTCCACCTGGTGGGACAAGGTTCCGTCCAAGTTCGAAGGCTGGGGTGAAAACCAGTTCCGTTCCGCCGGTTTCCGCGCCGTGCCGAATGCAGTGGTACGCCGTTCGGCCTATATCGCCAAGAACGTCGTGCTGATGCCGTCCTTCGTCAATCTCGGCGCTTTCGTCGATGAAGGCACGATGGTCGATACCTGGGCAACCGTCGGCTCCTGCGCGCAGATCGGCAAGCATGTGCATCTTTCGGGCGGCGTCGGTATCGGCGGCGTGCTCGAGCCGATGCAGGCCGGTCCGACGATCATCGAAGACAATTGCTTCATCGGCGCCCGTTCGGAAGTCGTCGAAGGCTGCATCATCCGCGAGGGCTCGGTTCTCGGAATGGGCGTCTACATCGGCAAGTCGACCAAAATCGTCAATCGCGCCACCGGCGAAGTGACCTATGGCGAAGTCCCGCCCTATTCCGTCGTCGTCGCCGGCTCGATGCCGTCGGGCAATGCAACGATGCCCAACGGCCTCGCGGCTCCGCATCTCTACTGTGCCGTCATCGTCAAGACCGTCGATGAGAAGACCCGTTCCAAGACGGGTATCAACGAGCTGCTGCGCGACTAATAGAGACCCATCCGATGTCTGTTTCCGATCCGATTGCAAACCTGCAAACGCTGATCCGTTGCCCTTCCGTCACCCCGGCGGAAGGCGGCGCGCTTTCGGCACTCGAAGCGATGCTTGCGCCTCTCGGCTTTACCGTTGAGCGGATGATCGCGACTGAGCCGGGTCTTCCCGACGTCGAAAACCTCTATGCCCGGCTCGGAACAGACGGGCCGCACCTGATGTTCGCCGGCCATACGGATGTCGTGCCGGTCGGCGACGAAGCCTCCTGGAGCCATCCTCCCTTTGGGGCCGAGATCGCCGATGGCGAGATGTTCGGCCGCGGAGCGGTCGACATGAAGGGCGGCATCGCCTGCTTCATCGCAGCTGTCGCCCGTCATATCGAGAAGCATGGCGCACCAAAAGGATCGATCTCCTTCCTGATTACCGGCGACGAGGAAGGTCCTTCCGTCAACGGTACGGAAAAGCTTTTGAAATGGGCCACTGACAAGGGTGAGCGCTGGGATGCCTGCCTGGTCGGCGAACCGACCAATCCCGACATGCTCGGCGACATGATCAAGATCGGCCGCCGCGGTTCCGTGTCCGGCAAGGTCACGGTGTTCGGCGTGCAGGGCCATGCGGCCTATCCGCATCTGGCAGACAATGCAGTTCGCGGTCTTCTGCCACTTGCTTCGGCGCTGATGGACCCGCCCTTCGACGCCGGTACCCCGGAGTTCCCGGCGTCCAATCTGGAAGTGACGACCGTCGATGTCGGCAATCCTGCCACCAATGTCGTGCCGGCCAAGGCAGGCTTCGCCTTCAACATCCGCTTCAACGACACCTGGACGGCCGATACGGTGAAGGCCGAGATCCTGCGCCGGCTCGACGAGGCTGCCTCCGACCAGACGCTGCGTCCGGATCGCCAGCCGACCAGATACGAGATCACCTGGGCCGAGCGGCCGAGCCATGTATTCCTGACCCGCAACAACGCGCTGATCGGCTCGCTTTCTGGCGCCGTCGAAGCCGTGACCGGCAAGCAGCCGGCGCTGTCGACCACCGGTGGGACGTCTGATGCGCGGTTCATCAAGGACTATTGCCCGGTCGTCGAATTCGGCCTTGTCGGACAGACCATGCATATGGTGGACGAGCGTGTCGCCCTTGCCGATCTCGAGACGCTGACCCAGATCTACGGAACCTTCCTCTCCCGCTGGTTCGGCGATGCCTCCATTTCCTGAAGTCAAATTCTACATCAGTGGCCTCTGGCTGCTCTTCAAAGGTGACGCGCAGGGCCTGAAACGGCTCGACATGACCGATCGCGGCATGATGCGGTCGTTCTGGGCCTTCGTCTGGTGCCTGCCGGCCATGTTCGTCTATTGGACCGGGATGCGGTTCGCCTTCCTTTCCGCCAACCCGGAAGGCACGAAGGCGGGCCTCGCCTTTTATCTCAGGCTGTTCCTGATCGAAGCGATCAACTGGGTTCTGCCGCTTACGCTGCTAGGTATTCTTTGCCTGCTGTTAAAGACCGAGCGCAAGTTCGCTGCCATCGTGGTGGCTACCAACTGGCTGTCAGTGCCGGTTTCCTACGCCTATGCGGTGATGACGTTGCTGCTGTTTCTCATCCCCTTTGCCGCAAGCGCCATTGCGCTTGTGCAACTGGCCTTGCTGATCGCAACGATCTTCGCCATTTCCCGCTTCGTGCGGCAGATCTGCGGACCGGAGCCGCTTGTGGTCGCAACGACGATGCTCGTGCTTCTGGTGCCGGGCCTCATCGCCGCCGACCTCTTGCAATCCTATCTCGGCGTCTCGCCCTACTGATTTATGCCAACGCAATTCCGGACGCAAAACCGGTTCCCACTTTTGCTGGAATTGCTTCAAGTATCGCCGGGATAATCGACCTTCATGAAATAGAGGCCCTCCGGTGGCGCGACCGGACCGCATTCCTTGCGATCGCGCGCTTCAAGCGCTCTTCGCACATCGTCGGGTGACATCTTCGCCTCGCCAGCGAGCTTGAGCGTCCCGGCGAAGGAGCGGATCTGATTGTGCAGAAAGCTCTGGGCACTCGCGCGGATCTCGATCAGATCGCCTGAGCGCGTCACATCTAGCCGGTCCAGCGTCCTCACCGGGCTTTTCGCCTGGCAATGGGCAGACCGGAAGGTGGTGAAGTCATGATGGCCGACGAGCATCTGGGCGGCGGCGTGCATCGCCTCGTGGTCGAGTTCCTTCGGGACCCACCAAGCCTGGCCAGCCTCGATTGCGAGCGGCGAAGGACGGGTAATGATGCGGTAGAGATAATGCCGCTTCACCGCCGAAAATCGCGCATCGAAGTCATCAGAGACCTGCTGCACGTCGATGATCGAGACACGCTCGCTCGCCATCATCAGATGGGCGTTGAGCGCATTGCGCAGCTTGAATGGTTTCCACTCGCGAGAAAGGTCGGCATGGACAACCTGCCCCCTCGCATGAACCCCCGAATCCGTGCGTCCTGCACCGCGAACAGAGACGGTTTCGCCGGTCAGCGACAGGATGCCGTTCTGCAGGGCAGCCTGTACGGAATGGCCGTTTTCCTGCATCTGCCAGCCGACATAGGATGTGCCGTCATATTCGACGGTCATGCGGAACCGCGGCATCAGGCAGCCCCAACCGGAAGCGTAGTGCCCTTGGGCAAATGCGTGCCGCGCAGAAAATCATCCGCATCCAACGGCTTGCCGCCCGCCTTCTGCAGGCGGGTGAGCCGAACCGCACCTTCGCCGCAGGCAACTGTCAGCGCATCATCGAGAAGCTGTCTGGCGGCACCACTTCCTTCTCCGATGGTGGAGGTGAGAACCTTGATACGCTCCGGCTTGCCGTTGATCTCGGCTTCGAACCATGCGCCCGGAAAAGGCGAAAGTCCGCGAATATGGTTATGCACCTCACGCGCCGGCCTCGAAAAATCGATGCGGGTTTCGGCCTTGTCGATCTTGGCGGCGTAGAGCACGCCCTCTTCCGGCTGCGGCGTCAACGGCAGGTCGTCGGCTTCGAGCTTTGCCATCGCCTCGACCATGGCGCGGGCGCCGACGAGCATCAGCTTGTCATGCAGTTCGCCGGCCGTCGTTGCCTGCGTGATCTCGACTTCCCTGGTCAGCGCCATCGGGCCGGTATCCAGCCCCTTTTCCATCTTCATCACGATCATGCCGGTCTTATCGTCACCGGCCATGATGGCGCGCTGGATGGGGGCAGCACCCCGCCAGCGGGGCAGGAGCGAGGCATGGCCGTTGTAGCAGCCGAGTTTCGTGCCTTCGAGGATCGCGACCGGCAGAAGCAGGCCATAGGCCACGACGACCGCGACATCCGCGTTGAAATCGCGAAATGTCTGGCGATCTTCTTCCGCCTTGAAATTCAGCGGTGTCAAAACCGGAATGCCGAGCAGCTCGGCCGCCTGATGCACCGGCGACTTGGTAAGGTCGAGCCCGCGGCGACCGGCCGGGCGCGGCGGTTGGGTGTAAACCGCAACGATCTCGTGGCCGGCCTGCTTGAGGTTCTGCAATGTCGGCACGGAAAAATCCGGCGTGCCCATGAAGATGATGCGAAGTGACATGGGACTTCTCGCGCCTCGCGGACGCGCCTTCCGTTTTCAGTCAGGTAGACCGAGACCTAAACAGCCTTGCCCTTGGCAAGCTTGGTGAACCTCTTGATTACCATGTCACGCTTCAGCCGCGAGATGTGGTCGATGAAAAGCACGCCGTTCAGATGGTCGATCTCATGCTGCAAGCAGGTGGCAAGCAAGCCGTCCGCTTCGAGCATATGTTCCTTGCCGTCGCGCCCGACATATTTCACGCCGATCGTAGCCGGTCGCTCGACCTCGGCATAATAATCCGGGATCGAAAGGCAGCCTTCTTCGTAAACCGAGAGCTCATCCGAAGATTTGACGATCTGCGGGTTGATGAAGACCTGCGGGTTCTTCTCTTCGTCCTCGCGCGACACGTCGATGACGAGCATTTGCTTCGGCACGCCGATCTGGATCGCGGCAAGACCGATGCCCGGCGCGTCATACATGGTTTCGAGCATGTCATCGGCGAGCTTGAGAAGCTCGGCGTTAACGGTTTCGATGGGCGCCGAAACCTGCCTAAGAAGCGGATCGGGAAGGATGATGAGCGGCTTGATTGTCATGCCGCCCCCATAGCGCATCTTTTGCGCCGATGGAACAGGTATGCAGCATGCTTCTTGGCATATGTTCACGTTTTGATCTTTCATTGCTAATGCAATCTGCTAGAGTGGCGCCATGAGAGAGATCCTTGCCCATATCCTGCCGCCTGATTCTGCACTACCAATCCTGCTCATAGGAGCAGTTCCCGCCGTTCTGGCGGTCATCATCGCGCTTTTCGCCGTCCTTCGCGGCGGTCGCCAGCGCGAAGAGATGACGCAGCGGACAGTTGATGCGGAGGCGCGGCTGGCCGAACTGGTGCGGATGCAAGGCGAGATGCACGGGCGTGTCGCCGCCATGGCCGAGACGATCACCAGCCGTCAGGCCGAACTCAATCATGCGGTCAACCAGCGGCTCGACGGGATGACCCACCGGCTGGGTTCGACGATCACCGAACAGACCAAATCGACGCATGAGAACCTGCGCAAGCTGCAGGAGCGGCTGGCGGTCATCGATGCCGCGCAGAACAATATTCAGTCGCTCGCCAAGGATGTCGTCGGCCTGCAGGCGATCCTTTCCAACAAGCAGACGCGCGGGGCATTCGGCCAGGGCCGGATGGAGACGATCGTGGCCGACGGCCTGCCGCACGGGGCTTATTCCTTCCAGTCGCCGCTTTCCAACGGAACGCGACCGGATTGCGTGATCCGTATGCCGAACGGCGCACCGCCGCTGGTGATCGACGCCAAATTCCCGCTCGAAGCGTGGACTGCGTTTCGCGAGGCCGCCTCGCCCGACGCGCGGCGTGCTGCCGCCCAGCAGTTCCGGCGAGATATGGACGTCCATATCAGGGACGTCTCGGAAAAATACCTGATTGCCGGCGAAACACAGGATACCGTGCTTCTTTTCGTGCCGTCGGAATCGATCTTTGCCGAGATCCACGAGCATTTCGATGCGGTGGTGCAGAAGGCTCAGCGCTCCCGCGTGGTGATCGTCTCGCCCTCCCTGCTGCTTCTGTCGATCCAGGTCATCCAGGCGTTGCTGAGAGACCAGCGGATGCGCGAGCAGGCGCATCTGATTCAGGGCGAAGTCGGCCTGCTGATGGAGGATTTGACGCGGCTAGATGACAGGACGCGCAAGCTGCAGTCGCATTTCCTTGCCGCGGAAAAGGATGTCGAGCAGATCCTCACCTCCACCGAGAAGCTGACCCGCCGCGGCAACCGGATAACCTCGCTGGAACTGGAAGCGCCCGCGAAAGCCGAGCAATCGGCAGATGCACCGCCGCCGAAATCGGTCGAGAGCCGTACAGGTCTTCTGCGACTTCGGGTAGTTGACGAGGACTAGTGCCGTCGGGCAGTGTCCGCGCATATCAACACGCATGGCAGGGCATTTCATGATCACCGTCTTCGGCTCCATTAATATGGATCTTATCGCCACAACGGCAGAATTGCCCAAGCCGGGCGAGACGGTTCCAGGTCAGACATTCTCGACGGCCGCTGGTGGCAAAGGCGCCAATCAGGCGCTCGCGGCACGGCGGGCTGGCAGCCGCGTAAAAATGTCGGGTGCAGTCGGGAGCGATACATTCGCAGACCCGGCACTGGAACTTCTGAAGGCTGCCGGTACGGACCTTTCTTCGGTTCTGAAGGCTCGTGAACCAACGGGAACGGCACTCGTCCTTGTCGGCGGCGATGGCGAGAACATGATTGTCGTCATTCCCGGTGCCAACGGCACGATCACCGCCGATGAGGCCGTCAAGACGGTCGATGCAATGGCCGCGGGCGACATTCTGATGCTGCAGCTCGAAATTCCGCCAGCTGCCGTCGAGGCCGTATTCAAGGCCGCGCGGGAAAAAGGCGTTACCACTATCCTTAATACCGCACCATTCACGAAAGAGGCGGTCCGGCTGTCCTCCCTGGCCGATATCGTCGTTGCCAACGAAACAGAATTCGATCTGGTATCGGGCGAACCTGCGGCCAGTGCCGAAGCCCGCATAGCGGCCCTGAATAAGCTGCATTCGGAAAGCGGTCAGACATTCGTCGTGACGCTCGGTGGCGATGGTGTCATTGCCATTCGCGATGGCGAGATCCTGACGGCCAAGGGACTTGTCATCGAGCCCGTCGACACGGTGGGAGCCGGCGATACGTTCTGCGGCTACCTTGCTGCCAGCCTCGACCAGGGCCTGACCTTCGCGCAGGCCCTTCGTCGGGCAGCGGTCGCCGGGTCGCTCGCCTGCCTTTCGCGTGGCGCCCAGCCTTCGATCCCGCTTGCCGAAGCCGTGGATCAGAAGCTGTAAAAACCTCTCATCGGCCTGGAAAACCGGGCCGACGCCTTCTTGCAATTTCAGTCAAATTTAACAGATGCCAGGTAGCGTCGCTGCGGCATCTTCTTCTTAAGGCGTTAGCCGAGCAGAACGCCCCATGACGGGGCCTTTCACTTGCCATGTCAGCGATCTCCGCCCCACGGATCCACGAGGCAAGTCATGTCCTTCCTGCGCCTGAATTCCCTTTCGAAAAAATTGATCGTCGTCACCAGCATTGCCATCGCGCTACTGCTCGTCGTCTCGAACTTCTTCATGATCTCCCAGACAAGCGACAGGGTGACCACGCTTACGCTGGAGCAGGCCAATGCCGAAGCGCGTTCCATCGGCAACGAAGTTGCGGCCGAAATCGGCCAGCTTGCGGGTGCGGCGCGCGCGATGGCCGGCGTTGTCGGCCGCGGCCACGAGGCGGGCTATCTCGATCGCAAGAATGTCATCGATGCGCTGAAGGCCAATCTCGAACAGAACACCTTTGCCTATGGCAGCTGGTTTGCCGAAGTTCCCGGCGCGTTCGACGGCCGGAACGCCGAGTTCATCGGCAATGGCGAGTTCGGCGGCAACAAGAAGGGCGAACTTGCTCCCTACTGGACCAAAAACAAGGCCGGCAACATCGCCTATAGCGTCTTCGAGGTCGACACCCAGGCGGAATGGTATGCCCTGCCGGCAGCGTCAAAAAAAGGCGCGCTGACCCAGCCCTATATCGAAAGCTCGACCGGCGACAAGACCGCCATGAGCTCGATCGCCTACCCCGTCATGTCCGGTGACAAGCTCATCGGCATTGCCGGCGTCGATGTTTCGATGGCAACGCTTTCGAGGACCCTGCAGGCGATGCGCCCCTTCGGTTCAGGCCGCGTTCTTCTCGTTTCGCAAGGCGGCAAGTGGATCGTTCCCGATATCGCCGACAATCTGATGAAACTGGTCGAGGGCCAGGGCACGGACGTGTTGCTTTCGACGCTGAAATCCGGCAAGCCGGCAACGATCGACAATCTGGCCGGTCCTGGCGGCGAACTTTACGAGCGGGTCGTCTATCCGTTTACCGTTCCGGACCTCAACACCAGCTGGGCTGTCGTCGTCGACGTGCCGATGAGCGTGATCATGGCTCCGGTCACCGACCAGACCTTCATGATGATCGTCAGCGGTATCCTCCTGCTCGGCGCCGTCATCATCACCCTCTCGGTTGCCAGCGGCTCGCTGCTACGCCGCCCGCTGAACGCCCTGCTTGCCAGCGTCGGCCAGCTTGGCGAAGGCAGGTACAACGAAGCCGTACAGGGCCAGGACCGGAATGATGAAGTCGGCGCGCTGGCAAGATCGCTGGAAGGTTTCCGCCACACGCTGGCCGATGGCAAGCGGCTCGCTTCGGAAGCCGAAACCCAGCGCAGTGCCGCCGAAGACCTGCGCCATCGCTCGGCGGCCGAGCGTGAAGCCGCTGCCCGTCAGCAGGCGCATGTGGTGGAGCTTCTCGCTTCAGGCCTTGCGGAACTTTCCAACGGCAACCTGCAGCATCGCCTGACGGGTGAATTTCCGGGTGATTACGAAAAGCTGAAGCACGACTTCAACAGCGCTGTCGAGAGCATCGAAAGCACCGTCATCTCGGTCGCCTCGTCAGTGCAGAATATCGGTAACGGCACGCGTGAAATCACGGCCAGCACTGGTGACCTGTCTCACCGCACCGAGCAGCAGGCGGCAAGCCTTGAGCAGACCGCCGCAGCGCTGAACGAGTTGACCGAGCAGGTCAACTCCAGTGCCGAAAACGCCGGCACGGCAGCCTCAACGGTCAATCTTGCCTGTGAAGACGCCGAAAAGTCCGGCGAAGTGGTGCAGAAGGCCGTCGCTTCCATGCAGGCCATAGCGCATTCCTCGCAGGAGATTTCGCGCATCATCAGCGTGATCGACGAGATCGCCTTCCAGACCAATCTTCTGGCGCTGAATGCCGGCGTCGAGGCAGCCCGCGCTGGCGAAGCCGGCAAGGGATTTGCCGTCGTCGCGCAGGAAGTGCGGGAACTGGCGCAGCGTTCTGCGACCGCGGCAAAGGAAATCAAGACCCTTATCAATGCCTCTACGACGCAGGTCAACGAGGGTGTGGACCTTGTCGGCAAGGCCGGCGATGCGCTGCAGAAGATCGCAATCCAGGTCATGCAGATCAACGGACTGATACGCCAGATTTCCTCTTCCGCCGGCGAGCAAGCGGTGGGGCTGAAGGAGATCAACTCGGCCGTCAACCAGATGGATCAGGTGACGCAGCAGAACGCCGCCATGGTAGAAGAGACGACCGCTGCCAGCGCCGTGCTGAATGGCGAGGCGGAAACGCTCAGGGATCTCGTCCAACGCTTCCGCACCTCGGCTCCAAGCGTCGGTTCAGCGCAGCCGCTTCGTCAGATGGCGCAGAGAATGCAGTCTGCGGCTCCGCGCCGAGCTGAGGCGCCCGTCTATGCACCGCGTAAGGTGGCAGGCGTTTCCCATGGCTCGGCAGCCGTTGCGGAAAGCTGGGAAGAGTTCTGAGAAACACGATGGGGTGCCGCCCGTGAAGGGCGGCACCCTGAACTTCAGAGGCGCGCGACGCGTTCCGTCAGCAGCGCGAAGAAACCGTCGGCATCGACATTGCGCATGAAGGTCGCGTTGCGCATGCGGTCGGTCACATGCCACCAGTCGACCACGGTCATACCGACCGTCAGTTCTGACTCGACCTCGATCTCCACATTGCAAAGACGACCAGAGAAGAGTTCCGGCTTCAGCAGATAGGCAATCACGCTCGGATCATGCAGCGGCCCGCCATCGGAACCGTATTTCTCGATATCAAAGCGTTCGAAGAAGGCCAGCCATTCAACCAGAACCTGGGCGGGACGCGTGCCGAGCGCCGCGATCTTTGCAACGCGGTCCCGTGTCGTCAGAAGCTGATGCGTCACGTCCAGCGGCATGATGACGGTCGGGATGCCGGCGTCGAAAACGATCTTGGCCGCTTCCGGATCAACATAGATGTTGAACTCGGCCGCCGGCGTGATGTTGCCGCCTTCGAAGCAGCCACCGCCCATCATCACCAGTTCCTGGATACGGCTGGCGATATCCGGCGCCTTCTGCAGTGCCAGCGCGAGGTTGGTCAGCGGGCCGAGCGTGCAGATCGTTACCGTTCCGGAAGGCTCGCAGCGCAGCGTCTCGATGATGAAATCGATGGCATTCTGAGCCTGCGCCTGCATGGTCGGTTCAGGCAAATCAGCACCGTCAAGCCCGGTCTTGCCGTGCACATGCTCGGCGGTCACCTGCGGCCGGTTGAGCGGCTTCAATGCCCCCTCGTACACCTTGGCATCCGGCTTGCCGCAGAGTTCGCAGACGATGCGCAGGTTACGGCTGGTAAACGAGAGGGGGACATTTCCGGCAACGGCACAGAGGCCGAGGATTTCCAGTTCCTCAGGGCTTGCGAAAGCCAGCATCAGCGCTGCGGCATCGTCCTGGCCTGGGTCGGTATCGATAATGATCTTACGTGGCGACATTGTCCATCCCCTGAATTCGAGGGGGATTGGTGGAGGCCTGCGCAAGCTTTGTCAAGCACGGCAGGAGCAGCTTTCACGCAGCAGATCATCCGCCGCAACTTGCGCTTCCGATGTCGGCAACCCATATAAATCACGGTACCGGCGTGCCTTCTGGGCGTCGGCATGGTCGCTTGATGCAAGGACTGAACGATGACCCGGATGACACCCTTCGCGAGCCCGCTACTGCTGGGCTTCGATGCGATGGAAAAAACACTCGAACGCCTCGCCAAGGCGAATGAAGGCTACCCGCCATACAATATCGAGCGAATCAGGTCGGGCATTGCCGATGGCCATGAGAAACTGCGCATCACGCTTGCCGTCGCCGGCTTTTCGGAAGACGAACTCGACGTTACGACCGAAGAAAATCAGCTGGTGATCCGCGGTCGCCAGATCGAGCAGCCGGAGCGCGATTACCTCCACAGAGGCATTGCTGCACGCCAGTTTCAAAGGGTTTTCATGCTTGCAGACGGGATGGAAGTCTCCTCCGCCCTCTTGAAGAACGGCCTTCTCTCGGTCGATCTGGTGCGCCCGGAACCGCAACGCGTAGTGAGAAAAATTAACATTTCCGTCTCAGACTAGAACGTGTCGGCATCAAGGCCGACGCCCTCAAGCGGAGGCTGGAATGCTTTTGAAAGAAGCGAACACGCATTTGTCGCAATCCGAACTCGCCCATCTCGGTGCTGGTGAAGTTGGGTATATTCGCAGGATGCGGTCTGAAGAAGTCTCCCGCTGCTTTCCCGAAGCTCCCGATATGGATCCAAGCTTGGACCTGTGGGCATTGTTCGGCGCCGACGGCACGCCGATCCTTCTGACCGACAACCGGTCCAGCACCTTCTTCAAGGCAGCAGAAGACGATCTGAAGACGGTCAGCCTGCACTGACCGCATTTCTCTTAAGGGCCGTTCTCAGGCCCTGATAAAGGTCAGATAGGCTGAGGAGCGCCCTTCCCTGCGGGCCTTGTTCTCGTAGCGCGTTCCCGGCCAGCCGGCATAAGGCGTCAGCCAGTCGGAAGACTGCTCCGCCTGCCAAGCAAAACCGCCGTGGTCACGGCAATGCATCAGCGTATGATTGATATAGGTATCGATATCCGAGGCAAAGCAGAACGTGCCGCCGGGTTTCAGCACGCGATGGAAACGATCCAGGTTGACCTGTGAGACGAAGCGACGCTTCCAATGCTTCCGCTTGGGCCAAGGATCGGCATAGAGAAGGTCTATCTGGTCGATCGAGCCTGCCGGCAACCAGTCCAGCACCTGCGTCGCATCATCGTCGTAGACGCGAATGTTCTTCAGATCATGGATCTCGACCTGCGACAGCAGCTTCGCCATCGAGTTGACGAAGGGCTCGACACCGATGAAGCCGGTCGTTTCGTTTTCCCGGGCGCGATGAACCAGATGTTCGCCGCCGCCGAAGCCGATTTCAAGCCGCATACGCTCGACCGGAGCCGGATAGAGCGTGCGCAGGTCGTCCGGCGCCGGTGATGCGAGGTCGAGTTTGAGGGCCGGCAACAACGTCGCCATGCCTTCTGCCTGACGCTCGCGGAGAGGCTTGCCCTTCCGGCGGCCGTAAAACGCTTCCGTTGCCCGCGTCGGGTGCTGCTGCTCGTCAGTCATGATCTCGTCGTCCAAAAACAAAGAAGCGGATGCCCGCAGAAGGCACCCGCTTTAACGTGTGATTACCAGCTCGGTAAAGCCCCGATCGGAAAAGGCTTACTCAGCCGCGACCAGAAGATCTTCCTTCAGAGCATCCTTGAGCGGCTTCACCAGATCGGTCTTCTCCCAGGAGAAGGAGCCGTCACGGCCGGACTTGCGGCCGAAGTGACCGTAAGCCGAGGTCTTGGCGTAGATCGGCTTGTTGAGGTCGAGATGGCGGCGGATGCCGGTCGGCGACAGGTCCATCACCTTGCGGATCGCGTTTTCGATCTGGTCTTCGGTGACGTTCTTGCCGGTCTGGTGCAGGTCGACATAGATCGACAACGGCTGGGCAATACCGATCGCGTAGGAGATCTGGATCGTGCAGCGATCGGCAAAGCCTGCTGCGACAACGTTCTTGGCGAGGTAACGGGCGGCATAAGCTGCCGAACGGTCGACCTTGGTCGTGTCCTTGCCGGAGAATGCGCCGCCGCCGTGGGGGGCTGCACCGCCATAGGTGTCGACGATGATCTTGCGGCCGGTGAGGCCCGCGTCACCATCCGGGCCGCCGATGACGAACTTGCCGGTCGGGTTGATGTACCACTTGCAATCGGCGGCAATCGGCAGATCGCCGAGCGCTTCGCGGATATAGGGCTCAACGACCTGGCGAACCTTTTTCGAATCCCAGCTGGCATCGATGTGCTGGGTGGAGAGAACGATCGAGTCGACTTCGGTCGGCTTGCCGTTTTCGTAACGCACAGTCACCTGGCTCTTGGCATCGGGGCCGAGCTTGCCGGCATCACCTTCGCCCTTCTTGCGGGCAGTCGCGAGCAGCTGCAGAATCTTGTGCGAATAATAGATCGGAGCCGGCATGAGATCCGGCGTTTCCTTACAGGCGTAACCGAACATGATGCCTTGGTCGCCGGCACCTTCGTCGCCCTGCTTGTCGGCTGCGCTATCGACGCCCTGCGCGATATCGGCAGACTGGGAGTGCAGCAGCACGTCGATCTTCGCCGTCTTCCAGTGGAAGCCGTCCTGCTCGTAACCGATGTCGCGGATGGCCTTGCGGGCTGCCGACTTGAACTTCGACGGGTTGATGACGTCGTTGCCGTTCTTGTCCTTCTTCATCAGGCTTGGCGGCAGGCGCACTTCACCGGCGATTATTACGCGGTTCGTGGTGGCGAGCGTTTCGCAGGCAATGCGAACCTTCCACGGATCAACACCCGTCTTTGCAGCTTCGCGGTACACAAGGTCCACGATTTCATCGGAAATGCGGTCACAAACCTTGTCCGGGTGGCCTTCTGCCACGGACTCGCTGGTGAACAGATAATTGGCGTGCATGCGGGGAACCCCTCAAAGAATGGACAGTGAAATGTTTAGTGAGTTCAACTGATAAAAACAAGAACACAACGACATAAATATATCTTTATGCCTAAAATTGCCTCTGAGCTGAAATGAGGACAAAAAAAAGCGGCTGTAAAAGCCGCTTTCTCCTCCCCGTCTCTTGAAGAGAGACTACTCCTCCGCCTCGGCTGCGAGAGCCTTGACGAGATCGACGAGCCTGCGGCGAACCTTGGGATCGGCAATCTTCACGAACGCACGGTTGAGCTGGAGACCTTCCGAGGACGACAGAAAGTCAACGACGTAGTTGGAGCTGGATGCTTCGGCCATGCCGGTTGCACCGCCGGACTGCTCGCCCGGCGCGTCTTCGAAGAAGAAGGACACCGGAACATTAAGAATGCTCGAGATGTTCTGCAGACGGCTCGCACCGACGCGGTTCGTCCCTTTTTCGTATTTCTGGATCTGCTGAAAAGTAATGCCAAGGCTTTCGCCCAGCTTTTCCTGACTCATGCCCAGCATCGTTCTGCGCAGGCGGATCCGGCTCCCGACGTGAATGTCGATCGGGTTCGGCTTTTTCTTGTTTTCAATCATAATGGGGGTCCTGGTGAAGTTGCAGTTAGGTTTTCAACCCGGTCCGCGTATGGAGAATACACCTCACGATTGGGACGACAGAACCAATGCGCGAAGCATATGACGAGACGGTAGGCATTCTCACTATGCAATTTTGGGGGTTTTTGGTCAATTCGCGCGGGAATTAAAACTTAGACGCGAGGACACTGCAATCAAAGACATAAATGCCACAACCAACCAGAAGTACCACCGCCGACTGCTATTACTCCAATATAGGATATATTTACCACCTATAGATGCGTTAATCACACCCTTTTGATTGTATCCAAGCCCCTGCACTACACGGCCAAATGGATCCACGACCGCCGAAATGCCGGTATTTGCTCCGCGAATCAGGAACATACCGTTCTCGACGGCCCTCAGACGGGCCTGCTGGAAATGCTGGTAAGGACCGGGCGTTGCACCAAACCAGCCATCATTCGTCACGTTCAAAATGGCCGAAGTCCGCTCGACATCCGGACCGATCTCGCCTGGGAAGATCGCCTCGTAGCAGATCAACGGATAGAGAAGCGCACCGCTTGGCAAGGTGAGAAGGCTGCGTGAGGACGCGGCCGTAAAGCCGCCCGGCATGGCGATCGCCTCGGTAATCCCAAGCGACGCAAGGATGCTTTCGTAGGGCACATATTCGCCATAGGGAACAAGATGCACCTTATCTGCCGCTGATGTTATTTGCCCATCACTATCAATAACATAGATGGAATTATAATATCGCGGCGCGACGCCGGCGCCGGCGTTTTCGGAGCGTACGGCGCCGGTGACGAGCACCTGTCCGTCTTCAAGAACCTCGGCGATCCGAGCCAGCGCGTCCGGATTTTCGGTCAGGATGAACGGCACCGAAGTCTCAGGCCAGACCACGATATCCGGGCGGGCTTCACCGTCCTTGAGCGGCGCTGCCGTGAGGCGCAAATGCTCCTCGAAGATCTCCGTGCGGTTCGTATCGTCCAGTTTCTGGGCCTGATCAATCATCGGCTGAACAATACGTATGGTTGTTTTTTTGCCGTCTCCCGAGGCGAGTTTTTCGTCTGCGACATTTAGTCGCCACGCACCAAAGCCTACATGCGCCGCCGCCAGAAGGACAGCAACGGCAAGACCGATAATCTTACCCTTCCCCGTGCCGAACAACGCAGGAGCCGAGAAAACGAAGACCGCAAGCACCGTGACGCCGAAAATCCCAAGAACCGCGTCCGACTGCATCATCAGCGGAACCGGCATGGCGCCATAAGCGATGGCATTCCAGGGGAAACCGGTCAGCACAAAGCTGCGCAACCATTCCGCCACCCCGAAGGCTGCGGCGAGTGCTGCCAGACGCCCGATGCCATCGGACCAGACAGCGCGGGCAAGCGCCGTCGCCAGGCCATAGAAGATTGCGAGATAGGCGGGCAGTCCGAAGACGGCGAGAGGCAGCGCCCAGGCGAATTCCTCGGCATCGACCAGCAGGGCGTTGCCGAGCCACCAGAGGTTAGCAACGAAATAGCCGAATCCGAATAGCCAGCCGAGCACGAAGGCCGCGCGCAAGCGGCTGGCTGCCCCGCCGCCAGGATTGCCCGTCGATCCGTCGATGAGCCAGACGAGAAGCGTGAACGATATGAAAAGCGTGGCGAAGATACCGAAGGGAGGAAGTGCCAGAGCACCAATGGCACCCGCAAATACTGCGAGTGCAATCCGGGACCACCCCGAAAGAAGCATGACCTTGCCCGCCAGCCACTCCATACAAGTCCCCTTTTCGCGAATCAGGGCGCAGTGTTTCAAAAAAACTGCGCCCTGTCGCGGGTCGGACTGTGAATCAGGCTTCGGGACGCGCGGCGCCGTTTTCGGCCGGAGCCGGCAGCAGCGCGGCCGCTTGCGGCGGCGCGGTAATCAGCGCCTCGCTCTCGCCTTTCACCTGTCGGCGACGGGCAAGAGCGCGCTTGCGCAGGATCTTGACGCGCTTGATGCGACGCGGATCGGCATCGAGGATCTGGAATTCGAAGCCGGGAACGGCCTGGACGACCTCGCCACGAACCGGAATACGGCCAAGCGCCGAGAAGATCAGGCCGCCAAGCGTATCGACATCCTCGATACGGTCGCGGACATCGAAATCGGGACCGATGGCCTTAGAAATCTCTTCAAGCTCGATACGGGCATCGGCGATGAAGACATCCTCACCCGCCTTGGAGAGCATGACTTCCTGATCGTCATGCTCGTCCTCGACATCACCTATGACCATTTCGACGATATCCTCATGACTGACGAGGCCGTCGGTGCCGCCATATTCGTCGATGACCAGAGCCATCTGTGTGCGGGCAGCCTGCATCGAGCGCAACAGGTCGGAAGCCAGCATAGAGGGTGGTACGAAAAGCAGTTTGCGGACGAGGCCTGCCTCGGCAACAGTCTGTTCGAGGTTGACGCGGCCGAGATCGAAGGCAGCCTTGGGTGCCGCGCGGGTCGGCTTTTCGGTGCCATTGACTGCTGCGGAGATCTGCACCGTCGAGGCCTTCGAGCTGACGCGGCGCTTATTGCGCGCCTGCTTGGCCAAATAGGAGAGGAGATCGCGAATGTGGACGAAGCCGCGGGCATCGTCGAGATTGTCGCTATAGACCGGCATGCGAGAGCGGCCGGTTTCCTCGAAATGGATCATCAGCTCGCCGATGGTCATGTTCATATCCACCGCCTCGATATCGGCGCGCGGCACCATGATGTCCTCGACGCGGACTTCGCGGAAACGGAGGATGTTGTGCAGCATCGCCCGCTCGTCAGGCGAAAAGGCGTTGCTGACATTCGTATCCGTCATCAACGCGTCGGCGAGATCCTCGCGGAGCTGTTCGCCCTGCGATGGCCGAAGCAGGCGCACGGCCCTCGACCAGAAGGAATTGTGGGATTTGGGATGATGTTCGGACCTCGCCGAACTACTGCCCTCGTCCGACGAGGCAGAGTCCGAACTGTCCTTGCCCTCTCGGGCGACATTGCTCGAATAATCGTTCATTGTTCCAAACTTATATCAACGGGTCCTGCCCCGCATAGGGGTCAGATAGGCCGAGACCGGCCAAAATGCGAGTCTCCACTGCTTCCATCTTTTCCGCTTCGTCCTTTTCCATGTGGTCGTAACCGAACAAATGGAGGAAACCATGGACGAGCAGATGGGTCAGATGATCGTCGAAAGTCTTGTCGAGATCAACCGCCTCGCGCTCGACAGTTTCCCTTGCAACCACGATATCGCCCAGCATCGGGCCGGGCATGCCGCCCGGTTCGAGTGGAAAAGCAGGGAAAGACAAGACGTTGGTCGGCTTGTCCTGATCCCGCCACTCGGCGTTAATTTCCTGGATGGAATCGTCATTGGTGAAGACCAGAGACAGTTCTGGTGCCATTTTTGGGAAGGGCTGGTCTTCTTCGCGGACAAGATAATCCACGGCAGCGCCAAGCACGCGGCTTGCCAGAGACGCCAAAACGGCCTCGTCCGGCCAGCCGCCATCTTCCACGCTGATCTGTATGTCTAGTTCGGGCATGAATGGTGAGCCCGACCGGTATTACCGGTCGAGAGCTTCCTCGCTTTCCTCATGGACGGCATATTGCGCATCATAGGCCCTAACGATGCGGCCGACCAGCGGGTGGCGGACGACGTCGGTATCCTTGAAGCGGACGACCGAGATGCCTTCTACACCCTTCAGGATCTGCAGAGCCTCGACCAGACCCGATTTGACGCCACGCGGCAAGTCGACCTGGCTCGGGTCGCCGGTAATGATCATGCGCCCGTTTTCGCCAAGGCGGGTCAAGAACATCTTCATCTGCATCGATGTCGTGTTCTGCGCTTCGTCGAGAATGATCGCGGCGTTTTGCAGCGTACGACCGCGCATGAAGGCGAGCGGTGCAATTTCGATGACGCCTGCGGTAATGGCACGATCGACCTTGTCGGCCGGGATCATGTCGTAAAGCGCATCATAAAGCGGGCGCAGATAGGGATCGACCTTTTCCTTCATGTCACCCGGCAAAAAGCCCAGGCGCTCACCCGCCTCTACGGCCGGTCGCGTCAGGATGATCTTGTCGACCGCACCGCGCTCCAGAAGCTGGGCGGCGTGGGCGCAGGCCAGATAGGTCTTGCCGGTACCGGCCGGACCGACACCGAAGACGAGCTCGGCGCGTTCCAGCGCCCGCATATAGGCGTCCTGGGTGGGCGTGCGGGCCTGAATGGTCTTCTTGCGGGTGGAAATCTGCGCCATGGAGAGCTTTGCCTTGCGTTCCAGCGTCGGCAGGCTCAACTGGTCATCGGCGGCCTGCGCCATGCGGATCGCACCTTCGACATCGGACGCTTCCACGGAGCCGCCTTTCTGCAGACGTTCATAGAGGGAATCGAGGGCTCGGCGCGCCTGATTCGTGGCAACGACATCTCCTGAAATGGAGACCGAATTGCCACGCGGGCGGGCATCGATATTGAGACGCTGTTCGAGAAGCTTGAGGTTCTGGTCGAACTGACCGAAAAGTTCGCTTGCTAATCGGTTATTCTCGAACGTCAGGACGAAGTGGTTGGCGTCGGTCGCTGCGGATCGGGGCTGGCGCGCTGTCGAAGAAACCAATTCTGATGCGTTCAAGTAAGCAAGCTCCTCAACTTGAATTAGACCTCGATTAAACTCTCAACCGGCTCGGCAAACAAGCTGTTCGGACCGGTGCCGATGATTCGTACACTGATAATCTCACCGATTTGCGATGTTTTTGCATCAAGATTCACAGACTGCAGCCAAGGCGAACGTCCGATCACTTGGCCCGGCATGCGGCCCGGCTTTTCCAGAAGCAGATCGATGGTCTTTCCGACACAGGATGTGGCGAAGTCGGCCTGCTGTTTCAAGAGCAGCGCCTGAAGCCGTTCCAGCCGCTCGGTCTTGACCTCTTCGGCCACATGATCCGGAAGATCCGCACCCGGCGTGCCCGGACGGCTCGAATATTTGAACGAGAAAGCCGAGGCGTAATTCACCTCTTCGACCATTCTCAGCGTGTCCTCGAAATCCTGATCCGTCTCGCCGGGGAACCCGACGATGAAATCGCCCGACATGGCGATATCGGGACGGGCTGAGCGGATACGCTCGATCAGTGCCAAATATTCCGCACCCGTATGACGGCGGTTCATCGCCTTCAGGATACGGTCGGAGCCTGCCTGAACCGGAAGATGCAGATAGGGCATGAGAATGCGCAGGTCGCGGTGTGCCTCGATCAGGCGGTCGTCCATGTCGCGTGGATGGCTTGTCGTATAGCGCAGGCGGGCAAGGCCCGGAACATCGGCCAGCCGATAGAGAAGATCGGCAAGACCGATTGCATTCCCCTTGCCGTCTTCTGAAGCCCAGGCGTTGACGTTCTGGCCGAGCAGCGTGATTTCGCGCACGCCGGCATCCACCAGCCGCTTTGCCTCGTCGATGATCTGGCCGATGGGACGGGAAACCTCGGAGCCACGCGTGTAAGGCACGACGCAGAAGGTGCAGAACTTGTCGCAACCTTCCTGCACGGTGAGGAAGGAGGTAACACCGCGCGAGCGAATAACCTTCTTTTCGGTTGCCGGCAGGTGCTCGAACTTGTCCTCGACGGCATATTCCGTATCGACGACACGCTCGCCACCGCGAGCCTTTCTCAAGGCATCCGGCAGGCGGTGATAGGTCTGCGGGCCGATGACCACATCGACGGCCGGCGCGCGGCGGATGATCTCCTCGCCTTCCGCCTGGGCGACGCAACCGGCAACGCCGATCATGAATTCGCGGCCTTCGGCGGCACGTTCCTTTTTCATGTCACGCAGGCGACCGAGAGCGGAATAAACCTTTTCCGCCGCCTTCTCGCGGATGTGACAGGTATTGAGGAGAACGAGATCCGCCTCCCCCATGTCTTCCGTCGTCACATATCCCTCGCCCGCCAGCGCATCGCCCATGCGGGTGGAATCGTAAACATTCATCTGACAGCCGTAGGTCTTGATGAAGACCTTGCGGGTGTTGGGACGGCTGTCCGGACAGTGAGCAGCCTCATCGGCCGGCGCGGGAATGGAGACATGTTCGTTCATGCCGCTTCCATACCGCAAGAAAGGGCGGAATTGAAGCGGCACATAAACCGTCCGCTCAATCCGCATCATACTCCCTTTGCCGCAGATGCCTTATCAACATGCGACGGAGCTGGGCGGTGATGTTCTGGCTCAGGTGCTTGCGATTGTCACCGGTGCGAAAATCGACCGTATCGCCGAAAGCGACCTCCACATCGAGCGCGCCTTCCTTCAGCACGCCGATCAGATGCGGCATCAGCTCTATATCGCCCGGCCAGGCGGCAAGCGGGCGATGGAAACGCCCCATCGCCATGCCGTGAACGCGGGTATAGGCGATCGCGACCGGCTGGACGTGCACGACACCATCGGGGGTGTGAGGCACTGCTGCTGCAGCAGCTCCGAAAAGCGAGGATTTCACCTCCAGCAGACGGTTGCCGTCTGAGGTGGTGCCTTCGGGAAAAAGCACGACGATCTCGCCGGCATTCATGCGCGCGGCAATCTCGTTGACCTGCTCGCCGGTGCGGCGTTTTTCTTCGCGCACGACAAAGATCGTCTTCTGCAGCTTTGCGAGAATGCCGAAGACCGGCCAGTTGGCTACTTCCGACTTGGCAATATAGACGACATCGGCAACCGCGCCGAGAACGAGGATGTCCTTCCACGAGGCATGATTTGCCGCGAGCATCAGCGGCCGGCGGCGTTCGATGTGGCCATGGACCCGGATACGGATACCCAGAAGCCAACAGGCGGAACGATGCCAAAGACGCGGAACGTAACGGCGGATCTTCAAGTCAAAGGCGAGGCCGAAAAGCTGAAACGGCAGGAGCGCCAGTGTCACGATCACGAGACAGACGACAACAAGGCCGATCCGGATGGATGTGATCACTTGTCTTGTCCCTACCGGTTCCGCTCAATCATCGTTCTTGTCGAGGGGAATGCCGTAAAGCTCAAGCCGGTGGCCGACCAGCCGAAAGCCGAGCTCACGGGCGATGCGCTCCTGCAGCGCTTCGATCTCAGCCGACTGAAACTCGATGACGTTGCCGGTATTGAGGTCGATCATGTGATCGTGATGTTCTTCCGGCACGGTCTCGTAACGGGAGCGGCCGTCGAGAAAATCATGTTTCTCGATAATCCCCTCGTCCTCGAACAGTTTCACTGTCCGATAGACCGTCGAAATCGAGATGCGCGGATCAACCTTGGACGAGCGGCGATAAAGCTCCTCGACATCCGGATGATCGTCAGAATCCTGCAAAATCCGGGCGATGACCCGGCGCTGATCGGTCATGCGCATGCCCTTTTCGGCACACAACTCTTCCAGGGTCTTGGAAAGGTCTGTCATGACGTTCTGGCCTTCGAAATATTCACGTATGCTGAGGGACTAGCGAAGATCACGGCTCATGACAAGCGCTGCGGTCCGTCGACCATCCGCTCCCAGATAATAAGCCGGTCTCTCGGCCACCTTGGCAAAACCGAGTTTGCCGTAAAGCCCGACGGCAGTCCTGTTTTCGGCCTCGACTTCAAGAAACATGCTGTCGGCGCCGCGGGAGATTGCCTCACGCACCGCTGCCTGCATCAGGCGCCAGCCGAGCCCCTGGCGACCGAACTTTTCGGCCACCGCAACCGTCAGGATTTCCGCCTCGCCGCCAGCCTCGCGACTGAGCACGAAGCCACCGAGTGGCTTTGAAAAGAATGCATTCGTCTGGCGTGCAATGAAGCCGAAGACATTTTTCTGCGAAAGAAGGTCCTGAAACTCAGCTTCGCTCCACTGGCGCGGAAAACGCAGGCCGTGCAGTTCGGAAATCTCGTGGCAATCGACATCCTCGATCGGCACGACTTCGAAAAACGGCTTCCAGGTCAGATAGTCGTCAAACATGGGCTACACCCGCGCCAGAGCAAAACCCGTCTGCGGTTTTGCATCAGGTCCACGCAAATAAAGCGGCTTCGGCCGTGCTCCAGCGGCATCCTTTGCAGCACCGATACGCGCGACAGTTCCGATATCGAAGCGATCACCCGTCTTGGAAATCCACGAGCCGGTAGGCTCTGTAGAGAGGGATTTGACAAGATTGTCGACGTCTTCTGCCGAAAGCGCTGCCGGTTCGTTCAGCGCAGCGCCATCGACGGCGAAAGCCTGCGCATAGATTTCCTCGCGCTTGGCATCCATGGCGACGAGAACCGGCATGTCGGAACCGCTGGTCGCCCGATACGATGCCGCGAGCGTTTCCAGCGTCGAGACGCCGACACAATCGATCCCGAGGGAGAGAGCCAGACCGCGAGCAGCCGCGACGCCGACACGAATGCCGGTGAAGGAACCTGGGCCGATGACGACGGCGATGCGGCCGACCGCATGGAGATCGACTTGAGCTTCGTCCAGAGCCTGATCGATGACCGCCATCAGGCGTTCCGCATGCCCCTTGCCGATTTCTTCCGAGACGGCAGACAAAAGCCTGCTGGCGGAACTGTCAAATACCGCCGCAGAACAATCGATGCCTGCAGTGTCTATAGCGAGAACGATCATGAACAGGTCTTGCGGGTATCAGAGGGCCTCAACCGCCTGCACTTCGGGAACGAAGTGCTTGAGCAGGTTCTGCACACCATGCTTGAGCGTTGCAGTGGAAGACGGGCAGCCGGAGCATGCGCCCTTCATGTTGAGGTAGACGGTGCCGTCCTTGAAACCCTTGAAGGTGATGTCGCCGCCATCCTGCGCAACTGCCGGGCGGACACGCGTCTCGAGCAGTTCCTTGATCGTGGCAACCAGCGTCTCGTCGCCTTCATCGAAAAATTCGCCTTCCTCGTCGGAAGCCTCGGCAAGGGACGAACCGCCGCCCATGACCGGCTGGCCGGACATGAAATGCTCCATGATCGAGCCGAGAATGGCGGGCTTCAGGTGCTGCCATTCGGAATCAGACTTGGTAACGGTGATGAAATCGTAGCCGAAATAAACGCCCGTGACGCCGGGAACGTTAAAAAGGCGCAGGGCCAGCGGAGAGGCTGCAGCTTCTGCTTCATTGCGAAACTCGGCCGTGCCTTTTTCCATGACAACCTTGCCGGGAAGAAACTTCAGGGTCGCCGGGTTCGGCGTGGCTTCGGTCTGGATGAACATGGGCTTGCTCCTGGCCGCGAGCGGCACTCAGTTTAGAACTCTTCCAAATAAGATAACCGTTCTCATCTTTGGGTTCAAGTGCGCCTTTGTCCGCTCATGGTCAATAGTGAGATCACGCCAGCGAGTCGATTTCCTCGTCCGAGAGCGTATCGGGAAGAACCGTGACCGGAATCGGGAAGGCTGCACCGCGACCGGCGACTGCGGAGACCAGCGGTCCCGGGCCTTCCTTCGCCGAACCTGCTGCGAGCACGAGGATCGCGATATCGCGGTCTTCCTCGACCAGTCCGTTGATCTGTTCGGGAGCGCTGCCCTCGCGGATGACGATTTCCGGGTCGATGCCGATTGTTTCACGCACCCGGTGGGCGGCCTTCGCCATTACCGCTTCGGCCTCTTCCATCGCTTCGGCGCGCATGATCTGCTCGACACCCAGCCATTGCTGGAAATCGCCTTCGGGAATGACATAGAGGAGAACCAGACCGCCATTGGTATTCTTGGCGCGGCGGCCGGCATAATGGACCGCTTTTTCGCATTCCGGCGTGCCGTCGATGACCGCCATGAACTTGCGCCTGTGGCCTTCAAGCCGCGAAAGTCTCTTGGAAACCATAACGCCCCCTGTGTTGCCGAAGCAGTCTCGCCGCGGACCTTATACCAACGTGTAAAAATGAAAACCCGCCGCTTCACGCGACGGGTTTGCCTGTTCATGCCGCCTCAAAAATCAGCGCAGGAAGCCGATGATGTCGAAGACTTCGTCCATGACCTTTTGTGCACGTGCCCCGGCGCGCTCGCCGCCATCCTTGAGGATTGCGTCGATATGGGTGGTGTCGTCGAGCAGGCGGCGCATCTCGGCGCCGATCGGAGCCAGAACCTCGACCGCCAGTTCGGCAAGCGCCGGTTTGAAGACGGAGAACTGTTGGCCGCCGAATTCGACCAAGACGTCAGCCTTGGTGCGATCGGCAAGGGCAGCATAGATACCGACGAGATTGTCGGCTTCCGGACGACCGGAAAGGCCTTCAATTTCGCTCGGCAGACCTTCCGGATCGGTCTTGGCCTTGCGGATCTTCCTGGCGATATCATCGGCATCGTCCATAAGGTTGATGCGCGAAAGATCCGACGGATCGGACTTCGACATCTTCTTTGTGCCGTCACGCAGCGACATGACGCGCGGCGCAGGCCCATCGATCAGCGGCTCTACCAGCGGGAAATAGCCATGGATGGGCTCTTCGCCGACGACCATGTCGACGCCGGTTCCCGTCGCACGGATCTTGTCCTGGAAGTCGATGTTGAACTTCTGGGCGATATCGCGGGCGAGTTCCAGATGCTGCTTCTGGTCGTCGCCGACCGGAACATGGGTGGCGCGGTAAACAAGAATGTCAGCCGCCATCAGGCTCGGATAGGCGAGCAGGCCGAGCGAGGCGTTTTCGCGGTCCTTGCCGGCCTTGTCCTTGAACTGCGTCATGCGGTTCATCCAGCCGATACGGGCAACGCAGTTGAACACCCAGGCTAGCTCGGCGTGCTGCGGCACGGCCGACTGGTTGAAGACGATGTGCTTCACCGGATCGATACCGGAAGCGATGAAGGCTGCGGCGATCGAGCGGATCTGGCCGCGCAGGTCGTCATGCACAAGTTGCGCAGTGATCGCATGCAGGTCAACGACACAATAGATGCAGTCGTTGTTTTCCTGCAGCGCCACGAATTTGCGGATCGCGCCGAGATAATTGCCGAGATGGAGATTGCCGGTCGGCTGAACGCCGGAGAAAACGAGCGGCTTGAAGGTGTTCATGATGTCCTCGAATAGGCGGTTGGAAGGCCTCAGGCCTCAAGGTTACGCGCTCCCGGCAGGTTTGAACGTCTCCGGCAATCGCGCCCCGCGGGCCATGTAGCTAACGCCGCGCTCTAAGCACGGCGGGCGGGGCGAAATCAAGGCCTCAGCGCGGGACATGCTCAATCAAATCCCAGGTGTTGCCGTAGGGATCGGCAAACACGGCTACCGTGCCGTAAACCTCACGGCGCGGTTCCTCCATGAATTTGACGCCGCGGGCAAGCATTGCCGCGTGGTCGCGGGCAAAGTCATCGGTTTTCAGGAAGAAGCCGACCCGCCCTCCGGCCTGGTTGCCGATCGCGGCCAGTTGCCTGTCATCGACGGCCTGGGCAAGCAGCAGTGCCGCACCGTCATCACCCTTCGGCTTCACGACGAGCCAGCGCTTATCATCGGTAAGGGACGTATCCTCCACGCAGTCAAAGCCAAGGTCACCACAATAGAAAGACTTCGCCCGATCAAAGTCATCGACCACCAAGGTCACGAGAAAAAGTGATCGGACTGGCATGGGCGGCTCCTGAGTTTCGCGTAGTGATCTGGCTAAAACAATGGGCCTTGGCAACCATTAAGGGAATTTTTCGCAATTTTACGCCTCAGACCCCAATTTTTTTGGGGGGTTTGACAATCAACTTCGAGGACGTTGCTACAGAAGCTCTGAGCGCCGCTATGTAACAGTTTTATAACGAAGTTTTGGCGCTCCCCGAACAACTATAACCAGCATCAAGACTGCAATTGATTAACGAATATTAAGATTCATGACCTATTAATCTCAATTCGAGGTAAATCCCACCTTATTCACGTCACTTTTCAGAATGAAATACCCCGCCACGACGAAGTCGACCGTCATGACGACTGGTCTTTTCTTAGGGGACAACCATGCGCATCTTTTCTCGCGTCGCGCTGGCCTGCCTATTGGCATTCAGTATGAACGTAAACGCCGAGGCAGCAGGCAAGAACGACAAACGCCGCAGCACAGCAATTCAGCACGATTACTCTGCCTTTTACACGGTACAGCGTGTCAGCGTCCGTACCGGCTGTTTTCCCGACAAGCTGGAAGCGATCCTTGCCCATATCGCCAAGCAGACCGGCAAGAAGCCGATGGTCACGTCAGGTCATCGCCCGCGTTCGGGCAAGTCGCAACATAGCCGCTGTTTCGCCGCCGACATCCGCGTGCCGGGTGTCTCCGAAAAACGTATCCTGGCAGCGGCCCGCACTGCGCCGGGCATTGGCGGCATCGGTCGTTACTGCAACGGCATCGTGCATGTCGATATCGGCCCGAGCCGCACTTGGGCGCACTGTGGCAAGAAAGGCAAGGGCAGCCTTGCCAACCTGAAGCCGAAGTCGAAGAGCCGCGATACCTGATCGCGGCATTCTTTTAAGACGACGCCTTTGGCTTGCGCTTCAAGCTCCGGCGGATCATGCCGAGATCGGCACCGCCGATGAGGAAGGCGACGCCGAAATAGACGACCATTGCCAGCGCAATCAAAGCGCCAAGGGCCGTGACCTGGCTTAGCAGATGAGCGCCCGGCGCCAACCATGATCCGGCATAGGGCAAGGCGTAGATAAGCGCTGCCGCCATCACGCCTGCCGAGACGATCAACAGAACCGTGCGCCTGGCGAGCTGCCATTCCCAGACGAGATCGCCGCGCCAGACCAGGATCGTGAACAACAGCACGGTGTTAAGCCAGCCGGCTGCCGCTTCCGCTGTGGCGATGCCGCGCTCGGCAAGGATCGGGAAAAGCGAAATCGCCAGCGCTGAATTCACCACGACGGCAAGCATAGTGATGCGCATCGGCGTCTTCGTATCCTCGCGTGCATAAAAGCCCGGCTGCAGCGCCTTGATGAGCACGAAACCCGGAAGGCCGAGGCCATAGATCGCCAGAATGCCGGCAACGACCGAAGTATTTTCGGCGGAGAACGCCCCGCGTTCGTAGAGTACGCGGATGATCGCATCCGACAGGACCCAGAGACCGACAGCAGCGGGGAGCGTCAAGAAGAGGACGAATTCGATGGAGCGGTTCTGGATGCCGGCCGCTTCCTTCATCTTGCCGCCTTTGAGCGCTCGCGACAGTTCCGGCAAAAGAACGACACCGACAGCTACGCCCACTACGCCGAGTGGCAGTTGGTAGATACGGTCAGCATATTGAAGAGCCGCGATCGCGCCTTCTTTGCCGGAGGCGATCGCCTGACCAATGATCTGGTTGATCTGGGTAACGCCACCGGTAATCGCAGCCGGAACCGCCAGCCATAAAAGCCGCTTGACGTTCGGTGTCATGCGCGGGCGGCGAAAGCCGATATTGATGCCCGCATGGCGCACGCCGATATAAACCACAGCAAGCTGTAGAACGCCCGCTACCAGCACGCTCCAGGAGAGATACCAGGCGATCAGCTGGGGCTCCGCACCGATCCAAAGGCCGTAGACCAGAGCGGCGATCATCACCACGTTCAGAAAAACGGGCGCAATTGCCGCTGCGAAGAAATGATGCAGCGAATTCAGCATTCCGCTCATCATCGCCGTCAGCGACATGCACATGAGATAGGGGAACATGACTGCGGCCATGCGGATGGTCAGCGACATCTTTTCGGCGTCGTCGGCAAAACCCGGCGCAATGATGAAACGCACCAGCCATGGCATGGCGAGTTCCATGACAATGGTTATGAGGAGGAGCGCCGAAAAGAGCACCCCGAAGACCTCTTCCGAAAAGCGCTTGGCGCCCTCGACACCGTTGGCCTCGATTTCTTTCGAAAACAGCGGCACGAAGGCGGCGTTGAAGGCGCCTTCGGCAAACAGCCGGCGAAACAGGTTCGGAAAACGGAAGGCGGCGTAAAAGACGTCGGCCATCGGCCCCGTTCCCAGCGCTGCCGCCATCGCCGTCTCACGGGCGAAGCCGAAGATGCGGCTGCCGAGCGTCGCGCCGCCGACGGTTGCGAATTTTTTGACGAGGCTCATGGTCGAATATCCGTCACGCGCGCGCCTTGCTCTTGCGCGGCGGCTGTTCTTCTGTGGCCGGTGCCGGTGTCGGGTTCTTCTTCGCCTCTTCTTCCTGGTCGGTCATGACCGATTTCAGCCGCGCGGAAATGGTATTCTGGCGGTTATCATTGGTGACTTTCTGACCGACCAGATCGGTGACGTAGAAGGTATCGATGACCTTTTCGCCGAATGTGGTGATGCGGGCCGACTGGATGTCCAGCGACAGGTCGGCAAGGCCGGCGGTGATATCCGCCAGAAGACCTGTACGGTCGAGGCACTCGATCTCGATGACGGTGAACTTGTTAGAGAGGCCGTTCGAAATGGTGACCGAAGGCGGGATGTCAAAGGCCTTGGTCTTCTTGCGGGTCTTGGCGCGGGTGGCGATGACTTCCGGCAGGCGGCGCTTGCCCGAAAGCACATCCTCGATCATCCGGCCGATCGTGCCAGCACGGCGGAGTTCATCCTCGTCTACCGCAAATTCCCGGTTGATCAGGATCGTATCGAGCGCACGCCCGTCCGTCGTTGTGAAGATCTGCGCGTCGACGATATTGGCGCCGGCGGCAGCACATGCGCCTGCAATGATCGACAGAAGGCGCGGATGGTCGGGCGCGAGTACGGTGATCTCGGTGATCGCCCGGAAGGCATCGGTGCGGACCATGGTTGCAAGCGCATGGCCGGCGCGATCGGTGTCGCGGATGAAGGTCGCGTGGCGAACCTGATCGTTCAGCGAAACGGCCAAGAGATAGGGCTGATAATGGAGCGACGAATAGGTCTTCCGCTCCTTCCCGTCCCAGGACGACAGCGCATCGAAAAGCGCCTCTTCGGCGACAGTCGCGCGCTCGCGGCGCGGCAGGTCGGAAAAGCCGCCGGAGAGCAGGATCTCGGTTTCGTAATAAAGGGTGCGCAGAAGCTGGCCCTTCCAGCCGTTCCATACGCCGGGACCAACGGCGCGCGTATCGCAGATCGTCAGGACGAGCAGCAGTTTCAGCCTGTCCATGGACTGCACGACAGCGGCAAAATCGCTGATCGTCTTGCGGTCATGCAGGTCGCGGGTCTGAGCGGTCATCGACATGACTAGGTGCTGCTCGATCAGCCAGACGACGATTTCGGTCTGCTTGTGGTTCAGGCCGAGTCTCGGGCAAAGTTTGCGGGCCATGCGGGCACCGGCGATCGAATGATCCTCCTGACGGCCCTTGGCGACATCATGGAAAAGCACGGCGACATAAAGGGCCTCGCGCTCCTCGATGCCGGGCATGATCTTGGTGGCAAGCGGATGCGCTTCCTTCATCTCGCCCTTGTCGATCTCCGAGAGAGCTTCAACAGAACGGATCAGATGCTCATCAACCGTATAGTGGTGATACATGTTGAACTGCATCATCGCCACGACCTTGCCGAATTCGGGGATGAAGCGGCCGAGTACACCGGCCTCGTTCATGCGGCGCAGCATCAACGCCGGATCGCGGCGCGAGGTCAGGATCGAGAGAAACAGCCGGTTGGCTTCCTCGTTTTCACGCAGGCTGTTGTCGATCAGCGTCAGCGAACGGGTCATGCGCTTCAGCGCATCCGGATGCAGTTCGAGCTGATGGATATCCGCCACATGGAAGAAGCGGATGATATTGACCGGATCGCGGGTGAAGACATCCGGCGAAGCGAGCGTGATGCGGCCACGGTCGGTAACGAAATCCGTTGTGCCAGGGATCTTGTGCAAACGGTGGGTGAAACGCGAGATGACGCGATTGGCAAGCCCCGGCGCGGCCTTGGCCTGCTGTTCTTCCAGTGCCGCGCAGAAGATGCGTGTGAGGTCGCCGACATCCTTGGCGACCAGAAAATAGTGCTTCATGAAACGCTCGACGGCGGAAAGACCGGGACGCGTATGATAACCGAGGGCCGAGGCGATATCGCGCTGGATATCGAAGGACAGGCGCTCCTCCGACTTTCCGGTCAGGAAGTGCATGTGGCAGCGAACCGCCCAGAGAAAATCGTCCGCTTTTTCGAACAGCCGGAATTCGCCACGAGAGAACACGCCGAGCTTGACCAGATCGGCGGCATCCTTGACGCGGTAGTAATATTTGGCGATCCAGAATAGCGTATGGAGGTCGCGCAGGCCGCCCTTGCCTTCCTTGACGTTCGGTTCAACCAGATAACGGGTGTCGCCGGACTTCTGGTGGCGCTGGTCGCGCTCGGCAAGCTTGGCGCTGACGAATTCGGCACCGGTATCGGCCACGACCTCATGGTCGAAACGGGTCTCCAGATCTGCAAACAGGGTTGCGCAACCGCAGATCAGGCGGCTTTCGAGGATTGCGGTGCGGATGGTCATGTCGGTCTTGGAAAGGCGGATGCACTCCTCGACCGTGCGGGTCGCATGACCGACCTTGAAGCCCATGTCCCAGAGAATATAGAGCAGGAATTCGACGGCCTTGCGCATCTCCTCAGAGTTCTTCGCCGGCAGAAGGAACAGAAGATCGATATCCGATCCGGGTGCAAGCGTTCCTCGGCCATAACCGCCGACGGCCGCAATCGTGATGTCCTTGCCTTCCGGATGGACTGCGGCGGCGACGATGTCATGCAGGACGCAGATGATCTGATCCTGAACCCAGGAAATACGCTCGGCGCAATTGAGCCCGCTGCCGTCTTTTTCGAGCAGTTCACGCGCCTTCTGGCGGCCTTCGTTGCTGGCGCGGCGCATGACGGGCAGAAGCGCCGAGCGCAGTTCCAGAAGCGGAAGGTCCGTCTTCATCACCGCGCAGCATTCGGCCTTCAGGGCATCTACATCGAGAAGTTCGGAGAAATTGATTTCGTGTCTGGCCATATCATTCCTGCCGATGCCAGTTTGCCGGTCGGCTCCAGAGCATTTCCGGGCGCAAAACCGGTTCCCAATTTTGCTGGAGTTGCTCTAACGAATTCTGGTCACCTTGACCACCAATTATGGCAGCAGGTCGTTTCCAAGTTGTTGCCTTGCAGCATGAAGTTCAAGAGCCGGTTGTTTCGACTTTCGACCTTGCGCGCCACTGGCGCGGGCTCATGCCGGTTGCGCGACGAAACTCCCGGTTAAAGTTCGATTTTGTCGAGAATCCGACGTCGAGCATGATTGCCGTCGCCGATTGTTTTGTTTCATCCAGCAGGCGGCAGGCTTCGCCGATACGACGGTTGTTGACGAACTGGGAGACGTTGAGACCTGTGGCACGGTTAATGGCGGAAGACAGGTCGCGCGCAGGAATTTTCGCCTTGCGGGAGATTTTCGCGAGGCTGAGATTTTCATCTCTGTAGAGTTCGCCTTCGCCAAGAGCCGCTGTGACACGCTCGACGATTGCTGCATCTGCCGGATCGGGCAAAGCCGATGCTTTGGGAGAAACCGCGGTACGGTCCGTCTCGGGCAATAGGTAATAGATACCTGTTGCCGCAAGCGCAACGATGTTCATGATCGCCACCGCAAACGGAACGCCTTCTGCACCGGCGACACCCGCATAGATGGCCACGGCAACATCGCTCAGGGCGAAGAAGAACATCAGGATCGCGGTCAGACGCGCGGCGCGCAAAGCCGGACGCATGCGCTGAAGGCTCGCCTCCGCCATCACCTCGTCATCGCTGGTTCGCGTCAGACCCCAGATGGCAGTGCCGTAAACGAGGAAGATCACAAGCAACAGCGGATCGACCAGCACCTGCAGAAAGGCGACCGAAAGCGCGATGGAAGCCGGTGCCCATAGATGGATCCAGGGTTTGGGTATCGTCTCATCCGCTAGGCCGCGAAATGCCAAGAAGGCGAGTGGCGGCATCACGGAGGCGGTAATCGGCTGGATCGGCGCAAGCGCCTTGACGCCGTAGCCGAAATGTAGGCCGACGACCACGCCCTGCAATGCATAAAGGATCAGGAAAGCCACGAAATACCGGCGACTTCCAGGCGCTTCCACGCCCTTGAGGCTGTGATGAAGAACCAGCGCGAAGATCAATCCGGCAATGAAGGGTAACGGTATGGCGAGCAATGGACGATCCCGATGGCGCTCAGAAAAGCCTGAAGAAAATTCTACGACAATCTATATCATCTTCGGACCCGAAAGGGAGATCGCGCTACCCGCAATAGCAGGTAGCCCGAACCCGGCTTCGCCAGTCTTGGCCGTTCAGGCCGATGCCAAGGCTTCCTTTACGGCAATCTCCGCCATGGCAAGGGCTGCCTCGCGGCTGGTGGCTGCTGCGATGAAGCGACCGTTATGGCAGAAAGTGGCGCCCTTGACGCCGGAAGCGGCTTCGAGATCACCGTTCGTCAGGCCCGCCCAGGATTTCGGCAGATCGGCGCGCAGTTCGAACCCGTCATCCGCCTTACGGATGCCGGTAACGCACCAGTCCTTGCCGTCGCGCGGATGGACGACGAAAAGAAGGTGATCGGCACCGGCCTTCACGATTGCCGGGCGGAAGGGCATGCCCATGGGAAGCTCGAGCACGCGACCCTCGCCAGCCTCGGCGATCGCTTCAAGAACGAGCGTTTCGGCACGCAACTTGGCGGCGCGCTTGCCGATACCCGCCTCGACAAAGGCACGGGCGATGGCGAGCGCTGCATGAAAAGCGCGATCATCGGCACCCTGCTCCTTGTCGTCGAAGTTGGGTTTGAGCGTTTCGAGCAGGCTCGACAGGGTGAGGCCGGCAAGAGGACCGGCGCTGGACGGGCTGAGCGCACCATTGTCCATCAGGTCTATCGGCAGGACGAAACTCTTGTCGAAGGAGGCGTGCAGGGCATCGATATGGGCGGTCGGGATATTCATGGCGGCAAGATAGTCGCGACCATAATGCTTCCAGATCAGGCCGAAGGAGCTGTAGGGCGCCTCGTCCTCGCGCAGCGGCGCGCCGCGCTGGTGGTGATCGAAGATCTGTTTTTCGGCATCATAAGCGCCGCCGACATCATAGATGATGCGATCGCTGCCGGGCGTGATCCACTCCGGCGCGCGGCTGCGGACGATTTTTGCCTCGGGAAAAAGCCGGGTCAGGATGACGCTGGAGAGAAGTTCATCGGCATGGAAGCCACCGGAATGGGTGACGAGATAATCTGGTTTCATGCCGGAATGCGCCTTTGTTGGTTTGTTTCATCGCAATTCCGGACGCAAAACCGGTTCCCACTTCTGCTGGAATTGCTCTAGGAGACGCACCAGATAGCCGCAGTCGCAGGTCTTCACAAGCACGGCAGCACCATGATTGGCAAAGCTGATTACGAAATCGCGATGATTTCGAGTTCCTGATGACCGACCGTCACCAGATCGCCTAAGGACTTGCCGTTGAGCGCGCGTGCGACCGGCGACACATAGGAGATCGTTCCAGCCTTGGGATCGGCCTCGTCTTCGCCGACGATGCGGTAGGTCTGCTCGCGGCCATCATCGCGGCTGAATGTAACCGTGCTGCCGAAAGAGACTGTAGCATTCGATGCAGACGCCGAGACGAGTTGGGCCGTGTGGACCCGTTCGGCGAAATACCGGATGTCACGCGCCGGACCTGCCGCCTGGCGTCGCCGCTCATTGATGTCATCCAACCCGTTCGTCGCCTCATAGGCATCGCGGGCGGCCTGCAGCTGATGCTCAAGCGCCTTCAGCCCGGTTTCCGTCACGAGGTTCGGATGGGGTGATATCGGCCGGTCAGGCAGTACCGTTTCGGCGGCCGTCTCGGCACTTTCCTCCTTCATGAAGGCAACGCTCACGCGTGAACTCCTCTGCACCCGTTTCAGCCACCGCCTGACAGTGGCTTCAGCGTTTTTCACAGCCACTACACAATAGATGAGAGTATCTGCAAGTGCCATCTCATTCGGAAAAACCCACTCGTCGGCGAGACCTCATCTCATGAGGGGGCAAACCGGACGGTTGACAGCAGCGCGGAAAAGCAGGTTTCGTCGTCACAGGGCATGCTTGCCGGGACATTTATATCCTTTGCTGTCGACAGAAGCGAATGAATGAGAACCTCCCTGATCGCGAGTTTGGTCAAAGGCCGACCTTCCACGAACAGAAGCATTCGCCAGGCGCTCCGACCGACGATAACGACAGTCAGTTCAACGTTGACATCCTTCAACTTCGGCTCAATGCCGGTGACGCGTGCTGCATCGAAACCATTCAGCTTGAACGGTTCCCATTTGCCGTTGACGGAAATGTCTTCGGCAATCACGCTTTGCAGCGCCTCACCGTAAGCGACCGCATCGACCGATGGCTGATCCATCGGCTCATAACCAAACAGAATTTCGGACGTCAGTTTGTCAGATGTGAAGTGATAGAGCTTGCCGCTCTCGGCTTTGATTTCTCCAAAGACCCAAGTGGACCAGAGATCCGCCTTTTTGCCCGTGGCGGGATTTTCCCAATACCGATAACTGGAGGCCATGCGCTCTTCTGCGCGCAGCATGTTCATGTAGCCGATCGCCATCACGGTCAGCATGAATGTGACTGCAGCAGTTGCGGCTGCGGCAGCAGAGCGAGAGAGCCTGCCTTTTCCGCGGACAATGGCTGCGCCTTCGTCATACCAGGCAGGTCTTCCCTTGGCGACGCGACGGTATTGCAGGATGCAGGGAATGATTGAAAGATAAGGAACGCCGACGGTGTTGACAAAGAACCAGATCCTGAATTCCCGCGTCATATAGAACTGCCAATCCGGCATGCCGGATCTGTTTTCCACCCTGAGCCCCGCAACCAGTTTGCCGGGGGTAGTGCCAAACAATGTCATCGCCCCCCACAAAACGATGCTGGTGATGGCAGCAAGCATCACGATGGTCAGAAGGTTGTCGGCTGCCGGGAAATTTACGCCAATCTCAGGCAGGTGTGGCCGGATTGAATAGCCGAAAGGCAATCCTACTACCGCCCCGATTATCATTTCGTCCGCAAGGCGCGCCCAAAAGCGCGGCCATGGCCCTGCAATCGTCGGATCGGGCAAGGGATCTGATTCCTTGTCCGACATGTCGCTCTCAAAACAAAGGCTCAGTTCGGAGGCTTCCGAGGCATTGACCCAATCTGCAAGGCCGGGGTGCCAGAGTAGTGTTTCCGGCTTTATCGTGCCTTTGCGGGCGAGCACGCCGAGGTCTTCGGCGGAAACAGGGCCACCCTGTTTCCGGCCAAGCTTATGATACCAATAGGTCATTTAAATCAGTCATATCCCGTTTCCCCGCGGGCGAGGCTACAGGAGCAGATGAACACGATGCAAATGCCAAGTTGTATCAGGGGTGACCGAACAAACGCTTTTTGCCATTCTGCAGCGGTGCGAAAACCAAATCAGGTTTTCGCACCGGCTTGCTTCTTCAGTGTATAAAGCGCTTCGAGCGCCTCACGCGGGCTCATGTCATCCGGGTTGATGGCCTTCAACGCTTCCTCGACCTTGGAAGGTCCACCGCGCTTTTCTTCCTTGCGCACCGCGACCTGGAACAGCGGCAGGTCGTCGATAAGCTGGCTAGCCGGGTTCTTGCGGTCGGAATCTTCCAGCTTGGTCAGAACGTCTCTCGCACGGCTCACGACGCTATCGGGAAGGCCGGCAAGGCGGGCGACCTGGATGCCGTAGGAACGATCGGCGGCACCGGGGCCGACCTCGTGCAGGAAGATCACCTCGCCATCCCATTCCTTCACCTTCATCGTGGCGTTGGAAAGACGGCCGAGCTTTTCCGAAAGCACGGTCAGTTCGTGGAAATGGGTGGCGAACAGGCCGCGGCAGCGATTGCCTTCGTGCAGGTGCTCAACCGATGCCCACGCGATCGACAGGCCGTCGAAGGTCGCGGTTCCACGGCCGATCTCATCGAGGATGACCAGAGAACGGTCGGTTGCCTGATTAAGGATGGCCGCCGTTTCGACCATCTCGACCATGAAGGTGGAGCGGCCGCGGGCAAGATCATCAGACGCGCCAACGCGCGAGAACAGCCGGTCGACCACGCCGATATGGGCGGCGGAAGCCGGCACGAAAGAACCCATCTGGGCAAGAATCGCGATCAGCGCATTCTGGCGCAGGAAGGTCGATTTACCGCCCATGTTCGGGCCGGTGAGCAGCCAGAGCGCGCCGAATTCGCCACCATTTTTCGGTGAAAGATCGCATTCGTTGGCGATGAACGGGCCCGACGACTGGCGGCGCAGCGCCTGTTCGACCACCGGATGGCGGCCCCCTTCAATCGCAAACATTCGGCTGTCATCGACGATCGGGCGGCGGTAATTCCATTCCTCGGCGAGCATGGCGAGACCGCCGGCGACATCGATGATCGACAGCGCACGGGCGCCGGCCTTGATCGCCTCGGCTTCTGCCGTGACGGCGGCGACCATGCGGTCGAAGGCTTCGAGTTCGATGGTCAGCGCCTTGTCGGCGGCGTTGGCAATGCGGCTTTCGAGATCGGCAAGCTCGGTCGTGGTGAAACGCATCGCATTCGCCATTGTCTGGCGATGGATGAACCGGGCCTTGGCTTCCGGCGTATCGGTCATCGGGCCGGCATTGCCGGCAGTGACCTCGATGAAATAACCGAGCACGTTGTTGTGCTTGATCTTCAGCGACTTGATACCGGTTTCATCGGCATATTGCAGCTGCAGGCCGGCGATCACCTTACGAGACTGGTCGCGCAGGGCACGAACCTTATCCAGTTCGGCTTTGGCGCCATCAGCCAGGAATCCCCCGTCACGCTTCAGAAGCGGCAGGTCTTTGGCCAGCATATTGCCGAGCAGGGATTGAACCGTAACCGGCAACGCCTTCAGATCGACGAGCGCATCGGACAGTTCTTCCGGAAGCATTGATCCATCAAGGAAAGCCGCCACGCCGCGCGCGGCTTCCAGACCGGTCAGGATTGCGCCGAGATCACGCGGGCCGCCACGGTCGAGCGCAAGACGCGAGAGCGCGCGGGGCATATCCGGCACGTGCTTCAGCGATGTGCGCAGGTCGGAGCAGAGCGACGGCTCTTCCAGCAGAAAAGAGATGGAATCGAGCCGGAGATTGATGCGCTCCGGATCGGTCAGCGGCGACATCAGCCGCTCGGCAAGAAGCCGGGCTCCGCCGCCGGTAACGGTGCGGTCGATAGCCTTCAGCAGTGTTCCCTCGCGCTCACCCGAAAGCGTCTTCGTCAGCTCGAGATTGCCGCGGGTGGCGGGATCGATGAACAGGGTCGACGCGCCGCTTTCGCGCTCCGGCCGTCCGAGCGGCGGGCGCTCGGAAATCTGGGTCTTTTCGACATAGGCGATGGCAGCAGCGGCGGCGGCGAATTCTGCACGGGAAAAAGTGCCAAAGCCATCCAGTGTCGTGACACCGAAATAACGGGCGATGCGGCCTTCGGACGTGGCGCTGTCGAACAGAACCGAAGGCTGCGGCACGGCGACGCGGCCGAGCACATCAAAGACCGGCTTCAGCTCCGGATCGTGAAACATCGTATCCGGCATGATCAGTTCGCGCGGCTCGATGCGCAGGATATCGGCAAGCAGGCGCGACGGCTCTGTTTCCGCAATGCGGAAGACGCCGGTGGAGATGTCGATCCAGGCGAGTGCCATCGCCGGCTCGGCGCCGCCCTTGATGCGGGCAAGCGTCATCAGATAGTTCGATTCCGAGGCGACAAGCAGCTTTTCTTCCGTGATCGTGCCCGGCGTGACGAGGCGCACGACATCACGTTTTACAACCGATTTCGAGCCGCGCTTCTTCGCCTCCGCCGGATCTTCCACCTGCTCGCAGACGGCGACGCGGAAACCGAGCGAAATCAGTTTCTGCAGATAGTCATCGGCCGCATGGACCGGCACACCGCACATGGGGATATCCTGGCCCATGTGCTGGCCACGCCGGGTAAGCGTGATGCCGAGCGCACGGGATGCGTCAATCGCATCCTGGAAAAACAGTTCGTAGAAATCGCCCATGCGATAGAAGAGCAGCGAACCGGGATTGTTCGCCTTGATCTCGATGAACTGCTCCATCATCGGGGTGGCCGTGGCACGGCTTTCCTCCGAGGCGAGCTGGTCGGTGGTCAGGGCGTCGATGGACAAACGTTCAAACTGGGTCACTGGGCCGATTTTCATTGCGCATGGAAAGTCGCAACACTATCGGTGAAGCCCCTTGGAAGACAACATTTGCAGCAGCTTCAGGCGAAGCTGCCCACAGGAAGCTGGAGGATATGGTCGTGAACGATAAGACAGCAAGCACGCGAACATCGGTAACCGAGCAGGAAGCACTCGATTTTCACTCCGATGGGCGCCCCGGCAAGCTCGAAATCACGCCGACCAAGCCGATGGCCACGCAACGCGACCTGTCACTTGCCTATTCGCCAGGTGTTGCGGTTCCGGTTTTGGCGATCGCTGCCGATCCTGCCAAGGCCTATGACTACACGACCCGCGGCAACATGGTGGCCGTCATCTCCAATGGCACGGCAATCCTCGGCCTCGGCAATCTAGGTGCGCTGGCATCCAAGCCGGTCATGGAAGGCAAGTCGGTTCTGTTCAAGCGCTTTGCCGATGTCGATTCCATCGATCTTGAGGTGGACACCGAGAATGTCGACGAGTTCATCAACTGCGTGCGTTATCTCGGCCCGTCCTTCGGCGGCATCAATCTCGAAGACATCAAGGCGCCAGAATGTTTCATCATCGAAAGCCGGCTGCGCGAGCTGATGGATATCCCGGTTTTCCATGACGACCAGCATGGCACGGCAATCATCGCCGCTGCCGGCCTGATCAATGCGCTTGAGCTGACCGGTCGCGATCTAAAGACCACCAAACTCGTCTGCAACGGTGCCGGTGCTGCCGCAATCGCCTGTATCGAGCTTATCAAGGCGATGGGTTTTGCCCCGGAAAACATCATTCTCTGCGACACCAAGGGCGTGATCTACCAGGGCCGCAGCGAGGGCATGAACCAGTGGAAATCAGCGCATGCCGCCAAGACGGACCGCCGCTCACTGGAAGAAGCGATGAATGGCGCTGACGTGGTCTTCGGTCTTTCCCAGAAGGGCGCCTTTACCGAAGAGATGATCCGCTCCATGGCGCCCAAGCCGATCATCTTCGCCATGGCCAATCCGGATCCGGAGATCACGCCCGAGGAAGTGGCGCGCATTCGTGACGACGCGATCATGGCGACCGGCCGCTCGGATTATCCGAACCAGGTCAACAACGTGCTTGGCTTCCCTTACATCTTCCGCGGCGCGCTCGATGTTCGCGCCCGGCAGATTAACGACGCGATGAAGATCGCCGCAGCGCAGGCGCTTGCCAATCTTGCCCGCGAGACTGTACCGGACGATGTGGCTGCCGCCTATCAGGGCGTGCGTCCGCGTTTCGGCGCGCAGTATATCATTCCCGTCCCGTTCGATCCCCGCCTGATCTCGGCCATTCCGATGGCGGTTGCGCAGGCTGCGATGGAAAGTGGCGTGGCGCGTCGCGAGATAACCGACATTGCGGCTTACGGGCGCGAACTTGCTGCGCGGCGCGATCCGATCGCGGCCACGACACAGAGCATCTATGACCGGGTACGACGCTTCCCAAAGCGGGTCGTCTTTGCCGAGGCCGAAGAAGAGCAGGTGATGCGCGCCGCGATCTCCTTCTGCAACCAGGAGCTTGGCACAGCCATCCTGCTCGGCCGCGACGACGTGATCCGGGCGACCGCGGAAAAGGCCGGGATCGATCTCGACCAACCCGGCATCGAAATCGTCAACGCCCGCATTTCGAAGCGGACAGAGGCCTATACCGATCACCTCTATGCCAAGCTTCAGCGTCAGGGCTACCTGCTGCGCGACGTGCAGCGCCTAATCAACAATGACCGCAATCATTTTGCTGCAACGATGGTCGCGGTCGGCGATGCGGATGCGATGGTGACCGGCACGACCCGCAACTACGCCTCGGCGCTTGCAGATGTGCGGCGCTGCATCTCCACCAAGCCAGGCCACCGGGTGATTGGCGTCTCGCTCGTCGTTGCCCGTGGCCGCACGATATTCGTTGCCGACACGGCAGTGCACGACCAGCCGAATGCAGAGGATCTTGCCGATATCGCGACCGAGGCCGCACGCGTCGCGCGTCGCATGGGCTATGAACCACGCGTGGCAATGCTCGCCTACTCCAACTTCGGCCAGTCGGTCGGGGAGCGTTCCGAGCGCGTGCGCGAGGCGGTGAAAATTCTCGACAGCCGCCGGGTCGATTTCGAGTATGATGGCGAGATCGCCGCGGACGTGGCGCTCAATGCCACACGCATGGAGCAATATCCGTTCTGCAGGCTTTCGGGCACGGCGAATGTTCTGGTCATGCCGGCGATCCACTCGGCTTCGATCGCCACGCGCATGTTGCAGGAACTCGGCGGCTCGACGCTGATCGGCCCGCTTCTCGTCGGTCTCGACAAGTCGGTGCAGATCACCCAGATGGGCGCCAAGGACAGCGAGATCGTCAACATGGCAGCAATCGCCGCCTACAATGCAGGCTCGTAAGCATTTCTTGATATGACCGCCCGAGTGGACTAAGTTCAGTGAACTAAGTCCACTCGAGACATCTGCCATGAAGACGGTCAATATTCACGAAGCAAAGACACATCTCTCGCGGCTCGTCGAAGAGGCCGCGAATGGTGAGGGATTCGTCATCGCCAAGGCAGGGAAGCCGATGGTGAAGGTTGTTCCGCTGGAGGAAGCGCCGGCGGACGCGCCAAAAAAGAAACGCCGGATCGGCTTTCTTGATGGTCAGTTTTCCGTACCGGACGATTTCGACACCATGTTCGCCAAAGAAATCGAAGATATGTTCTATGGCGAAGATAAATGAAGCTGTTGCTGGATTCTCATATTCTGGTCTGGCTGGCTGCCATGAGCACCAAACTTCCAGCGCAGGCCAGACTGCTGATAGAAGATACCGACAATAGCCTTTTCTTCAGCGCAGCCAGCATATGGGAGCTATCAGTCAAGCACGCTCTCGGACGAGACGACATCCCGGTTCACCCCCGTGTGCTGTACCGAGCCTTGCTGGATAACGGTTTTCAGGAATTACCCATAACCAGTGAACACGCTTTCGCACTGGAAGCCTTACCGCCAATCCACAAGGACCCGTTCGACCGTATCCTGATCGCACAGGCGCTGTCGGAAGGCATGCTTCTCTTGACCTCGGACGAGACCATTGCCCGTTACAAGGGACCTATCAGGCTCGCCCGATAAGATTATCAGCTGGCGAACCGACCTGCGTCCGCGCCGAAATGGTTAATGTAGCGGCCGGAGATGACGGCGATCGGCAGGACGATCAGGACGTCTGTCGTGTTGAAGGCCTGATCGACTACGGCACCATCGCCAATCATCGCGCCGAGGCGCAGATAGCCTTTCACCAGCGGTGGCATGGCCGACAGGGCCTGGCGCGGATTGATCTCGTCGGCGGGGATCATGTCCATCTTGCGATAGAGATCCGATTTGGCCGACACCATCCATTCATCCTTCACCAGTGAGTTCTGGTGCAGGAAGGAAAGAGCGAGCGCATGTTCCTGCGGATCGACACCGGGGAAGGATGCGCAGCCGAACATTGCGCCCATGCCGTGCCTCAGTGCGTAAGCCCAGTTGCCCTGCCAGAGTAGTTCCACGGTCCGCTTCGTGCGGTAATCGGGCAGGACGCAAGAGCGGCCGAGCTCCATGAACTGCTTGTCGGGATGGCGCTTCAGGAGCGGCTCGATATCGAATTCCGAGGCGGAATAGAAACCACCGTTGGCCATTGCGACTTCCTGGCGCAACAGGCGGTAGGTGCCAACGATCTGATCTTCGATTTCGCCATCAATCGCATTGTCGACCACTAGGAGATGATCGCAGATATCGTCATAGCTATCGAAATCGCGCCTGAGATGCATCGCCTCGGGAGGCAGCATCGCATTCATCTCTTCAACGAAAACGCGATAGCGAACCGACTGTGCCGCATCGATCTCCCGGCTGTTGCGCGCAAGCCGTGTTTCCAACGAGCCTATGCGGCCGAATACATCGCTCTTCTCGATGGAAGGCGCCGGTGTCGAGGGATGATCGAGGGTCAATTCGCGGTTCAGGAGTTCGATTGCCATGGTGAGTCACCCGTACCGGTTGGATCACCGCCATTAATCACGTCTCTGCAACAGGAACGTGACATCGATTGTCACAATAGGCTGCGGCTAAGAATCCGTCAACGGAGACGCTGACGCGCAATATTCTCCGAGAGAAGATGACCAATGTCAGCGAGTAAACGGGCTGGCTCTACGGGTTTTTGCAGGACCCTTTGTGCACCGGCAGTCAACGCGTTTTGCAGAGCCTCGTCGCGATCTTCGCCGGTCAAGACGATCACCGGAACTGCGAGACTATTCATTGTTTTTTCGGCCACGCGCAGATCGGTGACAACATCCAACGGATCCCCACCCGGCATGTTCAAGTCGGTTATAATCAGGTCAGGCGGCGCGCCGGGCGCGCGAACAAGATTGTGGAAACTTGGGACATCCGTGACCCATCGAACCTTGTGACCATTCTTCTGCAACATGGTACGCAGCAGCATGGCACTGACCGGATCATCTTCGGCAAGAACGATATCCAACTCTCTTTGGATATCGAAAGGCACAAATGCTTCGATCCCATCCGCATGGGACGGCACGCTCTGCGACTGATTGTCGATACGGCTGAAACCACGCATGCGGCCACTCAACACGTCGACAAGCGACCGCTCTCGCAGGGGGCGGATCAGCCAGGCATCGAACAGATCCTGCGGCTGCGAGGCCCGCTCCTCCGGATTGACGAGGAGAATGCGATGCAGAGGTTTGTGAAGCGGCTCGCAGGCATAATCCGATGCCAGCCGGTGATCGACGATCAGATCCGTGAAAGGCATCGATATCTCCGCCGCCCTATCGATCAGCATCGACACGTCCTGTGTGCTGAGGAGGTGGCGGCAACGGCCGCCCAGCGCCTCGATCGTTGCAACGGTAGCCTGAGCCGTTGGCCCTTGCGGCGCGAGCAAGATCACCCGAGACCGCGCCAGCATGCCGCTTCTATCGGTTTCGCCCGCGGCCACATCTTCGGCAAGGCGAACAGGGAATCGAATTGTGAAGGTACTGCCCTCACCCTTACGGCTCTTGACCGAAAGAGAACCGTCGAACTCCGCCAGAATGCGCGACGCGATGCCGAGGCCGAGGCCTGTCCCTCCACTGCGAGCCTCCACCGATCCGACCTGTTCGAACTCACCGAAGATTCTCGCCTGCTCTTGAGGTGTCATTCCCGGACCGGTATCGGTGACAGCGATTTCGACGTTAGCCTCAGCAAGGGTCACCCGAACGAGCACACCACCGCTGGAGGTGAATTTTACCGCGTTGCCCATCACATTGAATAGAACCTGGCGAAGGCGGGCGGGATCGAAATCCAGCAATTCAGGAAGATCGGCGGCAAAGGTCGCGGCAATCTCGATGCGTTTTTCGTGGGCGCGTGGGGAGAGCATCTCGACGACGCTTTCGAGCAACTGGCGGAGATTTTCCGCCCTCGTGTTCAGCCGGAAACGGCCTGCCTCCATAGTCGAGAGATCGAGGATATCATCGACCAGCTGGGCCAGGAGATGGCCGGACTGGCGAATGCCGCTGAGATAGTTCTGCTGCTCCGCGGTCAGCTTCGTCTGGCTGAGCAGATGTGTCATGCCGAGAATGCCATTCAGTGGCGTTCGGATCTCATGCACGACCGTCGAAAGGCGGCGCGATTTCGCCTCGCTAGCGGCTTCGGATTCTTTCAGGCGGTTCTTCAGCGAGTGCCGGCCGGGCGACAAACGTTTCAACTGGAAAATAAGGTTCTGCAGTGGGCTCAGGTGCCGCGGGGTTACAGCAGCGAAGAAATCCATTTCTGCGGGCGGCTCGACGATGAGTTCAGACAATTGCTCCGCCTGCCCTTCAGCAGAATGGGGCTGGGAGAAGGCCTTGGTCAATCTGTCTTGCAACTCGGCGAGGGTGCGCATGGATTAAGCCTACACGGGCTTTCCTTCGCAATCCTTAGGCCGACGGCTTAACAGGGACTTAATCGCCCGATTTCGATCCGATAAGCTCATCCAGAATAACCAAGCCGGCTCCGATAGTTATGAAGCTGTCGGCCAGATTGAAGACGGCAAACGACCACGTCTCTGTATGAAACAGGATGTAATCTATGACGTGACCATAGACCAAACCGTCGATCAGGTTACCGACGGCGCCGGCGATAATCAGGGTGAAACCTGCATGCGCAAATGTTCTCGAAACCGGGGTGCGGCGCCAAAGCCAGAGAACGACACCAACGATGACGATGCGCATGCCAATAATGAATTCGCGCTCCATGCCGGACAGAAGCGAGAAGGCAACACCGAGATTATACGTTCGGAAGAGCGCCAGGAACGGGATGACCGGCACTGCTTCGTGCATGGGCAGGTAGGCTTCAACCGCTAGCTTGATCAGCTGATCGAGGAGGACTGCGGCCACGATGACGATCCCCGCAATCAGGGGGCGAGACAGAGGTGTTACGCGTTGCGTCATGTTCTGTCTTCCAACGTCAAAAGGTGGCGGCGCGCTTCGAAAAGCATGACGGCGGTTGCGACGGCCAGATTGAGGCTGTCGGCAAGGCCCTGCTGAGGTATGCGCACGGTACGATTGGCGGCCTTGGCCAGATTGTCCGGCAGGCCGGACTGTTCGTTGCCCATCAGGATGACGACCGGTTTGCTCTTGTAGTCGGCCGTACGATAATCGACGGCACCGGCAAGATGGGTTGCGACGACATTGACGCCTGAACGCTTATGCCAGCCAAGAAACTCGTCCGCCGAGCATTTCACCACGGGAAGTGCGAAGACCGAGCCCATCGTGGCACGGACGGTTTCAAGCGAGAACGGATCAGTGCAATCGCCAACGAGGATGACGGCGGAAGCACCGGCAGCATCTGCCGTGCGTATGATCGTGCCGAGATTGCCGGGATCGCGGACGCGATCGAGCGCCACCAAGGTTTCATCCCTGCCAGGTGCAAGGTCTTCCAGACGCTTCCAGCGTTGTTCGAAAATGCCGACAACCATTTGCGGATTGTCGCGACGGGTAACCGACGAGAGGACCTTTTCGGAAACTTCCAGAACAAGGCCACCATTTGCCACCGTGCGGGTGGCGGCCTGCTCGACCAGTGGCTTGCCCTTGGCGGCCTTGGCATAAATGAGAGTGCGGATTTCCCATCCGAGTTCCAGCGCGTCTATGACGAGCTTCAGGCCTTCGGCCATGAAGATCCCGGCCGCTTCGCGGTCCTTCTTGTTGGAAAGCGCCTTGATATCCTTGATGATCGGGTTGGCGAGCGAGGTAACTTCCTTCACCTGCCCGACCTTGCGGGCACCCGGCTTTCTGAATTCGTCTGTCATTGGGAAACCCAGCGGCTGAAGAGTGAGGTGGATAGGGCACGGCCACGGGCCTTGCCGTCGATACCCGTCTCACGAATGACGAGTTCACCCGATTCCACCGTGCCACCGGCACCGCGCATCGTCTCGCGCATCAGCTCGTGGATGGAATAGAAGCTCGCCCGGATGGAATAGGCAGTGAGGACCAGTCCGACGGAATTCTTCGACAGAAGTTCACGGCAGACGTCGAGCATGACGGGCAGGTGCTCGAAAAGCTCCCAGACTTCGCCATTCGGACCACGGCCGAATTTCGGCGGGTCGGTGAGTATGATATCGTAAGTGCTGCCCCGGCGCTCCTCGCGCAGGATGAATTTCATCGCATCCTCGCAGATCCAGCGGATCGGAGCCTTGTCGAGACGCGAAAGAGCCTGGTTTTCCCGCGCCCAGCCGATGGCCTTCTTAGAGGCATCGACATGGGTCACCTCCGCGCCGGCAGCGGCTGCTACCAGCGACGCTACCCCGGTGTAACCGAATAGATTGAGCACCCTGAGCGTACGGCCCTTGGCCTTTGCCTCTTCCACTTGATCCCTTACCCAGGTCCAGTGAACGATCTGCTCCGGGAAAAAGCCCATATGGCGGAATGCGGTAAAGCGGCCCTGAAAATCGATGTCGAGCAGCGAGAGCGGCCAGGTCTCGCCAAGAGCTTCGCGTGGAAACTTCCAGCGGCCCATGCCGTCTTCATCGGTGTTGCCGGTGAAGACCGCATCCGCCCTGCTCCAGACGTCCGCTGAAAGAGATGGCTGCCAGAGCGCCTGCGCCTCGGGCCTGACGACAAAATACGGACCGTATTTTTCGAGCTTGAGACCCTTGCCGCTGTCGACCAGGTGGAAATCGCCGGCATTCTGCGACTCAAGGATAATCGGAACATTTTCTTTCGGCAGATCGCCCTCTCGTACCATAAGCGGTCGCGTTTGCGCTGCAGACTGGCTGATGACGGGCTTGACCTCGCTCGCCTTGTCGCTTGCTTTCGGACGCGATGCGGCAACGGGAGACTTCGGCTTGCCGGTGACGCTATGCCGGTCCTGCGCATTGCCGCCCCGAGAAGGAGCCTTCTGCCCCATCCGCTTGTCTCTGCTCTTCAACGGTTGATCCTTCGCTTTCATTTTCGTGCAGATAGCATCTGCAGCGCATTCGGCAAAGCCCATGCGATCATACGCGACGAAAGCAAATGCGGGGAGCAGGATAGGGCTATTCCAGGTCTGCGGGCCGCAAAAAAATAGCCCACGATGTCAGGAAGATTTCATCACAGCGGTTACGCGAGACTGCGAAGGAACCGGGGCCGTTTCGCCATCTGTCAGCCCCGTCGAGCGGCGATCGCCTTATGCTCTTTCTGCCATTTCACCGCTTCCTTGGCTTCGACGCGAGCCTGGCGGCGATAGTGGCCTTGTTTCCACCACGTCACAGAAGCACCGATCACCATGCCCACCAAGAGCGCAAGGAAAACGAAAACAAAGAACGGCGCCGAAACGGACAATATGCTGTCTTGTGGACGGAACGGGTTTAGCGCCAGTGTGACCACCTGCCTGTTCGCCACCGCCAAGACAATCAGGACGATGCCAATCGGCACGAAAACGACAAGCGAAACAATACGCTTAAGCTTCGTCATAGGTCACTCCGGCAATTTCTCATTCAGCCATAGCAGATTGGCCCGGACGCCACAGTTTCAAGACCCTGCGGCGATATCCGCGCTCAATCGTCCTCGTCGGCCATGCCCGGGTTGAGGCGCTCACGCAACTCTTTACCGGTTTTGAAAAACGGCACCCATTTTTCCTCGACAAAGACGCTCTCACCCGTACGCGGGTTGCGCCCAGAACGCGACGGACGGTTCTTTACCGAGAAAGCGCCGAAACCACGCAGCTCAACCCGGTTACCGCCAGCAAGCGCATCCGTGATTTCATCGAGCACGGCATTGACGATGTTCTCGACGTCGCGATGGTAGAGATGCGGATTGCGTGCCGCAACGATCTGTACCAATTCAGACTTAATCACGGTTGCCCCCTGAAAAAATTAGATTTTCAACCTTTGCCAACCTGCCAAACCGAGACAAGACCGTCAAGGAACAACTTGCCGGAACCCCAACCATCGATCGCATCCGGCGTGATCGGCAGAGTGACACCGAGATAACGGAAAAGCCCCGTCAGCGCATGGGCAAACCAGAAGGACGACGAGGAATCGCTCTTTTTCCACTCGACAATCGGCAGATCGCGGGAAACGTCGCGCGTATCAAGATAATCCAGAATGTCGTCGTCGCCGCCGAGCTTGTCGATGAGCTTGACGTTCAAAGCCTGCCTTCCGGTGAAGATCGTGCCGTCAGCAAGTTTCAAAACCTCGTCGCGCGGTAGCTTTCTGCGTTCGGCCACAAGGTCCACAAACCAGCCATAGCTATCCATGATCATGTTGCGGATCATGCCCTTGGCTTCCTCGCTGGCCGGATGGAAAGGCGACGGCTCGGCCTTAAGCGGTGAGGACTTTATTTCCTCGAGCGATACACCGATCTTCTTCATCAGCTCATCGGCCTGCGGATACTGGAAAATGACGCCGATCGACCCGGTGATCGAGCTTTCGCCGGCAATAATCGTGTCTCCGGCCGTAGCGATCATGTAACCGGCAGATGCCGCCAAGGTGCGAATGTCGGAAACGACCGGCTTCTTTTCGGCCACCTTGCGGATGGCCTGATAGAGGCGCTCGCCACCATAGGTGGTTCCGCCGGGTGAGGAAATAGAGACGATCAAGGCCTTGGCCTGGCTACTTTCCGCAACACGATCAAGACGCTCGATCAGCTCACGGTCATCCGTGATCATTCCGGAGATATTCACGCGAGCGATATGGGGGACGGCAGAACCGGATTGCTCACCGGCGATTGCCCAATAGGATACGAAGCCAATGGCCGCCAAAAAGATCAATGCCGCGACGCGCCAGAAGCTGAGCTTGCGGCGCAACTGGCGCCGATCCGCGATTGCCATTTGGTCCATAAAATTTCCCTTAATGCCTAAAGCGCTTTACATAGGCCCCAATTTGCCCGATTGCAGCGGTTCGTATCACGTTTTTATGTTCTCCATTATTGTTTGTTGAAGAATAAAAACCATATTGGCGGTCGACGATTGATCGCCCTGCCCTATCGGCTAGCGAAGAGATCGCCGGAAACGACGAAATGGAGCTTCATGCTGCAGCATATACGAAAGACAGGAAGCATACTCGCATCGATACAGGCGCCGACAAGCGCTTACGATGCTGCGCTGTCCCATTCTTCGCGCGTCAGCCGGCTGAAAATTCTCCTACCTGTGGCTGCGGGCCTAATTTCGCTTGGCTTTATTGGCGTTGCCATTGTCCGGACCTATCTGCCAGAAAATCTGTCAATCGAGAGCGCCAAGATAGAAGACGGAAAGATTGTCATGGAGCGGCCCGCCATATCCGGCCGCAACAGTGACGGGATCAGCTACTCTATGCTGGCCAACAAAGCTCTTCAGGACATCCAAAACCCTAATAAAATCACGCTCAAGGACGTCAAAGCGGCAGTGCCGATCAATGACGACCTGATCGCGCGCGTAACCGCAACAAGTGCAGATTTCGACCGTGGTGCCGACATCCTGGATCTGACTGCACCATTCGACGTCAATCTGAGCAACGGGATCACCGCCCACTTCCAATCTGCTCATCTCGATATTCCCGGCGGGACGATGAACACGCCCGATGCGGTTAATATCTCGATGAGCCAAGGCTCTATTGTTGCAGATTCCATGAAGATCACCGATAAGGGGCATACCCTCAACTTCACCGGTAAGGTTCGGGTCCATCTCGATCCCGCAGCCATCCGCAACAAAGGCAAATAGAGCCCGGCCGCCATGATGCATCGTTGTTTTTCACTCAGCATTCCTGCCGCGACCGCGGTGGCCATGTTTTCCTGCCTCAGTGTTTCCGCCTTTGCTCAGTCTACAACGAGCAACATGAGCGGTCTCAAGCTGTCGAACGATCAGCCTATCCAGATCCAGAGCGACCAGCTGGAGATCAAGGATCAGGAAAAAAAGGCTTATTTCACCGGTAATGTGAATGTTGTGCAGGGCACAACCACACTGAAGGCCGGCAAGATGACCGTTCAGTACAAAGAGAAAGCCAATGGCGACGGCGGTGCGGCGTCGATTTCCAGCGGCAACGCCGACATCGACAAGATTTTTCTCGATGAGACGGTTTTCCTGAGTTCGGGTACGCAGCAAGCGACAGCCGAAGCTGGCCAGTTCGACATGGCGAGCCAGACGTTTGTGCTGACCGGCAAGCAGGTTGTGCTTTCCGATGGACCGAATGTGTTCAAAGGCTGCAAGCTGACTGTGCAGATGGCGAGCGGCCAGGCCAAGCTCGACAGCTGCGGCGGTCGCGTTGAAATCATGCTCGACCCAAAGTCGCGGCCCAAGCAATAGACTCATAACGTGAAACTTCCTTTTCTCCCCCAGTTGACGGCAAGGAAAACGCCTTCGCCCGAACCCTTTATCGCACGCGACAAGGCGCGCTATGAGGGGACCCTCGTCGCGCATGGACTTTCCAAGACCTATGACACAAGACGCGTTGTGAACGGCGTATCGCTGGTCGTGCGCCGTGGGGAGGCCGTTGGCCTGCTCGGGCCGAATGGCGCGGGCAAAACAACCTGCTTCTACATGATCACCGGCCTTGTTCCGGTGGATGAGGGAATGATCGCGATCAACGGCAATGAAGTAACGCGCATGCCGATGTATCGCCGTGCGCGGCTTGGTGTCGGCTACCTGCCGCAAGAGGCTTCGATCTTTCGTGGGTTGTCGGTGGAAGACAATATCCGTGCCGTGCTCGAGGTCCACGAGCCCAACCGGGACAAGCGAGAAGCGAAGCTCGACGAATTGCTGGAAGAATTTCACATCAGCCAGCTCCGCAAGTCTGCAGCCGTGGCCTTATCGGGCGGCGAACGACGCCGCCTGGAAATTGCCCGGGCACTGGCGACAGACCCGTCGTTCATGCTGCTCGACGAACCTTTTGCAGGTGTCGATCCAATTTCCGTATCGGATATCCAGAATCTTGTCCGACACTTGACGGCACGCGGCATTGGCGTACTGATAACCGATCACAACGTGCGTGAGACGCTCGGTCTTATCGATAGAGCCTATATCATCCATGCGGGTGAAGTGCTGACCCACGGCCGGGCTTCTGACATCGTTAACAACCAGGATGTCCGTCGACTTTACCTTGGTGACAAGTTCAGCCTTTAAAATAGCGTCACAATTCCGCCACCTCGGCGCTTGACCAAATCTCTCAAAAAAGCAATTCTTGTGCCAGATGCGCATGACGGCCACGCAATGAGTGCGCGGCCGGGTGTTTTGGGAGTTTAGCGTCCACTATGGGTTTAACCGCCAGCCTTTTCCTGCGACAGACCCAATCGCTTGTGATGACTCCGCAGCTGATGCAGTCGATTCAGCTGCTGCAGATGACGCATTTCGAACTGAACCAATTCATCGCACAGGAAATAGAAAAGAACCCACTGCTCGAAATTTCGCCATCGGACGGCGAAAGTGGCGCAGAATTGGGCTATGGCGACACAACGGATCACATTGCCGCAGAAGCCGATGTCGATGCGGGAGCATGGCGGGACGAGCAGGGTATCGTCATTACAGAAACGTTTGGCGAAGGCCTGGACGGCGGCACTGAAAATGTCTTTCCCGACGACCCGCCCGAGCGGCGAGGAGATGCGCCCGAGCTAATGGGCCAATGGAAATCGATGCCAGCGGGTGATGCCGGCGACGATTACGATATCAACGATTTCATTGCCAGCGAAGTCGGCCTACGGGAGCACATCAGCCAGCAAATCCCGCTGCTGCTCAAACAGTCGCAGGATCGCCTTATTGCCCAGCAGCTAAATGAAGAACTGGACGATGCCGGATATCTTCAGGCCGACCTCGACGAGATCGCTGCCAGGCTCGGCATAACGACCGAGTATGCCGAGCAAGTACTGGTGCGCCTGCAGACACTTGATCCACCCGGCATATTTGCCCGTTCACTCGGCGAATGCCTGGCGATCCAGCTTAAACAAAGGGATCGGCTCGATCCCGCCATGGATACCTTGGTCCGCCACCTAGACCTCTTGGCGAAGCGTGATTTCGCAAATCTCAGAAAGTTATGCGGCGTCGATGACGAGGACCTCATCGACATGTTTGCTGAAATTCGCCAACTGAACCCGAAGCCGGGTGCGGATTTCGCAACTCAGGTCGCTGATGTTATTTCGCCGGACATCGTTGTCCGTCCTGCCAATATCGGCGGCTGGGCGGTGGAACTCAATCCGGAAACCCTGCCACGCGTTCTGGTCAACCAGACCTATTTTCAACAGGTATCGAAGAACTGCCCGAAAAACAGCGGGGATTACGCATTTCTTTCCGATTGCCTGCAGAACGGCAACTGGCTGACCCGCAGCCTGGACCAGCGCGCAAAGACGATCATGAAGGTCGCGACAGAGATCGTCCGCCAGCAGGACGCTTTTCTCATGCACGGTGTCGATCACCTGCGCCCGCTCAATCTGAAGACCGTTGCAGAAGCCATAAAGATGCACGAGTCCACGGTAAGCCGCGTTACTTCGAACAAGTACATGCTGACGCCGCGGGGCATGTTCGAGCTCAAATACTTCTTCACGGTTTCGATCGGATCGGCCGATGAAGGTGGCGACAGCCACTCCGCCGAGGCCGTTCGCCACAAAATCAAGATGCTGATAACACAGGAAGCTGCGGACGCCGTTCTTTCCGATGACGACATCGTGACCAGCCTCAAGCAGGCAGGAGTCGAGCTCGCCCGCCGCACGGTCGCCAAGTATCGGGAAGCCATGAACATTCCCTCGTCGGTTCAACGCCGACGAGAGAAGCGCGCTGCGGCCAGAGTAGCCATGTTGTAAGCAGCCTTGCGATGCATCCATAGGTCGAGACGTTGACTTCCCTTCCAACGAAGGCTAGAAGCGCCGCCGCTAGCGGGGCTTCCCCATAATTCCGCGCAAGGCAGGACGGGTAGCGCTATTTTGCTGCAATCGGTTCGGACGGCTTGGATGAGAGAGCGGCTTGGCGTAGACTGGAACACGCAAGTCACGACAAGAAGGAATAATTCCATGAGTGTGCGTGTTTCCGGTAAGCATATGGAAATCGGTGATTCTTTCCGCCAAAAGATCGAGGACCATATCGGGGAGGCCATAACCAAATACTTCGATGGAGGCTATTCAAGCCAGGTTATCGTAGAGAAATCCGGCCCACGTTTTTCTGCTGATTGCAAAGTGCATCTCGATACGGGGATCGTGCTTCACGCCGCAGGCGAAGCCAATGATCCACAAGGTAGTTTCGATGCTGCCGCCGAGCGTATAGAGAAGCGTCTGCGTCGCTATAAGCGCCGCCTGAAGGATCATCACGCTGGCACCAACCAGCAGAACGGCTTTGCCGAAGTGGCTTACACGGTCATGGACCGGGTGCCTGAAGAGGCAGATGATGTGCCGGACGATTTTGCTCCGACGATCGTTGCCGAAACTACCAAGCAACTGAGGACGATGTCAGTTGCGACGGCCGTCATGGCATTGGATATGACGGATGAACCCGTGCTTCTTTTCCGTAGCCCCGGTGACGAGAAGCTGAACATCGTTTACAGGCGCCACGACGGCAATATTGGCTGGATCGACTCCACCAATATCAAGAACTAACGAAACTCGGGAGGCGTCGGCAACGACGCTTCCCCTGCCTTCGCGGCACAAAGGAAGAAACGAATGGCATTGGCAGATCTGCTGCATCAAGATGCGATTATCCCTGCCTTAAAAGCGACCTCCAAGAAACAGCTCCTGCAGGAATTGGCGACTAAGGCCGCCAAGCTGACGGGCGTTTCCGAACGGGAAATCTTTGACGTCATCCTGCAGCGCGAGCGGCTGGGATCGACGGGTGTGGGACATGGCATCGCCATTCCACATGGGAAGCTTAACGGTATTTCATCGATCAGCGGCATTTTTGCGCGGTTGGAGAGCCCTGTCGATTTCGAGGCACTGGATGACGAACCGGTGGATCTCGTATTCCTTCTTCTTGCTCCGGAAGGCGCTGGCGCCGACCATCTCAAGGCGCTGTCGCGCATTGCACGTGTGCTGCGTGACCAAGATCTTGCCGCGAAACTGAGGCAGACCGATTCCGCCTCCGCGATCTATGCCTTCCTCAATGAAGAGCAGGCCAATAACGCGGCTTGAATGCCGCTTTCCTTTTCATAAAAATCGATTGATCAGATCATTTCCGCGTTTCTTCGAAACGCGAAACGGGCCTGTCTATTTTTTGCCGTAATCCCAGCAAAACCGGTTCCCGCTTTTGCTGGGATTGCTTTAGCAGGCGAGATCAGCAACGACCGCGTCGAGGATAAGCATCCCCTTTGGCGTGCAGCGCAGACGCGAGTTGCCGAGACGCTCGATAAACCCGTGTTCCAGTAAAGTCTGCTCCCGGACAGGATCCGGATCGCGGCCGGAGAGTTCCTGCCAGCGGGCGAGATCGACGCCTTCGGTGAGGCGCAGCCCCATCAGCAGCAACTCATCGGCCTGCTCATCGTAGCCGAGCACTTCCTGATCGTTCATCCCGTGGCCTTCGGCCTCTACACGCTCAAGCCAAGTTTCGGGACGGCGCTCGGTGGCGGTGGCGATCTTGTTACGGCCACGGGTAAGACGACCATGTGCACCCGGCCCGATACCCGCATAATCGCCATAACGCCAATAGGTCAGGTTATGGCGGCTCTCGGCGCCGGGCTTGGCATGATTGGAGACTTCATAGGCCGGCATGCCGTGACGTGCAGTGATTTCCTGCGTTGCCTCGTAAAACAAGGCGGATTGATCGTCATCCGGCACAATGAGCTTGCCTGCCTTGTGCAATCCGTAAAAGGGCGTGCCTTCCTCGATTGTCAGCTGGTAGAGCGACAGATGGTCAACGGCATAGGAAATTGCCTCCTTAAGCTCGGCTTCCCACGCTTCAACCGTCTGCCTGGGCCGGGCATAGATAAGGTCGAAGGACATGCGCGGAAAAATCTCACGCGCCAGCCGTATCGCTTTCAAAGCATCCGCAACATCATGCAGCCGGCCGAGAAATTTGAGATCGGCATCGTTGAGGGCCTGCACGCCCATGGATACACGATTGACACCGGCTGCCCGATAACCACGAAAACGCTCCGCCTCGACACTGGAGGGGTTGGCTTCCATGGTAATCTCGATTCCATCCGGAACGTTCCAGTGACGGGCAATGCCGTTGAGGATCGCCTCGACGGTTGAAGGATCCATCAGCGACGGCGTACCGCCGCCAAGAAAAATGCTGGTCACGACTTTCGGGCCGCTCATGTTCCGCATCGTTTCCATCTCCTTGAGGAAAGCGGCGGTGAAACGGGCCTGATCCACCGGCTGATGGCGGACATGGCTGTTGAAGTCGCAATAGGGACACTTGGCAGCACAAAACGGCCAATGGACGTATACGCCGAAGCCCGGCTCACCCGTGTCGGGAAGCAGCGTATTGGGCAGGTGGGAGGCTACGGCGTTCACGAAGGATCAGGCCTCCAGGCAGGTTTCGACGAAGAGTTTGAAGGCGCGGGCACGATGCGACAGAGCATGCTCGTCGCCCGGCTTCCAGCCATGCTTTTCTTCACTGGTCATCTCGCCGAAGGTCGTTTCATAGCCTTCAGGCTGGAAAAGCGGATCGTAACCGAAGCCCGCGGTGCCACGCGGCGGCCAGGCGACCACACCTTCGACCTCGCCGCGGAACAGCTCGGTATGGCCATCCGGCCAGGCGAGGCAGAGCACGCTGACGAAACGGCAGGTGCGCTTGTCGGGCGTATCAGCGCCCTTTTCCTGCAGCGCTTTCTCGACCTTTTCCATCGCCATCTGGAAATCGCGGCTGCCATCCTCGCGCTCGGCCCAGTTGGCCGTATAGACGCCCGGTGCGCCGCCGAGAGCATCAATCACGATGCCGCTGTCATCCGACAACGCCGGAAGGCCCGAAGCCTTGGCCGATGCCAGCGCCTTGATCGTGGCGTTTTCCTCGAATGTCGTGCCGGTTTCGTCCGGTTCCTCGAATTTCAGTTCCGCGGCAGACTTTGCCGAAAAGCCGAATGGTCCGATCAACTCGGCGATCTCCTTGATCTTGCCGGCGTTGTGGCTTGCGACAACGATCGTCTTGGTCTCGAGCTTACGCATGAAAATTCCTACTTCAGGTTCCAGAGCATGGGCTCTGCACATTCCAGGCTGTTGCCGGCGGGATCACGGAAATAGATCGAGCGGGCGCCGTTCGGCCAGCGGAAATCGCTTTCGATCACAATGCCTGCCTTGTTGAGCTTTTCGACCATCCTGTCAATCGCCTCCGCACGCATACGGAAACAGAGGTGACCGGGGCCGGTTGCGCCGTGCGGCGGAACAGGGAGCGCGTCAGAAGACGGCGGCTTTACCGTCTCCTTCGGATCAAAGATCAGCAGGATCATCTCTCCGCAGCGAAAGAAGAGGTGGCGGTTGCCGGCGCGCAGGACTTTTTCAAGCCCCAGCACACCGCCATAAAAAGCCTCCGCCGCGTCGAGATCGTCGGTGTAAAGTGCGGTTTCGAGTATGCCTTCGATCACCGCTCCACCTTTCAGGCGCCGATGGCGGCCTTCTGCATGGCAACCAGTTCCTGCGTGCCGGCTTCGGCGAGCGTCAGAAGCTGCAGGAATTCCTCGCGGCTGAACGGCTTGCCTTCGGCTGTGCCCTGCACTTCGACGATGCCGCCCGCGCCGGTCATGACGAAGTTCGCATCGGTCTCCGCAGCGGAGTCTTCGAGGTAATCCAAGTCGATCACCGGCTGGTTGGCGAAGATACCGCAGGAGATTGCCGCGACGTGATCCTTCAGGACCTTGTCGAGCTTGATCATCGAGCGGGTTTCCATCCACTTGAGGCAATCGTGAAGCGCGATCCAGCCGCCGGTGATGGACGCCGTACGGGTACCGCCATCGGCCTGGATGACGTCGCAGTCGATGGTGATCTGCTTTTCACCGAGCGCCTCGAGATCGACGACCGCACGCAGCGAACGGCCGATCAGACGCTGGATCTCGAGCGTGCGACCGCCCTGCTTACCGGACGTGGCTTCCCGCTTCATGCGGTCGCCGGTGGCGCGCGGCAGCATGCCGTATTCGGCGGTTACCCAACCCTTGCCGGTATTGCGCAGCCACGGCGGGGTCTTTTCTTCAAGGCTTGCGGTGCACAGCACATGCGTGTCGCCGAACTTCACCAGACAGGAGCCTTCGGCATGTTTGGAGAAGTTGCGCTCGAAAGACACTTTGCGCATCTGGTTTACTGGTCTGCCTGAAGGCCGCATTGATCACTCCCTATATCAGCGCATCGCATCTTCAGGCGAGACGCCCAAGCATGCGATGATCCTTTGATTTTCCGCATTGGATGACAGGCGAATTGTTGCCGTTTTCATCTGTTGCAGCGTTTCCCGCCTTCTAAGGTGCGCGGGCTTCATTTGCAAAGAAAAAGCCTTGGCCGCGCCTTATCGTGACAATTGGCACGACATCTGCGATTTCCCTTTTGAGGCCTCCGCTGCAATAACTATATTTCGGAGGCGAACAAATCGAGGTTACTTAAGGATATGAGCTTTTCTGCGGGTAGAGGCATGGATGTCGGGTCGATGCTCGACGAGCGCTCACGCGAGATCTTTCGTCGTATCGTGGAGAGCTATCTGGAAAATGGCGAGCCTCTCGGCTCCCGCAATTTGTCGCGCCTGCTCCCCATGTCGCTGTCGCCGGCATCGGTACGCAATGTGATGAGCGATCTCGAACAGTTGGGCCTGATCTATTCACCGCATATCAGCGCAGGTCGGCTGCCGACGCAGAGCGGGCTGCGCTTCTTTGTCGACGCCTTCATGCAGACTGGCAACCTTTCCGATGAGGAACGCGCCAGTATCGATCGACAGGTGCGTCCCAACGACAGGGACCAGACGCTGGAAAACCTGATGACGGATGCGAGCCTGATGCTGTCAGGCGTCTCGCGCGGAGCCGGCATCGTCATCACGACGAAAAGCGACCCGATCCTCAAGCATGTGGAATTCATCCGGCTGGAGCCGACAAAGGCCCTGGCTGTGCTTGTCGGCGATCACAATCAGATCGAAAACCGCATCATCGATTTGCCGGCAGGCGTGACCTCTTCACAGCTTACTGAAGCTGCCAATTTTCTCAACGCACACCTGACCGGCCAGACGCTTCCCGAATTCCGGGGGCAGATCAAGAAGTTGAAGCAGGAGGTGCAGACGGAAGTCGATGCTCTGGCGCAAGATCTGATCGAGAAAGGCCTAGCGGTCTGGTCAGGCGACAGCGAGGAAGGCAAGCCGACCCAGCTCATCGTTCGCGGCCGCGCCAATCTTCTGGAGGGATTGGGAGAGGCTTCGGATCTGGACCGGCTGCGGCTGCTGTTCGACGATCTGGAGAAAAAGGACAGCCTGATCGAAATACTGGAGCTTGCCGAAGCCGGGTCCGGGGTTCGGATTTTCATCGGATCGGAAAACAAGCTGTTTTCGCTATCCGGTTCATCGCTGATCGTCGCACCCTATCGCGATGGCGAGGACCGGATCGTCGGGGCCGTCGGCGTGATTGGACCAACCCGCCTCAACTATTCGCGTGTTGTACCGATGGTCGATTATACGGCCCAGTTGATCGCTCGCCTGTCGCGCGGCTCGATGTAAGTCAGCTCCTTCGTCCTCCAAGCCTTGATTTTTTGCCCGCAAACCTCGATATCGAGCGCAAATTCAAGATACAGATCAATCGGAGAACGTCATGACCGACGAAACCAAGAAAACCGGACCTGAAGCAGCTTTCGCGGATAACGAGGTCGAAGCTGCAGCAGCCGATTTTGACGGTGCCGCCGAAGAGAAAGCTGCTGAGGTTGCAGCCGAGCCGGATCCGCTGGATGTGCTTAAGGCCGAGAATTCCGAACTGCGCGACCGCTTCCTCCGGCTTGCTGCCGAAATGGACAATCTGCGCCGCCGAACCGAGCGCGATGTGAAGGACGCCAAGTCATATGCCGTTTCCGGCTTTGCACGTGACATGCTGGCCGTTTCGGACAACCTTCGCCGTGCTCTCGATGCAGTTCCGGCTGACCAGCGCTCTGGCGCGGACGCCACGCTGACGACCCTTCTTGAAGGCGTCGAAATGACCGAACGCGCCATGCTTTCGGCTCTTGAGCGTCACGGCGTGAAAAAGATCGATGCAGAGGGCGAAAAGTTCGACCCGAACTTCCATCAGGCGATGTTCGAAATTCCGAACCCGGCCGTTCCGAACAACACGGTCGTGCAGGTCGTGCAGGCAGGCTTCACTATCGGCGACCGCGTTCTGCGCCCGGCCATGGTCGGTGTTGCCAAGGGCGGCCCGAAGACCGAAGCCGCTACGGCCGGCGGCGACGCCTGATATCAAGCATCGTCACTGAGGCGTGCGAACGGCTCTTCAGTGGGTCGTCTCCAGAGCGGAGCTTGCCAGATTACGGATAAGCTCCAGCTCCTGCTTCAGATGGATCCGCGTTCTGCGATCCGTTTCGGCCAAAGCGCTGCCTTCTTCATCGGCAAGCGCGAAGATGATGTCGAGTTCGTCCAGCAGGTCTGGATCCTTGATGGCAAGCAGGGTGATGACGGCTTTCAACAACTTGTCGTTCGCCGCAATGCGGGCGCGCGCTTCTTCATTCATTGCCTTCCTCCAGAGATACGATCAAACATGTAGCGCCTTTCTCTAAAACAAAGGGGGAGGATCAGATGTTTCGAAAGAATTACTGCAACCGAACGCGCTAAGCTTCACTAAGTTCGCCCTGCATCAAGACTTGACGGCAGTTACGTGGAGCCATTCGGTTGGCTTGCGATCGTAAGCACTGCCCGACTGCTCTTCCATTGTTATCGATTTCCAAGGCAGGGCTTCGTATTTCAACTGAAGCCAATCCCTCGACGGATAATTGAAAAATCGGCCAAAGGTATCATGCCCCTCGGTTTCGCCTGCCTTGAAACTGGCGTAGAACACTCCGCCCGGGCGCAGGGCCGTATGGATCTTCCGCAGAATGCCGCCAAGCTCGCTACGTGGGACGTGCAACAGGCAGGCATTGGCCCAGATACCGTCGAAGGCCGATACCTTATCGATATCCTCAAAACGCAGGACCGGAACGGGGATCGAAAGACGCGATGAAGCTTCGCTTGCCATCTCCAGGATGCCATCGGTGGGCAGGACATCAAAACCGCGGGCAATCATGACGGCGCTGTCGCGGCCACTGCCGCAGCCGAGTTCCAGAATGGTTGCTCCTGCAGAAAGCCCCGCAAGAAAGGCATCCAGCCGTTTCAGGCTCGCATCCGAAAGTGCCGCCGCATATGTTGCCGCGTTGTGGGAGTAGAAGAGCGATGTCGGATCGTCCTTACCATGCATTGTCGCTCACCGCTGCGACAGGAGAAGCTTCGTGCCGAAACCGACAAACACCGTTGCGACGCCGAGATCGATCTTCCGTTTTGCCTTGAGGTAAGCCGCCGCCACTCGTGGATGGGTAATCAATGCTACGAGGCAGCTATAATAAAGCGCCGAGACGGTCACCATTACCCCGATCGCAGCAACACCGTAAAGAAATGGCGTGCCGGCCGGCATGGTGACGGCGAAGAGCGAGGCGACGAAAAGCGCGGATTTCGGATTGGCGAGATTGGTCGCCAATCCCATGCGGTAAGCAGTCTTCAGCGAAAAATCGGCCTTTTCTGGGATGGCCTCTGGTGCTCTGCGCGCCTTTCTAACGTCAACAAACACACGAATGCCGAGCCAGATCAGATAAAGACCGCCGGCAATTTTCAAAGCCAGATAGGCAAAGGGTGCCGCCTGAAAAAGAGCATTGATGCCGAGCCATCCGGCGATGCCCCAGCACAGGGTTCCGGTAATAGTCCCCATGACCGCAGAGATCGCCACTTTGCGCGGTGCCGTCAGGCAGTAGCGGATTACCAGAAGCGTATTCGGTCCCGGCGTGATGCAGGCAACGCCCCAGATCATAGCGACAGATAACAGGAACATGCAGAGCCTCTTGGTCGATTACCGGCGTTTTCCGAGAAGTTCGACTTGCGGGCTCGACTCGTCAAGAGCCGATCGTCGAGAGCACCCATTATGGATCGTGAAAAAATGGGCCGCTCCTTGCGGAACGACCCATCCGGTCTTCAAATTTGGCTCAGCAGCCGATCATGCATTGTTCTCATTGATCAGGCGCTTCAGGAGCTCAACCTCATGGCCAAGCTTGCTGTCGTCGCCGATCAACTCCTCGATCTTGCGCACCGCGTGAAGAACGGTCGTATGATCGCGTCCGCCGAAACGACGGCCAATTTCCGGGAAGGAACGCGGCGTCATGGTCTTCGCCAAGTACATGGCAATCTGGCGCGGCTTGACGATGACGCGGGTACGACGGTTCGAAACGAGTTCCTGCCGCGACACGTTATAGTGACGGGCAACGACGCGTTGGATATCCTCGATACGGACGCGCTTTGCCTCGCCGGCACCAACCAGATGCGCCAGAAGCTCATCAACACGCTCGATGGAAAGCGAGGGCTCGAACGAACGACGGAACAGAAGCTGGTTGAAGGCACCTTCCAGTTCACGGCCGCTGCTGGCGACGTTACGGGCAACGTGGCTGAGGATTTCGGCCGGAATATCGAGCGACGGATCGTCCTGCTTGGCCGTCTGCAGGCGACCCTTGAGCATTTCCAGACGCATTTCGTATTCCGGGGATTCCAGCTCGATGGCAACGCCACCCTGAAGACGCGAGCGGACGCGCGGATCGAGCGATTCCAGCTCCCACGGTGCACGGTCAGCTGCAACAACAACCTGCTTTGCGCTGTCGAGCAGCATGTTGAGGAGGTGGCAGAATTCGTTCTGGATCATCTTGCCCTGCAGAAACTGCATGTCGTCGATGATCAGAAGATCGATATTGCGCAAGCTGTCCTTGAGCGTCAGGGCATCATTGTCACGGATCGCAGTAGCGAAACGCCACATGAAATATTCAGCCGTCAGGTAGACGACACGCGGGTTACGGTTGCTGCCGACGGCAGCGTTGGCAATTGCCTGAAGAAGATGTGTCTTGCCGAGACCGACATTCGAATGAATGAATAGCGGATTGAAGCGGACAGCGCCTGCACCGGCTTCGGCAATCGTCTTTGCGGCGGCAAGCGCCACGCGGTTGGAAGAACCTTCGATATAGGTCTCGAACGTATAACGGCTATCAAGAGGAGAGCCGAACAACGGTCCGGAGTGCGCATTGCGCGTCGCAGTCGAGGCTGCAGCCAGCGGCGCCGGAAAGGCTGCGATCTTGCCGATTTCACGCGGCTGCGAAGCGCGATTGAAACTGGTTGTAGCGCTGTTCTCGACCGGTGCCGGCCGCTGTTCGACAGCACCGGGAGCCTTGATCGCGCGGCTTGCGCTGCGGACCAGGATTTCCACCTTGAGAATTTCCTTATCCTCTTCCTTGAAGAGGCCTTCGATCAGCTCGAGATACCGGTTGTTGATCCAGGATTTCAGGAAGGTCGTCGGAACGGTGAGCCGCACAACGCTTTTTGATACAGAATGAAGCTTAAGACGCGCAAACCAACTTGCATAAACATCCTGACCGACCTGCGCCTTCAATCGCGCACTGAACCGCTCGAAAAGAGCATCATGCTGCATTTCCGCTGTTTCCCCTGCCGCTTGGGAGCAAACTGTATCGAATCCCTGTCGAGCACGGTCGCTGTCACCAAGTGCCCGTGTCGATACGGTATTGATCTGCATTATTTGCCGCCTTCTGAATGGAAGCCCGGCGAACTGATTTCGCCAGACATAGTCGTAAATTTCACCTAACCCTTCCCGCTAAGGAAAGGCTTTAAATCGTCCCCTTAATTTTCCCAGCTTCATCCGCCAGAACGAAGCTCATCTTCCGGTCCGCCTCGTTCAGGCCGGTCGATACGGGTCACTCCAATGTCTCATCCTCGTACGAGACATCATGAGTGCGGAATGCCCACAAACCGCCGAGGCGGGCTGCGGACACAAAAGGAATGCGGCCGAAAAGTATGCACTTTCCGGTTTGCAACCCTAAGTTTATGGAAAACGGGAGTTCTTATCCCGCAGCAAAGAACATGAAACGTCCGCGACCTTCTCTTGATTGAGACTGTCAGCGAAAGCTCCTGAAGTTGTCCCCGAGCCCCTTGCTGGAAGCCATTTAGGCAGGATCACCTGGCAAGATCAACAGTGTTTTTTACCCAAAATTAAGCGCCGGGCGTTGACTCTTGCTGCGTGTTTAGAATGCCGCAGGGGCTGTCATAAAGAATCGCAGTTGAATCAATGGGATTCAAATTTGGCCAGCCACAACCATCGCGATTCACAGGAAAAATAAAAAATCGCTTGACTCTATTTTGACCTTCTAAGGGCCGGGCCAAATGAAGGCAAAAGCCAAACTAATGCTCGTAAGTCTCTAATAAACCTGCATTTTCTTTGTCACGCATATGACACGAAACCGTTATTGAGCCGAGCAACGACCGGTTGAAAAGGCAGAATCAAAGAAAGCCCGGTCGTTAGACCAGGCTTTCTTAAAACTTTGAAATTGATAGCCGGCTTAGGCGGAAAGTGCCTTCACGCGAGCAGCAAGACGGGAAACCTTGCGGGATGCCGTGTTGCTGTGAAGAACGCCCTTGGTAGCGGCGCGAGCGATCTCAGGCTGAGCAGCCTTGAGTGCTTCTGCAGCAACGGAAACGTCACCGGTTGCGATGGCTTCTTCAACCTTACGGATGAAGCCGCGAACGCGCGAACGGCGAGCCTTGTTGACTGCGGTGCGGCGAGCGATCTTGCGGGTCGCTTTTTTCGCCGAAGTTGTATTGGCCATTTCATGCCTCTCTACGAATTCGAACCAACACTCCACCGTTGCCGCCGGTCCTGCGACCCATCATCCAGCAATTCGGGAGCAATAGAGGAAGCCGCATAAAAGGCTTTCCCAACTGTGGGCGGGCATATAGCGGGAATACCCGCCCCAGTCAACGCGCTTTTTAAGCCTCTACCTATTGGAAAAGGCCGGTTTACGCTTTTCGACAAAGGCGGACATGCCTTCCTTCTGGTCGGCGGTGGCAAACAACGACTGGAATACACGGCGCTCGAAACGCAGCCCTTCGGACAATGTTGCTTCGAACGACCGGTTGACGGCCTCCTTGGCCATCAGCGTGGCGGCGCGCGGGAAGGCCGCAATTTTCTCCGCAGCAGCTAGTGCCTCGTCCATCAGTTTTTCAGCTTCGACCACACGCGATACGAGTCCCGCACGCTCTGCCTCCGCTGCATCCATCATCCGGCCGGTCAGGATCATATCCATCGCCTTGGCCTTGCCGACAGCGCGGGTGAGGCGCTGCGAGCCACCCATGCCCGGAATAACGCCAAGGGTGATCTCAGGCTGGCCGAACTTTGCCGTATCCGATGCGATGATGAAGTCGCACATCATTGCAAGCTCGCAGCCGCCCCCCAGTGCAAAGCCAGAGACGGCAGCGATTAGCGGCTTGCGGAAAGAAGCAACTGCATCCCAGCCAGAAATGAAATCGCCGAGATAGGCATCAACGAAGTCGAGCGACTGCATTTCCTTGATATCGGCCCCGGCTGCAAATGCCTTTTCAGAGCCCGTGAGGACGACAACGGCAACGTTCTCGTCCCTATCGTATACGCTCAACGCCGCTGTCAGCTCGGCCATAACCAGTGAGTTCAGCGCATTGAGTGCCTTGGGGCGATTCAGCGTTATAATTGCCACCGCACCGCGAGTTTCGGTCAAGATCGTCTCAAAGTCTGCTTCCAAGGTCATAGAGGTATCCTCCCGCGTCTGTGACGGCTTATTTCTGGCAGGCCTGGCAATAGAAGGTTGATCGGCCGGATTGCGTGATGCGCTCAACGGTACCGTTGCATCCAGGCATGCGGCAAGCCCCGCCCTCGCGATCATAGACAGAGAAAGAATGCTGGAAATAACCGAGCGATCCATCCGTCTGGATATGGTCACGCAAGGACGATCCGCCAGCGGCAATCGCATCGGCGATGACGGCACGGATCGCCTCCGTCAGCGCCAGCAGTTCCTTTTTCGGTTTTCCCTTCGGCGTCACCAGCGTGCCCGACTGACGTTTCGGCGACAGGCGCGATCGCCACAGGGCTTCGCAGACATAGATATTGCCGAGACCCGCGATGACCGTCTGGTCGAGCAACGCGCCCTTCAGCGGCTGGCTCTTGCCGCTCAGTCGTCCGGCGAGATAATCGGCATCGAGTGCATTGCCGGTCGGCTCCGGGCCGAGCTCGGCAAAGGCGGGGTAGAGATCGAGCTCGCTGCGCTTCCACAAATGCATGAAGCCGAAACGGCGCGGGTCGTTATAGATGATCTTCTGTTGCCTCCGGTCACGCTCGACGTGAAAGATCACATGATCATGTTTGCTGTCTTTCGAGCGCGCATAATGAAAGTCGCCCTGAACGGCATCCTCAATGCGGAACGAACCCGACATGCCGAGATGGCTGATCAAGGTCAGGTCGTCTTCCATATCGATCAGCAGATATTTCGCACGGCGCCCCAGCGAGATGATACGGCGGCCGGAGACCCTTTCAGCGAAGGCTTCCGGCAGCGGAAAGCGCAGATCCGGGCGGTTCTGCTGAAGCTGTGTCACAAGCGCACCTTCCATGACCGGGGCAAGCCCGCGTCTGACGGTTTCGACCTCTGGCAATTCGGGCATGGATACCTAACTTCCTGTTTCAACAACCGCGCCGGTGATCTATAGACCGGACGGACAATTGATTTACCGACCGGGCCATCCACCACATAGCGATCCACAATCGGTTTCGCTACCATCGAAGGCTCAAGGACAAGACGTTAAGGAGTAACCGATGACCGAAGCCCGAACCGGCGCCCATGGCGGAATGGAAACCTCCTATGGCTTCCGCCAGGTGGCCGACGGAGAAAAGCAGGGTCTGGTCAACGACGTCTTCCACAAGGTCGCCAAACGCTACGACATCATGAATGACGTGATGTCGGCTGGCATGCACCGCGTCTGGAAGGATGCGATGATCGCAGCGCTCTCGCCGCGCAAGGAAGAAGGCTACAAGACACTCGACGTTGCCGGAGGCACCGGCGATATCGCCTTCCGCATCGTGGAGGCGTCCGGCCGCAAGGCACATACGACCGTGCTCGACATCAATGGCTCGATGCTTGCCGTCGGCGCGGAGCGTGCCGCCAAGAAGAAGCTTTCCGACAATCTGGATTTCGTTGAGGCCAATGCGGAATCCCTTCCCTTCGAAAACAATTCCTTCGACGCCTATACGGTCGCCTTCGGCATCCGCAACGTGCCGCGCATCGATGTGGCGCTGTCCGAAGCCTATCGCGTCCTGAAGCGCGGCGGGCGTCTGCTGGTTCTGGAATTCTCCGAAGTCGAAATGCCGTTGCTCGACAAGTTTTACGAAGAGTGGTCGTTCAAGGCGATCCCGCAATTCGGCAAGATGATTACCGGCGATGCCGAACCCTATCAGTATCTGGTGGAATCGATCCGCAAATTCCCCAACCAGGAGAATTTCGCCACGATGATCCGCGAGGCCGGCTTCTCCCGTGTGAGCTATACCAATTACACCGGCGGCATCGCTGCGCTGCATTCCGGCTGGAAGCTTTGAGCGCATGAGCACGATCGGCGCGTATTTCCGGCTCGCCCGTGTCGGCTGGGTCCTTGTCCGCGAAGGCGTGGTTTCCGCGCTTCCGACCGAAGACATGCCGCCGGCTGTAGGCTTCGCCAAATCGATGCTGGAGCCGCTGGCACGTTTTCGCGCCAAGAAGCAGGCGCGCAGCGAAAGGCTGACGCGTGCCGTCGATCGGCTCGGGCCGTCCTATGTGAAGATCGGGCAGTTCCTCGCCACCCGCCCGGACGTTGTCGGCGTCGACTGGGCCGTCGATCTTGCCATGCTGCAGGACAGGATGGCGTTTTTCCCGACGGATGCCGCCAAGAACGCGATCCAGACCTCGCTCGGCCGCCCGATCGAAGACCTCTACACGTCGTTTGAAGAGCCGATTGCGGCCGCGTCCATCGCGCAGGTTCATCCGGCGACCGTCAACGGTAAAAAGGTTGCAGTGAAGGTCGTGCGCCCCGGCGTACGGCAGCGTTTTGCCCATGACATCGAGGGCATGTATGTGGTTGCCCGCATGCAGGAGCGGCTTTTGCCCTCCAGCCGGCGCCTTCGCCCGATCGAGGTGACGCGGACGCTGGAGCAGACGACCAAGATGGAAATGGACCTGCGCCTCGAGGCTGCTGCCCTTTCCGAGATTGCCGAAAACACCAAGGATGATCCGGGTTTTCGCGTACCGACCGTAGACTGGGAACGGACGGGGCGCGATGTGATCACCATGGAGTGGATCGACGGCGTCAAGATGAACGATGTCGAGGCGCTGCGCGCCGCCGGTCATAATCTGGAAAAACTTGCCGAAGTGCTGATCCAGTCCTTCCTGCGCCATACGCTGCGCGACGGCTTCTTCCATGCCGACATGCACCCGGGCAACCTGTTCGTGGAAGCTAACGGCACGATCGTTGCGGTCGACATGGGCATTACCGGGCGGCTCGGCAAGAAGGAGCGACGCTTCCTCGCCGAGATCCTGTTCGGCTTCATCACCCGCGACTACATGCGCGTTGCCGAAGTGCATTTCGAAGCCGGCTACGTACCGGGCCATCATGACGTCGCCGCATTTGCGCAGGCGATCCGGGCGATCGGCGAGCCGATCCACGGACAGCCGGCCGAAACGATCTCGATGGCGCGTCTTCTGGCGTTGCTGTTCGAAGTGACCGACCTTTTCGAGATGCAGACCCGGCCGGAGCTGATCCTGTTGCAAAAGACGATGGTGGTGGTCGAGGGCGTGTCGCGCATGCTCAACCCGCGCTTCAACATGTGGAAGGCGTCGGAGCCGGTCGTCGGCGACTGGATCCGCGACAATCTCGGCCCGAAACGCGTAGTCTCCGACGTCAAGGATGGGTTGAAGGCGATCGTCAAGCTTGCCGAGGCGGCACCCGAAATCGCGGCACAGACGGGCAAGTTCCACCAGGAACTGGTCCATATGAGCGAAAACGGCCTGCGCTTCGATCCCGAGACGGCAGAGGCGATCGGTAAAGCGGAGGCTCGGCACAGCCGTTACGGCCGGTGGGCGCTCTGGGTGATTGCGGCAGCGCTCGTCTATATCGCCGTGACGCTCTGACGGGGTTTCGCGCGACATATCCGTTCGCATTTCGGGATATCCCGCAGCCACTTATCTCCATTAGGGTGGAAGCATGGCAAAGCAGATGTCCGAAGCGAAATTCCCCATCCGGTTGACCGGGCAGCCGCTCGGTTTTGCGGAACTTCTGGTGATCGGCGATGGCCGCGCCTCCGTCAGCGCCGAGCCGGACGGCATGGCACGTGTTCGAGCAGCAAGAGCCGTGCTTGAACAGGCGATCGCCGACGGCATGCCGGTCTACGGGGCGACGACCGGCGTCGGCGCGATGAAGGATATCGAATGGTCGAGCGACGAACTGGACCAGTTCAATCTCGGCCTGGTGCGCGCCCACCATTTCGGAACCGGCGATCCATTTCCGACAGAGGTGGTGCGCAACGCTATTGCAATGCGGGTCAACACGGCGCTGACCGGCTATGTCGGCTGCACGACGGAGCTGGTGGAGAGTTATCTGGCACTCCTGGAAGCAGACGTCATTCCCATCGTTCGCCGAACCGGTTCGATCGGTTGCGCCGATATCGGGTTGATGGGGCAGATAGGCGCCGTTCTGACTGGTGTCGGGGAAGCCGTCTATCGGGGCAGAAGGATGCCGGCGGAAGAGGCTTTCAAGGCAGCGGGCCTGAGCTCCCAGCGGATGGCACCCCGCGACGGTCTCGCCTCGCTGAGCGTCAATTCGGTCAGTTTCGCCGCAGCTGCCCGGATCATGCGTGGAGCCGCCGGCGCCTTGCGCGTGCTGCTGGCCACAGGCCTCACCGCAGCCGGCGCCATGGGTGCGTCCCGCGATCCCTGGCTCGCCGTCACCCATGTGGGCACGCCGCGCGAGGCGATGATCGGCTCTTGGCTGCTGAATGCCTCGCAGGGCTGGGCGTGGCCAAGCGGCACCCATGTGCAGGACCCGCTCAGTCTTCGAATGATCCCACAGGTTTTCGGCGCAGTGTTCGAAAGTGTGCTGACCTCCGGCCACAAGATCCTCGCGGCGACCGGACGCTCCGACGACAATCCGGTGATCGCCGACGGTCGGGTGCTAACGTCCGGTGGATCACTGCCGCTCGATGTGACCGTGCTGATGGAATCGGCTGTGCTTTGCATGGCGCATGCGGCGCGCAATTCCTTCAACCGCTGCGTCCTTCTGGGCAACGGCCAGCGGCGTGACCTGCCGGTCAATCTGGTGCCGCCGGGTGCGATCGCCACCGGCTTCGGGCCGATCATCAAGCTTGCCGGCGATATCTATTCGCGGGTTCTTTCGATGAGCAATCCGGTTTCGGCACAGTCGATCGTCGTTGCCGGCGGCATGGAGGACGAGGCAGCCTTCCTGCCGCTTGTGGTAGAACGCTTCGAGCGACAGGTCCGGGCTGTGAGACGTCTCGCGGGACTGGAGGCGCTGCTGGCTGCACAGGCGATGGATTTGCATGGCGACGAGCCGGGCGGCGCGGTGGGGCTTATATACGAGGTGGTGCGCAGACACGCAGCATTCTATACCATCGATCGCGCCCTCTCCGCCGAGGTGGAAGCGGTGGAGGAGGAACTTGCTTCCGACGCATTCCTGGCACGACTGATCGCGATTTCCCCCATCCATGCGATCGATGATTTCTTCGCACTCGGCGGTCTCGGCATGCAAGGAATAGAGACTTGAACCGGATTTGATGAAAAAGCCTCTGTTTGCGGGCTTTTCGTCATTACCGCACCACGGCGCCGTCTTGATTCTGCCGGTTTCTTCATACCTCTTTAAGGAATACATTCCTCTTCCCGGAGATTGCCGATGGCCTTGGGTCCTACGCAACGCCTGAAGGACGGTGTCGCAGCCGTCGAAACCATGACTCGTTTCGCGCTTGCCGTTCTGGCGCTGGCGTCAGGCGTCTACACCTATCTCGGCGTCCGCTCGATCCTCGACGGATCGCCGACCGGCGTGTTCTTTGCCGCGATCATCTATTCGGTTTCGGTCTCGGTCGGCATCTATGCCTTCTGGTCCTATATGGCGCGCTTCTACCCGCATATCACCAGCCGGACCGGCAAGACCGCGATGCTGTTCGTGATGGCCTGTGGTGCGGCGATGATCCTTGCCATGTCGAGCTGGCTGAATGCTGCGGCCCTTGCCGGCTCTGCCGCCGTCGAGCAGCACCTTTCGGAAACAGTCGAAGGTTACGCCGCAGATCTGGACCGCGCCCACCAGAACACGCTTGCCGTTCAGAGCCTGCTACCGGACATCCAGCGCGCCTCGGAGCGGTTTACCCAGCTTGCCGCCGTCGAGCGGCAATCCGGCTCGCTGACCGGCACGACGGGTTCGGGGAGCGTCGTGCAGCTTCTGACCCAGATGTCGGGGCAGATGAGATCGCTCGAGGCCAATATCAACGGTTCGCGCGAGCAGGTGGCGGAGCTTTTCGAGCAGGGGCAGAAGCGGCTGGAAACGATGCGTTCGCTGATCTCGGCACCCGGCCTGATCGCGCCGCGCGCCGACCAGTTTTCGACCGAAGCGGTGGCGCTGACCGGCGTCATCAGTTCGCTCGCCCAGACATCGATTGCCCCATCGATCCGCCGCGCGGCAGATGATCTCTCGCTCGGCTTCATTGCGCCTGTCGCCGATGGCAGCGATGCCAATCTGGTCAACCGGCAGGATCAGGTGATGGCCACGGTCAGAGCCTCTGTTGCCGCACAGTCGAAGGCACTTGCCAAGGCCGCTGACGAAATCCTTTCGCGCGCGCCGGTTGGGGAGCGCCGCTTCGTGCCTTTGTCTTCGGCTGAAGCCGTGCTGCATTATGCCGAAGACTTCATTCCCGCCTGGGCCGGAGCGATCTCTATCGATCTTCTGCCGGGCGTGATGGTGTTCATTCTCGCCGTCGCCCACGCTTCGATCCGCCGACAGGAAGAGAAACTGCCCTATGCCGAGCGTATTACCGCGGCAGAACTGATGCGGGCGCTCGAAATCCAGCGCGCGCTTTCGGCCAATGGCGTCGATCTGGAGGCTGCCGTCGCGAGGGCTGAGGAGGAGAACAAGGCGGAGGGCGAAGGCACAACCGAAGAGCCGAACAATATCACCAATCTCGATCCGCGCTCGCGCGGCAGGGACAGGCTGCATGACGATCGGTGAAGCCATCCGCCGGATCGACGACGGCGTATTGATGCGCTGCGTATTCTATGTGCTGCTCGCAGCCTCCGCGACCTTTCTGGTGATCGATGTCCGCGAAATCGCAACTGCGAGCGCGGAATTGCCGGGTTTCGACCCGATGCATGACGATCAGCCCGTGTTGCCGCCTGCCTTGACCGACGGGCGTCCTGCCGCTCCACCGGTCGAGCCAGCAAGCCCGAGCGAGGTTTTGCGCAAGGCGATGACCTTCGACCTCAAACCTGGCGGCGTACTGATGGTGGAAGGGACGATCGATCCGGGCGCGGCAGGACGGTTTGCGCAGGAAATCGAGGCACGCGGGGAATATGTAAAGACCGTGCAGCTGAACTCGCCGGGCGGTTCGGTGGATGACGCGATTGCGATGTCAAAACTCATCCGCGAGAAGAAGCTGCAAACCCGGATCGCTTCACGCGGGCTTTGCGCCTCGTCCTGCCCGATCGCCTTTTCCGGCGGCACCGAGCGTATCGCGGAAAAGGATGCGGTCATCGGCGTACATCAGGTGTTCAACGGCAGCCGCGAGCGGCCTTCAGCGGAACAGGCGATGTCGAGCGCGCAATCGACGACCGCGCGAGTTGCCCGGCATTTGGAAGAGATGGGCATCGGCTCCGGCCTGTGGCTGCATGCGCTGGAGACGCCGCCCGACCGGCTCTATTATCTGACGGAAAAGGAAATGGCGGATTTCAAGCTGGTCACCCAGCCGATCCGAGCTGTCCGGACCAGCGGATAGCAATGGCTTTTATCTAGCCTTGCGGCAGCTCAGGAAGTAGGCCGTCTGTCCGGCAACCAGCGCTAGCGCCAGCATGATGCCGGTAAAGGTGATGACCGCCGACCAGCCGCCGGCGCTCCAGAATTTTCCGCCGATCGAACCGGCAATGCTGGAGCCCAGATAATAGGCCAGAAGATAAAGCGAGGAGGCATGCCCCTTGTTGGCTCCGGCCAGACGCCCGATGAGAGCGCTTGCGACCGCATGGGCCATGAAGAAGCCCGCCGTCAGCATGGCGATGCCGAGAATGATGAGGATGAGTGGTGACGCCAGCGTGGTCATCAGCCCGGCAAACATCAGGATGATACCCGCCATCATCACCTGAAACTGGCCGAAACGGTCGCTCAGCGTGCCGCCGACCCAGGACGAGCCAACACCACAGAGATAGGCGGTGAAGATCAGGCCGAGTTCGGTCTGGTTGAGGTGATAGGGTTCGACCACCAGCCGGAAGCCGGAATAGTTGTAGATGGTGACGAAGGATCCCATCAGCAGGAAGCCGATGAGAAAGAGCAGTGCCAGCGGGCCTTTCCTGACGTGGCCGAGCCAGGCCGACACGTGATGGCTGGCGTTGGACCGGCGCGGCTTAAAGTTGCGCGACGGCGGCAGCATGGTGAAGAAACCGATGGCGGCAGCAATGCCGAAAGCGCCGATGACCGCCAACGCTACGCGCCAGGACAGATACTCGGCGAGGATGCCGGTAAAGACACGGCCCGACATGCCTCCCAGCGCATTGCCGGCGATATAGAGGCCCATGGCGGCACCGATCCCCTTGGGATCGATCTCTTCCGACAGATAGGCCATGGCGACAGCCGGGACGCCACCAAGCAGCAGCCCCTCCAGCGCGCGGATCACCAGGATGAGGTTCCAGCTGGGCATGACGGCGCAGGCAAGCGTGCAGAGCGACGCGCCCATCAGCGAACAGAACATCAGGCTGCGGCGACCGAAACGTTCGGAGATCGCGGCGGCACAGAAGATGGCCAGCGCAAGCAGACCCGTCGACAGCGAGAGTGACAATGAGCTCATCGCCGGGCTGACTTTGAACTCGTCGGCAAAGATCGGCATCAACGGCTGCACGCAATAGAGCAGCGCAAAGGTCGAATAACCGGACATGAAAAGTGCCAGGCTAGCCTTTCGGTAGCCTGGCGTACCGCGCGTCAGATATTGTTTGGGAGGATCAGACTGAGGCGGGGCAATCGTGGGTTCTAGAATATCGATTTCGGAAGCTAAAGGACGGCTGGCGGCGGCGGACGGCATGATAAAAAAGACCTTCTGGAATACCCCGAATCTAGCCAGCATGCGTTCATGTGTCCAATATATGGAGGACGCGTTCGTGATAGGTTTTAGATATGGAGCTTCGACATCTTCGTTATTTCGTCGCCGTCGCGGAAGAATTGAATTTCACCCGGGCCGCGGCAAAACTCGGCATCGGCCAACCGCCGCTCAGCCAGCAGATCCGTGACCTCGAAACGGAGATCGGCTCGCAGCTGTTTCACCGAGTGGCGCATGGCGCCGAATTGACGGCCGCCGGTGTCGCCTTCCTTGCCGAGGCCAGGATCTCGCTTGCAGCCGCGGATCACGCAAAACTCGCGGCGCAAAGGGCTGCGCGTGGCGAAACGGGGCGTCTGACGCTCGGTTTTACGGCTTCGGCGACGTTCAACCCGGCCGTGACGACGATCATCCGGCAGTTTCGGGCACGATGGTCGGAGGTCGCCCTGTCGCTGATCGAGATGAACAGCAACTGGCTGATGGAAAAGCTCAATCGAGGCGAGCTCGACGTCGCCTTCATCCGGCCGGGGCTGGAAGATCCGAAGGACGTGCGGCTGAAACGCATGGCGGACGAACAGATGCTGGTGGCGCTTCCCGTCGGTCATCCGCTTGCGGCACAAAGCCGCGTGAAGCTCGCAAGCCTTGCCGGCGAGCCTTTCATCATCTTTCCGCGCAATATGGGCCTCAGCCTCTATACAGACATCCTGCAGGCCTGCAAGGAAGCCGGTTTCGAGCTGACGGTGACACAGGAAGCCCCTCAAATCCCTTCGGTCGTCAATCTGGTCGCGGCGGGCCTTGGCGTGTCGATCGTGCCCAAATCACTTGCCAAGATCGAAATCGACGGCGTCGTGTTTCGACCGATAGAAGGGCCGCCGCTGGTGGCGCGACTGGGGATCGCCATGATGAAGGAACAACGATCCCCGATCGCCCTCAATCTGTTCGGCCTTGTGCAGGCGAGCTGATCAGGCCTTTATTTCGCGCTCGCAAAAAGTGATGCGGTTGCTGAACGGGTCGATGACAGTGACCTCCAGTCCCCAGTCCGCCTGCTCCAGCCCCGGCCGCATATAGGGGTAGTTCTTACCGATCAACTCTTTCTGGAAGGCGGCCGCCCCCGACATGGGCACGAATACGCGCGCGCCGGGCGAGGCGTCACCGGCGTGTTCGGAGAGATGGATCAGCATGCCGCTGCGCGACATCTGGCAATAAAGCGGTGCAGTGGGCGCGAAGCGATGTTCCCAATCCACGGCAAAGCCGAGGAAATCCCGATAGAATTCCATCGCCTTCGTCACATCGAAAATGCGGAAGATCGGGATGGCGGGCTGGATGGAGATCGCGTCTTTTCGCTCCGTCGGTTCGGCTGCCTCGATCTTTGCGGCAAGAACGTTCCAGTCATCGTAACCGAACTGGGCGGAGACCAGTTCCAGTGCCTTGCTGTGGGAGAGTTCGACATTCTGTTCGGCAAGCGCATCGCGCAGGCTTTTTGCCATCAGTTTTGCATCGCGGAAATCGCGCATGACATCATCCTTTCAATGGACGAACGGCCAAATCAGGGCCCGCATTGCTGATCCGTTCGTCATCATTGGCCGGATGGTCGAGGATGATGGTCGGTTGGATGCATTCACCATGGCTGGATGCCGCGGGCGGCTGGCCGCATCCGGCCCTAGGGAATTGGTAGCGCAGCGGATTGTCGCAGGCAAGTGGATGACCGCCGTTCACCACTTGCCATTCACCACTCGGGAGGAAAGGCGATTGCAACTTTGAGGACAAGGTCTTAGCTTCCGGGCACTTCAATGGCAGGCAAGACTATGGAACTCTCCGGCAAGCGTATTCTCCTCATCATCTCAGGCGGCATCGCGGCCTATAAGAGCCTCGACCTGATCCGCCGGCTGCGCGAGCGCGGCGGCGAGGTGAGGCCGCTGATGACGAAATCGGCGCAGGAATTCGTTACGCCGCTTGCCGTTGGCGCGCTGTCTTCAGGCCATGTCTATACGGAACTGTTTTCGCGCGAAGACGAGCAGGATGTCGGGCACATCAGGCTGGCGCGCGATTGCGACCTCGTTCTGGTGGCACCCGCCACGGCGAACCTGATGGCGAAGATGGCGCTTGGCCTGGCCGACGATCTGGCGAGCACCGTTCTGCTTGCGACCGACCGGCCGGTTCTCGTAGCACCCGCCATGAACCCGAAAATGTGGAATGCGGCTCCAACCCGCCGCAATGTCGAGGTTCTCCAGCGGGACGGGATTTCCTTCATCGGCCCGATGGCAGGTGAAATGGCGGAAAGCAATGAGGCAGGTATCGGGCGAATGGCCGAACCGCTGCAGATTGCGGCCGCGGTTATCGATCTTCTCGATAGTGGAGCAAAGCCGCTTGAAGGCCGAACCGCAATCGTTACGTCCGGCCCGACCCATGAACCGATCGACCCGGTACGCTACATCGCCAACCGATCTTCCGGCCGCCAGGGGCATGCTATTGCCGCAGCGCTGGCAAAGCTCGGCGCAAAAGTTACGCTGGTTTCCGGCCCGGTGACGATCCCCGATCCAGCCGGCGTGACGACCGTTCATGTGGAGACGGCAAGCGAGATGCTGGATGCCGTCACCTCGCAATTGCCCGCGGATATCGCGGTGATGGTGGCGGCCGTTGCAGACTGGCGCGTGGTTTCTTCCGCCGACCAGAAGATAAAGAAGCAGCCGGGCGAGGCCCCTTCCCCGCTGCAGCTGGCGGAAAATCCGGATATCCTGAAAACCGTCGGCCACCATGCGAAGCGCCCGAAGCTCGTTGTCGGCTTTGCGGCCGAAACGCAGAATGTCGAGGCAAACGGCCGCGCCAAGCTGGAGCGCAAGGGCGCCGACATGATCGTCGCCAACGACGTTTCGCCGGAAACCGGCGTGATGGGCGGCGATAGAAACCGCGTGAAGATCATTTCAGCTCAGGGCATCGATGAATGGCCCGATCTTGCAAAAGATGAGGTTGCCGGACGGCTGGCGGCACTGATCGCTTCCAAGCTGCAGAGCTAAGGAGGAGCGAAAACCATGAACCGGTTCACCCGCAGAGGCTTCGACGCCTTCGTGAAGACATTGCCGGGAACGACATTCGTCGACCAGTGGGACAGTCATGTCGCCAAGGTGGGCGACAAGGTGTTCACGCTTCTGAGCGAGGGCGACGAGGCTCGCATCGTGGTGAAATGTTCAGAGGAAAGTTTCGAGATCCTGACGGCGCTCGACGGGATCGGCCAGGCACCCTATTTCGCCAAGCGCAAATGGGTGGAGATCAAGGCGAGTGCGCCACTTTCCGAGGATGAACTCGTGCACTACGTGACCCGCTCCTACGAACTGGTGGCTGCCGGACTGACGAAGAAACTGCGGCTGGAACTTGGGATCACGCTACCAGTGGCGTGAAGATCAGGCGGCTTCAGCGAGCAGCTTCGGCTGGAACAACAGCGCCTGCATGCCATCCGGGCAGACCTTGACGGCGCTGCCATCCGGGATTTCCACCCAGGTATCGGCCTCGTCGTTCAAAGGTTCGGAGACGAGACAATAACCGCTTTTGGCACCTGCCGGGCCGGCCATTGGGGCGGCATAAAGGGTCGGCGGCTTGTGATCGGTGGCGTAACGCACGGCATAAAGCTGCTTGCCGTCAGAGAAACAGGCGGTGAAGCGCACCAGCGCCTCGCCGGATTTTTCGATCGACAGCGCCTCAACCGTTGCGACGGCCTTTTCCATTGCACCCAACGGATCGGCATCGAGGCCGAACTGCAGCGCAAGCAGGAAGATCATTTCGCTATCGGTCGTGCCGGTTCGGGCGCTGAACAGATCGTCCGAGAGCATGCTTTCCAGACGGCGGCGAATGCGATCGAAATTGGCGATCTGGCCGTTATGCATGAACGACCAGTGGCCGTGAACGAAGGGATGACAGTTGTCGCGCCGGGTTGCGCCCGTTGTTGCTGCGCGGACATGAGCGAGGAAAAGCGATGAACGGATCTGCCTTGCGAGGCTCCTCAGATTGCAGTCGGACCAGGCGGGCAGAACATCGCGGTAACGCCCCGGCTCAGGCCTGTCGCCATACCAGGCGATGCCGAAACCATCTCCGTTTGTGGCCGTCTTGGCGCGGGTTGCACAATGGGATTGCTCTATGAGGGAATGGGCGGGTGATGAAACAAGCTCTTCCAGATAAAGCGGTTCGCCTCGATAGGCAGCCCAGCGGCACATGGATTTTTTAACTCCGATAGAGATCGCGGCCAAACGTGGCGCATTGAGAGGAGGGTCGGGTTATTCGCCTAATGAAAAGTTAAGCTAACAGTATTCGTGACGGAAATGCGACGGGCGAAACTTCACGTTTTGCAACGCACATTAAGACTGTTGTGTGCAGGCAACGCTTTTCGGCTTGCCCGCACGGTACCGTACAGACCGCCCCATTTGCGGCCATTCCGTGGCATCAAGGGTTGCCGATGTTCCACCTCGGCCTAGATAAGAACCCATGTCGCAACAAGCAAATCCACGTGAAGCCCGGGATTCTTCCGGTTTCACACCATCCGGAGCAGTGGTTTCGGGTCTTCTCAGAGACTTCGACCGATGGGCACTGTTCCTTGATATCGACGGGACGCTTATCGATCTGGCAGCCACGCCTGACGGGATCGTCGTTCCACCGAATCTCCCCACCACTCTTCACACGATCTCTAAAAAGCTCGGTGGCGCTCTGGCGCTGGTGACAGGTCGCGCCCTGCCTTATGCCGACCGGCTTTTCGAACCCTACCGATTTCCGATCGCGGGCCTTCATGGCGCTGAACGACGGATGTCGGATGGCCTCATAGAGCGTGTCACCGCGACACCGGAATTCGAAGTGCTGAAGGAACGCCTTGCGACAGAGGCCGCAGGACTGGACGGCGTGCTGATCGAGGACAAGGGGGCCGCAATCGGCGCGCATTACCGACAGGCCCCGCAGCTTCAGGCCCAGCTTGAAGCGCTGATGGAACGCGCCGCCATCGATGCAGGCAGCGATTTCATTTTGCAGCGCGGCAAAATGGTGATCGAACTTCGTCCGGCGCGAGCTAGCAAGGGTGAAGCCGTACGACACTTCCTCAGCGAACCCTGTTTTGAAGGCCGCTTACCGGTTGCGATCGGTGACGATCTAACCGACGAAGCCATGTTTGCGACCGCCAATGCGCTTGGCGGACTGTCGATCAGAATCGGCGAGGCGACCCTGCCTGACGGAAAAACCACGCAGGCGGCGATGCTTATCTCTTCCGCAGCCGAGCTGCGCGATATTCTGGCTGGTCTTTCTCGATAATGCGCCGGCTGTACTTCATCATTGGAAGGAATTTAACTTGAGCCGCCTTGTGGTCGTTTCGAACCGTGTCACCGTTCCCAAAAAGGCTGGCGATGCGCCGGCCGGCGGTCTTGCCGTTGCCTTGCAGGCGGCGCTCGAAGAGCGCGGCGGCATCTGGATGGGCTGGTCCGGCAATTCGAGCGGCGAACGTGAGCCGGAAAAACTGGATATCCGCGAGCATGGCAACATCACCTATGCGCTGACGGATCTGACGGATACGGATGTCGAGGAATATTACCACGGTTTTGCCAACCGGGTGCTCTGGCCGATCTGCCATTACCGGCTGGATCTTGCGGAATATGGCCGCAAGGAAATGGCCGGTTATTTCCGCGTCAACCGTTTCTTCGCCCACAAGCTGGCGCCGCTTCTGAAGGAAGACGACATCATCTGGGTGCATGACTACCACCTGATCCCGCTTGCCTCCGAACTGCGGCAGATGGGCTTCAAGAACAAGATAGGCTTCTTCCTGCACATCCCCTGGCCGCCGGCCGATGTGCTTTTCGCCATGCCGGTGCACGAACAGATCATGCGCGGACTGTCGCAATATGATCTCGTCGGTTTCCACACGGATTTCGATCTCGACAATTTCGGCGGCGGACTGGTGCGCGAGGGAATTGGCGAACGTCTGGAGGGAGGCAATAAATTCTCCACCTATGGCCGGACCTTTAAGGGCGGCGCCTATCCGATTTCCATCGAGACCGAAGCCTTTTCCAAATATGCGGTGAAGGCATCGCGCAATACGATGGTGAAGAAAGCCAAGGAAAGCATCGAGGGCCGCGATCTCATCATCGGCGTGGACCGGCTGGATTATTCCAAGGGCATTACCCAGCGTATCGATGCGTTCGAACAGTTCGTGCGGCTGAACCCGGCCTACCAGAACAAGGTCACCTATCTGCAGGTCACGCCAAAATCGCGATCCGAGGTTCCGGAATACGAGCAGATGCAGCGTACGGTCGCCGAGCAGGCAGGTCGCGTCAACGGCGCTCTCGGCCAGGTGGACTGGACGCCGATCCGCTATGTGAACCGGTCCGTACCACGACCTCTTTTGGCCGGCCTCTATCGCCTTGCCAAGATCGGGCTCGTCACGCCGCTGCGCGACGGCATGAACCTTGTCGCAAAGGAATATGTCGCGGCGCAGGACCCGGAAGATCCGGGCGTTCTAGTTCTCTCCCGTTTCGCCGGCGCCGCCCGCGAACTGACAGGCGCGCTGCTGGTCAATCCTTACGATATCGAAGGGACGGCGCATGCGATCGCACGTGGTCTCAGCATGTCGCTCGACGAGCGCAAGCAGCGGTGGGAAAAGATGATGAACCACCTGCTCGAATACGACATCAACCGCTGGTGCGACGATTTCCTCAAGGACCTGACAGCGGATTAAACGAGCCGGACCTGGCTAGGAAGGGCTGTCACTTTCCTTGCCAAGGGCGAGACGCTAAAGCTCTGGCATGTTCCAGCTAGAGCAAGCCGCCACATTCGAGCAGATCATCAAGAAAAGCCGGTTCCTCGCGATCGCGCTTCCCGTTGCGACCGAAGAGGAAGCGAAGGCAGCGCTCGCGACGCATTCCGATGCCGACGCCAACCATAATTGCTGGGCATGGCGGATCGGTGCGGCCTATCGGTTTTCCGATGACGGGGAGCCGAGCGGTACGGCGGGCAAACCTATACTGGCTGCAATCGACGGCCAGTCGCTGACCAATGTCGTGGTGATCGTCACCCGCTGGTTCGGCGGGATCTTGCTCGGTAGCGGAGGTCTTGTGCGCGCCTATGGCGGCACGGCGGCGGGTTGCCTGAGAAACGCGCCGATGATCGAGCTGAAACCTTCCGTCGAAGGGCTTGTGCGTGTCGAGTTCTCTGATCTGGCGCGCGTGAAGGCGCGGCTTCAGGCGATCGCGGACCTTGCGATTGCCGAGGAGCAGTTTACCGCAACCGGAGCCGACCTGCATCTTCGGGTTCCAGAGACAGAAATCGAAACCGTATCACGGCTTGTCTCTGACCTCACGAGCGGCAGGTCGGAGCTGAAGATCGATTGATCGGGATCACGCCGCCTTGGCGACGTGATATTCCTTGATGGCAGCCATCTTGATCGACGGATAACGCTCGGCCTCGTAACGTAGCGAAAACGCATCCTGCGCCAGGAAAACCGGGTCGCCATCGAGGTCGCGGGCGATATCGCCGCGCTTGACGGTGATGAATTTTTCCATGTCGACCTTGTTGTCCGACGAAACCCAGCGGCAGACCGAGAAGCGCGACATTTCGAAACTGACCGGCAGGCTATATTCCGCCGAAAGCCGTTCCTTCAAGACGTCGAGCTGTAGCGCGCCGACCACGCCGACAATAGCGGGCGAGCCGTCTTCCGGCTGAAAGAGCTGCACGACGCCCTCTTCCGCCATCTGCTGCAGGGCTTCCTTAAGCTTTTTCGCCTTCATCGCATCGCCCAGCCGGACGCGGCGGAGGATTTCCGGCGAGAAGTTCGGGACGCCCTGGAAGACCAGCGATTCACCTTCGGTCAGCGTGTCACCGATACGCAGCGTGCCGTGGTTCGGAATGCCGACCACGTCACCGGCATAGGCCGTATCAGCGATATGGCGCTGGGAAGCGAAGAAGAACTGCGGTGCCGTGAGGCCCAACTGCTTGCCGGTGCGGGCAAGCCTGGCCTTCATGCCGCGTTCAAGCTTGCCGGAACAGATGCGGGCAAACGCGATACGGTCGCGATGGTTCGGGTCCATGTTGGCCTGGATCTTGAAGACGAAGGCCGTCATCTTGTCTTCGGCGGCATGAACGGTGCGGATATCAGCAACCTGGTCGCGCGGCGGCGGGGCGAAATCACCCAATGCGTTGATCAGATCGCGAACACCGAAATTGCGGAGCGCCGAACCGAAGAAGACCGGCGTCATGTGCCCTTCGAGAAAGGCTTGACGATCAAACGGGCGGCAGGCTTCGAGCGCGAGTTCCACTTCTTCGACGAAGGCCGCGCGCTCGTTTTCCGGCAGACGGTCGGCGACCGCCTGCGGACCGTTGACGGAGATGGAATCTTCGCTATCGGGACCGCGAACCTTGTTTTCGGCAAGATGATAGGAGCCACAGAAGCTTTTGGAGCGGCCGATCGGCCAGGTGATCGGAGCGGTATCCAGCGCCAGCTTTTCCTCGACTTCATCGAGGACCTCGAAAATGTCGCGGCTTTCGCGGTCCATCTTGTTGACGAAGGTGATGATCGGGATATCGCGCATGCGGCACACTTCGAAAAGCTTCAGCGTACGTGGCTCGATACCCTTGGCGGCATCAATGACCATGATGGCGGCATCCACCGCCGTCAGCGTGCGATAGGTATCGTCGGCGAAGTCTTCGTGACCCGGCGTATCCAGGATATTGAAGACCTTGTCGTTATATTCGAAGGTCATCACCGAGGTGACGACCGAGATGCCGCGCTCGCGCTCGATCTTCATCCAGTCGGACCGCGTCTGGATGCGATCCTTCTTCGCCTTGACCTCGCCAGCAAGCTGGATGGCGCCGCCGAACAGAAGCAGCTTTTCGGTCAGCGTCGTCTTGCCCGCGTCCGGGTGGGCGATGATCGCAAATGTACGGCGGCGGGAAACCGCCTCTGCCAGAGTTTCGGCCATGTCAGCAACAATCCTTCGAGTTGCCGCGTATCTAGCGACTTTGTGGATAAGTTTCAATTCGTGTTTGACCCCGGCGACTATCACCGGGCTAATGAGGAGATGAACGCTCACACTTCTTCTTCGCCCAAGCTCAATCTCATCCGCCTGGAAAATGGCGATGGACTGGACCTGCCCTCCTATGAAACCGGCGGTGCGGCGGGCATGGATCTTCGTGCGGCGGTGGCCGACGCCGAGCCCATGACGCTTGCGCCGGGAAAACGGGCACTCGTGCCGACCGGCTTCATTTTCGAGATCCCGGCCGGTTATGAGGCGCAGATTCGCCCCCGCTCCGGTCTAGCGTTCAAGAACGGCATCACCTGCCTCAATACGCCCGGTACGATCGATAGCGATTACCGTGGCGAAGTGAAGGTGCTGCTGATCAATCTCGGCGAGGAAGACTTCGTCATTAGTCGCGGAATGCGGATTGCCCAGATGGTAATCGCGCCGGTAACGCAGGTGCGCGTGGCCGAGATCAGCGACGTGACCGAAACCGTGCGCGGTGCAGGCGGCTTCGGTTCGACCGGGGTCTGACGCCGCTTTCCGGCCGCGCCAGCATTGATAGCTGTCAAGATTGCCTCTTTTGCAGCATGCGATTGCGCCACGCCGCCTGTCGGGAGAAGGATATTTCGCCTTTTTTCGATGCGACAAGACAAATTCATCCTCGCCTCTTTCTCCATCGGACACTATTTTCGGTCACCTGTTCTAGTGGAGAAACGACAATGTCGGACAAGAAGCCGGGCCGCGGCCGGATCTATTCCTCGATCACCGAAACGATCGGCGACACGCCGCTCGTGAAGCTGGACAAGCTGGCGAAGGAAAAGGGCGTGAAGGCCACGATCCTCGCCAAGCTCGAATTCTTCAACCCGATTGCCTCCGTCAAGGACCGTATAGGCGTCGCGATGATCGAGAGCCTGGAAGCACAGGGCAAGATCGCGCCGGGCAAGACGACGCTTGTCGAGCCGACTTCGGGTAATACGGGTATTGCGCTTGCCTTTGCGGCAGCCGCCAAGGGTTACAAGCTGATCCTGACCATGCCGGAAACCATGTCGGTCGAGCGACGCAAGATGCTGGCGCTTCTCGGCGCCGAACTCGTTCTAACCGAAGGTCCGAAGGGCATGAAGGGCGCGATCGCCAAAGCCGAAGAGCTGGCCGCCACGCTGCCCGATGCAATCATTCCGCAGCAGTTCGAAAATCCCGCCAACCCGGAAATCCACCGCAAGACAACGGCCGAGGAAATCTGGAACGATACCGACGGCAAGGTCGATATCTTCATCGCCGGTATCGGCACCGGCGGCACGATTACCGGCGTCGGTCAGGTGCTGAAGGGCCGCAAGCCTGACGTCAAGGTGATTGCCGTCGAGCCGAAGGAATCTCCGGTCCTTTCCGGTGGCGAGCCAGGTCCGCACAAGATCCAAGGCATCGGTGCAGGCTTTGCGCCAAAGATCCTCGACACCAAGGTCTATGACGAGATCGTCACGGTTGCCAGTGCCGACGCATTGGAGACCGCCCGCCATGTGGCCGCTCTCGAAGGTGTGCCGGTCGGCATTTCCTCCGGTGCCGCGCTGAAGGCTGCGATCGAAGTGGGCAGCCGCCCGGAAAATGCCGGCAAGACGATCGTCGTCATCATCCCCTCGTTTGCAGAACGTTATCTGTCGACCGCCCTGTTCGACGGTTTGGGCGGTTAAAACACATTCACGCAGCCGCGATCGCCAGCCGCTCGCTGGCCATGCGGTAGGAAATCGCCTCCGCCAGATGCAGCCGGCCAACGGTCGGCTTGCCGTCGAGATCGGCGAGCGTGCGAGCCACTTTCAACACCCGATGATATCCGCGTGCGGAGAATTTCAGTTTCTCCGCCGCATCCCTCAGCAGTTGCAGGCCGGACGGATCAGGTTCGGCCACTTTCTCGATCAGCGACGTGGAGCAACGTGCATTGGTGAGCGGCCCCGGCAGGCTTGCCGTGAGATAACGATCCTGCTGCAATTCTCTGGCTGCGTGAACGCGTCTGGCGACATCGGTACTGCTTTCCGCCGGTGCCGGCCGGATCAGGTCAGAAGCCGACACTGCCGGTACATCGATGCGGATATCGATACGATCCATCAGCGGGGCGGAAATACGGGCCTGATAATCGGCGGCACAGCGCGGACCTCTGGCGCAGGAATGGCCGGGCTCACCCGCCATGCCGCAACGACACGGGTTCATCGCCGCAATAAGCTGGATGCTGGCCGGATAAGAAACACGGTGATTGGCGCGGGCGATGACGCATTCGCCGGTCTCCAGTGGCTGGCGCAGAGCATCCAGCACCTGAGGTGAGAATTCGGGGAATTCGTCGAGGAACAGAACTCCGTGATGGGCAAGTGAGGCCTCGCCCGGTTTTGCCCGCAGGCCGCCCCCGACCAGCGCCGCCATGGTCGCCGAATGATGAGGCGTGCGATAGGGTCGACGATCCGAAAGCTTTCCGCCCGAAAGCTGGCCGGCGATCGAGTGAATCATCGAGACTTCCAGCAGTTCGGCTGCCGAAAGCGGCGGGAGGATAGAGGGAAGTCGTGCCGCCAGCATCGACTTGCCGGAACCAGGCGGACCAACAAAAAGTAGATTATGTCCGCCAGCCGCCGCGACTTCCAAGGCACGCTTGGCGCTTTCCTGTCCCTTGATCTCGGCCAGATCCGGCAGATTGGCCGGCAGAGCGCGGATTGCCGGTTGCGGACGCGAGATGACCTGCGTGCCGCGAAAATGATTGGCGAGCGCGATCAGGCTGCGCGGGGCGATAATATCAACATCCGGCCCTGCCCATGCTGCTTCCGCACCACTGTCTGCCGGGCAGATCAGGCCCTTGCCGACGGCATTGGCGCTGATTGCCGCCGGTAGCGCACCGGCAACCGCCGCCAGCGTGCCATCCAGGTTCAGTTCGCCGATGACGACATGATCGGAAACAGCATCACCCGGAATGGCGCCAAGTGCAGTCATCAAGCCAAGCGCGATGGCAAGGTCGAAATGCGACCCTTCCTTGGGCAGGTCGGCAGGCGCAAGATTGACCGTTACCTTTTTCGCCGGCATGGCGAGGCCGGACGCGTGCAGTGCGGCCTGCACCCGCTCGCGGCTTTCTGCAACCGCCTTATCCGGCAGGCCAACGATATGCATGCCCATCTTGCCCGGGCCGACCATGACCTGTACGTCGACGGGAACACCTTCTATGCCCTGGAATGCAATGGTACTGACGCGTGAAACCATGCCAATCGCTCCCACAGATCATGTCCGGAACGACGGCCCTGCCCCACGGCTTGCCTTCGCCCCAATACAACCATAAGCTGACACGGCGCGAAAATTTAAACAAGAACAAAAATCGAACAAACTAAACAAAAAAGGCGCCCGGTCAGGCGCCTCTCTGTCGAATCAAAGACTAAACTCAGTTGAGCTTGGCTTCGATCGCATCCCACATCAGGCTTGCGACATCGGCTCCGCCGAATTTCTTCACTTCGCGGATGCCTGTCGGCGAAGTTACGTTGATTTCGGTCATGTAGTCGCCGATCACGTCGATGCCGACGAAGATGAAGCCACGCTCGCGCAGAGCCGGTCCGATACGGGCGCAGATTTCCTTTTCACGCGTCGTTAGTTCGGTAGGCTCGGCGCGGCCGCCGACATGCATGTTGGAGCGGCTGTCGGTTTCGGCCGGCACGCGGTTGATCGCGCCCACCGGCTCACCATCGACGAGCAGGATACGCTTATCGCCCTTGCGAACCTCTTTCAAATAACCCTGAGCGATATAGGGTTCGCCGCGATACATCTGACCGAACATTTCGAGAAGCGAGGTGAAGTTGCGATCGTCACGGGCGGAGTGGAAGACGCCGGCGCCGCCATTGCCGTAAAGCGGCTTCAGGATGATATCGCCCAACTCGTGACGGAAGGCGGCAATTTCTTCAGGATCACGCGAGATCAGCGTCGGCGGCATCAGGTCGGAAAATTCGGTGACAAAGATCTTTTCAGGCGAATTGCGCACCCAGGCCGGGTCGTTGACGACGAGCGTCTTCGGGTGGATGCGTTCCAGCAAATGGGTGGAGGTGATGTAGCCCATGTCGAAGGGCGGGTCCTGGCGCAGAAGCACGACGTCCATCTGCGAAAGATCCACGCGCTGCTTCTCTCCGAGCGTAAAATGATCGCCCTTGATGTCGCGGACCTGCAGCGGTTCGACGGCGGCAAAGATCTTGCCGTCGCGCATGGTCAGGCGATCGGGCGTATAATGGAAAAGCTCGTAGCCGCGCGATTGGGCCTCCAAGGTCATTGCGAAGGTGGAATCGCCAGCAATGTTGATGCTGGAAATATGGTCCATCTGGATTGCGACCTTGCGAACATGCGCCATGAGTTTCGTCCCCGATAAAGATGCCGCCTGAATTTGGGCTTGCCTGATTTAGGATGGCATAGGCCCGAAAGCAATGCGGCCGGGAACAATCCCGACCGCACAGATTAAACTCATCCGCATCCGGCCGTTCAGGCGACCGGTTCGGCCACTGCAGCAGGGGCCTTGGCGGGCACGGAAGCCTCCAGTCGCTTGCCTGTTTCGGCATCAAAGAAATGCAGTTTGGACGGGTCGATTGCGATCCGCATATCATTCGTGATTTCGGCTTCGCCGGAGAGCGCGATCGTAACGGCCTGATCACCGACAAGGCCATGGGCCAGACGCTGGGAGCCGAGTTCCTCGACATATTCGACGGTAAAGGGCATGCCTTCAGCCGACGACACCACGCGCAGGTCTTCGGCGCGCAGGCCGACCGTGACGGCACCAGAAGTGGGGGCGTAGCCGTTGAGCGAAATCTGCGACGAGCCGATCGCGAGCCTGTCGCTCTGCAGTTCCGCTTTCACGAGGTTCATCGCCGGAGAGCCGATGAAGCTCGCTACGAAGGTGGAGGCCGGGGTGTGGTAGACGTCGAGCGGAGAGCCGACCTGTTCGATCTGTCCGCCGTTCAGGACGACGAGGCGATCGGCAAGCGTCATCGCTTCGAGCTGGTCGTGAGTGACATAGATAGAGGTCGTGCCGATGCGGCGCTGCAGGCGCTTGATCTCGCCACGCATCGAGACACGCAGCTTGGCGTCGAGGTTGGACAGCGGCTCGTCGAAGAGGAAGGCGGCCGGTTTGCGGACGATGGCGCGACCCATGGCGACGCGCTGACGCTGGCCACCGGAGAGCGCACGCGGCTTGCGATCGAGATACTGGGTGATTTCCAGCATGCGGGCAGCTTCATTGACGCGCGCGTCGATCTCGGCCTTCGGGGTCTTGCGGTTCTTCAGCCCGTATTCGAGGTTCTGGCGCACCGTCATATGCGGGTAGAGCGCATAGTTCTGGAACACCATGGCAATATCGCGGTCGGCCGGTTCGACCTGGTTGACCACGCGGTCACCGATCTTCACCGTGCCTTCAGAAATGGCTTCCAGGCCTGCGACCATGCGCAGAAGCGTGGACTTACCACAGCCCGAAGGGCCGACCAGAACGATGAACTCACCGTCCTTTATGTCGAGATTGATGTCGGAGACGGCACGTACGCCGCCATTATAGATCTTGCCAACGCTGCTGATGTCGATCGCGGCCATTGTTATCGTTCCTTACTTGTCGCTTTCGGTCAGGCCCTTGATGAACCAGCTCTGGAAAATCACCACGATTGCCACGGGCGGAAGCATGGCGAGAACCGCCAGCGCAAATGCCTCGTTGTAATCAGGGATGTTCGAGCCGACCCAGACCTGCAGGATGGATTTGATGCCGCGCATCAGGGTGAAGAAGCTCTCGTCGGTCGTCATCATCATCGGCCAGAGATACTGGTTCCAGCCATAGACGAACATGATGATGAAGATGGCGGCGATCATGGTACGCGAAATCGGCACCAGAATGTCGATGAAGAACTTGAATGGACCTGCGCCGTCGATACGGGCGGCTTCCAACAGTTCCTCGGGCACGGACTTGAAGAACTGGCGGAAGTAGAAGGTGCCGGTGGCGGATGCCAGAAGCGGCACGATGAGGCCTGTGTAGCTGTTCAACAGGCCGAGATCCGACATGACCTGATAGGAGGGCATGATGCGCACTTCGAGCGGCAGAAGCAGGGTGGTGAAGATCACCCAGAAAGAGAGTGTCGCCATGGGGAAGCGGAAATAGACGATGGCATAGGCGGCCATCATCGACAGCACGATCTTGCCGACGGCAAAGCCGATGCCGAGGATCAGCGAATTCATCATCATGCGGGCACCGGTGATATCGCCGGTAAAGCCACCCTTCTGAGTCAGCACCTTCTCGTAGGTGGCGATGAAATTATCACCCCAGGCGAGCGACAGGCCGTTCATGTGAATATCGGCTGCCGTGTGGGTGGAGGTCATGAAGGCGACCACGACCGGCATGCAGAGAAACAGCGAGCCAAGGATGAGGACGAGATGATCGGAAAACTTGGTGCGATACATGGCTAGTCCTCTCAATTGTAGTGGACGCGCCGCTCGATGAAGCGGAACTGGAAGATGGTGAGGACGAAAACCACGATCATCAGAATGACCGACTGGGCCGAAGAGCCGCCGATATCATTGCCGCGGAAGCCGTCGGCATAGACCTTGTAGACCAGCGTCACCGGGTTGTTGGCAGGCTTGTCCTTGACCATGACGTCGATGATGCCGAACGTGTCGAACAGCGCGTAGGTGACGTTGATGGTCAAAAGGAAAAAGGCGGTCGGCGCCAGAAGCGGAAGGATGACCGTCCAGAAACGGCGCATGCCCGAGCGGCAGTCGATCATCGCCGCTTCGCGCACGGAGACCGGCACGTTCTGCAGACCCGACAGGAAGAAGATGAAATTGTAGGGGATCTGCTTCCAGACGGCGACAACCGTCATGGCGAAGGCCGTGTCGTAATAGTTCAGGCCAACCTGCATATGCCAGCCGAAATAAGACATCATCTTCACGAAGGGGCCGACATGCTGGTCGAAGATCATCATGCCGATCAGGCCCGAAACGGGGGCCGCAATGGCGTAGATGGCGATGAGCAGCGTCTTGTAGGTCGAAGCGCCACGGATGACGCGGTCGGCCTTGACGGCAAGCAGCAATCCCAGCGAAAGCGACAGGAAGGTGACGAGCACAGTGAAGACTGCGGTAAACAGCGCGATCGACTGGTATTCGGAGCTGAAGATCACATCGGTATAGTTGCTCAAGCCCACGAAGGTGGAGCCGAAGCCGAACGGGTCCTCAAGGTAAAAGGACGAACTTACCGCCTGGACCGAGGGCCAGTAGAAAAAGATGAAGATCACCGCGAGCTGCGGGAAAAGAAACAGATAGGGCAAAACGGGCGAGGTGAACTGCACACGCTTCATTTCTTCCGCCGCGACGGCAGTCTTCTTGCTGCGTGCCTTGCCCCCGAAACCGAGACGGGACAGGAAACCGCCGGGCTGCGGTTGTGACGTCGTATAGGCCACGAGTTCTCCCCTTTCTTGCAATTACAAAAGAGCCCGCCCGCCCCTTATAAGGAGCGGACGGACCATGATGGGAGATGGCTATCAGCCGGCGGTCTTGGCGAAACGGGTGAGGAGGTCGTTGCCTTCCTTCTCGATGGTTTCGAAGGCCTTCTGAACGGTCGTTTCACCCGAGAAGATCTTGTTGTATTCGCGTTCCATGATGGAACGGATCTGCGGGTAGAAGCCGAGGCGGTAGCCCTTGGACCATTCGCCCGACGGCAGCATCAGCTGCTTGATGCCGACTTCAGCAACCGGGGTCTTTTCGTAGTAGCCTTCCTTCTTGGCCAGTTCGTAAGCAGCCTTGGTGATGGCGACGTAACCGGTAGCCTGGTGGTAGAACTTCTGGATTTCCGGCGAGGTCAGGAACTGGAAGAAGTCAGCCGTGCACTTGTTTTCGGCTTCCGGCTTGCCGGCCATTGCAAAGAGTGCAGCGCCACCGATGAAGGTGTTGGTGCCGGCGCCCTTGATGCTCGACCAGTAGGGAAGGAAATCAGCCGAGAATGGCATGGAAGCGGTCTTCTGCAGGCCACCGAAGGAACCGGAAGAACCGATCCACATAGCAACCTTGCCTTCTTCGAAAGGCTTCTGGTTGTCGTTCCAGCTTGCGCCGTAGAACTTGTAGAGACCTGCGTCAGACCAGGCCTTCAGCTTTTCGAACATCATGACAAGGTTCTTGTCGGTGAGGTTCATCTTGGTGTCGACAACGCTGTCGTAACCGTTGTTGTTGTTGGCGAACTGGATGTTCTGGCGCGAGAAGAAATTCTCGGTGAACTGCCAGGTGAGCTGCGAAGCGGTCATCGGGATGAAGCCGGCTTCCTTGAGCTTGGGAGCAACAGCTTCAAACTCTTCCCAGGTCTTCGGCACGGCAACGCCGGCCTTTTCGAAAGCCTGCGGGTTGACGTACATGATCGGAGCCGAAGAGTTGAACGGCATGCCGATGAACTTGCCCTTCGAGTCAGCGTAGAAATAGCGAACGCCCTCGATGAACGCATTGCGGTCGAACTTGTAACCTGCATTGTTGATCAGGTCTTCGGCGGCGACGGTTGCGCCCTTGGCGTTGATGATGGTGGCAGCACCGGCATCGAATACCTGCAGGATGTTCGGCTGTTCGCCCGAACGGAAAGCGGCGATACCGGTTGCCAGAGCTTCTTCGTAGGTGCCCTTGGAGATCGGAGTCAGAGCGCAAGCGGTCTGCGAAGCGTTGAACTTCTGCGACACTTCGTTGATGACTTCACCGTTACGGCCGCCCATGCCGTGCCACCAGGTGATGTTGGTTGCTGCGAGCGAGGAGGTTGCAGACATTGCAACTGCCATCGCGGCCATCGAGAATTTCTTGATCATGGTCATGGTTACGTCCTCTCCGCCTTGGTTGGATCGAGGACCGCAATAGGGCTTGCCCGTGACAGGCTCTTAACAATTCTGTTTCAGATTTGTGACGTTTGCACAGCTTTGCAAAAACTTCACAACACCGTCAAAAAGCATCCGGAAAATGCCGGGGCAAACGCCAGGGCAGGACGGCGATAATATCGTAACGGCAGGATAGAAGATGGGCGTCACGGCGGCGCGACAGCCAGATATCGCTTGCAGCCCTTATCCGCCTTTGGGCGCCGTAACCGACCGCATCGATCGCGTCAGCTTCTCGGGCGCGCGCCTTAACCTCGACAAACAGGATAAGAGTGTTTTTGCGGGCGACGATATCGATTTCGCCGAGCCGTGTCCGGTATCGGAACTTCAGGATCCGATACCCTTTAAAGAGAAGATAGAGAGCTGCGAGATATTCGGAGACGTGGCCGCGCCGTTCGGCGCGCCGGCGTTTATGCCGCCTGTCCTCGGCTCCGCGCCCCATCAGCCCTCATCCTTGTCCTTCATGGCGGCATCTTTCATGGTAACCAGCCGTTGATAGAGGTCTCGCTTCGAAAGGCCTGTCAGACGTGCCGCTTCCGCCGCAGCCTTTGCCGCGGGCATGGATGATGCCAGCTCCTCCAGCAGCACATCGACATCGACAGCCGCCGGCACATCATCATAGGCAGGCGGCCCGACGAGGAAGACGATCTCACCCTTGACGTTGCGACCGTCGAAGGCTTCAGCAAGCTCTCCGAGCGACGCGCGGCTGATCTCCTCGAAGGCCTTGGTCAGTTCGCGCCCAACACAAGCCGCGCGGCCCGGCCCCAGAACATCGGCAGCGGAGGCCAGCGTGGCGGTAATGCGATGCGGAGATTCAAAGAATATCAGCGTTGCGGGAATTTTCGACAGTTCCGCCAGTCGGTCGCGGCGTCCTTTTTCCTTCACCGGCAGAAAACCGGCAAACAGGAAGGCATCATTCGGAAGACCGGAAGCAACCAGCGCGGCGAGAGGCGCCGAAGCGCCCGGAATGGGGACTACCCGATGGCCCGCCTCGATGGCCAGCTGTCCGAGCCGATACCCCGGATCGGAGACAAGCGGCGTGCCGGCATCGGAGACCAGAGCCACGGACTTGCCCTGTTCCAGCGCCGCCAGCAGCCTGGGCCCCATCTCGTCGGCATTATGTTCGTGATAGGCATAGGGCTTGTTGGCGATGCCGTAACGGTCAAGAAGCACACGAGTGACGCGCGTGTCCTCGCAGGCCAGCACGTCGGCACCGGCGAGCGTTTCCAGCGCGCGCAGCGTGATGTCGCCGAGATTACCGATCGGCGTTGCAACCAGATACAGCGCCGGCTCCAGCGGGCGCGATGGCACGAAAGTGTTGGCAACACGGTAACCCCGGGTCGCTTCAGAGGGTCCAGCCACGAGCTTTTCAATTCAGTTGGATGATCATAAGCCCTTTATGGTCAAGGCGATGGCGGCCTGCAAGCGGCAGAAGGCCAAGTTTTCTGTGTGCAGCTCCGTCGCGAGTGCCGAAATGAAGCAGACTTCCCGCTTATCCTCTTGCGTTGAAAGGTCGATCTCTGCCATTTTGCCCGTCCACATCGTCCGGCTTGCGAAAGCCGAAGAATATCAGGTGCCCCACCTCCCGGGACGCCCAGGTCGAAAGCGGTTGAGTCCATGCGTATTACTCTCGAGCGGTCCAATCTTCTGAAATCGTTGAGCCACGTGCACCGCGTGGTCGAGCGCCGCAACACAATCCCGATCCTTTCCAACGTGCTGATGCGCGCCTCCGACGCGAGCGTCGAGCTGAAGGCGACCGATCTGGATCTGGAAATCACCGAAGCCGTTCCGGCGATGGTCGAGCAGGCCGGCGCCACCACGGTTCCCGCGCATCTTCTCTACGAAATCGTCCGCAAGCTGCCCGACGGTTCGGAAGTTCTGCTTGCCACCAATCCGGACGGCGGCTCGATGACGGTCCAGTCCGGCCGTTCGAAATTCTCGCTGCAATGCCTGCCGGAAACGGATTTCCCGGATCTGACCGCCGGTTCGTTCAGCCACACGTTCAAGCTGAAGGCGACCGATCTCAAGATGCTGATCGACCGGACGCAGTTCGCGATCTCCACCGAAGAGACCCGTTATTACCTGAACGGTATCTTCTTCCACACGATCGAGGCCGACGGCGACCTGAAGCTGCGTGCCGTTGCGACCGACGGTCACCGTCTGGCGCGCGCCGACGTGCAGGCGCCTTCCGGTTCGGAAGGCATGCCGGGCATCATCATTCCGCGCAAGACCGTTGGCGAGCTGCAGAAGCTGGTGGACGATCCGGAAGCACAGGTCACCGTCGAGGTTTCCGACGCAAAGATCCGTCTATCGATCGCCGACATCATCATGACGTCGAAGCTGATCGACGGCACGTTCCCGGATTACCAGCGTGTCATCCCGACCGGCAACGACAAGGAAATGCGCGTCGATTGCCAGACCTTCACCAAGGCCGTCGATCGCGTTTCGACCATTTCGTCCGAGCGCGGCCGTGCGGTAAAGCTTGCCCTGACGGAAGGCCAGCTGATGCTGACGGTCAACAACCCGGATTCGGGCAGCGCCACGGAAGAAGTCGCGGTCGGATATGAAAACGATCCGATGGAAATCGGCTTTAACGCAAAATATCTGCTCGACATCACGGCCCAGCTTTCGGGCGACGACGCCATCTTCATGCTTGCGGATGCGGGTTCGCCGACACTGGTCAGAGATACCGCGGGAGACGATGCTCTCTACGTGCTTATGCCAATGCGCGTTTAAGACAATCGAGGCGGCCGGAAATTTCGAGCCGCCTTTTTTATGCCGTTTTCTAATTGCGACATTTTTGCCTGCCTTTGCGTCATCGACCTTGACCCCTGAGGCCAGACGACCAAATAGGCTTGAAAACCGGGAGAGGTAACTAGATGGAATTACGCTTGAAGGAACGGCTCGGCCGTAAGTTCGACGAGGAAATCCGTTTCTTCAAGGGCTGGATGGATGGCCCGAAAAGCGTAGGCGCTATCTGCCCGACCTCTTCCGTCACCGCCAAGCGCATGGCGAGCGTCATCAACCCTTCATCGGGCCTGCCCGTGCTTGAACTCGGCCCGGGCACCGGCGTCATCACCAAGGCGATCCTGGAACGCGGCATTGCGCCGGAGAACTTGGTTTCGATCGAATATTCGACGGATTTCTACCAGAACCTGATCAAGACCTATGAAGGCGTTCACTTCATCAATGGTGACGCTTTCGAACTCGACAAGACGCTTGGCGAGATGAAGTCGGTCATCTTCGACAGTGTGATCTCCGCCATCCCGATGCTGAGCTTTCCGATGGAAAGCCGTATCGCGCTTCTGGAAGACCTGCTCGACCGCATGCCGGCAGGTAGGCCGGTGATGCAGATCACCTATGGCCCGGTCTCGCCGATCATCGCCAATCCGGATCGTTACAAGATCAAGCATTACGATTTCGTCGTGCGGAATATACCGCCGGCGCAGTTGTGGACCTACACTCGGACTTGATTCACACGCGCGTCAACTGGCCGAGGTAAGCGGGATCGATTTCGACCCGCTTTGGAGTTCTGACCGACATGACCTTCGGCCTTTATATCACTCACCCTCAGGTGCGCATCGATCCTGATGTACCGGTGCCGCAATGGAGCCTTTCGGATATCGGCCGGCAGCGCGCCGAGAAGGCTGCGCAGCAGCCTTGGGCGCAAAAGCTTGGCCGGATCGTTTCGAGCGACGAGACCAAGGCGATCGAAACGGCCGAGATCCTGGCCGCAGCCTCCGATGTCTCGATCATGCTTGCCCCTGACACGCATGAAAACGACCGGTCGGCGACCGGCTTTCTCGCACCGCCAGAATTCGAAGCGGCGGCAGACTGGTTCTTCGCCAATCCGACGGAAAGCTTCAAGGGCTGGGAAACGGCCGCGGATGCACAGGCCCGCATTGTTTCGGCTTTCGACCGCATCCTTTCCGACCACAATCCCGACATGCCGATCGCCTTTGTCGGCCATGGCGGCGTCGGCACACTTTTGAAGTGCCATCTGCTGCAGATCCCGATCACAAGAAGCCAAGATCAGCCGGGCGGCGGCGGAAATCTCTTCTGCTTCTCCCTTGCGGATCGGACCATCTCGTGCGACTGGACCCCGATAGAAACATGGCAAGGGGAATGACCAACATGCAAGCGCGTGACCGACTGATCGTGGGCCTCGATATCCCGACCGTTTCCGAAGCCGAAAAAATGGTCGCCACGCTCGGCGAGAGCGTCTCCTTCTACAAAATCGGCTACCAGCTGGTGTTTGCCGGCGGACTGGAATTTGCCCGTGACCTCGCGAAGGACGGCAAGAAGATCTTTCTCGACATGAAGCTTCTCGACATCGACAACACGGTGGCGAAGGGTGTCGAGAACATTGCGAAGATGGGCATGACCATGCTGACGCTGCACGCCTATCCCAAGGCAATGCGGGCTGCTGTCGAAGCCGCAAAAGGCTCTGACCTCTGCTTGCTTGGCGTAACGGTGCTGACATCAATGGATGCTGCAGACGTTACAGAGGCAGGTTATGCCCAGACGCCGGAGCAACTGGTTCGCACTCGCGCTGCACAAGCACGCGACGCCGGCATGGGCGGCATCGTCTGCTCGGCCGAAGAATCCGCCGCCGTGCGCGAAATCGTCGGTGTCGACATGGCAATCGTTACGCCGGGTATTCGCCCGAAAGGCGCGGATGCAGGCGACCAGAAACGTGTCGTGACGCCATTCGACGCCCTGAAAGCAGGCTCGACGCATCTCGTCGTCGGCCGCCCTATCGTCAAGGCTGAAGACCCGAAAGCATCCGCCGAAGCAATTCTTGCCGAAATGCGCGAGGCTCTCTGGCCAGCAAACGACGCCTGATACGCGTAGCTAACTAGCGATTGTTAGCGACCCGATTGCGTGCACCTTCATCGACAATCAGGCTCGGAGAGCCGCCGATCAGGCGGTTATCCATGACGGTGTTGTTATTGGCGCCGTCATCGTGATCCAGACCGCCGAGCAACATCTTGGGCTGGACGAGGCAATAGCTGTTGAACATGCTGAGTCCTTCCCGACTGCCGATCCACACGGCAGGACGTGCGACCGGCACCTGATACTGGAACGTGTTGCCGCGGATGGTATTGCCCTGCGGTGATTGATGGCGGAACGTGCCGCCCTCGCCGCAATTGCGGTAGAGATAGATACCGCCGCTGAGCGGGTTCACGAATGTATTGTTCTCGATGCGATTGTTCGCCGATCCGTCGACGGCAATGACTTCCCGCCATTCGGGGCGGGCCGAAAACGTATTGCCGGTGATGACATTTCCGGCCGATTCCGCATCGAGATAAACGATGGTCGAGCTTGCCTTGCCGGTGAAGCGGGAATTCTGCAGCGTGACTCGTGTCACGCCGGGCGCGAGATAGAGCGGCACCCCGACACTGCCAGAGAATGTAATGTTGTCGAGCAGGACGCCGGTCGGCGCTGCCGCCTGTGCCCGCTGCGTATGTCCGTCCCGGTTCGAGGATGCCTTCACTTCCTTTGCCTGGCCGTTATTGCCCAGGCCCTGGATGCGCAGATCACCCTTGATCTGGCAATTGCGAATGGTGATGTCGGTCGGCACGTCCCATTTTCCGTCGCTTCCCTTGCGGGACTGGATCAGCACCGTCCTCGCCTTGGTTCCAGTGCCGTCGATCATCGCGCCGTTGCAATCGAAAACCACGCCAGAAGCACGACTGCCCGAAAACGTGATGCGCTGGGTGATCTTGTCTCCCTTGTTCAGGCTGACGTCGCATCGAATATCGACCGGTTTTGAATCCTTCTTGGCCGGCGCACGAAGCGCATCCATGACGTTTGCCGGGCAGGCATCGGCCCGCGCATCGGATGATCCGGTGAATATCAGCGAGCCGATCGCCAGAAATACACTCGCTGCCAAAGGGAATGCGTAGCGCACCATATTGACTTGCCTCCTGATTCGCCCGATCTCGAATATACCTAAACTGGAGAGGAGGATATTTGATGACCAAGGGATATTGGATCGCACGAATGGATGTGCATGATCCCGAGCGCTACAAGGATTATGTGGCAGCTGCAAAACCGGCATTCGAGAAATATGGCGCCCATTTTCTGGCGCGCGGCGGCGCAGCGGAAGAACTCGAAGGCTCGTCACGCCATCGCAATGTCGTGATCGAGTTTCCGTCGATGCAGGCCGCTATCGATTGCTACAACTCGCCGGAATACCAGATTGCCGCAAAAATCCGGCAGGAAGTCGCCGATGGCGAGATGGTAGTCGTGCAGGGGATCTGACACGCCTATGGCGCTTCCTAACCTGCGCGTCGTACTTTCCGAAACCGATTCCGGTTTTCGTGTCGATGCTCCAGGAGACTTGCGACATCTGGGGCGCGCAAGTCTCTTCCACCACGTTGAGGTTTAAGCTAAAGACCAATGAGTAAGAGACAGCTTTCGGGGCAGACCATGACCGTGAACAATCTTCCGCCGCTCGTTACCGTTTTCGGAGGATCGGGTTTCGTAGGTCGCCATGTGGTCCGGACGCTGGTAAAGCGCGGCTATCGCGTGCGCGTGGCGGTGCGCCGCCCGGATCTCGCGGGTTTCCTTCTGCCGGCCGGATATGTCGGCCAGATTTCGCTGGTTCAGGCCAATCTTCGCTATCGCCAGTCCATTGACCGCGCCGTGGAAGGCGCGGCCCATGTGGTCAACTGCGTCGGCATTCTGTTCGAGAGCGGTCGCAACACGTTTGATGCGATCCAGGACACCGGTGCGCGCTCGATTGCAGAAGCTGCCGCCAAGGCCGGCGCCAAGTTCACCCATATTTCGGCGATCGGTGCCGACGTCAATTCCGGCTCATCCTATGCCCGCAGCAAGGGCCGCGCCGAAGCAAGCATCCTCTCCCTGAGCCCCGACGCCGTGATCCTTCGGCCGTCGATCGTTTTCGGGCCGGAAGACAATTTCTTCAACAGGTTTGCCGCCATGGCTCGCCAGCTTCCGGCACTGCCGCTAATCGGCGGCGGCAAGACCAAGCTGCAGCCGGTCTATGTCGAGGATGTCGCCGAAGTCGTCGGCCGCTCAGTCGACGGCACGCTGACGCCCGGTACGACCTATGAACTGGGCGGCGCCGAAGTGATGACTTTCCGTGACTGTCTCGAGACCGTGCTGCGCGTGACCTGCCGCGATCGCGCGCTGGTTTCGCTGCCCTTCGGCATCGCTTCGATGATCGGAAGTATCGCATCCTTGATCCCGTTCGTAAAACCGCCAGTCACGGCGGACCAAGTGGAACTGCTGAAGAGCGACAACGTCGTCTCCGAAAGCGCGATCAAGGAAGGCCGCACGCTTTGCGGGCTTGGCATTCGTCCGGTCGTTCCCGGCTCAATCCTTGCATCCTACCTCGTGCACTTCCGCCCGCAGGGTCAGTTCACCGGCAGTGGCAAGGCGGCCTGAGCTTAGCTTTCATCATTTTCATCCAGCGCGCTTCAAGTGCCTGCCTATCGGGCAGACACCTCTAAAGCCTTGGGTTTATGCAACTTGACATTTGTCGATGTGGCATAAAGTCCTCACACGCGAATGAGTGTGCGTTAACCGCAGGTTTAGCAAAAACCGTTATTGAATTCAGAAGCGGTGACCAATAAATCGGTCGCACGAAATTAGTTCACTGCAAATCACCTGTTTGAAAGGCGTCTTTCATGGGCAAGCCTATCGCCCTTTTCTTTGCATGCGCGGCACTTGTTATTCTCGCGGGCTCTTTCATGGCGCCCCAGACCGCCGCAAGCGGCAAGGAAGGTTGCGCTCCGGCTTACGGCGTCGACCCTTGCGCCACGGCATCCATTCCTCGCTAAGCGAGACAAGAGAGCGGCGACAAGCCGCTCTTTCTTTAGCGCCGAACGCCATCCCGGCTTAGCTCTCATATTTAATAGCGACGTAGCCGAGAGCCCCAGGAAAACCGGCCGCAAGCCCCGCAATTCGCACGGTTACCAGCAATTGCAATCGTTCTTAATTATTTGCTGACGAAATGCAGGCAGTTTGCGACTTGTCGCGAATTTATGCCGCTTGCTTGTGTTGGCCCTATCAAGTCCATATAGCTGACCTTAAGTCAGGCGGGCGCGATATAAGCCTACGCCACCCACACCCCGCACACGATAGCCGAAGCCCGATGCCCACCCTCTACCACCATCCCATGTCGTCCGCCTCGCGATTTGTTCGCCTGATCCTTGCCGAGTATGGATTTCAGGCTGATCTGGTAGAGGAGCAGCCATGGGAAAAGCGGCGGGAATTTCTCAGCATCAACCCGGCAGCGACGCTTCCCGTCTATGTCGATGACAGCATGCGTGTGCTCTGTGGTCCCTCGGTGCTGATGGAGTTTCTCGACGAAACCCATGGCGTGCTGAAGCGCGAGCGCCGTCTTTTGGCGGAAGATCCCTGGCACCGCGCTGAAATCCGCCGACTGACGGAATGGTTCCTGCAGAAGATGGAGCAGGACGTGACCCGGCCGTTGACCCGCGAACGGGTCTACAAGCTGCAGATGACAGCAGCGCAGGGCGGCGGCGCGCCGGATTCAAAGGCGCTGCGCACCTCGCGCGCCAATATCCGTCAGCACATGAAATATCTGTCCTGGCTTGCAGGCTCCCGCCAGTGGCTTGCCGGTGAACGGCTGAGCTATGCGGATCTGGCTGCTGCGGCCTCGATTTCCGTTCTCGACTATCTCGGCGAAATCGAATGGTCGGATTTCCCTATCGCCAAAGACTGGTACCAGCGATTGAAATCGCGCCCTTCCTTCCGCCCGATGCTTGCCGAGCGCATTCGCGGCCTGACCCCGGTCTCCCATTATGCGGACCTCGATTTCTAGCGCCGACAAAGCCGGAGACGATAAGGCGCTTCGCCGGCGGGAGAAGCTGACCGCCTTCATTCGCGAGGAAGCCATCGCTCAGGGCTTCGATCTCTGTCGCATCACCCTGCCGACAAGCATTCCGCGTGCACCGGAGAGGCTCTCCGTATTTCTCGACGATAGCCATCACGGCACGATGGACTGGATGGCGGAAACGAAAGAGCGCCGCGCAGATCCCAAGACACTTTGGAGCGAAGTGCGTTCGATTGTGATATTCGGGCTGAACTACGGCCCCGAGGAGGATCCGCGCTATCTCCAGTCCATGAAGGACAAGGCGGCGATCTCAGTCTATGCGCGCAATCGCGATTATCATGACGTCATCAAGGGGCGATTGAAGGAAATCGCCACTCGGTTTGCAGCGCGTGCGGGCGAAGACGTCAAGGTCTTCGTCGACACCGCGCCCGTCATGGAAAAACCGCTAGCAGAGGCGGCGGGGCTTGGCTGGCAGGGTAAGCATACCAATCTCGTCAGCCGAACCCATGGGTCGTGGCTGTTTCTCGGCAGCCTGTTCACCACCGCCGAACTTTTGATCGACAGTTCGGAGAAGGATCATTGCGGCTCCTGCCGAGCCTGTCTCGATGCCTGTCCGACAGCCGCATTCCCGGCCCCTTACCGGCTGGATGCGCGGCGCTGCATTTCCTATCTGACGATCGAGCACAAAGGGCCGATCGATGTGGAATTCCGGCCGCTGATCGGCAATCGCATCTATGGCTGCGATGACTGTCTCTCAGCCTGTCCGTGGAACAAGTTTGCAGCGAGCGCATCCGAGATGAAGCTCAAGGCGCGCGATGATCTGAAGGAGCCATCGATCGCCTTTCTGCTGACGCTGGACGATCCGGCGTTTCGCACCTTCTTCTCGGGTTCGCCGGTCAAACGTATCGGGCGCGACCGTTTTGTTCGCAATGTGCTGATCGCAGCCGGCAATTCCGGTGATCGCCAGTTCATCGCGCAATGTCACCTTCTTGCCGATGACGCTTCTCCTATCGTGCGCGGCATGGCGGTCTGGGCCTTGAGGCAGCTGATGGACGATGGCGCGTTTGCCGCATTCGCGAGAGGCCGCGCAGCAGATAATGATCCCGAGGTTCGCCGGGAATGGCAGATGGCAGGAGTGGATTGATGACGGTGATGATTTTCGGATGCGGTTATTCGGGCAAGGCGATTGCGAGAGCCTTTGCAGAAAAGGGCTTTTCCGTTGCCGGTACGGTCCGCACGCTTGAAGGCGCCGAAGCGCTCGCATCGCATCATATCAAGCCTTACATTTTCGACGGCACTGCATTCAGCCCGGAATTGCTGGCGGCACTACGGGATGTCACCCACCTCATCCAGTCGATCCCGCCCGGCAAGGAGCACGATCCGCTGCTGAAACTCGTTTCCGGACGGCTTACGGCGCTCTGCCCGAAGCTGAAATGGATTGGTTATCTATCGACAGTCGGCGTTTACGGCGATCATGGCGGCGGCTGGGTGACGGAAGAAACGCCGGGAAGCCCGATCCTCGGTCGGTCGATCGAACGGGTCGGCACCGAAGAGGCATGGGCCGAGCAGGGTCGCATTGCGGGCGTGCCGGTCGCGGCGCTGCGTCTTTCCGGCATTTATGGACCGGGGCGCAACGCCTTCGTCAATCTCGACCGTGGCACCGCACGCCGCATCATAAAGAAGGACCAGGTGTTCAACCGTATCCGCGTCGAGGATATCGGCAGCGCCACGCTGTTTCTCGCAGAGCGTAATCTTGCCGGCATATATAATGTGACCGACGACGAACCCTGTGCGCCCCAGGATGTGATCACGGAGGCCGCCCGCCTGATGGGTGTCGAGCCGCCAGCGGAAGTGGATTTCGACAGCGCCGACATGACGCCCATGGCACGCTCTTTCTATGGCGCCAACAAGCGTGTCTCGAATGAAAAAATCCGTTCGCTGGGTTTCCAGTTTGCATTCCCCAATTACCACACTTCACTCGCCCAAATGTGGTCGGAGACTACCTGGCGCGGCTGAAAATCCCATTTTGAAACGGTTGAAATTTCCATCCTTAGGCATCTTTCGAGTTAATATTTCTTAATCCTTACGGCAATGCGCCACATAATCTGTCCAATTTGGGCGGAAATCACGGTGCGACAACAAATTTTTTTCGCGTCATTTTGTGATCGCGGCGCATCACGGAATCTTGCAGGAACGTGATTCCGTTTACCGACTGATTCCTAAGGTTTTATTCCAACATCAATTAGCCGGCTCGTTAAAAAGATCGATAGCAATGTAATCACAAATGTTACGTTCATTAACATTCCGTGATATAAAATCCCACGTTTTCGCCATTTTTCGCCTCGCCTAAGCCAATTGCACGCAACGTGCAGGGACTTAACGACGGGGACGACCGACTTGAAAATAGTTCGACGCCTAACTGCCGCCACGGCCGCCATTGCTGCTTTTGCACTACTCGGCCAGGCGCCAGCCAATGCGGCGCCCGGATGCGGACACGCATCCTGGTATGCTCTCACTTCCAAGACCGCATCCGGTGAACGGATGAATGCGGCCAAGCTCACCGCCGCGCATCGCTCGCTGCCCTTCGGCACCAAGGTACTGGTGACCAACAAGCGCAACGGCAAAAGCGTGATCGTGCGCATCAACGATCGCGGGCCATTCATCCGCGGCCGGGTTATCGACGTATCCAAGGCCGCAGCCCAGAACATCGGCATGGTGTCATCCGGTACCGCGCAGGTCTGTTATCAGATTGTTGCCGACACCCAGAAGGTTGCAGGCAAGGGCATCAAGGGCGTCGACGGCTAAGCCATTCGACACTTCGAACTTCAAGGTACGGGCCTTGCTGCGGCAGGCCTCCCCCTTGCCCTTCTGCCCGATCGCGGTTACGACCGGCTCCATACGGGTTCAACCGATACGGAGTATCACATGCGACTGGGCGGGCGAGTAGCCGGAGCAATTGAAGTTCTGGCCGATATCGAAGCACGCAAACGCCCGGTGGCGGATGCACTGAAAGACTGGGGCCTTGCCCACCGTTTCGCCGGCTCCGGCGACCGGGCAGCCATCGGCAATATCGTCTACGACGCGCTTCGCATGCGGCTTTCCCATGCCTGGCTGATGGATGACGACAGTCCCGTTGCACTTGCCTATTCTGTCCTGCTGCGCCAGTGGGGTTTTACCACCGAGACGCTTGCAGCCGAATTTGCCGACGACAAGTTTGCACCGCCGGCACTGACCGACGCTCATATTGCCGCTTTTTCCAGCCGTAATATTAATGATGCGCCTTTGCATGTGCAGGGTGATATCCCGGACTGGGTGCAGCCTTCATTTGAAACCAATTTCGGCGCCGACTGGCTTACCGAGGCAAAGGCGCTAGCCGATCGCCCGACGCTCGATCTTCGCGCCAATACGCTGAAGGCCAATCGCGACAAGGTGGTGAAGGCGCTGGAGCGCTCTGGCGCAAAGGCAGCCGCAATCGCCCGCAACGGCATCCGCATCGCAGCCGGCGAAGGCGCATCGCGCCTGCCCAACGTCACGGCCGAGCTTTCCTTCCAAAAGGGTTGGTTCGAAGTGCAGGACGAGGGCTCGCAGATCGTCGCCGATCTGGTCCAGCCCGGCGAACACGACCAGGTGCTGGATTATTGCGCCGGCGGTGGCGGCAAGACGCTCGCCATGTCGGCTGCGATGAACAACAAGGGTCAGGTTCATGCCTATGATGCCGACCGCAAGCGTCTGGCTCCGATCATCGAGCGCCTGCGCCGCGCCGGCACCCGCAATGTTCAGGTTCATGACGACCCGCGCCAGCTCGATGCCCTGAAGGACAAGCTGGATGCCGTTCTCGTCGATGCGCCCTGCACCGGCACCGGAACATGGCGCCGCCGCCCGGACACCAAATGGCGACTGACGCAGAAAAACCTCGACGAGCGGATTTCCCAGCAGCAGGACGCGCTTGGCGAAGCTGCAAAGTTCGTGAAGCCGGGCGGAGCGTTGCTTTACGTCACCTGCTCCGTGTTGCCGGAAGAGAATGATCGCCAGGTCGAGCGTTTCTGCGCCGAGAACCCGACCTTCTCGATCACTTCGGTCGCTGCCGACTGGACGAAAATATTCGGCGCTCAGGCGCCCCGTCCTCGCGTTGCGGATGCAGGCACGATCACACTGTCACCCGCAAGTACCGATACGGACGGATTCTTTTTCTGCCGCATGCAACGCAAGGTGTAAATTTCGGTCGCAAGGATCAACCATAACTTCAAATAGTTCTAAACTAGAACGTTTGACACCACTTTTAATTCACGCCAAGAACTCTCATTGGCGACGTCGTGGGATCGACGCCGCGAAGGAGAGGGACATGACCCGCAAAACCTTGCTCGGCGCCGCTATGGCGCTTTTTGCCGCCTCGACGGTGTTCACGTCGATACCGGCCCGTGCAGAAACTACACCGGCCGCTGTGCTGAAGCACTATGCCGAATTGGCGCAGGCGAAATACGAGGACTCGCTGACGACGGTGCAGGCTCTCGACAAGGCGATCGACGCCCTGATCGCCAAGCCCAGCGATGCAACGCTGAAAGCCGCCAAGGCCGCATGGATTGCCGCCCGCGTGCCTTACCAGCAGTCGGAGGTCTATCGTTTCGGCAATCCGATCGTCGACGAATGGGAAGGCAAGGTGAATGCCTGGCCGCTCGACGAAGGCCTCATCGATTATGTCGATGCGTCCTACGGCACCGAAAGCGATGAAAACGCGCTCTACACCGCCAATGTGATCGCCAACCCCAAGCTGAAGATCAACGGCGAGGAAGTCGACCTAACCGAGATCACGCCGGAGACGATCCAGAGCCTGCACGAAGCGGGTGAGATCGAGGCGAATGTCGCGACCGGTTATCATGCGATCGAGTTCCTGCTCTGGGGACAGGATCTGAACGGCACCGGACCGGGCGCGGGCAACCGCCCCTATACCGATTATGACAAGGCCAATTGCACCGGCGGCAATTGCGACCGTCGTGCCGCCTACCTCAAGGCCGCATCGACCCTGCTTGTCGCGGATCTCGGCGACATGGTGAAAGCCTGGGCTCCGGATGGCGACGCCACCAAGAATGTCGAGGCCGATGGCAATGCGGGCCTCACCGCAATCCTGACCGGGATGGGTTCGCTTTCCTATGGCGAGCTTGCCGGCGAACGCATGAAGCTCGGCCTTTTGCTGCATGATCCGGAAGAAGAACATGATTGCTTCTCCGACAACACCTATGCATCGCATCTCAACGACGCGATCGGCATCAAGTCCGCCTATACGGGTGAATATACCCGTGTGGACGGCACGAAGATGAAGGGGCCGTCGCTTTCCGATCTCGTTGCCGCCAAGGACAAGGCGCTCGACAAGGAAATCAAGGGCAAACTCGATGCGACGCTTGCGGCGATGAACGTCATGAAGGATCGCGCCCAGAAGGTCGAAGCCTATGACCAGATGATCGGCGAGAACAATGCCAAGGGCAATGCGGTCGTGCAGAAGGCAATCGACGGCCTGATCGATCAGACCAAGAGCATCGAACGCGTCATTGCATCGCTGGATCTCGGCAAGATCGAGCTTGAAGGTTCCGACAGCCTCGATAATCCTGACGCTGTCTTTAAATGATCGAAGAAAAGGCGGGCCTCGCTTCCGGGTGAGGCCCGATCCACCCATGGGCGCATTCCGAGCCTTCCCATACTTGCTGCCTCTGCTTTCCGGCGCGCTCGTGCTGGTGCCGCTGATCGCCACCAGCAGCGACAGCCTGCTCCCTAAAGCGCGGACAGATCTCAATCCGAAGGATCTGAAACGCGTCACCGGCGTGACCAAGCCGACCACGGATTTTTCCAAGGCCGAACAGTTCGAGACCATGTCCGGCGGCGCTGCTACGACCAAAGCGATCGTCAATGGCGACGCGTTCTCGCATTTTTCGCCGAACATCACCTTCGAGGAAGAGCAGAATTTCAAGCTGGGGAACGCGCTGTTCACCAAGCTCTGGGTGTCGTCGCCCTCCTCCACCCAGGCCTCCGACGGTCTCGGGCCGCTGTTCAATGCGCGCGCCTGCCAGAGCTGTCACCTGAAGGATGGCCGCGGCCATCCGCCGGAAGGTGCGGCCGACGCAACCTCGATGTTCCTGCGGCTGGCGCGGCCTGCCCGCACCGACGAGGAGCGCGAGGCGATCGGCGATTACCGCAAGCTGAATTTTCCCGATGCGGTCTATGGCGAGCAGTTTCAGGATTTGGCAGTTCCGGGTCTTGCCTCGGAGGGGAAGATGGAGATTTCCTATGAGGAAATCCCGATTACGCTTGGTGACGGCGAAATCGTCAGCCTGCGCAAGCCGACCTATTCTGTCTCCAATCTCGGTTACGGACCACTTGAAGATGATGTGACGCTATCACCGCGTATTGCACCGCCGATGATCGGCATGGGGCTGATCCAGGCAATCCACGAGGCCGATGTCCTTGCGAATGCCGATCCTGACGACAGAGACGGCGACGGCATATCCGGCAAGGCGGCGCTGGTGCGTGATCACATGACCGGCGAACTAAAGCTCGGGCGGTTCGGCTTCAAGGCGCAGAATGCCTCGATCCGCGACCAGTCCTCGGGCGCGTTTACCGGCGATATCGGCATTTCGACACCCGATACGCCGTTTTCGCATGGCGATTGCACCAAGGCGCAGGCCGCCTGTCTTGCCATGCCGACCGGCGTGCAAGAGCGGTTGGGGCCGGTCGAAGCGCCCGATCCGGTGCTGTCACTCGTCACCTTTTATTCGGAAAACCTTGCCGTGCCGGCGCGTCGTAATATCGACGATCCGACAGTGCTGAAGGGCAAGGAGATGTTTTATTCGGCCGGCTGCACCGCCTGCCACACGCCGAAATTCGTCACCCGCCGCGATGCCGGCAATAAGGCACATGCTTTCCAGCTGATCTGGCCCTATTCTGATTTCCTGCTGCATGACATGGGCGAAGGGTTGGCGGACGGTCAGCAGGTGGGCGTAGCGAACGGGCAGGAATGGCGCACCCAGCCGCTCTGGGGCATTGGGCTTACCAAGACCGTCAACAATCACACCTTCTTCCTGCATGACGGGCGTGCCCGCAATCTCACCGAAGCGATCCTCTGGCATGGCGGCGAGGCGGAAGCCGCGCGCAGTGCATTTGCAGCCATGGGCAAAGAGGATCGCACCGCCCTTCTTACCTTCCTGGAGTCGCTCTGATGCGCAAGACCTTGGCCGCCAGCCTGATCGCACTGCTTCCCGCAGCATTCGCTTCCGCCGCGTTTGCGCAGGAGGCTGATACCGCGCCGACCGTCGAACTGCCGGTGGCAACCGTGACGAAGGTGATGACGGCCGCAGTGGGTGGCTTCATACGGCCGGGGTATGACGCGTTTCAAAAATCCGCTGAAGACATGACGGCGAAGATGAAGACACTCTGTGCGGCGCCGTCTCAAACCAATTACGATGCCGCAAAGGCCGGCTTCGGCGAGCTCGCGGCCAGTTGGGCGCATATCGAGATCGTCCGCACCGGCCCCGTGATCGAGCAGAACAGGTTCGAGCGCATCCTGTTTTATCCTGACCGCAAGAGCACGGGCCTGAAACAGGTCCAGGCAGTTCTTTCCAAATCCGACGAGACGGCCACCGATGCCAAGACGCTCGCCACCAAGAGCGTCGCGACGCAAGGGCTGGGCGCACTGGAATATCTTCTGTTCGGTACGGACTCAGATACGCTTATTTCCGGAAATGACTTCCGTTGCCGTTACAGCACTGCCGTTGCCGAAAATATAGGGAATGTCGCCGCCGAGATATCCGGCATCTGGGATGCACCGGACGGTATTCAGAAGGCCTGGGAACAGCCGGGAGCAGACAATCCCATCTATCGGACCGGCGGTGAAGCGATCACCGGGCTGCTCGGCATTCTCGTGCATGGCGCCGAAGCGGTGCGCGACCAGCGGATCGAGACCTTCTACAAGGGGGCGGACAAGGCGAAATTCCCCAAACAGGCGCTGTTCTGGCGCTCGGAAAATACCTGGCCTATGATCAAGGCAAATCTTGATGGATTGTCCGAACTTTTGACGACATCCGGCATGGTCGAGCTTCTTCCTGAAAAGGACAGGCCGATCGTCGCCGCCACGGAAGAGAAGCTGAAATCCATGTCTGCCCTGACGGGTGAAGTGACGCCGGATCTCGAAAAGGCCGTAGAGGACGCGGGCGAACGCAAAAAGCTCGATACGCTGCTGGCCGATGGCAAGGATGTGATCGCCAAGCTCAATGACGGATATGGCGGCGCGATCGGCCTCTCTTCCGGCTTCTCCTTCGCCGACGGAGACTGAGATGGCCTGGAACGGCGAGACAATTGACCGCCGGGCGTTTCTGAAGGCTGCCGGCATCGGTTTTGCGGCCACGTTCGCTCCCGGATCGCTCTATGCGCTAGAGCGGGCCGATGCGGTCTATGCCTCCGGTTATCGCGCCTCTGACGGCACATTCGGCATTGCCACGGTTTCCGAACGGGGCGAGATCATCGACCGGATGGCCCTGCCCGCCCGTGCGCATGGCATGGCTTTCAGTTCCACGACGGGCCGCGCCGTCGCCTTTGCCCGTAGACCCGGCACGTTTGCGATGGTGTTCGATTCCTCTCGACAGGCGGAGCCGATCGTCATCACCGCACCGGAGGGCCGGCATTTCTACGGCCACGGGCATTTCTCGCCGGATGGTTCGGTGCTTTATGCCAGCGAAAACGATTTCGCCGGCAATCGTGGCATGATCGGGCTCTATGACGGCCGGGATTCGTTTCGGCGGATCGGCGAATTCGACGCTCATGGCATCGGCACGCATGACATGACCGTCTCGGATGATGGTGCTCTTCTGGTGATTGCCAATGGCGGCATCGAGACCCATCCGGATTTCGGCCGCACCAAGCTCAATCTCGACCGCATGGAGCCGTCGCTGGTCATGCTTGATGCCAGAACCGGGTCACTCATCCAGAAACACAGGATGCCTTCATCGCTCAGCCAGCTCTCGACCCGGCATCTGGATATAGCCGAGAATGGCCGCATCTGGTTTGCCTGCCAATGGGAAGGCGCACGCAACGAAACACCGCCGCTTGCCGGCTGGTTCTCGAAGGGCGAGGATATTGCACTTCTCTCGCTGCCGGACGAGACGACGGCGCGGCTTGCCAACTATGTCGGCGCAATCGCCGTCAATCGCCGTGAAAACATCGTTGGACTTACCTCGCCGATCGGCGGCGCGTCAGTGACACTCGATGCGAGGACAGGCATCGTCTTGACAGAAGAGAGCGTCCACGAGGCGGCCGGTGTGGCGCCTGCGGCCCACGGTATTGCTGTGTCATCCTACGATGGCCGCTTCAACGACACACGCAGCGACGTCGCCTGGGACCAGCATATTATCCAAATAAAATGATCTTTACTCAGGTTGCAGCGACCCTAGATCACCCTCCATGGGTAAAATACTGACCTGTGCTTTCTTCATTGTCACCTGCGTTGCCATCGGTGCACTCAGCAGTTACGCCAACACACCGGGCGAGTGGTACCAGTCGCTGAACAAACCGTTCTTCAATCCACCCGACTGGGTTTTCGCACCGGTCTGGGCGGGTCTCTACGTGATGATCGGCGTTGCGCTGTCCACGACATGGTTCGATGAGAACAATACCGGCCGGCTGATCGTCTTCGCCATACAGGGTTTTCTCAACATCTTCTGGTCGCCAGCCTTTTTCGGCCTGCAAAGCCCGCTTCTCGGCCTCGTCATCATCGTGCCGATGCTGGCCTTCATCCTGCTGTTCATCGTGATGAGTTGGAGGCCCAACCGGCAGGCCGCCTGGCTTTTCGTGCCTTACGCATTCTGGGTTGCATTTGCCGCAGTATTGAACCTTTCGATCGTTCTGTTGAATTGATAATAGTCATTTTGTCGCGCTTGCCGATCCGCCTGCAGCATGCCAGTTTCGCCGCGACACCAAGGGCAGACCATGAAGATTACCGATCCAGGCGACTTTCACGAACGCATACGGCGCAGTTTCGCCAAGCAGAACGCCATGGAGATGCTTGGCGCGGAACTGACGCGCATCCAGCAGGGCATGGTGGAGATCGAGCTTCCTTTCGATGAGAAGCTTACCCAGCAGCACGGTTTCCTGCATGGCGGGGTGATTTCCGCACCACTCGAGACTGCCTGTACCTATGCCGCCTATACGGTGATTGCGCCGGAAGTTTCGCTTCTGACGATCGAGTTCAAGGTCAACCTTCTTTCGCCCGGTCGCGGCGAGCGTTTCCTTTTCCGTGGCGAGGTCACCAAGCCCGGATCGACGATCATTGTGGCCGATGGCTGTGCCTATGCGATCGGCGACGGGCCGGCAAAACTGATCGCCTCCATGACCACGTCGATGATGGTCATCCGCGATCGTCAGGACGTGGTGGAATGAGTTTCGAACTGACACGGCTCGGCCGGCATGTGGTGCTATTCGTCATGGCCGTCGACGCCGAATATGGGCCGCACCTCAAGTCTCGCATCAAACCGCTGATGACCGGCGTCGGTCCGATCGAGGCCGCAATCGTGCTGTCGCACGCGCTGACGAAGCTGCAGGCGAAAAACGAAATGCCGGATCTGATCGTGTCGCTCGGTTCGGCCGGCTCCCGGACGCTGGAACAAACGGAAGTCTATCAGGCCTCCTCCGTTGCCTATCGCGACATGGACGCCTCGCCGCTCGGTTTCGAGAAAGGTCGCACACCCTTTCTCGACCATCCGGCGATCATGCCGCTGCCACTTCGCATTCCAGGCGTGCCCGAGGCTGCGCTTTCCACGGGCGGCAATATCGTCTCTGGCGCTGCCTACGATCTGATCGCTGCAGACATGGTGGACATGGAAACCTTCGCCATCATGCGCTGCTGCCAGTTGTTCGGTATTCCGCTGATCGGTTTGCGCGGGATTTCCGACGGGAAGGCGGAGCTGAAGCATGTCGATAACTGGACTGAATATCTGCATGTCGTCGACGAGAAGCTGGCTGGCGTCATCGACAGATTAGGAAACGCCCTAGAAAGCGGCAATTTGGCTTTCTGAGCAGTTGCAAAAATCGGGGTTCTTCATTAAAGGCTCGCCATGACCCAGATAGCTCATCCCGACAGCATCCTCATCATCGATTTCGGCAGCCAGGTGACGCAACTGATTGCGCGCCGCATCCGCGAAGCGGGTGTCTATTGCGAAATCCATCCCTTCCAGAACGCCGCCGAAGCTTTCGACAGGCTCGCGCCCAAGGGCGTCATCTTCTCCGGTGGCCCGGCTTCGGTGACCACCGAAGGCAGCCCGCGCGCACCCCAGGCCGTGTTTGACAGCGGCGTGCCGATCCTCGGCATCTGCTATGGCCAGCAGACGCTCTGCACCCAGCTCGGCGGCGTCGTCGAAGGTGGTCATGCCGCCGAATTCGGCCGCGCCGATGTGGAAGTCAAGAAATCGAGCCCGCTGTTCGACGGTTTCTGGGAAAAGGGCGGACGTTACCCGGTGTGGATGAGCCACGGCGACCGCGTGACACAGCTGCCCGACGGTTTCGAGGTTATTGCGACCTCCGAGAACGCCCCGTTCGCCATCGCTGCCGACGAGAGCCGCCACTACTACACGACCATGTTCCACCCGGAAGTGGTGCACACGCCGGATGGCGCAAAGCTTCTTTCCAACTTCGTGCATAAGATCGTCGGCCTGAAATCCGACTGGACCATGGCCGCTTACCGCGCCGAGATGATCCGCAAGATCAAGGACCAGGTCGGCAACGAACGCGTCATCTGCGGCCTGTCCGGCGGCGTGGACTCGTCCGTTGCAGCGATCCTCATACATGAGGCGATCGGTGATCAGCTGACCTGCATTTATGTCGATCACGGCCTAATGCGTCAGGGCGAGACCGAACAGGTTGTCGGCATGTTCCGCGACGCCTACAATATACCACTCGTGGCTGTTGACGCGTCCGACCTGTTTCTCGGTCAGCTCGAAGGCGTGACCGACCCGGAAGTGAAGCGCAAGACGATCGGCCGGCTGTTCATAGAAGTGTTCGAGGCGGAAGCTGCCAAGATCGCTGCCGATGGTAAGGGTGCTCCGAAGTTCCTGGCACAGGGCACGCTCTATCCGGACGTGATCGAAAGCGTCTCCTTCTCCGGCGGCCCTTCGGTTACGATCAAGAGCCACCACAATGTCGGCGGCCTGCCCGAACGCATGAACATGCAGCTCGTCGAGCCGCTGCGCGAACTCTTCAAGGACGAAGTCCGCGCGCTTGGCCGCGAACTCGGCCTGCCGGAGAGCTTCATTGGCCGCCACCCCTTCCCGGGTCCAGGCCTCGCGATCCGCTGCCCCGGTGGCATCACTCGCGAAAAGCTCGATATCCTGCGCAAGGCGGATGCGATCTATCTCGACGAAATCCGCAAGGCCGGTCTCTACGACACGATCTGGCAGGCTTTTGCCGTGCTTCTGCCGGTCCAGACTGTCGGCGTCATGGGCGATTACCGTACCTATGATTTTGTCTGCGCACTGCGCGCTGTCACCTCGGTCGACGGCATGACGGCGGATTTCTATCCCTATGACATGAACTTCCTCGGCCGCGCGGCGACCCGCATCATCAACGAAGTCCGCGGCATCAACCGCGTCGTCTACGACGTGACGAGCAAGCCGCCCGGCACGATCGAGTGGGAATAACAGACTGACAAATCTATCGGCGCGCTTTCACCTTCAGGCGCGCCGATAGCGTATTTTACTGTGCCTGTTTCCGTCATGGGAAGGCATTTTCGGGAAATTGGATACCGAGACAAGCGTGGCTTGTTCAAAATTCCAAAAGAGAAAGACCGTTCAGATAACTATCAGCTTCAAGGTCTAAGGTTGCGGTTCAACCGCATCTGTGGATGGATAGGGCAGACAGACAATAGCGCTCCCTCCACGGCATCTTTCATCACCTTCGAGTTTTCCCCCAAGCTCTGGATATCTTCCCATGCTCCAACGCCTCTACAACTGGACGATGGCGCTCAGCGCCCGCAAGTCTGCGGAAGTCTGGCTCGCCGTCATCGCCTTTGTCGAAAGCTCAATCTTTCTCGTGCCCGCCGACGTGCTTTTCCTGCCCATGGCGCTGGCGAGGCCCGAACGTGCCTGGCGTTATGCGCTGGTCGCGACGGTGTTTTCGGTTCTCGGCGGCATTGCAGGCTGGTGGATCGGCTCATTTGCCTTCGATGCGATCGCCGCTCCGATCCTGGAATTCTGGGGCAAGCTCGACACGTTCAACGAGCTTAAAGCCGGGATCACCTTCGAGACGATCCTGCTGATGCTGGTGACCTCCGGTTTCGCGCATCTGCCGCCTATCAAGGTGGTGACGATCCTTTCCGGTGCGGTGCATGTAAACATCTGGCTAGTCATCATGTCGGCGCTCGTCACGCGCGGAGCACGCTTCTTCCTCCTGGCTTGGCTGTTGCGCCGCTACGGCGAGGGCATTCGCCACTTCATCGAGAAGCGTCTTGGCAAGATTGCGATGATCGGTGCTTCTGTGCTGATCGTCGCCTTCACGGGGTACAAGCTTCTTCTGGCGCACTGAGCGTCGGCAAAAGTTCAAAAGAGGGATTGCTGTGCCGGCTCCGGCGGCGTGAAACGCACACCCTCAAGCTCGAGCATACGCTGTTTCGAGGTCGATCCACCAGGGGCTGAAAAACCGCCGAGCTTGCCGCCGGCGGCCAGTACCCGGTGGCAAGGTATGATCAGCGCCACCGGATTTTTCGCCATGGCCTGGCCAACATCACGCGCAGCCTCCGGCCCAAGGCCGAGTTCCTTGGCGATCGTGCCATAGGTGCTCGTATGACCCCAGCCGATGCGGCGGGCTGCGGCATAGATATTCCTGAAGACCTCATCCTGGCCTTCAAGATCGAGGCGGATCTCGGAGAAATCAATCCGCTCGCCAGCGAAATACCGTTTCACCAGCGCGATCGTCTCTCCAATCTCCACGGGCGGTGGCGATTTTTGACCGTCACCGATCCGGCGCAGGAGAAGGTTCTCGGTCGACAACTCGCTGCTTGTCGGTAGCTGAAAACGGGTGATACCGGCAACATTCCACGCAATGCCGCAGAAGCCGCCAGCGGTTTCGAAGATCGCATATCGATGTCCGGACATGAGCTCACTCCGTTCGTGTGATTTCCCCTGTCAGAATCCTATGTCATGAACAGGCAATCAACCCGTTTCTTGCACCAGAAGATTTGTGATCGCCTAGATCGCTTGCCTACGTTCTCTTTTTGTTCTTTATTGTCAATTGAATTCTCTTATACTGCGTCATCCGCATGATCCCGCGTTGATGAATAATGGGAGGTGCAGAGTTGCCGTACCACCAGCCATGCCTGCCGCTGACAGGCAATGTTCCTGGGAAAAACCGATCCGGACAACCGCACTTCGCGCCTCGGTGGAGAAGTGAACTCTTTTTCGTACTGAAACCGCCGCCCTCCTTGGCCGAGGAGATATACAAGGCGGCTTGCGAGCATGCGCATGGTCGCACCAACCGCCAACGTCACCCGGCGCATTTGCTGCATGTGAGCCTGCTGTTGATGGACGAATTTGACAAGCCGCCCTACGATCTCATTCCCCGGATCGAAACTGCAATCGGATCGATCAGGGCATGCCCGCTTACAGTGACTTTGGACGCATGTGCTATCTACGGAGGCGGACGGCATCTGGCGCTGACAAGTGCGGCGAGGAATACCGATATTCAGGCATTCGTGCGGATGCTTCATGGCGCGCTCAGCCGGCATAACCTGCCACGCCAGGCATTTCGCACACCTTCACCTCACGTTACCATCATCTATGGCTACGGGCGCAAGGAGGTTCTGAATATTGGGAAATCATTTACATGGCAGGCGCGCGAATTTGCGCTTGTCTACAGCCACAAGGGCGAAACACGCCATGAGCCATTTGGATGCTGGCGTTTTAACGCCGACGCTCCACCATATGCCAGGCCGGCAAGCCAATTATCGCTTTTGGATGAACCAATCACCGGCGGCGACCGAAACCCCGCTCTCACAACAAAGGCCGCCATGCGAAATGACGGCCCGCGAGAAACGAGGTGATATTAGGCAATTAGCCGATGCGGTCGAAAGCCTTGGGATCGATACCGAGAATGGTCAGATCGCTATTCTTCGGACGACGATGGTTTTCAACGGCAGCCGAAGCAGAAACTGCAGCGCCGAAAATTGCGAAGGCGCGGCTGATACGGCTACCACGGTTTTTGTTCTGGGCGTACATGACATCAACTCCTTTTCTGTCGGCTAATATATGCGCCCAAGACTTCATCTTCACAACGCATACGCGCACAGATCAGCCATGCGAACTTGGCATGCCACTATTTGATCTGCCTCATTGGCTTGCATTCTGCGATGTGGTGTTGTTATCGCTTCGCTGACCAGTCCGGCATCGCGTGATGCGGGCAAAGGGGACAAAAGGACGGCGAAATGGCGATCACCATCTACGGCATCAAGAACTGCGACACGATGAAGAAGGCGCGGACATGGCTGGACCAGAAGGGTGTGAGCTATGCATTCCACGACTACAAGGCCTCGGGTATCGATCGCGACCATTTGCAAGCATGGGTCGATAAAGCCGGATGGGAAACGGTGCTGAACCGCGCCGGCACGACCTTCAAGAAACTCGGTGAGGCCGATCGCCAGAATATCGATCAGGCAAAGGCGATCGAGTTGATGCTGGCGCAGCCGTCGATGATCAAGCGGCCGGTGCTGGAAGCGGATGGAAAGCTGCTGATCGGCTTCAAGCCCGAGATTTACGAAAACGCTTTTCCGGGCGCCTGAGAATGTCGAAGACCACACGCGCAACCCAAACCCTCGACAAGCTGAAAATCGCCTATACGATCGTTTCCTACGACTATGATCCCAATGCCGACCGGATCGGATTGCAGGCGGCGGAGGCGATCGGGGAAGAGCCGAAACGCGTGTTGAAGACACTGATGGCCGAACTTGATGGCAAGCCTATCTGTGTCGTGGTGCCGTCCGATCATGAAGTGTCGATGAAAAAGCTCGCCTCGGCCTTTGGCGGAAAATCCGCCCATATGATGAAGCCGGCCGATGCGGAACGCTTGACGGGTTACCATGTCGGCGGCATCAGCCCGCTTGGCCAGAAGAAGCTCGTACCGACGGCGATCGAAATCACCGCACTGGACGAGCCCTACATCTTCATCAACGGTGGGCAGCGCGGGCTGCAGATACGCCTAGTGCCCGCCGATGCGAAAGAGGCGTTGAAGGCGATCGCCGCTCCGCTGATTGCCTGACGACCGCATGTCCAAGACTTCAATTTTGCCCCAAAGCTCTCTAAGTCTAGCCTCACACGAATAATCGAGAGGCTGAGCCATGACCATCGTCCCGAACATCCAGACATCCATCGATCCGATCAAGCTTGAGAAGCTTGGCGAAGTCGCAGTGAAGGTGGGGCTTGGGTTGGAAAAGGGGCAGGACCTCGTCATCACCGCGCCGATCGCCGCGCTGCCGCTAGTTCGGTTCATCACCAAACACGCCTATATGGCAGGTGCGGGCATCGTTTCGGCCTTCTATTCCGACGAGGAAACGACGCTGGCTCGTTATCAGCATGCACCTGATGCCAGCTTCGACAAGGCCTCCGGCTGGCTCTACGAGGGCATGGCCAAGGCTTATGAGAACGGTGCCGCGCGGCTTGCAATCGCCGGCGACAATCCGATGCTGCTTTCCGGGCAAGATCCGGCCAAAGTTGCCCGCGCCAACAAGGCCAATTCCATCGCCTACAAGCCGGCACTCGAAAAGATCGCCAATTTCGACATCAACTGGAACATCGTTTCCTATCCCAATCCCTCTTGGGCACGTCAGGTTTTTCCGGATCTGCCGGAAGATGCTGCCGTTGCCAAGCTGGCTGAAGCGATCTTCGCCGCCTCGCGCGTCAACGTCGCAGATCCGGTAGCAGCCTGGGCGGAGCATAATGCAAACCTTAGGAAGCGTTCGACCTGGCTGAATGGTGAGCGTTTTGCGGCGCTGCATTTCACCGGTCCCGGCACCGACCTGACCGTTGGCCTGGCAGATGGCCATGAATGGCATGGCGGCGCGTCCACGGCGAAGAACGGGATTACCTGCAACCCGAATATCCCGACCGAAGAAGTCTTCACCACGCCGCATGCGCTTAAGGTTGAGGGCCATGTATCGAGCACCAAGCCGCTCTCGCATCAAGGTACGCTGATCGACAATATCCGGGTGCGGTTCGAAGGCGGCCGCATTGTCGAGGCGAAAGCTTCGAAGGGCGAGGAAGTGTTGAACAAGGTGCTGGATACGGATAAAGGTGCACGCCGGCTCGGCGAAGTGGCACTGGTGCCGCATTCGTCGCCGATCTCGGCAAGCGGCATCCTTTTCTACAACACGCTGTTCGACGAAAATGCCTCGTGCCACATCGCGCTCGGCCAGTGCTACTCGAAATGTTTCCTCAACGGCGCTTCGTCGACGCCTGATGAGATCAACGCGCAGGGCGGCAATTCCTCGCTCATCCATATCGACTGGATGATCGGTTCCGACAAGGTCGATATCGACGGCATCCGGCCGGACGGCTCCAAGGTTCCGGTTATGCGCAAGGGTGAATGGGCCTAATCGGCCCCTTGCCAGTCAAAACAGCGGCGCAGCACATCTGTGCGGCGCCGGCATCATGTTGGGCAGGATTTTTTCGGCTTCTGTCGTCCCTTCGGCATAACATCTGTTGCCGGCTCACATTCTTTGCGATGAAATCCCGGCGGGTGCTTTCTGCGACCCGCCAAAAGCTGGCTGATCTCTTTCACGAAGGAATACAGCATGCAGATTTTTCCGCATAAGACGATCCTCCCGATATTGCTTGCCGCCCTGTCCTTTTCACCCGCCCTGGCGGAGGAACAAGGCTTGTGGAAAGTTTATAATGACAGCCTGAAAGGCGCCAAATACGTCGATCTGACCCATACGATCACGCCGAACATTCCGGTCTGGGCCGGTTTCGGCAAACCGAGCTTCGGCCAAGCCGCCGCCGGCACCGATCTTGAGGGTTATGCCAAGAAGGGCGAAACCTTTACCTTCGAAAAACACGGCTTTGCCGCTTCCACCTACAATCTGACGACCGACCAGCTCGGCACTCAACTCGATCCTCCGGCGCATTGGGCACCAGAATATGCGGCGATCGATGAGCTGCCTGCGACCTATGCCATACGGCCGCTGGTGGTCATCAACATCGAGGACAAGGTGAATACGGATGCCGGTTATCATCTGCAGGTCTCCGATATCACCGATTTCGAGGCGAAACATGGCCTGATACCGGAAGGTTCGGTGGTCTTCGTCCGCTCCGGCTGGTCGAAAACATGGCCCGATCCGGCTCTTTCGACAGCTCGTCCATTCCCGGGCGTGGGGCTGGAGGCACTGAAATTCCTGCATAACGAGCGCAAGATCCTGTTTCACGGGCATGAACCACTCGACACCGACACGACGCCCAATCTGGAAGGCGAATACTGGCTGATGCACAACGGATATGCCCAGGCGGAGGGCGTCGCCAATCTGGACAAGGTGCCGGAAACGGGCGCACTCGTCGCGATCGGGTATCCGAAATTCGGCGGCGGCGTGGGCGGCTATGCGCGCTACATCGCCATTTGCCCACCCGATTGGCCCCATGGCATGACGATCGGTTCAATCCCCGAAGCCCCGCTGCAGAAGTTCGACAAGCCGCTGCATTTCGATGAGCAGGCCGGCATGCGCGTGCGCTGATGTACCTGATCTCCAGCGCCGCGCTTCCTTCACCAGCGCGGCGCAAGCTTATTCGTCAAGCATCCGCAAATCATCACGACGGAAGCGGATAAGAACAGGCCAAGAAACATGGCTTTCCTCTGTGGTGTTCATATGAACCGGAGGGTTGTGAATGCCAGTGATTACATTTGCGAATACGAAAGGCGGCGCCGGCAAGACCACGATGGCGCTTGTTGTGGCCGGGGAGTTGGCAAAGCGAGGTTTTCGCGTTGCCATGCTGGACGCTGATCCGCAGCAGTGGGTTTCCCGCTGGATGGTGCGGATGGCGAAGGTGCCGAAATTCTCGATCATCGCCGATATCGACGCCGACAATATCGAAAAGACGATCAAGGACCTGAAGAAACGTAACGATTATGTGGTGGTGGACCTGCCCGGCGGCGTCACACCGTTGCTCGCCAAGGGGCTGGGGCTTTCCGACCACGTTTTCGTGCCGGTTCAGGGGTGCGCGCTCGATGCCGCGGGCGGCGCGCAGGTGCTCGACATCCTGAAGAAGCTCAAAAGCGAATGCGACATCCATATCGCGCATTCGGTGGCGCTTACCCGTGTCAGTTCCATCATCACCACACGGGCGCTTCTTGCCGTGAAAGGCATGCTGGCGCAACAGGGCGTCCATGTGCTGGCAACTCCGCTGATCGAACGCGCTGCCTATCGTGACATGTTCGATGCCGGTACCCTGATCGATGCGCTCGATCCGGAAGCCGTCAGCAATCTTGCCAAGGCTCAGGACAATGCACGCTTGCTGGTCGACGAGATCGCGCAGTTTGCTCCCGTCCCCGTCAAGGTTCCGAAAACTGCCAAATCGACAGCGACTGCCAAGGCAAAGGCGGAGACACCCCGCAAAACCGCGGCTGCCAAGAAAGCCGCCTGATCCTACCTAAATCGGCTGGAACGTCCCCTTCCAGCCAATCAATTCAGAAGAGACTGCCCTGCTTCGGCGGCCCAGATGCGACATCGGGCTTCGGCGCTTTCCGCTTCGGCGGAACTGCAGCCGGAGCCGCTTGTCCGGGATCGGCCGAACCCGATGCTTCACCAGCAACCGCAAGGACACGGCCATCGGCAAACTCGATCGAAATCGCGCTGCCTTCCGCAACATTTGCGGCGCGCGTCAGGGCGCGATCCGCGCTATCCCGCACCACCACATAACCGCGCTTGAGCACATTCTTGTAGGAGAGTGATTGGAGCACACGATCTTGCCCCATGAGCACCGAGCGGCTGCGGGACAAGGTGTGGGCAAGTGCCGTGTCAGCCTGACGGATCAGGGCGGCAAGATGCTGGCTCTCGCGCTGCAGGTGGCCGGCCAGACGGGCAGGCAATGATTTCAGCGAGGCGTCGATACGTGCAACCCGCCCCTTTTCGCTGAGGATCTGTCGCTCAACACAGCGATCCGCCCGCAGGAGCCGGTCGGTGAGAGCCTGCCGCTGCAGCACCAGCCGGTTGGTCAGCAGGTCAAGCCGCAAGCCGGACGAGGCACGCTCATAGGTACGGCGCTTGGCGATCGTCGTGCGTTCCAGCGAACGGCCCAAACCTGCTGCCGCCTCATCGAAACGCCGGCGGGGAAGCGCCAGCAACTGGTCGAGCGAGGGAAGTGCCCGCACAAGCGCGCGCAAGGACTGGCTGCGATGATCCATCTGCCGCGATACGCTGCCGCGTAAACGCGCCGAAAGGTTTGCAAGCTGGGCATCAAGATCGGCCTTTACCGGCACCGCCATTTCGGCGGCCCCTGTCGGCGTCGGCGCGCGCACGTCTGCGGCATGATCGATCAGTGTCCAGTCGGTCTCATGGCCGACGGCTGAAATCAGCGGGATCGCACTCTCTGCTGCAGCCCGTACGACGATCTCGTCGTTGAAGCTCCAGAGGTCCTCAAGACTGCCACCGCCGCGGGCGACGATCAGCACATCCGGCCGCGGCATCGGATCACCGGGACGGACGGCATTGAAGCCACGGATGGCGGCTGCGACCTCCTCGCCCGAACCCTCACCCTGTACCTTGACCGGCCAGACGACGACATGGACGGGAAAACGGTCGGTAATGCGATGCAGGATGTCACGGATGACAGCGCCTGTCGGAGAGGTCACGACGCCAATGACACGCGGCAGATAGGGCAAGGGCCGCTTGCGTTCCTTGTCGAAAAGCCCTTCTGCTGCCAGCTTGCGGCGGCGTTCCTCCAGGAGCGCCATCAGCGCGCCGGCACCGGCGGGCTCCAGGTTCTCGATAACGATCTGGTATTTCGACGAGCCGGGGAAGGTCGTGACCTTGCCGGTGGCGATGACTTCCATGCCCTCTTCGGGGCGGAATTTCAGGCGGGAAAACGTGCCCTTCCAGACCACGGCATCGATGCGCGACCTGTCATCCTTGAGGCTGAAATAGGCATGGCCGGACGAGTGCGGCCCGCGATAACCGGAAATCTCGCCCCTGACGCGCACATGGTCGAAGGCATTCTCGACGGTTCGCTTGATCGAGCCGGAAAGCTCCGAGACCGAAAATTCAGTCAGATTGCTTTGTGCTTCGGGTGCGAACGTGCTGCTCATCTTTTTGTTCTAACCGATCGTCATAAGGATTTCATCCGCCGGCATGCGGATTGATGTGGACGAGATGGAGAGCGGCACCGATCCTTTTCCGTGCGTGCGTCCCCGGCCCGCGTGGCCGTGAGATAATCCGGGCAGTTCAAACCGGAGAAACTGCCATGACCGATCCTTTTGCCAATACCCAGCCTTCTCTTTCAAGCCCCGCCTCTGCCGGAGGTGCCGTTACACTCAGCGACACGGCCACGTTTTCGGTTCCCAGCCGTGCGCTTTACGTCGGCAGTGGCGGCGATCTTGCGGTGCGGATGCTCTCCGGCGACGACCTCTCGTTCACCGGCGTATCGTCCGGCAGCTTCCTGCCGATCCGCGTGGTCCAGGTGCATTCCACGGGCACGACAGCGGGCGCAATCGTCGCATTGTTCTAATATGCGAACCGGACAATAATGGAACCCGACCAATGCTGCCGCGTTGCGTCCATATGGAGGAACGGACTTAGGTCGGAGGACAAGCGACCTAAGTCTTAACAGTGATCGGTCAATCGTAGCTAAAAAAATGACCCGCCGTTAGGCATGATGCGAAAGCATTCTTTAGAGGGTCGTAAGATATACGATCTCCGACACACAGGAAGGAGATCCGCCGTGTTATTTCTAACGGCAACAACCATTGGCCTCTTGGCCGGCATGACACGCAGTCTCGCGTCTATAATCGCGGCTGCATTGCTTATTCCCGTTGTCTTTTTTGTTGCTGCCGTCTTTGGCGCAACGAGCATGCTTGGCTTGCTTATCGCTATACTCGGCTTCAACTTCGGTCTGATCAATCTGATCGTTGCGGCTGCGTTCATCCAGTCATTCCGTCACGCCTGACTTATTTCGGATCAGCTTCGTTAACGACAAAAAGCTGGAATCTGCCATCCGATCGGACCGGCGAGAGATAGGTCGGCAACTCGCCTCGCGCCAATGATGCGTAGAGGCCATCACGGTAAAGCTCGATAAGATTTTCGGTTTGCGGATCGTTTCTGCAGAATGCAAGTGCGGTTACGTCCGCATTTTTGAGCAGTGCGAGTGCATCATCCGGCTTTGCCATGCCAATGTGAAGTTCGGCCAGCATGCCACCCTGGTTGCGATGATAGGGAGCGGCCAGAACCCGATGCTGCGTAAACCTCAAAATACCCGCACCACGATTTGAAGGAGCGGCAATCATTCCCGGCGGAAGACCGCGAAGCGCCGCCATATCTTGGGCATCGCCGCATGTATTGTCTTCACCGGCGTTCTCCATAGCAAGAACGTCCATGCTTGTGGCGCCGATACCCTGTTTCAGGATGACGCCGCCCAGCCCCCAGACGACGGGGACGGATGCCAAGGTTGCTAGGACAAATCCAAGATTGATCGAAATACTCTTCGGATTGTCTCGCGCCTTTTTCTGAAGATCGGCAATCAGCAATGCGAGCGGCGGAATGCTCAGGAGATTTGCGAAAAGGCTGCCACGGATCTGGACCAGAGCAACCGCCCAGCTCGCAGAAACAAGCGCCAGAAACAGGAGATGCAGGCCACGATCGTCACCGCGCCAGATGCGTAAGGCACAGGCGAAGACAGCGAACAGTCCGACGACGTAAAAACCTGCAATGGTTTCCGGAAGCTGCTGCATCTGTGCGGTTATGGATTGCGCCTCGGTGACGTGATCCAGCCAGAGCTCAACCAGTATGGGATCAAGATTGGCGAGCGGACTGCCAAGGCATTGCGGCGCGATGAGCAGAGCCAATGCGCCAATAATCGTGCCTAGGACGAAGGACGCGGCGAGCCTGATACCCATCCCGGCGCGCGCCGGAAGGCAGGCAAGGCTGAAAAGCCCAGCCCCTCCCAGCGCGGAGAGGGAAAAGAAGCCGAGTGAAAGGTTATCGCAGGTGACGGCGGCGTATGCGCTTGGTGGGATTGTCGCAAAAAAGGCAGCCGTGATAGCAAGTGTGAGAGAAAGGCCGAATGCGCGCGCAGCGGAAGCAAATACGGCCCCTTGCCAAATCCAGCGGGCGGCGACGCAGACACATACAATGGCAACAAAAGGCGTGGTCTCCGCCCCTATGGCAATTGCCAGAGCAGTAGCGATCCCCGCGACCGCGTGGCCCAACGTATTTCCACGGCGATCTGCCAGAAGTGCAGTGATCCCGATTGCCAGAACAAGCTGGACATTGTGATGGTCAAGCGCGCCCGGACGGAACTTCATGCAGGTAAAGGCATAGAGTGCACCTAGGCCAAGCGCGATATGCATCACCCGTGGCCCATCGGTCGCTCCACCCAGGCGCCGACCAGCGAAACCGACGGCGAGCAGAAGCGGGCCAATGAGCAGAAGCGGCCAGACACTGGCCGCTACGCCTTCGGCCATCTCTACAGGCATGAACAGCGAAAACAGCTTGATAAGTCCGCCGATCGGAGCGTCGATGAAGCGGGACCAGTGCATCAAGGTGCCGCCGGAAAGGCCGAGACGGTACTGCATAAGGTCGAACCAGCCCTGGCCACCAAGCCAGTCGCGAACTTCAACCAATCGCATGACATCGTCATTGTCGGGGCCGATCAGATCCTTTGCTTTCGGCAGGGAGATAAGTGCGACGGCGCCGGCAGTCATCAGCCAATAAAGTGCGACTGCAGGAAAAAGCCGGGACAGAACGGAGGCTGAAGCAGGCACGGCATGCTGCCGGGACGTCTCATCTGTCGTCGTGTTCATCATTCACACTTGTTTTGAGCAGTTAAGTAAGTCCCGCAACCTAAACTTAACCTTCCCAAGAAATAGTAAAGCAGACAGGGCAGGCCGTATCTGCACTGGATTTTCCGCGTACAGAGTGAAAATCATGAAAGATACTTCTGCCGGTGATCATGCCAGCGCACATGCCGGCATTTTGGCGGGCTCCATTTCCGGTGATCTGTCGATTGCAGTCCTGATCCCCTGCTATAACGAGGCATCGACGATCAGAGATGTCGTGCATGGCTTTCGGGAGGTTCTCCCGACTGCGCGCGTTTACGTCTACGACAACAATTCCACCGATGGCACCGCGCTCAAAGCAATGCTGGCCGGCGCCGAGGTGATGCGCGAACGCCGCCAGGGCAAGGGCCATGTGGTGCGCCGCATGTTTGCCGATATCGAGGCCGACCTCTACATCATGGCGGATGGCGACGGCACCTATTCGCCGAAGGATGCCGAAGAACTGATCCGTATCCTGCTCACAGAACGCGCCGACATGGTCGTCGGCACGCGCCGCGGCGTGCATGCGGATGCCGGGCGCCAGGGCCATGCCGCCGGAAACCGGCTGTTCAACATTCTCTATCGCGCCATTTTCGGCCGCGACTTCACCGATATTTTCTCCGGCTACCGCGCTTTTTCCCGCCGCTTCGTCAAAAGCTTTCCGGCCGTTTCCGGCGGCTTCGAGATCGAAACGGAAATGTCGGTTCATGCATCTCGGCTGAAACTGCCGGTCACCGAGATCGAACTCGATTACGGGCGGCGTCCGGAAGGCTCGCATTCCAAGCTTTCGACCTATCGGGATGGCGGAAAGATCCTCTGGATGTTCGCAATGCTGATGAAGGAAACGCGGCCCTTCGCCTTTTTCGGTGCGATCAGCTCTGTCTTTATGGCAATGAGCCTGATCTTCATGACACCGGTCCTGATTTCCTATTTCGAAACGGGACTTGTCGAGCGCATGCCGACCTGGGTCTTCTCGCTGGTTCTGATGGTATTGTCGTCGCTGATGTTCACCGCAGGACTCATTCTCGATTCCGTTTCACGGGCGCGTGCCGAACAGTTGCGCATCCACTACATGAGCCTGCCGCTGCAGAGCCGGACCAACTCAACACCAATCAACGAAACCTTCGTCGAGACGTCGGCTCAACGGGGCGGCAAGAGCGCGGCATGAGGCGGATGGCCTGGTTTCTGTTTGCGGGTGGAATCGGCTTCCTGATCGATGTCGGCGTCAACCACCTGCTGTTGACCTATACGCCGATCGGGCCGTTCCTGTCGCGCATACCGGCGATCATGGCCGCCATGAGCTTTACCTGGTTCGTCAACCGCAACCGCACTTTCGACCCCTCCCCCCACTCTCTCGCGGTGGAGGGAATTCGCTACTGGACTGTCGGCATCACGTCAGCGCTGATCAATTACGCGATCTATTCCGCCCTGATCGCCCGCGCGCCGATCCAGCCGGCGGTCGCGATCGTTTTCGCGTCTGCGGCTGCGACGGTCTACAGTTTCTTCGGTTATTCCCGCTTCGTGTTTCGCCACAAAAACCAGGGTTAGACTGTCTCCCAGCCATCGTGTTCGCCGGCGCGATAGATCGCGTCGATGAAACGCTGGTTCTTCACGGAGCTCTCCAGCGTAACGATTTCAGAGGCTTCGCCCGCAGCAGCCTTGGCAAAGGCTTCCGTCTGGCGGCGATATTGCCGGCTGTCGGGAAAACGGAAGACCTGCGAGACATTGTGCTTCTGGTTGTTCAGTTCGATCTCTTCCGCGCCATAACGATCCGCGTTGAAGGGCGACTTCACCTCGATAAACCCTTCCGTCCCGTGGAAGACCATGACCTGCCGGTTCGCCATCTGGGTAGCGATGTAGAAGCTCAGTTCGAAACCACCGAAATCGGCCTTGACGCTTGAATAGATGTCGGTGCCGAAATCCGGGTCACGGCGCACGACGGCCTGGACGCGCCGGGGCTCTTCGCCGGTGGCGAAGCGGGTAACGATCGTCGGATAAACGCCGATATCCGGCAGCGCACCGCCGCCGAGTTCGGGGATATTGCGCATGTTTCCAGCATCGCGGTTGAAATAGCTGAAAGCGCCCTGGACATGTTTCAGCTCACCGATCGCGCCGTCCTTCAACAGTTCCCGCACCTTGTGCCAGACCGGCGCGTAGGTAACCATGAAGGCTTCCGATACAATAACCTTGTTGCGGTCGCGCGCTTCGATCAGGGCATCCAGTTCCGAAGCCTTAAGCGCCAGAGGCTTTTCGACAAGAACATGCTTGCCGGCATTGGCGGCCTTGATCGACCATTCGACGTGCTGGCTGGTCGGCAGCGGAATATAGACGGCATCGATCACGTCGGAGGCGAGCATCTCTTCGTAGGAACCGAAGGCATGCGGTACGCCGAAACGATCGGCCAGCGCCCTTGCCTTTGTCACATCACGACTGGCGACCGCGGTGATCACCGCATTCTCGGCATCCTGTATCGCCGGCATAACGGCATCTCTTGCAATCTTGGCCGTCGACAAAATCCCGAAACGCAGCATGACACTCTCCCTTTGCACATGTTTGCGCCAGCTTAGGGTGGCGACGGGAGAGGTTCAATGCGCGCTTTTGGCTTTCTTGAAAAATGAACCCGAGGCGCAAAATAATGGATTGCGGCCTCACCGTTTGCGGGACTAACCTCCAACTCCCCACCGCTGACGATCTCAAAATCAAAAATAGCTGGAGATATCCCATGGAGTTGCGCAAACTCGGCCGGACCGGTCTTTCCATTTCCCCTGTCGTGTTTGGCGGCAACGTGTTCGGCTGGACCGCCGACGAGAAAACTTCGTTCGATCTGCTCGACCGCTTCTTCGAAGCAGGCTTCAACACGATCGATACGGCGGATGTCTATTCGAAATGGGTCGATGGTCATTCCGGCGGCGAAAGCGAGACGGTGATCGGCAAATGGCTGAAGCGCGGCACGGTTGCCCGCGACAAGGCGATTGTCGTCACCAAGGTTGGCCATCCTTCGATGGATGACCGAAAACTCAAGGCAAGCTGGATCGTCGAGGCCGTCGACAATTCGCTGAAGCGCCTGAAGACCGACTATATCGACCTCTATCTCTCGCATTTCCCGGATGACGAGACGCCGCATGAAGAGACGCTCGGCGCCTATGCGAAGCTTAAGGAACAGGGCAAGATCCGCGCCATCGGCTGCTCCAATTACAGCGCCGAACAGCTGAAGGCCTCGCTCGACGCCGCCGCGAAAGATGGCCTGCCGCGCTACGACGTGCTGCAGCCGGAATATAATCTCTACACCCGCGAAAAATTCGAGGGTGAGCTTGCCGATCTCTGCATCGCCGAGGACATCGGCGTGATCAGCTATTACGCGCTTGCTGCCGGATTCCTTACCGGCAAGTATCGCAAGCCGGAAGACGCAACGGGCAGCGCCCGCGGCTATCGCATTCCGGACTACCTGAACGACAAGGGCACAAAGGTGCTGGCGGCACTCGATCAAGTCGCGTCCGAGACCGGTGAAAGCCTGGCGACGATCGCAATCGCCTGGGTCGCGGCACGCCCGGGCATTACCGCACCGATTGCCAGCGCTACCAGCCTCAGGCAGCTCGACGCGATCATCGCAGCCGGCAAGCTGACATTGACCGACGCCCAGATGAAGCTGCTCAACGACGCGGCCTGAAAAGGACGGCTAACATCATCGTGACCATCTACGCAGTGCGAAGGTCACATCGCGTCCCTAGATCAAGAGAACCGGCGCTCGCCGGTTCTTAAATCCAGAAATAGATATTGGAGATTATCATGGATCTGCGCGTACTTGGCCGGACAGGCCTTTCCATTTCGCCCGTCGTTTTCGGCGGTAACGTCTTCGGATGGACGGCAGACGAGAAAACCTCCTTCGACCTTCTCGACAAGTTCTTCGATGCCGGTTTCGACACGATCGATACCGCCGATTGCTATTCCGGCTGGGTTCCGGGCAATGCCGGCGGCGAATCCGAAACGATCATCGGTAAATGGCTGAAGCAATCCGGCCGCGCACGCGACAAGGCCGTGATCATCACCAAGGTCGGCTCGACACCACAGGGCAGCGCCATGGAAAAAGGCCTTGCCGGCGCACGTATCATCGATGCGATCGAAAGCTCGCTGAAGCGCCTGCAGACCGACTATATCGACCTTTACCTCTCGCATTGGCCGGACCCGCAGACGCCGCATGAAGAGACGCTCGCCGCCTTCGCCAAGCTGAAGCAACAGGGCAAGATCCGCGCCATCGGCTGCTCGAATTTCAACGCCGAGCAGCTCAAGGCCTCGTTCGAGGCTGCGGAAAAGGCCGGCCTGCCGCGTTATGACGTGCTGGAGCCGGAATATAATCTCTACGATCGCTCAGGCTTCGACGGGCCGCTGGCGGATCTTTGCAACGCGCAGGATATCGGCGTAATCACCTATTTCAGCCTGGCATCCGGCTTCCTCACCGGCAAATACAAGAGCAAGGCCGAAGCCGAGGCGAATAAAAACCGGGGCGGCATGGTGGCGCGGTATTTCGACGAGCGCGGCACGCAGATCCTCGCCGCGCTGGATGAAGTGGCCGCGGAAACCCATTCGCAGCCGGCATCGGTGGCGCTTGCGTGGATTGCCCAGCGGCCCGGCGTGACGGCGCCGATCGCCAGCGCTACCAGCGCCCGCCAGCTCGACACGCTGATTGCAGCGGGTAATCTCAAACTGACCGGCAACCAGATGGCGCTGCTCAACGACGCAAGCGCCTGAGCCCATAACAGGCGGGCCATGCAACCGGCCCGCCTTGCCTTCCAGGATCGGAGACAATCATGCAGACGCGCAAACTGGGAAAAGCCCTTACCGTTTCGGCCATCGGCCTCGGCTGTATGGGCATGAGCCACGCCTATGGCGGGCAGGACGAGGCAACGTCGATCAGGACGCTGCAGCGCGCCGTCGAGATCGGCGTGACCTTTTTCGACACCGCCGAAGTCTATGGCCCCTTCGTCAATGAGGAACTAGTCGGCAAAGCGCTGAAGCCCTATCGGGATCACGTCGTCATCGCCACCAAGTTCGGCTTCAAGATCGATCCGACAAAAAGCGATTCCGCTGCCATGTCCGGCCTCGACAGCCGGCCTGAACATGTGCGCGACGTGGCGGAAGCTTCGCTCAAACGCCTTGGCGTCGATGTCATAGACCTCTTCTATCAGCACCGTGTCGATCCCGACGTTCCGATCGAGGATACCGTCGGCGCAATGGCGGATCTGGTGAAGGAAGGCAAGGTGAAGGCGCTTGGTCTTTCCGAGGCAAGCGCCGAGATCATCCGCCGGGCGCATGCCGTGCATCCGATCTCCGCGTTGCAGAGCGAATATTCGCTCTGGACCCGTGATCCGGAAGGCGACATCCTCGATACCTGCTGCGAGCTCGGCATCGGTTTCGTACCCTTCAGCCCGCTGGGCCGCGGTTTTCTTACCGGCAAGATCCAGAGCACGGCCGATTTCGGCGAGGGGGACCTGCGCGCCAAGTTGCCGCGCTTCGAGGCCAACAACATGGCGGCCAATCTGGCGCTGGTGAAGCTGGTGGAGGAGATGGCGGCACAGAAGGGTGTGACCGCCGCGCAGCTGGCGCTTGCCTGGGTTCTCGCGAAGGGTGATTTCATCGTGCCGATCCCGGGTGCCCGAAAGATCCCCAACATGGAGCAGAACGCCGCTGCGGCCGACGTGACGCTGAGCGCCGAAGAGGTGACCAAGCTCGACGAGATGCTGTCGCCCGAAAAGATTGCCGGCGCGCGCTATGGCACGGGTGCGGCATGGACGCCGAAGCGCTGACATCTCACAACGCAACATTGCTCCCGCTTGCGGCTTTGCTATAGTCGCGGGTGGGAGGATTTCAGCGATGTCGGAAGAACAATCAGTCGAATCCGTCGTGCATCTCTATGTTGACGGCATGGCGCTCGCCCATGCGGGCGCGCTCAGAAAAGCCTTTCATCCGAATGCCTCGATCATCGGCAATTATCAGGGCAAGGTCGAGTGGATGTCACTCAACGAGTTCATCGATGCCGTGGCATCAGAAGGCCCGACGGTTGCCGGCTCACAGCCGCTGATCCAGATTGAGGCGATCGACGTGACCGGCGATGCCGCAACCGTCAAGGTGGTCGATGAATTCGCCGGAATGCGGTTTTCGGACTATCTGTCCCTCCTCAAGGTCGAGGGCCGCTGGATGATCGTCAACAAGCTCTATCACCTGCATTCCTAGGCCGCCTCAGCGCTGCAGCTCTGGAAACGCCACATACCATTCGGCATGGCTGCCGTCGTGATTGGCCATGCCGGGTTTGGTCAGGACACCGCGCGGCACGACATAGCTTGAAATCCGCCTCGCTGGTCGCTCATGCCACTGGATGTTGAATGTCCATAGTTTCGGAAAGAAGCACAGCGAGGCATAAGGCAGGTGGTCATGGATCCACCAGGCGAGCCGCTGCCAATCCTCCTGGCGATCATGAGTATCAACCAGCCACGGCACGACCACACAGGCCGTCGCGCCCATGCAGTCGTGGGCGTCACGCATGTCCCAGATATGGTCGGCGGCGGTCGCGGCATTGGTTGAGCAATTGAGCTTGTTCAGGTTACCGAACTCGTTGACCGCGCGTGAGCGATAACCGGAGCGGATATGCAGCCGGCCGAATGTCGCCTGCAGTGGCTCCAGAAGCTCTTCGCAGAGACGGCTTCCGGCTTCGATCGCGAGGTCCGGATCATCGGGGATATTTGGAATGCGGTAGAAATCGGCGATTTCGGAATGGAGGAAATCGCGGAAGAAGAAATTCTTCGACAGCCGCGCACGGCCGAGGTCTTCCAGACCTTTCATCGAATTCGGCTTGCGCATTCTCGCTCCAAAAGAAAAAAGCCTGCCCCGTTAGGAGCAGGCTAATCTTTCATCGAAACTCACGCCACCCGAAATCAGGCGCGCAGAACACCGCCCGTGGTCTTTTCGACATTAGCGACGATCTTGCCGGTCAAGGCTTCGAAATCCTCGTCCGTAAGGGTCTTGTCGACCGGCTGGATGAGAACCTCGATTGCGATCGACTTCTTGCCTTCGCCAAGCGAGACGCCTTCGAAGACGTCGAAGACGTTGACGCCGGTGATCAGCTTGCGATCGGCACTGGTTGCCGCCTTGACTATGGCGCCGGCTTCCACCTGCGAGCCGACCACAAAGGCGAAGTCACGTTTCACCACCTGGAACGGAGAAAGCTCGAGGCCCGGCTTGGTGCGGGTCGCCTTCTTCTTTGGTTCCGGCATGGCGTCGAGATAAATCTCGAAGCCTGCCAGAGCGCCGGAGACATCAAGCGCCGCCAGCGTCTTCGGATGGAATTCGCCGAACGTGCCGAGTATGACCTTGGGACCCATCTTGATCGTGCCCGAACGGCCCGGATGATACCAGGAAGGACCGCCCTGTTCGATCTGGACATTGCCCATCGGCAGGCCGCAGGCCTCGATCACGGCCAGTGCATCGGCCTTGGCGTCGTAAACGTCGACCGGCTTGCCGCCGCCCTTCGTTGCATTCGACCACATGCGGCCGGCGCCGTTGATCGAAGCTGTGCCGCGGCGGATGCCACCAGCGACGCGACGCTGGCCTTCCGGCGTGTCGTTCTCGTAGGTACCCGAGACTTCGAAGATCGCCACATCGCCATAACCCTTGTCGGCATTGCGCTGGGCAGCGGTCAGCAGACCGGGCAGAAGCGACGGGCGCATGTCGGACATGTCGGCTGCGATCGGATTGGCAAGCTTCAGTGCCGACGAACCACCGCCGAAGAGCTTGGCCTGATCTTCCGGGATGAAGGACCAGGTGACGGCTTCCAGCATGCCGCGCGAGGCAAGCGCGCGCTTGGCCGTGCGGGTGCGGATCTGCAGCGTGGTCAGGATCTTGCCGTTGACCGTGCCGAGATTTTCCAGCGGCTCCGGCTTGATGTTGTCGACGCCATGGATGCGCATGACTTCTTCGACGAGATCGGCCTTGCCATCGACATCCGGACGCCAGGACGGAACCTTGACGGAAACCGTTTCGCCGGAGCCTTCGACAGTGAAGCCGAGGCGGGTGAGGATTTCGCGGCTTTCATCGGTCGAAACCTCAAGGCCAGTCAGGCGCTTCACTTCCGAGAAGGGGAAATTGACGGTCTTCGTCTCATACTCGTTGTAGCCGACGATCTTTTCCTTGGCGGGCGTGCCGCCACACAGGTCAAGAACCAGCTGCGTCGTGCGGTCGAGGCCAGGAACCATATATTCCGGATCGACACCGCGTTCGAAACGGTAACGTGCATCGGTGATGATGCCGAGCGTACGGCCGGATTTTGCTATGTTGATCGGGTCCCACAGAGCACTTTCGATCAGCACGTCGACGGTATTTTCGTCACAGCCGGAATGTTCGCCACCCATGATGCCGCCAATCGACTCGACGCCATTGTCATCGACGATGACGACGTTGTTCGGGCCGAGCTTGTATTCGCGCGTATCGAGGGCCAACACCGTTTCGCCTTCCTTGGCGCGCCGGACGGTCAGATCGCCCTTGACCTTGGCGGCGTCGAAGACGTGCATCGGGCGCCCTTGGTCGAAAGTCATGTAATTGGTGATGTCGACCAGCGCGTTGATCGGGCGAAGGCCGATTGCCTTCAAACGGGTCTGCATCCAAGCCGGGCTCGGGCCGTTCTTGACGCCGCGCACGAGGCGCAGGCTGAAGCCCGGGCAAAGCTTTTCATCGTCGAGATCGATGGTCAGGCCGACCGTGGTCTCACCTTCCAGCTTCAGAGCCGGAGCAGAGGCAACCTTGAGCGTGCCGAGACCGGAGGCTGCCAGATCGCGGGCAATGCCGTAGATCGAGGTGCAGTCCGGACGGTTCGGCGTCAGGTTGATCTCGATGATCGGATCGTCGAGACCGGCATAGGCAGCGAATGACAAGCCGACCGGCGCATTTTCGGGGAGGTCGATGATGCCGTTATGCTCATCCGACATGTTGAGTTCCTTCTCGGAACACATCATGCCGTGGCTTTCGACGCCGCGGATCTTGCCGATGCCAAGCGTCACGTCGAGGCCGGGAACATAGTCGCCCGGACGCGCCAAGGCCCCGATGAGGCCGGCGCGGGCATTCGGCGCGCCGCAAACGATCTGCAGCGGCTTGCCGCCGTTGACGTCAGGACCCGCATCGACGGAAAGAACCCTGAGGCGGTCAGCCTCGGGATGCTGTTCGGCCGTCAGGATTTTCGCGATGACGAAAGGCTTGTAGGCCGCCTTGTCATCGACATCCTCGACTTCGAGGCCGATCGCCGTTAGGCGCTCGCAGATCTGGTCGAGAGTTGCGTCGGTCTCAAGATGATCCTTGAGCCAGGAAAGCGTAAATTTCATGATCTTATCCCTTCCGTTACTGGCTCAGACCGCCGAACAGGGTCGGCATGTCGAGCGGGCGGAAGCCGTAATGGTTCATCCAGCGAACATCGGCGTTGAAGAAGTCACGCAGGTCCGGCATGCCGTATTTCAGCATGGCGATGCGGTCGAGGCCCATGCCCCAGGCAAAACCCTGGTATTCGTCGGGATCGAGCCCGCCGGAGCGCAGCACGTTCGGGTGGACCATGCCGCAGCCCAGAATTTCCATCCAGTCGGTGCCTTCACCGAACTTGACGATCGGGCCGGAGCGGTCGCACTGGATATCGACTTCGAAGGACGGTTCCGTGAAGGGGAAGAAGGACGGGCGGAAACGCATCGTCACCGACGGCACCTCGAAGAAGGTCTTGCAGAATTCTTCGAGCACCCAGCGCATGTTGCCGACATTCGACTTCCTGTCGATGACGAGGCCTTCAACCTGATGGAACATCGGCGAATGGGTGGCGTCACTGTCCTGGCGATAGGTCTTGCCCGGAATAACGATACGGATCGGCGGATCCTGCGCTTCCATGGTGCGGACCTGAACCGGCGAGGTATGGGTGCGCAGAACCTTGCGCTCGCCCTTTTCATCCGCTTGGAAGAAGAAGGTATCGTGCATTTCGCGGGCCGGGTGACCTTCGGGGAAATTCAGCGCGGTGAAGTTATAATAGTCGGTTTCGACATCCGGGCCTTCGGCGATCGAGAAACCCATGTCGGCGAAGACGGCGGTGATTTCGTCGATGATCTGGCTGATCGGATGGATGCGGCCGCGTTCGGCCGGCGAAGAACGGACCGGCAGCGACACGTCGAGCGTCTCGGCCTTCAGCCGCGCATCGATCGCAGCGTCCTTCAGCACGGTCTTGCGCTCAGCAATCGCCTCGGTGATCTCGTTCTTCAGCGCGTTGATCGCCGCACCGCGGGTCTGGCGCTCTTCCGGCGTCATCGAGCCCAAGGTCTTCAGGAGTTCGGAAACCGAACCCTTCTTGCCCAGGGCCGAGACACGGACAGCCTCGATTGCCGCTTCGTCGCCCGCGCCGGCGATCTCGGCCAGGAGCGCGCTCTTCAATGTTTCGAGTTCGGTCATCTTTTCCTGCTTTGCGGCAAATTCAGCCGTTGAACATCGTTGTCAGATAGGTGGTAGCCAGGATGAATTGCCGCAAATCTCTACCCATGTGAAATCGGCCAATCAACCGGGCAAGCCATAAAAAGCGGCCCATGGAACGGGTGATTTCGCGAAGTTCGGCGATTGCCGCCCTCGGGGCAGCCGCAGCCCATGCCGCATAAGCGAGATCCTGCGTTTTCCGGCGCTCCGTCGCTCTTTCGCTCAGTTGCAGAAAGAGCAGCCACAAATCGCGCGCCTGCGCCGTTTCCATCGGCATGACGGCTTCCGGCTCTTCCTCGAAATCGATGAAACCAAGGCGGTCACCCCTGATGAACATGTCCCGCGGATAGGGCCGCCCGTGACAGAGCCCGACGCCGTGCAGCCTTCCAAGTTCACTGGCACAGAAGACGAGAAGTTCGTCATGTGCCGCCGGATCGTCATTCCGCAGAAACTTCAACCGTTGCTGCACCGTCGGAGCAATATCGCTCAGAACGATGGCGCTGCCGGAAGAATAAATGACGGCAGCAGTCGGCACGCCGGCGTGCGAGTACTTCGCAATTCTGCGCAGGTCGCGTTGCACCATTCCTTCAGCCGTCTCGGCAGGGGACGGTCGCATGAAGGGAAGCCGAAACACGCGCGCAACAGCATTTTGAACCGCAACGATAGCGCGCCTGCCCTTGTCGCCGTGCCGCTTGATCCAGACCGTGCCACAACTGAGCGTCACCGCCTGTACCCGCCTTGCATCGGAAACCAGTGCAGCAAGCAAGGTTGCCGCGTCTTCCGACGGCAGCGACGGTCCGTTCTTTATGTCAACGACATCATTTGGCACCGCAGCGCTCCTGAATACCGTGATTGGTCCGTCTCATCGAAATATGAAACGGCAGAAAACAAAAGACCCGCGCCAGCAGAGCCGCGCGGGTCTTTTACAAAAGTAGAGACGAACGCGGGCTTACTTGACCGCGGCTTCGAACTCGTTGGCGTTGCCGGTGTTCTTCAGATAGGCCAGAGCCTTCTTGGAAGCTTCAACCAGTGCGCCGAATGCTGCCGGCTCATGGATAGCCATGTCGGACAGAACCTTGCGGTCGACTTCGATGCCAGCCTTGTTCAGGCCGTCGATGAAGCGGCCGTAGGTCAGGCCGGATTCGCGAACAGCAGCGTTGATGCGCTGGATCCACAGAGCGCGGAAGTTGCGCTTCTTGACGCGACGGTCGCGGGTTGCAAACTGACGCGAACGGTCAACAGCAGCCTTTGCGGCGCGAATGGTATTCTTGCGGCGGCCGTAGAAGCCCTTGGCTGCCTTGAGGGTCTTGGTGTGCTTGGCGCGGGAAGTTACGCCACGTTTTACGCGTGCCATGTCATGATCTCCTTAAACGTTTCCAAATAGCCTGAAAGTCTCAGAGACCGTTGGGCAGGTAGTTCTTGATGACCTTCTTGCCATCAGGCTCAGCGAGGACCATCGTGCCGCGTGCGTCGCGGATGAACTTGTTGGAACGCTTGATCATGCCGTGGCGCTTGCCGGCGGCAGCTGCAACGACCTTGCCAGTTGCGGTGACTTTGAACCGCTTCTTGGCAGACGATTTCGTCTTCATCTTGGGCATTTTGCTACTCCATTCTTGTATCGAAGCCGACTGAAGAGGTCTGCTTCAAGCATTTAGAACGGCCACGGCATGCCCTGCCGGACCGTTCGGACGCGCGCTTATAACCGCAGTCGGTCAAAAGCGCAATGGGGGAAATCCTCCAGTGCGACCGGCCAGAGACCGGCATTCCCGCCACCTTGCGGCTTCCTCGAGGCGGGTCGGCACGGCGCTTATTTCGGCGCCAGTACCATCATCATCTGACGACCTTCAAGCTTGGGCTCAGCCTCAACCTTGGCGATCTCCAGCGTATCTTCCTTGACCTGCAGCAGAAGCTTCATGCCGAGTTCCTGGTGAGCCATTTCGCGGCCACGGAACTTCAGCGTCACCTTTACCTTGTCGCCTTCTTCAAAGAAGCGGTTCATCGCCTTCATCTTCACGTCATAGTCATGCGTGTCGATGTTGGGGCGCATCTTGATTTCTTTGACTTCGACGATCTTCTGCTTCTTGCGCGCTTCGGCCGCCTTCTTCTGGTTCGCGTATTTCAGCTTGCCGAGGTCGAGGATCTTGCACACCGGCGGATCATTGTTCGGCGAGATTTCTACGAGGTCCAGTCCTGCTTCCTCGGCCATCTTGAGGGCCTGGTCGGTGGGTACTGCACCGAGATTCACGCCTTCGGCATCGATAAGCTGGACCTTGGGAACGCGAATTTCCCGATTGGAGCGCGGGCCTTCCTTGACGGGGGCATCGGCTTTGAATGGTCTGCGAATGGTCGTATTCTCCTAGATCGTTTTCGGGCACAGGCAACGACGAAATTCGCGCGCGGCCGGGAGCCGAGCGGAATGTCGTGATTACCGAGTGGATGTCAATAGCATGACGGCGCGAAAAAATCACCTCCTGACAACCGCTTTAGTTCTGATTTATAGCTCCCGTCATTCGCAGGAGTAAGACTATGAGCAAGATCACCGCCACCGGAACTGCCACCACTACTGTCGGAACGGGATCGGATGCCCGCGAGATCGCGATCATCTACCGCGCCGCCACGGCGACAACCGAAAAACCTGCGCTTGTCTGGCTGGGCGGCTATCGCTCCGATATGACAGGCACCAAGGCTGTCGTGCTCGATGCGCTGGCCGAGAGACTTGGCGCGGCCTGCATCCGTTTCGACTATTCCGGCCACGGCGCATCAGGTGGCGAGTTCCGCGACGGGACGATCTCGCGCTGGCTGGAAGAAACGATCGCGGTGATCGATGCAGCCGCACCAAAGAGCGTCATCCTTGTCGGTTCTTCGATGGGCGGATGGGTTGCGCTGCGACTGATCCAGGAACTGAGAAAGCGTACAGAAGGCCCGAAGATCGACGGAACGGTGCTGATCGCGCCGGCGCCGGATTTCACCAGTGAGCTGATCGAGCCCAAGCTGACGGACAAGGAGCGACAGTCTCTGGCAGAGCTAGGCTATTTCGAGGAACATTCGCAATACAGCCCGGAACCGAACATCTACACCCGCGCCCTGATGGAGGACGGGCAAAAGAACCGCGTGCTCTCCGGCATTATCGATACCGGTTGCCCGGTGCATATCCTGCAAGGGATGGCGGACCCGGACGTGCCCTATCAGCATGCACTGAAACTGATGGAATTCCTGCCCGCCGACGATGTCACTCTGACGTTGATCCGTGACGGCGATCATCGCCTGTCACGGCCGCAGGATCTGCAAAAAATGGAAGCGGCGGTGAGCGCCCTAATAATCGATGATGAAAAATTGGGCTGAGACGGAAAAGCCGCAGTCTTAACCATATTCGCAAAGAGCTTCACCTTAACAAAAGCTGAACAATTGACTCTGACCCTTAAGACCTCTTAACTTTTTGTTAGGAATTTAAGGGACGGGTCAATGAATTTAGCCCTGAAGGTGCGGCATGTAGCCGTGATCCTCGCTTGCGTGCTTGCTTCTGCCGGCGCTGCAATACCAGCACCACAAGCTCCGATGGCTATGGTTACGGGTGCTGTGACGTCGCAGCCGATCGGACATTACGAATTCTGTCAGCGCCTGCCGGCAGAGTGCAACGTCAAAAGCCGGTCAGCGCCTGCCGCACGCATGGACGACCATGCCTGGAACGTCGTTCGCGACGTCAACCGCGCAGTCAACACCCGCTATATTGCCCGTACCGATCTCGAAGCCTATGGCGTCGAGGAATATTGGACCTATCCGACCGTCTTTGCAGATTGTGAGGACTATGCCCTGCAGAAGCGCAAGGAACTGGCCCAGCTCGGTTTCGCCCTTTCCGATCTCCTGATCACCGTCGTGCGCAAGCCTGATGGCGAAGGCCATGCCGTGTTGACCCTGCGCACCACCGATGGCGATTTCATCCTCGACAATCTCGACAACGATGTTCTTGCCTGGAACCAGACGCCCTACACGTTCCTCAAGCGCCAAGCGACGTTCAATACCGGGCGCTGGGTGACGATCGAAAACGGTCGCGACCTGCTTGTCGGTGCCTTGCGGTAAAAAGAATCTCAGACATAAGTCATTAAGCATACAACCCGCCCTGCTTGCAGCGGCGGGTTGTTCTCTCTACTCTTTCGGGAATCAGAAGGTCGCGCCGCCGCCTGTCCGGCAGAGCGGATTTTTCTGCGATGGAGGCCTGTGGTGCGTAACGAACGGTTGACAGGCTTGATGCGCCCCCATGGTTCCGCCCGACCCACCCTGCCGCTCTGGCTTGCCGGTGTCCTGACAGCCGTCGTTTTGGGTTTCGGCGCTCTTACCGTTTACGAGAATTACAACAATGCCCTTCGCGAAGGCGAAGCGCGCGCAGTTTCATCCGCGCATGTGGTTGCCGCCCATATGGAATGGATGATGGAGGCCAGCGATCTTGCGCTTCGCCGCATCGAGGCGGCGATCAGCGGGCGCCCGATCGACAGTTCCACTGAGCTGATCCTCGATCTGGAACGGGCCGTGGGCGAGCTGCCGGTCGGCTTCGAATATGCCATTCTCGATCAGGACGGCCAGACCCGTTTTTCCAGCGCGCCGGACAATACGCTGCCGAACCACGCCGAGCGCGCCTATTTCAAACGCCTGAAGGAAGGCGAAGCGCTCACATTCAGCCGACTGCTCGATAACGAACAGGCGGGAAAGCCGGCCTTCATCATTGCCAGGCGGATCGGCAGCGATTTCCTCGGCGTTGCCTCGATCACCATCCCGAACGACAATCTCGACCGGTTCTGGTCGTCTATGAATCTTGGACCAAACTCAACGATCTCGGTCATTCGTGACGATGGCTGGCTGGTCGCACGACGCCCCTTGGCCCTCAAGCCGATCAACCTGAGCACGACCGAATGGTATCCACTGACCCGCGAGAAGGCGAGCGGCTTCCACCACAATCCGGTGTCGCAGATCGACGGCTTTGCGCGGATCGTCGCCTTCTGGAAGGTGCAGGACTGGCCGTTGATCGCGCTTGCGGCGATCGAACGGCAGGAAGTGCTCGATCAGTTCTGGCGCAATCTGTTCGGTGATGCGCTGTTTGTCGTGCCCATGATGGCGATCCTGGTGGGCGCCTCTTTCTGGATCTATGCACTGCTCTACCGCACGGCTGCACGCAATGAACAGCTGGAGCAGGCGGCCGAGCGCAATCGTTTCCTGCTGCGCGAAATCCATCACCGAGTGAAGAACAATCTACAGGCCGTGCTGGCACTTGTGCGGCTGCAGCGGCTGCCGCAGGAAGTGCGGGACGACATGGCGCGGCGGATTAGTGCGATGATCGCCGTGCATGAGCAGATCTACAACACCGACCAGTTCGAAGAGATTGAAGTCGCGCCCTATGCGACGCGGCTGATTTCAGACATCGCGTCGGGCTATGACATGCCAGTGAAACTCGATCTCGATCTTGCGCCGATCGCGCTCGACCGGGACCTTGCCCTGCCGCTCGGCATGATCATCAACGAGGTGGTTTCCAACGCCTTCAAATATGCCTTTGCCGGTCGCAGTGAAGGCAAGCTCAGCGTACGCCTGTTTCAGGAGGCGGGCATGCTGAAGCTTGTCATTCGTGACGACGGGCCGGGGATCGCGGAGGATGCCCGCACGACCGGCATGGGCACGAAGCTGATTTCAAGCTTCGTGCGCCAGCTGGGCGGGCAATCCGAAATCCACAATGACAGAGGCGCGGTGTTCACGCTGACCGTGCCGACGACGGAAGAGGCAGCGGAAGCTGCCTGAACCGACCTATCCGGCATTGCCGATGAAGATACCGGCAGCCAGAACCAGAGAACCACCGAACACGACCTGGAAGACGGCGCGCATGAACGGCGTCTCCATGTAGCGGTTCTGGATGAAGGCGATCGCCCAAAGCTCAAAGAAAACTACGATGGCGGCAACGATGGTTGCAGTCCAGAAATGCGGGATCAGATAGGGCAGCGCATGGCCAAGACCGCCGAGCGCCGTCATGATGCCGGAAGCCAGACCGCGCTTGACGGGCGATCCGCGACCGGAAATCTTGCCGTCGTCATGCGCGGCCTCGGTAAAGCCCATCGAGATGCCGGCGCCGACAGAGGCCGAGAGGCCGATCAGGAAGGTTGACCAGGTATCGCCGGTAGCAAAGGCTGCCGCAAAGATCGGCGCGAGCGTCGAGACCGATCCATCCATCAGGCCCGCAAGGCCAGGCTGGACGTAAGTCAGGATGAACTGGCGGCGAGCGTTTTGGTCCTCATCGCTTTTCGCCTCTTCAGAAACATGCTTTTCCGTCAGCATGCGGGCGATATCCTCGTGGCCTTCCTCGGCCAGCGCCAGATCGCCAAGCAGTTGCCGAGTCGAAGCGTCGGAGACACGCTTGGCTGCCTCGCGATAGAAGCGAGCCGCCTGCTGCTCCATCGCTTCTGCTTCCGCTCTCGCAGTTTCCAGCGGCAGGTTCTTGCGCAGCCAATCGGGCTTGCGTGCATAAAATCCCTGAACGTGTTCGCGGCGGATGAGCGGAATGCGCTCGCCGAAACGGGTGCGAAAAATCTCGATCAGCGAGTTCTTATGGGTCTGCTCGACCTCTGCCATGTCTTCGAACACTTTGGCCGAGGCAGGATATTGTTGCCTCAAGCCATCGGCATAGCCGAGATAGATACTGGCATCCTCTTCTTCGGAGGCAATCGCCAGCGCGAGGATTTCTTCTTCAGACAATGATGAAAATGACCGGCGGGAGGACGGCAGAAGGCGGGTAAACATCGAAAACTCCACTTAGAATAATTCTAAACTAAGCCCTTGGCCGAAAAATTGCAAGCCGACTTGCAACTCGATCGATGAGCATGCTCGCGATGGTAAAACGACTGCCTTTCGCAATTTATGAAAAGCAATGCTGCAGTGCAGCGTAATATTTGAAAAATACTTCTTGCCGGGCATGAAACAAACGGCTTATGAGCGATTTGGCACGCATGGATATCAGGGCGCGCCAAAGCATCTGGGAGGCTTTCTTTTTCATGAACCGCAGACATTTCTTCCGTCAAGCCGCTACAGCCGGGGCTGGTGCCGTCGCCGCAACCGCGCTCGCCGCTCCTGCCATTGCCCAGGAGAGCCCGAAAATCACCTGGCGCATGACGTCTTCCTTTACCAAGAACACAGACATTCTCTGGGCTGCCAGCACCGATATCGCCGCCAGCGTAAAGGAAGCTTCGGACGGCAACTTTACCATCAACACTTTTGCGGCCGGTGAAATCGTGCCCGGGCTGCAGGCGGCCGATGCGGTTTCCAGCGGCACCGTCGAGATGGCGCATACCTGCTCTTACTATTACATCGGCAAGGATCCGACCTTCGCGCTCGGTACCGCCGTGCCCTTCGGTCTCAATGCCCGCCAGACCAATTCGTGGTTCTCGATCGGCGGCGGCAACGAGTTGCTTAACGAATTCCTCGCCGGCTACGGTCTCTATGCTCTTCCGGCCGGCAATACCGGCGCACAGATGGGCGGCTGGTACCGCAAGGAAATCAACACGGTTGCGGACCTGAACGGCTTGAAGATGCGGATTGCCGGTCTCGCCGGCCAGGTGATGTCGAAGCTCGGCGTTACTCCGCAGCAGATTGCCGGCGGCGACGTTTATGCCGCACTCGAAAAGGGCACGATCGACGCTACCGAATTCGTCGGTCCCTATGACGACCAGAAGCTCGGCTTCGTCAAAGTCGCCAAATATTACTACTATCCGGCATGGTGGGAGGGAGGACCTGCTGTTCACGCCTTCTTCAATCTGGAAAAGTTCAACGCCCTGCCGAAAAGCTACCAGCGCATCCTGAAAGACGCCTGCGCCAACGCCAACCAGAACATGCTGGCCCGTTACGATGCGCATAATGCAAAGGCGCTGCGCCAGCTGGTTGCGGAAGGTGCGGTGCTGAAGCCGTTCACCCAAGAAATCCTCGAAGCCAGCTACAAGGCGGCACAGGAAGTCTATGCCGACCTGAACGCAAAGAACGCCGCCTTCAAGAAGATCTATGACAGCCAGCAGGCCTTCAAGAAGGATGGTTATCTGTGGAACCAGATCGCCGAATACAGCTATGACGCCTTCATGATGACACAGCAGCGCAAGGGAACGCTGTAAGTTCTCCGACATGATCGAAACTCGAAGCCCGGCGCACGTCCGGGCTTCTTCGCATTTACGAAAAACAAGAAATCATCGGTTATGACGCGGCTCGGCTTGTTCTTGCCAAATCAATGCGCTTAACACGAGGCCTACAACCACAGACGCGCGCTGGCGCGGGAGGATGAATTCGATGGATCGCAGGCATTTCTTCAAAAAGGCGACGGCGGCAGGCATCGGCGCGGCAGCGGCGACGACACTGGCGGCACCGGCAATTGCCCAGGAACAGCCAAAGATCACCTGGCGCATGACGTCCTCCTTCCCGAAGAGCCTCGACATCATCTTCGGCGCCGGCAACGAGCTTGCCCAGATCGTTCGCGATGCAACCGACGGCAATTTCAACATCCAGACCTATGCAGCCGGCGAACTGGTGCCCGGCCTTCAGGCCGCCGATGCGGTGGCCAACGGCACGGTCGAGATGGCGCATACCTGCTCCTACTATTATATCGGCCAGGATCCGGCCTTTGCGCTTGGAACCGCCATTCCCTTCGGCCTCAACGCCCGCATGACCAATGCCTGGTTTGCCAATGGCGGCAACGACCTGATCAACGAATTCCTGGCACCCCGCGGTCTCTACGCCCTGCCTGCCGGCAATAGCGGCACGCAGATGGGCGGCTGGTTCCGCAAGGAAATCGTCACCATCGACGATCTCAAGGGCCTGAAGATGCGCATTGCCGGGCTTGCCGGCCAGGTGATGACGAAGGTCGGCGTGACGCCGCAGCAGATTGCCGGCGGCGACGTTTATGCCGCGCTCGAAAAGGGCACGATCGACGCTACCGAATTCGTCGGTCCCTATGACGACCAGAAGCTCGGCTTCGTCAAGGTCGCCAAATATTACTACTATCCGGCATGGTGGGAGGGAGGACCTGCGATGCATGCCTTCTTCAACCTGGAGAAATTCAACGCGCTGCCGAAGAGCTACCAGGCCATCCTGAAGACCGCCTGCGCTTCGGCCAATACCAGCATGCTTGCCAATTACGACGCGCATAACGCCGTCGCGTTGCGCAAGCTCGTGGCCGAAGGCGCGGTTTTGAAGCCGTTCAGCAAGGAGATCATGGAAACATGCTTCAAGGCGGCAATGGAAGTCTATGCCGACCTTTCTGCAAAAAGCCCTGCCTTCAAGAAGATCTATGACCATCAGCAGGTGTTCAAGAAGGATTCCTATCTCTGGGCGCAGGTGGCAGAATACAGCTATGATACGTTCATGATGATGCAGCAGCGAAACGGCGCTCTCTGAACTTTCCAGGACATGGATGCAAAAGCCCGGAGCATGCCTCCGGGCTTTTGCATTTGCGGCAAGCGCCAATTCGGCCGCGGAATTAATTCCTCGATTTCATTGATTTTTCCGCGCGGCAACCCATATGATGCATATCGAAATCTCAATCGGATGCACGATGAAGCGCGTTTTTGTGCGCTCAGACACACGTGAATGCCGATGGATGCCATCAGCCTCTCCTGACCGCGGATGTACCGGCAGCGAGATTTGGTCTATGGTCCTGGAAAGGTCGGGCAAGCCCGGCCTTTTTTGTTTGGCCACCGAGAATATCGGGTACGGCACTGTTTAGATCGGAAGGGATATAATTTGCAGGTTCTTGTCAGAGATAACAACGTCGATCAGGCTCTGCGCGTCTTGAAGAAGAAGATGCAGCGCGAAGGTGTGTTTCGCGAAATGAAGGCGCGCAGCTCGTACGAGAAGCCGTCGGAAAAGCGTGTGCGCGAAAAGGCCGAGGCGGTTCGTCGTTATCGCAAGCTGGCCCGCAAGAAGATGCAGCGCGAGGGATTGCTCCCTGCTCCCAAGAAGGTTGCGCGTACGCGCTAATTCCCGCTTCCACCATTTTCCCAAGACTTCAGGAAGGATGACTTCATGACCGCTATCAAGGAAGAAACGTCGACCACGACCAAGCTTTCAGCTCGGGAAAAGGCCGCCGTGACCAACGAGGCAGCACGTGCAATCATTGCCGCCGAGGCGTCTTCGAGGGAAGCGAAAACCGAGAGGTTGCGGTTGCTACGCCTGCAGCGGGAGGCGGTCGAGGCGAAAGCTCCGCCAGCCAAGCGCAAGGCGGGCAGCAAGAAAGACCACTGATCAGACTGCCAAGGGCCCGGAAACTCCGGGCCTTTGCTTTTGGTGTCACGCCGGCTGCAGCTTTTCCTCCTCGCGGCCCGGCAGGGGCGGAAAGGCAAGCGCGATAAGTACTGCGGCAAGCCCGACAAGAGCGGAACCGAAAAATAGCCAGTTGTAGTTATTGAAGGCATCGAAGGCCCAGCCCCCGGCAAGAGGCCCGAAAGCCATGCCTATGCTTGACAGCATCGAAGCAGCACCCAGCACCGTACCGAGAATTTTTGCGCCGAAATAATCCTGCGCCAGCACGGCATAAAGCGGCATGACGCCGCCATAGGTGCCGCCGAAAATGATCGCCAGCGCGTAGAAATGCGCGAGATCGGTCGCCATCGTATAGGCGGCAATCACCAGTGCCTGGATCAGAAGACCGATTATCAGCACCGGCTTGACGCCGAACCGGTCTGCCGCAAGACCGTAGACGATGCGCCCGCCCAGACCTGCCGCTCCCTCGACACTGTAGATCGACACGGCGGCCATCGGCGCCACGCCGCAATACATCGCATAACTGACCATGTGGAAGATCGGCCCTGAATGGGCGGTGCAGCAGGCGAAGAAGGTGAAGGCCAGCACCAGGAATTGCGGCGAGCGAAAGACTTTTGCAATCGGCTGCCCCGCCCCTTCCGCCTGCGGCGCGTCCTCAACCGCCGCCTCATCTGGCGGGTTGCGGACCAGAAGTACGGTCGGCAGGAGAATGATCCAGGCACCGATGCCGATCACCAGCATGGCCGTGCGCCAGTCGCCGAATTCGTCGATCAGGAACCGGGCGAGCGGCGAAATCGTCATCGGCGCCATGCCCATGCCGGCGGAGACAAGCGATACGGCGAGACTGCGGTGGTCATCGAACCAGCGCATGGTAAGCGAGATCATCGGCGCCATGAAGGCACTGGCAGACAGGCCGACAAGACAGCCATAGAGGATCTGGAAGGCGAAAAGGCTCTGCGCGCGGCTGGCGAGAACCAGGGCCAGTCCGGCAAGGACCGAGCCGATCAGCACGACGATGCGCGCGCCGAACCGGTCGCTGGCCGCGCCCCATATGAAACTGCCCAGTCCCATGACGATGAAATTGACTGTCATGGCGCTGGAGATCGCCGCATGCGACCAGCCGGTCTGGCGGGCGATCGGCTCTAGGAACACTGCGAGCGAAAACATCACGCCCACCGCCACGCAGCCCATCAGGCCGCCGGCAAAAACGATGACCCACCGATAGTGGCTGCTTTTCATCCTGCCCTCCTGTCGAAGTCCTCCGGCGCATGAATGCGCCACGATACACCAAGGACGTGCAGGTGATGAGATGCCGACAGGGAGGTTTGATTATTTTCGGGAATATGCCTCGCTCAAGAAAAGGCCCCGCACGCGGCGGGGCCTTCATTGTCATGCGCTGCGGTGACGTCAGCTGCCGCTATTGGTGCGGTTGCTGCCCACATTGTGGTTCATCGACGACGTCTTGCCGTCCGGGCTCTGCCCGTAATAGGTGCCGCCAAGATGGCCGCCCGAACTGGTGTTTTCGACCTGCCGTTTGGCACGCTTGATGGCCTGTTTTACGTCACTTTTGCTCATGTCTGTCCTCCAGCTTTTGGGTTGGTGACGATTAGCCAACCCCTCAAATGCAAAACCGTTCCGATATTTTATCGTCGATGATGAACAGGCCGCTTGACGAGAAAGTGCTTCGCGCCTATTTGGAAACGATCATTTCCCAATTGGATTTTGCCATGAGCATCGACATCAGCCCCAATCCCGGCCGCAGCGCCGGCCGGCCGCGTGAATTCGATATCGACGATGCGCTCGACAAGGCGATCACCGTGTTCAGCGAACAGGGCTATCACGGCACATCCATCTCAGACCTGCGCGATGCGATGGGGCTTACGGCCGGAAGTTTGTACAAGGCATTCAAGGACAAGCATGCGATCTTCCTTGCCAGCTTCGACCGCTACAAGCAGGTGCGCACCGCGCTTCTCGACGAGGAGCTGGAGAAAGCAGACAACGGGCGGGACGGCGTTTACCGCATGCTCGTGTTTTATGCCGAGGGCGCCCACGGCGACGGCGGTCGACGCGGCTGCCTGGCTGTCGGGACGGCCGTCGAACTGGCGATCTTCGACGACGAGGCGGCACGACGTGTCGAGCGTTCGATGGATCGTTTCGAGACTACGTTCGAGGCGCTGATCCGAAGGGGCCAGGAGGATGGCTCCATCAACCGCTCCATCGAACCCAATGCCACGGCGCGGCTGCTTCTGTCCGTCGTTCAAGGGCTTCGCGTTCTGGGCAAGACCAGCCCCAGCCGCGAGCAAACCTTTTCCGTAGTCGATGTGGCGATGAAGCTGCTCGACTGAAAAATACAAGAGACTGTTCAAGGATACCCCAATGACCAGCACGTCCGCGGCGATTGAAACGCCGGCACACCATGGCCGGATGACCGCCGGCCTCACTTTCGTCATGGCCGCAGCCTGCGGCCTGATCGTCGCAAATCTCTATTACGCCCAGCCGCTTGCGGGCCCGATCGCCGCAGCAATCGGCCTTCCGCCGCATCTGACCGGCCTGATCGTGACGCTGACCCAGATCGGCTACGGCCTCGGCCTGCTGTTCATCGTACCGCTGGGCGATCTTCTCGAAAACCGCCGACTGATCCTGATCATGATCGCAGCAACCGCGATCTCGCTCGTCGGCGCAGGCCTTTCGAGCGCCGCCCTACCCTTCCTGCTGGCATCGCTTGCCATCGGGCTTACCTCGTCTGCGGTGCAAATGATCGTTCCCTTTGCCGCAAGCCTGACGCCGGAAGAACATCGCGGTCGGGTTGTCGGTAACGTCGTCAGCGGCCTGATGATCGGCATCATGATGGCGCGACCGATCGCAAGCTTCGTCACCGGTCTCACCAACTGGCATGTGATCTTCTTCGCCTCGGCTGCCGTCATGGTCGTGCTCGGCTTTATCCTGGCCGCCCGCCTGCCCAAGCGCACGCCGCACACGCAGCTTTCCTATGGCGGCCTGCTTGCCTCACTTGGCACCCTTTACGCCACCCAGCCGATATTGCGCCGCCGCGCCTTCTACCAGTTCTGTCAGTTTGCCGCCTTCAGCCTGTTCTGGACAGTCACGCCGCTGGTTCTGGCCAGTTCCGCCTTCAATCTCGGCCAGACGGGCATCGCACTCTTTGCACTTGTCGGCGTTGCCGGCGCTATCGCCTCGCCGATCGCCGGTCGCCTTGCCGACAAAAATCTAAGTCGCCCGGCGACCGCGCTCGGTATTATCTCGGTGGGCATCGCCTTCGTGATGACTCATCTGTTCTCTGATGGCACCACGGCAGCGCTCGTCGTTCTGGCGATAGCAGCGATCCTGCTCGATTTCGGTGTCGCCATGACGCTCGTCATCAGCCAGCGGGCGATCTACACGCTCGGGGCCGACCTGCGTTCGCGGCTTAACGGCCTGTTCATGGCGACGTTCTTCGTCGGCGGCGCTCTCGGCTCGGCCATCGGCGCCTGGGCATTTGCCGAGGGCGGCTGGCTGCTCGCCTCGACGATCGGCGTTTCGCTTTCGGTCGTCGCCTTCGTCTATTTCCTGACCGAACGGAAGCCGCATCACCACAACCTGCATCCCAAGGCCTGATGCCGCACGTTTCTGTGGCCCGCCTGTCGGCGGGCCGCAAAACATGCCGTGAAACGACCTCGATCATGTTCAAGGTCGAACGTCCGGCGATGATCGCTCATCGGTAACCCCGTTCTTCAACCAGCGAGGTTACACAATGAGACTGAAATCTCTCCTCATCGCCCTTTCCCTGTGCACGGCAGCAACCGCTGCCATTGCCGCTGAACCCGTCGGCGTTCACAAGATCAGCGTCATCACCCAGGACTATCCGCGGCCGCTTGCGGTCACCGTCTGGTACCCGTCGAAAGGCGACGGGCAGGTGGACAAGCCGAACTACGACAGGATTTTCGATACGGGTTCCGCCGCCGCAAATGCGACGATCCGCGAAGGCCGCTTTCCGCTTGTGCTTCTCTCCCACGGTTCGGGTTCGCGCGCCGAAGGCATGGGCTGGATCGCCACCGAGTTGGCCAAGGCCGGCTACATCGTCGCCGGACCGAACCATCCCGGCACGACAAGCGGCGATTCCACACCGGCTGCCACACCGAAGATCTGGGAGCGCACCCAGGATATTTCGGTCCTGATCGGCGCGCTGACGACAGATGCCCGCTGGCGGGCGTCCATAGATCAGAAACATATCGGCATTCTCGGCTTCTCTCTCGGCGGGTCCACGGCAATGGAACTGGCCGGAGCCAAAGGCGATCTTTCCGCCTACACGCGCTATTGCGACGAAAACCCCGGCATGATGGATTGCAGCTGGTTTGCCGGCGGTCGCGGTTATGCGGGGGGCGAGCAGGTGGAGGTTGCACCCTTCAAGCTTGCCGACATCGACAGGACACGTTTCGAACAGCAGAACCGCGATGCGCGGATCACTTCCGTTATCGCGGTCGATCCAGGCCTTGCCACCACGTTCCAGAAGACAAGCCTTGCAGGCATCGACGTGCCGGTAACGCTGATCAATCTCGGCAGCCCCGGCCAGGTGCCGATGGCAGTACTTTCCGACCAGCTGGCGAAGGATATTCCCGGCGCGTCTTACCTGCAGGTGGAGGATGCCGATCACTTCAGCTTCCTGCCGGTCTGCAAGCCAGGCGCTTCGGATTTCCTCAAATCCGTCGGCGAAACCGACCCGATCTGCGAGGAAACAAAGCGTCCGCGGGCAGACATCCATGCGGAGCTTGGCCGGCTTATCGTCGAGGCTTTCGGCAGGACGCTGCAGTCCGGCAATTGAGACAATGGAAGGCCGGGATCACCGGCCTTCCTTCATCCGATCCGCTTGTAGAAGATCGTCGTGTCGCAAAAGCCGCCATGCGGCCATAGCGCATAATCGGGAATGACGCCAACGCGCTGCCAGCCGAAGCGCGGATAGATTTTTTCCGCTTCGCTTCCGGTCGCCGTGTCGAGAACCAGAAGCGAGCGGCCGCGGCGGGCCGCCTCGTCCTCCACCGCCGCCATCAGCCTGCGCGACAGGCCAAGTCCGCGGCCGGAGCGATGCACGAGCAGCTTCATCAGATCACCGCGATGCGGCTGGTTGGGTTTCGAAGCGAGCCCAACCTGGACCGTGCCGATCACCCGCCTGTCGATTTCAGCCACACCGAGAATGATGCCGCCCTTTTCCACCTCGGTGGCGATATCACTCCAATAGGCCTCTCCATCCTGCGGCTGAAACGGCAGCATGAAACCCAGCGAGGCACCGCCATTGATGCAGTCGGATAGCACCTCGCAGAGGTCCGGAATAGCGGCACGCGCGCTTGTCGCATCGAGGATGCGGATCGTGGCAGTCATTGATGTTCCCTTTGTTATTTAGCGTCCGCGGTTCAGGATCACCGCGTAACGGGCAGGCTTGTCGGATGGATTGTAGAAATCGAAGGCGTCGCCAATATCCATGAACAGGCAGTCGCCCGGCTGCAGCCGATGGGTGGCGTCGGGTAGCACCATCTCGAGCATGCCTTCGAACAGCCAGACATGCTGGGTCATGACCCGGCTTTCCTCCCGCGGCGGAAAACTGACCCTGGCGCCAGCCGGAAACTCGATCTCGACGATATCGACCGGGCTTGGCATGCCTGGAGGCGAAACCGAGCGACGCAGATATCCGGTCGTCGGGTCTCGCCACAGCCGCTGTTCCGCTCGCCTCGACAAGGGCAAAGACGACGGTTCTTCCGGTGCAAAGAAAGCCGAGAGCGTCAAGCCAAGCCCCTCGCACAGCCGCGCCAGAAGGGCCGCCGTCGGGCTTGCCTCGGCGCGCTCGATACGGGAGATCATCGCGCGGCTGACACCGGAGCGATCCGCCAGTTGATCGAGCGTCAGACCTGAGCTGGCGCGCAGGCTTTTCAGCCGCTCGCCGATTGCGATTTCCAGTTCATCATCCAAATTTTCCATTATCAGAGAATTTCACTCTCATATCATGGAGTCAAGGATTTTGACGTTTCGTCGGAAAATTCGCCGCGGTGGCGTTTGTACGATAGCGAAACCACTGCGCGATAGGATAAGCAGGCCGGGTAGATGGCGCAAAGCATAGTGGCTTTTGGAGAATTTGCATGACGGCTCAGGCGCAGGTCAGAGTTTCGCCCCTCTCCATCGCGAGCATCATCCTATCGATGACGATCGCCGCCATCGGCAGCGGCATTATGGCCACTTACGTCCCCTTCGTGCTGACACAGAGCGGCGAGACATGGGCAGCGCGGCTTGCCGTGCCCGCTCTCGCCTTTGGCGGCCTGCTCGGCTGCGTGCTTGCCGGACCGCTGATCCGTCGTGTCGGCCACGCGCGCCTCTTCGCCTGCTCGATGTCGATGGTCATTATCGGCGCGGTTCTGGTTGCAGCCGACCTGCCGGCCGCCTGGTGGATCCTCGCGCGAGCGATCTATGGCGCGGCTTCCAACGTCAATTTCATCATCGCCCAGAGCTGGCTCAACCACGCCGCCTCCAACGAATGGCGCGGAAGGGCGATGTCCTTCTTCTATATGGCCTTTGTGCTTGCGCTCGGCGGCGGCGCATGGCTGTTCGGGCAGGTGCCGGCGGACAGCAATCTTGCACCGCTCATCGTCGTTTTCGTCACCGCGCTCTCCATCCTGCCGATCGGGCTTACTCGCCTGCCGAACCCGCCTGCACCGGCGAGCGTCAGCGTGAATGTCAGGATGGCGTGGAAGATCTCGCCGGTCGGCCTTGTCGGCGTGCTCGCCTCGGGCGGGCTTTCGATGGTCGTGCAGGGCTTTACCCCGATCTACGCGACGCTCAACGGTGTGACGCAGGGCGAGGTGGCGCTGTTGATGCTGGTGATGCAGACCGGGCTTTTGTTCGTGCAATATCCTCTCGGCATCATTTCAGACCGGCTCGATCGCCGCGTCGTGCTGCTCTTCACCTGCGGGCTGATCGTTGTTGCGGGTTTTGCGGCGCTGATGGTGTCGTTTACCACTTTCGTGCTTCTGATGATCGTCTTCCTCGTTTTCGGTGGGGCAGTGGAAACCGTCTATTCGGTTGCCAATGCGCATGCGAATGACCGCGCCGATCCGGGCGATTTCGTGCCTTTGTCCTCCACCCTTCTCGTCGCATGGTCGACGGCTGCAACGATCGTGCCGCTCTGCATCACCTTCCTCGCGCCGGTCCTTGGCCAGCAGACCTTCATCTATGCGATCATTCTGGTGGCGACCGCCTATGGCCTCTATATCGTCTTCCGCCTGAAGGAACGCGGACCGGCACCGGAAGACGAGCGCGAAAGCCACGAAATGCGAAGCGCGCAGATGCCGAACGCCGCGACCATGACGGAACCGGGGGCTGCAGAGGCTCAGGCGGAAGCCAAGGCGCAGGCCCTGGAGGGCTGATAGTCAACAAACGGTTATCTTCCCCCTTTGCGGCGGGGATTGTCACTGATATATGCGCGAACCATGAGCACCAATTCCCGCACGCCGCTTGACCATATCCGCAACTTCTCGATCGTGGCCCATATCGACCACGGTAAGTCGACCCTGGCCGACCGTCTGATCCAGACGACCGGCGGCCTTGCCGAACGCGACATGTCGGAACAGGTTCTCGACTCGATGGATATCGAGCGCGAACGCGGCATTACCATCAAGGCCCAGACCGTCCGCCTGCATTACAAGGCGAACAATGGCGAGACCTATATCCTCAATCTGATCGATACGCCCGGCCATGTCGACTTCGCCTATGAAGTCTCGCGTTCGCTCAGCGCCTGCGAAGGCTCGCTGCTCGTCGTCGACGCCTCCCAGGGCGTCGAAGCGCAGACGCTGGCCAACGTCTATCAAGCGATCGACAACAATCACGAGATCGTCACCGTCCTCAACAAGATCGACCTTCCCGCGGCCGAACCGGATCGGATCAAGGAACAGATCGAGGAAGTTATCGGCATCGATGCCTCCCAAGCCGTGCTGATCTCGGCCAAGACCGGCCTCGGCATTCCCGACGTTCTCGAAGCCATCGTCCACCAGCTGCCGCCGCCGAAAAGCGAAGCCGGCGACAAGGGCCCGCTGAAGGCCCTTCTGGTCGACAGCTGGTATGACACCTATCTCGGCGTCATGGTTCTGGTGCGTATCCTCGACGGCGTCCTCTCCAAGGGCATGACCATCCGGATGATGGGCACGGACGCAAAATACCAGGTCGAACGCGTCGGCGTGCTGACGCCGAAAATGCTGGCTGTCGATTCACTCGGTCCGGGCGAAATCGGTTTCTTCACCGGCTCGATCAAGGAAGTTGCCGATACCCGTGTCGGCGACACCATCACCGAAGACAAGAAGCCGACGGCGAAAGCGCTGCCGGGCTTCAAGCCGGCCCAGCCGGTGGTGTTCTGCGGTCTCTTCCCTGTTGATGCCGCCGATTTCGAAGACCTGCGCGCGGCGATGGGCAAGCTTCGCCTCAACGATGCGTCCTTCTCGTTCGAAATGGAATCGTCTGCCGCTCTCGGCTTCGGTTTCCGCTGCGGCTTCCTCGGCCTGCTGCATCTGGAAATCATCCAGGAGCGCCTCGAGCGCGAGTTCGACCTCGACCTGATCGCAACCGCTCCTTCGGTCGTCTATCATCTTCACATGACGGATGGCTCGATGAAGGAGCTGCACAATCCAGCCGACATGCCGGACGTGGTCAAGATCGCGTCGATCGAGGAGCCGTGGATCAAGGCAACGATCCTGACACCGGATGATTATCTAGGCGGCATCCTGAAGCTCTGCCAGGACCGCCGCGGCATCCAGACCGAACTGACCTATGTCGGCAAACGCGCCATGCTGAGCTATGAACTGCCCCTCAATGAAGTGGTGTTCGACTTCTACGACCGCTTGAAATCCATATCCAAGGGTTATGCCTCGTTCGACTACCATCTGCACGGGTATCGCGAAGGCAATCTCGTGAAGATGTCGATCATGGTCAATGGCGAGCCAGTCGATGCGCTTTCCATGCTCGTTCACCGTTCGGCGGCGGAAAAGCGCGGCCGCGACATGTGCGAGAAGCTCAAGGATCTGATCCCGCGGCACATGTTCAAGATTCCGATCCAGGCAGCAATCGGCGGCAACGTGATTGCCCGCGAGACGATCTCGGCGATGCGCAAGGACGTGACGGCCAAGTGTTACGGTGGCGACGCCACCCGTAAGCGTAAACTTCTGGACAAACAGAAGGAAGGCAAGAAGCGGATGCGCCAGTTCGGCAAGGTCGATATCCCGCAGGAAGCGTTTATCGCAGCGCTGAAGATGAAGGACGACTGATCACATCTCGACTTTCAAAAAATGCCGCCCCCGAAGGCGGCATTTTTTATTGGGATCACGGCAACTTCACTCAGCTGCCGCCCTGATTGCCGCCCTCGCACGCGCCTTGCGGGCGATGCTTTCGGCAAACAATGGGGTTTCGCGATGATTATGGTCGCCGCCGGCCGCCTGTCGCGCAACTGCGGCCTGCTCGAATGTCTGACCGTGCTTTGCAATGAAATCCATGAACATATCAGTCGGATGGCAGGTGACGCGGTTCGTGTAGCGGGTGCGGTTGCCGTCAATCGCTTCAGCGATCAGTTCCCAGATGACATTGACCTGCGTGCGCTCACCCAATGGCGTGAAGACGTCCGAAATCGAATTCATCCGGCAATAGGAGGGCGTTGCCTCGTCCGCGACATAGTGCTGGACGACCAGACCAGTGCCGATCATCTCGACATTGATCGACATGCGGCGTCCGTCATCGGTGAAGGTCGCTCCCGCAGCAATGTGGTCCGGCTGGCAGCAGCGCTGGTACTCAACCTCCGGCAGATTGAAGAGCCAGTCGGCGATATCGACCTCATCTAGAGGAATGTCGATATCGTGGGAATAAGCGGATTGGGAAAGGATCTTGTCGGCCAGAATTTTCATCGTGGTTTCCTTCAATCTGTCTGTCTCCGCAGGCTCACTGCAATCCGCATGTCGAGCGGAAGAAGAAGACCGACCGGAGAGGTTTGAATGAGCAAAATTCCTGTTCTGCTCGTGAAGAAAGCTCTCACCTGCTCGCCCGGACCTCAATCATACATGGGGCTCTCGATGCTAACCTTGGGTTTATCCGCCATGCTCTGCGGTATGACGGATGATCGTTTTTGATCGCGCCGTGCGGAATTGCCGCCACTGGTGGTCAAATTCAGCAGAAGTGCCTTCTTGATCGCCCCAATCCGACTGACTAGGAGTCGACACACTCAACCTCCGCCAGTCAGGACCGCATCCCGTGCCCAACTTCCCCTTTTCCGAAAGCGATCCGATCCAGTTTCATGGCCCCCTCCCGAAACGTTCGGATGTGGTGATTATCGGCGGCGGCGTGATCGGGGTAACCACCGCGCTTTATCTGGCGGAAAAGGGCGTCGCGGTGACGCTTGTCGAAAAGGGGCGGATCGCGGCGGAACAGTCGTCGCGGAACTGGGGCTGGATCCGCCAGCAGGGGCGCGATGCGGACGAGCTGCCGATCGTCATAGAAGCCTGCCGGCTATGGAAGCAGCTTGCGGAAGAATGCGGCGAGGATATTGGTCTCGCGCAGACCGGCGTCACTTATCTCGCCAATTCGGCAAAGGAGATGGCCGATTTCGACGACTTCATGACGATCGCCGCCCGGCACGATGTCGATACGCGACTGTTGAGTTCGGCCGAGACGGCGGCGCTCATTCCCGGCATGGCGCGCAAGTTCCATGGGGCGATGACGACCCCTTCGGACATGCGGGCGGAACCGTGGCTTGCCGTGCCGGCCCTTGCGCGGCTCGCAGCACGCAAGGGCACCACGATCGTCGAAAACTGCGCCGCCCGCAGCCTCGATATTTCCGCTGGCCGGATCAGCGGCGTGTGGACCGAGACCGGATTGATCGAAACCTCCAGCGTATTGGTCGCCGGCGGCGCATGGTCGTCGCTGCTGTTGCGTCTGCATGGCGTGTCCATCCCGCAGCTCAGCGTTCGCTCCACGGTCGCAGCCACCGAACCGATGCCTCAGGTTCACGCGGGAGCTGCGGTCGATAGTCACGTCGCCTTCCGTCGTCGGCAGGATGGCGGTTATACGTTGGCGCCCGGTAGCGGCAGCGCGCTCTATGTCGGGCCGGACGCTTTCCGCCACGCGGTGAAATATCTGCCCGCACTGCTGGATAACCCTTTCGGCCTTCGCTATCTGCCAGCTGCACCCTCCCGCTTTCCCGATGCATGGTCGACGCGCAGAACATGGACGGCCGATGAAACCAGCCCGTTCGAGCGGATGCGCATCCTCAACCCCGCTCCCTCACAAAAGGGGTTGCGTTCGGTGCAACGCGAGTTCGCCCGACTTTTCCCCGATCTTGGCCCGGTGCGCCTGAAAACCGCATGGGCGGGAATGATCGATGCGATGCCGGATGTCGTGCCGGTGGTCGATCGCGTCGAGGCGATCGGCGGCCTGTTCGTCGCAACTGGCATGAGTGGCCATGGCTTCGGTATCGGGCCCGGCATCGGCCGCGTTGTTGCCGATCTCATAAAGGGTGATGCCGTTGGACATGATCTGAGCCGGTTCCGGCTGTCGCGCTTTTCCGACGGTAGCGCGATCAAGCTGGGGCCGGCGCTTTAGAAGGACAATTGCTTCACAAGCTCGAAAAGTCTTCCGACGGCGGGATTTTTCGATCCAGTGGGAGCGCAGAGCACGACGTCAAATTCAGGCGGATCGATCAGCGGGCGGGAGACGATGGTTTCGCCGAGATCGCTGCAGAGCGATTGCGGGATCAGAGCAACGCCCAAGCCTTCCCCCACCAGCCTTATGATCGTGTGCTGCAGGCGTGGCTCCAGCGCGAAATGCGGAACAATACCGCCTGCTGCGCAATAGGCTCCGATTGCCGAACGCAATGTCGGCACCACCGATGCTGGAGCGGCGATCAGCCTTTCCGACGCCAAGGCTTGAGCCCCCACCTTTTCAGCTGAGGCCAGCGGGTGATCAGCGTGGACGATCAGGCGAAGCCGATCACGCGCAAGGAGCCGGGTCCGAAGATGCGGCGCCGTCGGATTTCCAAGAGTGACTGCGGCATCCAGCCGCGCTTCCAACAGAAGCTCATCAATATCGCTCGGCAACCTTTCTTCGAGAACGAGCCGCACATCCGGTGCAGCATCAGATAGCAGGCGCACAAGTTTCGGCACGATGCCCTGCGCCGCATACATGGTGAAACCCAGTCTCAACTCGCCCTTGGCACCGTTCGCGACAAGCTGTACGTCGCGGCACGCCGCCTCGAACCCGGCCAGTACTGATCGGCAATCATTGAGGAAATGCTTGCCCGCCGTCGTCAGCACGACATTGCGGGAATTACGTTCGAACAGCCGGACGCCGAGCGCCTTTTCAATCGCCGCAATCTGCCGGCTGAAAGGCGGCTGGCTCATGTTCATACGGGCTGCTGCCTGACCGAAATGGAGGGTCTCCGCCAGTGCAACGAAATAGCGCATATGGCGCGTATCCATTTGATACCTCCAGAGTATCAATTCGGCACTTTAATGACATTGGATTATATCGATCAATAGCGCTAGGCAAGGGACAGCGAAAATTCGAGCCTGCCCACATGCTGACCAACCTTTTGATCGTCCTACCCATATTTGCACTTATTCTTGCCGGCTGGATTGCCCGGAAAAGCGGTGCACTCGGGCCAAATGCGACGCGCGAGGTCAACCGATTGGTCGTCTATCTTGCCCTTCCTGCATTGTTGTTCGACATCATGGCAAATGCAAAGATCGAGCAGATCTGGCAACCCGGTTTCATCCTCGCTTTCAGCGCCGGCTGTGCGGTCATCTTTGTCGGTACGCTGTTCTGGCGAGTGGCCAAGGGCCGGCATCTCGCAGATGCTGCGGTCGATGCGCTGAATGCAAGTTACGCCAATACAGGTTTTGTCGGCTTTCCGCTGGTCCTGTCGCTTGTTGGCGCTAGCGGCATGGCACCAACGCTGATCGCAACCATCCTCACGGTCTGCATCCTGTTTGCCGTCGCCATCATTCTAATCGAGGGCGGGCTTCAGTCAGAGACCCGCCGCCGCGACATCGTGTTCAAGACGCTTGCCTCGCTCTGCAAGAACCCGCTGCTTGTCGCGCCCGTGCTCGGCGCCATCTTCATGCTATCCGGCTGGGCGCTACCGCAGCCGGTCCATTCATTCATGAAGCTGCTTTCGGGTGCGGCCTCGCCTTGCGCACTGATCGCGCTCGGTCTCTTCCTTGCCGGTCCGCAGGCGGCGACGGCAACAAACAGGCTTTCCACCACCGGCATTCTGGTCGCCCTGAAACTAATCGCCCATCCGCTCGTCACCTGGGTGGTTGCCGGGCCGCTGCTCGGCCTGCCTGCGGGCTCGGTGCATGTAGCGGTTCTGCTCGCGACCCTGCCGACCGGTACCGGTCCATTCATGCTGGCGGAATTCTACAACAGGGAGGCAAGCCTGACCGGACGCGTCGTGCTGATATCGACCATCCTCTCGATCCTGACAATCTCGGCCTATCTGTTGATCGCCGGAGGCCTATGAAGACAGCAAGTCTCGCCACCGATATTTTCATTGACCGTACAGTCTATCGATCAGCGTGTAATTGCGCTTGAAACCTCTTGGAAAACGGGTCTGCTGCTCCATATAATCGGCGCTTGTCCTACTCCCACGTTTCGGTGAATTCATGAACTATCAGGTCGTATCCGCCCATTGGCCGATTGGCGGAGGCGAAGCGGGGGAACTTGTCCGCGCATTCGACTGGTCGCAGACCTCGCTCGGACCGATTTCCGAATGGCCGCAGCATCTGCGAATAAAGGTCAATTCGATTGTCAATTCGCCCATCCCGCAAGTGCTTATGTGGGGCGATGACCATGTGATGATCTACAACGACGGTTACATCGAAATCGCCGGCAGTTATCATCCCCGCGCGCTCGGCGGCACCGTTCCCGGCATCTGGCCGGAGATCTGGGACTGGAACAGAAAAATTCTCGAAGCCGGCTTTCGCGGCGAAGTGCAATCCTTCCGCGACCAGGCGATGACATTGCATCGGCATGGCGTTCCCGAAGACGTGATTTTCGACCTGTTCTACACGCCGATCTATGCCGAAAGCGGCAAAGTCGACGGCGTTTTGTGCACGGTGCTTGAAAATACCGACAGGGTGAAGGCGGTCAAGGCGCTGGCGGAAAGCCGCGAGGAACTTTCCCAGCTGACCAACGCCCTGCCGATCCTCGTCGGCTTCATCGATCGCGACAGCACCTATCGTTTCGCCAATGAAGGCTACCGGGAATGGTTCGGCCTTCCAGCCGCCGACGTGATCGGCAAACATGTCGCCGACATTGTCGGGCAGGATTATTACAAGACCCGCATCCCGTTCATAAACAAAGCCTTTTCAGGCGAGGCGATCATCAATGATACGGTGATCCGCCGCCCCGATGGTGAAAAACGCACGGCGGAAGTCCGCTACGTGCCGCGCCGCACGCCGAAGGGCGAGATCGACGGCATTTATGTGCTGATCATCGATGTCGAGGCCCGCAAGCGCTCGGAAACCGCGCTTCGCCGCAGCAACAACCGCTTCCGGGCTGCCGTCAACGCCATCCATGGCGTATTGTGGACGAACACGGCGGATGGACGCATGCTCGGCGAACAATCCGGCTGGGCGTCCCTGACGGGTCAATCCTCGGAGGAATATCAAGGCTATGGCTGGTCGAATGCCGTGCATCCGGATGACCGTGCCGGATCCGTAGCAAGCTGGCAGGCCGCGGTTGCCGCCAAGTCCACCTATATCTGGGAGCACCGGGTTCTGCGCCATGATGGCGTCTACCGCACCTTCTCGATCCGCAGTGTGCCAATCATCGGTGCGGATGGCGAGATCGAGGAATGGGTCGGAGTCCATACCGACATCACCGAACAACGTGCGGCCGAAGCCAGCCTGCAGGAACATGCGAGCAATCTGGAGCGGCAGGTTCGCCACCGCATGCGCGCAGAGGAACAGCTCAAGCAGCTCAACGAAGGCCTGGAGGCGCGAGTCGAGGCGGAGATCGCCGAGCGTCGGCTGGCGGAACGGGCGCTGCAGCAGGCGCAGAAGATGGAATCGATCGGCCAGCTGACCGGCGGTGTGGCGCATGACTTCAACAACCTGCTTCAGGTCGTGGCAGGCAATCTGCAGCTTCTCGCCAAGGACATCGCCGGCAACGAAAATGCCGAGCGGCGTGTTTCAAATGCGCTGGCCGGCGTCCACCGCGGCGCAAAGCTCGCCAGCCAGTTGCTCGCCTTCGGCCGACGTCAGGCACTGGAGCCGCGGGTCATCAATATCGGCCGCTTCATTGCAGGCATGGACGATCTTCTACGCCGGTCGCTGGGCGAGGCAGTCGAGGTTGAGGTCATCGCCAGCGGCGGGCTGTGGAACACCTATGCGGACCCTACGCAGGTGGAAAACGCGCTGCTCAACCTTGCGATCAATGCCCGCGATGCGATGGAGGGATCTGGCAAGCTGACGATCGAGGTCGGCAATGCCTTCCTCGACCAGGATTACGCCCGCGCCCATGCGGAAGTTGCAGCCGGGCAATATGTCCTGCTCGCCGTTACCGATACCGGTTCAGGCATGACGCCCGAAGTTCTGGAAAAGGTGTTCGAGCCGTTCTTCTCGACCAAGCCGGAAGGCAAGGGAACCGGGCTTGGCCTTTCCATGGTCTATGGTTTCGTCAAGCAGTCAGGCGGCCATGTGAAAATCTATAGCGAGGTCGGCCAAGGCACGACCGTCAAGGTCTATCTTCCCCGCTCTGTTGCCGACGAGGATCGCGAGGTGGTCGTTCCTGCCGGCCCTGTCGTCGGCGGAACCGAAACAGTGCTTGTCGTCGAGGATGACGAGGAGGTCCGCACCACCGTTATAGAGACGCTGACCGATCTCGGTTATCGGGTCCTTTCCGCCAAGGATGCTCAGGCAGGCCTCAACGTGGTCGAGAGCGGTATTCCAATCGACGTAATCTTCACCGACGTCGTCATGCCCGGCCCGCTGAAGAGTAGGGAAATGGCGCGCCGTGCCAAGGAGCGTTTACCCAATCTCGCTGTCCTGTTCACCTCGGGTTACACGGAAAACTCGATCGTGCATGGCGGCATTCTCGATGTTGGTGTCGAGCTTCTATCGAAACCCTATACTCGCGAGGCGCTGGCGCGCCGTATCCGCCATGTGATCGCCAACCAGAAGCAAGTGGAACAATCGGCATCTCCAAGAACCGATGTCTCGGAACCTGGCGCCTACCGTTCAGTACCGGCACTGAGGATATTGCTTGTCGAAGACGATTTTCTGATCCGATCCAATACTGCCGAAATACTTATGGAGTTTGGTCACGAAGTGATCGAGGCTTCTAACGGACACGAGGCGCTTCAGGAGCTCGCGAGTTCCGAGATCGATCTGCTGCTGACGGATATCGGCCTGCCGGATACAAGCGGCGGAGAACTGGTAAAACAGGCGATCGAGCTCAAGCAGAGCCTCGCCGTAATTTTTGCGACCGGCGAGAATCAAAAGCCCGATGGAGCCCCAGCTCGGGCTGGCCTGCTGCGCAAACCCTATAATGAGCATGATATTGCAAAGGTGATCGAAAGCGTCATGACCGGGCAATAACTTCCCGAGCCCTCGGCATGTCTGAAACGGGCGACCCGATTGTCCAATCCCGTTGGATTCCACAACATGATACGATCTCACCGGGAAAGGCCTAATGGCCGGGGCGCGGGAGATCAGACGAGGTAATCCATACGCGACCGTCAAATGCTACTTCACCGTGATCAAGCTTGCGGCTTGCAATCTTTTCGATGAGGCACAGTTTCGAACGGACATTGCCGATGCCGCTGTCATTCACGACACAAACAGCGTGGAATGCTGTGCCCTCCTGCATCAAAAGCAGCGTGTGGTGGGCATTGTCCAGGATCTTTCCGGGCAGCGTCTGGAGCGTCATGCTCTTTCTCCTTGCCGATCATTTCAACCAACCGCCATAGAGACGATTGTCGGAAGCCTCCCTCAACAAGGTTAATGAATAGTTAAAATTCGCACCAAAAAGGCACCCATTGCGTGCAATCCATTAAAGAGAGAAAACCCCTCGTAGTATTAATAACCTACTGTATTATCAGTAAGTTAACCCGAATATTATATATCGATTACAATTTATGCAGTAACGCAACCTCCTATGTTGAGGATAGTCAACTATGTTTTCTTTCCAATCCAGTTCAGACCGAGTTCTAGATGCGCTCGATCTATCGATGGCGATCATCGAATTTGATCTTGAAGGTCGCATCATCAAGGCCAACAAGAATTTCTGCGATCTGATGGGCTATCAGCCACAGGAAATAATCGGCAAACATCACAGCCTTTTTGTCGAAGCCAACTACGTAAAGTCTAAGGACTACACGGCCTTCTGGAGCGCGTTACGCAATGGCCAGTTCTTCTCGAGTGATTTCAAGCGGATCGCCAAAGGTGGAAGGGAAGTCTTCATCCGAGGCAACTATAATCCGGTCAAGAATAGCAGCGGAAAAGTCATCAAGGTCATCAAATTCGCCAATGACATTACGGATTCGAAACTGCATGCGCTCGACAGCGCGGCCAAAATCGACGCCATATCCCGGGCCCAGGCAACGATCGAATTCAACACAGATGGCACGATCATAGGCGCCAATGAGAATTTCCTGTCGACTCTCGGCTATGGCCTCAGCGAGATCGTCGGTCGGCATCACCGCATGTTTGTCGATGAGACCTATGCTGCGTCGGCGGACTATGCCCGGTTCTGGGAGCGGCTGCTTTCGGGCGAGTTCGTTGCAGGCGAATTCACCCGTATCGGCAAGGGTGGCCGCAATGTCTTCATCCAGGCGTCCTACAACCCCGTATTCGACGATACAGGGCGCGTCATAAAGGTTGTCAAATTTGCAACAGACGTGACCCAACGAGTGGAAAACGTCGAACGGCTGGCCGCCTGTCTCACCAATATGGCGGATGGTGACCTCTCGCAAACGATCGATGCGCCTTTTATTGCCTCGCTGGAAAAGCTGCGCGTCGACTTCAACATCGCATCCGCCAAGCTGCGTGACGCCATGGCAACGGTTGCTGACAACGCCCGAGCCATAGCTTCCAGCTCCAACGAAGTCCGTGTCGCAGCGGACGATCTGGCGCAACGAACGGAACGTCAAGCAGCCTCTGTTGAGGAAACGGCTGCTGCTCTTGAAGAAATTACCACGACGGTCAAGGATTCCAGCAAGCGTGCAGAAGAGTCTGGCGCACTCGTCAACCGTGCCAAAGCCGATGCTGAACGCTCGGGCGAGATCGTCCGCGAGGCGATCAAGGCGATGGATTCGATCGATAACTCATCCCGCGAAATCTCCAACATCATCGGCGTTATCGACGAGATCGCCTTCCAGACCAATCTTCTGGCGCTCAACGCAGGTGTAGAGGCCGCTCGTGCAGGTGAAGCCGGCAAGGGTTTTGCAGTTGTCGCACAGGAGGTGCGCGAGTTGGCACAGCGTTCGGCTGGCGCCGCCAAGGAGATCAAGGCACTGATCACGACATCCGGGAACCACGTAGCAAGCGGCGTCGAGCTCGTTAGCAAGGCCGGTACTGCATTGCAGGAAATTGGCGGACAGGTGCATCACATCAACTCCGACATTATCGCCATCATTGATGCTTCCCGCGAACAATCGCTTGCACTCGGCAACATCAACCATGCGATCAACGAAGTTGACCAGGGCACACAACAGAATGCCGCAATGGTAGAACAACAGACTGCCGCAAGTCGCAGTCTCGCTCATGAATCACAGGCGCTGTTTTCGCTGCTCGAACAGTTCCGATTCGGTCAGGCATCCGGACATTCTGCGCCGTCAACGCCAGTGAAAGCCATGCGCTCCACGGCAAAACCGATCCGCACCCCTGTCCATTTCCGCACGGCGGGATCTGCTGCTCTGGCGGTGGAACCCGGCTGGGAAGACTTCTGAGCCACGCGTGATGCCGCTACAGGCCGATCACCTGAATTGAAACGAAAAGCCGCCCTCTCGATGAGAGGGCGGCTTTTTCTTGTCTTATCAGCAGCCTGTAAGCGGTTATCAGCCGCCGTTATTTGCCGGTGCCGAAGGAGCCGGTGCTGCCGGCGCAGGCGCGGGCGTTGCTGGCGCCGGCGTTGCTGGCGCCGGCGTTGCCGGGGCTGGAGCCGCCGGCGCTGCCGGCTGGGTCGTCGAGGACGTCGTCGTCGCATCGGTGGGCGCACTACCCATTTGCGACCAGACGAATGCACCCACGACGATCACGGCGAGAACAGCTACCCACCCCATCCAGGATGAGTTGCTTCGCGTTGCCGGCGGCGGCGTACGCAGATCAGGACGATTGTCATTCGGATTGGGATCATAAGCCATTTCGTTTCCTCCTATTCCAGCCAATAAAATGCGCGTTACCGGATTTTGTTCCGTAGCGGGGCAATTCACGCCGAACTGCATGGAAATGGCATTTACCGAAAGGACCGATTAGGAAGGTTCTAGCGGCAGGAATAGAATGGAGGAGATAGCATGACACAACCTCGTATCGGCATCATCGGCCTGGGGCGCATGGGGCGTGCTATGGCAGTCCGGCTCGCTTCCAGCGGGTTCGAAGTTGCCGGCTGGAGTCGAAGTGGCGTTCCGGAGGACTTTCCCGAAACGGCTTTTGCCGCCAGCGGCATTCCAGACCTTGCCGAAACTTCCGACGTCATCATCCTTGCCCTTCTGGATGATGCAGCAGTGGATGCGATGGTAAGAGCGCTCGAAAGCCTTGACCTGTCCGGCAAATTGATCGTCGACACCAGTACGGTGAGCCCGCTCACGCTTCGCAGCCACCAATCGGCTATCGAGCTTAAGGGCGGGCGATTGCTGGATGCCCCCATATCGGGCGGGCCTGAAACACTGCTCACCGGAAAGGCTGGTTTTTACATCGGAGGGAATGAAGACGACTACCGCCGCTTGCTGCCGGTAGTGGAGATGCTTTCCGACCGTATTCATCATGTTGGCGCGCTAGGCCATGGAGCAGCGTCGAAGCTTATCAACAACATGATGCTGAGTGGCCTTTGGGAAAGCCTGAAGGAAGCTCTGCAGCTCGGGGGCCGGGCCGGGCTTTCCCGCGAGAAAATGATTGAGGTCTTATCAGGGAGCCCGGCTGCAAGCCCCGCAATGAAAGGCCGCCTTCCTGTCGTGCTGGGCGAGACAAGCCATGTCGGCTTTCCCGTGTCCGGCGTGGTCAAGGATATTAGCGTGGTGCGTGACTACGCCCTGCATCTCGATGTGCCCATTCCGGCGATGAAGGCGGCGCTTGCAAGCTTCGAGACGGCTGCAAAGGCCGGTTTTGCCGATGCCGACCTGGCGACGATGGTCAAGCTCGCTTTAGACGAGGCCTCTGCGAGCGATCTCGCGAGGCCGGTTGCTGTCTCACACCGCAAACCTCACATCACCATCCTCTACTGCACACAGTGCAACTGGCTGCTACGCGCCGGTTGGATGGCACAGGAGCTGTTGCAGACTTTCGGTGATTCGCTCGGAGAGGTCGGCCTCATTCCCGGCACCGGCGGCGCGTTCGAAATAAGGCTGGACGGTGCTCTTTTATGGGAGCGCAAGCGCGACGGAGGCTTTCCAGGCCCGAAGGAGCTTAAACAGCGCGTTCGCGACGTGATCGACCCCGAGAGGGACCTCGGTCACCTCGATCGGCAGGCCGCCAAAATGGGAGCCGAAAACCCGGTTTGAGACCATCGTCGAAAACTTTTTTGGCAACTGACACAGAAACTTCAAAAAGCCGGTTGACAGGACGGGGCCACCCCCGTACATCGCTCTCCGTCGCCCAGATGGCGGAATTGGTAGACGCGCCAGCTTCAGGTGCTGGTACCCGAAAGGGTGTGGAGGTTCGAGTCCTCTTCTGGGCACCATTCCCATTGTTTATGTTTAGTAATTGGCCCGCTTGCGGGCCTTTACTGTTTTCAGCATTTGCACTTCAAGCAATCCCTTTCGGCTCGTCGCATCAGCCTTTTTCAAAGCAAACCTACCCACCATAGGCAGGCCAAAATCACTCGGGGAGATGGCGCGGATTGAGGCCGGGGACCCATTGGGTGTTGGGCATATGCGTGCCGGTGTAGGTGACGCCGTTCGGCGTTTCGCAACGATAGACCTGAACGGGAAGATCATCCAGAATGCTGCCGCGGAATCTCCGGCGCGGCTCGGACGTGTAACCGACACCAGTCGTGCAGCGATAACCTTCCGGCGCTTCCTTGGCGACCCGCGACGCCTCGGGAACGACACCGGGAAGGTCCTTGAAATAGGTATTCATGGAGGGACCGAACGCATCCCCTTCGGCTGCGAAGACGACCGAGGGTACCGCCGCGAGGATGAGCACGACCAGCATTGTTGCTGGCAATATCCATGCACCTTTAAGCATGTGGCTAAACTCCATATCTCGGTCTGCGCTTCCCCTTACAAATAGGTGCAGGAGGTCACAGATACCATGAAGAGGAGCCCAACATTCTCGTGATGACGGAGCCAGGATCATACAAGTGCTGCCTCTCCGCGTCAGACTATACGACGGTAGCCGGTCGGCTGCTCATAAAGCCAGCCGATCCGTTTGACGGCCGCTTCGAAATTCTCGCGCGCAACGGTCATTGTATGGCCATTCGCATGCAACAGGGTTTCTTGGTCTTCCATGATGCCGACATGACCTTTCCAGAAGACGAGATCGCCTCGACGAAGCTCATCGCGGGAGATCGCATTGCCGAAAGACGCCTGCATGTCGGAATCGCGCGGCGCGCTTTTGCCGACCATCATCAAAGCCAGCTGGACGAGGCCGGAACAATCAATGCCAAAACCCGAGCGCCCGCCCCAGAGGTAAGGCGTCTCGATGAACTTTGTTGCGACGGACACATAGTCGTCCGCCATTGCCTCGCCGACCGGCAGGCAATGGGCTGCGATAACAGCCCCGCCACCGGCCAGAAGGAAATAGCGCGTGCCGCGCGTTTCCGCATCACCGATGACGGTGATGAGGCTTCCCATTGAAAATGCCTTGATCGGCGGCTTGCGCAGCTCCGCTTCCGGGTAGAGGAAGGTCCGCGCGGCGGTGATCCGGTGCGTCGGCTCAGCCAACGAGCCAATCATCTCTTCCGGCAGATAGCCGACATACCCGTCAGCATCGGCCTGCACCCAGGCGAAACCATTTGCACGATCGAACACCCGGACACTCTCACCAAAGAGAAGTTCCGTATCAATGCCGCGGCCAATATCCGGGAACGGCCGCAGAGCCGCTACGGAGCCGGTGACGGACGCGGGTTCACCCTTCACGAAGCGGGCTGCCTCGACCTGTCCCTTCAACGCTTCCGCTGCGAGATCCGGCCGAAAGGCATTTAGACGTCTGTCCAATTCCATTGTCTTGTCCTTCATGAGGCGGGACGTCTTGCTTCCCGGATGATCAGGTCGCCGAGTTTTTCCAGATAAAGCGCGCCGCCAATGGTTCGTTTTATCACGACATTGCGTCGATCGCGATCATCCCTGACGCGATCGACGAGACCGAGTTCGCCCATCCTATCGAGTGCACGGGTGATCACGGGCTTGGTAACGCCGAGCGTTTCGGCAAGTCCCCGCACCGTATGCGGCGGCGGGATCAGATAGATCTGCAGCAGGATCGCTATCTGTCGCAATGTCAGGTCCGCCGCTTCGCCCCTCACCTCTTCCAGCGAAACGCGGTGCCACAGCCCCAAGGCCTCCGTTGCGGTCAATTCGATCGGCATCCGATATCTCCAACGGATGCCGATCGTAACGTCAAACCGTTACCGGTCTGTTTTTCACTTCCCGGCTTGCGCCCTGTCGCGGATGACGCGATAGAGCGCCCGGATGGCGAAGGCTTCCCCACCTACCGGGGCATGCGGTTTTTCGGACGGATTCCATCCGTAAATGTCGAAGTGGATCCAGCTTGGCGATGCCGTGACGAAACGCTTGAGGAACAACGCCGCATTGATCGAACCCGCCATGCCGCCAGAGGGCGAATTTGTGATGTCGGCCGCGCGTGTGCGCAGGTCCTTGTCGTAGCCCATCCATAGCGGCATGCGCCAGACTGGATCAGCAGCCTCTTTCGCCGCCAGTGAAAGCTTGCCGGCCAAGTCCTCGTCATCGGTAAAGAACGGCGCCAGTTCCGGTCCGAGCGCTACACGGGCGGCACCGGTAAGCGTTGCCATGTCGATCAGGAGATCGGGCGGGGTTTCGTCGGCATAGGCAAGCGCATCGGCAAGCACCAAGCGGCCTTCGGCATCTGTATTGTCGATCTGGACGGTGATGCCCTTGCGGCTCTTGTAGATATCGCCCGGACGGAAAGCATTGGAGGAAATCGAGTTTTCGACCGCCGGAACCAGAACTGTGAGGTCGACGGGCAGGCCGGCATCCATGATCATCAAAGCCAGCCCCATGACATTGGCGGCACCGCCCATGTCTTTCTTCATCAGCGCCATGCCGGTCGCGGTCTTGATATCCAGCCCGCCCGTATCGAAGCAGACACCCTTGCCGACGAGCGTGATGCGCGGGTTGCCCTTCTTGCCCCAGCGCATTTCGAGCAGGCGGGGTGCGACGGCGCTTGCCCGACCGACCGTATGGATCAGTGGAAAGTTCTTCTCCAGGAGATCGTCACCAACGATCGAGCTGACGAGTGCACCGTAATGTTCGCCAAGCGCGCGGAAGGCCGCCTCAAGATTATCCGGGCCCATGTCGTTGGTCGGCGTGTTGATAAGATCGCGCGCGAGCAGGACACCGGCAAGCTGCCTTTCGATATCCATGGCATCGGCATCACCGGAAACGACAAGCCGTGCATCCCTTGGTTTTTCCGATTTGTATTTGGCGAATGAATAGCTGCCGAGACCAAAGCCGAGAGCCAGGTGATCCGCAGCGATACCTTCCGCATCGATCGACCAGTCGCCGGGGGGAAGGAGCTTTGCAAGTCTGCCGCTCAGGAAAGGCGATTCGGCACGATCGCTGCCGAGACCAAAAAGCACTCGGGATATCGATCCTCCTTGACCGGGGACGACGAGAACAGAGCCCGCGTCGGCCTTGAAACCTGATGCTTTTACCCAGTCAGCGGCATCAGGCGGAAGCGTTCCGCCTTCCAGATCGGCTGGCGTAACCGCAGTCACGGGCTTGGTGACGGTGCCTGCAGGTGCGAAAAACGAGGAGCGATGGATATGCTGGAAAGGCGTCATGGCAGCTTCGATAACCTTCGGGAATCATTGGTCTTAACAATTCGTTAGGGTTAACAGTTTATTGCTGGATGGGAAATGCGCCACTCTTCATTGCCTTGGAAGACGGCATGGCAACGACCGACGAGACCATGATGACTGCATCAAAGACATCCTCCACGCGTTCATTCATTTCACACTCGTCCGTGGCTCATGCCGCGATCTTCATCTGCCTGGCAATGGCTGTAAGCGGCTGCAACACCTCGAAACGCGACACGATTACCACCGGTTCTATCGCGAAGACGTCTTCAACGCCGCTAGACAATATGGATGCTGCGCAACTGGCCGAAACCGAGCGGGCTATCGGCGGCGCCTATGTCAAAGACCCACGAAACCGCGATATCGGGCTACGTTATGCCACAGTGCTGGGCATGACGGGCAAACACGCCCAGGCGCTTGCCGTAATGCAGCAGGTAGCAATCGCCAATCCCAGTGACCGGCAAGTACTTGCAGCCTATGGCAAGGCCCAGGCGGCAGCCGGCCAGCTCGAACAGGCGCTCGGCACGATTGGCAGAGCCCAGACACCGGATCATCCTGACTGGCGACTGATGTCGGCCGAAGGCGCCGTGCTCGACCAGCTCGGACGCTCGGAGGAAGCCCGGCAGAAATATCGCTCGGCATTGCAGACCCAACCGAACGAACCGAGCATCATGTCCAATCTCGGCATGTCCTATGTTCTATCAGGCGACCTCAAAACCGCGGAAACCTATATGCGCAACGCGGCTCAGCAGCCGGCGGCCGACAGCCGCGTACGGCAGAACCTCGCACTGGTGGTCGGATTGCAGGGACGCTTCTCGGAAGCGGAAACCATTGCCCGCAAGGAACTTTCGCAGCAACAGGCGGATACCAACGTCACCTATCTGCGCTCGATGCTCTCCCAGCAGAATTCCTGGGCAAAGCTTGCTGACAAGGACAAGGCAGCTAAATCTGCGGTCAACTGAGGTCTAAGACATAGCCTTTGACGGTTGCTCGGAATTCAGGCCCATCCGAGGCTTGAAGGACCACCAGGAATATCATTACAAACCTGTAGTAGCCCACGTTTATCTGGCAGCTTGATGCGCGATCCAATATCGCGAAAAAATTTCACCGCACCATAATTGCAACCTAAGCTTGAGGTGCTTATAAAACGCTCAGTCGAAGTTTACTTTTCAACAGATCAATTTCGCTTGTCGGAATATTTCATGACATCCTCGAATGTGACATCGTTCTGTGGCTCTGCCACGCTTGCGCTCTCCGACAACATGAAATTTTTATGGCATAACCTTTGGAAACCGACTTTGATCTTCGGCAGTTCGATGTCTCTTGCAACTTCGGCTATCGGGATTTACCACTATACATCAAGAGGCATTTCATCGATCTTCGATGAACCTGTCGAAACCCTATTCTTAACACTCCAAGACACATGGATAGCCTTGTTGATCGGCTGGTTAGCCTATCCCATCGCGCTTGCATTCTGCAACGCGATCAAATGGATGTTGGTGCCGTCTGAAAACAAGCGCGCTATCTTCACGATCGATACTACCGGGGTATCGATCTCAGACGCAGCAGGCGCTTCTGGCCATATACCTTGGAGCATGGTCCGCCGACGGAAGATATGGCGAGGCTACCTTGTCCTGAAAATCCGGCCGGGGGGATGGCGCTTTATACCATTACGAGCATTCGAGAATCCCGATGTCCTATGGATGCTGGTCGAAGCGAGCGGACCGAAAAAATAACAGCGGTTATTCCGCGATGAATTTCAGCACTCCGGCGCGGCCGGACTTGCCGGGAACGATGCCATCCGACGGATGCTGCACGCCATCATTGACTATCACGGATGAGAAGTCGAACGGGCTGATGCCCTCAAGGCAGGCGACGTTGACGCCATACTGCTGCGGGTTCGATCGCCGCTGATGATGGGTATAGATACCGCAGACCGAACAGAAATAGTGCTTCGCGGTCTTCGTGTTGAATTGATAGAGCGTCAGCGCCGCTTCGCCTGACACGATCTTAATATCGTCGAGATTTGCCGAAACTGCGATCGCTCCACGCATTCTGCAGTAAGAGCAGGTGCAACGTCGAGCGCTGCGCAGGCCATTTGCCAATCGCACGTGAAATCGTACAGTTCCGCAGTGGCAGGCTCCGTCGATCTCGTCGATATTTTCATCCAGCATCAGCTATCCTCCGGCGGCAAGGATTTATGCATAAAGGAACGCGATAGAGATTAGAACCTGCTGGAGACCTGGATACCTGCGGGGCCGAGGATAACGGCCACGAGAACAGGGAGGAAGAACAGGATCATCGGAACGGTCAGTTTGGGCGGAAGGGCTGCAGCTTTCTTTTCCGCCTCGTTCATGCGTTCGTCGCGGCTCTCCTGAGCCAGAACGCGCAGCGCCTGCGATACCGGCGTGCCATAACGGTCGGCCTGGATCAAAGCCTGCACGACCGATCGGACTATATCGAGCTGCGTGCGGTTCCCGAGATTTTCGAGCGCAGTCCTGCGGTCCTGGAGGAAAGAGAGTTCCGCCGTCGTCAGTGCTAGCTCTTCAGCCAGTTCGGGCGAAGACGTGCCGATTTCTTCCGCCGCGCGACGCATGGCGGCTTCGATCGAGTTGCCGGATTCGACGCAGATGAGCATCAGGTCAAGCGCGTCGGGCCAGGCACGCTTGATCGATTTCTGCCGCTTTCCGACCTTGTTGGAAACGAAGATGTTCGGTGCGTAGAACCCGACATAGGCGAAGCCGACAACCGCGAGAATCCGGATCCCTATCGGTTTGGAGGCCAGGTTACCAAGTGCGAACACCCAGACTGCAGCGAGGATCAGGAACAGGAAAGGCAGAAGAAAACGCGCCACGAGGAACATGTTCAGAGCGTTCTGTGATCTCAATCCCGCTGCGCGCAGCTTGTTGAGCGTGCCTTCGTCAACCAGTGCTTCGCGCAGGTTGAAGCGTTCGACGATCTGGCGGACCGACTGATTGTTCTGGGTTCGCAGACTTGCCTTGCCATCGGCATTCATACGCGCCCGCTCGCGCGCGCGCATCTGCTCCCGTTCAGTGGAAACTGCCTTCATGCGCTTATCCAGATCGCCGCGTTCCATGAACGGTGCAGCCAGAGAATAGAGCGTTGCGAAAACGGCAAGCGCCACCAGAACTGCGAAGATCAGGGTTGGCTCGGTGATAGCTGCTGCAAGATCCTTCACCGTCCGCTCCTCAGATTTCGAAGTTGATCATGTTGCGCATCACAAGGATGCCGATCGACATCCACACTCCCGATACAAGCATGATGATATGCCCGCGCGGATCGGTGAAGAGGATCATCATGTATTGCGGCGAGGTGAGATAGACGAGCGTCGCGACGATGAACGGCAATGCGCCGATGATGACGGCAGAGGCCTTGGCCTCCATCGAAAGTGCGCTGACCTTGGCCTTCATCTTCCTGCGCTCACGCAGCACCTTGCCGAGATTGCCGAGCGCCTCGGAGAGGTTGCCCCCCGCCTGACTCTGGATCGCGATAACGATGGAGAAGAAACTGACCTCGGATAATGGCATGGTCTGCAGCATGCGCGCACAGGCCTCAGGAATGCTCAGGCCGATTTTCTGCGATTCCACGACCCGCTGGAACTCGCGTTTCACAGGCTCCCTGCCATCGGCCGCAATCAGCCGGATCGCATCGTTGAGCGGCAGGCCGGATTTGATCGAGCGAACCATTACGTCAAGAGCGTTGGGGAATTCCTCGAGAAACTTGTTGCGTCGCCGCTTGATAAGGAAACCGATGACCCAGCGTGGAAAACCGAAGGCAAAAACGAAACCTGCACCAAGCGAAGCAAGCAAGGGCATGCCGACGATCAGCGCAACGAGGGAAGCAAGGAAACCGAGACCAACGGACATTGCGTAGAAACGGCCCATCGTCACCGGCAAGCCAGTTTGAGAAAGCCGGGATTTCAGGCTATTGTCGCCGATATACTTGTTTTTCTCTTCCTGCTTCTTTTCCAGATCCTTCAGGGAATCCTGCAGGGATTTGCGCCGCTTGGACAGTTCCTGAACGCGATCACGCGCGGCCTTGGCCTTGCCCAGATCGCTTTCGGCGGCCTTCACTCGCGTCAATCGGGCACCGGCCTTCTTTTCGGTCTCCAGGCGTGAGAACAATAGCGCATAGGCCACCAAGGCCGCCGATACGGCAGCCAGAAGAACGATCAACAGCATGGTCAAATCAAGCCCGAACATGCGAACTGCCTCTCAACCGTCTCAATCCTTGGAGGTTTCCATGGCGTCGAGTGCTGCCGTAAGGCGGCGCTCTTCACCGAAATAGCGAACACGGTCCCAAAAATGCGGCTTGACGATGCCGGTGGAAACATGGCGGCCAATAATCCGCCCGTTCGCGTCCTCGCCATCCATCTCGTAACGCATCAGATCCTGGGTGATGATAACGTCGCCTTCCATGCCGATCACTTCGGTGACCTGGGTGATCCGGCGCGAGCCGTCACGAAGACGTGCCGCCTGAATGATGATGTCGACCGATCCGCTGATGATCTCGCGTACAGTTTTGGCCGGCAGCGTATAACCGCCCATGGCGATCATCGATTCCATACGGCTCAGGCATTCGCGCGGCGTATTGGAGTGGATCGTCCCCATGGAACCGTCATGACCGGTGTTCATCGCCTGCAAGAGGTCGAAGACTTCCGGTCCGCGCACTTCGCCGACGATGATACGTTCGGGGCGCATACGCAGGCAGTTCTTGACCAGATCGCGCATGGTGATCTCGCCTTCGCCTTCGATATTTGGCGGGCGGGTTTCAAGGCGCACAACATGCGGCTGCTGCAGTTGCAGTTCGGCAGTATCCTCGCAGGTGATAACGCGTTCATCCAGATCGATATAACGCGTCAGGCAGTTCAGAAGGGTGGTTTTGCCCGAACCGGTACCACCGGAAATGACGACGTTGCAGCGGACACGACCGATGATCTGGAGCAGAACAGCGCCCTCAGGCGTGATCGCTCCGAATTTGACCAGCTGGTCGAGTGTCAGCTTGTCCTTCTTGAACTTACGGATGGTGAGAGCCGGACCATCAAGCGAAAGCGGTGGAGCGATCACGTTGACACGCGAACCATCAGGCAGACGCGCGTCGCAGATCGGCGAACTTTCATCAACGCGTCGGCCCACCTGGCTGACGATACGCTGGCAGATGGACAGAAGCTGAGCGTTGTCGCGGAAACGGATTTCCGATTCGATCGTCTTGCCGGCAACTTCGATGAAGGTCTGCCCGGCCCCGTTGACCATGATGTCGGCGATGTCATCGCGGGCGAGCAGCGGCTCCAGCGGGCCGTAGCCCAAAACGTCGTTGCAGATATCGTCAAGCAGCTCTTCCTGCTCGGAGATCGACATCGCAAAATTCTTGATCGTGATGATATCGTTGACGATATCGCGGATTTCCTCGCGCGCGCTCTCGTTGTCGAGCTTTGCGAGCTGCGACAGGTCGATCGTGTCGATAAGCGCCGAAAAAACCTGGCTTTTGGTATCGTAATACTGGTCGTTGCGGGCCGGCCGCTTGCGTGCGGGCGCGGCCGGAGCGAGCGGGGGCGGCGCCACGGGCTGCCGCATCGTCGCGTTTTCGGCCGAAGCAGGCGGCCTGATCGGGGCTTCCGAGGCCGTCGATGCGGCTGGCGCGGGCGTAAATTGAGGTGCAGGCGGCGATACGACAGCGCCTCCCTTTCCAAACCCGTCGTTTCCGCGTTTTCCAAACATGCTTCTTAAAACCTAACTCTTTCGTGATGCGGCTTACTTTCGTCCCAGCATGCCAAGAAACTTGCCGAGACCAGCCTTCTTTGCCTTCTTGACCGCGATGCGCCCCGTGACGACATGGGCGATCTGCGAGAAGGTTTCGGCCACCGGAGACTTGGCGTCGATTTCCGAGATCATACGGCCGCTATTGGCAGCATTGCCGAAAAGGGCTGAATCAAACGGCAGAATGGCGATCGGCTCCATTTCCAGCGCCTCGGTGAAATCGGACGGGCTGATCTCGGGACGCTTCGGCATTCCCACCTGGTTGAGAACCAGATGCGGTGCGCGGTCATTTGGCCTCAACTGCTTCAGCGCATCCAGAATGTTCTTCGTGTTGCGAAGATTGGCGAGATCCGGCGCGGCGCAGATGACAACTTCGTCCGCATCGGCAAGAACCGACGTCGTCCACTCGTTCCATGCATGGGGTACATCAAGAACAGCGATCGGCGCGCTGCGCTGCAGGATTTCGATGACGGGCTGGAAAGCGCGGCCTTCGAAGTCGTAAGCCCGATCGAGAAGCGACGGCGCAGCAAGAAGCGACAGATGATCCGAACATTTCGTCAGAAGGCGGTCCAGAAACACCTCATCCAGACGCTCCGGCGCAAAAACCGCCTCGGAAATTCCCTGCATCGGATCCTGGTCAAAATCGATGTTGGCCGTCCCAAAGGGCAGGTCGAGATCGGCTAGAATGGTTTCGGTCGAGAACAGGCTCGATATTCCGAAGGCGCAGTTGTGGGCGATCGTCGAGGCGCCGACCCCACCCTTTGCGCCAATAAATGCGATCGATTTGCCCAGGGGCTCTGCATCCGGATCAACGAAGATGGCGGAGATCGCTGCCATCATGTCGACCATCGGAACGGGAGCCACCAGATATTCGGAAATGCCGTTGCGGACCAGTTCGCGATAAAGCGCGATATCGTTGTAACGGCCAATGACGATGACGCGGGTCGAAGGATCGCAGACTTCTGCCAGAGGAGCAAGTTCGGCAAGAAGATTGCGCGGCTCTGCCGCCGTCTCCAGCACGATCAGGTTCGGGGTCGGCGAAGACGTGTACATATTGGCGGCCGCCGTTGTGCCGCCGCTCGTCACACGCAGGTTGACCTTTGCCATGCGCCGGTCACGCGACATCTTGTCGATCATATGCTGGACGCCTTCGCTTTCGCAGAAGGCATGAATGGAGATCCGCGGCAACGGCCGCACGGATTCGAGATCAAGCGCCGAGGAATGTTCCTCGGCATCATGAGCCTGCGACGGCTGTCCATTTACGTCGTATTGAACGGTGCTTATCATCGGATCAGGCCCAACCGTTACGCTTCATCATTCGTCCATATCCTTGAGCTCGGTGAACGATTCGCGATAGCGCTCCATCACCTGACCGCGCTGCGTTCCGTCCGGCGGCGTCATGCGGCGCGGGCCGAGAAGGTCGTTCGGATTGGCGATCTGGGCCGCAAGGTTATTCTGGTTGGCGCAACCGAAATTATAGTAGTTCTTGTTGCTCTGAATATTCAGCGTCATGTCGGCCGGCCAGGTACCGCACTGCTCCGTCTTGGCGGCAATCGCCACATAGGTCAGGCGCATGGGAGCGGATTCTCCGAATTCCGAGGGGAAATGCGCCTGCAGAATATTCTGGGCCGGAACGCCCATCTTTACCATCAGCTTGCGGGTGGAGGAGGCGGCAGACGCGACCGCACCTTCATTGGCCGATCCGCGCGGCGTGATGATCTGGATAATGCCGGACGAGGACCGGCGGTATTCCGCGATGAAACCGGCGATGACTTCCGACTGGCCTTTCGTGAGACCGGTATCACCAGCGGCGACCGGGATATCAATCTTTCTTTCCGCTTCGCCGACCACGATCGGGTGGCGCGTGCGGTAATCGTCCGGCAGGGAACCGGTGGTCATGCTGTCCTTGCCCGCGCAGGAAGACAGCAGCGCTGCGGCGCCGAGGACGAGCGCTGCCGAAAGGCGGCCCGTCGAATATCGCGTTGTCTTTCTCGGATCCATAAATGGATGCCTTTCTTGCGAGCGGCTGCCGCCGAAGTTTGGGAGCTGAGCTTGCTTCGTCATTTGTAGATGAACCCGACATTGCCCTGATAAGGCGCAGGCGGCGGGGACGCCTCCTTACGGCCATAGATCTTGTTGACCCGTCCCAAGAAGACGCTTTCGGCATCACTGGCGGGCTGGAAATTGTCATCCGGGCGAGAGAGTTCGTTGCGATTGACCGGACGGACCAGATAAGGCGTCGCGATGATGACCAGTTCGGTCTCGTTGCGCTCATAGGTCTTTGCCCGGAAAAGCGCGCCGACAAGCGGAACCTTCGAGGCGACCGGGGTACCCTTCATGCTCTGAGAGATATCATCGCGGATCAGACCAGCCAGGGCGAGCGAGCCGCCGGACGGAAGTTCAACCGTCGTTTCCGCATCGCGCTTGCGATATTCGGCTGCCGACGTCGTGAGCACAGGCTCCGAAACCCGTGTCTGGATACGCAGGCTGATACGGCCGGACGACAGAACCGTCGGGGTAAATGCAAGCGAGATGCCGTACTGATAAGGGGTTACAGTGGTCACGCCATCGACGCCGGTGGTGGAGTACAGACGTTCTCCACCCGAATTGAATGTTGCGGCCTGCCCCGAGATCGCCGTCAGTGTCGGTTCTGCAAGCGTGCGGATCGCATCGGCCTGCTCCAGGGCGCTCAACGCCGTTTCAATGCCAAGCTTGCCGATCTGCCCGGCAATCGTGCCATTCAGGCCTTGCGTGCCTGCTTCGACGGTCAGAACATCAAGGGCGTTGCGGGAAGGCGTGGTACGCGTGAAAGTGTTGTCGAAACCAAGCTGCTTCAAAACCTCGCGACGGATTTCCGCCACGGTGATTTTCAGCGTGACCTGGTCCTCACCTTCAATTGAAAGGAGGTTCACGACCGTGGAGGTTTGTCGGCCTTCGGCATAGATTGCAGAGTCGCCGCCGTTGTTGCCACTTGTCGCCGTGATTTCGCGCGTAGTCGCCTCACCGCCCTTCAGAAAGGCATTGGCGAGTTGCGCGGCCTTGGCAGAATCCTGCGGCGTGCGCACCGAGCCGGAAAGCACGATGTTGTCGGATACGATTTCGACCTTGATGTTCGAATCCGGCAAGAAACGGCGGAGGTTTGCCTCGAGGCCGGAAATATCGCGCTCAATCTCCACGTCGAGCGTGACGATTTCCTCGCCGCCCGGACCGAAGACGAAGATATTCGTCTGACCGACGGTCTTGCCAAAAAGATAGATCCGCCGCGAGGTGCGGGTGACGGCATCGGCCATTGAGGGATCGGCAACCAGAATGTCGTGGGCATCGGACGGAAGGTCGATCACCAGTGCCTTGTTCAGGCCAATCGTCACCCGCCGCTTGATCCCAACACCGCCCTGCGCAATGCGGATCACTCCGCTATCGGCTGCAGAAGCGCTTGGAACAGTCAGGAAGGATGGTGCAAAGCTGCCCGGAATGCCGGAAAAGGCCAGGCAGAAAGCCAGGCCGGTCGAAACGGTTGCGCGGGTCTTGCGTTTCAAAATCATAACCAATCGCTCCGTTCAATTCGCCTGCGTCGAGCCGGTGATGATCGACCCCGATTTGATGACCTGGATATCCGCCTTGCCACCGCCATGCAGAAGGTAGTCCGCGGCCTGCGTGTCCGCCTCCTGTGCGTCAGCCACCGACCTCAAGGCGAGCGTCAGTCGCTCAGCCATCTGCTGCGCAACGGCAATGACCTTTGCCTGATCGGGTGTAAGTTCGAGGGTCGCAGTGGTGCCGACAACGGATTTGCTGCCGTCGGGCGCTTCCTGGATGTTCTGGTCGATGGCCAGGACGCGAACGTTGTTCAGGACATTCTCGGTGACATAACCGCCACCGGTATCCTTGTTTTGACGGACCATGATGACATCGACGCGGTCGTTCGGCAGAACGAAACCACCAGCGCCCGTTGCAACCGATATTTCCGTTGCGACCGCGCGCTTGCCGGAGGGCAAAAGCGAAGACATGATGCGGCTGGAAGAGTCTGCAACCTTCTCGGCTCTCAAAGGCTCGCCCTTGAAGATTGGAAGGCGGACGACTGAGCCTTCAAGCTCCTTGATGGCATCGGGGCGCGCGTCGCTGGTGATGAAGCCCTCCGCAACACCGCTGCGCGGCCAGTTCAACCATTCGACAGACTTCTCGTTCAGACGACTGCCTACCGGCAAGTTATCGGCTGAAACCAGAACATTGATCGTCGGCTCCTTCACCACCGTTTCCACCAGCTGGGGCGCCTGTGTGCCAGACATGTTCATTGCCAGCAGACCGGCCAGGCCTGCAGCCACGACGGCCACCGTCAAAATGATGATGCGAGCGGGCTTCATTGCCATGTCCCAGAAGAATCCTTGATCTTCGCGACAGGATGGGCGGCAATGGTGTAATTATGGTTAATGAGAAGCTTAGAATGCTGGTTAACGCAATGTTGCGATAGATCTCAGCGAGGTCAGAAGGCCTTGAGCGCCAATATTGCAATTGGCGATGTTCCAAATGCCATCAGGCCCCCCATTGCAATGGCAATGCCATAAGGGATCTTGTTGGTACCAACGATCGATACGGGCAGCGGGATGCCGATCGACATTACAAGATCGGCCTTGACCCGTAGAAACAGGAAAAGCAGGGTCACAGCGCCGCCAGAATAGGCCACCAGAACGAGAAAGGCGATAAGCGACTGGTCAAAGCCGAACCAGAGGCTGGCCGCGGTCAAAAGCTTGGCATCGCCGCCACCCATGATATTGGCGGCGAACAAAGCAAAGCAAACTGCAAAAACAATGAGAGCGACCACGAGGCTAAGGCCAAGATCGACCAGCGTCACGCCCACGAGCGGCGCAAGAACGAGAAAAGCAGCAACCAAAGCCAACGACAGCCGGTTGGATATTTTCATCGTCAGAAAATCGCTCATCGCCGCAGCAGCCAAGGCTGCAGGAAAGGCAGCTAGTACAAGAACGGCGACGATGTCATTCAGCATAGAGTTTTTCCCGAGATCGCTGGAAACGGCTTAAAGCCGCCCTACACGGGACGGCTTTAACCAATGTCTTCGGTGCCAAACGACGGCGGCAAGGAATATTAGCCGTTCGGCTTCGAAACCTTGTTGGAGATGTTGATGAAGGCAGCGTTGAGCGTATTGCCCAGCGTGGAAGCACCGGCGATGATAGCAACGGAAATGAGAGCAGCAATCAGGCCATATTCGATGGCAGTTGCGCCGGACTCATCTTTACGAAAACGAGCGAAAATCTTGGTCATTGGACTCTCCTACTCCACACAATTGTTGTTCAGCACTTACCGACAACTGTTTTCCCGTTGCTCGGTTGACGTGGAAACTACAGCCGGACGATTGCCAACCGCTTAAAGAGGAACGTTACCCAATCGTTAATCGAGGCAGTTCGGAGCACTTTGGTAAATAGAACCTGACAGAAATTCAGAGCATTTTTGAGTAACAAGAAGACTCTCGCCCAACAATTGAAGTACATATAATTCAGCTAGTTAATTGATCCGGTCTGGCCAAGCACAGCAATTTTGCCCGCCTATGGCGATGATCAGGGAGCAACGGAGCCGGCCTTACGCCCCAGCTTAAGGCTTCATTCACCAATCAAGGTCATCTTCTATTCACATCGAAATCCGCCCGGGGACCTTAAATATGGCGCTGCGTCTTGTACTGGCCGCCTTCACGCTTGCTTCAACCCTTTTAAGCGCAGACATATCCACTGCCGACGACAGACAGGATGTGTTGCGCGTATTCATGAATCAGGCGCGCGTGCTCAAGCTTGACCGGCCGGTCGCTAAGGTCATCGTTGGTAATTCGGAAGTTGCAGATGCGACCGTGGCGGATGCAACAACGATTGTTCTTACTGGGCGCAGCTTTGGCACAACCAATCTCGTGCTGCTTGACCAGGATGGCAATGCGATTGCCGACGAGCGGGTTCTCGTTTCCATCGACGAAGGTAATACGGTACGGGTATTCAAGCAGACCGAACGGACCGTGCTTTCCTGTACGCCGAACTGCGAGCAGCATGCCGAGTTCGACACAACCGCGAAGACACCCTGACCATCTCGAATGCACCAATTTGCATCAGTTGCGAAACGGATTTTCAATAATCGTTGATTATGGTCCGTACTCACTTTCGCCGCTCAAGCGGTCAGGAAGAGACGCATCAGGATCGCTCGCCAATGACCGGCTCGACTTCGCCGAAAGCACCACAATCCGGCTTGAAGAGGCTCTTTCGCTCGAAAGACGGTGCCGCGGCGATTGAGTTCGCACTGCTTGCTATTCCCTATTTTCTCATTGTCTTTGCCATCGTCGAGACATTCGTGGCCTACACGGCCGAGCAACTGGTCGCCAATGCCGTCGACACGATGGGCCGCAAGCTGCGGACCGGCAATATCACAGTCACGAGCAGTACCGCTTCCACCTACATGAACGAGACCCAATTCCGCCGCGCCTTTTGCGGTGAAATCTCGATCCTGATCCAGTGCAGCGAGGCCGAGGTCTCCAAAGCCAACAAGCTGTTTATCGACGCAAAGCCCTATACGAATTTCTCCGACATGCCGACGACGATCCCGATGGCAAACGGAGATCTCAATACGGCAGGCCTTGGCTTTGCTCCGGGCGGATCTGGCACCAAGAACATGCTGCGTGCCTACTACAAGTGGGACGTCGCGACCGATCTGCTTCGCCCGTATATTTCCAACATCCGCCCGACCAGCGGCTCCAATTACGTCCTGATCGTGGAAACCTCTGCTTTCAGGAATGAGGATTATCCGTGATGCGGGCGAAATTGCAAAACATTCTCTCGCGACTACCGCTGACCGAACAGATGCGGCGCTTCGCGGCAGATGTGCGGGGGATAGGCGGAGTGGAATTCGCTCTGATCGCGCCACTTCTGCTTTTCCTTTACATCACCTCTTTCGAATTGACGATTGGTCTCAGCGTATCGAAGCGGGTAACCCGCACGGCCAGCACGGTCGCAGATCTCGTAACGCAACAGGCAAAGGTTACAACAAGCGACCTGCAGCAGATGACGAGCGTCGCAAACGCCATTTTCACGCCTTACCAGCCTCAAAATCTGAAAATGAAGATTACCGGCGTCACAATAGATGGTTCGAGCAATCCGACTGTGGCCTGGTCCTGGGCGCAAGACGGCAGCCGGCCCTATTCCAATGGCTCCGCGGTCAACGTGCCAACCGACATGCGTTCGGCCAGCACGTTTCTGGTTCGGGCCGAGGTTTCGGTCACGCACCAACTGTTGATGTTTATGCCCGGGCTGATGCCGAGCAGCCTGCAAACCATCACGCTGAACCGCGAGTTTTATTATCGCCAGCGTGTAGGAACCAGCATCACCTGTGACGGGTGCTGAGACTTCGAGGCCGATAAGCTCTTCGACGCTTCCCAACCGACCAGCCGAGGTCTTTGCCAACCGCATCCACGAACTATATGTTACGCGATTCAGTTCGACCACGAGGTCGGACAAGACGGCATTCAGATCACTGGTGACAGATGGCGCGAGCCTTTCTCTTCGTACTTGATTCCTTCGGCGTCGGCGGCGCGCGAGACGCAGCCGATTACGGCGACCTGGGATCCAACACGCTCGGCCATATCGCAGAATTCTGCGCCGCCGGAGCGGCCGACCGGGCGGGCCTGCGGGAGGGACCGCTCAAGCTTCCCAACATGACCTCGCTCGGGCTGATGGACATCGCCAAGATGGCAAGCGGCAATTATCCAGTCGGCATGCCGCTTCCAGAGCGGCTGTTCGGGCTTTATGGCGCGGCGAGCGAGTTGTCGAACGGCAAGGATACGCCGTCCGGGCATTGGGAGATCGCCGGTACCCCCGTCATGTTCAACTGGGGTTATTTCCCGACCGAAGGCGATGCTTTTTCGCCGGAACTGGTGGAGGCGATCTGCCGCGATGGCGAAATCCCCGGCATTCTCGGTAACTGCCATGCTTCGGGAACGGAAATCATCGAAAGGCTTGGCGAGGAGCATATCAGAACCGGAAAACCGATCTGCTATACATCGAGTGACAGCGTTTTCCAGATCGCCGCACATGAGACGCATTTCGGCCTGGAGCGGCTGATCAAGCTTTGCCAGGTGGTACGTGGCCTGCTTGACCCGCTCAATATCGGCCGCGTGATTGCGCGCCCCTTCACCGGCGAAACGGCAGAGACTTTCGAGAGGACCGGCAACCGGCGCGATTTCTCCGTGCTTCCGCCGGAGCCGACATTGCTCGACCGGCTGGTGGAAGCTGGCCGCAGTGTTCACGCTGTCGGCAAGGTGGGCGATATCTTCGCGCATCAGGGCGTTTCCCGCGTGATCAAGGCGAATGGCAATGCGGCGCTGACTTCAGCGACGCTTGCCGCGATGGACGAGGCGGCGGACGGCGATCTGGTCTTCACCAATTTCGTCGATTTCGACATGATCTACGGTCATCGGCGTGACGTGCCGGGTTATGCCGCAGCGCTTGAAGCCTTTGACCTGACCCTGCCGGATTTTCACCGCAGGCTGAAGCCGGGCGATCTGGTGATACTGACCGCCGACCATGGCTGCGATCCGACCTGGCGCGGCACGGACCATACCCGCGAGCGCGTGCCGATCATGGCCTTTGGTCCTGGTATCCGCACCCGCTCGATCGGGGTCCGGTCCTCCTATGCCGATATCGGCGAAACGATCGCCGCACATCTCGGCATTCCCGCCGGTCGGCATGGATGGAGTTTCCTGTGACGCAACATCTTCTGAAGGCCGAGATCCACTGCCATATCGAGGGTGCCGCACCGCCGAGCGTGACGGAAGCGCAGGCACGCAAATATGGCGTCGATGCTAGTGCATTCCTGCTAGACGGCGCCTATCAATGGCGTGACTTTTCCGAATTCCTGGTCGCCTATGACGCGGTGGCTGCCCTTTTCCGCACGGAAGAAGACTATGCGCTTCTGACCGAAGCCTATCTTTCCGAACTCGCCGCAATCAACACGATCTATAGCGAGATCATCGTGTCGCCGGATCATGGCGACCGGATCGGGCTTGGCGCGGATGCCTACCTCGCCGGTATCTGCGACGGAATTCTTGCTGCGAAGGAAAAGACCGGCATCGAGGCGCGGATCATCGTCACCGGCGAGCGGCATTTTGGACCCGAGCGGGTCATTTCGGCAGCCGAATATGCTGCGCGGGCGAAAAATCCTCTGGTTACCGGTTTTAACATGGCGGGCGAGGAACGCATGGGACGCGTGGCTGACTACGCCCGCGCCTTCGACATCGCCCGCGATGCGGGGCTAGGCCTCACCATCCATGCAGGCGAAGTGTGCGGGCCATTCAGCGTGACGGATGCGCTGGATTTGGTGAAGCCGGCGCGTATCGGCCATGGTGTCAGGGCGATCGAGGACGAGGCGCTGGTGGCGCGGCTGGCGGAACTCGGCACCGTGCTCGAAGTCTGCCCCGGTTCGAATATCGCGCTTGGCGTCTTTGCCGATTTCGACAGCCATCCCCTGAAACGGCTCAAGGCAGCCGGAGTGAAGGTCTGCATCAATTCCGACGATCCGCCTTTCTTCGGCACGTCGCTTGCCCGCGAATACGAGATTGCCGCGCAGGCGATGGGCATGAGCGATGCGGAGATCAACCAGATGACCCGCATGGCGCTTGAGGCGGCATTCGTGGATGACGGTACGAAAGCGGGATTGCTGCAGCGTTTCGACGCGCAAAGTTGAGGTTCAGGCTGGGGATCATGCCTGGAGCAGGATCTCGCCCCTTGCAGAACAGGACGTTTTTCGAAAAAGAAGAGACAAGCAACGAAAAGGATAAAAGGTCATGGACGGCGTCACAGTCATCAATCATCCGCTGGTGCAGCACAAGCTGACGATCATGCGCAAGAAGGAGACGTCGACCGCCGGTTTCCGCAGACTGCTGCGGGAAATCTCGATGCTTCTCTGCTACGAAGTAACTCGCGATCTTGAGCTGACGATGGAAACGATCGAGACGCCGATCACCGAGATGCAGTCGCCGATCGTGGAAGGCAAGAAGCTGGTCTTCGTTTCGATCCTGCGTGCGGGCAACGGCCTTCTGGAAGGCATGCTCGAACTTGTTCCGTCGGCCCGCGTCTCTCACATCGGTCTTTACCGCGACCACGATACGCTGCAGCCGGTGGAATATTACTTCAAGGCTCCGGATGGTCTCGACGAGCGCCTGCTGATCGTCGTCGACCCGATGCTGGCGACCGGCAATTCGGCAATCGCCGCAATCCAGAAGCTCAAGGAGCGCGGTGCGACGAACATCCGCTTCCTCTGCCTGCTGGCTGCACCGGAAGGCATCAAGAATTTCCAGGAAGCCCATCCGGACGTGAAGATCTACACGGCATCGATCGACAGCCATCTGAACGAGAAGGGCTATATCGTGCCGGGTCTCGGCGATGCCGGCGATCGCATGTACGGCACGAAATAAGGTTTTCAGGATTTCCTAACCAATGATGAAGAAGGCGGCCGGTCCGAAAGGGTCAGGCCGCTTTTTCGTAACCATTGCGGCCTAGCGTGTTTTCCCTGAACCCAGGGGATCGACCCATGCTTATTCGCACCGCCATGTTCGCAGCCGTCGCCGTTGTCGTGGCGACGCAGATCCCTGCCCTGCTCGAACACACCGGCCCGGCACAGCAAGAGCCGGTGGTGCAGGCGCCCGCCGCCAAATCACAGGTCGCGACCACTCCGCAGGCCGCATCGCTTACTCCGGGGACGATGGTTCTCAACGCCGATGGCCGCGGCCATTTCATCGGTACGTTCAAGCTGAACGGCAAGTCCGTTACCGGCCTGGTGGATACCGGCGCTTCAGTGGTGGCGATCAACGAACGCACGGCCCGGATGCTGGGTTATGGCGCAAACAGCCTCGACTTCCGCTACCCGATGCAGACGGCGAACGGGCAGACGCTGGCTGCGCATGTCGTGCTCGACCGCGTGGAGATCGGCAATGTGCGGGTGCGCGATGTCGATGCCATGGTGCTGCGCGACGAAGCGCTGAGCACCACTTTGGTCGGCATGAGTTTTCTGACGAAGCTGAAATCCTACCAGGTCAAGGGCGGCAGCCTGACGCTTGCCAATTGAGGCTGGTGATCAGCCGATACGTTCAATGATGACCGGCGACGGTTCCGGTGCGCTTTCCGCGATCGTGTAGCTTGTAAGAAAGGCGTCGCCTGCGCGATCCGCCTGTTCGCGGGACGCCGCGTGAACGCGTGCGATCGCTTGCCCCTTCTCGACCGCAGAGCCCAGCGGCAGGATGCGATCGAAGCCGACGCTGTGGTCGATCGTGTCGGTTGTCTTGCGGCGGCCGCCGCCCATATCCACCACGGCAAGCCCGAGGGTGCGACCATCACAGACAGCAAGATAACCGGTGGCCGGGGCCAGAACATCCAGCATGACGGGCGCTTTCGGCAGACAGGTTTCCGGGTGCTCGCAGACATGGGCAGGACCGCCGAGCGCATGCACCATGCGGGCAAAAGTTTCCATTGCCCGGCCGGACGAGAGAGCCGAGCGCGCCATGCCCCTGCCCTCTTCAACGGTCGATGCGAGGCCTGCCTGAACCAGCATTTCGGCGACCTCAGCCAGAACGACCGTCTCAAGCCGCGTTCCCGTCTTCCGACCGGCGAGAAAATCGACGCAGTTCATCACTTCCAGTGCATTGCCGGTGGCATCAGCCAGCGGCTGGTTCATATCGGTGATGAGTGCGACGGTCGGCACGCCTGCGCCGTTTGCCACATCGACCAGCGAGCGGGCCAGAATGCGGGCTTCCCCGATATCCTGCATGAAGGCGCCCGAGCCGACCTTTACATCCATCAGCAGGGTCTGAAGGCCTGCGGCAAGCTTCTTCGACAGGATAGAGGCGGTGATCAGCGGCACGGATTCGACCGTCGCGGTGACATCGCGGATGGCATAGAGTCGGCGGTCGGCAGGTGCCAGATCCGATGTCTGGCCGACGATCGCACAGCCAACTTCCTGTACGACTTTGGAAAAGCGCGCCTGATCCGGCGCGATGTCATAACCCGGAATGGATTGCAGCTTGTCGAGCGTGCCACCTGTGTGACCGAGACCGCGGCCGGAAATCATCGGCACGGCGAGGCCACAGGCGGCAGTCACGGGGGCGAGCATCAGCGAGACATTGTCACCGACGCCACCGGTCGAATGCTTGTCGGCGATCGGTCGATCAATGCCGTCCCATTTCAGGACGGAACCGCTGTCGCGCATGGCAAGCGTCAGACTTACCGTTTCATTTCGGGACATTCCCCGAAAGAAGACAGCCATGGTAAAGGCCGCTGCCTGCGCCTCCGACACTGATCTATCGGTTACGCCGGCCACAAAGGCCGCGATCTCCTCTCTCGAAAGACCGTGGCCGTCGCGTTTACGGCGGATGATTTCCTGCGGCAGCATGCCAGTGCGTCAATAGCCAGCGGCGGCGCGCGGCGCGGTGCTTCCGCTCAAGACCGCCAGAATGTCATCGAGCAGGCTCGAAGCGCCGAAGCGGAAAGTGGAAGGCATGACCCAGTTCGGTCCCAGAATGCTTTCCGCAAGCCTCAGATAGAGATCGGCATCGGCGACCGTTGAAATGCCGCCTGCCGGCTTGAAGCCGACCTTGGCTTTTGATTCGCGGATCGCCCGCAGCATGATATCTGCTGCTTCCAGTGTCGCATTGACCTGCACCTTGCCGGTCGAGGTCTTGATGAAATCGGCACCGGCGGCAATCGCCAGTTCGGAGGCGCGCCTGACAAGCGCCATGTCGCGGATTTCGCCGGTTTCGAGAATGACCTTGAGCGTGGATTGTAGGCAGGCGGCACGGACGGCCTCGACTGTCGTCGTGACAGCCTCCTCATCGCCTGCGATGAAGGCCTTGTAGGGAATGACGAGATCGATCTCGTCGGCACCGTCTTCGACGGCCTTTTTCGTTTCCTCGACCACTTCGCCAACGGCAAGATCACCGGAAGGGAAGTTGACGACGGTTGCGATCCTGACCGGATGGCCGCCCCCCAGAATGCTGCGGGCATGGGTAATGAAGCGCGGCCAGATGCAGATCGCGGCGCTATTGCCATAGGGTGTCTGGGCGCGCAGGCACAGGTTTTCGATCGCGGCATTGTCGCAATCGTCACGCAGGTTCGTCAGGTCGAGAAGAGACAGGGCAAATGCCGCAGCCTCGCGCGGGCTCTGCAGTTCCATGGTGTCCTCCGGTGTGGATTGAAGTGCAAGTTTTAGCGTTGAACCGATTTGATTCAACCCGCATAGGTCGCGAAATGTGGTATCTTGCCGCTAGGGCATTGATAAGTCAGGCATCGCGGCTGAGCATTTCATGCAGGACCGCGGCGAGCCGGGCACCACCGACAGGGGCCATGTCCTTGGTTTCCTCGTGGCTGAGCTCGGCACCGGTCATGCCTGCCCCGTAATTGGTGACGACCGAGGCGGCCGCAACCTTGAGGCCAAAGTAGCGGGCGAGGATGACTTCCGGCACGGTCGACATGCCGACGGCATCGGCGCCGAGCGTGCGTGCCATGCGAATTTCGGCCGGCGTTTCGAAGCTCGGGCCAGAGAACCACATGTAGACGCCCTGATACAGCGTCACACCGGCAAGGATCGCGGCATTGCGCATCTTGAGCGCCAGATCGGCATCATAGGCACTGGTCATGCCGACGAAGCGTTGATCGCCATGTTCGCCGATCAGCGGGTTCATGCCGGAATAGTTGATATGGTCGGTGATCTGCATGACCGAACCGGGCGGCATGTCTTCACGCACGGACCCTGCCGAGTTGGTAAGGATCAGCGACTGCACGCCAAGGCCCTTTAGCACCTGCAGGGGGAACCGCATTGCCTTGGGATCGCCATGCTCGTAATAATGGGCGCGGCCGGACAGCATGATGACCGGCTGGCTGCCGAGATAACCCGCCACCAGTTCGCCCGCATGGCCAGTAACACCGCTTACCGGGAAACCTTCAAGTTCCCTGTAGGAAATGCGGACCTGCTCGGTCACGCCTTCCACCAGCGAGCCGAGGCCGGAGCCGAGCACGATCGCTACACGCGGCACGAGGCCATCCAGTCGTTCGACCAGCAGATCGGTTACCGTCGTCATCCGATGACATCCGTTTCGAAGGCGTAGGGAAGCAGTTCGGCCATGGTGACGGTCTTCGCCACGCCTGCCTCGTCGCAGAGATATATGCGCGTATCGGCCGAAGCGAATTCCGAGATTTTCTGGCGGCAGCCGCCGCAGGGAGTGCAGAGCGGCAGCTTTTCGGCAATCACCGCCAGTTCGACGATCTTCTTTCCGCCGCCCATGACCATGGCGCCGATCGCCGTCGGCTCGGCGCACCAGCCTTGAGGGAAGGAGAGGTTCTCGATATTGGCGCCGAGATAGACTTTTCCGTCATCCGCCTTCAACGCAACACCGACCGGGAACTTGGAATAGGGCGCATGAGCCTTGGTCATCGCCTCGCGGGCTGCTTCGAATAGTTCGTGCGACATCTCTTTAGCGCTCCTTGGTGTAGGCGACGCCGCCGGCCTTGGGCGGGCGGGCGACGCCGATGAAACCGGCAAGCAGGACGCAGGTAAGGATATAGGGCAGCGCCTGGAAGATCTGCACCGGAACCTCGCCGATCATCGGCAGCGACTTGCCCTGCATGAAATTGGCGAAGGCATCGAGGAAACCGAAGAGCAGGCAGGCGAACATGACCGGCACCGGCTTCCACTTGGCGAAGATGAGCGCTGCGAGCGCGATATAGCCCTTGCCGGCCGACATGTTGTTGATGAAGGCGGCGGACTGGGCAATCGACAGATAGGTGCCGGCAAAGCCTGCAAGAAAACCGGTGACGATCAGCGCGCGATAACGCAGCCAGACGACCGATACGCCTGCCGTATCGACCGCGCCCGGGTTTTCGCCGACCGCGCGAAGGCGCAGGCCGAAACGGGTGCGATAGAGCACCCACCAGGAGATCGGCACCATGAGGAAGGCGATGTAAGTCAGGATGTTGTTGCCGGAAATGACATTGGCGTAAAGCGGCCCGATGATCGGCACGTCGCGCATCATGTCGGCACCCGGCAGGATGATGCCGGAGAAGCGCCCTTCCGCCGGCACCTGGCCGGTGCGTCCGCCCTGGTTGAACCAGGCGGTGCCAAGCACGATCGTCAGGCCCGCCGCGATGAAGTTCAGCGCCACGCCGGAGACGATCTGGTTGCCGCGGTTGGTGATCGAGGCAAAACCGTGCAGCAGCGAGAAGATGATCGAGACCATGATGCCGGCGCCAAGGCCTGCCCAGGCATTGCCGGTCCAATAAGCCACGCAGGCGGCGGCGAAGGCGGAAGCCAGCATCTTACCTTCAAGGCCGATATCGAAAATGCCGGCGCGCTCGGAGAAAAGACCTGCGAGTGCGGTAAACAATAGCGGGATGGACAGGCGGATCGCCGAACCCAGAATGCTGACGAAGGTGTCGAAATATTCCATGGCTATTTCCCCGTCGCCGTCTGGTAGAGCCGCACCATGCCCGGACGCAGCATGTATTCCAGCGCGCCGGCAAAGAAGATGACGAGGCCCTGGATGACCACGATCATGTCGCGGGTGATATTCGGCATTTCGAAGGAGAGGTCGGCGCCGCCCTGATAGAGGATGCCGAACAGAAGTGCCGCGAGAATGATGCCGACCGGGTGGCTTCGTCCCATCAGTGAAACTGCAATGCCGACGAAACCTGCCCCGGCGACAAACTCCACCTGCAGGCGGGCCGAAGCACCCATGACCGCATTGAGCGACATCATGCCGGCAAGGCCGCCGGAGATCAGCATGGCGATGATGACCGTGCGGACGTACGGGATGCCCGCATAAACGGCGGCCGTCGGGCTGATGCCGAGCGTGCGCATCTCATAACCGAGCTTGGTGCGCCAGATCAGCAGCCAGACGAGGTAACACATGACAAGCGCAATGATGAAGGAGACGTTGAAGGGCGCCGGGCCGAGCTTCAGCCCGAACAGCGCCATAAGCCAATCGAGCTTCGGCAACTGCCCACCGGGCAGGAAAGTGCGGGTTTCCGGCGCCATCTTGCCGGGCACGATGAAGACGTTGACCAGCAGATAGACCATCAGCGCCGCGCCGATGAAATTGAACATGATGGTGGTGATGACGATGTGGCTGCCGCGCTTGGCCTGCAGCCAGGCGGGGATGAAAGCCCATGCCGCGCCGAAGAGGGCCGCGCCGACGATGGCAAACGGCATGGTCACATACCACGGCACGTAATGATCGAGCGACAGGGCGACCAGCGCCGCACCGAGCCCCCCGACATAGGCCTGGCCTTCGGAGCCGATGTTGAACAGGCCGGCATGGAAGGCAACCGCAACGGACAAGCCGGTGAAGATGAAGCTCGTGGCGTAAAACAGGGTGAAACCGATCGCATCACCGCGGCCAAGCGCCCCCTGGATAAGGAAATTCAGCGCCTCAAGCGGGTTTTCGCCGATCGCCCAGACGACGAGGCCGGAAAAGAAGAATGCTAGGATGAGGTTCAACAGCGGAATGGCGCCGTAATTGATCCAGGCGGGCAATGGGACGGACGCCGTGCTCATGCGACCCTCCCCGTTCGCCCGGTTCCGATCCGTGCTTCACTCATCCCATACTCCGAAATTCTAGTAAAAGCAGAGACCGTCACGCTGCGATCCCCGCCATCATCAGGCCAAGCGTCTGCTCGTCCGCATCCGACGATTTTTCGCCGACGACCTTGCCGGCGAACATGACGAGGATGCGATCCGACAGCGAGCGGATCTCGTCGAGTTCGACAGAGACCAGAAGCACCGCCTTGCCAGCATCGCGCATCTCGATGATGCGCCGGTGAATGAATTCGATCGCGCCGATATCGACGCCGCGAGTCGGCTGGCCGATCAGCAGCATTTTCGGATCGCGCTCGATCTCGCGGGCAACGACGATCTTCTGCTGGTTGCCGCCGGAGAAATTGGCAGTCTTCAGTCGCGGGTTCGGCGGGCGGATATCGTATTTTTCGATCTGCTCCTCGGCGCTCTTCCGAATTGCGTCGAGATCCAGCATCGCGCCGCGGCCATAACGCGGATCGTGGTGATAGCCGAGGATGGAGTTTTCATATTCCTCGAATTTCAGCACAAGACCCATATGGTGCCGGTCTTCGGGAATATGCGCGAGGCCGAGTTGACGCAGAACTGCGGGGTCGGCGGATTCGACCGGCTTGCCATCGATCAGGATTTCTCCCGAGACCGGCTTGCGGATGCCGGCAAGCGCTTCGAGCAGCTCAGACTGGCCGTTGCCGGCAACACCGGCGATGCCGACGATTTCTCCGGCGCGGACATCGAAGGACACGTCGTCGACCATGGTGACGCCACGGCCGTCCTTCACCGTCAGATTTTTCACCGACAGAAGCACCGGGCCGGGATTGGCATCGCCCTTTTCGACACGCAGCAGCACGCGGCGACCGACCATCAGTTCGGCGAGTTCGGCAACCGTCGTCTCGGCCGTCTTGCGGGTGGCGACCATCTCGCCGCGACGCATGACCGAGACCGTATCGGTGATCGCCATGATCTCGCGCAGCTTGTGGGTGATGAGGATGATCGTCTTGCCCTGATCGCGCAGAACCTCAAGGATACGGAAGAGGTGATCTGCTTCGGCCGGGGTCAAAACACCCGTAGGCTCATCGAGAATGAGGATCTCGGCGCCGCGATAAAGCGCTTTCAATATTTCGACACGCTGCTGGCTGCCGACCGGCAACTCCTCGATCATCGCATCCGGATCGACTTCCAGACCGTAATCCTTTTCGAGCCGCTTCAGTTCTTTGCGCGCACCTGCAACGCCCTTGGCGAGCAACTGCCCGCCTTCCGCACCGAGCATGACATTTTCCAGCACGGTGAAATTCTCGACCAGCATGAAATGCTGGTGGACCATGCCGATTCCCGCCGCAATCGCGGCCTGGCTGTCACGGATCGTGACCGGCTTACCCTGAATGCGGATCTCACCCTCGTCGGCGTGGTAGAAGCCATAGAGGATCGACATCAGTGTCGACTTACCGGCACCGTTTTCGCCGATAATGCCGTGGATGGATCCCTTGCCGACGGAAAGGTTGATGTTCTTGTTCGCATGGACTGCGCCGAACTTCTTGTCGATGCCGACAAGTTCGATCGCGGGCTCATTCGCTGAAGACTGAAGGCTCAATGGTCCGACCTTGCTCTTAATATGCAAAAAGGGCGCATGGCGGCGGTTCCACCATGCGCCCCTTCGATCCTTGACTTACATCGGGCAGGAATTGTCCGTCATGTAGTCATGCACCTTGACGGTGCCGGCAATGATATCGGCCTTTGCCTTATCGAGCGCGGCCTGCATTTCCGGCGTGATCAGAGCCTTGTTGTTGTCGTCCATGGCCGCAACAACGCCGCCATCCTTGATGCCGTTGGACTGGACACCGGCGGTGAACTTGTCGGCTGCGGTATCCTTGTAGGCGTTATAGACCGCCAGATCGACGCGCTTGACCATCGAGGTCAGAACCGAACCCGGATGTACATGGTTCTGGTTCGAATCGACGCCGATCGAGAGCTTCTTGTTGTCGGTAGCGGTCTGCATGACGCCCAGGCCCGATGCACCGGCTGCCGCGTAAATGACGTCGGCGCCCTGGTCGATCTGGTTCTTGGTGAGCTCGCCTGCGCGAACCGGGTCGTTCCAGGCAGCGCCGGTCGTGCCGACCATGTTCTGGAAGACCTGCATATCGGCCTTCACTGACTTGGCGCCCTGAACATAACCACAGCCGAACTTGCGGATCAGCGGGATATCCATGCCACCGACGAAACCGACCTTGCCGGTCTTGGAGGCCATGCCAGCGAGAAGACCGACGAGATAGGAGCCTTCCGCTTCGTTATAGACAACGGAACGAACGTTCGGCAGATCGACGACCGAGTCGACGATGACGAATTTGGTGTCGGGAAATTCAGCAGCAACTTTTTCCATGGCCGAAGTCCAGGCGAAGGAAACCGCGATGACGGGGTTATAGCCACGGCTTGCGAAGTTGCGAATAGCCTGCTCGCCCTGCGTGTCGCTTGTCGGCTCGAAATCGCGATAGTCGGTGCCGGTTTCCTTCTTGTACATTTCGGCACCGGCATAGGCGGCCTCGTTGAAGGATTTATCGAATTTACCACCGGTGCCATAGACCAGCGCCGGCTTGATCTCGGCGGCCAGCGCTGTCGTCGACATCGCAGCTACGGCGAGAAGGCTCAAAAAGGTTTTCTTCATGGTGCAGCCTTGCTTTTTTAATGTTAGGTCCTCCCGCGGGTCCGACCAGCGAACGCCATGCGGTTACCGCCCCCTCTTTGAAGGCTTGGCTATACCTACTCTTGCATGTGCGCCAGAAAAATTCACCAGATTTTTTTCATCCGGTAAAAACGCCTATCCCTTTGGCAGCCTGCATGAATTTGCCGCGGACCTGCACAAATCCGCGGCGCTCAAATCATATTATCGCAGCTTCAAGCCGCCTGGCCGACCGGGCAGGACACACCGGTGCCTTTGAGACCGCAATAACCGGCCGGGTTCTTTGCGAGATACTGCTGGTGGTAGTCCTCGGCATAATAAAATGTCGGCACGGGAGCGAGTTCCGTGGTGATCGGTGTGTCGCGGCCAGCCTTGTTCAGGGCATCCTGGAAAACATCCAGCGCCTCGCGCGCCTGCTCGGCCTGGTTTTCGCTCGTCGTGTAGATCGCGGAACGATAGGTGGTTCCGATATCGTTGCCCTGACGCATGCCCTGGGTGGGATCATGCTCCTCGAAGAACAGCTTCAGCAGCTGGCGGTAGGAGACGATTTTCGGATCGAAGACGATCTTGACGATCTCGGCATGGCCGGTGAGCCCGGTCGTCGTTTCATGATAGGTCGGGTTCGGCGTGATACCGCCGGCATAGCCGACCGCGGTCACGTAGACACCCGGCACCTTCCAGAACAGGCGCTCGGCACCCCAGAAGCAGCCCATGCCGAAATAGGCAACTTCCAAGCCTTGCGGATAAGGGCCCTTGAGGGCGTGGCCGTTGACGAAATGGATCTCGGATGTCGGGATCTCTTGCGGCCTACCGGGCAGAGCCGTCTGCTCTGATGGCATTACAGTCTTCTTGCTGAAGATCTCGTTCAGGAACATTTCTGCCTCCATCTTTGGCGACATTGGTTGTCTACTTTTCCTGGACTGCATCACTCCCCGGCACCGCCTGCCGGTTCAGGCCGCGAAACGTCCTGCGAAAGACGTTCTCTTGTAGCCCACCATCCAGAAAAGCAGCGCAAGGACCAGGAACATGACACCGGCAGGCTGCGCCAGAACCGGCGCCACATAGGGTCGCCATATATCTGCGCTCATATAGTCATCAGCCGACAGTTCTGCCAGTGTCAGACTTTCAGGATCGAGATTAAGCCAAGCATTGCCGAGGCTAGTCAGAACCACATCCGACGATGAAACGGACTGGATCGCATCGATAGTGCCGACGAGGACAGCAGCAGCAAGCGCTGCGAAACTCAAAAAATGGAAAAACGCCCGAAGGAGCCTCATCGCGCAGATCTCTTCCCTCAAACACCGGCGTCCTGAATCAAACGATAGCGCCATCGCCTGCATATGGCAACGACGGCCAAATTATCCGACACGGTGTCCGTGCGTTAAGTACTTGTCATTCGGGAGAAAAATGGTGCTGCTAGAGAGATTTGAACTCTCGGCCTCTCCCTTACCAAGGGAGTGCTCTACCCCTGAGCTATAGCAGCATCTGAGCGGCGCGGCTCAAGCCGCGTCGTTGGTGAGCGGCCTATTGCCATAGGTTCATGGTGAGTGCAAGCGGCAAATCAACTATTTTGTTGAGAACCGTGACCGCGTTGCCGCCAGACCAAGGCGGAAGCCCCGGCTGCGCCGCGAAAGAGAAACGGATCGCAGCATTATCGATTTTCCAATGGAATTGATGGATGGCGGGGTGGCATGGCCACTCCGCCATCCATTCCTCTAGGTTTTCGTCACGCCATCGACGCTGTCGAGCGTACGGCTGAGGAGCAATGCGAGAATAGTACAGATCGCACCGGAGATCAGATAACCGCCGATGAAGATGATGCCGAAATTGCTGGCGAGCCCGAGAGCGACCAGCGGCGCGAAACCCGCACCGATCAGCCATGCAAGATCGGAGGTGAGCGCCGAGCCGGTATATCTGTAACCGGCGCTGAAGCGCGAGGAAACCGAACCGGACGCCTGGCCGAAGGACAGGCCAAGGATCGCGAAGCCGAGAATGATGAAGGCCGACTGTCCAGTCACGCCTGCATCAAGCAGGAAGGGCGCCGTGAAGCTGAAGATCGCGATGATGAAGGCACCGATCAGCAACTGGCGCCGACGGCCGATGCGATCGGCCAGAAAGCCCGAAAGCATGATGGTGGCGAAACCGCAGAGCGCGCCCAGCACCTGAACGAACAGGAAGGTGCCTGCGGATTGGCCGCCATACAATGTCACCCAGCTCAGCGGGAAGATCGTCACCAGATGGAACATTGCGAAGCTGGCAAGCGGCGCAAAGGCACCGATCACGATATCGAAACCGTGAAGCCTCAAAACCTCGGTTATCGGCTTGGCTTCCAGTTCGTGATTGTCCATGGCGGCGCCGAATTCATGCGAGGCGACGATGCGCAACCTTGCGAACAGGGCCACGACGTTGATCGCAAAGGCTACGAAGAAGGGGAAGCGCCAGCCCCAGTCAAGGAAGTCGGCATCCGAAAGATTGACGACGAAATAACCGAAAAGGATGCTGGCCAGAGCAAAGCCGACCGGCGCTCCGAGCTGCGGGATCATTGCGTAAAAACCACGGCGGTTTTGCGGAGCGCTTATCGCAAGCAGGGAAGCCAGCCCGTCCCACGCTCCTCCAAGCGCAAAACCCTGGCCGAGCCGGAAAAGCGCCAGAAGCGCCACGGACCACATGCCGATCGTCTCGTATCCCGGCAGAAAAGCGATCGATGCGGTCGAGCCACCAAGAATGAGTAGCGCCGTCGTCAGCTTCGTGCCGCGGCCGAAGGTGCGATCAATCCACATGAAGACGAAAGAACCGACCGGCCTTGCCAGGAAGGCGAGCGAGAAAATGGCGAATGAATAGAGAGTGGCAGTGACGGGGTCCGGAGCAAACGGGAAGACCAGACGGGGAAAAACGAGCACGCAGCCCAGACCGAACACGAAAAAGTCAAAAAACTCGGATGTGCGGCCGATCACGACCCCGATGGCGATGTTACCCGCCGAAATCGGCTTGTCGTCGTGAATATGCCTTGCATCGCGCTCCAGTGCTGATGACGACGGACCAGTCGCAAGAATTGTTGCCTCTGCCATGACTAACGTTCCTCCTTCGCGTCATTGCAACAATGAGTATGTTGGCCGGACTTGCTGTCAATCAAGATTTCAACTGTGAATTTGTGAAATTTCGAAAATTAGCAAATTTTGCCACAATCGTCAGGTTTCGCGCGATAAGGTATGTCTTCTGTCAACTTTATAGACTAGATTGCGCGCCGCAGGGCCGCCCTCCATCGAAATGGAGCAGGTGGTGATTTGCAGTGCGAAAAATTGTAGCACTGCGACGAAACACCTCATGGAGATCGGGGCAATGCTCCGATAGGCGAACTAGATAAAAAGCAAATTTGAGCAGATCAATGTCCCCAATCGTAAGGCGTCTTTGCCAGCTTTCCATCCTTCTTATCCTCCCATTCATGGCAGGCTGTGACCTTGTGGTCATGTCTCCGTCGGGCGATATCGCGCAGCAGCAGGCAGACCTCATCGTCGTGTCGACGGTGCTGATGCTTCTGATCATCGTGCCGGTGTTATTTTTGACCTTGTACTTCGCCTGGCACTATCGCCATTCGAACACGAAGGCCAAATATGACCCCGAATGGCATCACTCGACCCGCCTTGAAGTGGTGATCTGGTCCGCACCGCTGGCGATCATCATCGCATTGGGCGCAATCACCTGGATCAGCACCCACAAGCTCGACCCGTTCCGTCCGCTCGATCGCATCGATGCGGAACGTACCATTCCGGAAGGCACCAAGCCTCTCGAAGTGGAAGTCGTGGCGCTGGACTGGAAGTGGCTGTTCTTCTATCCGGAATATGGTGTCGCCACCGTCAACGAGATGGCAGCGCCGGTCGACCGGCCGATCACCTTCAAGATCACCTCTTCGTCAGTGATGAACTCCTTCTACGTTCCGGCACTGGCAGGCATGATCTACGCCATGCCGGGCATGGAAACGAAGCTGCATGCGGTAATCAACAAGGAAGGCGTATTCGATGGCCTGTCGTCGAACTACAGCGGACCGGGCTTCTCGCACATGCGCTTCAAGTTCCACAGCCTCAACGAGCAGGGCTTCGACGGCTGGATCGCCCAGGTCAAGCAGAATGGCACCGCGCTCAACCGCGACGCCTACCTGAAGCTTGAAAAGCCGAGCGAAAAAGAGCCTGTCCGCTATTACGCAACTGTCGAAGACGGCCTCTACAGAGCAATCCTCAACGTCTGCGCCACGCCCGGCAAGATGTGCATGGACGAGATGATGCATATCGACATGATGGGCGGCGCCGGCCTGGAAAGCCACGAGAATCGTGATCGCCTGAAGTATGACGGCGGCCCGATCGACATCAACCTTCGCGGTCATGGCGAAGAGCATTCCGCAGTCGAGCCCGCCGCGGGCTCTCAGTCCACCAAGAACATGCCCGCTGAGGGCATGTCGCACGGCAACCATTCCATGCAGGGCACGGATATGGCCAAGGGCGACGCCTCCGAGGCGCCAAAAACAAACTAACCTGGCGCCTAGCGTCGCAAGACTTTAATGAACGGGTTGTCCCATGTTTTCCAATCCTGACCTCCTGAAGTTTATCTTCGGCCGGTTGACTCTCGAATCCATCCCCTACCACGAGCCAATCCTGGTAGCGACCTTCGCTGCTGTCGCGCTGGGCGGCATCGCCCTCTGCGCGTTCATCACCTACATGAAGTGGTGGGGTCCGCTGTGGAACGACTGGATCACCAGTATCGATCACAAGAAGATCGGTATCATGTACATCATCCTGGCGATCGTCATGCTGCTGCGCGGCTTCTCCGACGCCATCATGATGCGTATCCAGCAGGCTATCGCGTTTAACGGATCGGAAGGCTATCTGCCGCCGCACCACTACGACCAGGTCTTCACGGCTCATGGCGTGATCATGATTTTCTTCGTCGCGATGCCTTTCGTGACGGGTTTCATGAACTATGTCGTGCCGTTGCAGATCGGCGCACGCGACGTATCGTTCCCGTTCCTCAACAATTTCTCGTTCTGGATGACGACCGCAGGTGCGATCATCGTGATGATCTCGCTGTTCGTCGGTGAGTTCGCGCGTACCGGCTGGCTTGCCTATCCGCCGCTTTCGGGCGTGGAATACAGTCCCGGTGTCGGTGTCGACTATTATATCTGGGGTCTGCAGGTGGCCGGTGTCGGTACGACCTTGTCAGGCATCAATCTGATCGCCACGATCGTCAAGATGCGCGCACCCGGCATGTCCTTCATGAAGATGCCCGTCTTCACCTGGACCTCGCTCTGCACCAACATCCTGATCGTCGCCACCTTCCCGATCCTGACCGCTACCCTCGTTCTTCTGTCGCTCGACCGTTATGTCGGTACGAACTTCTTCACGAACGATCTCGGCGGCAACCCGATGATGTATATCAACCTCATCTGGATCTGGGGCCATCCGGAAGTCTACATCCTGATCCTGCCGGCCTTCGGTATCTTCTCCGAAGTCGTTGCCACCTTCTCCGGCAAGCGTCTGTTCGGTTATGCCTCGATGGTTTACGCCACCTGCGCGATCATGATCCTGTCCTACCTCGTGTGGCTGCACCACTTCTTCACGATGGGTTCGGGCGCTTCGGTCAATGCCTTCTTCGGCATCACCACGATGATCATCTCGATCCCGACCGGTGCGAAAATCTTCAACTGGCTGTTCACGATCTATCGTGGCCGCGTCCGTTACGAAGTTCCGATGCTCTGGACGATCGGCTTCATGGTGACTTTCGTCATCGGCGGCATGACCGGCGTCATGCTCGCAGTCCCACCGGCAGACTTCGTACTGCACAACTCGCTGTTCCTGATCGCTCACTTCCATAATGTGATCATCGGCGGCGTGCTGTTCGGCCTGATGGCTGGTGTGACCTATTGGTATCCGAAGGCCTTCGGCTACAAGCTCGATCCCTTCTGGGGCAAGATGAGCTTCTGGTTCTGGTTCATCGGCTTCTACTTCGCCTTCATGCCGCTCTACGTTCTCGGCCTGATGGGCATTACCCGCCGCATGTCTCAGTTCGACGATCCGTCGCTGCAGATCTGGTTCGTCATCGCCGCTATCGGTGCAGGCATGATCGCCATTGGCATCCTGTCCTTCATCATCCAGCTCGTCGTCAGCTACATCAAGCGCGAGGAACTGAAGGACGAAACGGGCGATCCGTGGCATGGCCGTACTCTGGAATGGTCGACGTCTTCGCCGCCGCCAGAATACAACTTTGCCTTCACTCCGGTCGTGCATGACCACGATAGCTGGTACGACATGAAGAACCGCGGCTACGCACGTCCGCTGCAGGGCTTCAAGCCGATCCACATGCCGAAGAACACCGGCACGGGTGCAATTCTGGCAGCCCTCAACATTGCCCTGGCATTCGGCCTGATCTGGTACATGTGGTGGCTTGTCGTCGTATCGTTCGTCGCCATCATCGCAGTCGCGATCGGCCATACCTTCAACTACAAGCGCGACTTCTACATTCCGGCGGAAACCGTTTCCGCTGAAGAAGCCAAGCGTACAGAACTGCTGGCGAAGCAGGTGTGACAATGAGCAACATTCAGAGCCAATCTGCGGAAAAGCCGCAATTCTACCTCGAGGAAGATCACCATCCGGAAGGCAGCACGAACCTCGGGTTCTGGCTGTATCTGATGAGCGACTGCCTCATCTTCGCGACGCTATTCGCGACCTATGCCGTGCTCGGCCGCAATTATGCGGCCGGCCCAGCACCTGCCGACCTGTTCGACCTGAAGCTCGTGGCAATCAACACCGCCATGCTCCTGTTCTCGTCGATCACCTACGGTTTTGCGATGCTGCAGATGGAACGCGGTGCCAAGCAGGAAACCCTGTTCTGGCTCACCGTTACTGGTCTCTTCGGCCTCGCCTTCCTGGGTATCGAACTCTATGAGTTCCATCACATGATCCACGAAGGCGCGACGCCGCAGCGTTCGGCCTTCCTGTCGGCCTTCTTCACCCTGGTGGGCACGCACGGTCTGCACGTCACCTTCGGCATCATCTGGCTGGTCACGCTGATGGTTCAGGTTTCCAAGCACGGCCTGATCGCTGAAAACCGCCGCCGCCTGATGTGTCTGTCGATGTTCTGGCACTTCCTCGACGTCGTCTGGATCGGCGTATTCTCTGTCGTCTATCTCATGGGAGTCGTCGGATGACCACCAACTCCACCTCGCACGAAGATGCACACGAAGCCCATCACGCCCACAGCCATGGCCACGAAGCCGGCCATGGAAGCTTCAAGAGCTATGTGACGGGCTTTATCCTGTCGGTTATCCTGACAGCCATTCCGTTCTGGCTCGTCATGGGTGACGTGCTCGACAGCAAAGTTGCCACCGTTGCGGCAATCATGATCATCGGCGCGATCCAGATCGTCGTCCACATGATCTACTTCCTGCACATGAACACCAAGTCGGAAGGCGGCTGGACGATGATGGCGTTGATCTTCACGGTCATCATCGTTGCAATCGCTCTGGTCGGCTCGCTTTGGGTCATGCATCATCTCAATACAAACATGATGGTCATGTCGCCTGAGATGATGAAGAACCTGCCTTGAGGTGATCAGGGAGCCCATGCGGGCTCCCTAACCTCAGAGACTACCGACCGGCATACACAATTCATGAAATGGAAACGCCCGTGAAATCTTACCTAGGCTTTCGGGCGTTTCTGCTTTTTGCGGCTATCGTCTTCACCGCTCTCGGTATCTGGCAGGTCCAGCGGCTTTTCTGGAAACTTGATCTGATTGCCCGAGTTGATGCGCGCGTCCACGCCGCAGCGGCTGCCCCTCCGACCGCAAACGAGTGGCCGATCATCAAGTCAACCGATGCCGAATATCGGCATGTGGTGCTGAAGGGCACCTTCGACAACTTACGCGAGACGCTGGTACAAGCCGTGACCGAGAGAGGCCCCGGCTTCTGGGTTCTCACGCCGCTTGCCACGGCGGATGGTGGCACGGTCCTGATCAATCGCGGTTTCGTGCCGCCGGATCGCCGCGACCCAACCTCTCGTGCGGAAGGGCAACTCCAAGGAGAGGTCACCGTTACCGGATTGCTCCGGCTCAGCGAGCCGGGAGGGGCATTCCTCCGGAGTAACAATCCCGCGGCGGGCGGTTGGTATTCCAGAGATGTGCAGGCGATCGGAGAGAACAAGCAGCTTGTGAAGCTCGTTCCTTATTTCGTTGATGCAGATGCGACTGCCAATCCTGGCGGATATCCCGTGGGCGGTTTGACAGTCATCCAGTTCCGAAACAGCCATCTCGTTTACGCGCTGACATGGTTCGCGCTGGCCATCATGTCCTTTGCCGCCATGATCATGATCCCGCGCTTCCTGCGCAAGGAGACCTGACGGGCGGTGTGGCACTTGCTGGAAGGCACCGTCGCAACACTGTAAGAATAATTTCCACCTCATCTTGAACCGCCGACCTGCCGACACGAGATGCCAACTTGTCGCAGTGGGCGCTGTTGGCGTCCATCTCGCTTGCGGTTTCAGTTTCATTCCGGCAGCGAGAACGCGTTGATGAGCACTCGTTAAAACCCGGAAGACAGGCTATACAATGCCGGATGCAGCTTATCCCATACCCGAGTTGATAACGCTGTTGCTTTGGTGAAGGCATATGCAGAAGACGCTGCTACGTTATATCTGGACGCATACGAGGCCACAGCAGGTCTTCATCCTGCTGATCGTCGCCTTGTCGATGATCCCGTATTTCCTTGCCTTCGACCTTCCCAAACAGATCATCAACGGCCCGATCCAAGGCCAGGGTTTCGAAGATCTCAGCACCACCCAGAATTTTCTGGATTTCTCGATCAGCATTCCTTTCGTTGATTACACATTCGGCTTCGACGGTTTTCCGCTCGACCGCATGCAGACGCTGGTCGCGCTCAGCAGCGTCTTCCTGCTTCTGGTGATCATCAACGGCGCATTCAAATACTACATCAATACCTACAAGGGCCGGCTCGGCGAGCGCCTGCTGCGCCGCATCCGCTTCGAGCTTGTCGATCGAGTGCTGCGTTTTCCGCCCCGCCACGCGAAGAGCCTGAACGGCGCCGAGATCGCCAGCATGATCAAGGACGAAGTGGAGCCGTTCGGCGGTTTCACCGGAGATGCCTTCGTCCAGCCGGCACTGCTGGGCGGCCAGGCTCTCGCCGCATTGTTCTTCATCATCCTGCAGAACTTCTGGCTCGGCATGGTCGCGGCGTTCATGGTCGCGATCCAGGTGATCATCATTCCGAAGATGCGCCGCCGGCTGATCGAACTCGGTCGGCAGCGGCAGATCACGGCACGACGGCTGGCTGGCAAGGTTAATGAAGTGGTCGAGGGCCTCGGCACGATCCACGCCTATGACACATCGAATTTCGAGCGCGCGGACGTGGCAAGCCGGCTGGGTGAAATCTACCGCATCCGCTACGATCTCTACCAGTGGAAGTTCCTGGTCAAATTCCTCAACAACTTCCTGTCGCAGGTCACGCCGTTCCTTTTCTATCTCATCGGCGGCTATCTGACGCTGCGCGGCACCCTCGACGTCGGTCAGCTTGTCGCCGTCATCAATGCCTACAAGGACTTGCCGGGACCTTTGAAGGAGCTGATTGACTGGGACCAGGCGCGCCAGGACGTGCAGGTAAAATACGAGCAGGTCTTCGAGAACTTCGAAGTCGAGGATCTCATCAACCCGGCCATTCACACTCTCACTCCGGCATCGACACAGCAGAAGCTCGAAACACTTCACGCTGTTTCAGTGTCGCTCAACGACGACAGCGGCGCCAAGGTTGTCGACCACGTCACGTTGAAGATCGATCGTGGCGAAACGGTTGCGATGGTGGATCATACAGGCCGTGGCGCAGAAGCGATGGCTGAAGCTTTCGGTCGGCTCTCATGGCCTTCGAGCGGCCGAATCTGCCTCGGGGATCAGGATATCCGGGAACTTCCGGAATCCGTAACCGGACGCCATATCTCCTATGTCTCCACGGATAGCTACTTCTTCCATGGCAGCCTGAAGGACAACCTTCTTTACGGTCTCAAACATGCTCCGGTCAAAAGACACGAGTATGAAGGCAAGGACATGCGCCAACGACTTTGGGAGATCCGCGAAGCCAAAAAGGCGGGCAATCCACACCTCGACATCCGTGCCGGCTGGGTGGACTACAGTTACGCGGCGCTCGGCAACGGCGCCAAGGAGGACTTGCAGAAATCGCTTCTCGCAGCACTCGATGCCGTGCAGCTGACTGACGACGTGCTTGAACTTGCGCTTCATTCCACAATCAATCCGGACGAGGATCCGGAATTTGCAACGCGCGTGGTAGAGATGCGCAGGGCCTTGCGTGCCCGTATGAACGAACTGGGCATGGAATCCCTCGTCATCCCGTTCGAGCCGGACGGCTACAACTCCCAGGCAACAGTCGCCGAAAACCTGCTGTTCGGCGCGACGTTGGCGCCTCTCACGCCGGACAATGAATTGCTATCCAGCGAGCATTTTTATACCGCGCTCAACAAGGTCGGGCTGCAGCGGCCATTCGTCGAAATGGGGCGGACAGTCGCCCGGAACCTCGTTGAAATATTCGGTGGGCTACCGGCAGACCACCCGTTCTTCCGTCAGGTCACAACGCTGTCTGCAGAAGATATCAGCTACTACCAGAGCCTGCTGCAGCGAAAAAATGAACCCAAGCCGGTCAATTTCCGACTATCCAGTGCAGACAAGGCCTTCATCCGCCTGACGCTGGAATATATCGAGCCACGATACCGCCTTGGCATTTTGACAACCGAGCTTCAGAACAAGATCGTCGGTTCACGCGAACTGTTTTACACCGAGCTACCAGCTCATCTGCGGGAACTTATCGAACGCTACGATCCCGATAAATACGTTTCCGTTGCGACGCTGCGTGAGAATATTGTTTTTGGAAAGCTGAGCAACAGTAACGCGGATGGCGTCGTCGAGCTTCGCACGTTGGCAGGCGCTGTTTCACGCGAGCTCGGCTTTGCCAACCAGCTTCTAAAAGCCGGTCTCGATTACGACATTGGCGCTGGCGGACGACGTTTGACACCAATCCAGCGACGAAAACTTAATCTTGCCCGCGCATTAATTCGGCGATCTGACTATTACGTGTTCAATAAACCGCTTCCTGGGCTCGAAAGACACACCCAGGAGGAAATTGTGCAGAACGTACTTGCATTTCTGGGTCAACAGGAGAATGATCCAGCTGTAATCTGGGTCTTGTCAAATATTTCTTTGTCACGTTTGTTTGACAAGGTCGTCATGTTTGACGGAGGCGCAATCCTCGAAGAGGGCTCGTACGAGACGCTCGAACAGGAGAGCGGAACCTTCAAGGCTCTGGTGGCTTAGCCATCTGTCCGACAGGAAAGGCGGAAGAGCGATGTTGCTATGTGATGAAGTCCAGCTGCTGCGGAAACTCCCGTATTTTGCGGAAGTAGATACCTGCAAGCTCAAACTGCTCGCGTTCGCATCCGAACGCGTGACGTTCAAGGCTGGTCAACGCCTCTTCACCCAGGGCGACGCGGGAGATTCCGCCTATTTCATTCTCAGCGGCAGCGTGGAGTTTCTTGTCAGCACGCCTGACGGCCCTGTGAAGGTCAGCGAACGCGGTCCCAACTCGATCGTCGGCGACATCTCGCTGCTCTGCGATGGGCCACGCAGCTCGACGGTTCAGGCTGCCGGCGTGGTCGAAGCCTTGAAGATCAACAAGGACTACCTGTTCCGGATCATGGACGATTGCCCAGGCATGACCATGAAGATGACGCGCGCAATCGCCGAGCGGCTGCGCCTGACATCGTCGGAACTTGATCAGGTTCGCGCCTTGCAGAAGGCCTGAGCGGCCTCATACTCTCATAGCCTGCGATACATAAAATACCTGCCTTCATTGACCGAAGGCAGGCGAGGGAGTGCGTCGAGCTGCGGGTGTTCGAGCGGCAGGCCGCTGACGGCGTAACCACCCGGCTGAAGCATGGCGGCAACCATCTGCGGCAGCCATGACAGCGTGATGGCATCCTTGTCCGGATAACCCGTACCAATATCCGCGTGGACCAGCGCTGCGCCGGTTCCGGCAAACTCCTGCCCCGTCTCGTTGATCTCGCCGGTGACGAAATCATCTTCATGCGGCGCCGTTGTGCGATGTGCATTCATCGCGCGATCGAATGCGATGACCCGCCGCTCGGGAAAAAGCTCGCGCAGATGGCTGTAGGTCCTGCCATTGCCCAATCCCACCTCAAGAACATCCCCTTGCGCCGGAAGACCGAGGTCATTGGCAACATGGTTGAGGATATCGCGCTGGGCAGACATGCGATTGATGAATGTGTCGAGGCGGCTCATGGTCTTTCCAGTGTCTCAGGCTTTGACGATGACGTCGGAGGAAATTCCCTTGCGGGCGAAGATGTTGCGGGTATCGACGATCAATGGGGCAAGGCGGGATATAGCGTCGTAATCGACATTATCATGGTCAGTAGCGATGACCACGGCATCGAACGATTTGAGCGCGGCCTCATCCCACTCTATCGACCGACGGCCCTTCAGTTCGGCATATTCGCGGGTCGACGGGATTTCCGATACGTAAGGGTCAAAATAGGCTACCGACCCGCCACGGCGCTCGATCAGTTCCATCAGCCGCAGGGATGGGCTTTCTCGAATGTCGGGCACGTTCTTCTTGTAGGCGAGACCGATCAGAAGCACTTTCGAACGGCTGAGCGCCTTGCCGCTGCGGATATCCAGAGCTTCCGCAAGGCGGGTGACGATGTGATGCGGCATGGCGGTGTTGATCTCGCCGGCCAGTTCGATGAAGCGCGTCGGCGTCTCGAATTCACGGGATTTCCAGGTCAGATAGAACGGATCGATCGGGATGCAGTGACCGCCAAGGCCGGGGCCTGGATAAAAGGGCATGTAGCCGAAAGGCTTGGACTTTGCCGCATCGATAACCTCCCACACATCGATGCCCATAGCGTCGTAGACGAGCTTCAATTCGTTGACGAGCGCGATGTTGACGGCGCGAAAGATGTTTTCGGTGAGCTTTACAGCCTCGGCCGTGGCCGTGGTGGAGACCGGCACGATGGTCTCGACGGTCGCGCCATAGAAAGCCTGCATCAGTCCTGCCGCAGCTTCACCATCGCCGGCGACCACTTTCGGGATGCTGGCCGTGTGAAACTGGCGGTTGCCGGGATCTTCGCGCTCTGGCGAATAACCGAGGAAGAAATCAACGCCTGACTTCAGGCCGGTCTTTTCGAGGATCGGCTTTACAACCTCGTCGGTCGTGCCCGGATAGGTGGTCGATTCGAGGACGATCAGCTGGCCCGGGCGCAGGGTTTTGGCAATCGCCTCTGCCGTCTTCGCCACATAGGAGAGGTCAGGATCGCGATGCGCCGTCAGCGGCGTCGGCACGCAGATGGCGATGATATCGCATTCGGCCAGGCGGCTGAAATCGCAGGTTGCCGCGAAACGCCCGGCCTCGCATTCAGCCTTCAAAACCTCTGTCGGAACCGCTTCGATATAGCTTTCGCGGCGATCGATGAACTCGATCTTGGACGGGTCGATATCGAAGCCAGTGACCGAGTAACCTGCCCGTGCAAAGGCCATCGCCAGAGGCAAACCGACATAGCCAAGCCCCACGACGCCAGCCTTGGCCGTGCGTGCGGTGATCTTCGCATGAAGCGTCGAGGAAAGGGCGGTATCAGTCATGACGGGAGAAATCCTAGCGGTGAGGCGGTGGCTGACAGTTGTGAGAGATGCGCCGACGTGTCAAGAGTGGTCACGGGGAGATGATCATACCCGCATGATGCCAGGCCTATGAAAATCCTGTTCTATTCGCCGCTGAAATCACCGAACCATCCCGTTCCGTCTGGAGACCGGTTGATGGCGCGGCTTATCGTCCGGGCACTGACCAGCCTCGGGCACGAGGTTTCGATAGCGTCCGAAATGCGCAGTTTCATGCGCTCGGCCGATATGCAGGATCTCTTCGAGGCGAACAAGGTGGAGGCCGCAGAAGAGATCAAGCGGATCACCGCCGAATATTCCGGCACGACTGCGCCCGACCTTTGGTTCACCTATCATCCCTATTACAAGGCACCCGACCTGCTGGGCCCGGCGATTGCGCGGCATTTCGGCATCCCGTTGATCAATGCGGAGGCTTCCTATTCGTTGCGCCGGAATATCGGCGTGTGGGAGGTGTCGCAGGAGATACTGCTCGAGAGCATCAAGAGTGCCACGGTCAATCTCTGCTTCACCAGACGGGACCGCGACGGGTTGAACGCCGCTGCTCCCGAGGCCCGGCTGGAAATGATCGCCCCCTTCATAGACACTGCGCCCTATCTCAAACGCACGCCGTCCCCCGAGCCGGGGCGGCTGATCAGCGTGGCGATGATGCGGCCGGGGGACAAGCTGTCCAGCTATCTGGCACTGGCAGAAAGCCTGAGCCTGATCCGGCATCTGCCATGGACGCTTTCGATCGCAGGTGATGGCGAGTGCCGACAGGAGGTGGAGCGCGCTTTTGCAATATTCGACCCCAACCGGATAGAATGGCTGGGCACCTTGCCGGAAGACGAAATCGCCGAGCTTCTGTCGCGCGGTTCGATCTTCGTGTGGCCGGGACATGGAGAGGCCTACGGGCTTGCCTATCTCGAAGCCCAGGCTGCGGGCCTTCCGGTTGTCGCCGAGGCAATTGCCGGTGTTCCCGAAGTCGTCGAACACGGCAGGACCGGCCTGCTGACGGCACAAGGTGACAGAACTGCATTTGCGGAAGCGATCAGCGATCTTCTCCGTGACGACCAATCAAGAGAGCGACTTGCCAGCGAAGCAAGGATTTTCGCGGGCGAGGAACGATCGATTAGCGGTGCAGCGGAAAACCTGCGCCGGATACTCGATACCTATGTGAGATAACAGGATGAGCAGACAACACTTCATCGATACGCTCGATGCATATGCCAAGGATGGCAGGACGGTGCAGCTGTGGTTGCGCGATGACGACGCCATCGCGCCGACTGCGGCGCTGTCGCTTCTGCTCGACCTGTCGGCGCGCTGGAATGCGCCGATGACGATCGCTGCAATTCCTGCCGATGCGACAACCGCATTGGCTCGATTGCTGATCGAACTGCCACTGATATCGGTTGCCGTACACGGTTGGGATCATACAAATCACGCACCGGCATCGGAGAAAAAGCAGGAACTCGGGCTGCATCGCGGCGAGGAAGCGGTGCTTGCGCGGCTGGCGGAAGGGCTGGAGCGGATTGCCGGCCTGTTCGGTGATCGCGCCGTGCCGCTGCTCGTGCCGCCGTGGAATCGTATTGCGCCGGCGCTCCTCGGCCATCTGCCGTCGCTTGGATACGTGGCGCTCTCGGTCTTCGGGCCGGAACGGGAGGAGACCCCGGTTAAGCTGGTGAATACCCATGTCGATATCATCGACTGGAAAAGCACGCGCGGCGGACGTCCGATGGATATTCTCTACGCCGAAGCCTCAGCGCACCTCGGCACTGGCAACACGCGATCGACAAACCTCGGCGTGCTTACCCACCATCTCGTCCATGACGATGCCGCCTGGGATTTTCTCGATGACTTTTTCGCCCTCACAGCCGGGCACCCTGCCTGCCAATGGGTTCCGGTCAGCGCGTTGATGCACGCGCGCTGAAAGCTACCAGGGCTTCCAGGGGATAAGCAGACCGTCGGCATCGGCAGCCATCGCCCGAACATCCGGAAGCGATGCTCCATTCGACGCCGGAGGAGCAACGAACCCGGCGCCTGCGAGGTTGAGCGGACCGGATCTGGCGACGACGGTGAAGATCAGCGGGCCAGTCGACCACCATGCGGGGGCGTCGCCGAGTTCCTCGATCACCGAGGGCAGTGCATCGCACAATCGTGAGAAGACCGGATTGCCTGCTGGCGTCGCGAGAAAGGAGTTGGCGAAAAGCGTGCTGCCCGCACCGGTATTGCGCGGGATGTCTTCGGCGAAGACAGAGAGGCCGGTTAGCGGCAGGAAATCATGAAAGCTCCCGCGATTGCCGCCCGGATACCAGTCGCAATCGAGATAGATGCCTCCGATATCACGCAGGATCATGTAGCGGGCCACATCCACCGCGCCCGGAAAATCGCCGATACTCAGCATATGTCGAAGCGACGTGTGTCGATCATAACCATTTTCGGCAAGATCGGCTTCGCGCCACAGTTTATGCTGATACCCATTTGCCGCGGCATGCGCTGCCCAGGCGCCAACGGTCGGAGGAACTGGTCTTGAGCCGAGCCATATCTGGTGGATGCATCGCGGCACCGGGACACGCGACAGCTCGGCCATTGCCGCCTTGTCCTGCGCCGAGAACACGCCGTATCGTGCAAGCTTTTCGGGCGGAGGGACGAGATGGAACTGATAACCGATCCGGGCGACAGCATTGCGTTCGGCTTTTGCCAGCTTCAACAGCGCCGATTGCAGCCGACGCGGCAGACCGAGTGACGTCCGCGCATCGGTTTTGCCGATATCCTGCGCCCGGATTTCCTGCAGCAGGTCACGCGCGGCCTCGAAATTACCTGAGCGGATCAGTGCCTTGGCTTCGCCAAGCATCCTTTTATAGTCTGGTTCGTTAATCATCCGCAGCTATCCGGCAGTCTTCATATGGCATGGACTATCATCATAGCTCTGCGCTACGTTCAATTCCGTTACAGCGTCAACCTGATCAGGTGCCAAACGATGCATTCCGACAAATCTGATTTTGCCGTTATACGGAAATGCGGGGGTCTGCTAAGTGGCACCGTAGGAAAAACTGCCCGATGACGACATTCGTGCCCGATCTGCTGCGGATAGAAAACCTGAGCGTGAGCTTCCCGGTCTTCGGCAGCAGAATTCAAGCCGTCAACAATCTGAGCATGCGGATCAAGCCCGGCAAGGTGACGGCGCTGGTCGGAGAGTCGGGCTCGGGAAAGTCGGTGATCGGCCGCACGATCGTCGGGATCGAAAGTCCCCTCGCATCGATATCGGGCCGCGTGCTGTTCAATGACCCGGAGACCTCGGAAGAGCCCGTGGATCTGCTTCAACTGCCGCAGGACGGACGACAGATCCGCAGCATTCGCGGCAACCGGATCGGGATGATTTTCCAGGAACCGATGACCTCGCTGTCGCCGCTGCACACGATCGGCAACCAGATCGACGAGGCATTGCGGATCCATGATGCGTCGTCACCTGCCGAACAGCGCGAGCGGGTCTATGACACGCTGTCTCTCGTCGGGTTCAAGGATCCCGCAAAGGTCCACGCGATGTATCCGTTCGAGCTTTCCGGCGGGATGCGCCAACGCGCAATGATTGCCATGGCGCTTGTCTGTCGCCCTGCCCTTCTGATCGCCGACGAACCGACGACGGCACTCGACGTGACGATCCAGGCGCAGATTCTCAAGCTTTTGCGCGATCTGCAGTCCCGCTTCAACATGGCGATGCTGCTGATCACCCATGATCTCGGCATCGTCACCAATCTTGCGGACGAAGTGGTTGTCGCCTATCGGGGCGAGATCATGGAAGCCGGCACGGTCGACGATATCTTCCGCCGACCCGTTCATCCCTACCCGAAGGGCCTGATCTCGGCGATCCCGACTTTCGAGATGAAGCGTGACCAGCGTCTGAAGCCGCTGCGCGAAATCGCGGTCGATACGGCCAGCCTGATGGAGACCGGCTACCTCAATTCCGGCGGGTCGCGGACGATCCTCTCGGTCAACCATATCAGCAAGACCTTCAAGGCGAAGAAGCGCAAGCTCGGCAGCCACGAAAGCAATGTGACGCTCGCGGTCGATGACGTCAGTTTCGATATCCGGCGCGGCGAGAGCCTCGGTCTCGTGGGTGAAAGCGGCTGCGGCAAGACCACGCTGAGCAAGATCCTGATGCGCGGTCTGACGGCTGACACGGGCGCTGTCGTATTCGAAAGCGAGAAAGGCCCGATCGATGTCCTTTCCGCTCAAGGTGAAGAACTGGACATGCTGCGCCAGCGAATCCAGATGGTTTTCCAGGATCCGATCTCGTCGCTTTCGCCACGCATGACGGTCAGGGAGATTATCGGCGAGGGTCTGGAGATCCATGGTCGCGGTTCGCGCGCCACGCGGCTGGATGCGGTTCGACGGCTGCTGCGCACGATCGGCCTCGACGACAATGCGCTCAGCCGGTACCCGCACAGTTTCTCCGGCGGCCAGCGACAGCGCATCGGTATCGCCCGCGCCCTTGCGCTCGGCCCGGAACTTTTGATCTGCGACGAGCCCGTCTCGGCGCTCGACGTGTCGATCCAGGCGCAGATCCTTAATCTCCTGAAGGATCTCAAGCGCGACTTGGGGCTGACCTACCTGTTCATCTCGCATAACCTTGCGGTAGTGAACTACATGGCGGACCGTGTTGCCGTCATGTATGCGGGACGGATTGTCGAAATCGGTCCTTGCGAGATCATCATGCGCAACCCGACGCATCCCTATACACGACGGCTGATAGCGGCCGTGCCGATCCCCGACCTCGACCGTCCGCTCGATCTCGATTCTCTCGACATTCCTAGAAAGCCGACGCAAGACTGGCACCCCGCCTTCATTCAGGACGAGGGAGAACGGCTGACCCAGATCGACCTAGGTGGCGGGCATTTCGTCCTGGCAAAACCTCAGGTGAAAATCAGGGAGCTGCAGCCATGATGAAACGCCGAACCGTGCTCGGTATGATGGCGACCGCGCTTGTTCCCTTCAACGCGAAGGCTGCCTTCACCGGATCGGACTATCTCGCCGACGACATCAAGGCCGGCAAATTGCCGGACGTTGCGGAGCGCTTGCCGCGCAATCCGCGTGTCGTCAATATCGGCGCAAAAAACCTGAAGCCCGGACATCACGGCGGCGTTGTGCGCATGCTGATCGGCGGTCAGCGCGACATCCGCCTCATGCCGATCAACAGCTATTCACGGCTGGTCGGTTACGACGAGCAACTGAACCTCCAGGCCGATATTCTGGAAAGCTTCACATCGGAAGACGACCGCGTCTTCACCTTCACACTGCGGGAAGGGCACAAGTGGTCGGACGGTTCGCCGCTGACGACGGAGGATTTCCGTTACAGCTGGGAAGACGTGATGAACAACAAGGAGCTTCATCGCGGCGGTATTCCGGTGGATCTCAGGGTGAACGGCAAGGGCCCGACTTTCGAGATCCTGGACGAGCGCACGGTAAGATACAGCTGGAATGAGCCCAATCCCGATTTCCTGGCACAGCTGGCGAAACCTTCGCCGCTCGTGATCTACATGCCGTCGGCTTATCTGAGGCAATTCCACCCGCGTTACCAAAGCGCGGACAAGATTGCCGCGATGCTGAAGACCTACAAGGCGCAGGATTGGACCGACCTGCACCAGCGGATGTCGCGTACGGTGCGACCGGAAAACCCGGAACTGCCGACACTCGACCCCTGGTACAACAGCACCAAGCCGCCTGCCGGACAATTCGTCTTTCTGCGCAACCCATTCTTCCATCGTGTCGACGAGAACGGTTTGCAGCTGCCTTACATCGATAAAATGGTGCTGAATGTCAGTGCGCCGGATCTGATCGCCGCAAAAGCAGGCTCGGGTGACAGCGACCTGCAATTCGCCAATGTTGATTTCTCCGACTACACGTTCCTGAAAGCCGCCGAAAAACGCCTGCCGATGAAAGTGGATCTGTGGAAGCGCACGCAGGGTTCCCGCGTGGCGCTGGTTCCCAATCTCAATTGCAAAGACGATGTCTGGCGCGGCCTGTTCCAGGACGTTCGGGTCAGGCGGGCGCTATCTCTGGCGATTGATCGGGAGGAGATCAACAAGGCGGTCTTCTTCGGCCTGGCGCATGCGGCCGGGAATTCGGTGCTGCCCGACAGCCCATTGTTCAAGCCGGAATATGAACAGGCCTGGGCGAACCACGATATCGACATGGCCAACCGGCTGCTGGACGAGGCGGGCCTCGCGAACCGCACCGAGGATGGCCTGCGACTGCTGCCCGATGGGCGCCCGGCAAAAATCATCGTCGAAAGTGCGGGAGAAAGCACGTTCGAGAGCGACGTCTTGGAACTGATCACCGATCACTGGTCGAAGATCGGCATTGCGATCTTCACCCGCGTGTCGCAACGCGAGATCTTCCGCAAACGGGTGATCGGCGGCGAGACGCTGATGTGCGTGTGGATGGGTCTCGACAACGGCGTGCCGACGGCCGAGATGTCGCCCAACGAACTGGCGCCGACATTCGACGACCAGATGCAGTGGCCGGTCTGGGGGCTTCATTATCTCTCCGGCGGGCGCGATGGACATCCACCGGATCTTGCCGAGGCCAGGCAGCTTCTCGACCTGCTGAAAGATTGGAAAACAGCCGGAACGCACGAGGAGCGGGAAGCAATCTGGCATTCGATGCTGACCATCTACACACAGGGCGTCTTCACCATCGGCATCGTCAACCAGGCTCTGCAGCCGCTCGTCTATTCTTCGAAACTGCGCAACATTCCCGAGAAGGCCCTGTTCGGCTACGATCCGACATCCTTCCTTGGCGTCTATATGCCTGACACCTTCTGGTATGAGGAGGATCACGCATGATCCGCTACATTCTCTGGCGGATCATAGTGATGATCCCTACCCTGATTCTGATTTCCATGCTCGTCTTCACCATCATCGAGCTGCCGCCGGGCGACTATTTCGAAAGCTATGTCGCCGAGATGCGGGCAATCGGCGAACCGGCCGACATGCAGGAAATCGAGGAATTAAGGGCGCGCTACGGTTTTGACCAGCCGCTGCCGATCCGTTACCTGCATTGGGTGGGCGGCATGATGGTGGGCGATTTCGGCTATTCCTTCGAATACCGCCTGCCCGTCTCGGACGTTGTCGGCGACCGTCTGTGGCTGACCATTCTCGTATCCGTCGTGACGATCATCCTCACCTGGCTGCTGGCCTTCCCGATCGGCATCTATTCCGCCACGCATCAGTATAGCTGGGGCGATTATGGGCTGACGCTTCTCGGCCTTATCGGCCTTGCCGTGCCTAATTTTGTGCTGGCGCTCATCCTGATGTATTTCGCCAACGTCTGGTTCGGCACATCGATCGGCCATCTGATGGACCAGAAATACCTGAACCAGCCGATGAGCTGGGACAAGGCGAAGTCGATCCTCGAACATCTGTGGATCCCAGTGATCATTATCGGCACGGCCGGCACCGCCGGCATGGTGCGCCGGCTGCGCGCCAACCTGCTTGATGAGCTGCGCAAGCAATATGTGATGACGGCGCGGGCGAAGGGGCTTCACCCGTTCAAGGTTCTGACGAAGTATCCGCTGCGCATGTCGCTCAATTTCTTCATCTCGGACATCGGCTCGATCCTGCCACAGATCATTTCCGGAGCGGAAATCACCGCCGTCGTGCTGTCACTCGAGACGACGGGGCCCATGCTGATCAAGGCGCTGCAGACGCAGGACATGTATCTGGCGGGTTCCTTCCTGATGTTCCTTGCCATATTGACCGTGGTCGGGGTGCTGATCTCGGACATCGCGCTTGCACTCTTCGACCCGCGCATTCGCCTTTATGGAGGTCGGACGCGATGAGCATGCAACTGCCACCGGACGGCCAGCCGCTGCCGCATTACGTCAATGAAGCTGCTTTCGATCCATACGCTTTCGATAAGACGGGCGAAGGTGCACCGCTTGCCAAGCGAGCCTCCCAGCTCCGTTTGATGTGGTGGAGGTTCAGGCGGCACAGGTTGGCGCTGTTCTCAGGCATATTCCTGCTGTTCTGCTATCTGTCGATCATCATCGCCGAGTTTCTTGCGCCGTATAATCTCCACACGCGCAACATGGATCACATCTATGCGCCGCCGCAATCGGTGCATCTGTTTCATGACGGGACGTTCGTCGGGCCATTCGTCTACGGCCAGAAGATGACGCTGGACATGGAGAACCTGAGGCGCGTCTACACCGACGATCCCAACCAGGTGCAGCGGCTCCGCTTCTTCTGCAAGGGCGATCCCTACAAATTCTGGGGCCTCATTTCCGCAGAGCGACATCTCGTCTGCCCGGCTGAAGGCGGCCAGATGTTCCTGTTCGGCACCGACCGGCTCGGACGGGACGTCATGTCCCGGGTCATCTATGGCGCACGGATTTCGCTGACGATTGGTCTTCTCGGCATCACCACCAGCTTCGTGCTGGGCATCCTGATCGGCGGGCTTGCAGGCTATTGGGGCGGCAAGTTCGATCTTGTGGTGCAGCGCATCATCGAAGTACTGCAGTCGATCCCGAGCATTCCGCTATGGCTGGCGCTAGCCGCGATCATGCCGGTGGATTGGAGCCCGTTCGTCATCTATCTCGGTATTACTTTCATTCTGGGCCTCTTAGACTGGACCGGACTTGCGCGCGCGGTGCGATCCAAGCTGCTGGCGCTTCGGGAGGAAGACTATGTGATGGCGGCGCAACTGATGGGTGCCAATCACTGGCGTGTCATAGGTCGGCATCTTATTCCCGGTTTCATGTCGCACCTGATCGCCAGCGCGACGCTGACCATTCCCGGCATGATCCTTGGCGAGACGACGCTGAGCTTTCTCGGGCTAGGCCTCAGGCCACCGGTCACGAGCTGGGGTGTGCTTCTGACCGAAGCGCGTACGGTCAATGTCGTGGCGCTTTATCCCTGGCTGCTCATCCCGGTGATCCCGGTCATCCTGGTCATCCTCGCCTTCAATTTCTTAGGCGATGGCCTGCGTGACGCGGCGGACCCCTATCACTGACTTGCGCGCATAAAAGCGGGCGGATACTGGTTTTGCCGGCCGAACCCTGGATGAGGGATCGACCGGCAAAGACCGCAAGGAACGACGTTGAACATACCGAAAAAGATGGTCGTGCTGCTTAAAGGCTATCCGCGCCTTTCAGAGACCTTTATCGCGCAGGAACTGCGCGGCCTGGAACTCGCCGGCTTCAAGCTGGAACTGATGTCGATGCGCCGACCGACCGACAAGAAGCGGCATCCGGTACATGACGAGATCGAGGCGCCCGTCCACTATCTGCCGGAATATCTGCACGAAGAGCCTCTGCGGGTCGTCAAGGCCTTTTTCCACTGGTTCGGCAAGCCATCCTTCCGGGCGGCTGCCAAAGCATTTCTGAAAGACCTGCCGCGCGACATAAGCCGCAACCGTTTTCGCCGCTTCGGCCAGGCGCTGGTGCTTGCCCGCGAATGGCCTAAAGGGGCGGACTGGCTGCATGTGCATTTCATCCACACACCGGCTTCGGTCGCCCGTTATGCATCGCAGTTGCTTGGCATACCCTTCACCGTTTCCGCCCATGCCAAGGATATCTGGACGAGCCCAGACTGGGAGCTTTCCGACAAGCTCGATGATGCAAGCTGGACGGTGACCTGCACCCGCGGCGGCGCCGATCACCTGCGCACACTCTCAGAGAACGCCGGCAAGGTGCATCTCAGCTATCATGGCCTGAACCTCAGCCGTTTTCCCTCGCCGGATCGCGCAGCTGCGACGCGCGATGGCTCCAATCCGAATGATCCCATTACGATACTGGCTGTCGGCCGTGCCGTGCCGAAAAAGGGCTTTGATATCCTGCTCAAGGCGCTAGCCCTGCTTCCAGCCGACCTTCACTGGCGGCTCGATCACGTCGGCGGCGGTGATAAGCTGAAGGTGCTGAAGCCGCTTGCGGAAGAACTCGGGCTTGCCGGCCGCGTCAGCTGGCACGGGGCGATGTCGCAGCAGGAAGTGCTGCAGCGTTACGGCGAGGCCGACATATTCGCCCTGCCCTGCCGTATCGGCAAGGATGGCGATCGCGACGGATTGCCGAATGTTCTGGTCGAGGCGGCCAGCCAGCGGATCCTCTGCATCTCGACAACAATTTCCGGCATTCCGGAACTTTTCGTCGATCAGGAGAACGGCCTGCTGGTAGAACCGGAAGACCCATTGGCGCTCGCCAAAGTGCTCGAAATCGCCATCCGCAACCCATCGGAACGGGACCGCATGGCCAGGAATGCAGAAGCGAAGGTCCGTGGTCATTTCGACCACAAGACCAGCATATCGGATCTGGAGAGATTGTTCTCAGCCGCCTATTCGACACTCGCCAACAAGGAGCCCTCGCAGCCATGACATCACCGCGCGTGCTCTTCTATGTCCAGCATCTGCTGGGGATCGGCCATATCGCCCGGGCAAGCCTCGTTGCGTCAGCTCTTGCCGAGGATGGCTTTGAGGTGACGATGGTAACCGGTGGACTGCCCGTGCCCGGTTTTCCGGGACCGGGCATCAACCATATTCGACTGATGCCGGAGGTCACGTCTCGCGAAGGATTTTCAGGCCTGCAGGACATAGATGGAGCAACGCTCGGGCCTGACGGAGAGCGCCAGCGCATGGAGCAACTGCTGGCGGTTCTTGGCGACACCAAGCCGGATATTGTCATCACCGAAGCCTTTCCGTTCGGCCGCCGGCAGATGCGTTTCGAGCTTTTGCCGTTTCTCGATGCGATCAAGGCGATGCGCCCGAAGCCGCTGCTCTTTGCCTCGATCCGCGATATCCTGCAAGTGAACAAGAAGCCTGGGCGTGACGAAGAAACAGTGGCGCTGGTCAGGCAACATTTCCATCGCGTGCTCGTGCATGGCGATAGAAACCTGACACGGATCGAAGACACGTTTCCGCTTGCAGGCGAGATCGCGGACAAGGTGCTCTATACCGGTCTCGTTGCACCTGCAGCCCCTGTTCCCTCGCTCGAAAAATACCGGGTGGTGGTTTCGGCCGGTGGTGGAGCAGTGGGACAGAAACTGCTGAGTGCCGCCGTTGCTGCTCGCGACCTGATCTCCGCGCCCGGCCGCTGGTGCGTGATCACCGGACCGAACCTCGATGCGGCAAGCTTCGACAGTCTTGCCTCGAAGGGCAGCGGCGAGATAGATGTGTTTCGCTTCAGGAGCGATTTCCGGCAGTTGCTTGGAAGTGCCGAGCTTTCGATCTCACAGGCGGGCTATAATACCGTCTGCGACGTGCTGAGAGCCGGCTGCGGGTCACTGCTTGTGCCTTTTGCGGCTGGCGGCGAGACGGAACAGACGGCGCGCGCAGTAAAGCTGCGGGAACTCGGGCTGGCGGAATTCATCGAGGAAGCGGCAATTACACCAGACTTGGTGGCAAGCGGAATCGGCAAGGCCCTTGCACAACGTGGCAAGGCCCGTCTGGACCTTAACATGGATGGAGCGCGCGAAACGGCGCGGCTGCTACGCCGCGAAATCAACCACGAGAACTGATTTCAGCTCTCGACGGCGGTGAGATAATCTGGACGCTTTCCCTGCAGGTATTCCTGGACGATGGCAGAAAGATTGGGCAGACCTTCAAGGCGATAATCCGGCGCCGTTGCAGATGGCGGGTCCCGCAGCAGCAGTTCCTTGATTGCCGCAGAGAGCCGCATCCCATCCGAAGAATGATCGGGATGCAGCATGGCAACCAGCCCAAGTTCCGTGGCACGCATTGCGCGGATCAACTGCTCCTGCCTCGGCACCATGCGGGGAATAATCAGCGCCGGCTTATCGAAGGACAGAATTTCGCAATAGGTGTTATAACCGCCCATGGCAACGATCGCACGCGCATTGGCGATCAGGTCTTCCATGCGGTTATCGAATTCGATGACCTCAAGACAGTTATGCGAAGCGGCTGCCTGTTTCAGCGTTTCGCGCTGCTCGCCGGGCATGTAAGGGCCAAGCACGATCAGGGCTTTTTCTGTCAGATCCGGATCAGCCTGATACGCATTGATCACGTCGCGAACGAGTTCATACCCGTCACCGCCGCCGCCTGTGGTCACCAGAATATAATCGCCATCCCGCTTCGGCAGAGCCGTCGCGCGGCTTTTCCATGCCTTTCGCTGTAGGAAGCCGACGAAGGTCATCTTGCGACGTAATGATGGCGGCACATCGAGCCCGGTGAGAGGATCGTGGAAATCCGGAGGGCCGTAGACCCAGACGTGATCGTAGAGCTGATCGATCTTCGCCATCACATCGTTGCGCCGCCATTCGGCATCCAGAAGATGCGGTGCATCCATGACGTCACGAAGGCCAAGCACGAGAAGCGTGCCGCGGCTCTTGAGATAAACGAGCGTGTCTTCCACTTCGCGCCGAAGACCGAGCGGCTCCTTGTCGACGATGAAGATATCCGGTTGGAAGGATTCCGCCGTCTGGCGAATGATCGCCTGACGCATTTCCAGCGTTTCCTCCAGATTGATATGCTCATCCATCGACGTGTAGTCGCCGTTGCGCAGCTTGATCACGCTCGGGATCTTCACGTAGTCGACGCGCGAGCGATAATCGAAGGCACCGGCAATCGTTGCGCCGGAAATGATCAGGACATGCGCGCCCTGAAAGGTTTCGACCAAGTGATTGGCGATCGTCATGCAGCGGCGAATATGGCCTAGCCCAAACGTATCGTGGCTATACATGAGAATGCGGGCATCTCTGAAACCCTGTGACATGCCCTTGACCTTAGGTAACATCTGAATTGTCTTTCCCGGCAACATAAAGTCTTTCAAAAGCGAAGCCAAGTCAGGCCGAGGCCGCAGCTAAGGGATCTCACGGACCCTGTCTTGAACGATATGCGCTTCGAACTTGGGAGTTATCGCTTGAGGCACAAGCCCTATCCTGAAGACGTGATGCGTCGTTATCCCTCAGGCCTGCTATCGCCCACGCTCAATCGATTTCGGACCGATGCTCCATATACCAGCGGACGAAAGCATCGACACCTTCATCCAATCCGGTTTCCGGCTTACGCCCGGTCAGCGCCAGCAGAAGGTCCGGGCTGGCGAATGTGCGCGGCACATCGCCTTTCTGCATCGGCAGCATCTTGCGCCTTGCCGGCTTGCCCATTGTCTTTTCGATGACCTCGATAAAATCGAGAAGCCCGACCGGCTGACCGCCGCCAAGATTGACTGTACGGAACGGTCCTTGCTCCGAAAGCGTATCGATATCAGCAACACGGTTCGATTCGGATGGAGCAACCCTGGACAAATCAATGATCGAATCGACGAGATCGTCGATATAGGTGAAGTCACGGCTCATCTTGCCTTCACCATAGATCTCTATTTCCTGATCGTCGAGCATCGCCTTGACGAACTTGAACAGCGCCATGTCCGGCCGGCCCCAGGGACCATAAACCGTGAAGAAACGGAAAGCCGTCGTCGGAACCTTGTAGAGATGGGCGTAGCTATGAGCCATCACCTCCATGGACTTCTTGCTGGCAGCATAGAAAGTCAGAGGTTCGTCAGCCTTGTCTGTTTCCCGGAACGGAATGCCCTGATTGGCACCGTAGACGGAAGAGGTGGACGCCAACATCAGGTGTCCGACACCGACTTCTCGGGCGATCTCAAGAATGTTCCACGAGCCTATGAGGTTCGAGTCGAGATAGGCCTTTGGATTTTCGAGGCTGTAACGAACACCTGCCTGAGCTGCCAGATGAACGATAACGTCCGGATTGAAGCCCTTGACCGCTTCTTCAAGCAAAGCTCTGTCTTCCAGCATGCCCTGTACGAAGCGGAAGGAAGGAAACTGTGCCAGCCCGGCATTGCGGGCCTCCTTCAGGCGCAGGCTGTAATAGGCCGTCATCCCGTCAAAGCCGACAACCTCGTGACCATCCTGCAAAAGCTTGCGCGCCAGATGAAACCCGATGAAGCCCGCCGTACCGGTGATGAAATAACGCATGTCCGCTTCCGCTGTTGATGGGGATCACATACCCAACCAAACGGGTCGAAGCAACGAGCCGCTAATGGAAAAGCCTGAGGCGCGCCGGTGGAACCCCTGGTTTGCCATTTTTGCGATCGACAGCGAACTGGATGAGATCCATCGAAGCCTGGTCGGTGAGAGGCTTGGCCATGACGCCGACAACACCGTTCACACCAGAAGCCACTACGCCTGGGTTTCCGGTGATCATGATGACGACAATACCGTATTCGGCCAAGACCTTGGCGATCTCCGGCCCCGTCTCGCCATCGGCAAGCCGCACGTCGACGAAAGCGATATCCGTGTCACGCGTGTAGTTGAGCGCCACCTTCATATCAGGCGCGATGCCAACCACATCATGTCCACTACGCTGAACTGCCTCCTCTATGTCCATGGCGACTAGCAGGCTGTCTTCGACAATCAGAAAGCGATATTCCACGCGCATTCTCCTATCACTCAAGCGGCAAATAGTCGGCGCTTGCCGCTTGGCAATAGGTACTTTAGAGATCGCGGTCATTTTTAGGGGCGTGGTTAAGCCTTTGAACCTCGGCGTTTTTGCGCGTCAGGCCCATATGCGACGATCCCGCAAGGAGCCAGAAGACGGCAACTGAGTGATCGCCAAATATTTCAGAGTCGGGCGAAAGGTGAGGAAGCATCCGGAACCGTTTTATCGACAAGCGGGTTCTCTTGCCGGAAGTCAAAAGAGGAGAAGAACCATGAAAAATATCATTCTTGCTTCCTGCGCAATCTTCGCAGCAACCTTTGCAGGCCAGGCCTATGCACAACAGAGCACGGTGACCGGCGCAGCCGGTGGTGCCGTGACCGGAGCTGTGGTCGGTGGTCCCGTCGGTGCAGCCGTGGGCGGTGTTGTCGGTGCCATCGCCGGCACGGCAATCGATCCGCCGCCACGCGAAGTGGTTACCTATGTTGAACAGCAGCCCGCGCCAACCACGGCCGTGACCGTGGAACAGCCGATCGCCGTCGGCAAGCCGGTTCCCGAGACGGTTGTGCTAACCCCAGTTCCTAGCAACACCCGATATGCCTATACGGTGGTCAACAATCAGCGCGTGATCGTCGATCCGCAGACCCATACCGTGGTGCAGATTATCAAGTAACGCCCACAATGCGAAAGCCCCGCTTCATATGCGGGGCTTTTCAGTTAAACTGCCAAACGAGATCTCAGACCACCAGCGTCTGGCTAATCCTATCCTCTTCGCCGAACAGGCGGAGGTAGCGCTGCACTTCCTTCGCGTCGCCGGTCGCCTTCTGCGGATTGTCCGAAAGCTTAACGGCGGGGCGACCATTGGCTTCGCTGACCTTGCAGACGACCGAGATCGGTTTCAATCCGTTGATCTCGGTTGGCGCGCACCCGGCAAAGTCGTTGGTAAGGTTGGTGCCCCAGCCGAAGCTCATTCTCACCCGGCCCTCGAAATGCTTGTAGGTTTGAATGATTGCATCGACATCGAGGCCGTCTGAAAAGATAAGCAGCTTTTCCTTCGGATCTCGGCCTACCTTCTTCCACCAGTCGATGATCTTTTCGCCGCCTTCGATCGGCGGGGCACTGTCGGGGCGGAAGCCCGTCCAGTCGGCGACCCAGTCCGGCGCATCCCTCAGAAACGCGGCAGTACCGAAAGCATCCGGCAAAACGATCAGCAGATTGCCGTGATAAAGCCGGTTCCAGTCCTTCAGCACCTGATAGGGGGAGTTGCGCAGCTCTTCATCCGTCTGCGCCAAGGCGGCTGCGACCATCGGCAGCTCGTGTGCATTGGTGCCGACAGCTTCCAGATCGCTGTCCATAGCAAGCAATACGTTGCTGGTACCGGTAAATCCGCTGCCGATGCCTTCCTTCAAGGCCTCGACGCACCAGCGCTGCCACAGGAAGCTGTGGCGACGGCGGGTGCCGAAATCGGAAATCCGCAGGCCGGGCAATTCACGCAGGCGCTGCACCTTTTCCCACATCCTGGCCTTGGCACGAGCATAGATCACATCGAGCGTGAAGTAACCGAGCGAGCGCATGGCCGTGCGGGAACGCATCTCGTTGATGATTGCCAGCGCCGGAATTTCCCACATCGTGGTATCCATCCACTTGCCATGGAAATTCAGCTCGTATTGCCCATTGCGCTTGGACAATTCGTATTCCGGCAGCTTGTAGTTGGAAAGCCAGGTCAGGAATTCGGGTTCGAAGATCTGGTTGCGGCCATAGAATGTGTTACCTGCCAGCCAGATCATCTCCTTCTTGGAGAGACTAACCGTGCGGGCGTGGTCAAGTTGCTCCCGCAGGGCACCTTCATCGATCTCTTCCGCCAGTTTCACGCTGGTGGTGCGATTGATCACGGAGAATGTCGCGTCGACGTCCGGATAAAGCTTCCAGATCATCTGTAACATCAGAAGTTTGTAAAAGTCGGTGTCGATCAGACTGCGGATGATCGGATCGAGCTTCCAGCTGTGGTTATACACCCTGGTTGCGATATCGGTCTTGGTCATGCCTGCCCCTGTCCCGGTCGCCTGTGACCGGTCGGCCTCACTCGCTATAGAGGCAAGCTAACGATCCTACCTCCCGGCAGCTTTATCGTGAAAAAAATCGATTAAGTCCAGACGCAGTTCAACTGTCGCGGTACTGCCGAAAATAAACCGGAAGCTTCAGTAACCCGTCGTCCTGTCGACGACGTGCTGTAGCGGCTCTCCTCTTTCGAAACGCTCCATCTGAGCTTCCGCATTGCGGAGCAAGGCCCGGATATCGGAGGCAGAGGCAGCATGCGGCGTGACGATGACATTATCCATGGACCAGAATGGGCTGTCCGGCGACAGCGGTTCCTGCTCGAACACATCGAGAGATGCGCCGCCCAGGATCTTGGCGTCAAGAGCCGCGATGAGATCCTTCTCCACCTGGCTGCCACCACGCCCGGCATTGATGAAGACGGGCGCACCGAGCGCGCCGTTCTGGCGAAGTCTGGAAAAGAGCGAGGCGTTGAAGATGCCCTGCGTCTCGCCCGTCAGCGGCAAGAGCCCGACGAGGATGTCCGTGCGGGCCAGAAAGGCATCGAGTTCGGACGCATCGTAGGTGTCGATGCCCTCGATTGCCTTCTTCGTCCGCGACCAGCCGATGACGTTGAAACCCATGATCTTCAGCTTACGGACACTATCTTGGCCGAGCACACCTAACCCCATGACACCGACGATCAGGTCCTTCGCTTCAGGCTGATGCAATTCCTTCCAGATGCGGACGCGCTGCTGGACGAGATAGGCCGGGGCCTGACGCAGATGGCTGAGGCATTGAAGCACGACCCACTCGCTCATGCGGGTGGTAAGGCTCTCATCGACGAAACGAATGATCGGGATATCCGGCAGGCCGGGTGTGGCGAGGATGGAATCGACACCGGCGCCGCCCGAGAACAACACTTTCAGATTGGGGGCGCGATGGAAAAGATCGAGGTCAGGCTTCCAGAGAAAAGCATAGCTTGCATTGGAAAGATCCGCCGATTTGTCCGATGCGTGCAGGATCTGGCGTCCGGCGAGAGCGCCGACCAGAGCCTGATCCACATCACGGCGTTCGAATTTCAGGTCGATAACGACAGAACCTTTTTCAGACAAAGCTATTCCCACTTTTGTTATTGGCCGACGGCCCCGTTTTCGACCGCCTCGATATTGAAAGCCGCAGCCATAAGCGCCTTGGTATAATCTTCCTTCGGCGCGCGGAAGATCTGTTCGGACGGACCTTCCTCGACCACCTTTCCGGTGCGCATGACGATAACGTGGTTGGCGAGCGCCTTCACCACTTTCAGGTCATGGCTGATGAAGAGATAGGCGAGGTCATGCCTGGCCTGCAGATCGCGCAGAAGGTCGACGACCTGCGCCTGGACCGTCATGTCGAGCGCCGAGGTCGGCTCGTCCAGCATGACGAAGCGGGGCTTCAGCACCATGGCACGGGCAATGGCGATACGCTGCCGCTGGCCGCCTGAGAACTCGTGCGGGTAACGCCAGCGGGTCTCGGGGTCGAGGCCGACTTCCTGCAGCGCCCAGGCAACACGCTGATCGCGCTCGTCTGCTGACAGCTGCCGCTCGTGGACCTTCAGGCCTTCGGCGATGATCTCTCCCACCGGCATACGGGGACTGAGCGAGCCGAAGGGATCCTGAAAGACGACCTGCAGGCGTTTGCGATAGGGCAGCATCTGCTTGAAAGAGTGGCCGTTGATCGCATCGCCGATGAAAACGATCCGACCCTCCGATGCGATCAGCCTTGCCAAGGCCAAGCCGAGTGTCGTCTTGCCCGAGCCGGATTCGCCGACGATGCCGAGCGTTTCGCCGGCACGCAGCGTCAGATCCACACCATCGACCGCTTTAACGTGATCGACGACACGGCGCATGAAACCGGCCTTGATCGGGAACCAGACGCGCAAGTCCTTGGCTTCCATGACGACCGGATGTGCCGGATCGGCTACCGGTGGTTCGCCGCGCGGTTCGGAGGCCAGCAGATGCTGGGTATAGGGATGCTGCGGATGTTCGAAAACATCAGCGACCGAACCTTCCTCGACGATCTTGCCCTTGGTCATGACGCAGACGCGGTCGGCGAACTTGCGGACGATGCCGAGATCGTGGGTGATGAACAGCATGGACATGCCGTGGTCGCCCTTCAGCTTGCGCAAAAGCTCGAGGATCTGTGCCTGAACCGTAACGTCGAGAGCGGTTGTCGGCTCGTCGGCGATCAGAAGCTTCGGCCGGTTGGCAAGCGCCATGGCGATCATCACGCGCTGGCGCTGGCCGCCTGACAGTTCGTGCGGATAGGCGGTCAGGCGTTTTTCCGGCTCTCGGATGCCGACCTGATTGAGCAGTTCCAGGATTCGGCTGCGGGCAGCGGTGCCTACCATCGCCTGGTGCATTTCCAGGATCTCACCGATCTGCTTCTCGATCGAGTGAAGCGGATTGAGCGATGTCATCGGCTCCTGAAAGATCATCGTTATGTCATTGCCGCGCACATGGCGCAGTTCCGCTTCCGATGCCTTCAGAAGATCCTTGCCCTGAAACAGGATTTCGCCCGAGGGGTGGCTTGCGGCCGGATAGGGCAGAAGTTTCAGGATGGAATTGGCAGAGACCGATTTGCCCGAGCCGGATTCGCCGACCAGAGCCAGGACTTCACCCGGCTTTATGTCGAATGACACGTGATCGACGGCGAGCGTTTCCGTTTCCCCCTGATGGAAGGCGACGGACAGATCACGAACGGAGAGGAGTGCGTCTGTCATCATATCACCGGAACGTCTTGCGGGGGTCGAAGGCATCACGCACGGCCTCGCCGATGAAGATCAGCAGAGACAACATGATCGACATGGTGAAGAAGGCCGTCAGGCCGAGCCATGGCGCCTGGAGGTTGTTCTTACCCTGAGCGATCATTTCACCCAGCGACGGCGAGCCGGGCGGCATGCCGAAGCCGAGGAAGTCCAGCGACGTCAGCGTCGCGATCGAGCCGGAAAGGATGAAGGGCAGGAAGGTGAGCGTCGCCACCATCGCGTTGGGCAGGAGGTGGCGATACATGATCGTCCAGTTGCCGACGCCGAGCGCACGGGCCGCACGCACATATTCGAAATTGCGGGCACGCAGGAACTCCGCCCTGACCACGCCGACGAGGCTGACCCAGGAGAAGAGCAGCAATATGCCGAGCAGAATGAAAAAGCCGGGCGGCAATATCGAAGCGATGATCAGCAGGATGTAGAGAACCGGCATGGCCGACCAGATCTCGATGAAACGCTGCATCAGAAGATCCGTCCAGCCGCCGAAATAGCCCTGCACGGCACCGGCTCCGACGCCGATGATGGCCGAGCAGATGGTGAGTGCCAGACCGAACAGGACGGAGATGCGGAAACCGTAGATCATCCGGGCCATGACATCACGCGCCTGATCGTCGGTGCCGAGCCAGTTCATGTTGCCGAGAATGCAGTTGGGGTCCTGATCGCCTTGCGGATAGGCCTTGCAGCGATCGGCCTTGGCCATCAGCCAGAAAGGTTCGGTCGGGGCGGAATGGGGGATCTGCGAATTGACCGTCTGATAGGAATAGCGGATCGGCGGCCAGATCATCCAGCCATTGGCATTGATTTCTCCCTGGATGAAGTCCGATCGATAGTCCGTCGTCGCGAGGAAGCCGCCGAACTTTTCCTCCGGGTAATCGACCAGAACCGGATAGAGGATCTCGCCCTTGTAAGAGGCGACGATCGGCCGGTCATTGGCGATGAATTCGGCAAACAGGCTGAGCGTGAAGAGGACCAGAAAAATCCAGAAGGACCAGAAACCGCGCTTGTTTGCTTTGAAATTGGCAAGCCGGCGCTTGCTGGTCGGCGACAGGAAGGGACGCTTGGCGGGCGGCGCTGCCGCGATCGGCGTCGTGACGGAAGTTGCGTTCATCAGACGTCCCTCCGCTCGAAATCGATGCGCGGGTCGATCCAGGTATAGATCAGGTCGGAAATCAGGTTCACAACGAGGCCCATCAGCGAGAAGATGAAGAGCGTGCCGAAGACGATCGGATAATCACGATTGACGATGGAGAGATAACCGAGCCGTCCCAGCCCATCGAGCGAGAAAATGTTCTCGATCAGCAGCGAACCGGTGAAGAAGGCGGAGATGAAGGCGCCCGGAAAACCGGCGATGACGATCAGCATTGCGTTGCGGAAGACGTGCCCATAGAGAACCTGCCGTTCGTTGAGGCCCTTGGCGCGCGCCGTCGTGACATATTGTTTCTTGATCTCGTCGATGAAGGAGTTTTTCGTCAGCAGCGTCGTGGTGGCAAAGGCCGAGAGCGACATGGCGATCAGCGGCAAAGTGAGGTGCCAGAAATAGTCGCCGATCTTCTGATACCAGGTGAGATCGTCGAAATTGTCGGAGACGAGACCGCGCAACGGGAACCAGTCGAAGAAGGAACCGCCGGCGAACATGACGATCAGCAGAATGCCGAAAAGGAAGCTCGGAACCGCATAACCGACGATGATGATGCCCGAGGTCCAGATATCGAAGCTCGACCCGTCCTTCACCGCCTTGCGGATGCCGAGCGGGATGGAAATCAGATAGGAGACGATCAGGATCCAGAAGCCGAGCGAGATAGAGACCGGCAGCTTGTCGATGATCAGGTCGATGACCGGCGTGTTGCGGAAGAAGCTCTCGCCGAAATCGAAACGGATATAGTTCCACATCATGTCGAGGAAACGCGTTAGCGGCGGCTTGTCGAAACCGAACTGCTGCTCGAGCTTCTTGATGAATTCCAGATCGAGCCCTTGGGCGCCGCGGTAATTCGATTCAGAGCTTATGCCCTGAGCCGACAGATCGTTGCTGGCTCCCGACAGGCGGTCACCTGAATCCTGCCCCTGGACCTGAGCGATGATCTGCTCGACCGGCCCGCCCGGCGCAAACTGCACGACAAGGAAGGAAATAGCCATGATGCCGACAATGGTCGGGATCATCAGCAGCAGGCGGCGTAGAATATAGGCGCCCATCAGGACACCTTGCCGAACGTTTCGGGCATATCACCGCGGGTCTGCGCAACGATCAAGCGGGCTTCCTTCATCTCTAGGCGAATCAATCCGGCCATTTGGAACAGTTGCCCCTTCAAGGTGCAAGCATCTTACTTACCGGGCTGTTTGGCAAACCATGCTTCGGGGAAAGCGGTGCCGTATTCCGGCAGCTTTTCCGGATGCGCGATCCGGTTCCAATAGGCGATCTTTTCCTCGCCGGAATAGAACATCGGCACGACATAGTGGTTGGCGAGCAGCACGCGGTCCATGGCCTTGATCGCCGCCACCTGTTCCTCGCGGCTTGGAGGGAAGACGATCTTGCGAATCAGGATGTCGACGGCAGGATCGGCGATCCCGGCATAGTTGCGCGATCCCTGACGATCGACTGATGCCGAACCCCAATAGTCGTTCTGTTCGTTGCCGGGGTTCATCGTCTGCGCCCAGACACCGAAAATGATGTCGTAGTCGAAGCTGCGGACACGGTTGATATATTGTGAGGCGTCCACTGTGCGGATGCGTGCATCGATACCGATTCTCTTGAGGCTGTTGATATAGGGAGTGACAGTCCGCTCCTGACCGGCATTGCTCAGCAGGATTTCAAACCCCAGGGGCTGGCCGGTCTTGCTGTTGACCATGCGGTTGCCCTTCAACTCGTAGCCAGCCTGCTTAAGCAGACCAACTGCGGTGCGAAGGTTGTCGCGCACCTTGTTCGGATCGCCATTGACCGGGTTTGCGTAGGGTTTGGTGAAGACTTCCGGCGGGACCTTGTCCTTCAGTTCATTGAGGATTTCGAGCTCCTTGCCCTCAGGCAGGCCGGAGGTCGCAAGCTCCGTGCCCCAGAAGAAACTGTCGACTCGTTTCAGGCCACCAAAGGCGAGGTTCTTGTTGAGGTCCTCGAAATCATACGCGTAATTCAAGGCCTCACGGACCCGCGCATCCTTGAAGATGTCGCGGCGCATGTTCGGCACGAATGCCTGCATCACGCCGACAGCCTTGAATGGGTTCGTCAGCGCCTCCTTCGTCACCCGGCCATCCTTGACCGCGTCGAAATCGTAGCGGGTCGCCCAGCGGCTGGAGCTGTTTTCCTGCCGGTAGTCGACATTGCCGGCCCGGAACGCCTCGAACTGCACGTCGGTGTCGGAGAAATAGGTGTAGCTGATGGTACGGAAATTATACTGGCCGCGGTTGATTGGCAGGTCCTTGCCCCAGTAGTCGTCGCGCAACTCATAGCGAATGCCCGATCCGGGCTGAACCGAAGCAACCTTGTAGGGGCCGGACGCCATCGGCACTTCCAGCGACGTGCGCGAAATATCGCGCGCCTTACCCTGGCTGTCTGTCCCTTCCCACCAATGTTTCGGCATGATCGGGAAATCGCCTACGATCGAGGGTAGTTCCTTGTTGTTCTTCTCGTCGAAGCGGAAGGTCACTTCGCGATCACCGGTCTTTTCCGCTCCGGTCACATGCTGGTAATAACCGGAATAAAGGGCGCTGTGCTGTTTGAGCATATTCAGGCTGAAGACGACGTCTTCCGGGGTCACCGGCTGACCGTCAGCCCATTTGGCTTCCGGCCGCAGTCGGAAGGTTACGGACGACATGTCGTCAGGGTAGGCAACGGCTTCAGCCAATAATCCGTAGGTGCCGAAGACCTCGTCTTCCGAACGCTTCATCAACGTTTCGAAGATCATCGTCACGCTGGAAGCGATGGCGCCCCTGTCAATTACCGGATTGAGGTTGTCGAACGTGCCTTCCTGGGCAAGCTTGAGTTCGCCGGTTTTGGGAGCGTTGACGTCGACATAGGGAAGCGCCTGGAAATCCGCCGGCAATTGCGGCTCGCCGACAACGGCCATGCCGTAACGCCATTTCGGCTCATCGGCCATCGCCCATGGCGCCATGAATGACGCTGCCAATGCGACAACAAGACCTTTGCGGAGCCGGGTCAAATCCATGCTTTTCCCTTTGTGAAATTGATTTGTTGCAGCGAAGCATAGGGCAAAAGAGGGCGAAAAACAGGAGGCGCCGCTCACAAGCGATTTATCGCCTGCAGCTCACGGGCGAGATCTCCATTTCACCAAAGTCTCATTCCAGACTAAACTGGCGATAAAAGTGATTTGCGGCGGAAGTTCATGAAATCGATTTCGAAGATGGTCCTCGGACTGGCGGCGACGGCTCTGTTATGCGGTTCCATCGCGGATCCGTCGATGGCACAGGACGGTACTCCGGCCAAGCAGCTCTTCGGCGCGGTGAAATTGCCGAACGCTGCTTCGCCGGCACCTCTCGGCTTCTACGCCAAGGGCTGCATGTCCGGTGCCGTCGCACTACCGACGGACGGCCCGACATGGCAGGCCATGCGCCTTTCGCGCAATCGGCGCTGGGGCAACCCGGCAATGATCGATCTGCTCGAACAGTTTTCCCGCGATGCCGCAAGCCTCGGCTGGGGGACCGGCATTCTGGTCGGTGATATTTCCCAGCCTCGCGGCGGCCCGATGATCAATGGCCATGCCTCGCACCAGATCGGGCTCGATGCGGATGTCTGGTTCACACCGAAACCGGCCCAGCCGATGAGCGTGCAGCAGCGGGAAGACCTGCCGTTCACCTCGATGCTGGACAAGAGCAAGTTCCTGACTGTCGATTCGCGCAAGTGGACGAGCACGCATGCTCGCCTCGTGATGCAGGCCGCCAGCTATCCCCAGGTGCAGCGGGTTTTCGTTAACCCGGCCATCAAGAAGAAGCTTTGCCAGACCTGGACCGGCGACCGCAGCCTGCTCGGCAAGGTGCGACCGGTCTACGGACATGACGAGCATTTTCATATCCGCATGAACTGCCCGCCAGGTGCCACAGGCTGCGAAAGGCAGGCGGCGACACCTGTCACCGACGATTGCGACAGCAAGGCGCTCGCATGGTGGTTCACCAAGGAACCATGGGCACCGCCGAAACCGGCCGACCCCAACAAGAAACCGGTCAAGCCGCGCCAGGTCATGCTGTCGGACCTGCCAAAGGCCTGTTCTGCAGTGCTTGCCGGCCCGTCTCGCTCCGAAGCCGACGCGACCTTCGGGGGCCAGCCTGTCGCCTATTCGAGCCAGCCTTCCGTGCCTCAAGCCGTCGATCAGATGGATGCGATCAGCTCCAATCCGGCCAATGTTCCGGCAGACATACCGTTGCCACGCGAGCGGCCTTTCCGGTAAGCCCGTTTGGCATCCGTAAGCTGCAGCGACAACGCCGAGCCTTCCCTTATCGGCAACGGCACGATAGAAAGCCAAGGCAAATTAAGGTGGCCTGCAAAGGCCCGATGGAGGAATGCCTTGGAATCGGCCAAGCCGTGCATCGCGCTCATCGCGCATGATCTGAAAAAAGACGACATGGCGGATTTTGCCCGCCAACGCCAGACGGCATTATCGAAGTTTCGCATCGTCGCAACAGGAACGACCGGCGGCCGCGTGCAGGAAGCTGCTCCAGGTCTCGATGTTACGCGACTGAAAAGCGGGCCGCTGGGCGGCGATCAGCAGATCGGTGCCATGATCGCAACCGGCGAGGTCAGCATGCTGGTCTTTTTCATCGATCCGCTCTCTGCACTTCCGCACGATGTCGACGTCAAGGCGCTTACGCGGCTTGCAACCGTCTATGACATCCCGATGGCGCTCAATCGCGCCACTGCAGAACATCTCATCGACTTTCAGTAATCCGCGAGATCCGCTCCCCATGGCCAATGTTCATTCCGAGGCACTGCCCTTTCCTATCCTGATCGGAGATATCGGCGGCACCAATGCCCGCTTCTCCATTCTTGTCGATGCCGAAAGCAAGGCAACGGACTTCGTCCATGTGCAGACTGCGGATTACGAGACAATCGACGACGCGATCGTCGACAAGGTCTTCAACAATCCCGAGCTTGCCAAGCCGCGTTCGGCAATTCTTGCCATTGCCGGTCCGGTCGACGGCGACGAAATCGATCTGACCAATTGCGACTGGATCGTTCGGCCGAAGAAAATGATCGGCGAACTCGGCTTTGACGCGGTGCTCGTCCTCAACGACTTCGAGGCTCAGGCGCTCGCAGTTGCCAGCTTGACCGATAGCGACCGCGAACAGATCGGCCCGAATGCGCCTGCCGTCGATGCAACACGGGTCGTACTTGGCCCCGGCACTGGTCTTGGCGTTGCAGGCCTGCTTCACGCCCAAGACACTTGGTTTCCCGTGCCGGGTGAAGGCGGCCATGTCGATATCGGCCCGCGCACGCCGCGCGATCTCGAAATCTTTCCGCATCTCGTCACCATCGAGGGGCGTGTCTCGGCCGAGGAAATCATTTCCGGACGCGGCCTCCTGCATATCTACAATGCGGTCTGCGCGGCTGACGGCGTTACACCGAGCGTCAGCCAGCCCAAGGATGTGACCGAAGAGGGTCTGAACGGGAAGAACGCCCAGGCTGCGGAGGCACTCGAACTGTTCGTGACCTATCTCGGCCGTCTCGCCGGCGATCTGGCCCTCATCTTCATGGCGCGCGGCGGCGTTTTCCTTGGTGGCGGTATTTCGCCAAAAATACTGCCGGAGCTGAAGAAACCGCTGTTCCGCGCCGCTTTCGAGGACAAGGCACCGCATAAGGAACTGATGAAGACGATCCCGACCTTCGTCGTCACGCATCCGCAGGCAGCACTTGCCGGCCTTGCCAGCTATGCCCGCACGCCTGCCTCTTATGGTATCGCTACCGAAGGTCGGTGCTGGCGCCGGTGAATGCCGGAAAGTCACACCATTCACGAATCCGGCAGGGTCGGCTGGCAAAACCAGGCTTAAGGGGCTAACAAGCCCCTACTTTTGGACCGCGCAGTAACCCTGCCGAATTGGGACTTTCCATTGAAGGCTGAAAAAGAAAAAAAACGCCACGTTGATTCCGGTACCGTCGTCAGCGTGCTGAAGCGGATCATATCGGAAAATGGCCGCGACCATGTTCGCGGATACGCATTCGCCATCAGCTGCCTCATCGTCGTGGCGCTATCGACCGCATTCACCGCCTGGATCATGGAGAAGGTGGTCAACGAGGCTTTTGCCAACCGTCGTGCCGACATCGTCTGGCTGATCTGCGGCTCTATCCTGGCCGCTTTCGTGCTTCGCGGCTTCGCCACCTATGGGCAGGCGGTTGCGCTGTCGAAGATCAGCAACAATATCGTGGCGCGTTACCAGCGCCGGCTCTACAGCCACATGATGTCGCTCTCGGTCGGCTTCTTCTCCGAAGCCCGTTCCGCACATCTGGCAGCACAGATCAGTCAGAACATTTCGGGCATCCGCGATGTGATGAACCTGACGGTCACCTCGACAGCACGCGATCTCCTGACGCTCGTCTCGCTTGTCGGCGTTATGATTTCCAAGGACTGGGTTCTATCGCTGATCGTCTTTGCCGTCGCGCCGCCGCTCCTTTATGCGCTCCGTTATGTGTCTCGCCGACTTCGACTGGCGACCAGGGAGTCGATCGAGATCAACAGCCGCGTTCTTGGCGCCATGCAGGAAACGGTGCAGGGCATTGCGGTGGTGAAGGCCTTCACTATGGAGCAGGAGCTCGAGAAGAAGGTCAACAAGATCATCCAGACGGCTGAGGCCCGCTCCAACCGCATCGCGCGGCTTTCCGAGCGCACCTCGCCGCTGACGGAAACCTTTGCCGGCTTTTCCATCGCGAGCGTGCTGGCCTATGCCGCATTCCGTTCGATCTACGACAACGTGCCGCCAGGGGCTTTCTTCGCCTTCGTCACCGCCTTGCTGTTGGCCTATGATCCGGCACGCCGGCTTGCCAAGCTGCAGGTGCAGATGGACCGCGCCGTGGTCAACGCGCAGATGATCTATGCCCTTCTCGATCTGCAGCCCGCGCAACGCGAAAAGCCCAGCGCACCTGCTCTTGCGATCACCGAGGCCAAGGTCGAACTCAAGGATGTCGTTTTTTCCTATGCGACAGGTTCACCGATCCTTCGCGGAGTGAGCCTTGTCGCCGAAGGCGGCAAAACGACTGCGCTTGTCGGACCTTCAGGTGCCGGCAAATCGACCATTATCAACCTCATTCCGCGCTTCTACGATCCGGCGGAAGGCGAGATCCTGATCGACGGACAAAATATCGCCGACGTTACGAAATCCTCGCTTCGCCACCAGCTCGCTTATGTCTCGCAACAGCCCTACATGTTCGAAGGCTCGATCCGCGACAACATCCGATACGGACGTCCGGACGCAACCGACGAAGAGGTCGAGGAGGCAGCGAAGCTCGCGCACGCGCATGAATTCATCATTGCCCAGTCCGAAGGCTATGACACATCGGTCGGCGAAAACGGCGTGACGCTTTCCGGCGGCCAGCGGCAGAGACTTTCGATTGCCCGCGCACTGGTGCGCAATGCACCGATCCTGCTGCTTGACGAGGCGACATCGGCGCTCGACAACGAGTCTGAAGCAGCCGTGCAGAAGGCGCTCGATACAGCCATGCAGGGTCGCACCGTGATCGTCATCGCGCACCGGCTGTCGACCGTCGTCAATGCCGACAAGATCGTGGTGATGCAGGAAGGCCGCGTTGTCGAGGAAGGCACGCATGAGGACCTTGCCCAGCGCAAGAACGGTCTCTACGCTCGGCTCAACAATCTGCAATCGCCGGAACACCATTAAGCAGGAACAGGCAGGACATGAGTGAAAACGAGATGAAGCTGGTCGTCGTGGGTGCCGGCGGTCGAATGGGCCAGACCCTGATCCGCGTGATCCACGAAACGCCCGGCGTCACTCTTCATGCAGCCATCGAGCGCGAAGGCTCTCCGTTCCTCGGCAAGGATGCAGGTGAATTGTCGGGTGTTGGATCGATCGGCGTTGCGGTAACCAGCGATCCGCTTCAGGCCTTTCTCAATGCCGAGGGCGTGGTCGATTTCACCGCGCCTGCTGCCAGCGTCACCTTTGCCGGGCTCGCTGCGCAGGCGCGCATCGTGCATGTGATCGGCACGACCGGCTGCTCCATCGACGACGAAGAGAAGTTCACCGCAGCAAGCCGTCATGCGCGAGTGGTGAAGTCCGGCAACATGAGCCTCGGCGTCAATCTTTTGAGCGTCCTGACCAAGCAGGCCGCGCGTGCCTTGCCGGCAGAGGGCTGGGATATCGAAATCATCGAGATGCACCACAAGCACAAGGTGGATGCGCCGTCGGGCACCGCATTGCTGCTCGGCGAAGCGGCTGCCGAGGGGCGCGGCATCGACCTTGCTTCCCAGTCCGTGCGCGTTCGTGATGGTCATACCGGCCCGCGCCCGGGCGGCACGATCGGCTTTGCAACGCTGCGCGGCGGCTCCGTCGTCGGCGATCATTCCGTCATTCTCGCCGGTGAAGGCGAACTGGTTACATTGTCGCACAGTGCCCGGGACCGCTCTATTTTCGCACGCGGGGCAGTTGCAGCCGCACTCTGGGCGCGTAATAAGAAGCCCGGTCAATATTCGATGCTCGACGTGCTCGGGCTCTCAAATCAATAATATACGGAGGTCTTTCTCATGAGCGGTACTCTTGTCCTCGTTCGCCACGGCCAGAGCGACTGGAATCTCAAAAATCTGTTCACCGGCTGGAAGGACCCTGACCTGACCCCGCTCGGGATCCAGGAAGCCGAGACCGGCGGTAAGGCACTTGCCGAAACCGGCATTAAGTTCGACATCGCCTTTACCTCCGACCTTCAGCGCGCGCAGAAGACGCTGAAGATCGTGCTCGACAAGGTCGGCCAGCCGGACCTTGAAACGATCAAGGACCAGGCGCTCAACGAACGCGACTACGGCGATCTCTCCGGCCTCAACAAGGACGACGCACGCGCCAAGTGGGGCGAGGAGCAGGTTCACATCTGGCGCCGTTCCTATGACGTCCCGCCTCCGGGCGGCGAAAGCCTGCGTGATACCGGTGCCCGCGTCTGGCCTTATTACCTGACCGAAATCCTGCCCCGCGTCCTTCGCGGCGAAAAGCTGCTGGTTGCGGCCCACGGCAATTCGCTGCGCTCGCTGGTCATGGTGCTCGACAAGCTCACCAAGGAACAGATCCTCGGCGTCAACCTCGCAACGGGCGTTCCTATGGTCTACAAGCTCAACGCCGACTCCACCGTCGCTTCCAAGGAAGTGCTCGGCGACATGTCCGGCGCGCATTAAGTTTAGCCTAAGCGCGACTGACCAACTCCAAAATTACGCAGTGTTTGAACCTTGAGGATTGTGATCTACAATCTCAACCCTCAAGGTTTTTTCGCCATTCAATAGATCGGCCATGCCGTCTCGGATAGCCTGCTGTTGCAGCTCCATTTTTTCGTGAGCTGTTGGCGAATATATCTCACGGCTAATTTCTACCTTCGAGAACTCATAACCGACAGTTGGCGCCATTTTATATAAGAGTTCAATAAAGAGCTCTAAACGCCTCTGCCCCCAAACTGCTGGATCAGTCGTATTTGGGGAAAGATGATCTAGATAGTTTTTCCAAGCATCCACGACGGCTCTGTAAGACTTCTTTTTGCCATAGAAGTCTAGGGCGATAGAATTGAGAGCTTCGACATGAGCTTGAGATAATGATGCAGCTCTAGTTGACATCAAAACTCGAAATATCTGAAGCCTTCGTTCAGATTTTTCTCGGCTACGTTCAAGATATTTTTGGCTTTGGACCGCAAGTATAGGGCCAATCAACGTAGCAAATATGATCATCCAGTCTGATATTGTCATTTGTAAAGCCACACGCGACGAGACTTTTATACTAATTAGGTGCATCACCAATGCAACTGCAGAATTGCTCAATTCTCAATTGTAAACTGCACCGCGTCTGCTGGGAAACGGCTGACGGCATATTGGACCGGTACGCCATTAGGATCGACATTCAGAGCCCGCGTTACGAGAACGATCGCTCCCGGCGACAGTTCGAGAGACGAGAGATCATCATTATCGGCGTGGACGGCGGTGATTTCCGTCGAGGCACGGATATAGTCCGGCAGGCCGGAAGCGGCAAAGGCGGCGGTGATCGAGCCGCTGTCGCGATAGGCATTGGCCATGCCGGCAAAGCGTTCTGCGGGAAACCACGCGGTTGCGCGGGAAACGGGCCGGCGGTCTGCCTTTCTCAGCGTTTCGAGCCGGATGAGCCTTGAGCCCAAGGGCAATTGCAGCCGAGCTGCGAGGTCGGCACTTGCTGCCTCTTCGGATGAGGCGAGCAATATACCTTCCTTTTCCCGCGCCTGATCGCCGATGCCCTGATTGAACCGTGTGCGCCGCGAGATCGGAAAGTTCAGCCTCTCCTTGCGCAGGATAAGCGTTCCCCGCCCCTGCACTGCCTGGACGATACCTTCCTGAGCAAGGGCTGCGAGAGCACTGCGAACTGTATGGCGATTGACGCTGAACTGGGCCGCCAGCACCACTTCCGGCGGCACTTTTCCGGTATCGTCATAGTCGCCTCCGGCGATGGCCGTGCGTATCCGGTCGGCAATCTGCCGCCAGAGCGCTACACCGTTTTGCCGACGAACTGCCGCTTCCTGCATATCCATGTCACACGCTTGTTATATCCAAAAGTTATGGCTAAGTTATCTTGTATAGTTGTCTATATCAATAGACATTTTGGAGAGTTGCCATGAGTGTTGCAGAGCAGACCCTGCCAACCGAACAGGCAGGCCGCAGGCGGTGCGCTTCCCTTCTCGCCGTAGCGACAACGGATGAACTTCGCGCCGCGTGGGATGCATTGAAAGACAAGCCCGAGACAAAACCCGTTCGCGGTCCGGAGACCGGGCTGGTGATGGTCCGCGGCCGGATCGGCGGCGGCGGCAGTCCGTTCAATCTCGGCGAAGCGACCGTGACACGCGCGACCATCGCACTTGCATCGGGCACGGTCGGCCACGCGCAAGCGCTCGGCACGGATAAGCAGAAGGCGAAGCTTGCGGCGATATTCGATGCGCTCTGGCAGGAGGATGCCACGAGAGACCATGTCGAAAACGTCCTACTTGCTCCGATCGAACATCGCGTTGCGACGGAAAACCGAGCGAAGGCGGAAGAGACTGCCGCCACCCGCGTCGACTTCTTCACAATGGTTCGGGGAGAAGACTGATGTCTGCCAATACACAAGCCTTTACCGGTGGCTTTTCCGATCCGGTCTTCCAGTCCCAGAGCGTATTTCGCATGCTGATGGACGGCATGGCGCGGCCGGGATCGATCCGGTCGATCGAGCATGATGCCGGACAGCCCGATCCGCTCGGAGCGGCAGCCGGCGCAATCGCGCTGACGCTTTGCGACCACGACACGCCGGCCTGGCTCAGCGCCGGCTTTGCCAAGTCGGCGGTCGGCGAATGGATCGGCTTCCATTCCGGTGCGACGATAACCCGCGAAAAGGCCGAAGCACGCTTTGCCTTCGTCGAGGCGGGCGTGACGCCTTCTTCCTTCGGCCTGTTTTCGCTCGGCAGCCAAGAATATCCGGATCGTTCGACGACGCTGGTCATCGAAGTGGCGGGACTTGGTGAAGGCCAGTCCTTCACGCTGTCGGGACCGGGCATCCTTCAGTTTAAGACCGTCGAGATTGCCGGATTGCCCGAGGCGTTCCTGCGCTTGTGGGCCGACAACCGGCCGCTGTTTCCACGCGGTGTCGATGTCATCCTGACGGCGGGACGCAGTTTTCTGTGCCTGCCCCGCACGACGAAGATCGTGGCTTAGTCCTCAAGGAGAGTAGACCATGTATGTTGCCGTCAAAGGTGGCGAGGCTGCCATCAGCAACGCTCACCGGCTTCTCGCCGACCGACGCCGGGGCGATCGTTCGCTCCCCTCCGTCACGATCGACCAGATTGCCGAACAGCTCGGCCTTGCCGTTGATCGGGTGATGGCGGAGGCCTCGCTTTACGACCGTTCGCTTGCAGCGCTTGCGGTACGCCAGTCTCGCGGCGACCTGATCGAGGCGATCTTCCTGCTGCGCGCCTATCGCACCACCCTGCCCCGCTTCGGCAATTCAGTGCCGCTCGACACTGCCGAGATGCAGGTCGAACGCCGCGTTTCGGCGACCTACAAGGATCTGCCGGGTGGACAGCTGCTCGGCCCGACCTTCGACTACACCCATCGCCTTCTCGACCCCTCACTACTGTCGGACGAAGCAGTCGAAGAGCCTGCCCGCAGGGAGGCTGGTGGCGAGGAGATCATGCGCGTCTCCGACATTCTCGCGCATGAGGGCCTGATCGAGGCCGATGGGGAACTACCGCAGGATCATCAAGCGGGCGATCTGACGCGTGAGCCGATGGAGTTTCCGATGGGGCGTGACCTGCGCCTGCAGGCTCTGGCACGTGGCGATGAAGGTTTTCTTCTGGCACTCGGTTATTCGACCCAGCGCGGCTATGGCCGCAACCATCCGTTCGTCGGTGAAATCCGCATCGGCGAGGTCGAGGTGGAGATGGAGATACCGGAACTCGGCTTTGCCGTTTCGCTTGGCCATATCCGCGTGACCGAATGCCACATGGTCAACCAGTTCAAGGGTTCATCCAAGGCGCCGCCGCAGTTTACCCGCGGTTACGGCCTCGTCTTCGGCCAGAGCGAGCGCAAGGCGATGTCGATGTCGCTCGTCGATCGCGCGCTTCGTGCAGAAGAACTCGGTGAGGACGTTACCGCGCCGGCGCAGGACGAGGAATTCGTCATTTCCCATTCCGACAACGTGCAGGCGACCGGCTTCGTCGAACACCTAAAGCTGCCGCATTACGTCGATTTCCAGGCGGAACTCGCCATGGTCCGCAAGATGCGCGCCGATATCGAAGCCGCGCGCACTGCCGACCGGGGTGAAACCGTGATGAAGGATGCTGCCGAATGAGTGCCGATCTCGCCACCTACAATTTCGCCTATCTGGACGAACAAACGAAGCGGATGATCCGCCGCGCGATCCTCAAGGCAATATCGATACCCGGCTATCAAGTCCCCTTCGCATCGCGCGAAATGCCGATGCCCTATGGCTGGGGCACCGGCGGCGTGCAGGTGACCGCCTCGATCATCGGGCCGGAAGACGTGCTGAAGGTGATCGACCAGGGCGCCGACGACACGACCAACGCCGTCTCCATCCGCGCCTTCTTCCAGAAGGTCGCAAACGTGGCGGTGACGACGCATACAAAGGATGCAACGATCATCCAGACACGTCACCGCATTCCGGAACAGAAGCTCGGCGAAAATCAGGTTCTCGTCTATCAGGTGCCGATCCCCGAGCCGCTGCGTTTCCTCGAGCCACGCGAGACCGAAACGCGCAAGATGCACGCGCTGGAAGAATACGGCCTGATGCATGTGAAGCTCTATGAAGACATCGCCATCAACGGCCGCATTTCCAAGACCTATGCCTATCCGGTGAAGGTCGATGGCCGTTATGTGATGGACCCGTCACCGACACCGAAATTCGACAATCCGAAAATGCACATGTCGGACGCGCTGCAGCTTTTCGGTGCCGGGCGTGAGAAGCGCATCTATGCGGTGCCGCCGCATACCGAAGTGGTCAGTCTCGATTTCGAGGATTATCCGTTCGAGATCCAGACATTCGAACAGGATTGCGCGCTATGCGGCGCGCATGGCGTCTATCTCGACGAAGTCGTGCTCGACGACAAGGGCGGGCGAATGTTCGTCTGCTCCGATACCGACCATTGCGAGGATCGTCGCGAGCACGGGCATGTCGGGGCGATGCTTGCTCCTAATCAGGAGGCTGCGGAATGACCGATACCCCTCTTCTCAAAGTCAGCGGTGTGTCGAAATTCTACGGCAGCCGGATCGGCTGCAAGGATGTCAATTTCGAGCTTTGGCCGGGCGAAGTTCTCGCCATCGTGGGTGAATCCGGTTCGGGCAAGACGACGCTTCTGAACTGCATCTCCACTCGTCTTCTGCCCACCGCCGGCAGCGTCGAGTACCGGATGCGCGACGGCAATTTCCGCGATCTCTATCACATGAGCGAGGCCGATCGCCGGTTCCTGATGCGCACCGACTGGGGTTTCGTTCACCAGAACCCGGCGGACGGATTGCGCATGGCGGTTTCTGCCGGTGCCAATGTCGGCGAGCGGCTAATGGCAGTCGGCGATCGGCATTACGGCAAAATCCGCGAGACGGCGACGGACTGGCTCGGCCGGGTGGAAATTTCCGCAGACCGGATCGACGACCAGCCGCGCGCCTTTTCCGGCGGCATGCGCCAGCGCCTGCAGATTGCCCGCAATCTCGTCACCGGTCCGCGGCTCGTCTTCATGGACGAGCCGACCGGCGGTCTCGATGTGTCGGTGCAGGCACGCCTGCTCGATCTCGTCCGCGGCCTCGTCAACGATCTGGGCCTTGCAGCAATCGTCGTCACCCATGACTTGGCGGTCGCCCGCCTGCTCTCCCACCGGATGATGGTGATGAAGGACGGACATGTGATCGAACACGGACTGACAGACCGCGTGCTCGACGATCCACGCGAGCCCTACACCCAGCTTCTCGTTTCCTCGATCCTGCAAGTATAGGAGATCCAGATGGCCACTCCCCTCGTCGTCTCGGAAGTCTTCAAGAGCTTCACCATGCATCTGCGCGACGGTATCAAGCTGCCGGTCGTCAACGACGTGAACTTTTCCGTCGCCGCCGGCGAATGCGTCGTGCTCGGCGGCCCGTCCGGCATCGGCAAAAGTTCGATCCTGAAAATGCTCTACGGCAATTATGCGGTAGATGCGGGCCAGATCCTCGTCGATCACAAAGACAAGATCGTCGATATCGCCAATGCCGACCCGCGCACGATCATCGACGTGCGCCGTCACACGATGGGTTATGTCAGCCAGTTCCTGCGCACCGTGCCGCGCGTCGCAGCAATAGATGTCGTTGCCGAACCACTCGTCATACGCGGCGTCGAGGCATCGGTTGCCAAAGAGAATGCGGCCGAGCTGCTTTCCCGGCTCAACCTGCCGCGCGAATTGTGGTCGCTGCCGCCATCTACCTTCTCCGGCGGCGAGCAGCAGCGCGTCAATATCGCTCGCGGTTTCATCACCAGCCATCGCATCCTGCTTCTCGACGAGCCGACCGCCTCGCTAGATGCCACCAACCGGCGCGTCGTGGTCGAGATGATCGCAGCGAAGAAGGAAGAGGGCGTCGCCATGCTTGGTATCTTCCATGACGAGGAAGTACGCGAGGCAGTCGCAGACCGTATTCTCGACGTCAGTGCCTTTTCTCCACGAAAGGCCATTGCGGCATGAGCAGGAAACTGACCGAGGCGCCGAATATCCACGAAACGGCAAGCGTGACGAACGCGACGCTCGGACACTACACGGAAGTGGCCGAGCGCTGCCGCCTGGATGAAGTGGAATTCGGTGACTATTCCTATATCGAGCGCGATGGCTCGATCTGGTGCGCCACGATCGGCAAGTTCGTCAACATTGCCGCCGCAGTGCGCATCAACGCCACCAACCATCCGATGCAGCGCGCCACACTGCATCATTTCACCTATCGCGCCGCCTATTATTGGGATGACGCGGATATGGAAAAGGAGTTCTTCGACTGGCGTCGGGAAAGCCGGATCACGATCGGTCATGACGTCTGGATCGGCCACGGCGCCACTCTGCTGCCGGGTGTGAATGTCGGAAATGGCGCGGTGATCGGCGCCGGCGCTGTCGTCTCCAAGGATGTCGCGCCTTACACCATCGTCGGCGGTGTGCCGGCCAAACTGATCCGCGAGCGCTTTACCAAGAAAATCGGAGAAGAAATGGACCGGCTCGCCTGGTGGGATTGGGATCATAAGAAGTTACGCAGCGCACTCGAAGATTTCAGGACACTTTCAGCAGAGGATTTTCTTGCGCGTCATGCGTTGTAACGAAAGCGTTACAGAAGCGTCACGCTTGTAATCAAACTGACATCGAATCGACATTCAGACTTCATCAACCAAGTCTAATCCGATCCCCACCAGGGGATTGAACAGGCATCAGAACATGAAGTTTGAACTGAGGAATATCACTCGACGTTTCGGCGATCGTATCGCGGTCAATGCCGTCAATGTAGAGATTCCCCAGGGACAGATGGTCGGCATTATCGGTCGGTCCGGTGCCGGCAAGTCCACCCTTCTGCGAATGATCAACCGCCTGCAGGAGCCGAGCTCCGGCTCTATCCATTTCGGCAGCGTCGAAGTGTCCTCGCTGAAAGGCGCCGGATTGCGCAACTGGCAGCGTGACTGCGCGATGATCTTCCAGCAGTTCAATCTCGTGCCGCGCCTCGACGTGCTGACCAATGTTATGCTCGGCCGCCTGAACCATCGCTCGACGGTCTTGAGCCTGCTCAACATCTTTTCCGACGACGAGCGACTAGCAGCCATTGCGGCGCTCGAACGTCTCGGTATCGAACAGACCGCGATGCAGCGCGCCGGAACGCTTTCGGGCGGCCAGCAACAGCGTGTGGCGATTGCCCGTGCGCTGATGCAGGCGCCGAAGATGCTGCTTGCCGACGAGCCGATTGCTTCGCTCGATCCGCTCAACGCCAAGATCGTGATGGATGCGCTGCGCGATATCAACGAGCGTGAAGGCATTACCGTCATTACCAACCTGCACACGCTCGATACCGCCCGCAGCTATTGCGAGCGCATCATCGGCATGGCTCATGGCAGCGTTGTCTTCGACGGCACTCCAGCTGAACTCACGGCGGCTGCCGTGCAGGAAATCTACGGCTCCGACAAGGATGGCGCCGGTATCGACGAAACGATGACCTCGACCAGCATCAACATTCCCGCAGCCCAGGCTGGCCGGGAACAGCAATCGGGTGGGATCGGCTCGCTGGCGAGCGCCAGCGCCTGATACCCGCACCCAGATCGACAGCCCGCGTAAAGGGCAAACCATTCATTCATGACCCAACTCCGGATGATCCGGAAACAGGAGATCACCATGCTGAAGAAAACTCTTCTCGCTGCCGTTGCACTCAGCGTGCTCGCCGGCTCCGCAATGGCACAGGACGTCAAGGTTCTGCGCATCGGTCTCGACGGCTCGGAAAACGAAGCCGACCAGATCCGCAACACCCAGTGTGTTGCCGATGGCCTCAAGGCTGCGACCGGCGTTCCGGAAGTCCAGATCTTCCCGTCGCCGGACTATAACGGCGTCATCCAGGGCCTGCTCGGCGGCACGATCGACATCGCTTCGATGGGCGCCTCCTCCTATGCCGCCATCGCAATCAAGGACCCGAAAGCTGTCGACCCGATCCTGACCTACACCCAGTCGGACGGTTCCAGCGGTTACTACTCGATCATGGTCGCCCGCAAGGATTCGGGCATCAAGACGCTCGCCGACCTGAAGGGAAAGAAGCTCGGCTTCGCCGACCCGGACTCGACCTCCGGCTATCTCGTCCCGAACGTCGCCCTGCCGAAGGAAATCGGCGCACCGGTGAAGGAATACTTCTCTGAAACCGGCTTCGGCGGCGGTCACGAGAACCTCGTTCTTGCCGTTCTCGACAAGAAGTTCGATGCCGGTACGACCTTCGGTTCGGGCGTTGGCAAGTGGGAAGACGGTTACACCGGCGGCAACCTGCACCAGATGGTCAACAAGGGTAACCTGGACATGGACGATATCGTCGAAGTCTGGAAGTCGCCGCTGATCCCGAACGGCCCGCTGATGGTCAACAACAAGCTGCCGGAAGCCATGCGCGCCAAGGTCGAAGCCTATTTCATGGACCTTCCGAAGAAAGACCACGATTGCTTCAAGTCCTACACCCAGGGCGACAACAAGGAATACATCAAGGTCGATCCGTCCTTCTACCAGACGATCGTCGACGCTCGTAAGTCCGTCATCGGCGGCTGATCCTTCTTTCCATCCTTTGACGGCGGCACTCCCTGAGTGCCGCCGTTCGTCAAACGAGAGCGCGGATCATGGCGACCATCAGCGAAAATACCTCTGGCGGGCTCGGCCCTGCCGCATCCCTGGTGATGCAGCATTACCGGCAGCAGCTTCGGACACGCCGGATCTACACCGCGATCTCGATCGGCATTTTTCTCATCGCACTTTTCTACTCGCTGCAATTCGCCAATGACGCGAATGCGGGCAAGTTCTTCGAACGCCTGCCCTATTTCTTCGATTTCATCCGCAGCTTCGTGCCGGACAGCCCGATGGAAATTTTCCGAGCGATGTTCGACCTGCCGTCGCCCTATGCCGACGGATCGCTGAAATACGACTACACGGCCGACCGGGTCTACATTACCGACACGCTCTACATTCCGAATTTCTTCTACCAGTTGATCATCACGATCAACATTGCGCTGGTTTCAACGATCGTCGGCGCATCCCTTGCCTTCCTGCTGTGCTTCTTCGCCTCGACCAATCTGGTGGGCGCCGGCGCTACCCGTTTCGTCGTGCGCCGGATCATGGAAGTGATGCGCGCCTTCCCGGAAATCGTCATTGCCGGGCTTCTGACCGCGATCCTGTCGATCGGCCCGATTGCCGCGATCATTGCGATCACCGTTCATACGATCGGTGCGCTCGGAAAGCTGTTCTTCGAAGTTGTCGAAAATTCCGACATGAGGCCGGATGAAGGCCTGCGTGCCGCCGGTGCTTCATGGGTCGAGCGCGTGCGCTTCGCCATCGTTCCCCAGGTGCTGCCGAATTTCGTTTCCTACACGCTGCTGCGCGCCGAGATCAACGTGCGCGCCTCGACAATCATCGGGGCTGTCGGGGGCGGCGGCATCGGCGAAGTGTTTCGTCTGGCGATCGGCCGCGACCATGCCGCCAAGACCTATGCGATCATCATCCTGCTACTTGTCAGCGTGATCGCGATCGATCAGTTCTCGAGCTGGCTTCGCCGCCGGCTGATCGGCCAACAATCCTTCGAATTCGGCAGGGGAGCAGCCTGATGACATCTTCGGTCCCCAGCATCAACGCTTCCGATCGCGAGCGGCTGCGCTCGGCCCATCCGGAGGTCTTTCACCGCTCGGTCATGAAGCGCTACGGGCTGGTCATCGGTTCAGGCATCGTCTTTGCCTATCTCGTGATCTGCTTCTTCGCCTTCAATGTCGGTCCCGCCTTCCAGAATGGTCAGTGGGATCGTGCGTCTTCCTATATCCAGGACTGGTATTCGTGGCGCGCACAGCCGCGCCTGCGCTTCCAGGATGACGGCACCGTGCGGGCGCAGTGGTCAAGCCGCGGACAATATGCCGCGGGCGCCGACATATTCTGGCTGCAGCCGACCCAGGGTGGCGGCTATACGGTCACCTACGGCAGCGACAACGACAGGCTGGAAGTTTCGTCAAGCCGCGTCGATGTCTACGTCAACGGTACTGCTTACCCCGTCACGATCACCGAGGATGCAGCAACAGCACCGGCAGGCGCGCCGGCTGCGATCATCCAGGACGGAGCCAAGGTCATCGTTGACTACGGCTTCGAGGGACAGGCTGAAATCCGGACCTCCCAGGTCTATATCCAGCGCCGTTTCCTCGGCTGGGCAAACTTCCTGTTCGACACCAAGTCGGATTTCTGGGGCAAGAGCTGGGGCGAACTGGTCAGCCTTGCCACGGTCGGCGAACGCCTCGATCCCGCGCGCTCCAACGTTTCGCACATGGTCGACGATTTTCTCGGCAACAATGTCTGGCAGCATGCCGACATCCTGTCGAAGCTGATGCAGACGCTGGTCATGGCCTTCGTTGGCACGCTGCTCGGCACGCTCTGTGCCTTCCCGCTCGCGTTCATCGCTGCGCGCAACATCACGCGAAGCCGCGTCGCCAACTGGGGCATGAAGCGTCTGTTCGACTTCCTGCGCTCGGTCGACATGCTGATCTGGGCGCTGTTCTTCACCCGCTCCTTCGGCCCCGGGCCGATCCCCGGCATTGCGGCGATCTTCTTTACCGATGCCGGCGCGCTTGGAAAGGTTTATGCGGAAGCGGTCGAGAACGTGGATGACAAGCAGCGCGAGGGCGTGAAATCGGTCGGGGCCTCGCCAATCATCGTCAACCGCTTCGGCGTGGTGCCGCAGGTCCTGCCGGTGTTTATCTCCCAGTCGCTGTACTTCTGGGAATCGAATACCCGCTCGGCCACCGTCATCGGTGCCGTCGGCGCAGGCGGTATTGGCCTCAAGCTCCTCGAAGCGATGGGCACCAATGCCGACTGGGACAAGGTCGCCTATATGGTTCTCCTCATCCTCTTCGTGGTCTTCCTGTTCGACAACGTGTCTAATGCGATCCGCTCGCGACTGATCGGCGGCCCGACGCATTAAAGCGCGCCCGCATCATCATTCTGTCATGGAAATCTTTTAGGCGCTGGGCCTGTCTTCGGATACGACGGATGTCTAGACTTCCGTCTCTGCCCCTTCCTGATTCCGGAATGATGCCTTGCGTTACGCCCTCTACTTTTCCCCCGCTGCGGACCATCCGCTGACGACGACCGCATCCCGTTGGCTCGGCCGTGATGCCTATACCGGCGAGGCCTTTCCCACGCCCGAGGTTAACGGCCTTTCCGTGGACGAGGTTCATGCGCTTACCGCCGATCCTCGCCGCTACGCCTTTCACGCAACACTGAAGGCTCCGTTCGAACTCGCAAACGGCAAGACGGAAGCGGAACTGATCGAAGCTTTCAAAGAGTTTGCCGCGACGACTGAGGCATTCGATATACCCAACCTGATTGTCGGTCAGCTCGGACGGTTCTTCGCGCTGGTGCCGGATCGGGTCTATCCCGAGCTGCAGGACTATGCTGCCCGCATCGTTGAGGATTTCGAGCCATTCCGGGCGCCGCTGTCGGATGCCGATATTGCCCGTCGCAAGCCGGAAACGCTGTCGCCGCAGCATCGCGACAACCTGATGCGCTGGGGTTATCCCCATGTGATGGGAGAATTTCGCTTTCACATGACGCTGTCCGGCCAGGTTCCGCCCGAACAGGCGCCTGCCATGCGCGCCGCTCTCGAGCTCCGTTTTGCGGAATTCATCAACAGGCCGCTCTCCATTAACGGCATAGCGCTCTTCGTCGAGCCTGCCCGCGGCGCAGATTTTATTGCCCATCGCTGGCTGCCCCTGAAGCCCGCTTCCGAGATCAGAAAGACCGCCTCATGACCGAGACCGTATTCAAGAATGCCCGCATCGTGCTGGAAGACAGCGTTATTTCCGGCTCCGTACAGATCCGTGACGGCAAGATCGCTGACTTTTCCGAAGGCAGCGTTCACACGGGCGAGGATTTCGAGGGCGACTATCTGATCCCGGGTCTGGTGGAACTGCATACCGACCATCTGGAACAGCATTATTCTCCGCGTCCCGGCGTGCGCTGGAATGCGACGGCGGCGATCCAGGCACATGACGCCCAGATCGCCTCTTCCGGCATCACGACCGTCTTCGATTGCCTGAGAATGGGATCGGACGAGGACGGTGGCTTCGAGCATGGCGAGATGCGGGCCATGGCCGATGCGATCCAGGCGGCCGAACGCGAAGGGCGGCTGCGCTCGGAGCACCTGATCCACCTCCGCTGCGAGGTTTCGGCCGATAACGTGCTGGAGCATTTTGCCGATTTCGAGAATGACAGCCATGTGCGGCTCGTCTCGCTGATGGACCACGCTCCCGGTCAGCGTCAGTTCCAGACAATGGATCAGTATATCTTCTACTATCAGAAGAAGCGCGGCCTGACCGACGAAGCCTTTAAGATCTTTGTCGACAAGCGCGTGGCGGAATCGCAGCGCAATTCGACGCCGCATCGTATCGCGATTGCCAAGCATTGCGCCGAGCACGGTATCACCGTTGCAAGCCATGACGATGCGACGCTTGCCCATGTCGACGAGGCGATCGAAAACGGCGTCAAGCTTGCCGAATTCCCAACCAGTTTCGAAGCCGCCGCCGCCTCGCATAGGGCTGGCATGAACGTGCTGATGGGCGCGCCGAACGTCGTGCGCGGCAAGTCGCATTCCGGCAATATTGCCGCCCGCGATCTTGCTGCCGGAGACGTTCTCGATGTCCTCTCCTCGGACTACGTGCCTCTCAGCCTGCTTTACGCGCCATTCATTCTTGCAGACGATGTCGAGGGGATCTCTTTGCCAAAGGCGATCTCCATGGTGACATCCACACCGGCCCGAACAGCTGGCCTTGCCGATCGCGGCCGGATCGCGACCGGGTTGCGTGCCGACCTCGTACGGGTTCATCGCGAGGCAGGCGTGCCGGTATCGCGCGCCGTCTGGCGGCAAGGGCGCCGGGTGGCCTAATGCACGGATCATCCGAACCCCGCAGAAAAGCCGGTGAAGGCTGCATGGTCGCGGTCGTCGGCCCCAGTGGGGCCGGCAAGGACACATTGATGGCCTACGCCGCCCGCGCCCTCTCGGGCAACCCCGATGTGGTGTTTGCCCGTCGCGTGATAACCCGCGATGCTGCTGCCGGCGGCGAGAATCATGATGGCGTCTGCGAAGCCGAGTTCGAAAAGCTCAAAGCCGATGGCCGCTTTGCCGTTTCATGGGAAGCTCACGGATTGCATTACGGCATACCCGTCGAGACGAAGAATGCCGTGGCGAGCGGCGCGGTCGTTATCGCAAACGGATCGCGCTCGGCGCTCGGCCTGTTCGGGCAAGCCTATCCGAACCTCGTCGTCATCAACGTAACAGCACGCCCGGAAGTGCTGGCACTGCGGCTTGAAGCGCGCGGACGAGAGAGCAGAGAAGACATTCTGCGCCGGCTGAAACGAAGTTCGCTTGGCGTGATCGGCGACTATAAGGTCATCACGATCGATAATAGCGATGAAATAGAAATTTCGGGCAAAGCGATTGTCGACGCCGTTTCGACTTTATTATCCTAGTCTTTCATTCCGAGAGAAAAATAAAACCTGGCACGCTTTAAAGTTCCAATAGCTCCCCTACCTGCTTTATTCGGCATGCCTAATGGAGGCTAGGCCAATTGGAGCTGGGGCGGTGATAGAAACACGAGCAAGGGATGGAGCGGACCCTGACAGTGTGGCAAGCAATGATCTGGAAGCGCGAATAGTCGTGCTGGAGATCGTTGCCATGACCGCATTGGCGTTGACGCTCGACACCTCCGAGAACGGCAATGCTGATCAGGCCCGCGGTATAGCAGCCCTGATCCAAGACACGGTGCGACAACGATCGCGCGAGGTCGGTCTAACCAAAGGTGCGCAGGAAACGGCAGATACCTATGCCGAGGAACTGCTTTCCACGGCACTGGCTTCGCTTTATCCGGAAACCGGGTCAGCCTGATCTGCGCATTGATCGCCAGATCAGAAAACATCAGCGGCACTTTCAGTGCGCCTCGTCCCAGTTGGAAGCGGCGCGCGCATCAACCTTGAGCGGCACTTTCATCGAAATCGCGGGCATTGCCGCCTGTTCCATGGTCGAGACGATGATCGGCATGGCCTTTTCGACGTCCGCATCCTCGACTTCGAAAATCAGTTCGTCGTGGACCTGAAGCAGCATGCGCACACGTTCGCCAAGCCCGGCTTCAGCCAGTACCGGCTCCATCTTCACCATGGCACGGCGAATGATATCTGCCGCAGATCCCTGGATCGGTGCGTTGATCGCCGCACGCTCGTTAAACGCGCGCATCGAGGGGTTGGACGACTTGATTTCCGGGTAATGGGCGCGGCGACCGAAGATCGTTTCCACATAGCCGTGCTCGCGGGCAGAGGCCTTGGTGCTGTCCATGTAGTCGCGAATGCCGGGGAAGCGCTCGAAATACTTCTTGATGTAATCGCTCGCTTCAGAGCGCTCGATCGACAGCTGGTTGGCAAGACCGAAGGCGGAGATGCCGTAAATGATGCCGAAATTGATCGCCTTGGCACGGCGGCGGATTTCGCTCGGCATGCCTTCCACCGGCACGCCGAACATCTCGGATGCGGTCATGGCGTGGATATCTATCCCGTCGGCAAAGGCCTGGCGCAGCTGCGGAATGTCGGCCACATGGGCGAGTACGCGCAGTTCGATCTGGCTGTAATCCGCAGACAGAAGCTTGTGGCCCGGCGACGCAATGAAAGCGGTGCGGATCTTGCGGCCTTCCGTCGTCCTTACCGGAATATTCTGCAGGTTCGGTTCGGACGATGACAGGCGCCCCGTCGTGGTGGAAGCCAGCGAATAGGAGGTGTGGACTCGCTTCGTCTCAGGGTGCACATAACCGGGAAGCGCATCCGTGTAGGTAGATTTCAGCTTGGTCAGCTGACGCCAATCAACGATCTTGCGTGGCAGCTCCGCGCCTTCGGCTGCGAGATCTTCCAGAACCTGCGCGGAAGTCGACCACTGGCCGGTTTTGGTCTTGGAACCGCCTGGAAGCCCCATTTTACCGAACAGGATATCACCGAGCTGTTTGGGCGAGCCGATGGTGAACTTTTCGCCGGCGAGTTCGTAGATCTCGTGCTCGAAGGCAGCTGCCTTCTGGGCCAATTCACCAGAGAGGCGCGACAGAATTTGGCGGTCGATGGATATGCCACGCTCTTCCATGCGCGCCAGAACTTCGACGAGGGGACGTTCCAGCCGCTCGTAGATGCGGGTGAGGCCCATTGCCGCCAGTTGCGGCTTCAGCACCATCCAGAGCCTCAGCGTCACATCGGCATCTTCGGCGGCGTAGGTCGTTGCACGCTCGATATCGACAAAATCGAAGGTGACACCGCTCTTCCCCGAACCGGCAACATCCTTGAACGCGATCGGCTTATGGTTCAGCCAGCGTTCGGACAATGTGTCCATGCCGTGCGTGGTCTTGCCGGCGTCCAGCACATAGGACATCAACATCGTATCGTCATAACCCTGCACGGTGATGCCGTGGCGCTTCATGACGAGGTAGTCGAATTTCAGGTTCTGGGCGACCTTCAGGACCGACGGGTCTTCGAGCAGAGGCTTCAGACGATCCAGCGCATCGCGGGTGGAAAGCTGGTTTTCGGCCATTCCGCCGCCAAGGAGATCGCCGACACCGGTCTTGTGGGTCAGTGGCACATAGGCGGCGCGGACATCGAGCCCCGATGGATTATCGGTATTGTCGGCAATGGCGAGCGAAAAACCGACCAGCTCCGTCTGCATCGGATCGAGCGAATTGGTCTCGGTATCGAAACCGACAAGACCGGTCTCGCGCGCGGCCTTGATCCAGTCGTCGAGAACGGCAGCGTCTCGGATCGTGACATATTTCGTCGTGTCGATTTTCGCAGTGGAAAAAGCGGCGATACGCGTATCCGCAAGCTCGCTCGGCGTTGCTCCATCGGCGCCCTTGGCAACAGCCGCCTTGGCGGGATTTGCAGGTGCCTGGGCTACGGCATCGCCGGTATTGATGGAAGTTCCGGCATCAAGATCCGGCCCTCTTGCCTCGGCGCCCCATTCCACCTCGATCGTGGCCGGCTCTATGGTATTGGCATCGCAATCGCAGGTCGTGGCCACGCGGCGGGTCAGCGTGCCGAATTCCATCGCCTTCAGGAATGCGACCAGCTTTGGCCCATCTTGTGGCTCGAGGAACAGCGCGTCGAGATCAAGATCCAGAGGCACATCGGTACGCAACTCCACCAACTGGCGGGACAGGCGGGCCATATCCGCATTGGCAATGATGTTTTCGCGACGTTTGACCTGCTTGATTTCGCCCGCGCGTGTCAGCAGCGTATCGAGATCGCCGAACTCTTCCAGAAGCTGGGCCGCCGTCTTCGGTCCGATACCGGGAATACCCGGAACGTTGTCGACCGAGTCACCCACCAGCGCCTGAAGATCGATCATCTTTTCCGGCGGCACACCCCATTTTTCGACGACTTCCGGAATGCCGATCTGCTTGTCCTTCATGCTGTCATACATGTGGACCATCGGCGTCACGAGCTGCATCAGGTCCTTGTCGGAAGACACGATGGTAACGTCTGCACCGGTGGCTTCTGCCTGACGGGCATAAGTCGCGATGATGTCGTCCGCCTCGAAACCTTCGGTCTCAATGCAGGGCAGGTTGAAGGCACGGGTCGCCTGGCGGATCAGGCCGAACTGCGGGACCAGTTCTTCCGGCGGGGCCGAGCGGTTCGCCTTGTAGGCGTCGTAGAGATCCTTGCGGAACGTTTTCGACGAATAATCGAAGATGACGGCGAAATGGGTGGGCGTCACGCCGACCGACGTATCACGCGCATCGGTCAGCAGTTTCCAGAGCATGTTACAGAAGCCTGAGACCGCGCCGACCGGCAGGCCATCGGTTTTTCGGGTCAGCGGTGGCAGCGCGTGAAACGCGCGAAAGATGAAGCCGGAACCGTCGACTAGGAAGAGGTGATCGCCTTTTTTCATGGGCATGGCATAGCGTGGCACAGGATCGGCGTCCACGAAAACTTCTTCGGAACCACACCGGCAAGCTTTGCTCTACCTTACCGAATTGTAATCCAGCTTTCCCTTGAAAAGCCGCAATCCGCCTATCATCTCAGGGTTACCGGCGATCGTAACGCCGCAGTCTGGCAGAAGGCCCGTCCCCCGCCTCACCAGACCGGACAAAGGCCTATCCCCCTCTCCGGGTCTTTGTCCTTCTATAAGAAACGCCACGGCTGCCCCCTCCCAGCCGTGGCGTTTTTGTTTGCGTTACCTCCGACATCGGCAGCCGAATTATCAGTGCCCATCTTGCCAACACCGCACCTGTGCCCCAATCTCCATAAAAGCATTGCCTGATATCGATTATCGTCTGCCAGCCAAGCTGGCTCCCCCGGGAAAGTAGTGGCGGAGGCCATGGGATTCGATCGCTCGCAGTCGGCTACCTATCTGGCCGGTCAGCTCGCCAGGGTTTTTTCACGATCGCTGCAGAAGCGCGCGTCAACACTCGGCTTTTCGCCCGGGCAGTTTCCGGTTCTGCTCGAACTTTGGCAGGAAGACGGGCTGACGCAGAAACAGCTTCTGGACAAGCTTGAAGTAGAGCAGGCAACGCTCGCCAATACGCTTGCAAGGATGGAGCGCGATGGGCTGATTGCGCGCACACCGCACCCGAGCGACAAACGCGCCCAGATCATCACTTTGACGGAACTCGGCAGATCGCTGGAAACGAGTGCTGTCGATGCCGCCGCCGAGGCGGACAGCGCGCTGTTTTCCGGCTTCCGCTCATTCGAGCGGGAGCTGATGATGGAATATATGCGGCTTATTATTGGCAACAGCCGAAAAGCCTGAGGCACCGCCCAAAACGAGCGATGCCTCCTCAAATCCATCAGGGTTGAACGACGACCATAGCCGTGAATGGCCAGACATAGGCTTGCAACGTCACCAGCACACCGACAAGGCAGGCAAGCACGATCGAGTGCCAGAAGACGAAGCGCAGAATACTGCCTTCGTGTCCGAACCAGCCGGTCGCAGTGGATGCGACGACGATTGACTGCGCGTCGATCATCTTGCCCATGACGCCGCCGGACGAGTTCGCAGCCCCCATCAGGATCGGCGAAAGCCCCAGCTGCTCCGACGTCACCTTCTGCAGGTTGCCGAACAGGATGTTCGACGCCGTATCGGACCCGGTCAGCGCCACGCCCAACCAGCCGAGCAGCGTGCCGAAGAACGGATAGAAGACGCCGGTCGCGGCAAAGGCAAGGCCGAGCGTGGAGTCGATGCCCGACAGTCTCGTCAGCGTACCGAGCGCCAGCATCGCGGCGATCGTAATCAGCGAATAGGCGCAGAGTTTTATTGTCCTGGCGTAGGTTTTCAGCATCGCCAACGGAGTGAAGCCCATGGCAAAGCCGGAAAGTACGGCTGCGATAAACATGCCGGTGCCCGTGTATGACAGCCAGGTGAAGGAGAAGGTCGCGGCTTCCGGCGTTGGCCCGGGCGCTACGGGCGGCATCTTGGCGATCATCTTGTCGAGGCCCGGGACGGGATAGTTCCACACCGCCCATGAATTGACCGCCGACTTGAAGAAACCGGTGCCCCAGATCAAAAGGATCACGCAGACGATTACCCAGGGTGTCAGTGCTGCACGGATCTCGGCCCGCGACGGGCGCACGATCGGTTTTGCTTCCTTCAATGTGCCGTCATCGGAAATATCGTGGCCGCGCAGCTTGGGTGAAGTCCAGACCTCCTTGGGCTGCCAGACCTGCAGGAAGCCAATGAGGCATGCCATGGAGATCAGTGAGGCGCCGATATCGACGATCCATGGATTTATGTAGTTGGAGATGGCGAACTGCGAAATGGCAAAGGACGCGCCGGTCACCAGGATAGCCGGCCAGATCTGCATCATGCCCTTGCGTCCGGCAAAAACCCAGATCAGCCAGAAGGGCACAAGCACCGAGAAGAATGGCAGCTGCCTGCCGACCATGGCACCAAGCAGGTAGGGATCGATGCCTGTGACCTGAGACAGGCCCTGGATCGGCGTGCCGAGCGCGCCATAGGCGACCGGCGCGGTATTGGCGATAAGAGACAGGCCGGAAGCGGCGAGCGGCGAAAAGCCAAGGCCGATCAGGATCGCGCCAGTAACCGCTACCGGCGTACCGAAGCCGGATGCGCCCTCGAAAAAAGCCCCAAAGGCAAAGGCGATGAGCAGTAATTGTATGCGGCGGTCGTCCGTCACGCTGCCGATCGTCTGTTGAAGCTTCTCGAACTGCCCTTTCTCCACCGTCAGCCGGTAGAGGAAGATGACATTGAGGACGATCCAGCCGATCGGGAAAAAGCCGGTGATCGCTCCCAGAATAGTGGCACGGATCGACATCGCTGCCGGCATGGTGAAGATGAAGATTGCGATCAGATTGGCAATGATGAGCGCGATGATGGCTGCGATATGTGCCTTCACCACATTGGTTGCGATAAGGCCGAGAAGAATGAGAACGGGAATTGCGGCGAGTATGGTGGACAGAACAGCGCTGCCCGTGGGGTCATAAACTTGATTCCACATTGAAGCCCCTCCCAAGGCCGGACGAAACGATGTCCGAATTTGAGCATATATCTCCACTTTGCCGACAGTCCAGAGTTGTACTCCTTCGACCAAAGTTGCATTGCCCGTGCATTCGGCGAACCGGCAGCGGCTTTTGCCATTGTGCCGCCCTGCCCTTGCTTGCTAACAGTTTAGGCAAGCTGGCCGCCCGCGTGTGCGACCGCTCCAAGACAAGGTGATTTTCCATGACCGATATTTCCGCCGTTCTCGATCGCGCCGACCAGAACCTTCAAGACAGCATCGACCGCCTCTTTTCGCTCGTCCGCATCCAGTCCATCTCCACGGACCCGGCCTACAAGGCCGAGTGCCGCAAGGCAGCCGAATGGTTGGTTACCGAACTGAAGGGTATCGGCTTTGACGCCTCCGTGCGCGACACGGCCGGGCACCCGATGGTTGTCGCCCATCACGAGGGCGCGACAGCCGATGCCCCACATGTGCTTTTCTACGGCCATTACGACGTACAACCGGTCGATCCGATCGAGCTCTGGGAGGACAGTCCGTTTGAGCCGAAGATCAAGGAAATCTCACCCGGCCGTAAAGTGTTGACCGGCCGCGGCACCGCTGATGACAAGGGCCAGTTGATGACCTTCGTCGAGGCCTGCCGCGCCTACAAGGAGATCAACGGTTCGCTGCCGATCCGCGTCACTATCCTGTTTGAAGGCGAAGAAGAGTCCGGTTCGCCGTCGCTGAAGCCCTTCCTCGACGCCAATGCCGCAGAACTCAAGGCCGAGTTTGCGCTGGTTTGCGATACCGGCATGTGGGACGGCGATACGCCGGCAATCGCAGCTGCATTGCGTGGCCTAGTCGGCGAAGAGATCGTCATCAAGGCTGCCGATCGCGACCTGCATTCCGGCCTGTTCGGCGGAGCTGCCGCCAACCCGATCCACATCCTCACCGACATTCTCGCCGGCCTGCATGACGAGACCGGTCGCGTGACGCTGGAAGGCTTTTACGAGGGCGTGGAAGAGACGCCGACCAATATCAAGGAAGGCTGGGAAACGCTCGGTCGTAGCTCCGAGAGCTTTCTTGGCGGCGTCGGTCTTTCGATCCCGTCCGGCGAAAAAGGCCGCTCCGTGCTGGAACTGACCTGGGCACGCCCAACGGCCGAAGTGAACGGCATTACCGGCGGCTATACCGGCGAAGGTTTCAAGACTGTGATCGCGGCCCAAGCCTCGGCCAAGGTTTCCTTCCGCCTCGTCGGAGATCAGAACCCGGCAAAGATTCGCGAAGCCTTCCGCGCCTATGTGCGCTCGAAAATCCCAGGCGATTGCTCGGTGGAATTCCATGAACATGGCGCATCACCTGCCATCCAGCTTTCCTATGATTCGCCGGAGTTGACCAAGGCAAAAGCTGCCCTTTCGGAAGAGTGGAAGAACCCGGCCGTCATCATTGGTATGGGCGGCTCGATCCCAATCGTCGGCGATTTCCAGAAGCAGCTCGGCATGGATTCGCTGCTGGTCGGCTTCGGTCTCGTGGATGACCGTATCCATTCGCCGAACGAGAAATATGATCTCAAGTCCTACCACAAGGGCATCCGCTCCTGGGCACGGATCATGACGGCGTTGGCTCAGAAGTAATTTTTCTCGACGTCATCCTCGGGCTTGTCCCGAGGGTCCATTCACGTTGAGGTTGGGTTGAACGACAATAGATGCTCGGGACGAGCCCGAGCATGACGACCGGAACGAAGCCCTGCAACTTTACCACAAACGCAAAACGCCGGCTCTTCAGCCGGCGTTTTCAATTTCTGGATCGTCTTCGATCAGTTGTCGAAGAATTCTTTCATCCGGGCGAAGAAGCCGGTCGATTCCGGATTGTTCTCCTTGGACGAGATTTCCTCGAATTCCTGCAGCAGTTCGCGCTGACGCTTGGTCAGCTTCTGCGGCGTCTCGATGCCGATCTGAATGTAAAGGTCGCCCGTCTGCGAAGAGCGCAGAACCGGCATGCCCTTGCCCTTCAAACGAAACTGCTTGCCGGCCTGGGTGCCTTCCGGCACCGACACACGCGACTTCGAGCCGTCCAGCGTGCCGACATCGAACGTGCCACCAAGCGCTGCCGTGGTCATCGAGATCGGAACGGCGCAATAAAGGTCGGCGCCATCGCGCTGGAAGAATTCATGCGGCGTAACCGACAGGAAGATATAGAGATCGCCCGCCGGGCCGCCACGGGCACCGGCTTCGCCCTCGCCCTGAAGGCGGATACGGGTACCGTCCTCGATGCCGGCCGGGATGTTGACTGAGAGCGAACGCTCTTCGGTCACACGGCCCTGGCCGTGGCACTTGGTGCAGGGATCGGTGATCGTCTGGCCGCGGCCATGACAGGTCGGGCAGGTGCGCTCAACAGAGAAGAAGCCCTGGGAAGCGCGAACGCGACCCGAACCCTGACAGGTGCCGCAGGTCTTGGGCTGCGTGCCGGGCTTGGCGCCAGAACCGGTGCAGACGTCGCAGGTGATCGAGGTCGGAACCCGGATCTGCGCCGTCTTACCGGAAAATGCTTCTTCCAGCGAAATTTCCATGTTGTAGCGAAGATCGGCGCCGCGTTCGCGGCCACCGGAAGAACGGCGCGCACGACCGCCGCCCATCATCTCGCCAAAGATGTCTTCGAAGATATCAGAGAAGCCACCGGCACCACCGCCGAAACCGCCGCCACCGCCCATGCCGCCCTGTTCGAAGGCTGCATGACCGTAACGATCATAGGCTGCGCGCTTCTGCGGGTCCTTTAGGGTTTCGTAGGCCTCATTCAGTTCCTTGAACTTCTTTTCGGCCTCCGCGTCACCGGGATTCTTGTCCGGGTGGTATTTCATGGCCATCTTGCGGAAGGCGCTCTTCAGCTCCTTCTCGTCCGCCGATTTGGCGACGCCCAGGATTTCGTAAAAGTCTGCTTTGGCCATTCAGGTATCCGGCTCCGGAAACGTAGTCCGGCTGCACAAGGCAGCCGGAACTTTTAGTCGACTATATTGAGGCTTCCGTCAACGGAGCCTTAGGCCGACTTCTTGTCGTCCTTGATTTCCTCGTAGTCGGCATCAACGACACCGTCGTCCTTGCCGCCTTCAGCTCCACCTTCAGCCTGCTGGGCCTCGTAGATGGCCTGGCCGAGCTTCATGGAAGCTTCCATGAGGGTCTGAGTCTTTGCCTGGATGTCATCGGCATCCGGCTCGGAAGCTTCGACCGAGGTCTTCAGCGCAGCAATCGCATCTTCGATCGCCTTGCGGTCGGCTTCGGTGACCTTGTCGCCATACTCCTGGAGCGACTTCTCGCTGGAGTGAATCAGGCTCTCGGCCTGGTTCCTGGCTTCAACGCCTGCACGACGCTTCTTGTCGGCTTCGGCATTGGCTTCAGCGTCCTTGACCATCTTCTCGATGTCGGCGTCAGAAAGACCACCGGAAGCCTGGATGCGGATCTGCTGTTCCTTGCCGGTACCCTTGTCCTTGGCCGAAACCTGGACGATGCCGTTGGCGTCGATGTCGAAGGTGACTTCGATCTGCGGCATGCCGCGCGGTGCCGGCGGCAGGCCGACGAGGTCGAACTGGCCGAGCAGCTTGTTGTCTGCCGCCATTTCGCGCTCACCCTGGGAAACGCGGATCGTCACGGCCTGCTGGTTGTCGTCAGCGGTCGAGAAGGTTTGGCTCTTCTTGGTCGGGATCGTGGTGTTACGGTCGATCAGACGGGTGAAGACGCCACCGAGCGTTTCGATGCCGAGCGACAGCGGAGTCACGTCGAGAAGCAGAACGTCCTTGACGTCGCCCTGGAGAACGCCGCCCTGGATGGCAGCACCGAGGGCTACGACTTCATCCGGGTTGACGCCCTTGTGCGGCTCCTTGCCGAACAGCTGCTTGACGATTTCCTGCACCTTCGGCATGCGGCTCATGCCGCCGACGAGAACGACTTCGTCGATCTCGGCTGCAGTAACGCCGGCATCCTTCAGCGCTGCCTTGCACGGTGCGACAGTGCGCTGAACCAGATCATCGACCAGGCTTTCGAACTTGGCGCGGGTCAGCTTCAGCGTCAGGTGCTTCGGACCGGACGCGTCCGCCGTGATGAACGGCAGGTTGATTTCGGTCTGCTGCGAGGACGACAGTTCGATCTTGGCCTTTTCGGCAGCTTCCTTGAGGCGCTGCAGCGCAAGCTTGTCGTTCTTCAGGTCAATGCCCTGATCCTTCTTGAACTCGGCTGCAAGATATTCGACCAGACGCATGTCGAAGTCTTCACCGCCGAGGAAGGTGTCGCCGTTGGTCGACTTCACTTCGAAGACGCCGTCGCCGATTTCCAGAACCGAGATATCGAAGGTACCGCCGCCCAAGTCGTAAACGGCGATCGTCTTGCCGTCCTTCTTGTCCATGCCGTAGGCAAGGGCCGCAGCAGTCGGCTCGTTGATGATGCGGAGGACTTCAAGACCCGCGATGCGGCCGGCATCCTTGGTTGCCTGGCGCTGCGCGTCGTTGAAGTATGCCGGAACGGTGATGACGGCCTTTTCGACCTTTTCACCGAGGTAGGATTCAGCGGTTTCCTTCATCTTCTGAAGGATCATCGCGGAAACCTGAGCAGGGGAATAGTTCTTGTCGTGTGCCTTGACCCATGCGTCGCCGTTATCGCCCTTGACGATATCGAACGGAACAAGGCCCTTGTCCTTCTCGACCGTCGGGTCTTCGAAGCGGCGGCCGATCAGGCGCTTGACTGCAAACAGGGTGTTGGTCGGGTTGGTCACCGCCTGGCGCTTGGCCGGCTGGCCGACGAGACGTTCGCCGTCTTCGGTGAATGCGACCATGGAGGGCGTGGTGCGCGCGCCTTCGGCGTTCTCGATGACCTTCGCATCCTTGCCATCCATGATGGCAACGCAGGAGTTGGTGGTACCGAGGTCGATGCCAATTACTTTAGCCATATCTTCTCTCTCCTTTAAGCGAACCGTCGGGACCCCGAAAGGCATTCCACTGACAGTTCCTCGACTGGGATGGTCTTTTGAATTCCTTGGCAGCCAGTGCTGCCGTCATGCGGCGTATATAAGGACGGGTTTTTCCGACTGCAAGGCAGGAAATCGCCAGCCTTCCGGCAAAAAGCGCGATTCATCTGCTGACGCATGCAAGCATACCGCCGGAGACATTACTGGCCCATGATTACGTCAAGCAATGTGGTCCTGCGAGCTTGCTGCGGCTGGTAGACATGGCCGCCGTCAGCGCCGACATCTCCGGGAGGCACAGGGCCGCCGCCAACGCTTCCGGGCGGTAAGGGAGCCTGCGAATCATACGGGCCTTTATACTGGCGATAATCGCGGTAGCCGCCGGCCTGTTCGGCGTCGGTATTGCCGCGATATTGGCGCTGCTGCCGATTGTCGTAAACCGTGCCACCATTGCCGTTGTTGCAAATGGCGTTATCGCCATAAGCACAGGGAATAGCGCCCGGAGGCTGCGGTGAAGCCGACCGATCGAAGTTTCGGGCCGGTGGCAAGGCAGTCTCTGCCTGCGGCTGCATCGGCGGCAGCGGGCGTGAGCGAACGATATCCGAGCCGGCAGGTGCCGGTGGGGCCGGCGGAAAACTGTCAGAGCCCGAATATTCCGGCTGCTCCTGAGAGGCTCCGGGCAGGATACCGGAAATGATGTCGCCGATCGAGGTCGAAGGCGACTGCGGCTGATCGGTTGCGGGCGGCAGCTGAGCGCCGTTGCCGAAACCAAACAAGGGCGTCGGCGTGTATCCCTTCATCGCCACAGTCATATATTCCTTCCAGGCCTTGGCAGGCAACGTGCCGCCGGTAACCCTCTTCATGTAGCTGCCGTCGTCATTGCCAAACCACACACCGGTCGTCAGAATGCTGGTAAAGCCGACAAAAAGCGCATCTCGGGAATTCTGCGTCGTACCGGATTTTCCGGCCGCCTGCCAGCCGTCAAGCCGTGCCGCCCTGCCGGTACCCTCGCGAATGACACCGGACATCATGCCGTTCATCGTGGCGGCGATGGGCTCGCTCAAGACACGCGGCGGATTGCTGTAATCGGCCTCGTACAGAACCTTGCCATCCGGATCGGTGATGCGTTTGACGATGTGCGGCGTCGCCTTGTAGCCGCCGTTCATGAAAGCTGCGTAAGATGACGTCAGCTCCACCAGCGAGACTTCCGAAGTACCAAGTGCAATCGAGGCATTTGGCTGGATATCGGAATCAACGCCGAGTCGATGCGCCATCGAGACCACTTTTTCCGGTCCCACGGCCATGACCAGCTGTGCCGCAACCGTGTTCAGCGAATGTGTCAGGGCATAAGAGAGCGGAACCGGACCTTTATATTCCTTCTCATAGTTTTCCGGCGTCCAGTTACCGATCTTCACCGGCGCGTCGTTGACGATCGTGTCGGGACCGTAACCGGCTTCGAGTGCGGAGGCATAAACAAACGGCTTGAATGCCGATCCCGGCTGACGCTTGGCCTTGAAGGCACGATTGAACTGGCTCTGGACATAATCACGCCCGCCGACAACGGCGCGGATCGCTCCCGTCGCGTCAACCGAAACCAGCGCAGCCTGGGAGGCGTTCAGCTTGCTTCCTTCCTTTTTCAGGATGTCGTTCAGCGATTTGTCGGCCGCTTCTTCAAGCTTGAGGTCGATCGTCGTTTCAACGGTGACATCAACCTTCGGCTCGCCGATCAGGCTTTTAACCTCGTCCACGACCATATCGGCGGCATAATGCTGCGGACCGGACCAGTAGCTCTTTGCATTGGAAGGCGGCTGCGCCATCGCCTTGTTGAAATCGCTGTCGGTTATGTAGCCTTCTTCGCGCATCGTACCGAGGACGACCTGAGCACGCTCTTCGGCCGCTTTCGGATCGCGGGCAGGAGAGAGCCGTGAAGGCGCCTTCAGAAGGCCGGCGAGCGTCGCCGCCTCACCGAGGTTCACATCGCGGGCAGACTTGTTGAAATAACGCCTCGATGCCGCCTCGACGCCATAGGCACCAGAACCGAAGAAAACCCGGTTAAGGTACATGGCGAGGATCTGGTCCTTGGTGAACTTGTGCTCCAGCCAGAAAGACAGAAGCACTTCCTGGATTTTTCGCTCGAAAGTGCGATCCGGGGAGAGAAACAGGTTCTTTGCCAGCTGCTGGGTAATCGTCGAGCCACCCTGGATCGGTTGACCGGTCAGGTTATTGACGAAGGCACGCGCAAGACCCAACGGGTCAATGCCGAAATGTGAATAGAAACGCCGATCCTCGATCGAAATCACCGCCTGAGGCAGGTAGGGCGACATCTCTTCCAGCGCCAAGGCCTCGCCGCCGGTTGCGCCGCGATTGGCAATGACGGAACCGTCGATCGCAGTGATCTTCATGTTCGGCGGACGATCGGGAATCGACCAGCTGCTGGCCGCAGGCATTTGCGCGCCGTAATAAAGCACAAGGCCACCTATGCCGATTGCACCCCAGATACTGAGAACGACACACCAGTAGATCAGCCTGCGCAACGGAGCGAATAATCCGCCACCGGCAGAACCGCTGCCGCAGCGAGATCCAGATTTTGCGGCTCCCCGTTTTTGGCGACGGGCGGTGTCGACCTTCGCATCAGACTTGGGCGCACGTTTAGACGCCTTGCGATGACCGACAATGCGATCGTCAGCCTCAAGGCGAAATTCGTCCTGATCTTCGTCGTGCGATGCTTCGAAGGAAGGTTCGACGCGCTTGTCTGATTTGCCTCTGGCTACCATGCGAGCCGGCGGTCTCCCGTCTTATGCCTGCGAAAAACAGCAGGCCTTTTGCCATCAGGTTTCCGCTGGACTCTAAATGCGGCGATTTAAGGAGGGGTAAAAGGCAAACAGAACCTGAAGAAGATAGCTAGATGTTCAGCCAACTGTTTCGAGACGTGGCTTTCTACCTTGAAAACCACGGCTTTCCAGAGAATTCCGGATTTGGTAATATCAGGGGCTACTGAAGTTATGCGTCAGGCAGATAAAGGGAAGAATTCCGGACTGCCGCGTTCAGCGCTCGGGGAGGGAGCCATGAACAAAATCTTCGAGGCCGTCGTTCGGAACGGCGACCAGCGAGTGCCAGTAGCACTCGTCAATCTCAAGCAGGCCCTGGAAATGTCCGAGAAACTTGTCTTCGAGTTCAGCCATCCTGAACACGAAGCGGGCAAGACGGATATCTTTGTCGGCCGAGAGGTCTTGCAGAAGCTGATGTGACTGTGTCCTATCGACGTTGTGTGTCCGATTACACAAGGCTTACGCGTATTCGTGATTTGGGCAGCTGGAGATTACTTGTTATCCTCCTCAGTGCAACAAGCGAAAGGAGAATGGACATGAAGACATTTCTCGTCGTCGCTGCCGTCATGGGCCTCACGTCATCCGCAGCACTTGCGGATTGTGCCGGTCATAAAGTGACGGCTTCCAATGCGGTGGACAAGGAAATCACCACCGCAAGCATTGCTTCCACTCCAGTGCAGCAGGAGATGAAGCAGGCGGGGCAACCAAGCGACCCTGCCGCTGATAGCCAGAAAGCCACTCAATAACCGATGCCCTGCGCCGGGCATTTGTCCGGCGCAGCAAGCCGCAATAGAGCTGGAACCTAGTCAGCCGATCTCCGTTGGGTTCTATGAAATCCAGAAAAGGAGGTTGTAATGCCGCACAGAGATCCGATCCCCAATCCGACGGCAGATACGCCACGGGGGCCAACACCTACCGGGGGAGTGCCGGACAGGATCCAGGAAAAGCCACCCCTGACACCTGCGCAGGACAAGGGCGACAACAAGAATCCGCAGGACCCTGTTCTCGATCCGGCTCTGTTGCCGACAGGCGATCCGGCTGGCATGGCCTAAATTGGCTTCAGGCCTTTCGGGCGGAAGCACTGTAATGCGCCGCCCGAACCCGATTACATATCGCGATAGAGAACAGGCAGCGTTTTTTAACCCCCAAATCGTACCCGCGCTAACTTGTTGTTGCCATTTTATCAACCGGATATCAGATTGCCGCCCGGGTAAGGACATTTCGCTGACACAGGCTTGCAATTCGCAGGGCTGTGCTCGTGCTTTTTGACCTGCCCAGGCAAAGTCGGGAACTGACTTGTCTGCCATTGGGTCCCAACCGCGACGCGAGGGTTTGATGCCGACTCAGTTGATCCGAAATCCGGTTAATCCGGAACAGCTCACCCTTGTACAGCAAGTCTTTGATGAAACATGCGCTGAGCATGGCATCGACAAGGCGAGCGCTGATGGTGAAGCACTCGCACTGATTCTGGTGAACTCGCTTCAGAAAGGTTCCGCTGAAAAAGAGCAGTTGGAAGCTCTGGCCGGCGCGTTGATACAAACGCGCTGATTGCAGTCTGTCCCAATTCTTGCGCGGTATTTTGACGGACCACGGAACCTAATCGTCGCGTCGAAAGTTGAACGGTCTCCAGGATCAAGATGATGGAGGCCGGAATGGCAGAGTCAGTCAAAAGCTTTACCCGCGAAAACGCTATCGCTTCATTCGATCATCAGCCGAGCGACAGCGCAATCGCCGAAGAGATTCAGGGCCTGCGTTCCGAGATATCCAGGTTGCGTGCACTTATGTCGGAAAAGACTGGCGAGGTTTACGAGCGCGTTGCAGATCGTGCCAGCAGTGCGGCAAGTTATGTCTCTTCGGAAGCCAATTCGGTAGCAGGTACGATCAAAGAACACCCAGCAGCGACGACAACCCTATTCACCCTTATCGGTGCGGTAGGATTTGCAATCGGTTATGCCGTCGCTTCGGCCTCTGCGGAAAGCAAGCAGGCATGGTACCAGCGCTATCTGGGCGACCGCTTCTGATTGCCTTCACAGCGATGATATTTCACTAGCCGCAACTACATCTTGGGCGACGTCGATCCAGACGGCGCCCGTCAACTCGACCATTTGGACGGGATCGATCCGAACTGCCGAATTGGTAGCACCGGCAGCTGGCACGACTTCGTCGAAGCGCTTGAGAGAGATGTCGCAATACACCGATAGCGGCGAAGCCAATCCGAAGGGGCACACGCCGCCGACCGGGTGGCCGGTAATTTCAACAACCTCTTCTCCACCGAGCATGCGTGGCTTGGTACCGAAGCGGGAACGGAACTTCTTGTTGTCCAAGCGAGCAGTGCCAGCCATTACTACGATCATGATTTCCTCGCCAGCGCGCAAACATATGCTTTTGGCAATCTGATCCGGCTCTACCCTATGTGCGGCAGCAGCCAGAGGAACCGTCGCGGAACTGGCTTCGGTAACGATTACTTTGATGTTTGGCGCGCGCTCGGCGAGAAAGGCTTGGACCGACAGGAGACTCATGTCGCAAACATTGCGCATGAATTGTTATTAGGCAAGCCGTATGCAGCCATGCGCGACGCGCAATACTGCGGTGCGTAATCATGGCTGTTTTTTAGGCTCGCCTCCTGTATAGTCAAATCATCGACGGACGCACTCCTCCTCCCAGTGTCCTCGATGGGACCAGCAACACCTCCTCCTCCCGGTTGTTGGTCAGTTTCAGAAACCCGGCGCACCTCCTCCCGCGCCGGGTTTTCTGTATTTATGCCTTTTTCACAGCGATCGAGAGTACGCTCCAGCGCCTTCAATGCTGATTTCTCACCATTAAGCTATTGATATTACGTATAACTTCGCAATTACCCTTAAAGATTGCAGTTCCAGTTTGATACGCACCCGCAGCATCGCATCAATCTTGACGAACATTGGGGCAAGCCCTAAGTGCGTATGATCGAAATTTGTCTGATGGCCAGCACCGGGCTACTGCCACGCTTGCGACGTTCTACTCTGCAAAGTTCGAAGTTCAATCTGTTCTTTCCGGTTTTCCGGGAGGGGCTGTCGGTCATTGCAAAGAAAGGCATCGATATGGCGACGGGTACAGTTAAGTGGTTCAATGCGACCAAGGGTTACGGCTTCATTTCTCCTGATGATGGCGGTGCGGACGTTTTCGTTCACATTTCCGCTGTTGAGCGTGCAGGCCTCGGCCAGCTTCAGGACGGCCAGAAGCTCTCTTTCGAGCTGGTAACGGACCGCCGTTCCGGCAAGGTTGCTGCTGACCAGCTGCAGGCTGCCTAATCAAGCTTTGCTCGCGGCGACCCGGTCGCCGCGAGCTTCCAGATCACCGTCACTTATCGGTCCCGGCGACGTCTTGAAACGACCTGAGCGCCATCCCATTTAAAATCTAACGGCATTTCAGACAAATACTGAGGCGAATACGGGCAACCGTGCCATTTCGAAACGGGCAATGGATTCACTTAACGATCGATTAACCTGTTTCAGAGATGATGAGTGCCACAGAGCTGCGCGGTCATAACGATCAGAAACGCAGCCGAGACGGAATGCTTGACCCGTTTGACGTGACCACGGATGTACTGGCACAATGAACGGGATTGGAAAGGTCGGGCTTGCCCCGGCCTTTTTGTTTTTCTACCCCCTGTAGCCCAGCAAATATTCCCGACCATCCTCTCCACTTATGATTCGCCGCCCTAAATCCCTCCTTCGGCTTGCCATGCAATGAAGGATAAAAACGAGAATGGCTGAAGGCAAACATCACTGGTTGCGCAAGGACGACGCCGAATCGACCAAGGCCAGCTTTCCCGAACTGTTTTTCGACCTTGTTTTTGTCTTCGCGCTGATCCAGCTGTCACAGACGCTGGCATCGGATTTCTCCTTTGGGATTGCATTTGATGCCCTGATCTTCATTTTCGCACTCTGGTGGGTGTGGATCCACACGACATGGGTGACCAACCTGCTCGATGCCGAAGTCGTGCCGGTGAGATTGCTTCTGTTTTGGCTGATGTTTCTCGGTATCGTACTGGCGATTGCCCTTCCCAAAGCCTTTGGTGAGGCGGGGCTGGTCTTCGCACTGGCCTATGCGGCGATGCAGCTCAGCCGTTCGTTGTTCGCGCTCTATGCCTTCAAAGGGACCGACGCCAGCTCGTTCATGACATTCGCGCGCATCACGATGTGGCTGCTCGTCTCCAGCGCTTTCTGGGTCGCTGGCGGTCTCGTCAGTCCGGAAAGCCGTGCCGCGTTCTGGATCGCAGCACTGGCAATCGAATATTCGGCACCCCTCGTTCGCTACTGGACGCCGGGGATCGGCGCCTCGCCTGCCGAAACACTTGATGTAAACGGCGAACACCTCGCCGAACGATGCGCCCTTTTTGTCATTATCGCGCTCGGCGAAACGATCATCACCACCGGCAAGACCGCCTCTGACCACGCCGATGAGGGCAGCATCATCTTTTTGGTTCTCGTCCTGGCATTCCTGACAACCGTTTTGATGTGGTGGATTTATTTCCACGACGGACAGGAACGCGCCGCCGACACGGCGGAAGATGCGACCGAGCCGCAAAACACAGCCGACCATCTTTTCACCTATGGGCACCTACCGATCGTAGCAGGCATTATCCTGACCGCGGTGGGAGAGGATTTCACGCTCACGCATCCTCACAACCAGAGTGATCAGGCCAACGCGTTGGCAATTCTCGGCGGCCCGCTGCTGTTTCTTGCCGGCACTCTATGGATGAAGACGGTATCGTCCCGCAGCGTGCCGTGGTCACATTGCACCGGGATCACAGCCATTCTCGCGGGTTTCATTTTTGTTCCCTACGCAGAAAATTTCCTGCTGCAGCTTATGGCGGCCGCCATTCTTCTTGCTGTAGCCCTCTGGGAATATATAGCGCTTAGGCGATTTCGCCGTGCGTCTGCTTAAAGTTTTCCGCCTTTCGTCGAAATACGAAACCAATCCGTCTATTTGTTTGCAAGCAGTTGGGGGACGCAGGACCGGTCCCGCGTTTGCCGGAGTTGCTCTGATCAGTAATGCGGAGGCCTCGTCACTGGCGCCGCCTCGCGGGTCGATTCCTCCAGTGTTAGAAACCGTTCGGTCAACCGATCGAGTTTGGCACGGGTCTGCTCAACCACTTTCCATTGCTCGGCAAGTTGGTCGGACAGTTCATCGATCACCTTGGCCTGATGGGCAGCGAGTTCTTCCAGCTGCACCAGTCTCGTCTCGTTGCTCACGGCGGCAATCCTCTCATCTTCCAACCTGTCTAGTCGGGGATGTAGAGGATGCCTTTGGCGCGGTCCAGCCTTCGATCAGGCACGGAGCCTGGGACGCTCCTGATAAACACTTGCCGAACCGCTCGTTCTGAAACGCGTCACCAGCGCCGCAAGACTGCCGCTGATGCCGACAAGGCTCTGGGCTGCGGCATTCGTTTCTTCCATCAGCGCAGCATTCTGCTGGGTGATCTGGTCCATGCTGCGGACGGACGCATTGATCTGATCGATGCCGGATGCCTGCTCCTGTGCCGAATGGGCGATCAGGGTTATATGTTCGTCGATCGCCTTCACCCGCGTGCCGATGCCGGTCAGCGCTTCACCGGCCCGGTTGACGAGACCGACGCCGCGCTGCACGTCGCCGGCGGAGCGATCGATCAGTTCCTTGATTTCCTTTGCGGCCGCTGCCGATCTTTGTGCCAGTTCACGTACTTCCTGGGCAACGACAGCAAAGCCCTTGCCCTGCTCACCTGCACGCGCCGCTTCAACACCAGCATTCAGCGCCAGCAGGTTCGTCTGGAATGCGATCTCGTCAATTGCACCGATGATCTGCGTCATTTTCTGGGATGATTCAGCGATATCGTCCATGGCGGAGATCGCCTGATGGACAACCTCTCCGTTTCTCTGCGTCTCTACGGCCGATTCGCGGATGATGGACTGCACCTCCTGCGTTCGCTTGGCCGCCTGACCGGACAGTGCTGTAATCTGCTCAAGCGCTGCTGCGGTCTCCTCGAGCGACGCAGCCTGCTGTTCGGTGCGCTTTGCCATGTTGTCCGCCGCAGTTGAGATATCGCCAACTTCTGCACGAACCTGACCGACAGACTGATTGATTTCTCCCATAGCCGCATCCAGTGCAGCAACTGAGGAATTGTAATTCGCCTTGAGGGTATGGAAATTCGGCGCGAGTTCCTGATCAAGCTCTGCCGTGAGATCACCACCGGCAAGACCCTTCAGCGCCTGCCCCAACGCCTCGAGAGCGCCATCTTGCTCCTGCTTGGCCGCAACGCGTTCGGCCTCCACCTTGCGCCGACCGTCTTCCAGCGCTTCCAGATAGACCGAGATCGCATAGTCCATGTCGACCATCGCCGCCTTGACCACTGCCGAAAGGTGATCTGCCAGGACACCGGCCTTCTTGTCGAGGAAGAACCCCTTCATCTCCTTGGCAATAACGGCACGGATGATGCCGTCGAGAATGAGTGCATAACCACCGATATACCAGCGCGGCTCAAGGCCAAGCCGGGCATGCGTCTTGCCGATAGCGGAAACCGCATCGACATAATCGCCATTATACCGACCGGACGAGATGACGTCCCAATGGCTCGCCTGGCGTTCTTTCGCATGCGCGATGTGAGCGTCGCTGGAAAAGAATTTCGCGGTATGCGGATGCGCCTTGGCTTTCTGATAGAAAGCGTCAAGAGCCGGACCAACGGCGCTTGTGACTACCGGTTGGACATTCGCGAGATGGCGGCGCTCAATCTCTCCGAGCCCGACGAAATTCAGGCGCTCTGCAAGAACGGCCTTCTGGTCTTGATTTCTCATTTTGCCCCCGGTCCCATGTTGAGCGGTTTTGCGGATTGCACGCGGCATCACTCTACAATGAAGTCTACCCGCGAAAGTTTAATTCACTATTATCCAATCACCCTAAGCTTTTATTAATCATAACTTGTTGCCGATATACTAACGGACGACGAATTGAGACTTCAGTCACGCGGGGCGGTTCACTGGCTCGATCAACCCAATCGCTTGCGTTCTGCCGTGCAAATCCTTAGCTCCTGTGCAACAGGCAAACCGCGATTCTCCATGGCGCAAAAGACTTCGATCTCACGGCTCAAGCTTACCGACTTCCGCAATTACGCGGCGGCTTCGCTTGTGCTCGACAGCAGGCATGTGGTGCTGACGGGAGAAAACGGTGCCGGCAAGACCAACCTGATGGAGGCAATATCCTTCCTTTCACCGGGGCGAGGTTTCAGGCGCGCCGTGCTTACTGACGTGACGCGGGTGGGTGCTGACGGAGGTTTTGCCATCTTTGTCGATCTCGACGGAATGCAGGGCGAGGTTGCAATTGGCACAGGCACAGAGCCGGGTGACGGCGAGAGTGTCAGCCGCAAGCTGAGGATCAACAGCACGCCGGCTAAATCCACCGAGGAGCTTTCCGACCATCTGAACGTGTTGTGGCTGACGCCGTCGATGGATGGGCTGTTTACCGGCTCGTCATCGGACCGGCGGCGCTTTCTCGACCGGCTTGTGCTTTCACTCGATCCCACTCACGCTCGAAGGGCAAGCGACTTCGAGCGTGCCATGCGCAGCCGTAACAGGCTTCTCTCAGAGGGCCGCTTCGATCCCGCATGGCTGACGGCAATCGAAACGCAGATGGCCGAACTCGGGATAGCCATGGCTGCCGCACGGCATGAAATGTTGGGTCTGCTCCAGTCTCTCTCGGTCCATTCCGCCGAGACACCGTTTCCGACACCGGCACTGGCACTCGAAGGTTTCATGGATGGCGGCATGGATCGCCCGGCGGCCGATCTGGAAGAGGATTATCTTATCGCCCTGCGCAACGGACGCGGGCGTGACGCGGCCGCGGGCCGTACACTCGAAGGCCCGCACCGCGTCGATCTTCTCGTGCGCCATCAGGAGAAGAATATCGAGGCTTCGCGATGCTCGACCGGAGAGCAGAAGGCATTGCTGATCGGACTCATTCTAGCCCATGCCCGATTAACTGCGGATATGACCGGTTTCGCACCGATCCTGTTGCTCGACGAAATCGCCGCGCATCTCGATGAGGGGCGGCGTGCGACATTGTTCGATCTGGTAGACGGGCTCGGCGGCCAGGCCTTCATGACCGGCACCGACCACTCGATGTTTGCAGCGCTCGGAGACCGCGCACAGTTCTTTACGGTGAGCCACGGAAGCGTGACGCCGGGAAAAGCCTGACGATAGATGCTTAACCGGAAGAGGTGGTGGTGATATGAAATCGATCATGGAAAACCAGGCTTCGCAACTGCCGGAGACGGCACTCACCCCGGACGAGATCGAGCGGTACAAACGCCATATCCTGCTGCCGGAAATCGGCGGAACCGGCCAACAGAAGCTGAAAGCCGCCCGTGTTCTGGTGATCGGCGCCGGCGGACTTGGCGCCCCCGTGCTGGAATATCTCGCCGCAGCCGGTATCGGCACGATCGGCATCGCCGACGACGACCGGGTGTCGCTTTCCAATCTGCAACGCCAGGTGATCCATGATTCCGGCACGATCGGTGAAATGAAGACCAAGAGCGCGCGCGACAAGATAGCCCGCCTCAATCCGCATGTCCGGGTCGTCGATTTCGAGGAACGGTTTTCGCTTGAATGGGCGAGGCTGCATCTGCCGCGCTTCGATCTTCTTGTCGATGGCTCCGACAATTTCGACACGCGCTATGCTGCGGCAGATGCGGCAGAGATGGCGAAGATCCCGCTGGTCACCGGCGCCGTCGGACGCTTCGACGGTTCCGTCACGGCGCTTATGCCCTATGAAAGCAGCACAGACGGCTTGCTCAACCCGACCTATCGCGACCTGTTTCCCGAAAAGCCGCCGGAGGGCCTGATCCCAGCCTGCGCCGAGACCGGCGTCGTTGGTGCCCTGACCGGCGTCATCGGTACGCTGATGGCGATGGAGGTCATCAAGCTGATCACCGGCATCGGCGAACCGCTGATCGGCCGACTGATGCTCTACGATGCGCTTTCGGCGCGGTTCGACACGATCAGATACAAACGCAGAAAGAGGTCGTCGGCAGAATGATCGCCATTACCAGAATCGACAGCGGCTTTGGCCGCTGGGACGAATTGCTCGCGCTTATCCTCTCGTCCTTTTCCTATATGGACGAGATCATCGATCCGCCTTCCTCGGCACACCGGCTGACACTTGCCTCACTCGCGCAAAAGGCCACGAGCGAGATTGCTTTCGCCGCACTGGAGGAAGACCGTCTGGTCGGTTGCGTGTTCCTGAAACCCGAAACCGATTGCCTTTATGTCGGGAAACTCGCGGTCGCGCCGGGCCAGCAAGGCAAGGGTGTCGGTCGCCGGCTGCTAAAGGTTGCGCAAGATACTGCGCATGAGCTGAATCTGCCGGCGCTCAGGCTGGAAACGCGCATCGAGCTTGTCGGCAACCACACGACCTTCGGCCGCTGGGGATTTCAGAAAACGGCCGAAAAATCCCATCTGGGCTTTGACCGGATCACCTTCATCGAAATGCGCAAGCAGCTCGAGCCGACCCCGGCCTAAATTCAATTCCGGCCGGGCAGAACACGGTTCGGCGGACGGTGGCCGTCGAAAAAGGCTCGGATATTGATGATGACCTTATCGCCCATGTCGATCCGGCCCTCGATCGTGGCCGAACCCATATGGGGCAACAGAACGACCTTGCCTTCATTCGCAAGCTTGACGAGTTTCGGGTTGATCGCCGGCTCGTTCTGATAGACGTCGAGACCGGCACCGGCGATCTTGCCTTCACGCAGAAGCTTGATCATCGCCATCTCGTCGATGATGTCGCCACGCGCCGTGTTGACGATGATCGCCGTCGGCTGCATCAGCGCCAGACGCCGGGCTGACACAAGATGAAAGGTTCCGGGCGTCGATGGGCAATTCACCGAAACGATATCGACGCGGGCCAGCATCTGATCGAGGCTGTCCCAATAGGTCGCCTCCAGTTCGCTCTCGGTCGCCTGATTGACCGGCTTGCGGTTGTGATAGTGGATGGAAAGACCGAAAGCCTTGGCGCGTCTTGCGACCGCAGTGCCGATCCGACCCATCCCGATAATACCGATCCGTTTGCCCCAGATCCGGCGTCCGAGCATCCAGGTCGGGCTCCAGCCGGCCCAATCGCCGGGATTGTCGGTCAGAATGCGCGAGCCTTCAGCAAGGCGACGGTTGACGGCGAGGATGAGCGCCATCGTCATGTCAGCCGTGTCCTCTGTCAGGACGTTCGGCGTATTGGTGACGGTAATGCCCTTCTCAGCCGCCGCATCGACATCGATGTGATCCGTACCGTTGGAAAAACCGGCAATAAGCTTCAGTTGCGGGCCTGCTGAGGCCAGAAGCTCGGCATCGATCTTGTCCGCGATTGTCGGTACAAGTACGTCGACACTCGCCATCGCAGCCGCAAGTTCTTCGCGTGAACGCGGCCGGTCATCGATGTTGAGCTCGGCGTCGAAGAGTTCGCGCATGCGCGTCTCGACGGCGTCCGGCAGCTTGCGCGTGATATAAACCCTGGGTCTTTTCTTCGCAGTCATCGCTCCGCCACCGCAATTTTAGCAGGTCATTAACCAAGTCGCGCGATAGTCGATCCTATCCTTGGGCGTTCTAGCAGACCCACCGGCGAAGACAAACAAAACCTCGCAAACGGGCCATGAAGCACATCCGCGGATCGTCAGTCAGGATCCACACAATGCGCCGCCTCATTATCATCATCGTAGCCATCTGCTTTCCCCTGATCGCAACGCTTTCCGCCATCGTCCCAGTCTATGCACAGGGTGCTGCGAAAGGTGCGAGCGGCCTGCCGCTACCGCGTTTTGCCAGCCTGAAATCAAAGAAAGTCAATATCCGTATCGGGCCGAGCACCGACTATGCGGTTTCATGGATGTACATGAAGGCAGGTACGCCCATGGAAATCATCCAGGAATACGACAACTGGCGGCGCGTGCGTGACGCCGAGGGTACCGAGGGCTGGGTGAACCAGGCGCTGCTTTCGGGCGAGCGTACGGCCGTCGCGGCTCCATGGATGCGCGGTAAGGGCCAGGACATCTATGTCAACATGCGCCGCGACCCGCAAAGCTCGGCCGCAATCACCGCCAAGCTTCAGCCGGGCGTTCAGCTCACCATCAAGGAATGCAACGGTGACTGGTGCCAGGCGGAAACCGGTGGTGCCGAGGGCTGGGTAGCCCAGGGCGAAGTCTGGGGCGTTTACCCGGGCGAAGCCTTTAAATAAGGCCTGCCTCGGCTGCCGCTTCTTTCAGCGATACCAGCGGACGTGGGCCGATCTGCTGGATAACTTCGGCTGCAGCGAGGCAACCGAGCTTGCCGCAGTCCTCCAGCGAACGACCCTGCGTGTAGCCATAAAGGAAGCCGGAGGCGAAGAGATCACCGGCGCCAGTCGTATCGACCAGTTCGTCGATTGCATAGGCATCGATGTTTACCCGCTCACTACCGCGAACGATGACGGCACCCTCTTCGCTGAGCGTGACCGCGGCCAGCTTGCAGTCTGCGGCGATCTTGCCGAGAGCCAGTTCGAAGTCTTCCGTCTCGTAGAGCGACAGCAGTTCGTGCTTGTTGGCAAAGACGATATCGACTGTGCCGGACGTCATCAAATCGAGGAATTCCGAGCGGTAGCGCCCAACACAGAAGGGGTCGGAGAGCGTCATGGACACTTCACGGCCATGCGCGTGGGCAATGCGAGCTGCCTCGCGAATAGCATCCTTGGCACGCGGCGGATCCCAGAGATAACCCTCGAAATAGGTAACCTTGGCTTCGGCGACGACGTCTTCCTCGACATGTTCGGGGCCAAGTTCGACGCAGGCGCCGAGATAGGTGTTCATCGAACGCTCGCCATCGGGCGTGACGAAGATCATCGAACGAGCCGTGGGGGGATGAAGACCATCCGGCTTTGTCTGGTAATGAACGCCCTGCGCGCGGATGTCGTGCTGGAAGATCTGGCCCAGCTGATCCTCGGCAACCTTGCCGAAATAGGCGGCCTTGCCCCCAAAACCTGCAATGCCGGCAGCCGTATTGCCGGCCGAACCACCGGATGCCTCTACCGCAGGTCCCATCTTTGAATAAAGAAATTCGGCGCGCTCGGCATCGATCAGGTTCATGGCGCCCTTGATAATCGCATTGTCTTCAAGAAACGAATCCTCGCAACGGGCGAGGATATCGACGATGGCGTTGCCGATGGTCAGCACGTCGAACTTTGGCATTCACTCTTCATCCTTTTGCGTTCAAGCTGCGCCATGGGTAGTGGCCTTTTCCGCCCAAGGGAAGAAGAAATGTCTCCATTCATGCCTACTATGCTTCGGGTTGGTCGTGAGTTTATCATCTGTCATCTGGCCGTCACGGTTTTCGCATATGTTGATCCCGTCCGGTAAGGTTGGCTGCCACGGATGTACTGGCGGCTGACTGCCGGATTTTTCATTCCATTACAGATCTGGACCAGAGCACGGTTGCATATATGCATTTGTTGCTCGGAAGCTTATGCGCTAGACGCATAGGATCGGAATATTCCAAGGTCCTACCGTGTCGCTCGTCCTCGCCAATGTCCTCCCGGTCTTCATTCTCATTCTGCTCGGCTGGCTGATCGCCAAATCCGGCCTTCTCAAAGCGGAGACCGGCGATGCGCTGGGCGAATTTGTCTTCAAGATCGCCGTTCCCATGCTGATCTTCCGCACGCTAGCAACGGCGCATTTCGAAGGCGTTTCGCCCTTCAGACTGTGGACCGCCTATTTTATAGGTGTCGCGATCACCTGGACCATCGGGGCTTTTATGGCAAAACGCGCCTTCGGGCGTGATGCCAAAGTTGCCGTGATTGCAGGCATGTCGGCAAGCTTCGCCAATAATGTCTTCATCGGCCTTCCGCTGGTCGATCATATCGTCGGTCAGGATGGGCTTGTTGCCATCTCCATCCTTCTCGCAATCCATCTGCCGATCATGATGATTGTCGGTACGGTCCTTATGGAAAGCGCCTCAGCCAAGGTGGATGGCACGGCTGCCCGCGGTATTGTCGCTGTTCTCAAGCAGGTAGGGACAAACCTTGCGCGTAATCCGCTCGTCATCGCCTTGACACTCGGACTTGCCTTCAATCTTTCCGGCCTGTCGATGAACGCACCAGTTGCCCTTGTCGTCGACCAGATTGCCGGCTCTGCCAGCCCGGCCGCACTGATTTCGATCGGGATGGCGCTGACGCGTTATCCGATCAAGGGCGATCTGGGGCTCTCCTCTACCGCGGCCGTGCTCAAGCTATTCCTGATGCCGGCGTCCGTATTTGCGGCCTGCCAGCTACTGAACCTACGGCCGGACTGGACCGCTGCGCTGGTTCTGACCTCTTCCGTTCCGACAGGCATCAATGCCTGGCTGATTGCACAGCGTTTCCGCTCCAGCCAGAGCCTTGCCGCTTCCGTCATCAGCATCACAACCGCTTTCGGTGTCATCTCCGTCAGCATGTGGGCCTGGCTGCTTTCCTGACCGGAGGCAGAATGCAAAACGCCCGGCTGAGCCGGGCGTTATCTCTTAGGAACTCAAGAAGTAAAATCAGTTCGTAGCTGGTTCCGGTGCGTTCGGATCCGGCAGCGGCGCCGGGCTGTCGGACTGCTCGCGTATATAGGCGAGCAGATTGGCGCGCTCCTTGTCGTTCTTGATACCGGCAAAGCCCATGGCCGTGCCCTTTACATAAGCCTTCGGGCCGGCAAGGAAGTGGTTGAGATGATCGAAGGTCCAGGTTTCCTGGCCACCCTTGGAAAAATCCTTCATCCCAGCAGAATAAGAAAAACCCTCGTGCGTGGCGACCGGACGGTTCACAAGACCCCAGAGGTCAGGGCCAACCTTGTTCGGCCCTCCCTTCTCGATGGAGTGACAGCTCTGACACTTCTTGAAAACGGCGGCGCCGGCGGTGGCATCTGCGCTCGCCATGAGCTGGCCAACAGGCACGGCAGCGGGTGCGGCTTCTGCGCCGGCTGCTTCGCCGCCCGATGCTTCCTCCGCTGCGGCAATCGCGAAACCTTCCTTTTCAGGAACGGGAGAGTGAAAAATCCCCTCCGAAGCGATCGAAACCGACATCATCACGAAAACAGTGGCAAGCAACGCACCAACCGACATATTCACGTAGGGGTTCATCCAGAGCTCCTTCCCATCTCGTTGACTACCCTCTGGACCAACTTGCGGTACAAACGGCCATCTTGCAATCGCGCGGAAGCTATGTCTTTTGCCAAATCGTTGCAATTGGAAACAAAACGCGCCGCATGAGACTATTTGACACTCTTGACGCGAGAATAGAAGGCCTTCGATGACACAACCGGCAGCAGAAAAAACACTGGTCCTGATCCCGGCCCGAATGGCCTCGACCCGACTGCCGAACAAGCCGCTCGCCGACATCGCCGGCCTGCCGATGATCGTTCAGGTGGCAAAGCGCGCCGAGGAAGCAAAAGCCGGGCGCATTGTCGTGGCGGTCGACGATCAGGCCGTGTTCGATGTCGTCAAGGCAGCCGGTTTCGATGTCGTCATGACCCGCCAGGATCACCAGTCCGGCTCGGATCGCATCTACGAGGCGCTGCAGAAGGCCGACCCGGATGGCAAGGCGGAATTCGTCATCAACGTCCAGGGCGACCTGCCGACGATCGAGGCGGACGTGGTACGTGCTTCACTTCGACCGCTTCTCGACAATCCCTCGACCGATATCGCGACTCTGACCGTCGAAATCACCGACGAACACGAGAAAACCAATCCGAATGTGGTGAAGATCGTCGGCTCGCCGATTTCCGAAACCCGCCTGAAGGCCCTCTATTTCACCCGCGCGACCGCTCCCTATGGTGATGGCCCGCTTTACCATCACATCGGCCTTTACACCTATCGCCGCGCGGCTCTGGAAAAATTCGTCGCGCTCGGCCCGTCCCCCTTGGAAATGCGCGAGCGGCTGGAGCAGCTTCGGGCACTCGAGGCCGGCATGCGGATCGATGCCGAAATCGTGCACTCGATCCCGCTCGGCGTCGACACCCCTGCCGACCTTGAGAAAGCCCGTGCAATCCTGACGTCGCGCCAATCCTGAAAAGAGGCACCCGATGACCACGCTGACCAATCGCATTGCCTTCCAGGGCGACTACGGCGCCAATTCCGACATGGCTTGCCGCGACATGTTTCCCGACATGGAGCCGCTGCCCTGCGCGACCTTTGAAGATGCCTTCCAGGCGCTCGAAAGCGGCGAAGCCGATCTTGCGATGATCCCGATCGAAAACACGATTGCCGGGCGCGTGGCGGACATCCACACGCTGCTGCCGGAATCGCGGCTGCATATTATCGGTGAATATTTCATGCCGATTCGCTTCCAGCTGATGGTTCTGCCGGGTGTGAAGCATGACGAGATCCGCACGGTTCACAGCCATATCCATGCGCTGGGCCAATGCCGCAAAATCATCCGCTCGAACGGCTGGAAAGCCGTTGTTGCCGGCGATACGGCGGGGGCTGCCAAGATGGTGGCTGAAAAGGGCGATCACTCGATGGCGGCACTTGCGCCGCGGCTTGCCGCGGATCTCTACAAGCTCGAGATCCTGGCCGAAAACGTCGAGGATACGGAAAACAACGTAACCCGCTTCGTCGTTCTGTCGCGCGACGAGAAGTGGGTACAACGGAACAATCCGGAAGACGTGATCGTCACGACCTTCGTCTTCAATGTGCGCAACATCCCGGCAGCCCTCTACAAGGCGATGGGCGGTTTTGCGACCAACGGCATCAACATGACGAAGCTCGAAAGCTACCAGCTGGGTGGCAAGTTCGTCGCCACCCAGTTCTATGCCGATATCGAAGGCCATCCGGATGACGCGCCGGTGCGCCGGGCGCTGGAAGAGCTGCGATTCTTCTCCGAAAAGGTCCGCATTCTCGGCAGCTACAAGGGACACCCGATGCGCGGCGCGCTGCAGAAAGCATAAGGCGCTTCAACGCGCTAAGCCAGAACGAGGCATCGGAAGACTAGTAAGGGATTTGCAAAAGGCGGCGTGTTCAACGCCGCCTTTTGTGTTTCAGACCGCTTCGATCCTGGCATAGACGCGCAGGCGATGGCCATCGGGATCGGTCGCGACGAAGGTATAGCCGAAGTCCAGTTCCGCCGGTGTCTGCAGCACACGCAGGCCCTTCTTTGCCCATTCGCCATAGGTGCGATCAACATCAGCAGTTTTTTCGAGCCGGTAGCAGATTTCCATGGAGCCGCTTTCCGCCGTCACCGACGGCTGCGCCGTGTGGCGCGACCACAGACCGAGCTTCATGCCATTGGACAGTACGAACAGTGCGAATGTCGGTGAGCTTTCCACCGGTTCAACACCGAGCAGATCGCGATAAAATGCAGCGCTTGCGAGCGGGTTGTCGACGAAAAGAATAGTGAAATCAGGATGGATCATGTCAGTGCTCCTTGTTGAGACCGACTCGGATCTAGCCCACCATGCTGTCAAATTCTGTCAGCAGCAATTTAGTCGGTCGTGGGAATGCCTTCTGCGCGTCGCCACTCTTTCAGCAGTGCCGGGCGGCGGCGCGGGTAACACTTTCCTGTCGAGACCGCGGAGACGATGCGGTCCGTGCGGAAATGGCGAAATCCCTGTCGCAGCTCGCACCAGCCTACCATCACCCGGACACTGTCGAAAAAACCGAGCGCAAAAGGCCAGACGCGGCGCTCGGTCAGTGCACCCTTTTCATCTTCATAGGCGAGGTCGAGCATGTGTTCGGCGCGGATTGCCTTGCGGATCATCGCCAGATCGCTCCTGTCCTCCCTGTTTCGCGGCGCTGCCACGAGCAGAGTGGAATTATCGATCTCTTCCCTGAGTTCGGCCGGCAGGACTGCGGCGATCTTCTGCAGCGCATCCACGGCACCGGCTGCAAGTATCGGATCGGCCATTTTCGCAACCCAGCGGGAGCCGAGCACGAGAGCCTCGATCTCCTCTTGCGAAAACATCATCGGCGGCAGCATGAAACCGGGTTTCAGGATATAGCCGAGCCCAGCTTCTCCCTCGATCAAGGCCCCTTGCGCCTGAAGGCTGGCGATGTCGCGGTAGAGCGTGCGGAGGCTGACGCCGGTTTCGGCGGCAAGCGTTGCACCGCTGACCGGCTGCCGATACCGCCGCATGACCTGTAGAAGGACAAGAAGGCGCTCCGAGCGGGCCACTGTCATCAGGCGCCTCCGGTTTCCAGCCTACTCGCGCGGGCCGCAGAACTGTTACTCAAGCGACGCCCGATTGCTCATCCGGCCAGTCGATCCAATCCTTCATCAGCCGATAGGCGATCGCGCCGCTGGCGGGGCCGAAGGGTTTCATATCCGGGCCGGCGTCGAGCATATGCCCGACCTCATCACGGGTGAACCAACGGACATCCGACATTTCTTGCGGATCAATGGTGATCTCGGTGGAGAGCGCCTCGGAATAACAGCCGATCATCAGCGAGTGCGGCATGGGCCAGGGCTGGGAAGCGTGATACCGCACGCGACCGACCTCGATGCCCGATTCCTCGACCGTCTCGCGGCGAACCGCATGCTCGATCGTTTCGCCCGGTTCGACGAAACCGGCGAGGCAGGAATACATGCCCTCCTGAAAATGATGGCTGCGGCCGAGCAGGCAGCGATCGTTCTCGACATCGACCGTCAGCATGATGACGACCGGATCGGTGCGCGGAAACATCATATGTTCGCACGCCGTGCAGACCCGCTTGTAGCCGCCGATTTTCATTTCAGTCGGCGAGCCGCATTTGCCGCAGAAGCGGTTGGCCGCGTTCCAGGACAAAAGCGAGATCGCCTGGGCGACCTCCCCCTGCAGCTCCGCGTCGATCAGCGCTTCGCGGTAGAGCGCGCGGGCATCCGTGGGCTTGTACTGGCCGGCAAGTTCTTCCGCCGGGACATTGACGGGAATCGCCACGCGCGGCTCACCGTTTTCGCGGTAGCCGAGCAGGATGGCATTGTCGAAATCAGGCTTCAGTTCCGCCAGTTCGTAAGCCGCGAAAAGCGGGTCCAGAACCTGTTCGTCATGTTTGAGGATGAGCTTTGCACCGGCGAAGGCGAGAATATGGGTCCCCTCGATCGCCAGCGCCTCGCTAACGCAGTCGTCGGCGCGATATTCGCCCCGACGGTCGAGCCTATTGCCGGAAAAGGCCGTCAGGTTGCCGGGCTCCGGATGAGGCGCATCCGTCTCGAAAAGTTTTCTTGTCATGATACGAGATTTTCCGTCAGGCTTTTGATCAATAATTGCTTGGCTGTATCTTCATAAGGCTCCGCCTGGCCATAACCCCAGATCGGTCCCGGCCAGTTCGGGTCACGGTCGAACCGTGCGACGATATGCACATGCAGCTGACGAACGATATTGCCGATCGCAGCCACATTGATCTTTTCGGCCCCTGTCGCCTTTTTCAGCGCGACCGCCACCATATTGGTCTCGAAGGTCAGAAGCGCCTGGTCGAGCGGCGTCAGCTCGAACAGCTCGCTCACATCATTGCGCTGCGGCACCAGCATGAACCAAGGCCAGCGGCTGTCCTTCATCATCCTGAGCTGACAGAGGCCGAAGCTCTCCACAAGCTCGGTATCCCTGGCAAGCCGTGGATCCAGTTCAAAGGCGCTCAAGCGATCCTCCCGGCATTTTCGGTGTTGTGATTTTCGATACTGATAGTTTTTTACAGGGTTGGCTTGCATTTGGAAGCATTATTGCCGATATGTGCGGCGGGAGGTTGGTGGTGGACGAGCCACTCGCCAACCGGGTCAGGTCCGGAAGGAAGCAGCCCTAACGAGCCAGGCACGGGTCGCCGTGCCAGCCTCCCACCTTCTCATCTTGGTCAACGCCCGGTCCGGTCAAGATCGCCTGACTGCCGGAATGGCCGTACAGGCCCGAGGGCCTATAGTCAGGACCTTATGAGCGATAGCGGGCCGACATCAATCAATCCCTCATCCCCTGCCCCTTCGGGCAGCACCGGATATCGGGTACTCGCCCGCAAGTACCGGCCGAAGGATTTCTCCGACCTGATGGTCGGTCAGGAACCGATGGTCCGCACGCTGACCAATGCGTTTGAGACCGGCCGCATTGCGCAAGCCTATATGCTGACGGGCGTACGCGGTGTCGGCAAGACGACCACCGCACGTATTCTTGCTCGGGGGCTCAACTACAAGACGGCCGAAATCGATCGTCCGACAATCGACCTGCGTGAACCCGGCGAACATTGCCAGGCGATCATGGAAGGCCGGCATGTCGACGTGATCGAGATGGATGCCGCGTCCCATACCGGTATCGACGATATCAGAGAGATCATCGAGCAGGTGCGCTACCGCCCGGTTTCGGCGCGCTACAAGGTCTATATCATCGACGAAGTGCACATGCTCTCGACGCAGGCCTTCAACGGGCTGTTGAAGACACTCGAAGAGCCGCCGGAACATGTGAAGTTCATTTTCGCGACGACGGAAATCCGCAAGGTTCCGATCACTGTCCTTTCCCGCTGCCAGCGTTTTGATCTGCGCCGTATCAGCGCTGCCGATCTGGTCGGCCTGTTTACCACCATTCTGGAGAAGGAAGGCGTGCCTGCCGAGCAGGAAGCATTGGCGATGATCGCGCGTGCCGCCGAAGGCTCCGCCCGCGACGGCCTTTCGCTGCTCGACCAGTCGATCGCCCATGGCGGCGGCAGCGTGCATGCGGATACCGTGCGCGGCATGCTGGGCCTTGCCGACCGCGCCCGCATCGTCGACCTGTTCGAGCATATTGTGAAGGGCGATATCACGGCTGCACTTTCCGAATTCAACGCTCAATACGAGGCCGGCGCCAATCCGGTCGTCGTCCTGACGGATCTGGCCGATTTCACCCATCTGGTCACCCGGTTCAAATATATTCCCGAAGCTGCCGACGATCCTTCGCTGAGCGAAGTGGAGCGCGTGCGCGGCCGGGAGTTTTCCGAAAATGTGGCGGTCAGCGCGCTGTCGCGTATCTGGCAGATGCTGCTCAAGGGCATTCCGGAGGCGGAAGGTTCTTCGCGCCCGGCAGGTGCTGCCGAAATGGTACTGATCCGGCTGACGCATGCGGCATCGCTCCCCTCCCCCGAGGATGCGGCGCGGCGGCTGGCGGATTTTGCCAATAGCGATGGCCAGCCTATGCCCAATGCCGGCGGCGGAAATGACGGCGGGCGCGGCACACAGATGGCGCAGCAGACGACCGTCAACGCCCGTGGTTTCGATGGCGGAGGCCAGCGCGCTCCATCCGGCGGACCGACAGCCATGCTGCAGGCGGTGCCAAACACGACGCCTCGGGAAATGCCCGTCGGCCGCATCGAAGAACGCCCGTCCGAGAGACCGGAGCCGAAGGTTGCCGTCCGTTCGCTGCACGATGTCGTTGACCTCTGCACCGAGAACCGCGACCCGAGGCTGAAGGCGCTGGTGCGCAATTTCGTCCGGCTGGTGAAGATCGAACCCGGCCGTCTCGATATCCGCATGACGGATGGCGGTCCCGGCACGCTGCCCGGTGAACTCGGCGTCAAGCTAAAGGAATGGACCGGCATCCACTGGATCGTTACGCTCAGCAAGGACGAAGGCGAGCCGACGCTGGTGGAGGCTGATGCCAGCGCTCGCGAAGCACGAATGACCGATGCGCGGGCCGATCCGGATGTCGCAGCGATCCTGTCGCAATTTCCGGGCGCCAAGATCACCGACGTCAGGATCCGTGTGCTTGAGGAAGACAACGAGGTCGAGGATGCGCCGGCACCGGCCATCGTGGAATCCGCTGAGGGCGATATCCTGCCCGGCGACGACATCGAGCTATAAAGAAGAAGAGGAATTACCGATGCGCGACATCATGGGCATGATGGGCAAGGTCAAGGAAATGCAGGCCAAGATGGAGAAGATGCAGGCGGATATCGCTGCTCTCGAAGTCGAAGGCACGGCTGGCGGTGGTCTCGTGACCGTCAAGATGAACGGCAAGGGCGAAATGCTCGGCCTGAAGATCGATCCTTCGCTGTTCAAGGAAGACGATATCGAGATACTCGAAGACCTGATCGTTGCCGCACACAAGTCGGCCAAGGATCGCGCTGAGCAGATTACCGCCGAAAGGACCAAGGAACTGACCGCCGGCCTGCCGATCCCGCCCGGCATGAAGCTGCCGTTCTAATCCTGTCTCGAGAAGGGCGGTTCCGATGACATTGGCTTCCGTGCTCGTATTTGCCGCCGCGCTGTTCGTCGCGGCGGGCTCTCCCGGCCCCAGCATCGCCGCGCTCGTCTCGCGCGTGCTGACAAAGGGCTGGCGTGACGTTTTGCCCTTCCTGATGGCGATGTGGGTGGGGGAGACCGTATGGCTATCCTTTGCGGTTGCCGGCCTTTCCGCCATCGCCGAAAGTTTTCAGCCCGTCTTCGTCGCAATCAAGTGGATCGGCGTCGCCTATCTTCTCTATCTCGCCTGGAAGATGTGGTTTGCCAGAACAGATGCTGCTAACGGCGAACTGCCTGAAAGCCGTTCTGCGGCAAGGATGTTCTTCGCCGGACTGACCGTGACACTCGGCAACCCGAAGATCATGATGTTCTATGTCGCGCTTTTGCCGTCGATCATCGATCTCAACGGCGTCACGCTGATCGGCTGGCTGGAACTGGTCGCCGCGATGCTGATCGTGCTTGCGACCGTCGATATCGTCTGGATCACGCTGGCGAACAAGGCGCGGCAATTTCTGAAAAGCCCGCGCGCGCTGAAGCTTGCCAACCGCATCTCGGCCGGCACCATGGCCGGTGCGGCTGCCGCCATCGCGACCCGATAAAACTCAGAAATTATACCTGACGCCGACGACATTGGCGTTGGAGCCGCCATGCATGTCGCCAAGCGTGCCCCAAGCGCCGGAGCGGTGATGCAGGCGCCAGAAAAGCTCTAGCTCCGGTTTCGTGACGCTGCTGAAACTCAGTTCCGGCCCAAGATAGAAAAGCGTCGAGGCATCGCCGTCGCGCTCGATTTCATTGCGTCTTTCACGCCCGCTCATCGTACCGGTCACATGGCTGATGCCGAAGGTGAATGAGGGAATGATGCGGAGTGTATTGGCAATCTCGATCGCATCGTAACGACCGACAACACCGCCCCAGATCTCCGCATTGGTATTGCCGTTGAACCGCCCGGCAAGGCCTGCCTCAAGGCCCAGCTTTACCGAACCGATGCTGTAGGGAAAAAATTGATAGCCGATGCCGAAGATCGGGCGGTTCTCGTAATCCACACCGAAAGGATTGGCCGCTTCGGCCATATCACCATCGACCATCGCTCCACCGAACGCGAAGATCGAGTGCTCGACATCGGTTTCCTCGGCCGCAGCCAGACCTGAGGTCGCAAGATACGCGACCAGCGCGCCGGACATGAACCCGAAGGGGATGCGTCTCAAAAAACTCATACAAAGCTCCGCATAGCCATCAATCAAGCGGTATAGGGCCTTAAACCTAAGCAACCATATCACCATAGATCACGGTTTCGTGATATATTATACGGTCGGCTGAAACCGTTCTATCCAGCGGCTCGCGATCGGCGCGGAGAGAAAACGGAGCGTCTCGGCCTCAGACAGCTTTCGCCCCATCGACGCCAGAAGCTCGGCAACAGGTACACGCTCGCCGCGATAGAATTCGTAACTCACATCGTGTCCTGCCTGGATCATCCCCGGGTTGATAACTCTGCAATAAATGCCGGGGCGACCTGATTTGAGAACGGTCCTGCCAAATACCGGATCGCCGATTCGAGCAGTAAGCGTATTGCAGGGCGAACGCGGAGAGGTGGCTTCAAGCACGACATCGCCCACATGAAACCTGTCTCCCACCGCCACGTCCCGATTGTCGAGGCCCTTGATGACAAGGTTCTCGCCGAATGTTCCGGGCGGCAGGTCGCGCCCGAGTTCTGCCGCCCACCAGTCAAGTGTCAGCGATCCTTCGAGCAAGATCGCCTGATCCGGCCCGCCGTGATGTTTCCTGTTGCAGACGGCATCTCCAACCAGACCGACTTTGTCGATCAGCACCTGACCGTTGACCGGTGCCTTGTAGATGCCCGTCTTGTAACTCTTTCCCGGCAAACGCTGCGCGTGGCCGATGCAGATCGCGACAAGTTTCATGCGGGTCCTGGTCCTTCGGTCTTTCCGTTCAACCGACATATGGGCTAAAGGAAGCACATGGCAAAGCGAGTCACCGGCCCCGAAATCGAAAAACTCATCCAGCTTCTGGCAAAAGTCCCCGGCCTTGGTCCGCGGTCTGCACGCCGGGCAGCGCTGCACCTGATCAAGAAGAAGGATCAGCTGCTCGGTCCTTTGTCTCATGCGATGGGCGAGGCCTATGACAAGGTGAAGATCTGCTCGCGCTGCGGCAATGTCGATACGTCCGATCCCTGCACCGTCTGCACCGATATCCGCCGTGATCACTCGATGCTGATCATCTGCGAAGACGTTTCCGACCTCTGGGCGCTGGAACGCGCCGGCGCGATGAATGCCGCCTATCATGTTCTCGGCGGTACGCTATCGCCGCTCGATGGCGTCGGTCCCGATGACCTGAACATCCGCGCACTTGTCGATCGCGTCAGTGAAGGGACGGTGAAGGAGATCATCATCGCGGTCAATGCGACTGTCGAAGGGCAGACGACGGCCCATTACATCACCGACCAGCTTTCCGATTTCAACGTCAAGATAACGCGGCTTGCCCATGGCGTGCCGGTCGGCGGCGAACTCGATTATCTCGACGAGGGCACGCTGACGGCAGCGCTGCGAGCACGGACGGCGATCTGACATTTTTCGAGGAGGACGACGATGGTGAAGCAAGCCCCCCTCTGCCCTGCCGGGCATCTCCCCCACAAGGGGGGAGATCACAAGCATCACGACCACCATTCCCAAATTTCGAAACGCTGTGCGGCAGCACTGCCGTTGAACGAGGCAGGCCAGCGCGCCCATCTGATCTCCCTCCGTGTGGGGGAGATGCCCGGCAGGGCAGAGGGGGGTATCCGCCGTCGCGCCGCAGCACTGCTTCTGGCCCTCACCGCCATCGTCTCGCCTCTCCCCGCTTCCGCCCAGAACCGGCCGGATGTTGAGCGCCAGTTCCAGCAGTGGATCGCGACCGATCTTGGACCGGAGGCGCGCAAGGCGGGGATTTCGGACAAGACGCTGCGCGCGGCATTTGACGGGATCAAGCTCAATTGGAGCCTGCCCGATCTCGTTCCGCCAGGCTCCAAACCGCCGAAGCAGCAGGACCAGAGCCAGGCGGAATTTTCTTCTCCCGGCGCATACTTCAACGAGAACCGGCTGCAGACGCTGGGCTTGGCAGGGCGCGGGCTGGCCGGCACCTATGCGGCGGGCCTGAAGAAGATCGAAGCAGCCTATGGCGTTCCCGGCGAGATCATCATCGCTGTCTGGGGCCGTGAATCCGGTTTTGGAAGGGCGAAACTCCCCTATTCGGCGGTCGAGGTACTGGCAACCAAGGCCTTCATGTCGACCCGCAAGCCGATGTTCCGCGAAGAGCTGATCGCGGCGCTGACCATGATCGAGCGCGGCGATGTCAGTGCTGCGACGATGAAGGGATCATGGGCCGGAGCGCTCGGCCAGCCGCAGTTCATGCCCACGAGCTATCTGAAATATGCCGTCGACTTCGACAAGGACGGCCATCCGGATATCTGGAACTCGGTGCCGGACACGCTCGCCTCCATAGCCAACTATCTGAGGCATGAAGGCTGGCAGCGCGGTCGCGACTGGGGCTTCGAAGTGTCGATTCCCGCCAATGTCTCCTGCGCGCAGGAAGGGCCGGACCTTGCCAAGCCGATCTCCGCCTGGAATTCGACCGGGATCACGCGGATTTCCGGCAAGGCTTTTCCGGCTTCGGAAATGAAAGCGCCGGGGATGATGCTGCTTCCCGCAGGGAGAAACGGGCCGGAATTCATCGTCACGCCGAATTTCTATGTGCTGAAGGAATATAACAATTCCGACCTCTATGCGCTGTTCATCGGCAATCTGGCTGATCGCATCGCTTACGGTGGTGGCCCGTTCCAGGCCAAGTGGGGCGATGTCGGCAAGATGCTGCGCTCCGATGTACTTGCGATGCAGAAGGCGCTGGTCGCCAAGGGTTATGATGTCGGCAATGTCGACGGATTGCCGGGCTTCAAGACCCGCCGCTCGCTCGGCGACTGGCAGGCAAAGGCCGGCATTTCTCCAACATGCTATCCGGATGCCTCGCTCAAGGCCAAGTTAAGATAAGTCGAGTTTCAGCCCCTCGTGGCTCGCGACGAAACCTTGTCTTTCATAAAAACGGATCGCATCTGGCCGCCGTTTGTCCGACGTCAGTTGCACAAGGCCGCAGCCCTTTTCTTTCGCCTGCTCGACCGCCCACTCGATCATGGCGGCGCCCAATCCGCCGCCACGATGGCTTGCAGCAATCCTCACGCTTTCGATCTGGCCTCGCCACATGCCCTTGCGTGACAAGCCGGGAATGAAGGAGAGCTGCAGGCAGCCGATCACCTCTCCATCGTCATCGACGGCAACGGCCAGCAATTGGTTGGGATCGGCTTCGATTGCGGCGAAAGCCTCCAAGTAGGCTTGATCCATCTCCTTGGACGCAACCTCTCTGGTTGCGCCGATCGGATCATCCGCCAGAAGTGTGATGATTGCGGGCAGATCGGTGGAGCTTGCATTGCGGAACATCCCTCGACCTCAATGCAGATCGACATGATGCTTGTGAAAGATATCGTCCTTGGGCGGGATGGTCTGCCGTTCGATCATACGGTGGACCCGTGGTCCATCCACGCCCTTGTGAAGCTTTCGGATCGCATCCCAGATCTCCTCATCTATCTGCAGGCGGCGGCGGTTATGGCGGACATAATCTGCCCAGGTGGCGGTGTGATAGGTCTCCGTCCAGATTTCTGGATGTTCTAGATCGCGCATCAAGGCCCATTGGCGTGCGCCATCACGAATGCGTACCCGGCGGCGGCGCGCCATCAGGGTGAGGAATTCGGGGATATCGTGCTCGGCGATCTCATAGTCGATCTGCAACACGATCGGGCCGCTTCGTGGCTGCAGGTCGAGCCGCAGCATCGGTTCGTTGAACTTGTTCAGCGGGCTCAGGTCGATATCGGTAAACTGCGGCAGCGGATTCCTCAAACCTGCTAGTCCACCTACAAGCATCGCCAGGCTGGCGAGGCTCAAGGAGACTGAAACGCCGAGATTTTCAGCACCAACGCCCCAGATCCAGCTGCCGACCGCCATGCCGCCGAATGTCGTCGTCTGGTAGAAGGATAGTGCGCGGCCGACAACCCAGCGCGGTGCCGACAGCTGCACGGTCGTGTTGAAAAGCGACAGGGCCAGAACCCAGCACGCCCCCGGCACGATCAGCACGAGCGCCGTCAGCGCGGTATTGGTGCTGAGCGCTATGACGGAGGAACTTGCCGCAAAACCGAGGAAAGCGAACTGGACAATCCTCTCGCTCGTCAGCTTTTCGCGCAGCCGCGCATTCGACATGGCGCCGCCGATCGCGCCGACACCGAAACAGCCGAGCATAATGCCGTATGTCAACGGCCCGCCCGAGACGAGATCGCGCGCGACGATCGGCAAAAGCGCCAGAATGGCGCTGGCAGAGAAGCCGAATAGCATGCCGCGCAAAAGAACATTGAGGATGTTCGGCGACATGGAAACATAGCCGAGACCTGCCGAAAGCGCCCTTAGAAGTGTTTCGCGTGGCAGCGCATCGTCGCGACGCTCCGGCTTCCAGCGCAACAGCGCATACATGAGCGCAACGTAACTTGCGGCATTCAGGGCGAAGGCGGCAGCAGCACCTGCCGCTGCGACGACAGCGCCGCCGATCGCCGGTCCGACACTGCGGGTAATGTTGAAGCCGACGCTGTTGAGCGTCACGGCCTGGGGCAGCATTTCACGCGAGACGATATCGCCGACGGACGCCTGCCATGCGGGATTGTTGAGCGCCACGCCGCACCCGAGCAGGAAGGTGAAACAGAGAAGCAGCCAGGGCGTCAGCAGGTCCAGATAGGCAAAGATAGTCAGCGCTATAGAGACGGCCAGCATGAAGAGCTGCGCCGTCAGCATGATACTGCGTCGGTTGAAATTGTCGGCGAGAGCCCCCGCAATCAGCGAGAACAACATGATCGGCAGGGTGGTAGAAGACTGGACGAGCGCCACCATGTCCTGGGAATTGGAGATCGAGGTCATCATCCAGGCGGCGCCGACGGCCTGAATCAAGCCACCGAAATTCGATGCAAGGCTCGCTATCCATATTGTGCGGAAGGTCTGGTTCTTGAACGGCGCGAGTGTGGCTATCCTGTCCGGCACGATGTGGCTCTTGCTCCTCTTCCCGACTCTCTGAACCGGTTATAGACGTCGAACAGGCTAATTCCAGCTTTGAATGGCGGAAATGCGGAAGTCTTGCAATTGCCGGTCCAAGCGCGTATATGCAGCCCATATTCTTGATCGTCCGATGAAGAGTGGGCCCACACCGGACCCGCTCTTTTTTGTTAGGCGATCGCTTCAACCCGCACTGTGAGCGGGGATTGAACCGGAGAGCTTATGCAGCAGACAGACCACGAGCCGCGTCTCATCGTCGAGACTGGTCTCGACCTCAGGATCGCCGAAATCATCGAGCCGGTACTGACCGCCATGGATTACCGTCTGGTCCGGGTGCGCATGCTGAACCTGAACGGCATGACCCTGCAGGTCATGGCCGAGCGCAATGACGGCACGATGGATGTCGAAGGCTGCGAAGCCGTATCGGTCGCCATCTCACCCGTTCTTGATGTAGAAGATCCGATCGATCGCGAGTATCATCTCGAAGTGTCTTCGCCGGGCATCGACCGGCCGATGGTGCGCAAGTCGGATTTTGCACGCTGGACCGGCCATCTGGTGAAATGCGAGACGTCGATCATGATCGACAACCGCAAGCGGTTCCGCGGCAAGATCGCCGAAGTCAACGAAGAAGGTTTCACCGTCGAGCGCGACCAAGTCGCCTATGGTGAGGAACCACGCGTAACGATCCCGTTCTCGGCGCTGGCCGAAGGCAAGCTGATCCTGACGGACGATCTGATCCGCGATGCGCTGCGCGCCGACAAGCTCGCCAAGCAGCAGGCCGCGAACCAGAACGACGAAGCTGAAGACGAAGAATAATCGACCAACACACTGGCCTTTCCGAGGAGGGAGGGCCGCCAGAATTGGACCTACGGAGACCAACGACAATGGCAGTGAGCGCAAACCGGCTTGAACTTCTGCAGATCGCAGACGCTGTGGCCCGCGAAAAGGTCATCGACCGCGAGATCGTGCTGGCTGCGATGGCTGACGCCATCCAAAAGGCCGCCCGCTCGCGTTACGGTTCGGAAACCAATATCCGCGCCGACATCAATTCCAAGACCGGCGAAATCCGCCTGCAACGCCTTCTTGAGGTCGTTGAAGTCGCCGAAGACTACGGAACGCAGATCCCTTTGGTTTTGGCCCGCGACCGCAATGTTGATGCCAAGATCGGCGACTTCATTGCCGACCCGCTGCCGCCGATGGATTTCGGCCGTATCGCCGCGCAGTCCGCCAAGCAGGTCATCGTCCAGAAGGTGCGCGAAGCCGAGCGTGACCGTCAGTTCGACGAATTCAAGGATCGCGTCGGTGAAATCGTCAACGGCACCGTCAAGCGCGTCGAGTACGGCAATGTCATCGTGGATCTCGGCCGTGGCGAAGGCATCATCCGTCGTGACGAGATGATCCCGCGCGAAAACATGCGTTACGGCGATCGCGTCCGCGCCTATGTCTACGACGTCCGTCGCGAACAGCGCGGCCCGCAGATCTTCCTGTCGCGTACTCATCCTCAGTTCATGGTGAAGCTGTTCACCATGGAAGTTCCGGAAATCTACGACGGCATCATCCAGATCAAGTCGGTTGCCCGTGACCCGGGTTCGCGCGCCAAGATCGCCGTCATCTCGAACGACTCGTCGATCGACCCGGTCGGCGCCTGCGTCGGTATGCGCGGTTCCCGCGTTCAGGCCGTTGTCGGCGAACTGCAGGGCGAAAAGATCGACATCATTCCGTGGAGCCAGGATCCGGCTTCCTTCATCGTCAACGCCCTGCAGCCGGCTGAAGTCGCCAAGGTCGTTCTCGACGAGGATGCAGAGCGTATCGAAGTCGTGGTTCCGGATGAGCAGCTGTCGCTGGCCATCGGCCGCCGCGGCCAGAACGTTCGCCTCGCTTCGCAGCTGACCGGCTGGGATATCGACATCATGACGGAAGCCGAAGAGTCGGAACGCCGTCAGAAGGAATTCAACGAGCGCACCAACCTGTTCATGGAAGCTCTCGATGTCGACGAAATGGTCGGCCAGGTGCTTGCTTCGGAAGGCTTTGCCCAGGTCGAGGAACTGGCCTACACCAACCTCGACGAAATCTCGTCGATCGACGGCTTCGACGAAGACACCGCCAACGAGATCCAGACCCGCGCCCGCGAGTATCTGGAGCGTATCGAAGCTGAAAACGATGCCAAGCGCGTTGCTCTCGGCGTCCAGGACGAGCTGAAGCAGATCGAAGGCCTCACCGCTCAGATGCTGGTCGCGCTCGGCGAAGAAGGCATCAAGACGGTCGAGGACTTTGCCGGCTGCGCTGCTGACGATCTCGTCGGCTGGTCGGAACGCAAGGATGGCGAGACCAAGAAGTTCGAAGGCACGTTCTCGAAGTTCGACGTTTCCCGCGTCGAGGCTGAAAACATGATCGTTCAGGCCCGTCTGCTCGCAGGCTGGATCACCGAAGAAGATCTCGCCAACGAACAGGCTGATGATGAGGCCGAGGAGGAGGCCGTCGCCGCCGATCAGGAATGATCGCGGACGACAATGGTACGGATGATGCAGATATTTGGCCGGACGATTTCGTCGTGAACGACCGTACCTGCATCGTCACCCGCGAGGCGACAGACCCGAAGGACCTTATCAGGTTCGTCCGCGCTCCCGACGGGAGCGTGGTTCCGGATTTGAAACGGCAGCTTCCCGGACGGGGCTGCTGGATCAAGGCGGAACGAGAGCTTGTCGACCGGGCGGTGAAGCGGAAGCTGTTTTCTCGCGCTTTCAAGAGCGAGACGAAAGCGGCGGACGATCTCGGCGCACTGGTCGATCGGCTTCTGGTCGCCGACCTTGCCGGAATGATGAACATGGCGCGTAAGGCAGGTCAGTTCGTTTCCGGCGCGATGAAGGTCGATGCCGCAGTCCGCTCGGGAGCCGCCGCCGGCGTTTTCCATGCTTCCGATGCCGCGGCAGACGGCGTTCGAAAGATAGACCAGGCCCGAAAGGCCTTTAAGCTCGGCACCGATGCCGAACATGACATTCCGGCCTTTTTGCTCCTCACCGGGGCGGAATTGGACGAAGTGATGGGCGAGAATGCTTTTATCCATGCTTGCGCGCTTGCAGGGCAGGCAGGTGAGGGTGTAGTGAAGCGCGCAAACCTACTTGAGCAGTACCGTAAAGGCGGTCTGCCCCAGACAAAGGATGTCTTTGACATGCCTAAACCATGACGCTGTCACCGGCTCTAGCCGGACGCAGATCGATTTATACGACTTGAACGACAGGTTCTGATGGCTTCCATCCGTTCCTGTACGAAGGAACAGGAACGGAATGACCGACAACAAAGACGACAAGACACTCGGCGTGAAGAAGACCCTCTCGCTCAAGCCATCCGGCATGAACCAGGGTACTGTGCGCCAGGACATGGGTCGCGGCCGCACGAAAGCGGTCGTCGTCGAAACGGTGAAACGCCGCCCGACCCGCCCGCAGGACGAAAAGCCGATTACCCCGATCGCGGCCCCTGCAGCCCCGGCTCCGCGCCCGGTTGAAGCCGCAGCACAGCCTGCTCCGCAGCAGCCGCGCCCGCAACCGGCAGCGCCGGTGCACCAGCCTGCGCCACAGGCACAGCGCCCTGCGCAGCCGCAGGGTCAGCGCCCCGGTTCGCACCAGGGCCAGCGTCCGGGCTCCAACTACGGCCAGCAACAGGGCCAGCGTCCGCAGCAGGGTCAACGCCCGCAGCAGTCCGGTCAGCGTCCGCAACAGAACCGCCCGAACGTGCTTCACGATCTCTCCGCCGGCGAAATGGAAGCCCGTCGCCGCGCTCTGGTGGAAGCACAGGCACGCGAAGTCATCGAAGCCAAGCAGCGCGCTGAAGACGAAGCCCGCCGTGCAGCCGAAGCAGAGGCCCGCAAGGCCGAAGAGGCTGCGGAAGCAGCTCGTCGTGCAGCCGAACCGGCTCCAGAGCCGGAACCTGAACCCGTCGCGCCTCAGCCGGCCCCGGTCGCTGCCCGTGCGCCCGAGCGCAACACCGATCGCGCACCTGCCGATCGTGGAGCCGCTGGCCGCCCGCAGGACGGTCGTCCGCAGTCGCCGCGCCCAGGCACCGATGCTCCCGCAGCGCAGCCGGGTGCCGTACGTGGCCGCCGTGCCAATGACGAAGATGATGACCGTGGCCCGTCCCGCAGCGCCGGTGCGCCCGGTCGTGGCCGCGTGGTCGCTCCAGCTCCTGCCAAGCCGCCGGCACGCCCGAAGGGTGACGAAGGCCGTCGCCAGGGCAAGCTGACCATCACCACTGCCGGTTCGGACGAGGACGGTAACGCCCGTGGCCGTTCGATGGCCGCGATGCGCCGTCGTCAGGAAAAATTCCGCCGCAGCCAGATGCAGGAAACCCGTGAAAAGGTTGTCCGCGAAGTCATCCTGCCGGAAACGATCACCATTCAGGAACTGTCGCAGCGCATGTCCGAACGCGCGGTCGACGTCATCAAGTACCTGATGAAGGAAGGCCAGATGATGAAGCCGGGCGACGTCATTGACGCCGATCTAGCAGAACTCATCGCCGCCGAATTCGGCCATACCGTCAAGCGCGTCTCGGAATCCGACGTCGAAGAAGGCATCTTTGACAAGGCCGACGATGCGGGCGAAATGGTATCGCGCCCGCCGGTCGTTACGATCATGGGTCACGTCGACCACGGCAAGACCTCGCTGCTCGACGCTATCCGCCAGGCGAATGTCGTGTCCGGTGAGGCCGGCGGCATCACCCAGCATATCGGTGCCTACCAGGTCGAGAAGAACGGTCAGAAGATCACCTTCATCGACACCCCCGGCCACGCCGCCTTTACGGCCATGCGTGCCCGTGGTGCGCAGGCGACGGATATCGCGATCCTGGTGGTTGCAGCCGACGACAGCGTGATGCCGCAGACGATCGAATCCATCAACCATGCCAAGGCGGCGGGTGTACCGATCATCGTGGCAATCAACAAGATCGACAAGCATGAAGCCAAGCCGGACAAGGTTCGTCAGCAGCTCCTGCAGCACGAAGTCTTCGTCGAATCGCTCGGCGGTGAAGTGCTCGACGTCGAGGTTTCGGCCAAGAACAAGACAAACCTCGACAAGCTGCTCGAAGCCGTGTTGCTACAGGCCGAAATTCTCGACCTGAAGGCCGACCCGACGCGTACTGCCGAAGGTACGGTCATTGAAGCACAACTCGACCGTGGTCGTGGTGCGGTTGCGACCGTGCTCGTCCAGAAGGGTACGCTGAAGCCGGGCCAGATCATCGTTGCCGGCGATCAGTGGGGCCGTGTTCGTGCTCTCGTCACCGACAAGGGCGACCACGTCAAGGAAGCCGGTCCGGCAACCCCGGTCGAAGTGCTTGGTCTATCTGGCACGCCTGCTGCCGGTGACCGCTTCGCCGTCGTCGAAAACGAAGCTCGTGCCCGCGAAATCTCCGAGTATCGCCAGCGTCTTGCTCGCGACAAGGCGGTTGCCCGCCAGTCCGGCCAGCGCGGTTCGCTCGAGCAGATGATGAGCAAGCTGCAGAATACCGGCTTCAAGGAATTCCCGCTGGTCATCAAGGGTGACGTGCAGGGTTCGGTCGAAGCGATCATAGCGTCGCTCGACAAGCTTGGTACCGACGAAGTTCGTGCCCGTATCGTCCATTCGGGCGCCGGCGCGATCACCGAGTCGGATATCTCGCTCGCCGAGGCATCGGATGCCGCAATCATCGGCTTCAACGTCCGCGCCAATGCACAGGCTCGTACGATCGCCGAGCGTAACGGCCTCGACATCCGCTACTACAACATCATCTACGATCTGGTGGATGACGTTAAGGCAGCCATGTCGGGTCTTCTGTCGCCGGAACGCCGCGAAACCTTCCTCGGCAATGCCGAGATCCTGGAAGTCTTCAACATCACCAAGGTTGGCAAGGTTGCCGGTTGCCGTGTGGTCGAAGGCAAGGTCGAGCGTGGTGCAGGCGTACGCCTCATCCGCGACAACGTGGTCATCCACGAAGGCAAGCTCAAGACGCTCAAGCGCTTCAAGGACGAAGTTGCCGAAGTGCCGATGGGTCAGGAATGCGGTATGGCCTTCGAAAACTACGAAGATATCCGCGCCGGCGACACGATCGAGTGCTTCCGCGTGGAACATATCACGCGCACGCTTTAAGCTTGACAATTGTCATGTTAGGAACCGCCGGGGAGAAATTCCCGGCGGTTTTTTATGTGGAGGTTTTTATGGCTATTTCGTTCGATCTGACCGGCAAGACAGCGATTGTCACCGGCGCCAATACCGGTTTAGGCCAGGCCATTTCAGTTGCCCTTGCCCAGGCCGGGGCCAAGGTGGCGCTGGTCGGTCGCTCATCGATGGCGGAAACCGAGGCCGCAATCAGCGCTAGCCGCGGCGAGAGCCTCGCCATATCGGCCGACCTTTCCACCCTCGAACCGATCGAACGTATTCTCGACGAAACCACTTCCTGGTCTGGAGGTGCTGATATTCTCGTCAACAATGCCGGGATTATTCGCCGCGCCGATGCCCTCGAATTCAGCGAGGCTGATTGGGATGCGGTGATGGATGTGAACCTGAAGAACGTGTTTTTCCTGTCGCAAGCCTTCGCCCGGCGGCTTGTCGCAGCCGATAAGGGCGGAAAGATCGTCAACATTGCTTCACTTCTCTCCTTCCAGGGCGGCATCCGTATTCCTTCCTATACGGCGTCCAAGAGCGGCCTTGCAGGCCTGACCCGGCTCCTGGCCTGCGAATGGGCCGGCAAGGGTATCAACGTCAACGCCATTGCTCCCGGTTATTTCTCGACCAACAATACGGAAGCTCTTCGCGATGACCCGGACCGCAACGCCGCCATTCTGGCGCGCATTCCAGCCGGGCACTGGGGCAAACCGGAAGAGCTTGGTGGTGCAGCCGTCTTCCTCGCATCATCGGCCTCGGACTACATTCACGGCACCGTGCTGCCCGTGGATGGCGGCTGGCTGGCACGCTAAGTCTTTACGCGAACTCACTTTTAGAATGCCTGATCTGCGCCATCTCCGGTGGCGCAGATACATTTTCGCCTTGAGCTCTGCCATCCCCGACGTCGTGAAGGTAAAATTGGCAGCTTCACTCAAGATTTATTAGTTGCCATTTGAACTCATGTTTATTATCGCATAGCAGCATAGTCTGTTGCTGGCCTCGATGCCGGCCGCGACCTGATGATATCGTGCCGAGCCGGCAAAAATGCCTTTCGGCAATAGTCGGAGTATCGCCTAAAATGTCTGCTGCCCTTGTCCCTGCCGTTGCCGGAAACCGCCACCTTGGCAAGGTCGCGAAACAGCTCGGGATGACGGCTGCGACGCTTGCGCTTCTGAGCGCGATGGCGATGGCTCAGACCCCTGCCCCGGCTCCTCAGGCACAAACCACTTCGCAGGCGGATAGTGCACAGCAGCAGGCTCCGGCTTCGTCTGCAGCACCAACCACCGGCCGGACGGCTCCCGCCACAACGCCGGCGACGACACCGACCGCGCCTTCCGCTCCGGCGGAAAATGCAGCACCGGCCAGCCCTGCAGCGCCGGATGCCTCGACCGCCACAGAGGGGGCTCCCGCCGCTCAGGCTCCGGCACAATCCGCCCAGCCTGCTCCCTCTACCGAGACAACGGCTCCCGGCGTATCCCAGCCCGCACAGGCCCAGGCTGCGCCGCAGGAAACGGTAACCGACCTTGTGCCGGCGGAAGAAGAAACGCCGGTACTGACAATCCCGCACGACCTTTCGCCCTGGGGCATGTTCATGGCGGCGGACTGGGTTGTTAAAAGCGTCATGATCGGGCTTGCCATCGCTTCGCTGGCAACCTGGACCGTTTGGCTGGTTAAGACGCTCGAGCTTGCCGGCGCCCGCACCCGCGCCGGTCGCATCATCAAGATCATCCGCAATTCCCGTACGCTCGCCGAAGCTGTCGATGCCTCCGCTGGACGCGGCGGTCCTGCCGCCTACATGCTCCAGGCCGCAGCCGAGGAAATAAAGATGTCCGCGGATGCGCTCGACCATGTCGAAGGTGACGGCGTCAAGGAACGCGTCGGCTCCTCCCTGTCGCGCATCGAGGCCTTTGCCGGTCGCCGTATCGCCCGCGGCACCGGCATTCTGGCGACGATCGGCTCGGTCGCTCCCTTTGTCGGCCTATTCGGCACGGTCTGGGGCATCATGAATTCGTTCATCGGCATTTCCGAAACGCAGACGACCAATCTTGCCGTCGTCGCGCCCGGCATTGCCGAGGCGCTACTTGCAACGGCCATCGGCCTCGTCGCCGCCATTCCCGCCGTCGTGATCTACAACCTGTTTGCCCGTTCGGTTACCGGCTATCGCGCGCTTCTTGCCGATGCAGCCAGCGGCGTCGAGCGACTGGTGAGCCGCGACCTCGACTTCCGCAAGGTTCCGCCGGGCGGCCGCAAGGCAACCCCGATGTCCCTGATGGCCGGAGAATAAGTCCATGGCCGGCGGCATTCGCGAACATCACGGCGAGGAATTGCAGGAAAACCACGAGATCAACGTGACGCCCTTTATTGACGTCATGCTGGTGCTCCTGATCATCTTCATGGTCGCCGCGCCGCTTTCCACGGTCGATGTCAATGTCGACCTGCCCGCATCGAGTGCAAAGCCCGCACAGCGGCCTGAAGAACCTCTCTATCTGACGGTTCAGGAAGATCTCACGCTCAATCTCGGCAATGACCAGGTTGCGCGCGAGCAGCTGACGACCAGGCTGAACACGATTACCGGCGGCAACAAGGATACCCGCATCTTCCTGCGTGCCGACAAGGCTGTCGGCTACGGCCAGTTCATGGAAGTGATGAACCTTCTGCGTGACGCCGGTTATTTGAAAATCGCGCTGGTCGGACTGGAAACTCTTCCCGGTGCCGCAGCACCCGCTGCCCAGTCTGCAGCGGGTCAACCCGCAGCAGGTCAGCCTTCCTCACCGGCTTCGCCAGCACCAGGGGTTTCGCGATGAACCCAGCCGCCCCCTATCGTAGCCGGGTACAGAAGATCGGCGAAATATCACTCTGGGCAGGCGCCGGCGCATTCGTGCTGACTGCGCATATCGCTGCTGCTGCCCTGATGATGCAGGAAGAGCCGATCGTCGACGCAGACAGTTCGCCGCCGGCTGCAATCATGATCGAGCTTGCGCCTGAACCGGAGGCTGTGAACACGGAGGAAGAGCAGATTTCTCCCGACTCGACCGATTCCGAAAAGGTGGAGAGCGAGCAGCTCAAGCCTGTCGAAGAGGTTCAGCAGGAGCCCGAGCCTATTCCGGATCCGGTCGAGCCCCCGCCGGAAGAAGTGGTGAAGGAAGAGCCCACACCACCAGAGCCTGAAATCGCCCAGCCTCTGCCCGAACCTCCGCCGGAGACGATCGAAGAGCCCGATCCGCTTGAGCAGCAGATGACTGCAGCTCTAGAAAATGTCGAGGTCCCGCTACCGGTCGTGCGCCCACCACCACCGCCGCCGGAAATCGCGGAAAAACCGGAACCCAAAAAAGAGCAGAAGAAGGTGGAACGCCGCAAGCCGCAACAGCAGCAAGCTCAAAAAGAGCTGGCTCAGGCCAAGGCGCAGGTCCAGCAATCAGACCGGAATGCCGCCAGCCAATCTTCAACCGGCTCCGTCGCAACATCGTCGGTTCCTCCTGCCCGATGGCTGACGCGCGTCAGGGCGAAGATTGCCCGCAGCGCTCGCCGTTGCCCGGGAGGCGACAAGGGTGTGGTGATGGTCAATTTCAGCTTTGACAATGGCGGAAACATCGGACGCGTGTCCGTTTCACGCTCCTCCGGCAACGCCCAGATCGACGATTATATGGCTTCGGCCATTCGTAGGGCCTCGCCAATTCCGGTACCGCCCGCTGGTGTTGCAAGCACGCTCACTCAGTTGGTAGAATGCAAGTGACCGCATAGAAGGGTCCGGCTAGAAACTCCGCCCTGAAGGGGAGCCAGATACTTCTGGTCCCTCGTCTCAACATGGAATTTCTGGACCCCCTCACCCATGCATATGACATTAACTGAAGCCGGAATGCTGGTTCGCGGCATCTTCGAAGATAACGGCGTGCTACCCACGACATCCTTGTCCGTCGCCCGTGCGCTTGTGCAGTCTGAAGCTGCCGGTCAATCCGGCCACGGCCTGCGCCGCGTTCCGGCTTATGTGAAGCAGGTTCGCACCGGCAAGGTGGATGGCAAAGCGGAGCCCAAGCTCTCGCGCCCCCGCCCCGCGGTGATGTCGATCGACGCCGCGCATGGCTTTGCCTACCCGGCACTCGATCTTGCGGTCGCCGAACTTCCCGCCATTGTTCGCGAACAGGGCATCGCTTTTGCGACCATCGGCCGCTCGCATCATGCCGGGGTGATGGCGCTGACGGTGGAGCGTTTTGCCGAGCAGGGCCTGATCGCCATGATGTTCGCAAACGCACCGGCCGCCATGGCGCCCTGGGGCGGCAGAAGCCCGCTCTTCGGCACCAATCCGATTGCCTTCGCCGTCCCTGTCGCAAATGCCGATCCCCTGGTCATTGATCTGGCGCTCTCAAAGGTCGCACGTGGCAAGGTCATGGAAGCCCACCAGAAGGGAACGAGTATACCCGACGACTGGGCCTTCGATATTGATGGAAACCCCACCACAGACGCTGCAGAGGCGCTTAAAGGCACGATGGCGCCTTCTGGCGGTGCAAAGGGTGCTGCACTGGCGCTGATGGTGGAAGTGCTCTCGGCAGGCCTTGCAGGCGCCAATTTCTCCCATGAGGCAAGCTCGCTCTTCGATGAAAACGGGCCGCCGCCGGAACTCGGCCACTCGATCATCGCAATCGACCCGGACGCGGCCAATGGCGGCGGTACAGCCATGCGCATGGCAGCCCTTGCCGAAGAGATGGCCAGGCAGGAGGGCGTGCGGCTTCCAGGCCGCCGCGGCAAAGGCCTGAGGGCTGATGCCATGGCAAATGGAATAGAAGTCGAGGACGACGTATTGAAGGCGATCGACGCGCTTCGCTGATCGCAAGACGATAACGCGGCACCCTGGGATAACCTCGCATGGAGGGGCCAGGGCCGCCAAGCGACAGAGATGCATAAGGCACCGGCTCCAGGCGCTTCAAACGCTGTCGTTCAACTGTCTTTCGGGAAAATTACCTCCAGAAAAGCGAAAAGCCTGGCGCGGGAGGAGGATGCGCCAGGCTTTAAACTTGATCGACAACTGGGAGGAGGAGGATGTTGTCGATCCGTATCGAACGACACTGGGAGGAGGAGTGCGTCGTTCGATGACTGACATATAGGCTAATACTGGTATGCTCGCCAAGCCGGTTAGGCGCATTGCAGCAATGCAATAGGTGCAATGCTGAGCATTTGCCCATAGCGTCGATATCATAGCAGGGATCATCGCTATATCGATATGCGCAAAGCTGGATTATAGGCAATATCGATTCAAATGCTTGGAAAGGCGGGATTATGGCTGAAATTCGCTATCACGAGGGAGATCTTCCGGCGGCGGCAGCGGCCCGCTATACGGGTGCGGTGGCAATCGATACCGAAACGCTTGGCCTTATCCCACGTCGTGATCGCCTATGTGTTGTGCAATTATCTCCCGGGGACGGCACGGCCGACGTCATTCGCATTGCTGCAGGACAGAATCAGGCGCCCAACCTCGTCGCGCTTCTGGCTGATTCGTCGCGGCAGAAAATCTTTCACTACGGCCGATTCGATATCGCCGTGCTTTTCCATACGTTCGGGGTATTGGCCACGCCGGTCTTCTGCACCAAGATCGCTTCACGCCTGACCCGAACCTATACCGATCGTCACGGGCTAAAGGACAATCTGCGGGAACTGGTCGAGGTCGACATTTCCAAGGCTCAGCAGCAGACTGATTGGGCGGCCGAAACGCTATCACAGGCGCAACTCGAATATGCGGCCTCGGACGTGCTTTATCTGCATGCCTTGCGCGACAAGCTGACCATGCGGCTGATCCGCGACAACCGCACGGATCTTGCCGCCGCCTGCTTCGAGTTCCTGCCGACACGCGCGAGGCTTGATCTTCTCGGTTGGGAAGAGACGGATATTTTCGCGCATAGCTGAGCCATGCCGCCTGTTCCTGCAGGCGGCGCTCTCAGTTTGCCGGGCTCCCGACGCGAATTCGATGATAATTAGCCGACCGTTAACCATTTTCGTTTAACGTCTGTCAATCGGCATCATCCCGCCATGAGGCGTAGCGACAGCCGTCGCACCATTACCCAAACACGGCCGAACTGTTCCACCGTCGCAGATAACAGATGGAGCATGCGATGCTGCCACCCGTTCGTGCCGCGTTGAGTTCGACTGCAGATTACCATAACCAGACGCAGGTTGCAGTCACTCCTGCGCGTGTGACCTCATCGCTGATGACCGCACAGTCGCAGTCAGGAAGCAACGCTACTCTTCTTTCAGGCGCACGGCTCGATGCCGCCTCCCTGTCGGCTCAACTCAAGCTGGCGCAGGGGTCCTCCATCCTTGCCGAGACGATCGGCAAGCTGTTGAAGACACCGCGGCGAGAAAACGAGACGCTGATCGACTATACGGCACGCCTTTTCGAAGCCGTTCAGGCGCTGAAGCCGCAAGAGGTCGCCAATGTGGAGCGGCTGCTCAACCAGATCGTCAAGGGCATTTCCCTGCGGTTGATGGCTGAAATCCTAAAAGAACCTTCAGGCCCGGCAGCCGCCCGGCTTGCGGCCCATATCGAGACCGCGAACATTGCCCAGCGCGATCTCGCGGCCAAGACGGTCGTCAGTTTCTATCGGCAGAATGCAAGTGCTGACACACCGCCAGCGGGCAATGGTCCGCGTCTGCAGCAAGGTGCGAGCCCTGCGACTGCACAGACCGGCCGGATAGGTCCATCACAAACAACTTCGAACGACGACCATATTGCCTCGCTTCGCCAGCCGACCGGGAACGAAGCCTCGCCGAAGCTTGGCGAAGGTCAGAATCAGCGTTCACCAGCCCCGGCCACCGCATCACCTGAACTCAAGCCGCAACAGGCGGAGCAGGCGTCAAAGCCCGCAGACTCACTGACCGGCCCCGCCAATGCAGCGGCGTCGCAAGCCCCAACCAGTCGTCCAGTTACCCCGACAAGTGAAGCAGTTGCTGCAGCAAAACCGACAATGTCTGTTTCTGCCTTGAAGGATGGATCCCAGGCGAATGCGGTGCGACCCGAAATCAATCCCGGCAGTGTCAGCACACCAGCGGCGGTAATCAGCAATCAGTTGCAAATCTCGGCAGCCCAGGTCGCCCAGCAGGCAGTGGCAGCCGAGCCCGAAGAAATGCAGGCTCTGGCGCGCACCGCGGTGGAAATGTTCAAGCTGGACATACCGGTGCCTGCGCGTCTCTGGTCGGCGCTTTCCGATCAAACGTTGCTGAAACTGGCAAATTGGCTGGCAACGGTCCTGTCCGAACTCGATCTGCCGGAAAGCAAGCATCTGCCGATGTCCTCGCCTGCGGTCCAGGCTACAGCGGATGACGGGCTTGGCGACCAACAGCGTGCGACCAGCAACGTACCTTCCGCAAGCACATCTCATGGCGGACAGGCGGCGGCGTCACCGCAAACCACCAATGGCGCCATGCCGGATGCCGCCCGTGCCGCGGCGGCGGCGGCGGCGGCGAGAGCAGATGCGCCGGAACAGAATATGGCCGCGCTGGCGGTTGCTGCGAACACCGTGCCGACCCAGGCACGTGAAGCTCTTCCCTGGCCCTATGTCGCAGCCTATCCACCTGCCGATGAAGAACCGAGACATAAAGAGCGGCAGGCAGAACCGATCGAGGCGCTGGAAGACGAAGAGCAGGACGAATCATCAAAGCAGCACACTTTTGGCGACGAGCATGAGCCGGAAGGTGAGGAGCCGCAGGACAACGATGCGGAAGGCGAGGAAATCGTCAGCGATACGATGACCAGAGCGGAGAGGGCGGCCGGATATAGGGCCGGCGAGGTCAGGCTGGAAGCGGACGTGCCCGAGGTGCAACCGAGCGATCTATACTGGCGGATGGCCGGCTGGACGTAATCCGGAAATCTGCCGAGCACGTGTTCGGCTTCTGCAAGTGACCATGAAAAAGCCGCCGGACCTTTCGATCCGGCGGCTTCTTATTCTTCAGGAAACAACGATTATTCGTTGCCGCCACGGTTCTTCAGGGCTGCGCCCAGAATGTCGCCGAGCGAAGCGCCCGAGTCGGACGAACCGAACTGTGCAACTGCTTCCTTCTCTTCGGCGATTTCGAGCGCCTTGATGGAAAGCATGACCTTGCGGTCCTTCTTGGAGAAGTTGACGACGCGGGCGTCGACAACCTGGCCAACCGAGAAACGCTCCGGACGCTGGTCGTCGCGGTCGCGAGCGAGGTCAGCGCGGCGGATGAAGGCTACGAGGTCTTCGTGGGCAACGAGCTTCACTTCGATGCCACCGTCGTTGACGGCGATGATTTCAGCCGAAACGACAGCGTTCTTGCGCAGGTCGCCGGAAGCGGCTGCGTCACCAACAGCATCCTTGCCGAGCTGCTTGATGCCGAGCGAGATACGCTCCTTCTCGACGTCAACATCGAGAACGACAGCCTTGACGACGTCGCCCTTGTTGAACTCTTCGATGACCTGTTCGCCCGGACGGTTCCAATCCAGATCGGAAAGGTGAACCATGCCGTCAACGTCGCCTTCGAGTCCGATGAACAGGCCGAATTCGGTCTTGTTCTTGACTTCGCCTTCGACTTCAGTGCCGGCCGGATGCGAGTAGGCGAATGCCTGCCACGGGTTTTCCAGCGTCTGCTTGAGGCCGAGCGAAATACGGCGCTTGGACGGGTCGACTTCGAGAACGACAACGTCGACTTCCTGGCTCGTGGACAGGATCTTGCCGGGATGTACGTTCTTCTTGGTCCAGGACATTTCGGAGATGTGGATCAGGCCTTCGATGCCCGGCTCCAGCTCTACGAATGCACCGTAGTCGGTGATGTTCGTGACGGTACCGGAGATCTTCTTGCCGATCGGGTACTTGGCCGCGATGCCATCCCACGGATCCGACTCGAGCTGCTTCATGCCGAGCGAGATGCGGTGGGTTTCCTGGTTGATGCGGATGATCTGAACCTTGACCGACTGGCCAATGGACAGGATTTCCGACGGATGGTTCACACGGCGCCATGCCATGTCGGTGACGTGCAGCAGGCCGTCAATGCCGCCGAGGTCAACGAACGCACCGTAATCGGTGATGTTCTTGACGACGCCGTCAACAACCTGGCCTTCTTCGAGGTTCTGAACGATTTCAGAACGCTGCTCGGCACGCGACTCTTCAAGAACCGTACGGCGCGAAACAACGATGTTACCGCGACGCTTGTCCATCTTGAGGATTTCGAAGGGCTGCGGGTTGTGCATCAGCGGGGTAACGTCGCGGATCGGACGGATGTCGACCTGCGAACGCGGAAGGAAGGCAACGGCGCCGTCGAGATCGACGGTGAAGCCACCCTTGACCTGGTTGAAGATAACGCCTTCAACGCGCTCGCCAGCTTCGAACTTGGCTTCGAGCTTGACCCAGCTCTCTTCGCGGCGAGCCTTTTCGCGCGACAGAACGGCTTCGCCGAGAGCGTTTTCGATGCGCTCGACATAGACTTCGACTTCGTCGCCGACCTTCAGCGAACCGTCTTTGCCCTTGGCGCCGAATTCCTTAAGCGCGATGCGACCTTCGACCTTGAGGCCGACGTCGACAACTGCCATGTCCTTCTCTATTGCCGTTACCAGACCTTTGGTAACGTAGCCTTCGGCCAGATCGTTGGATGCGAAGGATTCCTCGAGAAGAGCTGCAAAGTCTTCGCGCGTGGGGTTAGTTACTGCCATGAAATCTCCTGATCGTGTCCTAATTCAAGGACACGCATGCGCCGGTGGTTCGTGTTAAACACGCCCGAAATCCAGGCCCGCCTCTCTCAATCGGTCATACCGTGGGAGGCTATCCGGCGCTGGGACTGAACTGCGGGATCTCTGCGAACGAAAAGCCGGCTTCCCGGCAACTCGTCAATTCTTGATCAGAGCTTCGTCGATCAACGACTTTGCGGCCTGAAACGCGGCCTCTATACTCATTTTGGACGTATCAAGCAAGTGCGCGTCTTGCGCCGGCTTCAACGGGCTGTCGGCGCGGCCCATGTCGCGCTCGTCGCGCTTCGTCACGTCCGCGAAGATATCATCATACTCCGCCTCGCCGCCCTTGGCGATGATCTCGTCATAACGGCGTCTTGCACGCACATCGGCTGATGCCGTGACATAGAGTTTTACCGGCGCATCGGGGCAGACGACGGTGCCGATATCGCGGCCATCGAGAACCGTGCCGGGCGTCCTTTTCGAAAAGGCCTGCTGGGCTTCGACAAGCGCGCGGCGCACTTTCGGCATCACGGCGATCTTGGACGCCGCCTCGCCGATGGCATGAGCTGAAAGGATATCGCGATCGAGGCCGGAGAGTTCGACCTCGCGAGCCATCCTTTCGGCCACAACCTCATCATCCAGCGGCAGGCCGGCGTCGAGAAGCGCCTTGGCGGTGGCGCGATAGGTCAGGCCCGTGTCGAGGTGGTGAAACCCGTAGGCCTCGGCAATCTGGCGCGACAACGTTCCCTTGCCCGCCGCCGCCGGCCCATCGATGGCGATAACGACGCCCATCAGGCTGCCTCACCATCCACGAGCTCGATCTTCGCGCCGAGACCGGTCATCAGATCCATGAATTCGGGAAAACTGGTGGCGATGATCGAGGCATCATCCACCGTCACGGCATGTTCGGATACGAGACCGAGCACAAGGAAGCTCATCGCGATACGGTGATCGAGATGGGTGACGACAGCCTTGCCGGCAGCATTGCCATAGCCCTTGCCGCCCGGACGGCCGCGGACAACCAGCGTTTCCTTGCCTTCATCGCAGTCGACGCCGTTGAGCTTCAGACCTTCCGCGACAGCCGAAAGGCGATCAGATTCCTTCACCCGCAATTCTTCGAGGCCAAGCATGGTGGTCGTGCCGGATGCGTAAGCGGCAGCAACAGCCAGAACCGGATATTCGTCGATCATCGACGGCGCGCGATCGGCCGGGACTGTAACGCCCTTCAGCTCGGAATATCTTACCCGCAGATCGGCGACATCTTCACCTCCGGCGAGCCGTGCGTTCTGCACTTCGATATCGGCGCCCATTTCCTGCAGCGTCAGAATAAGACCTGTACGCGTCGGGTTCATCAGGACGTTGAGAATGGTGACGTCGGAGCCCGGCGTCAGGAGTGCTGCGACAAGGGGGAAGGCTGTCGAGGACGGATCACCCGGTACGTCTATGACTTGGCCCTTGAGCTGGCCTTGGCCGACGAGACGAATGGTGCGTACGCCCTCCGCATCGGTCTCGACCGAAAGGTCGGCGCCAAAACCCTGCAGCATCTTTTCGGTATGGTCGCGGGTCATGACCGGTTCGATGACAGTAGTAATGCCCGGTGTGTTGAGGCCGGCGAGAAGCACTGCCGACTTGACCTGCGCAGAGGCCATCGGCACGCGGTAGGTGATCGGGTTCGGGGTCTTCGGGCCATGCAGCGTTACCGGCAGGCGGTCGCCTTCGGTCGAAGAGACCTGCACGCCCATTTCGCGCAGCGGATTGAGCACGCGGCCCATCGGGCGTTTGGAAAGCGATGCATCGCCGATGAAGGTGGAGGCGAAGTCATAGACGCCAACCAGACCCATGGTGAGACGGCAGCCGGTGCCGGCATTGCCGAAATCGAGAGGCGCTTCAGGAGCCAGAAGCGCACCATTGCCGGTACCCTGGATGATCCACTCAGCACCGACCTTTTCGATCTGGGCGCCCATGGCGCGCATCGCCTTGCCGGTATTGATGACGTCTTCACCTTCCAGAAGGCCAGTGATGCGAGTTTCGCCCGAAGCGAGGCCGCCGAACATGAAGGAGCGGTGCGAGATCGATTTGTCGCCGGGAATCCGGATCGTACCTTTGAGAGCTTCCGAGCGAGCCGATTTTGCCGGCTTCAACGCGATACCATGCGACATTGAGTGTCCCTATTCCTCAAGCGTTTGCGAATTTTGCGCCGTCGTTATCATAAAGCGTTTTGGCGGTCATCCGCTTGTTGGCTCAAGGCGGCCAAGAAAGCCCGGAAAGTTTGGCTTTGACATGAAGTCCCGTTAGCCTTAAGGGGACCGGCTTAGATTTTTCACCCATTCATCCATCGCCGCACCCGCGGCGCGCCGATCTGATCGGCCGGCTCATGAGGCTTAACAGTGGCAAAAGCGGAACTCGGAACCAAACGTACCGACCCGGATACCGGAAAGAAGTTCTACGACCTGAACCGTGACCCGGTCGTCTCCCCCTATACGGGCAAGTCCTGGCCGCTGTCTTTCTTTGCTGAAAACAGCGCCGCCATCAAGATGGAAGAGGCAGCCGAAGACGAGGACGATATCAAGGAAGTCGACAGCGAGAGCCAGGAAGCCGAAGTCGTTTCGCTGGAAGACGCCGACGGCGACAATAGCGGCGACGATATCCCAGATATCGGCGATGACGATGACGTTGATATCGGCGACGACGAAGACGACACCTTCCTCGAGCAGGAAGATGAAGACGACGACGACATGACCGGCATCATCGGTGTGGGCGGCGACGACGACGAACAGTAATTGACGCTAACGCCCGACAATTTCAGAAAAATTGTCGGGCGTTTGATTTTTCGGCTTGCACTTCCAAAAATCACGAAGTAATAAGCCGCCACTTCCGGAGCAAACAACGCTTCGAAGTTTCCCAGGACCGGAAAAATACCGGACCACCCTGATGGGGCTATAGCTCAGCTGGGAGAGCGCTTGCATGGCATGCAAGAGGTCAGCGGTTCGATCCCGCTTAGCTCCACCAAATCCTCCCGAACGATAAATCTAGAATTCAGGCATGCTTTAACGTATGAGCATGGGCCACGCTGGCACGTCCGGCTTTTCGCCTTGCAAGGGCAGGATTTCGAAGACGGGTCGATTCGGCCTTAAGATGTTGCCGAGTGTTCGCAGGTCCTTTAAGCGCGCGTTCGCCCAAGGCAAGTTCATCGCGATAATCGTCCCGATATGCGATTGCTTTTTGGCGGATTACCAATGCGACCAGAGTGCCGAACAATCCGAAAGTGATGAGCAGTACAGATGCTGTTATCATGACCTTTCCTCTGCCTTGTTAACGCAGAGGACGGCATAAGGTTCTCGATCGAGATCAAAGTCCGGGTCTCACAGATCGGTGATGTCCGTAACGAGAGCAGGTTTTACGCGATTGCCCGATCGTTTGCGTCAAACCGGTGCATTAAAGCTTTGTCCGGCGTGGCGAAGACAATATCGTCGGCACCATAGCGATGCTCACCGAACAGGCGCACTGTCACGAGGCCCGCCTGCTCCGTTTCGAGATAGAGGATGGTATCGGCGCCGAGATGTTCGGCGTGAACGACCTTGCCTTTCCAGTCGCCTGCATCGCGCGACAGGGCGATATGTTCCGGCCGGATGCCGATCGTCTTGCAGCCACTTTCCTCGAGCTTTTCCGCAGGGATAAAATTCATCTGCGGCGAACCGATAAAACCGGCGACGAAGATGTTGGCCGGCCGGTTGTATAGTTCCATAGGCGAACCGACCTGCTCGATCGCACCGGCGTTCAGGACCACGATCTTATCGGCCAGCGTCATTGCTTCGACCTGGTCATGGGTGACATAAATCATCGTTGCCTTGAGGCGTCGGTGAAGGCGGGCAATCTCAAGCCGCGTCTGGACGCGCAATGCCGCATCGAGGTTCGACAAAGGCTCGTCGAAGAGAAACAGGCTCGGTTCGCGCACGATGGCGCGGCCGATCGCCACGCGCTGGCGCTGACCGCCGGAAAGCTCTGCCGGACGACGGGCGAGATACGGGTCAAGCGACAGCATCGAAGAGGCCTTCGTCACACGCTCCTCGATCTCTGCCTTCGGTGTGCCGGCCTGCTTCAGGCCAAGCCCCATATTGTCCTTGACCGTCAGGTGCGGATAAAGCGCGTAGGACTGGAAGACCATGGCGATGCCGCGCTTGGCCGGTGGCACGGTCGCCACTTCCTGACCGTCGATACGGATCGAACCGGATGTGGCATCCTCAAGCCCTGCGATGACCCGAAGCAGCGTGGACTTGCCGCAGCCCGATGGGCCCACGAAGATGACGAATTCGCCATCCTTGACGTCGAGATCAATGCCCTTCAGCACCTCGTGGTCACCGAAAGCCTTGCGGATGGATGTCAGTTGCAGCGAACCCAAGAGCGTCTTCCTTTAAAATTCCGTACCGGCGTCAAAGATGGACAGGCTTGCCCGTGCGAGCGCTTTCGTCCGCCGCAAGGCAGATCTTCAGCGATTGCACCGCATCGTCCATGTGCCGGGTGAGATCTATATCTTCGTGGATGGCCCGCAGCATGTAGGCCTGTTCCAGATTGCAGAGTTCCTGATGGCCCGGCTCACCGGCCATTTTCATATCCTTGTCAGGCGACAAGAACTTTCCGTCTGGACCCGTTTCGGCGCTGTGAAGGCGGATGACCGAAGTTTTGGTATGCGTGTCGATATCGTCCGACTTTGCATTCGGGTCCATGACGATAGACACCGAGCCCTTTGGCGACATGACATCCTTCACGAAGAAGGCGGTTTCCGAGATCATCGGTCCCCAGCCGGCCTCATACCAGCCGACTGACCTGTCATCGAAGATCACCTGCAGATGGCCATAGTTATACATGTCCGGCGCAATCTCATCGGAGAGGCGCAGGCCCATACCACGCACTTCGACGGGTTTCGCATCGGTGATCTGGCACATGACATCGACATAATGCACGCCGCAATCGACGATCGGCGGCGTCGTGTTCATCAGCGCCTTATGCACGTCCCAGGTCGGGCCAGAGGACTGCTGGTTGAGATTCATGCGGAAGACATAGGGCGGGCCGAGCTTGCGCGCTTCTTCGATCAGCCGGATCCAGGACGGGTGGTGGCGAAGAATGTAGCCGATGACCAGCTTTTTGCCAGAAGCCTTCGCGGCTGCCACGACGCGTTCGGCATCGGCGACCGTGGTCGCCAGAGGCTTTTCGACGAAGACGTGGCAGCCGGCCTCGAAAGCGGCAACGGCATAATCCGCATGGCTGTCGGAATAGGTGCAGATCGCACAGAGATCGGGTTTCAGCTCCTCAAACGCCGTCAGGAAATCCGGATGGATCTTGTAGCCTTCGAGTGCCGGATCGAGCTTCGGAGTCGAGCGATTGACCAGCCCGATAATCTCGAAGCCGGGATCGTTGTGATAGGCGAGCGCATGGCTGCGGCCCATATTGCCAAGACCTGCAACGAGGACGCGGATCGGCTTCTCGACACTCATTTGACGGCTCCTGATGTGATGCCGCGGATCAGCTGGCGCGAGAAGATGACGTAGAGAACCAGAACCGGCAGGATGGCGAGCGACAGGGCCGACAGCACCGCATTCCAGTTGGTGACGAACTGGCCGATGAACATCTGTGCGCCCAAGGTCACCGTCTTGGTCTCCTCGCCCGGTGCCAGGATCAGCGGGAACCAGAGGTCGTTCCAGATCGGGATCATGGTGAAGACGGCAACCGTCGCCATCGCAGGCCGAACCAGCGGCAGGACGAGACGGAAGAAGATCGCATATTCGGACAGTCCGTCGATGCGCCCGGCATTCTTCAGGTCGTCGGAAACGGTGCGCATGAATTCCGACAGGATGAAGATGGCGAGCGGCAGGCCTTGCGCCGTATAGACCAGAACCAGCGCCGTCAGCGTATTGACGAGACCGGCCGCGACCATCCCCTGCAGGATGGCGACGGTGCCAAGCCGGATCGGGATCATGATTCCGAGCGCCAGATAGAGGCCCATCAGCAGGTTGCCGCGAAAGCGATATTCCGACAGCGCGAAGGCGGCCATGGCGCCAAACAGCAAAACGAACGCGATCGAGACGACTGTGACGATCAGGCTGTTCTGAAAATAACCGATGAAATCGCCCTGTTTCAGGACAGTCTCGTACCCGACGAGGCTGAAGGTCGAGGGCGTCGGGATCGCCATTGGCTCGCGGAAGATGGCGTTGCGGCTCTTGAACGAATTGATCAGCGTGAGGAATACCGGGAAAAGCGCGATCAGAGTGTAGCTTACCAGCGCGACATGGATCAGTCCGGCGCGCAAATATGAGGTGCGGGCTGTTGCCATCGTCTTTGACCTCCTCAGAACTGATAGCGACGCATGCGCCGCTGGATGACGAAGAGATAAAGCGAAACGCCGGCGAGGATGATCAGGAACATCACGGTAGCGATCGTCGCACCCATTGAGCGGTCGCCCATCTGGTTCTGGAAGCCGAAGAAGGTGCGATAGAGCAGCGTGCCCAAGATATCGGTCGAGCCATCCGGTCCGGCAAGCGCGCCCTGCACGGTGTAGATCAGATCGAAGGCGTTGAAATTGCCGACAAAGGTGAGGATCGAGATGATGCCGATCGAGGGCAGGATCAGCGGCAGCTTGATTTTCCAGAACTGGCTCCAGCCGGTAATGCCGTCACATTCGGCAGCTTCCAGCACCTCGTCGGGAATGTTCAGCAGTGCCGCATAGATCAGCATCATCGGGATGCCGACATATTGCCAGACGGAAATCAGCGACACGGTGATCAGAGCGCTTTCCGGTTTGCCGAGCCAAGGGGCGAACATCCATTTCAGCCCGACCCAATCCATCATACTCGGCGCAATGCCCCAGATAGGCGAGAGGATCAGCTTCCAGATGAAGCCGACGATAACGAAGGAGAGAAGCGTGGGTACGAAAATGGCGGTGCGATAGAAGGTGGCGAAGCGCAGTTTCGACACCGAGAGCATGGCCGCGAGCGCCACGCCGATTGGGTTCTGCACCAGCATATGGATGACGAAGAAGATCAGGTTGTTGCCGAGGGCATTCCAGAAGTTGGCTGCAAGCCGTGGATCGGAAAACAGCGTGACGAAATTGGCGAGGCCGACAAACACGGTCTCGCCATCGACCAGATTATAGAGCGACAGCCGCAGCGTCTCGATCAGAGGCAATATCATGATCGCGGTATAGACAAGAAATGCCGGCGCCAGAAATACGAGAATGTGCCAGCGGACGGGACGCTTGATCGGAGCGATTTCAGGATCGGCAGTGTCGATGTCGCTCATGGGTCGGTTCCGATTATTCGCTGTCAAGGTCGAGGATGTGACTGCCCCTCGTCGGGCTGCCGCCACCTTCTCCCCGCTCGCGGGGAGAAGGAGATATGCCGCGCCGTCTTGCCCAATCGCAACGTAGCGTGTGAGCCACGTCTCCTCGCCCCGTTTACGGGGAGAGGGTTAGGGTGAGGGGCCGCCTGTGCGGCAGAAAATAAGCTTCGTGGAAGCTTACTTCGCCGGCTTGTACCAGCTGTCCAGACCCTTCTGGGTCTCTGCCGCTGCCTGTTCCGGCGTCTGCGTGCCGTTGATGACGTTTGCAGACACGCGCCACATTTCCAAATCGAGGTTCGGCTGGCCGCGGCCGACGATTGCCGCACTCGGGCGGATGGTCGGCTTGCAGTTCTGCCGCCAGGAGACGAATTCCTGCGCCAGCGGATCTTCCATCTTTACCGCCGTCGAATTCAGGCTGAAGAAGCCCGGCAGCGAGTTGGCGTAAAGCGTGGCAAATTCCGGCGAAGCCACCCATGCGAGGAATTTCTTTGCCGCTTCCGGGTTCTTGCCCTTGGCATTCAGGCCGATGCCGATGTCGTTATGGTCGGAAATGTAGCAGGTATCGCCGGCCTTCTTCACCGGCGGCGGGAAGGCGCCCATTTCGAAATCGGCCTGCGCCTTGAACGGCGCGATTTCCCAGGAACCTGCGGGATAGATGGCGGCACGACCGAGCGTGAACAGGTTCTGGCTGTCCGGATAGGTCTGAGCTTCGAAACCGTCGCCGAGATAAGGCTTCCACTTGGCGAGCGTCTTGTAGGGCTCGATCCAGTCGGCATCGGTCAGCTTCTGGGTGCCGGCGATCAGCGCCTTGCGGCCTTCCTCGCCCTTCCAGTCGTTCGGACCGATATTGTAGTAGCCCATGGTTGCGGCTTCCCACTGGTCCTTGGTGCCCATGGCCAGAGGGATGTAGTTGCCGTCCGCCTTGATCTTGTCCAGAAGCGCGAAGAACTCGTCCTCGGTCTTCGGCACTTCGACCTTCAGCTCTTCGAACGCCTTCTTGTTGTAGATGAAGCCGTGGATGACCGATGCCATCGGCACGCAGAAGGTCGTTTTGCCGTCGTCGGTGGTCCAGGCGGACTTGGCCGTGTCGGAAAAGTTCTTGATTCCGTCCAGATCGTTCAGCGGCGCCAACTGGCCCTTCTGGAACATGGCAAGCGACAGGTCGAACGGGCGGCAGGTGATGAGATCGCCGGCCGTGCCTGCTTCCAGCTTGGCGTTGACGGCGGAATTGTATTCGGTCGGCGCCATCGGTGCGAAGGTCACCTTGATGCCGGGGTTCTTCGCTTCGAAAGCCGGGATCAGCTTTTCCTGCCAGATCGACAGGTCGTCATTGCGCCAGCTTTCGATCGTCAGCGATGCATCCTGCGCCAGAACCGCGCCTGCCGGAGCAAACATGGTCGTGGCGAAAAGCATGCCTTTCAGTAGACGGGTCATGATGTTCTCCCTGTTGTTAGCGCCATGAGGCGCATTTCACGGTATTTTCCGTCACGTTCAGTTCCGTCAGTGCTTTCCTCAACACCTGTCCGGAACAATTCAGCAATTCCCTTGCAGCAACTGCATCGGCAGCCCCTGCTGCCAGCAGCACCGCGACCTTGACCGAGCCATCGGCACGAGCAAAAAAATCACGGGCTTCATCGAAGCCGATGCCGGCAATCTCGGCCACCATTCCGGCAGCCCGGATGCGCAGTTTCTCGTTATCGGCACGCAGATTGACCATATGGCCGTCATGCACATGGCCAAGCTTGATGGCTGCCAGCGTGGACAACATGTTGAAGGCCAGTTTCTGGGCGGTGCCGGCGCCCATGCGGGTCGAGCCAGCCACCACTTCCGGCGGCGTCTCAAGCAGGACGGCAACATCCGCGCCTTCAAACAGGCAAGCATCTGGATTGTTGGCGATCGCCACGACTTTTGCGCCACGGCTGCCGGCGATTTCAGCGATCTTCAGCACATAAGGGGTGGAGCCGCTTGCGGATACGGCAAGCACGCAGTCGCCTTCGGTGATGACCGATGCGTCCTTTTCAGCGAGCACCACATCGTCCTCCGGTGCGCCCGGCATGTCGCCGAGGCTCGATAGCCCGCCGGCCAAAAGCAGCACGATCTGATCACGAGGAATGCCATAGGTCCCCGGAAGCTCCAGCGCATCAGCCATGGCCATCAGTCCCGAACTGCCGGCTGCGGCATAAACGAGTTTTCCACCCGAACGAAGGGCATCAGCCAATAGATCAGCCGCCTCAGCCAAAGCCGGGATGGCCGCATCAACCGCCCCGGCCGCGTCCTGCTGGCCGGATGCCAGAAGCGCAAGAATATCCTCAGGCGCCCGCGTATCGAGGCCTTCCGCTTTCTTGTTTCTGGCTTCGGTGGCTTTTTGGCTCATCCGTTTCTCCCTCTGATCAAAATGATGCCAAAAAAATACCAATTGTCCAGCGCGAAATTAATAATCGTTACCAGCGAAGGCTGCATCGACACACACACCCGCTAAAACACCAAGGAAAACGGATAATTATCGCTGATTTTCTCGTTCCTGCCATTTCACCCTTGGTAAATGGTATTTTTTTGGTATCATTCGCATCGGAGGTACCAATGACGGGTTACATTCTCGGGATAGATGGCGGCGGGACGAGCTGCCGGGCAGCACTGGCCGATCAGGCCGGCACCATGCTCGGCCGCGGCAAGAGCGGTGCATCCAATATCCTGACCGACCCCGACACTGCACTCAGGCATATTGTCGAAGCCGCACGGCTCTCCTTCGAGGATGCTGGACTGGTGCCGGACCTCGGCTCGGTATCGGCCATTCTCGGGCTTGCCGGCAACAATGTCGGCGACGCAGTCGGCTACGTGACGGCGCGGCTGCCCTTCAAGGCGTCGCAGATCGTTTCCGATGGCGTGATCGCGCTGCAGGGAGCCATCGGCGACGAGGACGGAGCGATCGGCATCGTGGGAACCGGAACCGTCTATATCATCCGTGACAAGGGCCAGTTCAAATCCATAGCCGGCTGGGGTTTTCAGGTCAGCGATCTCGGTAGCGGCGCAAGGCTCGGCCAGCTGGCGCTGCAGGAAACGCTGCTCGCCTTCGACAGAATCCGGCCGGTGAGCCCTCTGACTGAAGCCATCCTTGAGGAATTCGACGGCAATCCCGAACTGATCGTTGATTTCGCGCGGCTGGCAAAACCGGGTGATTTCGGCCGCTATACGCCTAAGGTGTTCGAATTTGCGGGCCAGAACGATCAGACCGCGCTTCGAATTCTGAAAACCGGCGCAAGTGGTGTCGATGAAGCACTGGATGCGGTCAATGCGGTGACCGGATCGAAGGGCAAGCTCTGCCTGCTCGGTGGCCTTGCGCCGCTCTATCCGCCCTATCTTGCCGAACGGCACCGGACACGCCTTTCCGAGCCACGCGCCGATGCTTTGACCGGTGCCGTCGAGCTGGCGGTGAAGGCTTATGCGGACAAGGCGGAGGTGCGCGCATGAGCGATACGCTGACCGCGATCCTGCCGCTCGACGGCCTGCAATCGGCAGGGTCGGGGCCGCTTTACCTGAAACTGCGCCAGAGCCTGGAAGAGGCCATTCTTTCCGGCAAGCTCGGCCATGGCGACGCCTTGCCGGCCGAACGCGATCTTGCCGACTATGCCAATGTCAGCCGCGTCACTGTGCGCAAGGCGGTCGACGATCTCGTCAAGGACGGCTTGCTTACGCGCAAGCACGGGTCCGGCACGTTCGTGGTCAAGCCGCTGTCGCGGGTCGAGCAGCCGCTGACCAAGCTCACTTCTTTCACCGAGGACATGGCGCGGCGCGGCCTTGTTTCCCGCTCGGAATGGCTGGAGCGCGGGCTGTTTCATCCCTCGCCGGAAGAGATGATGATGCTGGGCCTCGCCCCCGGCACGATGGTCGCCAGGATCGGCCGCCTGCGTTTTGGCAACGACATGCCGCTCGCAATCGAGCGGGCCAGCATTTCCGCCGAATTCCTGCCCGATCCTGTTTCGCTCACGGGTTCGCTTTATGCCGAACTGGAAAAAAAGAATGCGCGACCGGTGCGCGCCATCCAGCGCATTTCCGCCACCAACATGAAAAAGACCGATGCCGGGCTTCTGGAGGTGCCGATCGACGCCGCCGGCCTTTCGATCGAGCGGGTTTCCTATCTGGCATCCGGCCGGGTGGTCGAGTTGACGCGCTCGCTTTATCGCGGCGACGCCTATGATTTCGTGGCCGAGCTTTCGCTCGGAGAAAACTGACAAGTCGAGGATTGCAAGATGCTGACCCATATGCGCCAAGAGATCAACGAGATACCGGAAGCGGCGACCCGACTGCTCGACCGATCGGCTGCAGACCTTGCCAAGGCGGGTCAGGCGCTCCGCGACAAGGATCCGGCATTCCTCGTGACGATCGCCCGTGGCTCTTCCGATCACGCCGCAACCTTCATCAAATACGCGATCGAACTGACGGCCGGCCGGCCAGTCGCTTCGCTCGGACCATCGCTCGCCTCGATCTACGGCGCCGACCTCAAGCTTGGCGGCGGAGCGGCAATCGCCATCTCGCAGTCCGGCAAAAGCCCGGACATCGTCGCTATGGCTGAAGCGGCGACCAAGAGCGGTGCGGTGACCGTCGCGCTCACCAACACGCTTCCTTCGCCGATCACGCAAGCATCGCTTCATGCAGTCGATATCAACGCCGGCCCCGAACTTGCGGTCGCGGCAACAAAATCCTTTGTCAATTCCATCGTTGCCGGTCTTGCCCTTCTTTCGGAATGGACGGGCGACGATGCGCTCAAGGCCGCGGTTCGCGCTTTGCCGGACCATCTGGCAAAAGCCGTTACGCTCGACTGGAGCGAATTTTCCGGTCAACTTGGTGACGCGGAATCGCTCTACATGCTCGGCCGCGGCCCGGCGCTGGCGATTGCCAGCGAAGCAGCGCTGAAATTCAAGGAAACCTCCAACATGCATGCCGAGGCCTATTCGGCAGCCGAGGTGCTGCACGGCCCGGTGGCTTTGGTGGAAGACAGGTTTCCGGTGCTGGCCTTTGCCGCGCGCGATGCGGCCGAGGCTTCCATCGTCGAGATCGTCGACAGCCTTGCCGGCAAACGGGCTATGGCCTTCGCCACATCCGGCGAGGTGAAAGCCGCCAACAAGCTGCCTTTCATCGCGACCGGCCATCCGCTGACCGATGCACTGGCGCTGATCGTACCGTTCTATGGTTTCGTCGAAGCATGGTCCCGGTCCAAGGGCTTTAATCCCGATCAGCCTGCAGCTCTGAAGAAGATCACGGAAACGCTATGACCCAGCAAAAGGCTCTCATCGGCAAGCGTGTATTCGACGGCTCGGGCTGGCATGAGGATGCTGCCGTTATTTTCGAAGGCGGAAAGATTACGGGCATTCTTCCGGTCGATCTGCTCTCTGTGGATATGGAGACGATCGAAGGCGGTGAGATCATCGCACCCGGTTTCATCGATCTACAGGTGAATGGCGGCGGCGGGGTGCTTCTCAATGAAGAGCCGACCGTCGAAGGCATCGCCACGATCTGCGCCGCACACGCAAAATTCGGCACGACGGCGCTTTTGCCGACGCTGATTACCGACACGTTCGAGATCACCAGCCGCACGGTCGCGGCCGGGATCGAGGCAAAGAAACAGGGTATTGCCGGTTTTCTCGGCCTGCATCTGGAAGGCCCTCATCTTTCGCTTGCCCGCAAGGGCGCGCATGATCCGACGCTTATCCGGCCGATGGAGGAGCAGGACCTCGAATTGATCCTCTCCTGCGGTGAGGCGCTCGACGCGCTGATGGTGACGATCGCGCCGGAAAGCGTTTCTCCCGAACAGGTCAACACGCTCGCGCGCGCCGCCATCACCGTCAGCCTCGGCCATACGGAAGCCAGCTACGACACGGCTCGCCTCTATGCCACCGCCGGAGCGCGGACGGTTACCCATCTGTTCAACGCCATGAGCCCGCTCGGCCATCGCGAGCCGGGCATGGTCGGCGCGGCACTCGATACGAGAAACCTGCATGCCGGCCTGATTGCAGACGGCATCCATGTGCATCCGGCAGCGATGGCGGCAGCCCTGCGCGCCAAGAACGGACCGGGAAAGATCTTTCTCGTGACCGACGCCATGTCGCCGATCGGCACAGACATGACATCGTTTACCCTCAACGGCCGGGAAATCCTGCGCCATGACGGCCGTCTCACGCTTGCCGACGGCACGCTTGCCGGCGCCGATATCGACATGGCTGCCTGCGTGCGGCTGGTTCACGAAACGCTCGATCTGCCGCTGGAGGAAGCGCTGCGAATGGCGTCGGCCTATCCGGCGGATGCCGTCCAGATTGCGGATAAAAAGGGATCGCTCAAGCCCGGGTTCGATGCCGATTTTGTGGTGCTGGACGCAAGCCTTCACCCGCAGAGCACATGGATCGGCGGCGTCAGCGTTTATCAAGCATAGATTTGGGATTTGCCCCTTACCCTAGCCCTCTCCCCCGTAAACGGGGAGAAGGTGGTGGCAGACGGATGAGAGGCTGGCGGCTTGCCTATGCCGTAACCGAAAAAACAACGCGCACCTTCAGACCCTTGCCTCCAGCGCCATCTTCGAGGCTGAGGCTTGCACCATGCAGCCGCGCGATTTCCTCCACGATCGGAAGGCCCAACCCGGTTCCCGGTCGCCCCTGCCCGCTTACATCGCCGCGCTCAAAGCGCCTCAGCACAGTTTCGCGGCGATCAGGCGGGATGCCCGGCCCGTTATCCTCAACCTCAACACATGCTCCGCCTTGCTGGCCAGCAACACGCACCGTCACCTCAGCACCTGCACCGGCATAAAGCAGCGCGTTGGAAACCAGGTTTTTCACCAGTTCGCCAATCAGGATGGGTTCGACGATGGCCGTCACCTCTCCCGCTCCTTCGAATCCGAGATCGATACCCGCTTCGGCTGCACGCGGCACATGCTCGGCGGTGACGGTACGGGCCAGATCCACGAGATCGACTTGGCGCATTGCGGTCGAACGGCTGGCGGCATCAATCCGCGCCATGAGGAGAAGCTGGGCCAATATACGCTCCGCATCGCCCACGGCTTCATCCGCCTTTTCCGCTGCCTGCTGAACCTCGCTCAGATCACCTGACCGCCTGGCAAGCGTCAGCTGGGTGCGGACGATCGCAAGCGGGGTGCGCAACTGATGCCCGGCATTGCCGGTGAAATGGCGAAGCGCATCGAGCGCACCCTCAAGCCGGACCATGAAGGAATTGACGGTATCGACCAGTCCCTGCACCTCGTTCGGAACCCGCTCAGTAATCGGATGCAGGTCATCGGGGCTGCGCTCCGACAGTGCTTCACTGAAGCGATAGAGCGGACGAAGCGACAGCGTGACGGCAACCCAGACGATCGCCGCCGCCCCCAGGATCATGAAGAGGATACGCAGCGCGGACCGTAACAGGATCGCATGGGTCAGCTGCTGGCGGGCAATCGTCGTCTCGGCTACCGTCACGGTAAAGGGTACCGAATTGATGCCGGTAGAGGCCGAACGCGCCAGTGCTGCAACCCGGATCGGCTCGCCGCGAAAGACTGCATCACCGAAGGCCGCCGCCTGCCCCTCGCGTCGCTGGATCGACGGCAGGTTCTGGTAACCGGTGACGAACGTGCCAGGCGGTCCGTCGACCCGATAGAAAACACGGTCCTGCGCAGCGGATGTCAGCATTTCCAATGCGACATAGGGAATATCGACCTCCAGCGAGCCGTCTTCCGAAACAATCACCCGTTCGGCGATGGCAAGCGCCGATCCTGCCAGAACACGGTCCGAAACCTCGTTCGCGGTATCGATCGCCTCGTCCCAAGTGTCGATCATAGCGATCGCGCCGATTGCGGCCGTGGAGACCAGAAGCCAAGCAAGCAGGCGACGGCGCAGGGAATAGGCGCTTAGGGCAGCGCCCGTCATGGCGCGGTCCTCGCGGCTTCGAGATAATAACCAATGCCGCGGGCAGTTTTCACGGTCAGCCCGTGCGGCAATAGTCTTTTTCTTAGCCGGCTCACATATTGTTCGATGGCATTGGCCGACAGGTCGTCGTCGAAACCCGTCAGAGAAGCGACGATCGCTTCCTTCGAGACGACCTTGCCCATGCGCAGGAACAGCAATTCCAGAAGCGCGATCTCCCGGGCCGGAATGTCGAGCGGCGTGCCACTGCAGGAAAATGTCCGCGATGTCAGGTCAAAGGTCACGCCGCCATGGCTGATGACCGAGCTACGCAGGCCCGCCTGGCGGCGCAGCAGAACACGGATTCGCGCTTCGAATTCCGGCACATCGAAAGGCTTGATCATATAGTCGTCGGCCCCGAGATCGAGCCCACGCACCCGCTCCTCCGGCAGGCCCCGTGCCGTCAGGATCATCACCGCCGCGCGGTTCTGGCGGGCGCGCATGGCGCGCAGCACATCGAGACCATCCATTTCCGGCAGGTTCAGGTCGAGGATGACGAGATCATAGGCTTGAGCTGCGGCAGCCGCCTCGGCAGACGCACCATCGGCAACGAAATCGACGACATAACCGCTACTGCGAAGAATGGCCTGAAGGCCCTCGGCCAGAGCCAGATTATCCTCGACCAGCAATATACGCACGAAATCCCCCCGCTTGCCCGCCGACTATAATCGGTGAAGCGGAGAGATGTCACGATGGCGAGGCGCTGATAGTCAGGGACGGCCGAGATAATCCATCTTGCCGACCGGCACGCCCTTGTGGCGCAGGATCGCGTAAGCCGTGGTGACATGGAAATAGAAGTTCGGCAGCGCGAAACCGAGCACATAGCTCTTGCCGTTAAACGTGGTTTCGCCCGAACGGGTCTTCAGCACGACCTCGATATCCTCGCGATCCGCCATCGAGGCCGGCACCACGTCTTTCAGGAAAGCAACGGTTTTTTCGATACGGGCATGGAGATCGGCAAACGTCACCTCGTCATCGGAAAAAGGCACATTCTCGACGCCGCCGACACGAACCGGCACGAACTTGGCGCTGTCGCTTGCACGCTGGATCTGGCCGGTCAGCGGCAACATGTCCTCGATCAGCCGGGCTTCGAGAAGCTCCTTGTGGGCGATCCCCTTTTCATCCGTAAAGGCCTCGCCCTTCTTGAGGATTTCGGTGAGATTGGCAAAGCCGCGCAGGAAGGCCGGCACGGAGACGTCGTAGAGCGAGAGAGACATGGGGAACCTCGTTGGGGGCAGAGAAAGAATTACCGGCATCAGGTAGGCAGTCGTAGCGGCCGAACAAGGATGCTCGAACAATGCGTTGCGCCTGTGGCCGGGCGGACACGCCCGTGGCAGCTTGCCGCAGGCTTCGGCCTCAGGCATTGTCCGTACATGACGCGCCTTACATTCCTTTGTCTCTGTCTCATCGGGCTCTGTCCTGCCTTTCTGGCTGGAACGAGCGCCGCGAATGTGCTGATGTTTCCGGCTCTCTCCGGCAAACAGAATGCGGCAGTGCTGACCGTCTATTCATCGCTGGACGAGGGGCTTGCAAAGCCGATGATCGCCGGTTTCCAGGCTGCCAATCCAGATGTCGCGGTCGCCTATGAGGACATGCTGACCGGCGAAATCTACGACCGCATCGTGCGCGAGACCGATGCGGGGAAAAAGACAGCCGACTTCGCCTTTTCCTCGGCCATGGACCTGCAGGTGAAACTCGCCAATGACGGATATGCCCAGGCGAGCGACCTGCCGATGAGCGGGCGCTGGCCGCAATGGGCGAACTGGCGCAATACCGTCTATGCGCTCACCTTCGAACCGGCCGTCTTCGTTTATCACAAGCCGAGCTTTAAGAACGAGGCCCCACCCGCCAGCCGAGCCGAATTCATCGAATTCCTGCACAAACACGGCGATTCGGTCCATGGGCGGATCGGCACCTATGACATCGAACGTTCCGGCGTCGGTTTTCTGTTCATGTCGCGCGACCAGGAACAGTTCGGCGATATCTGGTCCGTGGTGCGCGCCATGGGCGCGGCGGGAGTAAAACTCTATTCGACAAGCGGCGCGATCCTCGAACGCGTGGCCGATGGCCGGTTTCTGCTCGGCTACAATATCGTCGGCTCCTATGCCGCCGACTGGGCCTCGCGTTACCCGAATGTCGGCATCGTCCTACCCAAGGATTATACTGTCGTGATGTCGCGCATCGGGCTCGTTCCGCAGGCTGCGGCCAATGCCGATCTCGGCAAGCGGTACCTGGAATTCTTCATGTCGAAAGAAGGCCAGACGATCATGGCTCGGGAGTTGCAGATCCCCGCCGTCAGCCCGGAAGTCGCCGGCAACAATACGGCGACGACGATGCGCGAAATGCTCGGCGGACAGTTGAAGCCGGTGCCTGTCAGCCTCGGTCTGATGGTCTATCTTGATCAGGTGAAGCGAGCGCGATTGATCTCGAAATGGAACGAGGAACTGCGACATCAATAGGACTTGAAAAAGCTGGCATCGTTACTTGGTTTTCTGCAAGAATGACTGTCGTCAAGCGATGTCAGGTAAATGTCAGGTTCTTGTGATCGCTTGAGCGCATGCGGCCTCCATGGAGGTGGGGCCGTCGATAACGGGAGGAGAATGGCGGGCGACATGTCGCTGCGCCCAAAACATCCTTCCGTTGCGTAAAAACACTTCGTCTCGCGGGACGACAACGGAGGACATACCTTGAAACATTTCTTGCTCGCTTCCTTCCTCGCAAGTGCAATCGCCCTTCCGGCGGTTGCCGCCGATTATTCGATCATGGCGCCGGCAGCACCGGGCGGCGGCTGGGACCAGACCGCGCGCACGATGCAGACCGTGCTGCAGCAGGAGAAGATCTCCAACCGCGTCCAGGTGATGAACGTTCCGGGCGCAGGCGGCACGATCGGCATCGCCCAGTTCGCCAGCCAGCAGAAGGGCAACCCGAATGCGCTTCTCGTCGGCGGTTACGTCATGGTCGGCGCGATCCTCACCAACAAGTCGCCCGTCACCCTGAAGGACGTCACCCCGATCGCGCGGCTGACCGGCGAATACGAAGTCATCGTCGTGCCGGCCTCGTCCGACATCAAGTCGATCGGCGATCTCGTCACCAAGCTGAAGGCTGATCCGGGTTCGGTTTCCTGGGGCGGCGGTTCGGCCGGCGGTACCGACCATATCGGCGCGGGCCTGATCGCCAAGGCTGCCGGCGTCGATCCGACCAAGATCAACTATATCGCGTTCTCCGGCGGCGGCGAAGCACTGGCCGCAATCCTGGGCAGCCAGGTGACGGCGGGCATCTCGTCCTATGGCGAGTTCGAAAGCCAGATCAAGGCCGGTTCGCTGCGCCTTCTGGCGATCTCTTCGGCTGAAAAGATCGACGGCATCGATGCGCCGACGCTGAAGGAAAGCGGTCTCGACGTCGTGCTGCAGAACTGGCGCATGGTTGCCGCTGCTCCGGGCATTACCGAAGAGCAGAAGAAGGCAATCGCCACCGATATCGAAAAGCTCGCCAAGTCGGGCAAGTGGCAGGAAAACCTGAAGACCAAGGGCTGGATGGACACCTATCTGTCGGGCGCGGCCTTCGACGAACAGCTTGCCAAGGACATCGCCTCCACCGAGACGATCCTGAAAGAAATCGGACTGGTTAAATGAGTTCTGACACACCAAAGAGCTCGAGCGAGCGCCGCCCTGATTGGGCGGCGCTTGTCATCGCAGCCGTTCTCGCCATCGTTGCCGGCGTCATCTTCGTCGACGTATCGCGCCTGACAGCCACGACCGGCTATTCGCCGATCGGCCCGGCTTCGGTTCCTTACTGGATCGGCTTCGGCTTGATCGGCCTTGCCATCTGGACCGTATTTGCAGCCTTCCGTCACGATTTTCCCGAGCGCGAGCGTCAGGAAATCAGCCCGGTCCTTTGGGTTGTCGGTGGCCTTCTCGCCCAGATGATCCTGATCCGCCTTGCCGGCTTCTCCATCGCAACCGGCCTGCTGTTCGGCCTTGCCGCCCGCGGTTTCGGTGCGCGCAAGCTGCATATCAGCATTCCGGTCGGTATCGCCATCTGTCTTGCCATCTGGTGGCTGTTTGCGGGCGTATTACAGCTCTCGCTTCCCGCCGGCCCGCTTGAAAACCTGCTCCTCCAGTAACCGGAGCCGGAGAGACATCCCATGAGCACATTCGAATTCCTCCTCCAGGGCCTGGCATCCGCCGCAGAGCCGATGAACCTGCTTTATGCGCTGATCGGCGTCACACTCGGCACCATGGTCGGCGTCCTGCCGGGCATCGGGCCTGCGACCACCGTGGCGCTGCTTCTGCCGGTCACCTACCAGCTCGACGCCACCGGCTCGCTGATCATGTTTGCCGGCATCTATTACGGCGGCATGTATGGCGGCTCGACGACGTCGATCTTGTTGAACACGCCCGGCGAAAGCGCCTCGATCGTCACCGCGCTCGAGGGTAACAAGATGGCCCGCGCGGGCCGCGGCGGACCGGCGCTGGCGACAGCCGCGATCGGCTCCTTCGTTGCCGGCCTGATCGCGACGCTGGCGCTCGCCTTCATCGCGCCTTACATCGTCAAGCTGGCGCTGGTCTTCGGCCCTCGCGAATATTTCGCGCTGATGGTGCTCGCCTTCGTTACCGTGTCTTCCGCTTTCGGCAATTCGACGCTACGCGGCCTTACCTCGCTGTTCATCGGCCTGGCGCTCTCGCTCGTCGGCATCGATCAGCTGACCGGCCAGAACCGCCTTTCCTTCGGCGTGCCGGACCTGCTCGACGGGATCGAAGTCACGACCATGGCGGTTGCGATGTTCGCGATCGGCGAAACCTTGTTCATCGCAGCCCAGGGCGCGCAGGCGCCCGACAAGGTGGAAGCGATCAAGGGTTCCGTGTGGATGACGGCATCGGACTGGGCGCGTTCGTGGAAAGCCTGGCTGCGCGGCACCGTGATCGGCTTCCCGATCGGCGCAATGCCGGCCGGCGGCGCTGAGATCGGCACGTTTCTTTCCTACGCGACGGAAAAGAAGCTCTCCAAGCATCCGGAAGAATTCGGCAATGGTGCGATCGAAGGCGTCGCCGGACCGGAAGCCGCCAACAACGCGTCTGCCGCCGGTACGCTGGTGCCGCTGCTGACGCTCGGTCTGCCGACGTCTGCCACGGCTGCAATCATGCTGGCCGGCTTCCAGCAATATGGCCTGCAGCCCGGCCCACTGCTGTTTGCGACCAACCCACAGCTCGTCTGGGGTTTGATCGCCTCGCTGCTGATCGCCAACCTGATGCTTCTGGTTCTGAACCTGCCGCTGGTTGGAATGTGGGTGAAACTGCTGACCATCCCGAAGCCTTGGCTTTATGCCGGCATTCTGGTGTTTGCGACGCTCGGCACGATCGGCGCAAATCCTTCGGTGTTCGAACTCGGCATGCTTCTGCTCTTCGGCCTGATCGCTTACGTCATGCGCGTCTTCGATTATCCGATCGCACCCGTCATTGTCGGCCTGATCCTCGGGCCGCTGGCGGAACAGCAGCTGCGCCGTGCGCTCTCGATCAGCCAGGGTGATTTCACCGTGCTGTTCACCTCGCCGATCGCCGCCGTGCTGCTGCTGCTTGCAGCAACCGCACTGATCCTGCCGCTGGTGTTGCGCATGCGTGGGCGTGGCGACGTGCTGACCCAGATGGCGGCCAGTGAAGACTGACAAGTCCTCCCAGGACGAAAAAGCCCGGCACGTCGACAAGAGGTGCCGGGCTTTTTTATGTCTGCTTCAGGTGAAGCGTCAGTGCCCGAACACCGACCAGCCGGTCCGGTCGGCCAGCATTTCCAAGGCCAGTGAACCGACCAGCGAATTGCCGTTGTGATTGAGTCCCGGCGACCAGACGGCGATCGAGGCGCGGCCCGGTGCGACCGCCATGATGCCGCCGCCGACGCCGCTTTTGCCGGGCAGGCCGACGCGATAGGCGAATTCGCCCGAGCCGTCATAATGCCCGCAAGTCAGCATCAGCGCATTGATGCGCCGCGCCCGCTGCCTCGATACGACCGTGTGCCCGGTCATCGGATTTCTGCCGTTTGCCGCCAGAAACAGTCCGGCACGCGCAAGCTGGGTACAGGTCATGGCGATGGCGCAATGGTGGAAATAGACGCCGAGCACATGCTCCACCGGATGGGTGAGCTTGCCGAAGGAGCGCATGAAATTGGCGAGCGCGAAATTGCGGTAACCGGTCGCCTCTTCCGATTTCGCCACGGCAGGGTCGATCGCGATCTCCTCGTCATCCGCCAGATAACGGACAAAACGCAGGATCTCGCCGATCGCCTCGCGCGGCGTATGGCCGGCGAGCACGAGATCACTGACGGCAATCGCGCCGGCATTGATGAAGGGATTGCGCGGCTTTCCCTCCTCATGCTCCAGCTGGACGATGGAGTTGAAGGCCGATCCCGATGGTTCGCGGCCGACACGGTTCCAGGTCGTTTCACCATGTTTGCCGAGCGCGAGCGTCAACGTGAACACCTTTGAGACGCTCTGGATCGAGAAGGCCTCGTCGCAATCCCCTGCACTGTGAACCTTGCCGTCGACGGTGACGACCGCGATGCCGAATTTCTTCGGGTCGACGTGGGCAAGCTGGGGAATGTAGTCAGCCACCTTGCCTTCGCCGAGCCGCTTCTGCAGCTTTGAATGGATGTCTTCAACGATCGCCTGCAGGTCGTCTTTCATTGCGGCTCCGGGAACAATGCTTTTGAAACACCTAGAGTGTTTTCGGGGCCGATGAAAAGCCCCTATTCGTCGGCGCTGCCGGAAAGGTGATTGCTGGCGGATGCCTTGACCGCACCGATCTCATTCCAGAGCGAAGCAACCATGTCCGGCTCGACATCCGCCATGATGTCTTTCAGCCAGCGTTCATGCGCCACGGCCATGCCGGTGAAAAAATCGATACCCGATGGCGTCAGCCTTGCCACCGTCACACGGCGGTCGGCATGTGGCGTGACGCGCTCTACATACCCATCCGCTTCCAGCCGCTCGACCAGCCCTGTGACATTGCCATTGGTCACCATGGTGCGCTTCGACAGCTCGCCGAGCCGCAGGCCTTCACGCTCGCGATAGAGCTGCGCCAGAAGGTCGAACTGCGGCAGCGTTGCGCCGAACTCGGCACGCAGGCGGCGACGGATCTCGTTGGTGATCAGCTTGGTGGTCGAGAGCATGCGCAGCCACAGCCGCGTCTCCGGCTTGTTGTTGCCGTGGGCGTCGTGAACGATAAGCTCGAGATCCGCGCTTGCCGCTTCCATTGTCATACTCCGAGATAGCGATCCTGGATCTCCGCGGTGACTTCGCCGCTTGATCCCTGCCAGACGCTTCGCCCGTTTTCGAGGATGACGCAACGGTCAGCAACCGGCAAAAGCTCCGAAAGCGTCTTGTCCACCACGAGAATGGACAGGCCTTCCGCCTTCAGCTGCCGGATCGCCCGCCAGATATCCTGCCGGATGACCGGGGCCAGCCCCTCTGTTGCCTCATCGAGGATAAGCAGGCGCGGATTGGTCATCAGCGCTCGGCCGATCGCCAGCATCTGCTGTTCGCCGCCGGACAGCGATTTCGACATCTGCGCATGTCGCTCTTCCAGCCGCGGGAAAAGCGCGTTGACCTTTGCGAGCGTCCACTCCCCCGGTCTTGCCGCCGCGACGAGGTTTTCATGGACGGAAAGATTGGGAAAGCAGCGCCGCCCTTCCGGCACCAGACCGACGCCAAGTCGCGCCACCTTATAGGGCGCCATCCGCTCGGTGCCCTTGCCGCCGAAGAAGATCCGGCCGCTCTTCGGCGGCATCAGATTGCAGATCGACTTGATCGTCGTCGACTTGCCCATGCCGTTGCGGCCCATCAGCGCCACGACCTCGCCTTCATCGATACGGAATTCGACGCCGAAAAGTGCCTGGCTTGCGCCGTAGTAGGTGGTGATATCCTGTACATCCAGAAGCATCAGGCATGATCCCCCAGATAGGCGGTGCGCACCGTCGGATTGCTGCGGATTTCGTCCACCGTGCCGGTCGCGATGACCTTGCCGTAGACGAGAACCGAAATCCGGTCCGCGAGTGCGAAGACCGCATCCATATCGTGTTCAACCAGCAGGATCGGTGCTTCCCGGCGCAGCGCATCGAGAAAGCCGGTCAGCCTCTTCGATCCTTCCGGCCCCATGCCGGCCATCGGTTCGTCGAGTAGAAAGGCCTTCGATTGCAGCGCAAGCGCCATGGCGATTTCCAGCTGGCGGCGTTCGCCATGGGAAAGTTCGGCGGCCGGCAGGCGCGCACGGTCGGCGAGCCCCACCCTTTCGAGGATCGCCATTGCCGGGTCGACCAATGACCTATCCCGCATGACCGGCCTAAAGAAACCGAAGCTCGACCCCTGCTTGGCCTGCACGGCCAGCATGACATTCCTCAGCGCCGAAAATTCCGGCGCCAGCGACGAGACCTGAAAGGTCCGGCCGAGGCCTTTTTGCGCCCGTTCGGCGGTGTTCAGCGCGCCGATATCCTCGCCGGCAAAACGGATCGTGCCGCTATCCGGCCTCACCGTACCGCAGATCTGGTGAATCAGCGTCGACTTGCCGGCCCCGTTTGGGCCGATCAGTGCGTGGATTTCACCCGGCCGAAGATCGATCGAAACGCCGTCTGTGGCGCGCAAAGCACCGAATGCCTTGACGAGATTGTCTATCTGCAGAACCGGCTCAACCATGTTTCGCCTTTCCGGCCAGAAGACCAAGCAGGCCGCCTCGCGCAAACAGCACGACACCGAGGAGGATGAGGCCAAGGAAGAACTGCCAGCGTTCTGTCAGTCCACCAAGCGCAAATTCGAAGGCGACATAAAGGGCAGCGCCTGCAACTGGCCCGAACAGCCGCCCGGTGCCGCCGAGAATGATCAGCACGATCAGTTCGCCCGACATGTGCCAGGAGAGCATGGACGGGCTGACGAAGCGGTTAAGATCGGCATAAAGCGCACCGGCAAGCGCCGTGATCATCGCCGAGATGACGAAACCCGTCAGCCGGATACGATAGGGGTGGATGCCCACAGTCGCGACGCGCGTCTCGTTCTGCCTTGCCGCCTGCAGGGCCGTACCGAAACGCGAGGCGCGGATCAGCGCGAAAAGGCCGATACCGGCCAAGAGCACGACATAACAGACGAGGAAGAAGCTCAACGGCTTCATCGTATTGAGCCCAGGAAACTGGTTGCGCACCAGGATCGACAGCCCGTCCTCGCCGCCATAGGCGGGCCATGAGATGGCAAAATAATAGACCATCTGGGCAAAGGCGAGCGTGATCATGATGAAGTAGACGCCGGATGTCCGCAGGCTGATCGCCCCGATCGCCAGTGCTACCAGGCCTGCCGCAATCACCGCGACGATCCAGATGACCGGCATCTGCACCGTGCCGGGCAGGCCGAAAATCATCGGCTCGTAGGAGAGCGCATGGCTGGACAGGATGCCCGCCGCATAACCGCCGATGCCGAAAAAGGCGGCGTGTCCGAAGGAGACGAGGCCACCGAGACCGAGTGCCAGATTAAGCCCCAGCGCTGCCAGCGCCAGAATGGCGATGCGGGTGGCAAGCGTTACGTAAAATGGCTGGCCGAATGCATTGGCCGCCAGCGGAGCGACCAGCAGCAGAAGGGCGAGCACGAGATTGACGGTATTTTCGCGTGTCAGCATGTCTTGCCCTCACGCATGGGCCGGCGGGAAAAGCCCGCGCGGTTTGACGGCCAGAATGACGGCCATGACGACATAGATCAGCATCGAGGCCATGGCCCCGCCGATCATGCCCGCCTGGGATGGATCGACGAACAAGGCCAGAAACTGCGGCAGAAGAAAACGCCCGAGCGTATCGGTCACGCCGACCAGCAGCGCGCCATAAAGCGCGCCCTTGATCGAGCCGATGCCGCCGATGACGATGACGACGAAGGCGAGGATCAGCACCGGCTCACCCATGCCGACCTGCACCGATTGCAGCGCGCCGACGAGTGCTCCCGCGAGGCCTGCGAGTGCCGACCCGAGCGCGAAAACCAGCGTGTAGAGCGTGCGGATGTCGACGCCGAGCGCGCCGATCATCTCCCGGTCGCTTTCGCCGGCGCGAATGCGCATGCCGAGACGGGTTTTTCCGATCAGCAGGTAAAGGCCGAGCGCGATCAGCGCGCCGACGGCGATGATCGCCAGGCGGTAGACCGGATAGCTCGCGTCACCCGGCAGGGTGACGACGCCCTGAAGCAGGGCCGGAATATCGAGATAGAGCGGGAAATCACCGAACAGCCAGCGGGTGCCTTCGGAAAAGATCAGGATCAGCGCAAATGTCGCCAGAACCTGATCGAGATGATCGCGGTCATAAAGCCTGCGAATGACGGCAAGCTCGACGATGGCGCCGGCGGCTGCCGCACAGGCGAGGCTGGCGATCAGGCCGAGCCAGAACGAACCGGTCCAGGCAGCAACGGCCGCACAGGCGAAAGCGCCGACCATATAGAGAGAACCGTGAGCAAGGTTGATGAGGCCCATGACGCCAAAAATCAGCGTCAGCCCGGCTGCCATGAGAAACAACATGACGCCGAGCTGGATGCCGTTCAGCAACTGCTCGAGAGCAAGTGCGATGGTCACATCTAGGCCTTAGATCTTGCAGTCTTTGGCATAGGCATCACCGTGATCGGTGAAGATCTTTTCGACCGTCTTGTTGGTCAGTACGCCGTCCTTCTTCACCACTTCCGTCAGGTAGATGTCCTGGATCGGATGCTGGTTGGTGTTGAACTTGAAGTTTCCGCGCGGTGACTTGATGTCGGCCTTCAACAGTTCGTTGCGGAAAGCATCGGCATCCTTGACGCTGGCCTCGGCCGCAGCCGACAGGATCAGCTGTGCCGCGTCATAGGCCTGCACGGCGTAGATGGACGGAAGGCGGTTATATTCCTTCTGGAAATCGGCAAGAAACTTCTTGCTGACGTCGGTGTCGAAGTCAGGCGCCCACTGGCCGGATGCCTTGGCGCCGAGTGCCGCATCACCGATTGCCGGAAGAACATCCTGGCTGAAGGAGAAACCCGGGCCCATGACCGGGATCTTTACGCCCGACTGGGCGAACTGCTTCATGAAGGAAATACCCATGCCGCCCGGGAGAAATACGAAAATGCCATCGGCACCGGATGCGCGCATCTGGGCGATTTCGGCGGCGTAATCCGTCTGGCCGACCTTGGTATAGACTTCGCCGGCCAGCTCGCCCTTATAATAGCGCTTGAAGCCGGTGAGCGAATCCTTGCCGGCCGGATAGTTCGGAGCGAGGATGAACATCTTCTTGTAGGTTTTGGCGGCGTATTCGCCCATTGCCTCATGAAGATTGTCGTTCTGGTAGGCGGCGTTGAAATAGAGCTTGTTACAGCCCTGGCCGGCAAGCGCCGCAGGCGCTGCATTGGTGGACACGTAGAATTTGCCCTGAGCGACCGCGCCCGGCACGACCGCCATCAAAAGGTTCGACCAGACGATGCCGGTCAGCACGTCGACCTGGTCGCTCTGGATCATCTTGTCGGCGATCTGGACGGCAAGTTCCGGCTTCTGCGCGTCGTCCTCGGTGACGACGGTGATGTCCTCGTTGCCGGATTGTTTGATCGCCAGCATGAAGCCGTCACGGGTATCGACACCGAGGCCTGCACCGCCGCCCGAAAGCGTGGTGATCATGCCGATCTTGAGCGGCTCGGCCATCGCCAGACCCGATGCACCGAGGCTGAGCGCCATCGTGGCGGCTGCCAGCATTTTCTTCATTGCGGTACTCCCCTTTTTTGTCGTTCCCCTGTCGCCCGGCGAGTTCACCGTGGCGGAACCGTTACCTTCCACATTCACACAGAAACTTCCACCGTCGAAAAGGACGATTTCGCCGGTGGGAGCGTAATTTACGCCGAAAGAGCCTGCTTCAGACGGAAGCGCTGGATCTTGCCGGATTCGGTCTTCGGAAGCGTGTCGGTGAAGATGACCGAGCGCGGATATTTGTAAGGCGCGATCACCGCCTTCACATGTTCCTGCAGAAGCTTCGCCATGGCGTCGCACGGGTCGGAACCTGCTACGAGCACCACATGCGCCTCGACGATCATGCCGCGATCCTGATCCGGCACGCCGATCACCGCACATTCCTGCACCGCCTCATGTTTCAGCAGCGCCGCCTCAACTTCCGGGCCAGCGATGTTGTAACCGCCGGAAACGATCATATCGTCGGAACGGGCGACGAAATGAAAATAGCCGTCCGCATCCTCTACGAATGTGTCTCCGGTGACGTTCCAGCCGCCACGAACGAAGTTTTTCTGGCGGTCATCGGCGAGATAACGGCAGCCGATCGGGCCGCGCACGACGAGATGACCGGGCGTGCCGCGCGGCACCTCGTTCAGATCGTCATCCACCACCATCGCCTGATAACCCATCAGCGGCTTGCCGGTGCTCGATGCCCTGAAATCGTTCAGCCGGTTGGAGATGAAGATATGCAGCATCTCGGTGCCACCGATGCCGTCGAGGATCGGCGTACCGGTCTTTCGCATCCATTCGTCGAAAACCGGTCCAGGCAGCGTTTCACCGGCAGAGACCGCGATCCGGAGCGACGACAAATCCGCGCCGCTATCCATTGCCGAAAGCATGGCGCGATAGGCGGTCGGCGCGGTGAAACAGATGGTCGCCTTATGCGTCTCGATGATCTCGATCAGTTTCGGCGGCGATGCGTTTTCGAGAAGCGCAGCACTCGCGCCGAAACGCAGCGGGAAGACAGCCAAGCCACCAAGCCCGAAGGTGAAGGCAAGCGGCGGCGAGCCGACGAAAACATCGTCCGGACGAACGTTCAAGACTTCACGCGCATATGCATCGGCAATGATCAGGATATCGCGATGGAAATGCATTGTCGCCTTGGGCACGCCGGTCGAACCGGAGGTGAAGCCAAGCAGCGCCACGTCGTCTCGACCGGTCTTTATCGCCTCGAACTTCACCGGCTTGTTCAGAGCCGCACGATCGAGTTCAGCATCGTGATTGGCTGTGCCGTCGAAGCCGATCACCTGAGTAAGAGTGTCGCTTTCCTTGGCGGCGGCAATCAGCTCATCCATTAGCCTAGTGTCGCACAGCGCCAGCGTCGCCTGCGCCTTGTCGATGATTTTTGCCAGTTCGCCGGCGCGCAGCATCGGCATCGTGTTGACGACGACAGCACCGGCCTTGGTTGCTGCCAGCCAGCAGGCGACCATGGCCGGATTGTTGGCCGAGCGGATCAAAATGCGGTTACCCGGTCTGACCCCATAGTCCTCGGTCAGCGCCCGGGCGATGCGGTTCGTCCAGTCGGTCAGTTCCTTGTAGGTGCGTTGCCGGCCGTTGCCGATCAGCGCCGTATGGTCGCCGAAACCACGCTCGACCATACGGTCGGTCAGCTCGACGCCGGCATTCATCCATTCGGGGTATTGGAAGCCATCGAGCCTTATTTCCGGCCATTCTTCGATGGGCGGAAGGTTATCGCGGGCATAGGTATCCTGATGGCCTGACGGTCCCAGCATAATCACGTTCCCATTATTCTTATCGATGTGGCTTTTTGCCTTTTGTCCAGAATTGCACCGAGTTCCGGGACTGGCAAGAGAGAAATTTTAAGTTTGTAATATTTTTCGGAAGCGTCTGTTTTCGCGTCATTCTTTCCGATGAAAGGGCTGGTCAGAGGCCACCGATGCGGTATGTCTTGAGAGAAAGAAGCACGTTCAAGGAGAGCCGTATGCGCCACAAGATCACCGACTGGGACGACGCCTATGCCAACGGGATCAACATTCCGCAGGGCGATCGCTGGCCGGATGCGTGGGCGGAACCGGCGAAGACCTATCGCGAGCGCATGGCCGAGACCGGACAGGCAAAGCTCAACCTGAGCTACGGCGACAAGCCGCGAAACCGCTTCGACCTGTTCCTGCCGGCCGGTGATCCGATCGGCCTCGTCGTTTTTGTCCATGGCGGCTTCTGGATCAGGCTCGACAACAGCTATTTCTCGCATCTGGCCCATGGCGCGGTGGAAACCGGCTATGCCGTAGCGATGCCGAGCTACACGCTGGCGCCGGAAAACCGGATTTCAGGCATCACGCAGGAAATCGGCAAAGCCATCGAAGCTGCAGCGGAAATCGTCTCCGGCCCGATCCGGCTCACCGGGCATTCCGCGGGCGGGCATCTCGTCACCCGCATGGTCAGCGCCACGTCTCCCCTGCCGGAAGAGATCCGCAAGCGGATCGTCAATGTCGTATCGATCTCGGGCGTCCATGACCTGCGGCCGCTCATCATGACGCAGATGAACAAAATGCAGCAGATCGATATTGAAGAAGCCTATCTCGAAAGTCCTGCGCTGCTCGAACCGCTCAATCGCACCCGCGTCACCTGTTGGGTGGGCGCCGCGGAGCGTTCGGAATTCCTGCGCCAGAACGCACTTCTCGCCAATATCTGGAAAGGGCTCGGAGCCGAGACGGATTGCGTCGAGGAATCGGATCGCCACCACTTCAACATTCTCGACGGACTTGCCGATCCGCATCACCCGCTGACGGAAGCGCTGCTGACGTGAGAACCTCTACACGCCGGTCCGGTATGATGCGTTTGCGGCATGGGAGTGCACAAGCGGCGCTTGTGACGATTGGAAGCCGGGATTAACGTCCCGGTCTCTTTCATTCCTGCCGGGGCCACAATCATGTCCAGCGAAGACCGCCAGTATCGCCTCGGCGTGATCTATGTCGGCCTGTCGGCGCTGGCCTGGTCTTTGTCGGGCCTGTTCATGCGTGCGATCGAGACGGATCTTCCCACGATCATATTTCTGCGCGGGCTGGTCTCGGGCACGGCGACGCTGCTGTTCTTCTTCTATCTGGAACGGGACCGCGCCTGGCCGATCCTGAAGGCAATTCGCTGGCCGACGATCCTCGCCACCCTGTTTTCCGCCGGCAGCATGATTTCCGGTCTCGGCTCCATCTACTACACCTCGGTTGCCGATGCGATGGTCATCTATGCGACCGTGCCCTTCGTCACCGCCGGCGTCGCCTTCCTGGTGATCGGCGAAAAGGCCGGCCGCTCGACGCTGATCGCCAGTACTCTCGCCTTCGCCGGCGTCGCCGTCATGCTGACGGATGCCGGCGGTGGCGGATCGATGCTCGGCAAGGGACTGGCGGGCATCATGACGCTGACGGTCGCAGCACTTGCCGTCATCATGCGCCAACACCGTGATGTGCCGATGCTGCCGGCCATGGCGTTTTCCGCCTATCTCTGCTCGGCCGTCACCTTCTGGTTCGCCAGCCCCGGCACCGCCACCGGGCAGGATATGACGCTGATCTTCCTGTTCGGCATCATGCAGAACGCGCTCGGCCTCATTCTCTACACGTTTGGTGCACGCCGCATTCCGGCGGCGGATGCCAGCCTCATCATTGCGCTGGAAGTGCCGCTCACGCCGCTTTGGGTGTGGATGTTCATGGCCGAAATACCACCACAGGCCACTCTGATCGGCGGCCCCATTGTGCTTGTCGCGCTCTTCGGGCACATCTTCGTCGAATTTAGACGCAGCCGCGGGCCACTTCCCGCAGCACCACAGCAAAGCCTCTGACTGACTGAGCCCATGACCAAGACAATCGCAATCATCGGCGGCGGCCCGGCCGGGCTTGCGGCGGCGGAACAGCTTTCCGCGGCTGGTCTTGCCGTGACTGTCTACGACGCGATGCCAACCTTCGCACGCAAATTCCTGCTGGCCGGCAAGTCGGGGCTGAACATCACCCATTCGGAGGATTTTTCCGGTTTTGCCGAACGTTTCGGCCAAGCCTCCACTCGCCTGCGCCCGGCGCTCGATGCGTTTGCGCCGGATGATGTGCGCCGATGGGCGGCGGAACTCGGCACGGAAACATTCGTCGGCACATCCGGCCGGGTTTTCCCGACGGTGATGAAAGCCTCTCCGCTGCTGCGCGCATGGCTGAAACGGCTGGAAGCCCACGGTGTCACACTCAAGACCCGGCACCGCTGGACCGGCTTTAATGCAGACGGATATCGCTTCGCGACACCGGATGGCGAAGTCAGCATCCGGCCCGACGCCACGCTTCTGGCCCTCGGCGGCGCGAGCTGGCCGCGGCTTGGCTCAGACGCCGCCTGGGTGCCGTGGCTAAAGGATCAGGGTATAGCCGTTCGCGACCTGCAGCCGGCCAATTGCGGCTTCGATGTCGGCTGGAGCGAAATCTTCGTCGAGCGCTTCGCCGGGGCACCGCTTAAATCTGTCTCCACCACATCTGATGCCGGCACCTATCCGGGCGAATTCGTCATCTCGAAACACGGGATCGAGGGCAGTCTCGTCTATGCCCATTCGGCCGCACTGCGCGACCGGGTTCTGCGTGACGGGAAGGCCACGCTTACCGTCGATCTGATGCCGGGCCGAACGCAGGATCGCCTCGCCCGCGATCTGGCAAGGCAGGACGCCAAGGCAAGCTTTTCCAACCGGCTGCGCAAGGGGGCCGGGCTGGATGGCGTGAAGGCCTCGCTCCTGCGCGAACTGTCTGCGAATGCCAATCGTCTGACGCCGGAACAACTCGCCGAGTTAATCAAGGCATTGCCGATCCCGGTTTTGCGCCCCCGCCCGATTGCCGAGGCAATCTCGTCGGCTGGCGGTATTGCCTGGAGCGACATCGACGAGCGCTACATGCTGAAATCCTGCCCCGGATTGTTCGCAGCCGGTGAAATGATCGACTGGGAAGCGCCGACCGGCGGATACCTGCTCACCGCCTGCCTTGCTACCGGTCGCGCGGCCGCACGCGGCATCCGGGACTGGCTGTCGGACAGTTAGTTTGGACAGGACTGCGACCCTTTCTGCCGCTATTGTCATGGATCAATGCCGTGAAGCCGTTTTGCGGCAGATTGCCCAGAAATACACCCCAACCACGCTCGTCAGATGACACGCCAGAGACGTCGACACATCATCCGCAAACGGCGGACCACAACCGGTTTGGCGCTTGTGGCTGCGGTTTCCTTCATTGCCGGCATGACGGATGCGATCGGCCTCATCCTCTCCGGCGATTTCGTCTCCTTCATGAGCGGCAACACAACGCGCGCGGCAATATCCGTTGCCGATGGCGATTACACTCACGCACTGACCCTGTTCGGCGCGATATGGGTCTTCATTCTTGGCAATGCGCTCGGCATCGTGCTTGCCCACCGTGTCTCGGCGCGGCGCGCCTTTGTGGTGCTCTCAACCGTTGCCATCCTGCTTGCAGGCGCCTCGGTACTGCCGGCGGATTACCTGCGTGTGCAATTCTATCTGGTCGTGCTGTCAATGGGCCTGATCAACGCAACGGTTGAACAGATCGAAGGCCTGCCGATCGGGCTGACCTACATTACCGGGGCATTGTCCCGCTTCGGCCGTGGCATCGGGCGATGGATGATCGGCGATCGCAATCCGCGCGGCTGGCTGATCCAGACCGTGCCATGGACCGGCATGGCGGCCGGAGCGGTGACTGGAGCCTTCATCACCCATTCCATGGGCAAGGATGCACTGTCTGTCGTCGCCATGCTGACGATCGTCGTCGCGCTCGCCACCCGTGCGCTGCCACGCCCGCTTCACCTGCATTTCCAGCAGCCGATCGTTCACCGCCGCCGCGACGCGCTGTAAACTGCGCGCGAATCGAATTCGCGAGCGTCCATGTTTCTTCTCTCTAAGTTGTTCTGGGTTTTCGCCCAACCGCTCTCCATCGCCTTCCTGCTAGCGACGCTAGCGGCAGCGCTTGCCTTCGTCGGCTGGCGAAGGCTTTCCGGCCTCTCGGCATGTCTTGCGGCGCTTGTGCTTTTCATCACGCTGTTCACGACAACGGGTGTGGTGGCATTGCAGGTTCTCGAAGCACGGTTTGAAAGACAAGCAAAGGATCTTGCCGAGGTCTCGTGCATGATCATCCTCGGTGGCGCCTTCGACAATGAGATCAATACGGCACGCGGTGGCATGGAGCTCAACCAGTCGGCCGACCGCTTCGTCGAGGCCCTGAGGCTTGCTCGCAACTACCCTGAGACACGCATCCTGATTTCAGGCGGTGACGGGTCGATCAGCGGCACTTTCGAGGGCGAAGCTCAAACGGCGGAACGCTTCTTTTCGGCCTTCGGGATATCTTCCGAGCGGCTGATCAAGGAAAACACGTCGCGCACGACCTACGAGAACAGCCTCAACACAGCCGAACTCTTGAAAGCTCAGGGGTTGGAAAACTGCCTGCTGATCACCTCGGCCTTTCACATGCCGCGCTCGGTCGGGCTGTTCGCCAAGGCCGGCATTGCGGTCACGCCTTGGCCGGTCGATTATCGCACGAGCGGCGTGGTGCGACCCGGCCTGGACTTCACCCAGCCGGCGCTCAACGCCCAGATCACCACGACTGCCGCGCGGGAGTGGATGAGCCTTGCCGCCTATTATCTGACGGGCCGGATCGGCTCGTTCTTGCCAAGATAACTATTTCTTCGAGATCGTGACGAATTTCGTTCCGCGAACACGAACGCGCATTTCGCAAGGTACCGCATCGGTACGCTCGCAGAAACGCGGATGCATTTTGAACATGAAGACCATGTTGCCAAAATACTGGACGAAATCGTAGCCATAGACCTGGGCGGTGGCGATCATGATGTAACCGCCCTCCTTGGCCTGGACATAGAAATTCTGCGGGCAGCCATCCTGATTGCATCTTGGTCCGCGAACGCCGTCACAGGTCATGTCGCTGTGATCGATAACGACATCGGTAATATTGTCGTTGTTAATATCGAAGCGCTTGACGAAATTCGGCCCGAAATCGACCGTCTTGCAGCTTTTCCTGAAGAAGCCCTTTTCGAACATTTCCGGATCTTGCAGCAGCTGTTGCTGGGCCGATGCCATCACGGGCATCATCACCAGAAGGGCAATGGCTTGGATTATCGCGACAAAATGCTTCTTCACGGCGTTCACCACAGGCAAATTGATCTGTTTATGACGCTGCAGCACGAATTACGTATATGCAGGACACGAATTATTGTCCTCAACCATTAGCCCCGAGCACTTGCGCGACGCTGGAGAATGACATGCCGCTGCTGATGATACTCGATTATATGGGCGTTGCGGTCTTTGCAGCAACCGGCGCGCTTGCCGCCTCGCGCAAGGAACTCGATCTCATCGGCTTCCTTTTCTTTGCCGCGGTGACCGGATCGGGCGGAGGAACCGTGCGTGATCTGATCCTCGGTCGCCCGGTGTTCTGGGTCATCGATCCGATCTACATTCTCATCTGCGTCGCCACCGGCGCCTTCGTCTATTTCACCGCCTATTACGTGGAATCGCGTTACAAGCTGCTTTTGTGGCTGGATGCGATCGGCCTTGCCGCCTACTGCGTGCTCGGCGCCGCCAAGGGCATGGCCGCAACCGGATCGCCAACGATTGCGATCGTCACCGGCGTGATGACCGCGACCCTGGGCGGCGTGTTACGCGACGTTCTGGCAAACGAGCCCTCGGTACTGTTGCGCCCGGAGATCTACATCACATCCGCGCTTGCTGGAGCCGCAACCTTTACGGCCGTACACGCGATGGGCCAGCCGCTTTTCGTCAGCGCCGGCTGCGGTGTGGTGATTTCCTTTGCGCTCCGCGGCGGCGCGCTCCATTACGGCTGGACCCTGCCGCGCTATATGTCGCGACCAGGCAGGCCTCCCGAAGAAGCTCTGAAGTCAAGCAAAAGGAAGAAGCGCCGCTAAAGCGGCTTCAACGCAATTTCGGCAAAACCGATGCCCGGTTTTGTCGGAATGTCTTCAAGCGTCACGAGCGCTTTTCACGCAGGCGGATGACGACGTCCACATGGGCAATCTCCATGCCTTCCGGAGGTTCCGGCAGATTGCCGATCTCCAGATTGCCGACGGGAAGGTCCATGACCTCGTTGCGGCCTTCGATGAAGAAGTGATGGTGATCCGACGTGTTGGTGTCGAAATAGGTCTTGGCGCCTTCGACGGCGAGAACGCGGATCAGGCCGGCTTCGGTAAATTGGTGAAGCGTATTGTAGACGGTTGCCAATGAGACCGGCACGCCTGCGATGATCGCTTCCTCGTGCAGTTCCTCGACCGTCAGGTGGCGGTCACCCTTGGCAAAAAGAAGATCGCCCAGCGCCACGCGCTGCCGTGTCGGCCGCAGGCCATGATGGCGCAACTTCACTTCGATTTCGGGTATGGCTTCTGCCATTCTGATCTGGAGCTCCTGCAACTCGCGACACTTCTCAAGTTTCGGATATAACTTTTGGCGGCTTGAGTTTCAACAGTTTCCCGCGTCGGATGCGCACGCAATGCCGCAAATATTCGGATTTTATGCCCGTCCCTCTGGTTTGCACGCTCCGGTTCCTATATGCGGACGTGACAAAATGATGTTCCAAGGCCCAATATCCCGGACCCGGAATGTTCAACGCTTCAATCATGGCTGTGCCTGAAACAGGGCTTGGCCCGCCTGACCTAGCGATCATAGGGGATGCGGAATTCGATGACGACCAGACAATCCAGCTTCAATTACGAAGAAATTCTCGCCTGCGCACATGGTGAGCTCTTCGGGCCGGGTAACGCGCAATTGCCGCTGCCGCCGATGCTGATGGTCCACCGTATCACCGATATTTCAGAGACCGGCGGCGCTTTCGACAAGGGCTACATTCGCGCGGAATACGACGTGAAGCCTGACGACTGGTACTTCCCCTGCCATTTCGAAGGCAACCCGATCATGCCGGGCTGCCTCGGCCTCGACGGCATGTGGCAGCTGACCGGCTTCTTCCTCGGCTGGCTGGGCGAAGAAGGCCGCGGCATGGCGCTTTCGACCGGTGAAGTAAAGTTCAAGGGCATGATCCGCCCGACCACTAAGCTTCTCGAATTCGGCATCGACTTCAAGCGCGTCATGAAGGGCCGGCTCGTGCTCGGCACCGCAGACGGCTGGCTGAAGGCCGACGGAGAAACTATCTATCAGGCAACCGACCTTCGCGTCGGCCTGTCCAAGGACAAGACGGCCTGAGTTGAACTCAAGGCCAACTGACGGAAACAACAAGGGTTACAGCAAATGAGACGGGTAGTTGTCACGGGCCTCGGTATCGTGTCCTCGATCGGTAACGACGCAGGCGAAGTCACCGAATCCTTGAGGGCTGCGAAATCCGGCATCTCCTTTTCTCCCGATTTCGCCGAGCACGGTTTCAAGTGCCAGGTCTGGGGAAAGCCGAATATCGACACGACGGATCTCGTTGACCGCCGCGCCATGCGCTTCCTTTCCCAGGGCGGCGCCTGGAACCACGTTGCGATGAAGCAGGCGCTGGCAGACAGCGGCCTGGAAGAAAAAGATTATGCCGAAAACGAGCGTGCCGGCATCATCATGGGTTCGGGCGGTCCTTCCACCCGCACGCTGATCGAAGCCGCCGACATCACGATCAAGAACAACAGCCCGAAGCGTATCGGTCCGTTCGCCGTGCCGAAGGCGATGTCCTCCACGGCATCGGCAACGCTTGCCACCTGGTTCAAGATCCACGGCGTCAACTACTCGATCTCGTCGGCCTGCTCGACCTCGGCACATTGCATCGGCAATGCTGCTGAAATGATCCAGTGGGGCAAGCAGGACATCATGTTCGCCGGCGGCCACGAGGATCTCGACTGGACCATGTCGAACCTGTTCGACGCGATGGGCGCCATGTCTTCGAAGTATAACGATAACGCAGCCAATGCCTCGCGCGCCTATGACGCCGATCGCGACGGTTTCGTCATCGCCGGCGGTGCAGGCGTGCTGGTTCTCGAAGAGCTGGAACATGCCAAGGCTCGTGGCGCCAAGATCTATGCCGAAATCACCGGTTACGGCGCAACGTCGGACGGCTACGACATGGTCGCTCCGTCGGGCGAAGGCGCGATCCGCTGCATGCGCCAGGCACTGTCAACGGTGAAGGGCGAAGTCGATTACATCAACACCCACGGCACCTCGACGCCGGTAGGCGACTCGAAGGAAATCGGTGCGATCCGCGAAGTCTTCAAGGACAAGATCCCGCATATCCAGTCGACCAAGTCGCTGACCGGCCATTCGCTCGGTGCTGCCGGCGTGCAGGAATCGATCTACGGCCTTCTGATGATGCAGGCCGGCTTCATCGGCGAAAGCGCGCATATCCAGAACCTCGATCCCGAATTCGACGGCGTGCCGATCGTGCGCAAGCGCATCGACAATGCCAAGATCGACACGGTTCTGTCGAACTCGTTCGGTTTCGGCGGCACCAACGCAACGCTCGTATTCCAGCGCTACAACGGATAAACCCATGACGGGTATCATGCAGGGGAAGCGCGGCCTCATCATGGGGGTCGCGAACAACCATTCGATCGCCTGGGGCATTGCAAAAGCCTTGTCCGCCCAGGGCGCGGAACTGGCCTTCACCTATCAGGGTGAGGCCTTGGGCAAGCGGGTAAGGCCGCTTGCGACAGAAATCGGCTCCGATTTCGTCATCCCCTGCGACGTTGAAGACTTGCACTCGGTCGACGCGACCTTCGCGGCGATCAGAGAGCGCTGGGGCTCCTTCGATTTCCTCGTTCATGCGATCGGCTTTTCCGACAAGAACGAGCTGAAGGGCCTTTATGCCGACACCACGCGCGAAAACTTTTCCCGCACAATGGTGATTTCCTGCTTTTCCTTCACCGAGATTGCCAAGCGGGCGGTCGAGCTGATGCCTAACGGCGGCTCGCTGCTGACGCTGACCTATAACGGCTCGCAACGCGTCATTCCCAATTATAACGTCATGGGCGTCGCCAAGGCTGCTCTAGAGGCCTCGGTGCGCTATCTCGCGGCTGATTACGGTCCGCGTGACATCCGCGTCAACACGATCTCCGCCGGCCCCGTGCGCACGCTTGCCGGAGCGGGTATTTCGGATGCCCGTGCGATCTATTCCTGGAACCGGGAAAACGCCCCCTTACGCCGTACCGCTACGATCGAGGATATCGGCGGCTCTGCGCTTTATCTCCTCTCCGACCTTTCGCGCGGCGTGACCGGCGAAGTGCATTACGTGGATGCCGGCTACAGCATCACCTCGCTGCCGACCCTCGACAAGCTGCGCCGGGCCGACACCGAATAAGCCAAGCTTCTCGTATTGCGTTCTAAGGCTTGAGATTAATCCGTTTGAGCTCCTCAGCGGCTTGGGCGTTCCCAGCCTCTGTGGCCTCTTTCAGCAACAATTTGGCTCTCTTCGGATCTTCCGCTTCGATCAGCTGCGCCAGCTTCCATTTAGCCCAGTGATCATTTGTCTTCGGCAGGCTGCGCTCAAAATAGCGGCGCGCAAGCGCGACATCCTTCTTGATGCCCTCGCCATCGGCAAGCATGAAGGCCAGCATGTGATAGCCCCAGATATTGTCATTTTCGGCCGCGACGCGATACCAGATGGCGGCGATTGCGGGATCGGCTGTGACGGCGATCCCCTTCTGGTAACACCAGCCGACCTTGAGCTGGCCATGCTTGTCGTTCCTGGCCGCCGCCTTCATGTACCACTGAAATGCCTGTATCGGGTCGGGAGCGAGGCCTTGGCCGTTTTCGAAGATCTCACCGAGCTTGTAGGCGGCGGCTATATTGCCCTTGTCTGCGGCAAGCCGGAAATAGTGGGCAGCAAGCCTCTGATCGGCCGGACCCGCCGCCTTGCGTCCCTGATGCATCTCGGCGGCGTTATACCATTCCCAGGTGATACGCGCGGAATCAGAGAAGGCCGCATTCGTGGCGGCAAGCCATATAACAATAACCGCGATCAACCGTTTCATTCACGCGCCCCACACCACCGAATGCAACCTTAATTTGCATTCGGTGAATTAGGCAAGGGATGGAAACGATCGAGCTTTCTCGAAGCGCCTTGGCGCCTACTTCTTGCCCCACATGACCTTGAACTTCGAGTTGCGGCAGGTTTCGCCGTATTCGCGGAAGGCTTCGGCGAGCACCGGCTCGTAAGGCAGGCCGCGATTGGCGACCATCATCAGGCGACCGCCCTGTTTGAGCGCGGCAGCGGCGGTGCGGATCATCGTGCGACCCAGTTCCGGATCTGCGGCCTGCGCTTCGTGGAAGGGCGGGTTCATGATGACCATGTCATACTTCTCCTTCGGCGGCTCGGCTCCGAGATCCTGCCAGAAGAAGCGTGCCTGCAGATCGGGGCAATTATGCGCAAGGTTCTGCTTGGCGAATTCGAGCGCCCGATAATCGGCCTCGAAGAGATCGATGCGGTTCACGCGCGGCGACTTTTCGGCCAGCATCACCGAAAGATAACCCCAACCGGCGCCGAAGTCGGCGACATTGCCATCGAAATCGGTCGGGAAACGGCCTGCGAGCAGCTCGGAGCCAGCATCGATGCGATCATGGCTGAACATGCCCGGAGCCGCCTGGAAGCGCCCCTCGACTGTTACAGCGGTCTTCTTCAGCGCCTTGATCGCATCGCTTGCGTCTTCCGGCCGTGCGAACCAGATGGCGACACCGTGATATTTCGGTGCGTAGTCGAGAATGATGCCGAGTTTTAGCAGCATGGTGCGGATCGGCTGGATGCCGTCTTCCTTGCCGCCAGCAACCACGATCAGACCGCCGACCTTTACGCGCGCCAGAGCTTCCGCAATGCGGTTCTCGTTGTCACCGCGATGCTTGCCGCACAGAACCAGCGCGCCGTCATAATCCTCGCCCTCAGCCTCCGGAAAGGCGTTGTTGCGCAGGGCGCGGAACAGCGGGCGGAACGGCTGTACGGAGGTGATTTCCGCGTCAAAGCCTTCCGGCCTTGCATTGCCGGCCTCGGCGCCGAGAAAGATCACCCGCTCGCCTTCGCCGGGCATGGGTACGGCATCGGTAACGAAGGGATGGAAGAGGGTTTTCAGGGCGTCGCGGCTCATGGATGCGGACCTTAAGTGAGTAGTGTGTGCGTCTACGAATAAAGAAAAGGCGCGGAAGAAGAAACTTCCGCGCCCCTGATTTCAATCAAGCGAAAGCTTATTCGGCGGCTGCGTCGCCGTCGGCCTTCTTGATTTCCTCGCCGGTGGCCTGGTCGACGACCTTCATCGACAGACGAACCTTGCCGCGCTCGTCGAAGCCCATCAGCTTGACCCAGACCTTGTCGCCTTCCTTGACGACGTCGGAGGTCTTGGCAACGCGCTCGGAAGCGAGCTGCGAGATGTGGACCAGACCGTCGCGCGCGCCGAAGAAGTTGACGAAGGCGCCGAAATCGGCGGTCTTCACAACGGTGCCTTCGTAGATCACGCCGACTTCCGGCTCGGCAACGATCGAGTGGATCCACTTGCGGGCCGCTTCGATTTCCTTGCCCGACGAAGATGCGATCTTCACGGTGCCGTCGTCTTCGATGTTGATCTTGGCGCCGGTCTTTTCGACGATTTCGCGGATGACCTTGCCGCCCGAACCGATGACTTCACGGATCTTGTCGACCGGGATGTTCATCACTTCGATGCGCGGGGCGAATTCGCCGAGCTGTGAACGGCCTTCGGAGATCGCATTCGACATTTCGCCGAGAATGTGGGTACGACCGCCCTGTGCCTGGGCAAGTGCGACCTTCATGATCTCTTCGGTGATACCGGCGATCTTGATGTCCATCTGGAGCGAGGTGATGCCGTCGGCAGTACCTGCAACCTTGAAGTCCATGTCGCCGAGGTGGTCTTCGTCGCCGAGAATGTCGGAGAGAACCGCAAAGCGGTCACCTTCGAGGATCAGGCCCATGGCAATACCGGCAACCGGCTTTGCCAAAGGAACGCCGGCGTCCATCAGAGCGAGCGAGGTGCCGCACACGGTTGCCATCGAGGACGAGCCGTTGGACTCGGTGATCTCGGAGACGACGCGCAGCGTGTAGGGGAACTGTTCAGCCGAAGGCAGCATCGGGCGGATAGCGCGCCATGCGAGCTTGCCGTGACCGATTTCGCGGCGGCCCGGGGAGCCCATGCGGCCGGTTTCACCAACGGAATAGGGAGGGAAGTTGTAATGGAGCAGGAAGCGCTCCTTGTACATGCCCGTCAGGCTGTCGACATACTGTTCGTCTTCGCCGGTGCCGAGCGTGGCAACAACGATCGCCTGCGTTTCACCGCGGGTGAAGAGAGCCGAACCGTGGGTACGCGGCAGGAGGCCGACTTCCGAGACGATCGGGCGGACGGTGACGAGGTCACGACCATCGATACGGCTCTTGGTGTCGAGGATGTTCCAGCGAACGATCTTCGCCTGCAGGTGCTTGAAGACGGAGCCGATAACTTCGGCAGTGTACTTCGGCTCGACGCCTTCCGGGAAGAAGTGAGCCTTGACCTTTGCCTTGACGGCGTCGACGGCAGCGTAACGATCAGCCTTCTGGGTGATCTTGTAGCCTTCGCGAAGCTCGGCTTCGAAATGCTTCAGCATTTCGGCTTCGAGTTCGGAATAGTCTTCCGGCTGGAAGTCGCGCGGTTCCTTGGCAGCCACTTCGGCGAGCTTGATGATCGCGTCGATGACCGGCTGGAAACCCTTGTGGCCGAACATGACGGCGCCGAGCATGACGTCTTCGTTCAGTTCCTTGGCTTCCGATTCAACCATCAAGACGGCGTCCTGGGTGCCGGCAACGACGAGGTCGAGAACAGACTCTTCCATCTCGTCGAGATGCGGGTTCAGGACATATTCGCCGTTGATGTAGCCGACGCGTGCGCCGCCGACCGGGCCCATGAAGGGAACGCCGGAAAGCGTCAGGGCAGCCGAGGTTGCAACCATGGACAGGATGTCCGGGTTGTTCTCGAGGTCATGCTGGACGACGGTAACGACGACCTGGGTGTCGTTCTTGTAGCCTTCCGGGAAGAGCGGACGGATCGGGCGGTCGATCAGGCGCGAAACCAGCGTTTCGTTTTCCGACGGACGACCTTCGCGCTTGAAGTAGCCACCCGGGATCTTGCCGGCGGCATAGGTCTTTTCCTGGTAGTTGACGGTCAGCGGGAAGAAGTCCTGGCCCGGCTTCGGCGCCTTGGCCGAAACGACGGTGGCGAGAACGACGGTTTCGCCGTAGGTGGCGAGAACCGCGCCGTCAGCCTGGCGGGCGATCTTGCCCGTTTCCAGCTTCAGCGTACGGCCGGCCCATTCGATTTCGACGGAGTGGGTATTGAACATATATTGTCCTTCAACGCGGGAAACGGCGTCTCGCCCCGGCTTTTCTCAAAGCGAAGAGGCGGCAACACATTCCACCGCAGTCATTGCGACACATCACGGGCAAGACAACGAGAAGCTTTTCAGATTGACCGAAGCCGTTTTGCGGCTCCGGCCAAAAGCATCCGGCAATCCTGCCCCATGACAGGTCTGGTTTTGGTGGCGAAACCGGCCCATCCGGGTCCGCCTCAGTCTGGCACCCGAAAGGTGCCGAAATAGAGATCCGGCGGACCCTTCGGATGAAGAGCCCGCCGAGAACTTGTTAGCGGCGCACGCCCAGGCTGGTGATCAGCTTGGTGTAACGGGCTTCGTCCTTCTTCTTGAGGTAGTCAAGAAGCGAACGACGGCTCGAAACCATGGTCAGAAGGCCACGACGGGAGTGGTTGTCCTTCTTGTGACCCTTGAAGTGTTCCGTCAGATTGTTGATCCGCTCGGTGAGGATAGCAACCTGGACTTCCGGCGAACCGGTGTCGCCTTCGACGGTTGCGTATTCCTTGATGAGTTCGGCCTTACGTTCTGCAGTGATCGACATCGTCTGATCCTTTATGTGAAGAGGAAATAGGGTCGCCAAAGGCCGGGATGTCGTCCAGCCTTGGCCGTGAATGCAAAGGCGATGCCCGAAGGCAGCCCCTTGGCTGGCGCTGCCTATAGACCATTCAAGCTCTAATTGGAAGAGGTGCCACGCCGGATCAGCCGAACACGCGCTTCGGGCGGAACTCGCCCTGGCCGATCTCGCCGATGGCGATCAGCTTGCCGCGGACGGTGGCATAGGCTTCCGGCTCTTCGACGGGCACGTCGCGGCCGCGCAGGATGATCGGATTGCCCATCTTGATGCGGTGCGCCTGTTCTTCCGTCACCGGCAGATGCGGCAATGAGGAGAGCGCCTCGGCGGTATCGATCAGATAGGCGTCGAGAGCGGCAAGCCGCTCGTCGCGGTCCTCGATCTCTTCCAGCGCCACCAGATCGGCAAGCGGCACCATCTTGTCCTCGCCGAAGGGCGCGACGAAGGTGCGGCGGAGATTGGAAATATGGCCGTAGCAGCCGAGTTCGCGGCCGAAATCGCGGGCGAGCGAGCGCACATAGGTGCCCTTGCCGCATTCGACCTCGAAATGCGCCTCGTTCTGCGTCACGCCAAGCAGCGTCAGACGGAATATTTCGACTTCGCGGGCCGGGATTTCGACGGTCTCGCCGTCACGGGCGAGATCATAAGCGCGCTCGCCGGCGATCTTGATTGCCGAAAACTGCGGCGGGATTTGTTGAATGACGCCGGTATAATTCGGCAACAGATCGCGGATCGCCTGTTCGGCCGGGCGCGTGTCGGAGGAAGCCGTCACCTCGCCTTCCAGATCGTCGGTCGAGCGTTCCTCTCCCCAGGTCACGGTGAATTCGTAGATCTTGCGACCGTCCATAACGTAAGGCACGGTTTTCGTCGCATCGCCCAGCGCGATCGGCAGCATGCCGGAGGCAAGCGGATCGAGCGTGCCGGCGTGACCGGCCTTCTGGGCGTTGAGCAGCCACTTGATCTTGGACACGGCTTCGGTCGAACCGAAGTCCACCGGCTTGTCGAGGATAAGCCAGCCGGAAACCGCCCGGCCCTTGGGTTTGCGTGGTTTGGACATGCGTTCTCTTTAGTAGATTATTCTTTGTCTTCGTCTGTCGCACCAAGATCCCGCTGGACCTCGGGCGAACGCAGGAGCTCATCGATCTTCTTGTAGTTGTCGAAGCTGGTATCGTCGCGGAATCGGACTTCCGGCATGTATTTCATCTGCCGAAGCTGGCCGCCGAGCCGGCCGCGAATGAATTTCGCGTTACGGTTCAACGCTGCAATCACGGCCTCATGGTCTGGAAGACCGAGCGGCGTTACATAGGCGGTCGCAATCTTCAGGTCGGGTGACATGCGCACTTCCGAAACGGAGATAACGGTCTTTTCGAGCAGGTCGTCGCGCACTTCGCCGCGCTGCAGGACCTGGGTGATGGCGGCGCGAACCTGTTCGCCAACGCGAAGCATGCGCTGGGACGGCGCCGAAGATGTAGCCTTTGCCATGTCTTGTTCTCTTTGCTAACGCCGCCGGGGTTCGTCCCGCCAGGGTGAGACCCTTGGGCGCCTTTTCAATCAAGGGCGTCAAATGACCCAGAGCCGGCCAAAGGTCAAGGCGCAGGCGCCGATAAATCGCGCCCCGCCACCGCAGGACGCAGGTTGTATCCCTCAGAGACGGATGACGAGGTCAGGCCTTATTAGAACAGGGCGTCGTCGATATCGTCGTCGCTCATGACAGCCGCAACAACAGCCGCGTCGACAGGAGGCGCGGTGCCCAGAACAGCCGCATGCAGTTCACGTTCGGAAACCATGGTGTAAAGCTTGCCGATGCGGGCGCCGAGATCGGCAAGTACCGGTTCCAGGTCGGCGGAGAGTTCGGCCGCCTCGACCATCGAAATCTCGTCGGCGCAGTTGCGCAGCACTTCGCCGAGTTCCGCCTTGAAATTAAGGCGCGACAGGGAGTGTTCCATCTGATCGATGGCGACGCCGCTCTGCTCGCTCAGCCCATCCATTTCTGCATCCATCCGATCGCCGACGTCGCGGATGCTCTGCATTGCCCTTGCCAGCCGATCGTCCAGCAGTTCCTGGCTATCGCCTTCATGACCGATATTCAGTTTGTCGGAAGCCGTTTCCAGGGTCTTCAGCTCGGCCAGCACCTTCTCTGCCGTTTCGTCCAGCTGCGCCGCAAAATTGCGCAGTTCGGCAGTGACGACATTGAGTGCCTTGCCATGTTCGCCGATCTTGCCGCAGCGTAGATTGGTGTTCAGCGCCATATAATGAATGTCGGTACGTACCAGTTGGAGCAGACCGACACCATTGATCAGTTCGCGAACCGTGGTTCCGGTCGAGCGGCTGAGTTCGCCCGCCTCCAGCGCCACGGCCTCGATTTCCTGGACAGCCTCGCGCGCTACGCCGACATTGGCTTCAAGCCGGCGCATCGCGTTATCGCCGCCGCCTTCGGTCATCATCCGGCGCAAACCATCAATCTCCCCGAGATCGGAACGGAAGCTTGCTACGGTCTCGACGATCTTCATCGTATCGCGATCGAAATCGTCGATTGACTGGCTGAGCTGCAGAGCGACAAGATTGGTGATGATTGACGACAGGTTTTCCCGGTCGGCCGGCGCCAGCATTCCGGCCTCAGTTTCAAGGTAACCGTCGAGAAGCGTCAAGGTGCTCTGGCAGTGTTCGATGCGCTGGCGGGTGATATCGCCGATCTGCATGGCAGATAGAACGGAAGCCAGCTTGCCCTGAATGCCGGCCGCGATCTGGCGCACGCGAGCCGCGCGCTCGACCAGTACTTTCTGCTGAGCGCTGATCTCGGCGCCACCGGTCGAAAGACCGGTCACGATGCCCGGAATGGTCGCTTCATAACGCTCAACCGTTGCGGCGCCGCGCTCCATGACCGAACCCAGGCCCAAACCGAGAGACTTCAACTTGTCGCCGAACTCGTTCACCTGCCTTGTCCCGGTCTGGATGCGTTCGAGAATTTCTTCAGCGAAACCTGCGAAATCAGGGATGCCCGCGCCGGTGATCTTGGCTGTCACCGCGAAGGTGCGCAGGTAGCGCATGGTTTCCTGCATATCCGCCACATGTGGTCGCAGATTGCGTTCCGCCCCGGAAATATCGACAAAACCGGCCTGACGCGCGGTCTCGATTGCGCTGAGTTCGGAAAGCCGGCCGACGGTCTGCTGCAATTCGGCCATGGTGGCATTGGCCGTTTCCTCGTCGAGCGATCCGGTAATCTGGTCAAGCGATCCGATCAGCTTGTTGAGAACGTCGAGAACGGAAAGAAGTGCTGCCCCCCCGTCGAGAAAGCGCTCTTCGATACGGGACCTCGCGGTCTCCATTCGCTCAACAAGACCAGAAACCGAGGCCGAGCCTTCATAAGGCTCGGCCCTGTTCACCAAAACTGCCGCAACTGCCACTTCGGCCACCCTTCACGTTCTGCCGGGGTTTTCCACCCTTATCGGCAACGATTTGCCCTGTTCATTATGGGACAACTCTCCGCCGGCAGTGAAAGCCGGGCACGGGTTGTCCTCACATGCAAGCAATCTGCCCCGGCGACAGTTAACCGGGTCAAAACACCCCTTTGGTTTCAGTGCTCGTGGTTAATTTTCGGGAGATATGAACATTAGCTAAACGCTAATTGTGACTAATGCACATGAAAACTCACTGGCACCAATTAACCTCTGGTTAAGCATAGTGTCTCAAATTTGGCAGACCATTTCAGCACATTCTAAGGCTTTTGGAGCAGGTATGGATATTGCCAGTCAAAATGAAGCATGCCTCCGCTTGCCCGAAAATCTGACGGTCCGGGCTATCGTGCCCATACGCGAGGATATGCTGAAATTCATCGATGCACACGAGGCCGCCAAGATCGAGCTTTCGGATGAGGTGCAGGTCGATATCAGCTTCATTCAGATGGTCGAGGCCGCCCGCGTTTATGCCGGGACGGCCGGCAAGATCATCACGCTTGCGCAGCCGGCAAGCGGTGTACTTCTCGAAACGCTCCGCAGAAGCGGCTTCCTGGAAGGCATGTCGGACGACGACGCGAAATTCTGGCTTCATCAAGGGAAAATTCAATGAGTGCCAACATCCTGACCGTCGATGACTCGGCGAGCATTCGCCTGACCACGAGGGTCGCGCTGACCAATGCCGGCTACCAGGTTACGGAAGCCGTCGACGGGGTCGATGGCATTGCCAAGCTGAATGCAGGGCAGTTCGATCTGGTCATCACCGACCTCAACATGCCCAATATGGACGGCCTGACGATGATCCGGGAATTGCGCAAGCTGCCCGCACATATGGGTGTTCCTGTCATCTTCCTCACCACCGAGTCCGACGGTGAAATCAAGCAGCAGGCCAAGGCTGCCGGTGCAACCGGCTGGCTCACCAAGCCCTTCGACCCGGAAAGCCTGGTCAAGATCGCCAGGAAGGTGCTCGGCAAATGAGCTTCCCTGATCCTATCGCGGTATTCAGAACAGAAGCAGCCGAGCTTCTGGAACAGATCGAGGCAGGGCTTCTCGATCTCAATGTGAATCTCGGCGACAAGGATCAGGTCGACGCGGTCTTCCGCGGCCTCCACACGCTCAAAGGCTCCGGCGCCATGTTTGGCTTCGAGGCGCTTGCGGCCTTCACCCACCATTGCGAAACGGCTTTCGACCGGGTGCGCAAGGGCGAGGTTCCCGCGACCCAGGCGCTCGTCACCGCCGTTCTGGAAGCCAAGGATCACATGCGCGCGCTGGTAGAGACACCTGCCGGCGATCATGAAGCAGTGAGCGAGGTACTGCTTGCCAATCTGCGCCACGCCGTCGACGGCAGCGGCGATCCGGCAGCAGCATCTGTTGCTGCGGCTCCAGCCAAGACGCTGTTCAAGATCCGTTTCAGCCTGCCGCAGAATGCCATGGCCAACGGCACCAATCCGCTGCCGCTGCTCGACGAGCTGCGCGATCTCGGAACCTGCCGTATTGTCGCCGACCGTTCCGGCATTCCCGCGCTCGATGAGCTCGTGCCGACCGACCTCCATGTTTCCTGGGATGTCGAGCTTCTGACCGATCAGACGCGTTCCGCGATCGATGACGTGTTCATTTTCGTCATGGACGATATGGAACTGGCCGTCGAAGAGATCGCAGTTGCGGCACAAACGCCAACCGTCGCAGCACCGGCACCTGTTGCAGCGGCTGCGCCCGTCGCGGCCGAACCGGTTGCTTCCGCAACACCGACGGCCGCGGCACCGGCAGCACCGGCTCCGGGCGACGCGAAAGCCGCCAAGGCAAATGAAAATGTCCGCGTTCCCGCCGAAAAGCTCGACGAACTGATGGACCGGGTCGGTGAACTGGTGATTGCCCAGTCGCGACTCTCTCAGCTGGCAGGCGGCAGCGGCGATCTCACGCTGCGTGCCGTGTCCGAAGACGTCGAACGTCTTTCCGGCGAGCTGCGCGATACGATGATGGTCCTGCGCATGGTGCCGGTTACGCATCTGTTCAGCCGCTTCCGCCGCCTGGTCCACGATCTGGCGAACGAAACCGGCAAGAGGATCGAACTTGTCACCGAGGGTGAAACCACGGAAGTAGACAAGAGCGTCATCGAACGCTTGGCAGATCCACTGGTGCATCTGGTCCGCAATTCCTGTGACCACGGTCTCGAGACACCGGAAGATCGACTTGCAGCGGGCAAGACAGAAGCCGGCCATATCCACCTGTCAGCCCGCCAGCAGGCCGGCGAAGTGATTATCACGATCAAGGATGACGGTCGCGGCATCAACAAGGAGCGGGTTCGCGCCAAGGCGGAATCCTCCGGTCTCATAGCCGCCAATGCCAGCCTCAGCGATCAGGAACTCTACCAGCTGATCTTCCAGCCGGGCTTTTCGACAGCGAGCCAGGTCACCAACCTGTCGGGCCGCGGCGTCGGCATGGACGTGGTAAAGCGCACCATCGACGCGCTCCGCGGCACGATCAACGTCGTCAGCCGTCCGGGAGAAGGTTCGGAGATTTCGCTCGCCATCCCGCTGACGCTTGCCATCATTGACGGCCTGCTCGTGCGTGTCGGAAACGGCCGCTACGTCATCCCGCTTTCGGCGGTCGAGGAATGCCTCGAGCTCTCGATCGAGGAAAACATGCGCTCTCGCGGTCGCAGCTTCATCTCTCTGCGCGACAGCCTCGTTCCCTTCCTTCGCCTGCGCGATCTGTTCCGCACAAACACGACGCCCGATCCCTTCCAGAAGGTGGTCGTCATATCCACCGGTTCGGAACGCGTCGGCCTGGTCGTCGACCAGATCATCGGCGACCATCAGACGGTCATCAAGGGCATGTCGAAGCTTCACCATGACGTGGCGACCTTCTCAGGCGCCACCATTCTAGGCGACGGCGATGTCGCTCTTATTCTCGATGTCGGCCACCTCGTCGCCGAGGGCCAGCAGCAGGAGGCGCATCTGCGCGCAGCCGGATGAACCAAGCCTTAGCAAAACTTTCGGAAGATCTGTGGGAAGGACGCGACGAACTCGAGGTGCTTACCTTCGAGATCGCCGGCGAAACCTTCGCGCTCGAAGCCTTCATCGTTCAGGAAATCCTTGATCTCTTGCCGGAAACCAGTGTTCCGGGCGCCAAGGCCTTTGTCGGTGCCGTGATCAACTTCCGCGGCAAGGTCATTCCGCTTGCAGATATCCGCCTCGCCTTCGGCATGGAGGCGACGAAGCCGACCATCGACAGCCGGATCATCGTCATCGAGATCGAAATCGATGGGGAGCCGGTACTTGCAGGTATCCGCACAGACAAGGTGAATGAAGTCACCACGCTTTTGCAATCCGCCAGCGAACCGCCGCCAAGTGTGGGCATGCGCTGGCGCCCGGATTTCATCAACTGCCTCGTGAAGCGGGGAAGCGAATTCATCATCGTTCCCAATCTGCAGGTCATCTTTTCGGCCAGACACGAGCGTTCCGCAACCGCGCCGACCCACGGTTGATCATATTTGACGGAGATTACATATGCGTGCCTCGATCAAGTTAAAGCTCGCTTCGGCCTTCGGCTTCATTATCATGATGCTGATTGTGACTGCCGGTTATGGCATTTTCAGCCTCGGCAACCTCAACGATACTCTGGAACAGGTTATCCAGGGTCCGGCGACGCGTCTCAAGCTGACGCAGACGCTCAATGCCGAACAATTGCAGCAGCTTCGCCAGCAGAAAAACCTTCTGCTCGCTTCCACTCATGCTGACATGCAACGCTACATCGAAAGCAACGACGCGGCACGTAAGGCCTATGACGAAAGCTTTCAGATGATCCAGGCGCGCGCGACCGAGCAGGGCAAGGTGTACTGGGACAAACTTTCTGGCTTCACCGCAGAATTCCGCAAACAGGACGATCGCATCCGCGCTCTTATGCTTGCAGGCGACCAGACCGGTGCCAATCAGGTCTCCAGCAACGAAGCACGCGTAGTGATCAACCAGATCGACGCTCTTCTCGCAGAAGTCATTAAGCTTGAGGACAGCCGTCTTCAGGCCGCTGACGAACAGGCTGATGTCGACTATGCCCAGACCCGGATGATCATGATCTCCGTTGCTGCGGCGGCCTTTCTGATCGCAACGCTTGCCGCGCTTTGGATCGCGCTGAGCATCAACAAGGGTCTGCGCAACGCAGTCAGCGCGGTGCAGAACGTTGCCGAAGGCGATCTTACCCGCTTTGCGACAATTTCCAGCAAGGACGAGATCGGCGACCTGCTCACTTACGTCAACACGATGATCGAGCGCCTGCGCGGCGTGGTCGGTGATGCGCTGTCGGCCTCCGACAACGTCTCTTCGGGCAGTCAGGAACTTTCGGCAAGCTCCGAACAGCTTTCGCAGGGCGCGACCGAACAGGCATCCTCGGCCGAAGAAGCCTCTGCCTCGATGGAAGAGATGGCTGCCAATATCAAGCAGAACGCCGACAACGCCGCCCAGACGGAAAAGATCGCGCGTCAATCCTCAAGGGATGCAGAAGCCTCCGGTCAGGCCGTTAACCGTGCCGTCGGCGCGATGCGGACGATCGCCGAAAAGATTTCCATCGTTCAGGAAATCGCCCGTCAAACAGATCTTCTGGCCCTTAACGCCGCGGTCGAGGCTGCACGCGCAGGCGAACACGGCAAGGGCTTTGCGGTCGTTGCTTCGGAAGTGCGCAAGCTCGCCGAGCGTTCTCAGGCAGCTGCCGCTGAAATCAGCGCGCTTTCGGGTGATACCGTTCAGGTCGCAACCGAGGCCGGCGAAATGCTGAACCGCCTCGTTCCGGACATCCAGAAGACCGCTGAACTGGTCTCGGAAATCTCCGCCGCCTGCCGCGAGCAGGATATCGGTGCTTCGCAAATTAACGAAGCCATCCAGCAGCTCGACAAGGTGACCCAGCAGAATGCCGGCGCATCGGAAGAAATGTCGGCAACGTCGGAAGAGCTCGCCTCCCAGGCTGAAGAGCTTCAGGCATCGATCGCCTTCTTCCGCGTCGATCAGGCGGGCGCAAAACCGGCACCCAAACGGTCTGCCGCCCCTGCCCCGCGCGCTGCTGCAAAGCCCGCCTACCGGGCACCGGCTCAGAGCGGCCATTCCGTCCATGCTCAACAGGCCAAGGCCAAGGGTTTTGCGCTCGACATGTCGATGGGCGGCCCGGACGCGGACGACCAGCACTTCCGCGAAAGCGCTTGAGACAAATTAGCTGGTCCGGGCCGCGCTTGTGGCCCGGACCACCGCCGCCGTGTGTATGCGTCGACGTCAGACCGGTTTGAATTGAGGTTCCGGGGCGAATGTCTTGCCCGAATACCGATCCATTCAGCTTTCACCATCGAGGTTGAAAGCTCCACGTCGCCATCCATGCATATCGGGGTATTTCCTTGCGCTTCACCATCAAACTCAAGCTGGCCTTGTCTTTCGGACTGATGATTGTCCTTCTGGCATTGACCGCCGGTTACGGCATCTTCAGCCTCTCCAACCTCAACACCGCCATCTCTGAACTCATCGCGGGCCCTGCAAAGCGGCTCGAACATGCGCAGAATGTCGGCGCGCTGCAGCTGCGCATCGTCCGCGCCCAGATGAACATGGCCACAGCGACCACCTCGGCTGATGTCGACAGCTATCTCAAAGCCAGCGACACCAACCGTGTGAAATTCAAGGAAGAGATCGCATGGCTGATTGCAGCCGCGACTTCCGATGAAGGCCGCAAGTCCTGGCAGGATGTCGGCGATCTCGGTGACAAGCTGTTTGCGATCGATGACAAAATTCGCGAACTGGCTAAATCCGGCAACGGCGCCGAAGCAGTGCGGCTGGCGACGACCGAAGGACGCTCAACGGTCGACGCGATCGAAGAGTTGGCAAACGCACGCGCCGATGCAAGCCGCGCGGCCATGCAGAAGGCCGATGCGGACACCAACGATCAGTACACGACAACCCGCAACTTCATCGTCGGCCTGGCCGCAATCGCACTGCTCATCGCTATCGTTGCAGCTCTGTGGATTGCACTCAGCATCAGCAACGGCCTGCGGAAGATCATGGGCGTTGCAGAGGCCGTTTCGATCGGCGATCTCAACCAGGACGTCCAGATCAAGTCCAACGATGAAATCCGCGATCTGGTCAACACCATCAACGTGATGACCGCCAATCTGCGCAATACGGCCGATATCGCCGACCAGATTGCCAATGGCAACCTGACCGTCACGCCGAAGCCGCTTTCCGACAAGGATACGCTCGGCATCGCACTCGAAAGCATGGTCCAGCGCCTGCGCGGCGTCGTGGCCGACGCGCTTGCCGCTGCCGACAACGTTTCGTCCGGTAGCCAGGAACTGTCCTCCAGCTCGGAACAGCTCTCGCAGGGTGCAACCGAGCAGGCATCGTCGGCCGAAGAGGCTTCCGCCTCGATGGAACAGATGGCCGCCAACATCAAGCAGAACGCTGATAACGCCGCTCAGACGGAAAAGATTGCCCGCCAGTCTTCCAAGGATGCCGAAGCATCCGGTGAAGCCGTTGCCCGTGCCGTCGGCGCGATGCGCACGATTGCCGAAAAGATCTCCATCGTTCAGGAAATCGCGCGCCAGACCGACCTTCTCGCGCTGAATGCCGCCGTTGAGGCTGCGCGTGCCGGTGAACACGGCAAGGGTTTTGCCGTCGTCGCTTCGGAAGTGCGCAAGCTCGCCGAGCGTAGCCAGGCTGCCGCTGCCGAAATCAGCTCGCTCTCCGGCGAGACGGTGCAGACAGCTGCCGAAGCCGGCGACATGCTGAACAAGCTGGTTCCTGCGATCCACAAGACCGCCGAACTGGTTTCGGAAATCTCCGCCGCCTGCCGCGAGCAGGATATCGGTGCCAGCCAGATCAACGAAGCCATCCAGCAGCTCGACAAGGTGACCCAGCAGAACGCCGGTTCGTCGGAGGAAATGTCATCGACGTCGGAAGAACTGGCGGCCCAGGCCGAAGAACTGCAGGCATCGATCTCCTTCTTCAAGGTCGATCAGGCCGGCTCCCGCACCCGCGCGGTACCGGCTGCCAAGGCACCGGCCTACAAGCCTGCCCCGCAGGCACAGCGGACGAGTGCCTCATCGGCGAACGGCATCAAGTCGCAACAGGCCCGCGCCAAGGGTTTTGCCCTCGACATGTCGATGGGTGGCCCCGATAGCGACGACGCCGATTTCCGGGAAAGCGCTTAAACCATGGCCGCATCATCTGAATCCCAGTTCGTAACTTTCAGTCTCGGCGAGGAGATCTTCGCCGTGCCTGTCGAGGTGGTGCGGGAAATCCTCGACCACGAGGATGCCTTCAAGATCCCGCACGGGCCGGATTATCTTCTCGGCCTGCGCGATGTCCGCGGACAGGGCGTGCCGATCATCGATCTTCGGATCCGGCTCGGCATGAGCCCGACCGCACGCACGCCGCATACGCGCATGCTGGTTCTCGACGTGCCGATCGGCGACAAGGTTCTGGCGCTCGGGCTGGTTGCCGACCGCGTCTACGAAGTCGTGCCGTTCCGTGCGGAGCAGATCGAGGATGCGCCGGATATCGGCATTCGCTGGCGATCAGACTATATCGCCGGCGTGGTGCGCAAGGATGGCGGCTTTGTCGTCATCATCGATCTTGCCCGGCTATTTTCCGATACCGGCCCGGCGCTTGCCGGCGTCGCGCCCAGATCACAGGTTGCATGACGGATCCCAGCGTGAACGCAGCATTAAAGACTCAGCCACTGGACGATCAGCTCAGCAAGCGCAATTTCGAGGCGCTGTCGAAATTCATCTACAGCTACAGCGGCATCAAGATGCCGCTGAGCAAGTCCACCATGCTCGAAGGCCGGCTTCGCCGCCGGCTGCGGGTAACGGGCATCGCCACTTTCGACGACTATTGCGACTATCTCTTCAATCAGGGCGGCATCGAGCGCGAGGCCATCTACCTGATTGATGCGGTCACGACCAACAAGACAGACTTCTTCCGTGAACCGAAACATTTCGACTACATGCGGGATGTGGCGCTTGGCGATATCGTGCGGCAGTTTTCCGAGCGACGACTCCGCATATGGAGTTCCGCCTGCTCGACGGGGGCTGAGCCCTACACGCTGGCCATGGTGATGTCCGATTACCTGCAATCGCAGGCGCCGGACCGGGACTATTTCATCCTGGCGACGGACCTTTCCACCGATGTGCTGCAGAAGGCGCAGAAGGGCATCTATTCGTCCGACATGATGGCGCCTGTACCGCCCGACATGATGCGCCGCTATGTCATGCGGGCAACCAACGCGCATCGGCAGGAAATGCGGGTCGCGCCGATGCTGCGCCAGAAGGTCGGGTTCGCCCGCATGAACCTGATGGACGCAAAGTATCCGATCGGCGATCCGATGCACATCATCTTCTGCCGCAACGTGCTGATCTATTTCGACAAGCAGACCCAACAGCAGGTCCTGACCCGGCTATGCAACAGCCTGGTACCTGGCGGTTACCTGTTCATCGGTCATTCGGAAACCGTCAGCGGCTTCGATCTGCCGATCCGGCAGGTCGCCAACACAATCTTCAAGCGGATATAGGCAAAGCATGGGCGGTAAAATTCGTGTCCTGATCGTCGACGACTCGGCGAGCGTGCGGCAGACGCTCTCGACTCTTTTGTCGGAAGACCCGGATATCGAGATCATGGGGGTTGCCAACGACCCGTTCATGGCCGCCAAGAAGCTGCGCGACGAAATACCGGACGTCATCACGCTCGATGTCGAGATGCCGCAGATGGACGGCATCACCTTCCTGCGCAAGCTGATGTCGCAACATCCGATCCCCGTGGTGATGTGCTCGTCGCTGACGGAAACCGGCTCGGAAACGCTGATGCAGGCGCTTGAGGCCGGTGCGGTCGACATCATCCTCAAACCCAAAATCGGCGCTGCCGACCATCTGGCCGAACATGCCGAACAAATCCGCCAGACGGTGAAGGGTGCGGCGCGCGCCAGCGTTTCCAAGCTGCGGGCAAGCCGCCTGAAGGAACGGCCCGTCCAGGGCAAACTGACGGCCGATGCCGTGCTGCCGCCGCCGAAGATCGGCGCGATGGCGAAGACGACGGAAATGGTCGTCTGCGTCGGAGCTTCCACCGGCGGCACCGAAGCGCTGCGCGAACTGCTAGAAGCGCTGCCGGCAAATTCGCCGGGCATGGTTATTGTCCAGCACATGCCGGAAAAGTTTACCGCCGCCTTTGCCAAGCGCTTGAACAGTCTTTGCGAAGTCGAGGTGAAGGAAGCCGTCAACGGCGATCCGGTGCTTCGCGGCCACGTTCTGATCGCGCCGGGCGACAAACACATGCTGCTTGAGCGCCGCGGCGCACGCTACGAGGTTTCCGTCCGGGAAGGCCCACTGGTCAGCCGGCACCGGCCCTCGGTCGACGTGCTGTTCCGCTCCGCCGCACGTTCCGCCGGCGCAAACGCGATGGGCGTGATCATGACCGGAATGGGCGACGACGGCGCACGCGGCATGAACGAAATGCACCAGGCCGGCGCGTTCACAGTGGCACAGGACGAGGCAAGCTCGGTCGTGTTCGGCATGCCGAAAGAAGCGATCGCCCATGGCGGCGTCGACCGTATCGTACCGCTCGACCAGATTGCGCGTGAGATACTGGCTGCGGACAAGCGGCGGTAACGCCTGACACCATCACGATCACTCTTCGAAAATATCCTCGATCCTTCGCTCCAGCACGCGGGCAATGGCAAATGCCAGCGGCAGGCTCGGATCGTAACGCTCATTTTCGATCGCGTTGACCGTCTGTCGCGACACGGAAAGCCGGGCCGCAAGCTCACTCTGCGACCAGCCTTTCTCGATGCGGAGAGCCTTCAACCTGTTCTTCATCGAAAACGCCGGGCACTGATCAGGCCGCCGACCATCCAAAGCACCGCCATCAGCGGCCAGACGAAAAACATCGAAAGTTTCGGGTACCCGACATTCTCGAGAAACCCATAGCTAAAGGTCGATACGTACCCGTTGGTCCGCGTGTGGAAGCAGCCTTCGCAACCAAATCTACCGCCTCAGGTCACGCCGTAGATGCGTGAGGCCATCTCCCTAACTTCGGGAGGGGTATTGACCTCGAGCTCTTCAAGGTAGGCCATAAAGTCGTTGCGCTCGGCAAAGGAAAAAATTCGTGCCCTGTATTCCAGATCTTCTAAAAGCGGCCGCTCTTGAAGTAATTGAGCTGACGTCTTGTCCACGAACATCGCATCTAAGTATGGAGCATAGGCTGAGATAGCGCGGATATCGTTCATCATCCCCTTGTTGATGATGGTCTTCTGCCCTCCCACAACCCGTCTGGCTGTTGCAGCGAAAAGATAAGCTGAAATGCGATGATGTGGCAGCTGCTTATAGACGTCTGAAGCCCATAAATCGCGAACCTTTTGGCCTGCTTCATAGTCGGGAACGCCCGCCTTTCGCATGACGTTTAATAGGGCTCGGACTTCCATTTGGATCGGCGAGTTGACGGCACTGAAAAAGACATCGGGGTCGTCACTGGACTTCTTCCTTTCAGTCGCGGCCAATGCGCCGACCTGGAGTTGCCCCTTAAAAA
>UCIV01000056.1 GCA_900472575.1 Hyphomicrobiales bacterium
GGCCCAACTCGGATGCGTACTGATGAAGCGCCCGAGGAGGTTGTGTTTTGGAACGGGACAATTTGCACATTTTCAATCCGGTCGTAATCTCTCTCGGGGACGCAAATCCTGACTTAACCATCAGTTCGGTCGAGGAAGCTGCCGAGGAACTTCTGACAGAATGGCCGATCGATGATGGCGACCGCTATTATGAAGCGGTGAAGGCGTGCCTCGACTGTATCACGTCGGACGCAGATCCAGATTTTGCCCGTACGGCATTCGTTCAAGCTGCCGAGGAGGCCGGAATCTCTATCAAAGGGACATTTTCAGGCACTTGTAGCTTTCAAGCTATGTGACGACTGGCGGGTGGGTCTCGAAGCAAATCGCGGCACCTGGAGTGGAGAGGGAAGGTTCAGCCTCCCAACCGAACCCTCCCGCACACGACCAGCCTGACATGACGGTCTTTGCACTCAATCGCCTTTGGCAAGAGCGCTGATCGAATATGAGCGTGAGATCCATTGGAGAGCAAGCCGATACCGCTGTCCGATACCGTACTGACCTGTGGATATTCGATGCGTCGAACAAATCAGAAGGTGGTATGGGCGGATCCTGGTCTCCATCGCCTGAACAGCAGGCGGCCTCAATTCCTGCCGCCTGGCCATTAAGGCGCTATATGTTATTTTCTGAGATAGCTCTTCGCTCCGCTATCAGAGTAGCAGAAGCGACCTCCTCTGGGACCAACACAGTAGTTGCCAGACCTACAGGAGCACTCGCCAGATACAGCCGGGCTCATTTGATCCGCAGTGTTGTTGAGCAGCCCCAACGCTCCAGCGCCTGAGGCCGAACAGCTCTTTTTGCTCGCGCTGACCGAGCCGTCATTGCATATGAAGGTCTCACCCCTGCACCCTGCTACACCACCTTTGCTACCGCTGCATGGATAGTTCGCAGCTTCAACATTGAAACTGACGAACAAGACTACGGCGAGCGCCCAGCTGAAAGCCAGGACCCGACAGACCCGATTATTTATTAAGACATGCATTCTTCCGTCAGTTTGATCACTCTGAACAAACCGCCCCATCCCAGCTTCTAACAGCTCCGGAACCAAACACTACAAATGCGCTAATGCAACGTATTTACACGTTATTGATTTACGGCGCGCTGAAAAGCCGGGCTCACACCACTCAAGCGGTTGCATATGTCATCCACTTTCAGCGTCGACGAGCAACATGGGAAACAATTCCAACCGGGGCGCTGCATTTGCCTCTGGCTTTCGAGACAAATTGAGCTCCCTGATCATCACCTCTCCCAGCCTGTAGCCATAGGCTCTCAGATCCACCCTGAATGATGTGAGCGTTGGCGCGAGATATCGACAGACGGGATTTTCGCGAAATCCTATGACCGCCACATCCTTCCCAGGAGAAATTCCCGCCTGATTGAGTTTCTGGTAGAGGCCCATCGCCATGGTCTCCTGGATCAGAAGGACTGCGGTAGGCCTCACTTTCATATCCAGTAAAGCGCTCGCAATTTCGGCACCACCCGCAATTCGATCGTAGGGTCGCAGGACGAGCTCCTCGTCAAATGGAAGCCCTGCATCGGATAGACCTTTTTGATAGCCGTGCAGGAAGGCGAAGTTACTGTTTGTGTCCTGAGATGTGAGGCCGAGGAGGATGCGCCTGTGTCCAGCGGCCGTCAGGCGATCAACGGCGGCCCTTGCCACTCCCGCAAAATCAAGATCAAGCGCTGCATAGTCCCCTTTTGTCTCACTGCTTCCCAAAGCGACGAATGGGACATCTCCTCGCCGCAGATAATCGATGCGTGGGTCGTACCGCTGGACATTGGAGATGACAAAAGCATCCGCGAGATGTCTGTCGACGGCCCTGTAGAGGAACTCGTTCTGATCCTGATCCGACGAACAAGGCAGAATCAACAGGTCGAGCCCTGCCGACGACAGAGACGCCTGAAGTCCCTCGCTGAGCGCCATGAAAAACGTCTCTCCGGCCACGGTGCGTCCGATGTCGGTTCGCATCGTCAAGGCGACCGTGTTCGTACTTCCACTCCTAAGGCTACGCCCCGACTGGTTGGGTCTATAACCAAGTCTCTCTGCTTCCGCCCTAATCTTGTCCTGCGTTTCCTTGCTGACCTCTGGGCTGCCGTTCATCGCGCGCGACACAGTGCTAATGGACATCCCGAGATGGGACGCGAGATCGCGAATTCCGATAGCTGACCGCTTTTTCATGCTTACCCTTTTTGCCTCTCAACACTATTGACACGGAGTAGGAGGCGGTGGCAACTTCCCGGAAACGTTTCCGTAAAAGAGGATCGCGTCGGATTTCGCTGCGCTATTATGCCAACTTTTGGCCACATATCACGCTTCACGAGGTCCGAGGCATCGCAAACGTTTCCGAAATTCTGCTTTTGGAGGATTTATGGCAGACCTGGAGAAAGATGTTGTCCGCAAAATCACGCGGCGACTGTTACCTGTTCTAATTTTTAGCTACTTCATTGCGATCCTGGATCGCGCGAATGTTGGGGTAGCCGCCCTGACGATGAACCAGGACCTCGGACTGTCCACGGCTGCGTTCGGTTTCGCCGCGGGCGTGTTTTTTGTTCCGTACGTCCTGCTAGAGCTGCCGTCCAATCTTGCCCTCGAACGTTTCGGCGCACGGTGGTGGATTGCCCGCATCATGCTTACCTGGGGACTTATCTCCGCAGCCCACGCACTCGTATGGAGCGCCGAAAGCCTGTATGTTCTTCGAGCACTTCTCGGTGCTGCCGAAGCTGGCTTCTTCCCGGGCGTGGTTTTCTATCTGACGCTTTGGTTTCCCGCTGCATACCGTGGCCGCATCATGAGCATGTTCATGACGGGTATTCCGATCGCACTCGTTTTGGGCACGCCTCTGTCGACCGTACTCCTGGAACTGGATGGGCTGCTCGGCCTTCACGGGTGGCAGTGGATGTATATCATCGAAGGGATTCCGGCCGTTGTCCTGGCGGTGTTTATCCCGTTCCTTCTCCCGAGCACTCCCGGGCAGGCCAAGTTCCTGTCTGACCAAGAGAAAAACTGGTTGGTTTCGCGGCTGGAAACAGAGCGTGCCGAACGGTCGGCCAATAGTCAGGGCGGCCATGGCAAGCAACTGATGAAGGCGCTGCTAAGCCCGCAAGTCCTTCTGTTTTGCCTCATGTACTACGGTCTCACCAACCTCAATGGCGCGGTCAGCACGTTCTTGCCTCTGATCTTGAAGGAATTCGGCTTCGGACAACTGCAATCCGGCTTCGTTGCAGCAATTCCCTATGCGTTCGGCGCAGTCGGAATGCTTCTCCTTGGACGTTTGGCTGACAAGCCCGGCAAGCGGGTGGCAACCAACTATCTCGCGCTGGGGATCTCGATCGTCGGCCTTCTCGTTACCGCGTGGATCAACGACCCGACGCTCAAGCTGATTTCGCTATGCTTTGCCGCAATCGGCGTCTTCGGCGCAATGCCAGTGTTCTGGGGATTGCCAACGGCCGTCCTTAGCGGGGTTGTTGCCGCCGGCGGTATCGCGTTGATCAACTCACTTGGCAATCTGTCGAGCGTCATCAATCCGTGGGTGATCGGGATCATCCGCGACCAGACGGGCAACTTCAATGGCGGCTTCTACTGGCTCGCACTGATGGCGACAATGTCGATCGTCGTCCTTACTGTCATAACACTCACATTTGGGCGGTCGGCTGCGGCCAGCAACGCCTCAAGGACATAAACCATGCAGATTACAGAAGTCCGACTACGTCAGCTCCACGGCACCCTGCCAACTAAAGGTGACCTTTGGGAGGAACGTCTCGTACGCCCCATCGACGTCTATCCCGAGTATAGGGATCGGAACGACCACGAAGGAGGCGTCCAAACACCCGACGGGTTCAAGATCGTCACCTACTTTGTCGAGATCCACACAGATGATGACGGCGTCTCTGGTCTAGCTGGTCCGATACCGGAAGGCGTGGCATTCATCATTGCTAAGCAACTGCGACGTTTCCTGGTCGGCCAAGACCCCATTGCCGGGGAGAAACTCTGGGACCAAATGCACCGCGGCATGGTTCACGGAAGGCAAGGCGACGCGATGCTCGCGATAAGCGCGGTCGACTGCGCGTTATGGGATCTGCGTGGAAAATGGATGCAGCAGCCAGTCTACCGCTTGATCGGCGGTCCGACCCAAACGAAGATCCCAGCATACGCTTCGATGTTGGGATTTGCGGTGCTAGACGCTGGCAAAGTTCGCGACCGAGCCATTGAGTACAAGGAAAAGGGCTATCGCGCGCAGAAGTGGTTCTTCCGGCATGGCCCGATGAGTGGTTACGAGGGACTGAAAAAGAATGTCGAACTCGTCCGGACCCTGCGTGAGGCGGTCGGCGAGGATTACGACCTTATGTTCGATTGCTGGCAGGCCATGGACGTTGGCTATGTCGTCGAGCTCGCCGACAGGATCCAGGAGTTCAAACCTCGTTGGCTCGAAGAATGCGTCATGCCGGACCGCATCGATAGCTACACGAAGTTACGCGACAGGATCCGTATTCCGCTCTCCGGCGCGGAACACGAGTACACTCGTTGGGGCTTCAAGCGTTTTCTGGACACGGGAGCCCTCGATGTGATCCAGCCCGACATCTATTGGTGTGGGGGACTGACTGAAACTTTGAAAATCGCGGCATATGCAACGGCGAATGATGTCGTCACCATTCCGCATGGCCATTCGACATTCGCGACGGCACACTTCTCAGCCACCCAGTCTCCAATCCACACTCCGTATCAGGAGTATTTGGTTAAGTGGAACTCGGTGCACCAACACTTCCTCGTGGCTCCACTCGATGTCGTTGACGGCTTCATCGAAGTGCCGGATCGTCCCGGCTTGGCGATGCAGATCGACACCACAAAAATCCAGGAAGAGCGCGTGGTGTTTGCCGACTGAGCTAAAATTTCGAGAATTGCAGCAAGTTTCGGCCCCTCGGTTGTTTGCCGAGGAGCCGATACCGCGATTAACAGTGTGTTTGCTTGCTTCTTAACGGCGCTGTTCGCAAAGATGCCAATATCGGTCAGCGCCCCCCGGCGCTAAATTATCTCACGACAGCGTCAGGGACATTCTCAGATTTGTGGGAACGAAGCTGAGCCTCGATCGGTTTCCTTTTACGAAGGAGAAACCATGCCATATCTCGCCAGCCGTCATTCCCCCGAAAGCGAACAGCCAAAGCCAATCACGAACTATCGGAGACTGGCCTTGGTGATTGCGTCAGTGATTTTTGCTGTAGGCGTATTGAGCGTATGCGTCCTATCTGTAACAGCAGCATAGTTGCTTTCGCCTTGCTACCCGGGACCATAGGCGTCCGCGTAGGGTGTTGCGCTCCCCACGTGTGGCACAGAGACGACCGCGTTGTGCAGATTGACTAGATCAATTCTAAGCTACTGTAACATTTCGCACCTATTCCCCAGCCATCGGTCTGAGATACCTTGGACTGACAGAGGGGCAAAATATGTATTTTACAGCTTACGAAGCGCTTGAGCCGCGTGATCTCAAGATACTTGAAAGCATCTTGACTGAAACCCGGCACGAACGCCGAATTGCCTCTGGCAATCCAAGCCTGGAGGCATTGGCTAAAGACCTCGTAAATCTCTGGCATGCGGGTTTTCGAAGTCAAGAAGAGCTGAAAGCAATGCTCAAGCCGCTCGACGACCTAAATCAAGGACACGTATCCGAGGCTTAGGAATTCAGCTACTTTAGTTGGTTAGGCGCATGAAGGATGGCTACAATGCCCACGCTGCCACAGCTAGGACGCGGACTCATTAG
>UCIV01000018.1 GCA_900472575.1 Hyphomicrobiales bacterium
TTTTTAGCGTTGGCACCATGCTGGTGAACGCGAACACAGGAACTATCGATCATCACGATGTCTCCATCGTAACGCTTTGAAACGGCGTCCAGAAGACGATCCCAGACGCCCGCCTTGCGCCAGCGGGAGAACCGATTGTAAAGCGTCGTGCGCGGGCCATAACGCTCCGGCACATCGCGCCAAGACGAACCAGTCCTGAAACGCCACAGGATGCCGTTGATCACACGGCGGTCATCGACACGTTCAATTCCACGGCTATTGTTCGGCAAAAGAGGTGCAATGATAGCCCATTCTTCGTCGCTCAATTCGTGACGGCGCATGGCAATCTCCTTTCAAGAAGATTGAATCACACACCGTCAATAAGATGAACCCCGTTTATAGGGACACTGCCTAGAATTCCGACCATTCCTGCTTCACAGCCGCAGCGGAGGAACCGCCACCGAACGCCGAAGCGATCCGGTTGCCAAGAGCACGAGCCGGTGAAACGGCCGGGCGCGATGCAGGCGTGGCTGCGCGCGGCGCAGTTCCGGCCGCCCTTGTGCCTTCACCGAGATTGAACTGGGCAAGCAATTCGGTCAGCGCCGCAGCCTGGGTTGCAAGGCTGTGGCTTGCCGCCGTCGTCTGCTCCACCATCGCTGCGTTCTGCTGCGTGCCCTGGTCCATGTGATGAACCGAAGTACTGATCTCGGAAAGACCGGTGGACTGCTCACGGGCGGAAACGACGATCGAGCCCACATTGGTGTTGATCCGCTGCACTTCGGAAACGATCGTCTCCAGCGCCTTGCCGGTCTCGCCCACCAGCGTCACGCCGTCCCGCACCTTTTCGCCGGACTTGGTGATGAGAGACTTGATCTCGCGGGCGGCATTGGCAGAACGCTGGGCAAGCTCGCGGACTTCCTGTGCCACGACAGCAAAGCCCTTGCCGGCTTCACCGGCACGTGCGGCCTCGACACCGGCGTTGAGAGCAAGCAGGTTCGTCTGGAAGGCGATGTCGTCGATGACGCCGATGATATTGCCTATCTCTGCAGAGGACTGCTCGATCGCTTCCATCGCGGCAACGGCCTGGCGAACGACCTCGCCGGAGCGCTCGGCGCCGACGCGCGTCTGATCGACCAGCTTGCCTGCTTCACCGGCACGCACAGCCGAATCCTTCACCGCCGTCGTCACCTCCTCCAGCGCCGCAGCGGTTTGCTCCACGGAAGCCGCCTGCTGTTCGGTGCGTTTGGAAAGATCGTCGGCCGCAGAACGGATTTCGTTCGCACCTGCATCGATCATTCGCGCATTGTCGCCGACCGAACGCAGTGCGGTCTGCAGCTTGCCGACCGATTCGTTGAAGTTGACACGCAACTGATCCAGCTGACCGGCGAACTGCTGATCGAGACGAACCGTCATGTTACCATCGGAAAGGTTCTTCAGACCGCCTGCCAGAGCCTCCACGGCAAACGACACTTCGGCCGCCTCACGCGCCTTTCGCTCTTCGTTGGCGATCCGCTCCCGCTCGCCCATCGAGCGGTTGGCTTCGGTCTGTTCCTCAAGACGAACCCGCTCCAGCGCATTGTCGCGGAAAACGGCAACAGCAGCTGCCATGTCGCCGATTTCATCCGCGCGACCGGCATAAGGAATGGTGATCTGATTGTTGCCCGCAGCCAGGGACTGCATGGAATCGGTGATTTCCGTAATCGGGCGCGTCACGCGGAAAAGGCTGAGCATGGCTGCGCCGATAGCGATCGCAACGGCAAAGAGAACGCCGATGATCGTCGAGACATAGACGAACTGCGCCATCTCCTTGGTGATCCGGCCGTCCTCGACGCTGCGAACCTTGTTGTCATCAATCAGGCCCTTGAGCACATCGCTAGCCTCGGCACCCTTCGGCACCATCTGGGCAATCATATCCCTGGCTTCGTAAACTCGCGACGAGCTGACCAGCTGGACGAACTGAGCGCCCATGGCGTCATAATCGGCAACGAGCTTCTGAAGGGCCGCGTATTTTTCCTTCGCAGCCGGGATAGTGATGCCCTGCTCGTAATTGTCGAAAGCTTCGGCACGCACTTTATTGGCCGCCTGAAGCCGCTCGATCATCTGCTTTTTCTCGGCGGCATTCGGCGCGGCAAGCGTCATCAGATAAAGCTGCCGGACATCGGACAATACACGGTCCATATTGGCGATCAGGAGAGCGCGCTCCATGCGCCGGCCGATCGTGTCCGCCTGCGTCTCGATCTGCGCGACCGATCGCATGCCCAATGCGCCCTGAACAATAAGGATGAGAACGGTGATACCGAAAAGGGCGGGTAGAAGAAATTTGATTTTTATCGTGTTCATCATCTCAAACCATCAACAATACGCAATGGTGCCATGCACCATACGCATCCCTGACAGTTACAGATAAACAAAGGCTTACCAGCCGATGCTAATTGATAGCATCGAAAAAAGTGCGACAACGAATACCCCTAAAAAGAACTGGGCGTGTATTTGTCCTTACGCATTATGTCGCAGCGGCTTCGCCCGCGAGCCCCATAAAAAGGAAACGGCGGATTACTCCGCCGCCTCTTCTTCCGTCGATTGGTCGCCCAGGAAACCGCCGGACTGACGGTGCCAGAGATCGGCATAGATACCGCCGCCGGACGCCAGTTGTTCATGGGTTCCGGTCTCCACGATGCGACCCTTGTCGAGCACGATCAGGCGGTCCATTTCGGTCAGCGTCGACAGCCGATGCGCGATCGCGATCACCGTTTTGCCTTCCATCAACGCAAACAGGTTCTCCTGGATCGCAGCCTCCACTTCTGAATCGAGCGCCGATGTCGCCTCGTCGAGCACCAGGATCGGCGCATCCTTGAGGAACACGCGGGCAATTGCGATACGCTGGCGCTGGCCGCCAGAAAGCTTCACGCCCCGCTCACCCACATGCGCATCGAGACCGGTACGCCCCTGCAGGTCGGACAGCCCCTCGATGAACTCGAAAGCGTTTGCCCGCTTTGCAGCCTGGATGATCTCGGCATCGGTCGCATCCGGACGGCCATAGGCGATGTTGTCGCGGATGGAACGATGCAGCAGCGATGTGTCCTGCGTCACCACGCCGATCATGCCGCGCAAACTGTCCTGCGTCACCGACGAAATGTTCTGACCATCGATGGTGATCTTGCCGCCCTCCAGATCGTAGAAGCGCAGAAGCAGATTCATCAGCGTCGTCTTGCCGGCGCCTGAACGCCCAACCAGGCCGACCTTCTGGCCGGCAGCAATGTCGAGCGTCAGTCCATCGATCACGCCCTTGCTCTTCCCATAATGGAAGCGGACGTTTTCATAGAGGATGTGACCCTTCTTGGTCGCAAGCGGGCGAGCGCCATTGGCGTCCGTCACATCATGCGGCTTGGTCATCATGTTCATGCCGTCATAGACCGTGCCGATAGCCTCGAACAGCGCGGTTACTTCCCACATGATCCATTGCGACATGCCGTTGATGCGCATTGCAAGGCCGATGGCAACCGCGATCGAACCGACGCTGACGCCGCCCCCCATCCACAGGCAGATCCCGAGACCGGCAACGGCAAACACGGTGAGCGCATTGTTGAGATCGACGAAGATGTTCAAGAGGCTGATCTGGCGCATCTGCCTATGAACCGTACCAAGGAACTCGTTCATTCCTTCCTTGGCATAGCTCTCCTCGCGGCCGGCATGGGAAAACAGCTTTACCGTGCCGATATTCGTATAGCTGTCGACAATCCGCCCGGTCATCATTGAGCGCGCATCGGCCTGCTCGCTCGAAAGCTTGCGCAGCCTGGGAATAAAGTAGCGCAGGATAAGCACATAGAACACGAACCACAGGATCAGCGGCAGCACCAGCCGCCACTCGACGGCAACGACAAGCGCCAGCATCGAGACGAAAAAGCCGATCGCGTAAACGAAGACGTCGATGATCTTCATCGTCGCTTCGCGCACGGCAAGCGAGGTCTGCATCACCTTGGTCGATACGCGGCCGGCAAATTCGTTGGCAAAGAAGGCCATGGAATGCCGCAGCAGGAAGCGGTGCATCTGCCAGCGCGCGATCATCGGATAATTGCCAGCAAGCACCTGGTGCATGGTCACCGTGTGGACGGCCCCGGCAAGCGGCAGGCCGACAAGCACCAGCACGGCCATCCAGATCAGCTTGCCGCCCTCATCGCTCAGGAAGGTCTGGCGATCGGCTGAGGCCAGCCAGTCGACGATATTGCCGAGGAATTGATAAAGCAGCACTTCCGCCACGGCAATGATCAGTGAGCAGCTGCCAAGCAAAAGCAGCCACGGCCAAGCTGGCTTGGTATAATGCCAGCAGAATGCCAAAAGCCCCTTGGGCGGCAATGTCGGTTGGTCGTCAGGATAAGGATTGAGACGGCGTTCAAACCACGAAAACATCAATAAGCTCCGGCAGACGGACGTCTCTCAGGCGATCCGGCGGCGAAAAGCTGCCCGGCTGCGACACTGAGAGAAAAATCAGGCATGGCCTCGAACGGCCACGAACGGATCAGAAAAAGCGGATCAGTGAAGAAGAGACTTTGCGTGAACCGCGAAACGCCTCAGGCCAGACGAGTATCCGACTGACGGAGGCGCGAGAGCACGGTCATATCCATGTAGGCCTCCGTAATGGGCGTTAAACAGGCCGCCCTTCTACACGCTCGCGGCAAAATTGAAAAGACCCAATCAGCCACATCCCCGCATCCGAACGGCTGAAAGGACTTGAGCGGCAAGCATGATCTCCGCTAATCAAAGGGCATGACCGACCTGCGCATCGCCCTTTACCAGCCTGACATTCCCGGTAATACCGGCACGATCCTGCGCCTTGCCGCCTGCCTTGGCCTCGGCGTCGACATCATCGAGCCCGCAGGGTTCGATATTTCCGATCGCAACCTGAAACGCGCCGGGATGGATTATCTGTCGGCGGTCTCACTCACGCGCCACGTCAACTGGGCTCAGTTCGATGAATGGCGCAGGTCGAGCGGACGCAGGCTTGTGCTTGCAACGACGAAATCGCCCGAGCCCTATACACAATTTGCCTATCGCCCGAACGACATCCTGCTTTTCGGCCGGGAAAGCGCCGGTGTGCCGGAAAACGTTCACGATGCGGTAGAAGGCCGTATCCTGATCCCGATGGTGGAAGGGCAACGCTCCATCAATGTGGCGATGTCCGCTGCGATGATTGCCGGGGAAGCCATGCGCCAGACATCCTGGCAACCATAGGCGCTTCGCGAAAACCCAAAAATCTGTCGCGCGCGGTGGCTTGATCACGTGCGGAAAAGGTCTATCATTCATTAGCCGGCAACGGAATCGCCCTCTGTTTTCCATGATCATTTCGGGGAGTTTGGAGTGCAATCGACGCTCGTCGTCATCAATATCCTGGGTGCAGTCGCACTGCTTCTTTTCGGCCTCGCACAGGTAAAGGAAGGTGTGACCCGCGCCTTTGGCGCGAGGCTTAGAACTGGGCTCGCCAACAGCACGAAAAGCGGTCTCCGCTCCCTCCTGTCCGGCCTCGTTGCAACGATCGCCCTGCAAAGCTCCACCGCCACCGCGCTGATGACAGCTTCTTTTGCCGAACGCGGTCTGGTCAATCCGCGCATGGCGCAGATCGTACTGCTCGGCGCCAATATCGGCACGGCCGTCACCGCCTGGCTGGTCGCGGCAGGAACCGAGGTCTTTGCGCCTCTGCTGCTGCTCGTCGGTGTGATTTTGTTGCGCAACGGCTCCGCCGCTCGAAAAGGCTTCGGTACGGCGCTGATCGGTATCGGCCTGATGCTTCTGTCGCTCCAGGTTCTTGGGCTGGCGACTGAACCGATGCGGCAATCGCCAGCACTTGCCGCATTTCTGAACCTGCTCGATTCCAGCTGGCTGGTTGCACTCCTCTTCTCCGCCGCTCTCGCCTTCGTCTCCTCATCAAGCCTCGCGATCGTCATTCTGGTCCTGTCGCTGGCATCGAGCGGCATCGCCTCGCCGGGACTGGTCGTCGTCCTCATTCTCGGGGCCAATCTCGGCGGCGCGATCCCTCCCGTTGTCGCTACGCTGACCAGCCCGCCCGAAGCACGCCGCATCACGCGCGGTAACCTGCTTGTCCGCGCCATCGGCTGCGCTCTTGCTCTCCCGCTTGCCGGCATAGCCGCTGATCTTCTGCAGACATTGCCGATCTCGCCCGAAAAACTCCCGGTCGACGCGCATCTCGCCTTCAACCTTCTTCTGGCAATCATCGCCTGGCCCTTCGGCGGCCTGATCTCGGATCTCATGACCCGCCTGATCCCTGACGAGCCGGAGAAGGAAACAGGCCCGCAATTCCTCGATCCGGACGAACTGGATGATCCCATCCGCGCACTCGCCAATGCGACGCGTGAAGTTCTGGGTGTCGGCGATCAGATCGAACGCATGCTGATCCGCACCGAAAATGCCTTCAAGCACAACGATCTTGTGCCCTTGAAGGAGATCGCCCTCCTCGAAGGCCGTGTCGACAGGCTGCAGCAGGACGTGAAACTCTATCTGTCGAAACTGGGACAAAAGGGACTGGGCGATGACAATGCCCGACGTTCGATCGCGATCATCGACTACGCCATCAACCTCGAACATATGGGCGATATCATCGAAAAGGGTCTCTGCGACCAACTGGCCAAGAAGATCGAGAAGGGCCTTAAATTCTCCGATGACGGCTATAAGGAACTGGCCGATCTCTTCGACCTGACGATCGACAATCTGCGCACCGCCCAGACGGTCTTCGTCACCGGTGACGTCAACCTTGCAAGGCGACTGATGGAGATAAAGGTCGATGTCCGGCGGCTGGAAAAACGCTCAGCGGAAAGCCATCTCGAACGTCTGAGATCAGGCATGCTTGAAAGCCTGCAGACGAGCTCGATACATCTCGACATGCTGCGCGATCTCAAACGCATCAACGCCCACATCGTCTCGGTTGCTCATCCCATTCTGGATGAAAGCGGCTCGCTCATCGAAAGCAGACTGAGGCAGGCGGAAAAACGATCCTGAGATCAAGATTAGCACCGTATGTGGTTAGTCCGCGCTCGGCAGGCGCCGCATGGTGAACTCGATCTGGTCACCCTCCAGCTGCCGCCAGCTTTCCACCTCGGTCCAGTAGGCAGCCTTGGGAAATTCCTCAAACCATTCCCGCGCCTTTTCGCGCGCGTCGACCCGCGACATCTGGTAGGTTTCGCGCACGAACATGCCGGAGCGCTGGCCGGCCATATGCTGCCGGTGGCGGTCGATACGCCGCTTCAAGCCGTCGAGCGGCGGTGGTGTGAATTTCGCCATGAAAGCCTCTCCGCACCTTGCTAATAAACGAAGATAAGCGTGGTTCGCACGTTTTGCGAGTCCGATTTTCAATGGATGGGAAGCCGTGAAATGGCTGGTAGAATAGCCCATTAAAGCCATTGCTGGTATGGCGGGGAAAGAGGAGCCGAATCGACCGCAAAATGACGAGAGGACGCATGATGGAACGACCGAACCTGCCGAAAGGCCTGCCAGAGGATATCGAAGATAAGAAGCAGGCAGCCCGTGCGTGGTTCGAAAACCTGCGCGATACGATTTGCGCCTCGTTCGAAGCGCTTGAGCACGAATTGACAGGCTCTCTTTCTGACCAGCCCCCCGGAGCATTCGTCGGCAAGGATTGGCTGCGCCATGAAGGCGAAGGCGGCGGCGGCCGCATGTCGATGATGGAAGGCCGCGTCTTCGAAAAAGTCGGCGTCCATACCTCCACCGTCCATGGCGAATTTTCACCGGACTTCCGCAACCAGATCCCCGGCGCGGAGGAAGACCCGCGTTTTTGGGCGTCCGGCATTTCGCTGATTGCCCATCCGGTCAACCCCAATGTCCCGACCGTTCACATGAACACTCGTATGGTCGTGACCTCCAGCAACTGGTTCGGTGGCGGCGCCGATCTCACCCCGATGTTGAACGACCGCCGCACGCAGGAAGACCCGGATACCCAGCTCTTCCACCGCGCCATGGAGATCACCTGCAGACGCCATGAGGCCGTCGCTGAATACCCGCGCTACAAGGCATGGTGCGACGAGTATTTCTTCCTGAAACACCGCAACGAACCACGTGGCATCGGCGGCATCTTTTTCGACTGGCTGCAGTCCTCGGAAGACAAGGGCGGCTGGAACGCCGATTTCGCCTTTGTTCAGGATGTCGGACGCGCCTTCAACCTCGTTTATCCGCGCATCGTGCGAGCCAATTTCAACAACCCCTGGACGGAAGAACAGCGTGACGAACAGCTGGTACGCCGGGGCCGTTATGTGGAATTCAACCTGCTTTACGACCGCGGCACGATCTTCGGATTGAAGACGGGCGGGAATGTGGAATCGATCCTCTCTTCCCTACCCCCGGCGGTACGCTGGCCGTAACCACAGCCAGCGTGATCACGATCGCTCACGAACTTTTTTTCGTACGGCATCGTACATTTGATAAATGTCATACACGAATCGTCTCTCCCGGTGTTAGTTTGTGAAAATACACTGGGAGGAGTATCCGATGACTACATCGAATAGCATGCCTCGATCCGTCGCCCCCGTTGAAGGCGACGCAAACTCCAAAACACCAAGCAAGTCCGAACTCATTGACCGTCTTGCAACGGAGATGCGGGTAAAAAGCGGGGGTGAACTCCCTCTTTCCTTCTGCATTGCGCAGGTGAAGCGCCAGTTGGCCGGCTTCAAGCCGGATGCATCGGCAACCGATGAGAACCCGTCGATGCCCGTCAACCCGCCAGCGGGTTCGGTTTTCCAGTCCTGGGCCATCCGGGATTAGCTCTGGTCCTTGACCAGAGACCTTGCTTCGGAACCTCAACGCATTCTGACGGTTTATTCTCGGTCGCCCGATGCGGGGCGGCCGACATCAACCATAGGGAGGTAAAGGCCATGCGGCTTTTTGAATGCGGTACGCTTGTGCCCGGCTGCCAATGGCACACGCGCGCGGAAGAAGACGCGGAGATCGTGCGCCGCGCCGTCGCGCATATGCGAAGCGATCACGGTGAACAGATAATCCGCGAAAACATGGTGGAAAACATCAAGGCACGTATCCGCAACGAGGAGATCGCGCCAGCCTGAAACAGGCCGCGCAAGATGGTGCAGCGATTTGGCGACGGCGACTTGCTTGAAGGCTTAGCGGTTAGCTTTGGCCGCTGGCCATATTCGCCAACCGGGCGGCCAGTTCGGGCCGCTCGGGCAAAAAGTTGCGGCTGATCCAGAACTCCTCAAGCTCTTTGAGTATCTCGCCAACCCGTTTTCCAGCCGGAACGCCCGCAGCGATTACATCGCCCCCCGAAAGCGGAAAGACCGGTTTCTGGTATTTTTCTGCCTTGGACAGAAGCTGAGAAAGCCTCGCGCTCTTGCGCATAGCCACCGGATCGCCCTCGGCGACCGCCCTGGTCGAAGCAAGCGCCAGTTTCAATCGGAATATCATGCCAAGCCGGTCATGCCGGTAGAGAAGCCGTGCGAAACCGACATCCGTTACCTCATCCGGTGGCATGGGCGTTGCCGCCCATTGTTGCAGCTTCAACGCGTCGGCATTCGACAATCTCAGCCGCTTTGCAAGCGCTTCGAGCCGCTCGACATCCGGCGGCACGATCGCCGACAGCCGCAACAGCGGCTCTGGCTTCCAGCCGATCGCACGTTCACCAGCAACGAGAGCGTGAATGCCGTCAATGCCCCATTTCTCCGTCTCCGGCAGGATTGCCGTCAAAACGCCGGACTGTCGCATCCAGAGCATGGCCCGTGACGGATCGGGTGCCCCGAGCAGCTTCTTCGTTTCGGTCCAGACGCGCTCGGCCGAAAGGCTCGAAAGCATGTCCTTGGCGCGCGCGCAGGCACGCAAGCCATCCGCATCCGGCCGACCCGAACCGTAATAGGCAAAGAACCGGAAGAACCGCAGGATACGCAGATGATCCTCCGCGATCCGCTGGCTGGCGTCACCGATAAAACGCACCGTGCGCGTCTCTATATCCTTCAGCCCCTCGACGAGATCGATCACCTCGCCCTTGGCATCCGCATAAAGCGCATTGATCGTCAGGTCGCGCCGTTCGGCATCCGCCGTCCAGTCGGTGCCGAACTCGACCACGGCATGGCGTCCGTTGGTCTCGACATCCCGTCTCAGCGTCGTCACCTCAAAACCGCGACCGTCAAGAACCAGGGTCACCGTGCCATGCTCGATGCCCGTCGGCACGGCCTTGATACCGGCAGCCTTCGCCCGCTCGACCACCACTTCTGGCCTAAGCGTCGTCGCGATATCGACATCGGCGACAGCAAGCCCCATCAGCGCATTGCGCACGGCGCCGCCTGCGACCCGCGCCTCGCCACCATCGGAATTCAGCAGCGCCATCACACGTTGCAGGGCCGTGTCCTGAAACCAGGTCTCGCCAGCCACAGAAGTCATGCATAAAGCCTTTCATAAAGCGTGCGGAGGATACCGGCGGTAATCCCCCAAATATTCCGGTCCTCATAGGGCATCAGGTAAAAATGCCGCTCCGTACCATTGAACTGGCGGCTGCCCTGCTGATGGTTGGCCGCGTTCATCAGAAACGACAGCGGCACCTCGAATACATCGTCCACCTCGGTCGGGTTGAGCGTCAGCTCGAAACCGCGCCTGACCACGGAAAGCACCGGCGTGATGCGAAAACCCGATGGCGCATAATAGTTCGGCAGCCGCGCCAATGGCTCGACAAAACGGGGATCAAGCCCGATCTCCTCGCGCGCCTCGCGCAGCGCTGCCTGTTCTGGCGAAGCATCCTCGGGATCGATGGCACCGCCCGGAAAGGCGATCTGGCCAGAATGTTTGCGCAGACTTGCCGTCCGCTGCGTCAGGATGATCTTCGCCTCGTTTCCATCATCGACGACCGGTACAAGCACCGCCGCATCGCGCAGCTTGAGATCGCGCGCCGACTGAACGAACTGCGGATTGAGCCGATGATCGCCGTGATCCCCCCAGGCCGCATCGAGCGGCCTGCCGCTTTGATGCAGCGCCCGGCGACGGAATTCTCCGGCTGAAAACGGTGCTGTCTCATCGATGGTCAGGTCACTCATGATGCCAGCCGCTCCAGTTCATCCGCACGCATGATCGGAAAGACTTTGCCCGCTGAACGAACGGCAAACATCTCTATCCCATCGATCGTGACCGTCTCACCGAGCGCGACCAGCTCATACATCATCGCTCTCGAGACCAGCGCGTCCAGCCGCCCACGAACGAGCACATAGGGCTTCAACTGCCGCTCTTCACCAACAATCTCGAACCGCAGGGGATGGACAGCATCGACTTCGACGACATCCCCGACATTGGTGCGAAATGTGATCAGCGGGGCGCCATCTCGCTCTCCCGCCTGCATCTCGACCGCCACGAACGGTGCATCGGCGACGCGGATTCCGACCTTTTCCACAGGCGTGACGAGATAGGTTCTGCCGTCGTCATCCTTGCGCAAGACGGTCGAAAACAGCCGCACAAGCGGCGCCCGACCAATCGGCGTTCCCATATAGAACCATGTGCCGTCAGTCCGGATTTCCATGTCTAGATCACCGCAAAAGGGCGGATTCCACTTCTCCACCGGCGGCAATCCGCGACTTTTGCCTCCCGATTGCTCGGCAGCGCGCGAAATCAGGGCCGCAAGGCCGGCGGCGTCGGGCGCCGAATTTATCGTCTCTGCTGCCATCATTCAGTCCCGGTTCGAAATTAATCGTTGACCGTCGCGATCATTCCTCACGAGATAGTCATTCGGAACGAGCTTGTCAGCCTTATTTCGGGTAATAGTTTCTGAGGCTAATGTACTTGCTGCGGTGCAACGACTCGTGCTGTGGGCAGACACCCGACCGGCAGATGAATATCGACCTTGATTATGGAGAACGACATGGGCGTGATGAATCCAACCGAGGCCGTTCTTGACGAGAAGGCAATCGTCGCTGCCGCCGAAAAGGCGCTGTCCGATATCGCCGCCGTCCGCGAGGAAATCGCCAAGGTCATTTTCGGCCAGGAACGGGTGGTGGAAAACACGCTTCTCGCCGTCCTGTCCGGCGGCCACGCCCTGCTCGTCGGCGTTCCGGGCCTTGCCAAGACAAAGCTCGTCACCACGCTCGGCACGGTTCTCGGCCTTGATTCCAACCGCATCCAGTTCACGCCCGACCTGATGCCGTCCGATATTCTCGGCTCGGAAGTCATGGATACGGACGAAACCGGTCGCCGCTCCTTCCGCTTCATCAAAGGCCCGATCTTCGCTCAGCTGCTGATGGCCGACGAAATCAACCGCGCCTCGCCGCGCACCCAGTCGGCACTGCTGCAGTCCATGCAGGAATATCACATCACGGTCGCCGGCCAGCGTTTCGATCTCCCCGCCCCGTTCCATGTTCTGGCAACTCAGAACCCGCTGGAACAGGAAGGCACCTATCCGCTGCCGGAAGCCCAGCTCGACCGCTTCCTGCTGCAGGTCGATGTCCTCTATCCTGACCTTGATGCAGAACGGCAAATCCTGCTCGGCACCACCGGTCTTGCCGAAGCCAAGCCGCGCGGCGTCATCGACAGCGCCCGCCTGCAGGAAATCCAGATGCTGATCCGCCAGATGCCGGTCTCGGACAAGGTGGTCGACGCGATCCTGTCGCTTGTCCGCTCCGCCCGCCCCGGCCACGGCAATGCCGATACCGACCGGCATGTCGCATGGGGTCCTGGCCCACGCGCCGGCCAGTCGTTGATGCTGACCGCTCGCGCCCGCGCACTCTATCAGGGTCGCCTCGCTCCCTCGCTCGACGATATCTACGCGCTGGCCGAGCCGGTGCTGGAACACCGCATGGCCTTGAATTTCGCCGCCCGTGCTGAAGGCATGTCGGTACGCGACGTGATCGCCGGACTTGTGAAGCAGGCCCGCGGATAAGATCCCGGCCTTTCGAAAGGACAATGCGTGGCATCAATCGGCCAGATCGTCGAGCAGACACCCAGCAGTGAAGTCCTCTCCCGCGCCCAGGCGCGTGCGGCACTCGTGCCCGACTGCATGGTGGAAGCAAAGCGCATCGCCAACACCGTGATTGCCGGCTGGCATGGCCGGCGCAAGCGCGGCATGGGCGAGAACTTCTGGCAATTCCGCCCCTATGCCGAAGGCGAGAGCCTGTCGCGCATCGACTGGCGCCGCTCGGCCCGCGACGACCATACCTATGTCCGCGACCGTGAATGGGAAGCTGCCCACACGATCTGGCTCTGGGCCGACATGTCGCCGTCGATGATGTACAAGTCCACCTTCGCCATGGTCTCGAAGGAAAGCCGCGCGCTGGTGCTGATGCTGGCGCTGGCCGAAATCCTTGCCCGCTCCGGTGAGCGCATCGGGTGTCCCGGCATCATGGAGCCGGTCTCTGCCCGCAACGCTGCGGAGCGGCTGGCGACCTCGATCATGCATGCGCCGCTCACCACCGGCCTGCCGGAAACCTCGATGATAAGAGGCCAGAGCGATATCGTCCTGATCGGCGATTTTCTCGATGATGCCGACAGCGTCATGTCACGCATCTCGCCGCTTGGAAAACGCGGCCTGCGCGGCCATGTCATCGAAGTCGCCGACCCCGCCGAAGAAACCTTTCCCTATACCGGCCGCACCGAATTTACCGATCCTGAGACCGGCGAAAAGCTCACCTCCGGCCGCGCCGAAATGATCCGCGACGATTATCAGCGCGCCTATCTCGCCCGCCGTGAAGCGCTGGGCGAAGGTCTGCGCCGTCTCGGCTGGAGTTTTACCTTCCACCGCACCGATCATCTCGCCTCAGAAGCGCTGGTCGCGGTCCACGGCCAGCTGTCCGGCATGCCCGCGACATTCCCGGGAGGCCGCACATGAACGCGCTTGCCTTCGCCAATCCGCTCATCCTCTTCGGCCTGCTGTCGCTGCCGGTCATCTGGTGGCTGCTCAGGCTCACGCCGCCGCGCCCGAAAGCGGAGGTCTTTCCACCGCTTCGCATCCTCGCAACAGTCCTGAAGCGCGAGGAAACCCCGGCCCAGAGCCCTTGGTGGCTAACGCTTCTGCGCATGCTGCTTGCCGCCGCGGTCATTTTTGCGATTGCCGATCCGGTCATGAACCCGCGCGCCAGTTCGCTCAATGCCAATGGCCCGCTGGCGCTCGTCATCGACAATGGCTGGTCGAGCTCGGTCGACTGGGAACGCCGCGTCGAAACCGCCACCATGCTGATCGACGAGGCTGAAAGCGCCGACGTTCCGGTCTCGCTGACCTTCACCGCCGACACGAATAACGAGCCCACTGCCGGCACTGCGTCTGCCGCCCGCGACAAGCTTGCCGCTGCCGAGCCGAAACCGCTCGTTCCCGATCGCCTGCGCGCCATCCGCACCCTGCAGGAAGCGCTCGACGGAAACCCGCTCGGCACGGTGGCGCTGATTTCCGACAGCATCGCTGCACCCGGAGACAATGACGCGATGACGGCCCTTGCCGCCTTCGCGCCCAATGACGTCCGTCTCTATCAGGGTGACGGTCGCGGCGCTGTCGCACTCACCGGCGCCATCAACAATTCCGAGACGATGGCCGTCACCGCCACCCGCCTAGATACCACCGCTCCGCAACAGCTGACGGTCAATGCACTCGACCAGCAAGGCCGCTCGCTCGCCTCCGGCACAGTCGATTTCGCAGCCGGTTCCGGCACCGCGACGGCTGAAATCTCTGCACCTTTTGAACTGCGCAACGATTTCGCCCGGCTGAGCGTCGAGGGTCTCGCCACTGCCGGCGCTACCCATCTGCTCGACGACGGCTTCAAGCGCCGCCGTATCGCGCTGATTTCCGGGGAAAGCGGCAGTGATTTCCAGCCGCTTCTGCAGCCGCTCTATTATATCAATCGGGCGCTTTCGCCCTATGCCGATATCATCCAGACGAATACGGCGGACCTTGCGGTCGCGATCCCGCAGATCCTGGAAAACAACCCGTCTGCCATCATCATGGCCGATGTCGGCCGCCTTCCGGCCGAAACCTATGAGCCTCTGGAGCGCTGGATCGCCCGCGGCGGCACGCTGATCCGGTTTGCGGGTCCACGTCTTGCAGCCGCCCCTGCCGATGATCCGCTTGTGCCGGTGAGGCTGCGTCAGGGCGAACGTGCACTCGGTGGCGCGATGTCCTGGTCGGAGCCACAGTCGCTGGCGGACTTCCCGACCTTCGGCCCCTTCGCCGGCATGCCGCGCGCAACCGATATCACCGTCACCCGCCAGGTTCTTGCCGAACCGACGCCGGATCTTGCCGAGCGCACCTGGGCAAGCCTTGCCGATGGCACGCCGCTTGTGACCACCCGTGATGTCGATGCCGGTCGCCTCGTTCTCTTCCACACCAGCGCCGAAGCCACATGGTCGAACCTGCCGCTCTCTGGCAATTTCGTTGAAATGCTGCGCCGTGTCGTCCAGATGGCCCGCGCTGGCGGTGCGACCACCGCATCCGCAGGTTCCGAAAACGCAGCAGCAACGCTCCCCGCCTATCGCCTGCTGACTGCCGACGGCCTGCTCTCGACCGAGACCAGCGGTGTCCGCCCGATCATGATCCGCGCCGGCGAAACGCCGTCTGCCACCTTCGACCATCCTCCGGGTCTTTACGGCACCGAAGACGGTTTTTCCGCAGTCAACCTGTTGCCGCCCGGCGCAGAACTTTCAGCCTTCGATCCCGCCCCGATCGGCCGCGCCGTCACGCGTGAAGGTCTCGCTGGTGGTGAAGCGGTCTCCTTGCGCCCTGCATTGTTCGTGGCCGCCTTCGCCATGCTCATTCTCGACAGCCTGATCGTGCTCTTCATCAACGGCGCCTTCTCGCGCCTGCCAAAGGGATCACGCCGCAGCTCTGGTGCCGCAGCAGCCGCAGTTGCCGCCATCGCCTTTGGCCTGCTCGCATTCCAGCCTCACCCGGTTTCCGCACAGGAAATGCCGGAAGGCAGCGGTGCGAAAGCCGGCGACGAACAGATCCTCGAACATCTCGATACGACCCATCTCGCCTATGTCACGACCGGCGAGGCCGATGTCGATCGCATTTCCGAACAGGGACTTGCGGGCCTGACCGAATTCCTCACCTACCGCACGACACTGGAGCCCGGCGCGCCTGTCGGCCTCGATATCACCAGGGATGAACTCTCTTTCTACCCGATCATCTACTGGCCGATTTCCGCCAATGCGCCGATGCCCTCGCAGGCCGCGATCTCGCGCATCGACGCCTATATGCGCAACGGCGGCACCGTGCTCTTCGATACCCGCGACCAGTATTCCTCGCTCGGCGGTGGCGGCAGCACGCCCAATGGCGAACGACTGCAGCAGATCCTTGCCAATATCGACATTCCGCCATTGGAACCCGTGCCGGAAAACCACGTCCTCGCGCGGTCATTCTACCTGCTGACCAACTTTCCCGGCCGCTACAATGGCAGCGCCCTTTGGGTCGAGGCGCGTCAGGATGCACGCAACAGCGCCAACCAGGTCTCCTCCGGCGGCGACGGAGTCTCGCCGATCATGATCACCGGCAACGATCTCGCCGGCGCATGGGCCGTAGACCAGCAGGGCGCACCGGTCCTGCCGACCGTCCCCCCGGACGACATGCAGCGCGAATACGCCTACCGCGCCGGTGTCAACATCATGATGTACATGCTGACCGGCAACTACAAGGCCGACCAGGTGCACGTCCCTGCCCTTCTCGAACGGCTTGGCCAGTAGGAAAGAGCATCGATGACCCTTGAGTTTTCGCCATTCTTCCCGTGGCCTGTCCTGATCGGACTTGGTGTCCTTGCACTCGCCCTCTGCGCGCTTGCCTTCTGGCGCCGCGTCCGTGGTGCAAGCCTGCGCACGCTGGCGCTCGCCTTCCTGCTTCTCGCCCTTGCCAACCCGACGCTGCTGCAGGAAGACCGTGAACAGCTCTCGACCATCGTGCCGATCGTCGTCGACCGCTCCCAGAGCCAGCAGACGGATGAGCGCAAGCGCCAGACCGACGAGGCGCTGGCCGAACTTCGCGACCGCTTTGCCCGCTATCCGAATATCGAGACCCGCATCGTCGAAGTGGCCGACGACCCGGATAGCGATACGCCCTCGACCCGCCTCTACACCGCTCTTCGCTCCGCCGTCTCCGACGTGCCCCCGGCCCGCCTCGGTGCCGCCGTCTTTGTCACCGACGGCCAGATCCACGACCTTCCCGGTACCAATCAGGAACTGGGATTCAACGCCCCCGTCCACGGTCTGATCACCGGACAACCGGACGAATTCGACCGCCGCGTCGAAGTCGTCCGCGCCCCGCGCTTCGGCATCGTCAACGAGGAGCAGGAACTGACCCTGCGCGTCGTCGATGACGGCCGCGCCACCAACACGCCGGCCCAGGTGACCGTGCGCATGAACGGCGACCAGATCGCCACGTTCCGCGCCTCGCCGGGCGTCAACACGCCCTTCCCCTTCACCGTTCCGCGCGCCGGCAACAATGTCATGGAATTTTCCGTCGACGAGCTTCCCGGCGAAGTGACGACCGCCAACAATCGCGCCGTCCATGTCATCGACGGCATTCGCCAGAACCTGCGCGTCCTGCTCGTCTCCGGCGAACCGCATGCCGGCGAGCGCGCATGGCGCAATCTGTTGAAATCCGACGCTTCAGTCGATCTCGTCCACTTCACCATCCTGCGCCCGCCGGAAAAGCAGGATGGCACGCCGATCAACGAACTGTCGCTGATCGCCTTCCCGACCCGCGAACTGTTTGTCGAAAAGATCAAGGATTTCGATCTGATCATCTTCGACCGCTACAAGCATCGCGGCGTGCTGCCGATCCTCTATTACGATTACATCTCGCAATATGTGCAGAATGGCGGCGCGCTGCTGATCGCAGCAGGTCCGGAACATGCAAGCGAGGATTCGATCGCACTCACCCCGCTCGAACAGGTGCTTCCCGCTTCGCCGACCGGCGAGATCCATAGCGCAGGTTTCTACCCGCATCTCTCCGAAATCGGCCAAAAACACCCCGTCACACGCGGTCTTGATGGCTCCGGCCAGACACCGCCCGCCTGGGGCCGCTGGTTCCGCACCATCGATGTCGACCAGCCGCGCGGCCAGACGGTGATGGAAGGCGACGGCAAGCGTCCGCTTCTCGTTCTGAACCGCCAGGGCCAAGGCCGCGTCGCCATGCTCTTGTCCGATCAGGGCTGGCTCTGGGCGCGTGGTTTCGAAGGCGGCGGCCCGCATGTGGCGCTCTATCGCCGCATCGCCCACTGGCTGATGAAGGAGCCGGAACTCGAGGAAGAGGCGCTCACCGGCCGCTCCTCCGGCCGCACGCTTGAGGCAACCCGCCAGACGATCGGCGACGATCCCGGCCCGGCAACAGTCCGCTTCCCTTCCGGCCGCACCGAAACCATCGCCATGGCGCAAGCCGAACCGGGGCAATACCGCTTCGAGCGCCGCATGGACGAGGTCGGCCTCTTCCAGGTGTCGAACGGCGAGTTCTCGACGCTCGTCCATGTCGGCGCAGTCGATGCGCCTGAATTCAAGGCGATGATCTCGACCGAAGAGACGCTGAAACCCTATGCGGAAAAGACCCACGGCCTCGTTACCCGCGTCGCCTCCGGCGAAAACATCACCCTGCCGGACATCCTGCCAGTCCGTGGCGAGATCCGCGTCAGCAATCCCAACCGCATGTCGATCCGCATGACCGACGAGAGCGTGTTGCGCGGCGTCAACAGCCTGCCGCTGTTTGCCGGTTTCGCAGGCCTCTCGGCGCTCCTCTTTGCGGTCGCTGCCATGTGGTGGCGCGAGGGACGGTGATTGTGGCCCGTATCGACGTCACGGCCTCGCCTTCCGGCGAAGATCTCGATGCCATCCTGAAAAGCCTGACATCCTATAACGAACAGGATGTCGGCCCGGCCGATCGTATCCCGCTTGCCGTTCTCATCCGCGATGAAGAGGGAAAGACCATCGGCGGCCTTTCGGGCTACACATCCTGGGGCTGGCTGTTCACCCAGTTGCTGTTCATTCCCGAACAGCTGCGCGGCCAGGGCATGGCCGCAACACTTCTCCAGCAGGCGGAAACCGAAGCTCGTCGTCGCGGGTGCCGGGGTGCCTGGATCGACACGTTCAACCCGAAGGCGCTCAAAGCCTATCAGCGCCAGGGTTACGAGATATTCGGAGAGCTGCCGGCCTTTGTCGGCGAGCGCACCCGCACCTTCCTTAAAAAGACGCTTTAGTTTATCGATGCGCTCCTCTTTGGGAGGAGTGCATCCGAATGGAACTGAAAGTGACCGAAGGCATCGCGCCACTGGAGGAAGACGCAATCCTGCAGAAACTGCGCGCCTTCAACATCACCACCTTCGGCGAAAGTAACCGTCGCGAACTGACAATCCCGCTTTACGATGACGGTGGCGAAATCAGCGGCGGCCTCGTCGGCTATACCGGCCGCGGCTGGCTTTACGTCTCGATGCTCTACATCCCGGAAAACCTGCGCGGTCAGGGCCTTGCCACCCGCATGCTGGCCATGTCCGAGGACGAGGCCCGCAAGCGTGGCTGTATCGGCGGTTATATCGACACGATGAACCCGGCAGCACTCGGCCTCTATCGGAAGCTCGGTTACACAGAGATCGGCAAACTCGACGCTCTCTCCGGCGGGCATGTGGTGACATGGCTCGCCAAAATGTTCTGAAATTTAGGCGGTCTCCAGCTCCGGTTCCGCTATTCGCGAGGCACGTTTTCTGTCGTCGTCAAGAACACCGGAGGAGGCAAAGACATCCCGTGTCTGCTGCCGCAGCCATGCATTGGCAGGATCTCCATCCGCATGGTTTGCCCAGACCATGTTGACCGGCGGAAAACTCAGAGATACCGGCAGCGGACTGACATCCAGACCGAGCAGCGGCGCGTAACGCTCGGCAATCCGGCTGGGCACGGTCGCAATCAGCGGACTGCTCTGCGCCGCGGAAAGAACCGACATATAGCCGGGTGCCGCGGTAACGACATTGAGTTCGACGCCGGCAATCTCAAGCGCATCCTTGATGCAGCCCTGCAGCGTCTCGTTCTGGGAAATCGTTGCATGTTCTGCCGCAAGATAGGCCTCCAGGCCGACAGTCTTGGACAGCGTCAGCAGATCGGGATTGTGGCAGCAGGCAAATTCGGTCTTGTAAAGCGTCTCGAAAGACCGTCGGCTTGTTTGCGTATAGGTACAGCCGACCGCAAGATCGATGCTGCCATCCTCGAATGACGGATCCATCGCCTCATACGGAAACACCCGCGCCAAAACCCGGATGCCCGGTGCAAGCCGCCGCAGACGGGCCGTAAGGTCGGGTATCAGCAGCAGCTCCACCTCGGGCGACATGGCGATACGAAATGTCCGCTCTTCGGTTGCAGGATCGAACGCATCCCCGCCGCTCAGCGCCAGCTGTGCCTGTTTCAACGCCTGACGCACCGGCACCGCAAGGCTTCGCGCGCGTGATGTCGGCTGCATCACCTGACCGACGCGAATGAACAACTCGTCCTGAAGCAGAACACGCAAGGTCGAAAGCGAATGGCTCATCGCCGGCTGCTGGATCTTCAACCGCTTCGCTGCCTTGGTAACGCTACCCTCGGATATCAAAGCGTCAAAGGCGACGAGCAGGTTGAGGTCGAAAGAGCGCAGATTGAAATGATCGATAGTAGTCATGAGCCGCATCGATTTGTTTGCTGATACAATGATACATACGTGCTCTCCAGGTCAGTTCAAGACCACCCTTTCATACCAACCTGGAGTTCTTCCATGCAGACCCGCCGCGCTCTCCTCAAAACCTCAGCCAGCCTGACATTCGCCGCCGGTGCCATCGCCGCCCTTCCCTCGGCTGTTCTGGCCAAAGCACCAATCGTCGGAAGGCAGGCGGCAGGTTACTACCGCCTGAAGCTCGGCGACTACGAAGTCACCGCCCTGTCGGACGGCACAGTGGCGCTTCCCATGGCCAGGATCTATGAAGGCATAGAAGAGAAGGATGCCGAGGCCTATCTCGCCGGTTACTTCCAGAAAAACCCGACGGAAACCTCTGTGAATGCCTTTCTCGTCAACACAGGCGAACGCCTTGTCCTGATCGATGCCGGTACCGGCGATCTGATGGGCCCATCGCTTGGCAAGCTTGTCGCCAACATAGAAGCGGCCGGTTACAAGGCGAGCGAAATCGATGATGTCATCCTCACCCATATCCACGCCGACCATTCCGGCGGCCTGTCGAGGAACGGCAAGCGCGTATTCGAAAATGCCGTGCTTCACGTCAACGAGCGCGAGGCAAACTTCTGGCTGAAAGCAGATGCTGCGGCGAAATCCGATCCGGGTCTCGGCCCACAGATCGCACAGGCAGAGGCAGCCGTCGGCCCCTATATCGCGGCGGGAAAATTCGAAACCTTTGCGGATGACGCCGCTCCCATTCCGGGCTTCACATCCGTCCTGCGCAAGGGCCACACGCCGGGTCACAGCGCCATAGCGATTGAAAGCAAGGGCGAGAAGATCGTCTTTTGGGGCGATATCGCCCATGGCGACGTGCTGCAATATGATCGGCCGGAGATCGCTGTCGAGTTCGATGTCGACCAGAAACAGGCGGCCGCTACGCGTGCGATTGCCTTTGCCGAAGCGGCTGACCAGAAATATATGGTCGCTGGTGCGCACCACGCTTTCCCAGGCATCGGCCACGTTCGGCGGGACGAGACCAATTACGACTGGGTACCGCTGCTCTACAGCGCCAATTACTGAATGTAATTCAGGCACCGCCGGACAAGGCGGTGCCTGAAATCGTCATGAGAGCGAGACGTCACGCGTCTCGACCCGGATCATCAATGCCGCCACGGCCGCCAAGGCAAGAAGAGCGGCAAAAATGCCGATCGTCAGACCGAACCCGTGGCTGACCACATAGACCATCGCCGAAGGTGCAAGCAGACCGCCCAGACGCGCCATCGCGCCGGCCGCCCCCATGCCAGTGGCGCGCGAGCGTGTCGGGAAGAGTTCCGGCGTATAGGCGTAAAGCGCGCCCCATGTGCCAAGCAGCGCAAAGCTCATGAGGAGCAGCGAGGTTCCGATGACGACAGAACCGGAGCCGAGTACAAAAAGCAGGCACCCGGCAGCAGACAGGATGCAGAAGCCCGTCAGCGTCGGCTTGCGGCCCCATTTTTCAACACCGTAGGCCGCCAGTGCGTAACCGGGAATCTGTGCAAGCGCCACCAGAACCAGAAAACCGTAACCGCGAACGAAGCCGAAGCCCTCGCTTGCGAGCTTCGCCGGCATCCAGGTGAAAATGCCGTAATAGGAGACAGACACCAGAAACCAGATGGCGAGGATGATGACACTGGTTCGGCGCAAGGCGGGCGAGAAAATGCCTTCGCGCGCCAATGCCATCGGCGGGGCAATCTCTTCGTCATCGGCGAGCCCCTTGCCGTTATTGACGGTCAGTATCCGGTCCATCACCTCTCGCGCTTCTGCATTTCGGCCCGTGCGCAAAAGATAGATAGGCGATTCCGGGATGAGAACACGCATCCCTATCCCGATCAGCGCCGGCAGCGCGGTCACGGCAAAAATAAGACGCCAGGCATCGGCCATGCCCGCGACGCTCGCGATCCATGCAGTAAGTGCCACAATCAGCGTGCCGATCGCCCAGAACCCTTCCAGCGCCACCAGCCAGCGCCCGCGATTTTTCGCCGGCAGGAATTCCGACATCATCGCGTAATCGACCGGAAGTGTGCCCCCGACAGCAATGCCTGTCAGGAACCGGAGGATCAGGAGAATGGTGAAGTCGGGTGCGAAAACTGAAAGCAGGCCGAATAACGCATCGCAGGAAACGGTGATGATCAGCACATTACGACGGCCGATCCGGTCCGCCAGGCGGCCGAATCCCATTGCACCGAGAAACATGCCGAGAAAGAAAACGCTGCCGGTCTGCAAGGCTTCGGGAATGGTCAACCCGAAGCTGGCGGCGATCGATGCCGCGGTAAACCCGACAGCCAGTACCTGCATCGCATCGGCCGCCCAGACGAGGCCAAAAACCCCGATCAGTCTACGCTGGTATCGTCCAGCGCCGGCGCGGTCGAGCGCCTCGTCCACCGTAATTGCTCTCATCCCACTGCCTTCTTCATGAGGCACCGGTTCCCCTATTTACCGGCGATGCGAGATGCATAGTTGATTTACGTTATTTACGCCAGCAGATGTCGCCTTTGAGCTGAGAATGCACATCCTCGGCAAGCGGCACGACGAGCACCCGCGCCGGATCGACCGGCCCCGGAAACGCCAGCGCGTCATAGGCCACCTTCTCGAAGCCGAGCGGCATGTAATAGGGCGGATCGCCGATCAGGATCACGCCTTCGGAACCCTTGCGCTTTGCCGCTTCGATCGCGATCCGCACCAACTCCCGGCCGATGCCCATGTTCTTGTGTGTCGGCCGCACGGCAAGCGGCCCGAGCATGTGACCCTTCACCGTGCCGGCCAGAACCGGGGTCATGCGAACGGAAGCAATCGTCTCGCCGTCATCGGCACAAATGAAGGAAAGCGACCGGTCATGCGGCCCCTGCTCGCGGATTCGCGCGGCGGCGCGCACATGACGGCCTGGCCCGAAAGCTTCCTCATTGATCAGCTCGATCGCCGCATCATGCGATGCGTCTTCCGTCAGATAGACGAGATCGTGCTTTGCCAGAGATTTCCGGGCGACAAGGTGCAGAGAGGCAGATGAAGACATGGGAGAACCGAAGCCGTAAAAATGAGCGGACAGGACATGCGAAATCGATGACGCCTCGTCTGGCGTCTTGGTCGATCTTCAGCGTCGTCGCAGTGCCCGTGCTTCGGTCATGTAATTGAGGTATCCCACAAAAATGTGAAAAGCCAACTAGCAGGATTTTTTTCACCCGTCCAATGCAAAAACGCACTGTTCGAAAAATTGCGTCTCGCAATCTCAAGCCCTTGCCGTATCTATCCGGGAAACAAGAAGGAGAGCGCCATGGGCAGGCTCGTTGACGGCAAATGGCAGGATGTCTGGTACGATACGAAGGCAACCAAGGGGCGTTTCGAGCGATCGCAATCGCAGTTTCGCAACTGGGTCACTGCGGATGGCGCAGCTGGCCCATCCGGTAAAGGCGGTTTCAAGGCCGAAGCCGGACGTTATCATCTCTACGTCTCATACGCCTGCCCCTGGGCACACCGCACGTTGATCTTCCGCAAGCTCAAGAAGCTGGAAGACCTCATATCCGTTTCGGTGGTCGATTACCTGATGCTGGAAAACGGCTGGGAATTCAAGAACCGCGACGGCGCAACCGGCGACGATCTCTTCGGCACCGATTATCTCTATCAGGTCTATCTCAAAGCCGATCCGCATTATTCCGGCCGCGTGACCGTACCAGTTCTGTGGGATAAGCAGCAGAATACCATCGTCTCGAATGAAAGCGCCGAAATCATCCGCATGATGAACAGCGCCTTCGATGGCCTGACCGGCTCGGACCTCGATTTCTATCCCGCCGACTTGCACGAGGAAATCGACTCACTCAACGCGATCGTCTACGACCGGGTCAATAACGGCGTCTACAAGGCGGGATTTGCGACGTCACAGGAAGCCTACGAGGAAGCCGCCAAGTCGCTGTTCGAAACGCTCGACACGCTGGATCGGCGCCTCGAAACAAGCCGCTATCTGTTCGGCGACAAGATTACCGAAGCCGACTGGCGCCTGTTCACCACGCTTTTGCGCTTCGATCCCGTCTATGTCGGCCACTTCAAGTGCAACATTCGCCGCATTGCCGATTATCCGAACCTTTCCGGATATTTAAGAGATCTTTATCAGCATCCCGGCATCGCCGAGACTTGCAACCTCGCCCATATCAAAGGCCACTACTACGGCAGCCACAAGACCATCAATCCGACCGGCATCGTTCCTATCGGACCAGCACTGGATCTCGAGGCAGCTCATGGTCGCGAGAGACTTGGGGGCTGAAACGCTCCGTAGTCTTCACCAACATCACCGACCGGTCGCCTGGCCGCGACAAAGATATTCGCCTTGAGAGACCGTCGGCATGGGCCGGGCCGCAAAACTGGATTGAATTTTACTAATTTAGAGATTTATTGACAATGCAAATGGCCGGTTCATAGTCCCCGATCGCAATTATGCACTTGGAGGCCCCAATGACCAATCGCACCATCATTCTTGCATCCTTTGCTCTGCTCGCCTCTGCAGCTTTCGTGACCCCGGCGTCCGCACTCACAATGAAGGAATGCAGCGTCAAGTATCAGGCCGCCAAGGCTGACGGTTCCGCCAAGGACGTCAAATGGAACGACTACCGCGCCAAGTTCTGCGGCGCAGACGCTGCCGCCGAAGACGCAGCCGACGACAAGGAAGTTGCCGCGACGACAGAGAAGGAGCCGGCAAAGGCAACAACCAAGGCCCCGAAGAGCGTCGTTTTCCCGAATGCGATCGACAAGAAATATTCGAGCGAGACGCCTGCCAAGGCCCGGCTCAAGACCTGCGTCGACACCTATCACAAGAACAAAGACGACGGCACGCTCGGCGACCTCAAGTGGATCCAGAAAGGTGGTGGTTACTGGAGCCTGTGCAATACGGCTCTGAAAAGCTGACGCCGATCGCAAGCCCACAACATCATCCCCCACCGTCTCGGACAACCGCTCCGAGGCGGCGGATAATCAGGCCCGTCACCAGAAATCCCCGCGCTCGGCCTCTCCGCTCAACTCTCGCAGCCGCCTGAGCGTCGCATCCGTCACGTCCTCCGGCAGCGCGTCCAGCGCAAAGAACCCGCTTTCGGCAATCTCCCGGTCGGGCAGACGCGGAGCCGTCTGCTCGACATTGACCCTGTAAAACAGCACATGGTCGCGCTTGCTGGCCCTGCGGTTGTAGTAGACGTTCAGGAGATCGGGCTTTTCGGTCATTACCAGATTGCCCTCTTCTCGCAATTCCTTGACCAAAGCCTCAAGCGCCGTTTCGCGATGTTCCATCCCGCCACCCGGCAGATACCAGCCCGGAACATAGGTATGACGCACCAGAAAGATCTCGCCCTGCGCGTTGAAGCAGGCTGCGCGAACACCCATCGTCATCCCGCGGGAAACAAGGAAAAAACGATGCAGCAGCCAGACCACGATACGCGTCCGCCATGTCCCGATCTCAGCTATGCCGGTAGCGCCCATCTGCTCTCCGCTCCGCTCGCGTAAATTTCATAACGAATTTCCGTTTCGTGCGTTATGTCTGGGCCATGTTCAAATTCGCCCATATTTCCGACATCCATCTGGGACCGCTGCCGAAACTGTCGGTTCGGGAACTCATGTCCAAGCGTATCACCGGCTTCATCAACTGGCATCGAAACCGGCGCAAGCATCTGTTCGTCAATACACTCGATCTTTTGCTGAGCGATCTCAAGACCCGCCATCCCGATCAGCTCTTCATTACCGGTGATCTGGTCAATCTTGCGACCAAGATCGAGACCCGACTGGCAAGGGAATGGCTGGACACAATCGGAGATCCTGAAGACACGACCGTCGTGCCCGGAAACCACGACGCTTACGTACCCGGTGCCCATGATAAATCGGTCGCGGCCTGGTACCCGTTCATCAAAAGCGATGATGACCCGGGCGAGTGGCCGAAAGACGACCATATATTCCCAACCTATCGCCAGCGCGGGCCGCTGGCTATCATTGGCTGTTCGACATCCAACGCCACACCTCCCTTCTCCGCGTCTGGCTTTTTCAGCCCGAGACAGGCCCGCGAGACAGTCAATCTTTTGAAAAAGGCCGGTGAGGAAGGTCTGTTCCGCGTCGTCCTGATCCATCATCCACCGATCCAGGGAGCTGCATCCTCGCATAAACGCATGATCGGCATCCGACGCTTTGCCGCGGCCATTTCGACCGGCGGCGCCGAACTGATCCTGCATGGGCATACACATCTCAACACCGTCTACTGGCTGAAGACCCATGATCGGCCGGTGCCTGTCGTCGGCATCGCCTCGGCCTCACAAGGTCCCGGCGGACACAAGCCGCGCGCCGCCTACAACCTCTTCAACCTGTCCGGCAAGGCGGGAGCATGGAACCTCAGTTGCGAGCGTTATGGACTGACCGAAAGCGGCGACAGCATCCATCTCGACGAGACCAAGATCTTTTACGGTGAGGCACCGTTACAGTTCTCGGTGGAGGAAGCGGCAAGAGTTCTGCAAGGTTAGGAGATGCTTGTTGCAGAATCGTCACAATCGATTCATAGTTAGTACCTTCAAGCATTCATTCGAATGAGAGCAAAAAGGCCATATTCCTCTGATGAATCCGCCAGCAGTTTCAACCGATATCCGTCGTGACCTTGTGGCTTTGCTGCCGCGGCTGCGGCGGTTCGCCCAGACGCTGACCGGAGATGCGAATGCAGCGGACACCCTCGTGCGCGAAGTCTCTGCCCGCGTCATTCTCAAAAGCCATCACTGGAAAGGCGAATGCCGGTTGGAAAGCTGGGTGTTCAATCAGATCAGGATCGGCTGGAGCGACGAGGTTCGCAAGCGCAACCGCCAGGAACCGCTCTCAAAGCAGAATGCCGAAGCAACTGGCGTTAGCGGCTGTGAATCCAAGGCGTTCCTCGGCATGCCTGAGGGTCTGGCAAGTACGCTTCTTCTCGTTGATGTCGAAGGTTTCGATTATTCTGAGGCAGCATCGATCCTCGGCGTCACACCGGAACTGGTCTCATCACGCCTTTGTGCCGCACGATTGGCACTTTCCTCCCAACCGCCTGGTTTTGCGGAAAAGAGAGCGTGACTATGGCAAATAAGGAGCCATCGGCGATGGAACGTCGTCTTTCCGCGTTTGTCGATAGCCAGGTGTCTGATACGGAGCGTCAGGATGTCGAATCCCTGCTCGTCAACGATCCGCATGCCCGCGCACTGCACGACGATTTGAAACGCGGCAGCCAGACCGGCCGACTTCTTCTCGAAGAAATGCTCAAGGAGCCGGTGCCGCTCGATCTCGTCCGCAGCATCAAGAACGCCCCCCTTCCCCGCAAGGCGGTACGGCTTCCAGGATCCTCCCGCCGCAACCGGGCCTTTCGTCCTTCGGGCCTGCAGGCTCTGTCGGCCTGCGCCCTGACGCTCTTGGTTGGCGGCAGCCTGGGCTACATGATCGGCGCTCGACCGGATGGCTCTCATGCGCCGCAAGCATTGGCAAGCCCGGCATTTCAGCAACGCGACTGGCTGGACGATATCGTTTCCCATTTCCGCCTCTACAGCCGCCAGCAGAACCGGCTGGTGGAAATCGGTGCGGACAGGCCGGCCGATATCCTCGAATGGCTGACCACCGGAACCGGCGTCGGCTTCCGCATTCCGGACCTCACCGATAGCGGGCTTGCCTTCGTCGGCGCACGTCTAGTCACCGCTGAAAACACCCCGACCGGCGTACTTTTTTATCGCCGCACCACCGGCGACAATGAAGGCGACATTCTGGCCTTGACCTTCTCAAGAGCGCGGCCAGAAACGACCAAGCCGATTGAGGACATCCGCCTCGACACCAGCCTCGTATCCTGGAGCACCCCGCTTGCGACTTATGTGATCGTCGCCCCGTCTTCGGCCGCCGATCTCGACGAGATCGCGGCAAAGGCTGCCGGTCTCATCTGACGACCATTCAAGCTCAACAAAAAAGCCGCTGCGGTTTCCCGCAGCGGCTTTTTGATTTAATGCGGAACGAGAGGCGCCTAGCGCGCCCTCTCCTCCAGAACCCGGTTTGCCGCGGAAACGATCGCATCGAGCGAGGCCGTGACGATATTCGTGTTGACGCCGGCACCGAACAGCTTGCCACCCGGATGCTGCATCTCGACATAGGCGATAGCCGAAGCGTTCGAGCCGTGCTGCAGCGAGTGTTCGGAATAATCATTCACCGACAGGTCGATGCCGAGATAGATCGACAGCGCATTGATGAACCCGTCGATCGGCCCGGTTCCCTTGCCTTCGATGCGCTTGGTCTCGCCATTGTCGATAATCTCCGCCGCAACGACCCGCACGCCCTTGTGGTGAGGCTCGGACGGATATGTGTGGTGATCGACGAACTTCAGACGCGCACCGGACTGCTCCACATAACGCTCCATGAAGCGCTCGTGGATGCGCTTCGAAGACAGTTCCTTGCCCTCTTCATCGGTGATCCGCTGGATGTCCTCGCGGAATTCCACCTGCAGGTTGCGCGGCAGGTTCAGGCCGTAATCCTGGCTCAGGATATAGGCAATCCCCCCCTTGCCCGATTGCGAGTTGATGCGGATGATCGCCTCATAGGAACGACCGACATCCTGCGGGTCGATTGGCAGGTATGGCACTTCCCATACAGGGTGGTTAGCGACCTTGATCGCCTTCATCCCCTTGTTGATCGCATCCTGATGTGAGCCGGAGAATGCGGTGTAGACCAACTCGCCAACGTAAGGATGGCGCTCGGGGATGACCATCTCGTTGGAATATTCGTAGACTTCCTTGATCCGCTCGATGTCGGAGCAATCCAGTTCCGGATCGATGCCCTGCGTGAACATGTTCAGCGCCAGCGTCACGACGTCGACATTGCCGGTGCGCTCGCCATTGCCGAACAGCGTGCCCTCGACGCGGTCCGCACCCGCCATCAATGCCAACTCGGTCGCGGCAATGCCGGTACCGCGGTCGTTATGCGGATGAACCGAGATGATGACGTTTTCGCGGTTGTCGATATTGCGGCACATCCATTCGATCTGGTCGGCATAGATGTTCGGTGTCGCCATTTCCACGGTCGACGGCAGGTTGAGGATCAGCTTGTTGTCGGCCGTCGGCTTCACCACCTCGATCACCGCGTTGCAGATCTCCAGAGCCACATCCAGCTCGGTACCGGTAAAGCTTTCCGGGGAATATTCAAAACGGTAACCGCCGCCGGCCTTCGCCGCCATGTCGGTGATCATCTTTGCGGCATCGACGGCAATCTGCTTGATACCGTGCACATCCTTGCCGAACACCACGCGGCGCTGCAGTTCGGACGTCGAGTTGTAGAAGTGGATGATCGGCTTGTGTGCGCCTTCCAGCGATTCGAACGTGCGGGTGATCAGCTCCGGACGGCACTGCACCAGCACCTGCAGCGATACATCTTCCGGCACGCCACCCTCTTCCACGCACCAGCGGGCGAAATCGAAATCGGTCTGCGATGCGGACGGGAAGCCGATCTCGATTTCCTTGAACCCCATGTCCAGAAGCAGCTTGAACATCCGCGCCTTGCGGTCATGGCCCATCGGGTTGACCAGCGACTGGTTGCCATCGCGCAGGTCGACCGAACACCAGATCGGCGCCTTCTCGATCGCCTTCGACGGCCAAGTGCGGTCCGGAATGTTGATCGTCGGATAGGCGCGATACTTCACGCCCGCGGACTGCATGCCTTTTGCCGATGCGGAAATCTTGTTGTCCATGTCTTCGTCCTTCACTCGCATCCGCAGGAGCATTTTGGCTCGATGCCGTTCTCGACCATCCGACTGCGGATTTTGGACCTCTTGTGGTCCGGTTTCATTATCTGGGATTTGATGCGAGGAGCACTTACGCCGGCTGGCTTTTCGGCCGCCGGGCGCTCCTCAACGGACCCGGCAACCGAGTGTAAGGTCGAGGCTAAGAAGCGAGAGAGGCGCGAAAACCGTCGCCCCGGCAGCGGTGCTGCGGGCGGCAAAACGGTCAAACATGATCGCGCCTGTCATGGTCATGGGGAGATGTATAGCGATACATCAGCCATCCGGCAAGAACGGCTTTCGCGCTTCCGGTACGCCTCCGGTCAGGCGGATTTCTTCATCACCTTAGAAAGGCCGATCATCACGGCACCGGCCACAAGCCCCCAGAAAGCCCCGGAAATCCCGGCAAATGTGGCGCCCGAAGCAGTGACGAGGAAGGTGATCGCAGCGGCTTCGCGGGTCTCGGGCTCGCGCCATGCAGCAAAGGCTGCATTCGAAAATGCGCCGATCAATCCGAGGCCCGCGACCGCCTGCAACAGAATCGGTGGTGCCATCGAGACGAAGGCGATAATCCCCCCGGCGATCAGCCCGAGCACCGTATAGGTCGCTCCGCCGATAACGGCTGCCCAATAGCGCCGCTTGGGGTCGGGATGCGCGTCCTCGCTGGCGCACATCGCCGCCGTGATTGCCGCAAGGTTCACCGGCACGCTACCGAAGAAAGCGATGATGGTCGAGAATATGCCGGTCGAGGCGAACAGCGGTCCCGGCGGCGGCTCATAGTGATGTGCCTTCAGGATCGCGATGCCCGGAATATTCTGCGATGCCATGGTGACGATGAACAGCGGCAACCCCACCGAGATAAATCCGTGCCAGGTGAAGAGAGGCGGCACCCAGATCAGGTTCGGATGGATCGCAGCGCCAATCTGGCCGAACACGTCATCGGGCAGATCGATGCCGAAGACCAGCACAAGCGCGAAGGCACCGAGCGCCGCCGGCACCGCCCAGAGCCGCCAGCGCGAGACCACGACCATCCAGGTCAGCACGATCGGCAGCCCGAGCGCGGCATTGAAGGCGACGGCATTCACCGGCGCAAGGCATAGGCTGAGAAGAATGCCCGCCAGCATCGCATTGGCAATCGGCGCCGGGATCTTGCGGATCATCTGCCCGAGCGGCCGGAACAGGCCGGAAAGCGTGATCATCACGCCGCAAAGCACGAACGCCCCGACCGCCGCAGGAAACCCGCCCTCGATCGCGCCGGTCGCCGCCAGAAGCGCACCGCCGGGCGTTGTCCAGGCCATCATGATCGGCATCCGGTGGCGAAGCGAAAAGAACACCGTGAGCACGCTTTGCGCAATGCAGACAGCCAGCAGCGCCGACGCAATCTCTTCAGGCGATGCGCCCATCGCCTGAAGGCCCTGCATGATGACGGCAAAGGAGCTGACGAAACCGACAAAGGCTGTCAGCAGCCCCATCGTCAGTGCCGAGGGAGAAAAGTCCTTGAGCATGGGTATCCGAAAAGCCTGGCAAGGGATGGAAATCTGATCCCTGCAGATCAAAATCCTCAGCTCCTTGCAAGCCTCGTCACGTCAAAACCGTTCGCCGAAGACAAACACGGTCAGAGAAGCCACTCGCTGGTTTGTGCAGCGGATCCGGCATTCGTTGCCTCTAGGTCATCGAGCGAATAGGCGCGGATATAGTCGATGTTCATTTCCGACCCGTCGGGCAGCCCATCCGAAGGTGTGCCCGCCATGCCGCCGATCGCCAGGTTGACGATCATGTACATCGGATCGTGCATGTCGTCGGGAGTATCCGTCTGCGCCACCGCTACATCGTCGAAATACCAGGTGATGTGATCCTCGTCCCACAACAGACCGTAGGTGTGAAACCCTTCCGTATCGGCCACCGCAACGTTGTTGATGACCGAAGTCTGCTTACCGGTTTCGTTCGAATGAGCCGAAAGGATCAAGGTATTCGGGTCCTGTCCGCGCATTTCGATCACGTCCAGTTCCGGCGGCCATGAACCGTCCTCGGGCAACAGCCAGAAGGCGGGCCATGCCCCCTGCTCGTCCGGCATGTCGGCGCGGATTTCGAAATAGCCGTAGGTCTGCGCGAAGGACGCATGGGTCGTCAGCATGCCAGACGTGTAGTCGTAACCTTCGACGTCGCCGGAAAGCGCATCGGGAGTCTGTTCTGCTCGGATCGTCAGCACGCCGTCTGTCACCGAGAACGGATTTGCCGACGCTGTCGGTCCGTATAGAGGATTGACGTACCATTGCTGCTCGCCATTGGTATGCAGCGACGCCCCCTTTTCCGGCGCCCACCAGTATTTCGCTTCCCACACACCGTCCTGACCATCGTACAGGGATAGCGAATTGAAGTCGTCGTTGAAGGTGAGCGTCAGGTTCGATCGATCGAGGTTGAGTTCGAACTGGTCGGCGCTGAGATCGTCAGCTGTCGTATTGGCCAAGACGACGCTTTCGCCATTGCCCAGATTGAGCCAGAGATTCGTCCCCTGCTGGGAGGATTGATTGATCAGTTGATCGAATGACGTGACGCCGTAACCATCGAGCCGGATCGTATCATCGCTGCTGAAGTCGGTAATGAGATCGGTCCCGTTGCCCTTGGAAATGATGAACGTATCGGCGCCACCGCCACCGATCAGCACATCGTTTCCTGCCCCGCCATCGATCGTCTGGCGGGTCGATCCGCCTCGGATGATATTGTCGGCGGAATTACCGAAAGCATAACGGTTGTCGCCGGTTACCCGCAGATTCTCGAAATTCTCCGGAAGAGTGTAACTCATCCAGGTATCAATCGTGTCCACACCTTCGCCAGGCTTTTCCTCAGCCCGATTGATGCTGGAATAGAGATAGTAGATGTCGTCACCGGTTCCACCCGTCATCGTGACGTTGACGGAACTGTCGCCCCACATGGAATCATTGCCTGCGGTCCCGTACTGGATCGGTCCGGAGCCCGTTGCGGAAAACCAGGCAGTCGAGCCTGCGCTGTAATAAAGTGCGACACCAAGCGCATTCGAAATGGAGTTCGTCATTGAAACTGCTCCTGTTTGAGTGGCTATCCTCCAAGTTCCTCCCACCCACAGCCTAACAGCCTCACCCGCTCAGATTTTCAATAACGCGTCATTTTCCCGGACAAACGGGCTACACAGTTAAGCCCGGCCTAACAGGCAGCCTTTTCTTATCGAATTGAAACACCTGTGCGCAATTGGAACAGCTGGCCGGCGCCGTGCGCCGCAATCGGCACACGGCGCCGTAAACGCCTGCATCCTCGTTTGCAGACGCCGGCCCGCCGGTCATCAGCGCTTCGCGATGATGACCTCAAGATAGTCACTGGGTACTACCATCGTCCCATCCTCAGCCCGATTGAAGCTTTCGATGAGGTCAAGCAGGTCTCTTTCCAGGACGGCCTGCTTCTCTGTTGGCAAGGCACTGAAAGCCTTGTGTACCGGCCCGTACCAGGTGCGGAACACCTCGACCCAGTGGCCTGGAGAACGGTAGCGGAAGACGAAAGTCTCCCGGCTTGCGGAAACGCCTGCCACAGAACCGAACAGTTCGTTCAATCGATCGGTTGTCCCCCAGAGCGACGGTGGGCGCAGGCCTGCCGGAGGCGGCACGTGCCGGCCGATCGTCTTGAACACCTGCCCGATAAAACTGTCCGGCGTCCAGTTCGCAAGACCAATACGCCCTCCCCTGCGGCATACCCTCAGCAATTCAGAAGCCGCTTTTTCCTGGTCCGGCGTGAACATCACTCCGAACGTGGAAAGCACGACATCGAAGTGATTATCGGCAAAGGGTAGCGCCTCGGCATCGGCCGTCTGAAAATTGACGCTGAGCCCTTCCGCCTCGGCGCGTCGCCTGCCTTGTTCCAGAAGCGTCGGCACGTAATCGGTCGAGCTGACAATGCACCAACGCCGTGCCGCTGCGAGCGTCGCATTGCCGTTTCCGGCAGCGACATCCAGCACCGTTTCGCCGGCCCTCAGATCAAGCGCCTCGCAAAGCCTCTCGCCGACGATCTGCAGGGTCGTGCCGACGACCGCGTAATTGCCCGAAGCCCAGGCGCCTTGCTGGCGCGCCTTGACCGCGTTGAAATCCGCTCCCGCTGGCGCGGCGGGATGCGCAAGGTCCAGATTTGCTGTCTGCATTGTCTTTCCTCCCATGTCGAAGAGCCCGATGACGCGGGCAATAATTGGAGGATGCTTCAGTCTATGCCGGTTGCTCCAGTGTAGAAAATGAACCGGACCCGATACAAAAAATGCACCGGATCAGCAGGTGGCAAAAGAACTGCGCACCATCCAGTCATCAATCCGCGAGGCGATGTCTGCGTCGCCGATCAATGAAATTCGCCCCTGTTCAATCTCCGCCTTCAGGCCCGAAAGCCCCATCCACGCCGCCGTCATCGCCTTCAGTTCGGCGGTGACATAAAGATCGACATCGTAACCCGGATCGATCAGGCAAAGGTCGATCGGCTGCCCCGGCTTGTTGACCAGCCAATAGTGACGTTCCTCCCGAGGCAACTCGGGGTAATTGAACTCGATAACGCTGCGCCTGCGCTTGGGCAGCGCTTCGGCATCGATCTTGCGGCGCATATTCCACATCAAAAGCCGCGCATCGAGATTTTCGAGCGTCACATCGGCGTCGACATTCCGGTGTGCCCAGCGACCAAGCTCCCGAACGATAGGGCCAAGCTCGTCTGCAATCCTGGTGGTGATATAGGTGATCTCGCCGGTTCGCTCGTTTGCCGAGCGGGTCACCAGCCCGCTCACCTCCATTTGCTTAAGTCGCTTGGACATCAGCGTCGGCGACATACCGGGCACGCCGCGGCGGATTTCGTTGAAATGCGTTGAGCCGGACCACATTTCGGAAAGCAGCAGCAATGTCCAGCGCGGCTCGATAAGTTCGCAGGCTTTGGCGATCGGGCAAAACTGATTGTATCCGTCGTCCTTCATCGCCAAACCTCCCGGCAGGAAAGTATGCGCCTCTGGGTTTGCACGGTCCAGTCCATAAACTGTAGCGCGCAGCGAAAAACAAAACACGGAATGGATGCAGACAATCACTGAAGCAATATTCAATCTACAGTAAAGTGACCATATTTCACGCCAAACGACGGTTAGAAAAGCATAATATTAAAGTTTCTCTGCAACTCTTTGCCATCATGAGACCGGAATATTCGATGGCTACTTTTTCTCATTCGGACAGATCGATGCGGCCGATCCAGAAGGCTTTTGGCCTGAGCTATTTTATTCCCGCAATCGTTGTCATTGCTGCAGTCGCCATCGGATTTGTTCAAGCGGACAACGAAGAGCATGAGCGCTTTCTGGCAGAACAGAGACTTGTTGCCTCCGAGCGCCTTGCGCAGGTTTCCTCTCGCCTGGAAACACAAATTCACGGCAACGTAAACCTCATTCAGGGACTTGTTGCAGCAATCGCCGCCAATCCGAATATGACCCAAGCGCAATTCAGCGCCCTGTCCGAACGTATCTTCAGTGTCCCGTCGCAATTGCGAAACGTAGTAGCGGCTCCAAACCTCGTGGTGCAGAACGTTTATCCATTCGATGAAAACAAGCAATTGATCGGGCAGGACTATAACGCCAACCCGAAACAGTCCGGCTCTGTTTTCGAAGCCATAAAACGGCGCAAGACCACAATTGCAGGTCCGGTGAAGCTCATGCAGGGCGGGCACGGCCTGCTGGCACGCTATCCGGTATTTTCTATTGGAAACGGTCATTTCTGGGGTGTTGTCTCGGCCGTGATCGATGCCGAGCGCTTGTATCGGGACAGCAATATAAACTCCGACCAACAGACGCTCAACATAGCTATCGCGCGCCGACCGCAACCCTCCATCAAGGATGTCTTTGTGGGCGATCCCGCAGTCTTCGTCGACGACGCGGTGCGTACGCGCATCGAACTCGGATACGACACATGGTACCTTGCCGCGGTCCCCAAAGGGGGATGGCTTCAGGAACCACCGGCAATTTTCGTATCCCGGATCTATGCCGCCATGGTTGCCATCGGCATCATTGCGCCGCTGATATGGGCTGGTTTGCTGATGAGGCAGCGGCACCGTAATCTCATCATACTGCAGCAGCGTGAGGAGGAACTGGAGGAAGTCTCACATCGCCTCGGCCTTGCCCTCGACTCCTCCGGCATTGGCGTGTGGGAATACCATCCCGAATCCGGAAAGCTTATCTGGGATCGCCGGATGCGCGAAATGTACTATGGCTCACCGGATCGGGACGCATTTTTCTATGAAGACTGGAAAAAAGCGATCCACCCGGACGATATTCGAGCCGCACAGGAAGAACTGCTCCAGACGGTGGCTGAAGGCGTTCCTTACATCACTCAATTCCGCATCGTGTCTCCGACCGGAGAGATAAGATACATCCGTGCAAATGGCAGGGTCTATAGCACGGCAGGCCGCGAAATGCGGATCGTTGGCGCGAATTGGGATGTGACCAAGGATATGCTGTTGCAAGCAGAATTGCGCGAGGCGCGTTCTCGGGCAGAAGAACAGAATACACAGCTCAGGGCGACGCGCCGGACGCTTGAACATCAATCTCTCCATGATGCCCTGACCGGCCTCCCCAACCGGCGATTTCTGGACCAGTTCATGGAAGCAGGTAGCGGAAAGGCGGAAAAGAGCCATCGATTGGCCTTCATCCACGTCGACCTCGACCGTTTCAAGGAAGTCAACGACACGTTCGGCCACGCCGCTGGCGACGAGGTTTTGAGGCAGACGACAGCACGCCTCCTCGACCTTGTCACACCGGACGAATTCGCCTCACGCGTAGGCGGCGACGAATTCGTCATCGCCACCAGCGGCCCTTGCGTCGAACGTCGCTCGCGCGAACTTGCGCAGGCAATCGTCAGGTCACTTGCCCGGCCGATAGAAATCGGCGGTCACAAGTGCCGTATCGGCTGCAGCGCAGGAATATCCTGCCAGACGGCATCGATGGAGGAGCCTCGCGAACTTCTCGTCAATGCGGACATTGCGCTCTACGAAGCCAAGAAACGCGGGCGCAACCGCTTCGAGATCTTTTCCGACGAACTGCGTATGGCTGCGGTGCTTCGCAAAACGATGTCGGACGAGTTCCTGACGGCACTGGAGCACGATCAGATCGTCCCGTATTTCCAACCCCAGTTTGATGCACGGACGTTGCAGATCGTCGGCGTCGAGGCACTCGCGCGATGGCAACACCCGCAGCGCGGCACTCTTGCACCTGATCGCTTTCTCGATATTGCCGAAAGCCTGAATCGCGCAGCCGATCTTGATGCCGTAATTCTTGAAAAGGCGCTTTTCCAGTCCGTTCGCTGGAAGGCGCTCGGTCTGGATGTGCCGCATCTTTCGGTCAACATATCGGCGCAGAGAATAAAGGACGGCCGCATGTTCGACCGGCTGACAGACCTGCAGTTTTCTCCGGGCAGCCTGTCTTTCGAGCTTCTGGAATCCATCTCATTCGATGACCACGATGAAGACCTGCGTACGGCAATCACTCGGCTTAAGTCGCTCGGTATCGACATCGAAATCGACGACTTTGGCACCGGTCACGCCTCGATCGTGAGCCTGATCGAGCTGGGGCCGAAGCGATTGAAGATAGACCGCAAATTGATCTCGCCGATCGAGGATTCTGCATCCCAGCGCAGACTTGTCGCCTCCATCATCGAAATCGGAAGGTCGCAGGATATCGAGATCGTTGCCGAGGGTGTGGAGACCGGCAAACATATTGAAATTCTGCGCGGCCTCGGATGCCACGTCTTGCAGGGTTACGCTTTTTCCAAGCCCCTTGCCGCTGCCGAGTTCATAACCTTCGTCGAAAACTGGCAAGCGCGGCAATGTGCCGACGGGTAACCGTGCAGGCAAGCCATTTGGGCGCCCTCCGGCTCCAATCTTGCAAGATGAAAGATTTGCAAACCTTGAACACAAAAGCCCCGCCAGCGGCAAGCTGGCGGGGCTTTCTGTTTCAATGATCCGAAGCGCTATCTCAGATTTCGCTCTGAGATGTGACGATCTTCGAGACCAGACCGTAGGAGACGGCTTCCTCTGCAGAGAGCCAGTAATCGCGGTCGATGTCCTTGGCGATCTTCTCTTCGGTCTGGCCGGTGGCCTTGGCAAAGATCTTGATCAGGCGCTCGTTCATCTTGACGATTTCGCGTGCCTGGATCTCGATATCGGATGCCATGCCGCGCGTGCCGCCGGACGGTTGATGGATGAGGAAGCGCGTGTTCGGCAGCGAGATACGGCGTTCCTTCGCCGCGGCTGCATAGATCAGCGCGCCTGCGGAAGCCACCCAGCCGGTTCCGATAACCCAGACCTTCGGCTTGATGAACTTGATCATGTCATGGATGGAATCGCCCGATTCGACGTGGCCGCCGGGGGAGTTCACATAGATGCGAATATCTTCGTCGCTGGCTGCGGAGAGCGCAACGAGCTGCGTATTGACCTTCTGCGCCAGTTCCTGGGTAATCGGACCGTAGATGAAGATCGAGCGCGACTTGAAAAGGTTCGCCTCTGTTTCCTTGCCGAGCGGCAATTCCTTGGTCTTGTCGTCGTTGTCGTCTTCGTCGTTCAGCACAGTCAGTGTCTCCTGCTGGGATTCATGACATCGGACATAATGTGTTCGCGGCCACAAAACAATGGAGAGTGGCCGCAAGCCACGACTAAGGCCGTCTATAAGGTGAATGACGTAGAAACCTTCGGCGACCAGCTGGCAATTGTGGTGGACATCGGAAAGCCCTGCGCCCTATCTTCCATCATATTTTTAAAGTCAGACAGAATCTGAGGGGACCATAATGTTTAGACGCCTTTCGCTCTCCGCCACCATTTTTGCCGCAGCGACAGCACCCGCCTTTGCCCATCTCAATCCGGAAGAGCACGGCTCATTCATGGCCGGCTTCTCGCACCCGCTTTTCGGCATGGACCACATCCTCGTCATGGTCGCGGTCGGACTTTGGGCTACCCAGATTTCTCAAGGTGGCAACAGGAAGGCGCTCTGGATCGTTCCCTCGACATTCGTCGGCACGATGGCGATCGGCTTTGCCCTCGCATTGTTGGGCATTGAACTTCCCTTCGTAGAACCCGCGATCTTGGCCTCCGTCATCGCCCTCGGCCTAGTTGTCGCCATCGCCGTTCGCCTGCCGACGGCCGTTTGTGCTGCAATCGTCGCCGTCTTCGCTCTTTTCCACGGCCATGCCCATGGCGGTGAACTCGGTTCTGCAGGCGCATTCCAGTTCGGCGCCGGCTTTGTCATCGCAACGGCGTTTTTGCACCTCGCCGGCATTGCCGCAGGCCTCGGCATCTCGCGTTTCAGCCCTTATGTCGCCCGCATTCTCGGCGGCATCACCGCGCTTCTCGGCCTGTCGCTCGCATTTGGGGGCTGAAGCAATTCCGGCAAAGGTTGAACCCTGTTCTGCCTTGGCAATCGCACCAAACAGAGAGTTGCGCATTACCGAGATTTAATCTTGCGGCGATTTGAAATGCCGCAATCGCCGCTTACCTCCTTGGACAGCCCAAATGCCCAAGGAGGCAAGAATGTCACCGGAAGAACGCCAGCTTCTCAATTCTCTGTTCGAACGCGTCCGTACCGCCTCGGCAACACCGCGGGATCGGGATGCGGAAGACTTGATCGATCAGGAAACCCGCAAACAGCCCTACGCGACCTATTACCTGGCCCAGGCGGTTGTCGTTCAGGAAAAGGGGCTGGAAGCGGCATCCAACCGTATCCGGGAGCTGGAAGACCGCGTCCATGAGCTGGAAGCCGCGCAGGGCGAAAATCGCCAGGCGGAACAGGGCGGTGGCTTCCTGAGCTCGATCTTCGGATCGCAGCAATCGCGCGCCCAGGCGCCGGTCCAGCAATCGTCCGCTCCAACCTCCGGTCCGTGGGGCGCCCGTCCGACATACGAGGGCCCTCGCGGTTATGACGACGGTTACCGCGCTCCTCCTCCACCCTATGGCGCACAGGCATCCGCCCCTCAACCATCCGGGCCATGGAGCAGCGGCCCCTCCCGCGGACCGTCAGCCGGCAGCAGCTTTCTCACCGGCGCACTCGGCACTGCAGCCGGGGTCGCCGGCGGCATGCTGCTTGCCAACTCGTTGTCAGGCATTTTCAGCAACCACATGGCGGGCGCAGGTCTCGGCAACCCGCTCGCCGGCGCCAGCTCCTTCGGTGCCTCCGAGCAGCCGGCAGTCGAGGAGACCGTCGTCAACAACTATTATGGCGACGACGCGATACGCGAGGCATCGGACAAGTCGGACGATGGCAACAACGACAATGACAACGACGCTTGGCAGCAGGCCGGCTATTCGAATGACGATGCCGATCAGGACAATGGCGACTTCGACAGTAACGACGATAGCTTCGACGTCTGATCGATAAAGCCACCAACGAGAAAGCGCCGGGCAGTGATGCTCCGGCGCTTTCTTATTCCGCCAATGCGGCAGCCTATCCCAGCCCCTCGCTTTGGCTCGGTGCGTTCGTCACTGCAATCGATTCACTGGATCGATTGCTCCGGCTGCGCCGGACCGTTCTTCACCCACGTCCGCGATAGGTCGGTACGCCCTGATCCGGCAGCCACACGCCTTCCGGCACGGCGCCCGTCTGCCAGAACACGTCGATCGGAATGCCACCGCGCGGATACCAGTAAGCGCCGATCCTCAGCCATTTCGGCTGAAGCAATTCGACCAGCCGCTTGGCGATATAGACCGAGCAATCCTCGTGGAAGGCGCCGTGATTGCGGAACGAGGTCAGAAACAGCTTCAGCGACTTGGATTCGACCAGATAGGCATCGGGAATATAGTCGATGACGATATGGGCGAAATCCGGCTGGCCGGTCATCGGGCAGAGCGAGGTGAATTCCGGCGCGGTGAAGCGCGTCACGTAATCCGTGCCCTGGTTGCTGTTCGGCACACGCTCCAGCACGGCCTCTTCCGGGCTCTTCGGTGCGTCTACCTGTTTTCCGAGCTGCGACAGCCCGCTGACATCCGTCATCGTCATTCGCCCATTCCTTCCAGGCTTGTATGTCCTTCGACTTCGACCTTCTGTCCATGGGCGCGCTCACCTTCGGGCTCCACATGAATGGCCAGTGTGGCGCCGGGAATAGCCTCTTTGATCGCATCTTCCAAGCGGTCGCAGATATCATGTGCCTCACCGACCGTCATCGAAGCCGGTACGACCAGATGAAAATCGATGAAGGCGGCCGCTCCTGCCCGCCGGGATCTGAGGTCATGAACCCCGAGCGCACCAGCCGAATGCGCCGTGATCGCATCGCGCACCGCCGCTTCTTCATCCGGCTCCAGCGCCTTGTCCATCAACCCGCCAAGTGAATGCGAGATCACCTTGTATCCCTGCCAGAGAATGTTGATCGCAACGAGAATGGCGAGCAGCGGATCGAGGATCGCATAACCGGTAAAAACCGCGAGGATCAGACCGATAAAGACACCCGCCGACGTCACCACGTCCGACATGATGTGATGACCATCAGCCGCCAGTGCTGGAGAACGATGTGCCGTCCCGACCCGGATTAGGATCGTCGCCCAGATGGCGTTGATGACGCCCGCGACGGCGTTGATCGCAAGCCCCAGCCATGGTGCCTGCATGGCTTCCGGCGAGAAGAGTGCACCCCAGGCCTCCTGAATGATCAGGATAGCAGCAACGATGATCAACACACCCTCGACAACCGCCGAGATATATTCCGCCTTATGATGGCCGAACTGGTGGTCGTGATCGGCCGGCCGCTGCGCGTATCGGATGACGAAATACGCAATGAATGCGGCCGTGACATTGACCAGCGATTCCATGCCGTCGGAAAGCAGTGCCACGGAACCCGTCACCCACCAAGCCAGCATCTTGAGCCCCATCACCCCGATCGAGATGGGAATACCCCAGAATGCGAGCCGCTCGACGATAGCTCGATCTTTGTTAAGCGCCGTGTTCACCGGTTTGTCCTTCATTCGCTGCGCCATGATCCAGACGCCTTTTTGCTGGTGAGAATGACTTGCAGAAGCCATGCCCTGAAACGACGAAACCGCCACGGCGAGCGGTCTCGCAGCAGCGGTTTCGGATGAGTGAGCATATGCCGCAGAGCGTCGGTTTTGTCAAAGCGCTTTCAGGATCAAATCTCCTTGCAAGGAAAACATAACCATTTATATAACGAGTTATATAATATTATGGAGAGGTACGCATGCCTCACGACATCGTCAAAGACTTCGGTTACCTTACCCTGGGAACGAGGCTTCGCCGCCTCGGGGAAATGGTGCAGGCCAATACCCAGCTGATCATGCAGCAGCATGGCATCGATCTGCCTGCAGCACATTATCCCTTTCTTGCAGCGATCGACCGCAACGGGCCGCTGACGGTCGGGGAACTTGCCGATGTCATCGGCATATCGCAGCCGGGCGCCACGCGCACGATCGGCCAGTTGGCGGAGGCAGGATTGCTCGACCTGTCCGTCAGCGATGGAGACCAGCGCCGCAAGCAGGTCTCGCTAACCAAGGCAGGACAGGAGCTCGTCGATTATTCCACCCGCGAAGTCTGGCCGGGCGTCGAAGCCGCCGTCAGAAACCTTTGCACCGATCTCGACGGCTCCTTCCTGGAGCAACTCGCATCCATCGAAGACGGCCTCAAGCACCGCCCGCTGATCGAGCGCATGAATAAAGACAAGGAAACGAAATGACCCACATCCTCGATCGCCCGGCCTGGAACGCGCTGGCCACCGTCCACTCGGCCTTCGCCGAAGGCACCCCGCACGCCAAACGTTATTCTCCCTCGATCGTGCCCTTCGCCGCGATGCAGGACGATACGGCAGAAAGCATCGCCGCAATCAAGGCCCTGCCGCTGACCGGCGAGACGATGGCGTTGGTCGAAGCGGGGCCGATCCCCGCCCTTCCCGGTTTCGAAACCATCATCGATGCCACGCTGGTGCAGATGCTGGCCGACAAGCCGTTCGACAGGATCGAAGAGCCTCGCATCGTAAAACTGGGCGAAGAGGACGCGGCGGATATGCTGGCGCTTGCAACACTCACCAAGCCCGGCCCTTTCACGCTGAAGGCGCAGTCACTCGGCACCTTCTGGGGTATCCGCATCGATGGCCGGCTCGTCGCCATGGGCGGCCAACGCATGCGCCAGCCGGGCTTTGCCGAATTGAGCGGCCTCTGCGTCCACCCGGATTGCCGGGGCAAAGGTCTCGGCAAGCTGATGCTGCGCTTCGTCGCCGGCGAAATTTCCGCCGGCAACGAGGCCGTCTATCTGCATGCCTACAAGCATAACGAGGGTGCTGTCGGCCTCTACCGCTCGCTCGGCTTTGCCATCCGCAGCGACATGAATTTCCGCGTCGTCAAGCGGGCGGAGTAGATCAGTCGAAAAGCAACGCCATCTTGACGCTGTCGATATAATGCCCGTCGATCTTCACCGCATGGCGGGCAATGCCTTCGTGCTCAAAACCGACCTTCTCATAAAGGGCGATGGCGCGAAGATTGTCCGCATGCGCATTGAGTTCGATCCTGCGCAGGCCTGCAGCCCTTGAGGCATCGAGCACGGCGGCAATCAGCCGCCTGCCGAGCCCCCGGTCGCGATAGCCGGGAATGATGCCCATGCCGAGCGTACCGCAATGCGCCTGCGCATCTCGGGCAGCACGCCTGATATCGCACCACGCGACGACCCTGCCATCCGCCACAGCCACCATATGCGGATGACCGCCGGCGATGTTATCGCGAACGTAGGCCAGCGATGCCTCGATCGGCGGCGCCTCAAGAAAGATCAGGTACTTCCGCTCACGCGCAACGATGTCGAGGGCCTCGCGAAATCCCTCGACATGATCTTCCCGTATCGGCTCGATACGGATTTCATCGGTCATATTATGCCGCCTTCGTCTCGCGCTTCCTTGCCAGATGCGCCACGACATTCTCGATCATCCGCATCCCGGCATCGCCGCCCAGCGTCATGATCGATTCCGGGTGAAACTGCACGGCCGCAATCGGCTCCTTGGCATGCTCGATACCCATGATCGTGCCATCCTCACTTTCGGCAGTAATGATGAAATCGCGGTCGAGCGTTGCCGGATCGGCGAAGATCGAATGATAACGGCCGACGGTCACTTCCTTGGAAAGTCCCGAGAAGACGATCCCCGGTTCCAGCACCCGGATACGCGACGGCTTGCCGTGCATCGGGATTGCCAGATGCCGAAGCTGCCCGCCATAAGCCTCGGCAAGAGCCTGCAGCCCGAGGCACACGCCGAAAATCGGCAGGTCCCTCGCCCGCGCCGCCTTGATCGTCGCCTTGCAGTCAAAATCCTTCGGATTGCCCGGTCCGGGCGACAGCACGACGAGATCGGGATCGATCCGGTCGAACACCTCGTCCGGCACCGGCGTGCGCACGGTGGAAACCGTCGCCCCCGTCTGGCGGAAGTAATTGGCCAGCGTATGAACAAAGCTGTCCTCGTGGTCGACGAGCAGGATCTTCACCCCCTCGCCCACACGGGCAACATCGCGGGAAACCTTGCCGGAATTGCCGGCACGCGCATCGCGAATAGCTGAAATCATGGCGGATGCTTTCAGTTCGGTTTCGGCCTCTTCCTCTTCCGGATTGCTGTCGTTGAGCAGCGTCGCCCCGGCGCGCACTTCGGCAATGCCGTCCTTGACGCGAATGGTCCTGAGCGTCAGGCCCGTATTCATGTCGCCGTTGAAGCCGACCATGCCGATCGCCCCGCCATACCATGCGCGCGGGCTGCGCTCATGGCTTTCGATGAATCGCATCGCCCAAAGTTTTGGCGCACCGGTCACTGTCACGGCCCAGGCGTGGGAGAGGAACCCGTCGAACGCATCCATGTCCGGCCGAAGGCGGCCCTCGATATGGTCAACCGTGTGGATGAGCCGCGAATACATCTCGATCTGCCGGCGTCCGATCACCTTCACCGAACCCGGCTCGCAGACGCGGCTCTTGTCGTTTCGGTCGACGTCGGAGCACATCGTCAGCTCCGACTCGTCCTTCTTCGAATTCAACAGCTTGAGGATCTGCTCGCTATCGGAAATCGCATCCTCGCCGCGCTTGATCGTGCCCGAGATCGGGCAGGTCTCGATCCGGCGGCCCGAAACGCGGACGAACATTTCCGGCGATGCGCCGATCAGATATTCCTGATTGCCGAGATTGATGAAGAAGGAATAGGGCGACGGATTGATCGCCTTCAGACGGTTGGAAATCTCCGAAGGCTTGCTGTCGCAACGCTCCATGAACTTCTGGCCGGGAACCACTTCGAACAGATCGCCGCGACGGAAACTCTCCTTCGCCTCGGTGACCAGCTTGGCATATTCGCCCGGCTTGTGATCGCCCTTCGGCGGCGTCACCGTCGTGCGCACGAACGGGTCTGGTGCGATGTCCTGGCCCTTGCCCTCGGTCGTCACTCCACCCTTGGCGAAATCGTAGCGGTCGATCCAGGCCTTGGCCGCATGGTGGTCGACGACGAGGATCTCGTCGGGAAGGAACAGAACCATGTCGCGCTGGTCTTCCGGCCGCTGCATGGCAAGCTTGATCGCGTCGAACTGGAAGGCAAGATCGTAGCCAAAGGCGCCGAACAGGCCGATCGCAGAGTCGGCTTCGGAATAGAAGAGATCGACGATTGCGCGCAAAACGGTAAACACCGTCGGCATCTTCGAACGTTCTTCCTCGGTAAACACGCGAGAGGGCTGGTTAACTGTGAGGTCGAGGCGGCGGGTTGTCCGCTCGCCAAGCGTCAGGTCCTCGACACCGGCGAGCCTGTCGGCAACGAAGCCGAGCAGGACTTCGCCACGCTCGTTATAGGCCTCGATCCACACCTTGCGGCCATTGCAGGTGATCCCGAGCGGCGGGTCGACGATCGCCGTGTCCCAGCGCGTGTAACGGCCCGGATATTCATAGTTCGACGAGAAGACAGCACCGCGGCGCTCGTCCAGCCTGTCGACATAAGACGAGATTGCCGTTGCATATTCCGCCGGACGGCGAGCCCGGCTGACGGTTATGCCGCCTCGCGTCTCGTAGGTCTCGGAACCGTCCTCGCGAATGATCGTCACCATTGTAATGCCCTTGCCTCTTCGATCTGGTTCGCCCGGTTCCCGCAAAGCGGCCAATAAAAAAGCCGCCTCGGTTCTCGGGCGGCTTGGTCTGGTCTTGTCGATGGACATGACTGGTCAAGGCCGCGTTAGCGTGCCCACCACCAGTTACCGTTGTTGTTCATCGAAATCGTCATGGGCGGAATTGTTAGCGTGGCAGGACATACCGCGCAAGCACAAAAATATTGTCCTGTGATGCGACCAAAACAGGTCGATCCGCGTTGCCCCTCTCGCCCGGCATCCGTTGCGCCGAAGCACAGTGCAGAACCGGTCCGGAGGACAGACAGGGAATGAAGCGGTCAACCTTACTCATCGCGCTTGCCGCACCTCTCATGCTTGGTGCAGCCTTGCCGCCCGAACGGCCGGCGCTGCCGGGCAGGAGCGCCGAAATCGTCGAGGTCAACGTCATCGACCGCTTCCTCAAGGATACCGGCATTCGCAAACAGTCTTCGACCAGGGAGAAGGCGAGAACCCGTAGCCGCAACACGTCGCGCAATGCCATCCCCAAACCGCCACCGCTCGCATCCGTTCCCTTACCCATTCAGAAACCGGCCGAAACCGCACACAAGGCGACGCCCGAGCCGCCTTTGGCTGCGGACAAACCGGGTGAGGCCGAAAACCGGAAGTCCGAAGAACAGGCAGCGACACCCGAGACGTATAGCGCTGAAAACAAACCGGCGCAGTCCGACCTCGCCAAGCCCGACGAGAAAGCCGCTTCTTCACCCGCAAAGCCGGAGACCGAAGACCAAACCAAGCCCCCAGTCGTCGAACAACCCTCGACCGCTACCGAACCGGCGCGCGAGGCCGAGGTTCCCACACCGCTTCCCAAGCCCGAAACCGACACTGCGGCCGCCAGATCGGACGGCGCCGAACGCGGATCACCGGAGAAGCCAGCAGAGAAACAACCCGCTCAGGCTGAAACAGAACCTGACGGCAAGCAGGATGAGGCAGGCGAAACGGAAAAGGCCGAGACGCCGCCTCCCCCGCCTCTCGTAAAAGAGGATCCACAGGAGCTGCAGGCCTGCCTGGCCGACCTGAAGGCGATCGGTGCAAAATTCGAAACAAACGATCCTATCGACGACGGCAATGGCTGCGGCATCGAGCATCCGATCGATGTGGCGGAAGTCTTGCCCGGCGTCGATCTCGGCGGCGCGACCATGCGCTGCAAGACGGCGCTTACCATGGCCCACTGGCTGAAAGACACGGTCCAGCCCGCCATGACCATCGCCATGCCGGGCCGCAAGATCGTCGGCCTCGTACCCGGCTCTACCTACCAGTGCCGTTTAAGAAACAGTGCATCGACCGGAAAGATTTCCGAACACGCTCGCGGCAACGCCTATGATGTTGCAGCCTTCAAGCTCGACAATGGCGAAAAGATCGAGATGAAACCGAGAACGGAAGATTCGACGCTGGAAGGCGCATTCCAGCGCACCGCCACTGCCGGAGCATGCCTGCACTTCACCACCGTCCTGTCACCAGGTAGCGACGCATCGCACGAAGACCATCTTCACTTGGACATCCTCGAGCGAAACGGTGGTTATCGCTATTGCCGGTAAAGGGGCTTACTGCTGCGTAACAGTGAAGGACGATCCATTGCCGGCATCGCCGCTCGAAGTGCCTCTCGTCGGAGCAGGCCTCAGATCGAGCACCGGTGAACATATGCGGACGATCCGCGAATATCCGGATTGCGTGACCTTCAACAGACCGCATTCCTCATTGGCATAAGCCGTGCGAACATAATGCCGCTGGCTTTTTGCCGCCGGTGGATAATAGCCCCGAACGAGATCGGCCGCACCGGCAGGCAATACAGCGGCAGCGCCAAACACCATGACTGCGGCGATGGACAGAGAATATTTCCCAAATACGATCGACATGAAACTCTCCGCACGAAATGAACGAGGATCGGTTTTGCCCATCCTGCGCATCATCAATTCCAAATTCAAGCTCAGGTTCCCGCGATGCTTTCCCACAGCTTGATATATTCGTTTCAAACGGCAATCGACCTGAACAATATTATCAGAACAGGCCCTCGATCTGCCCCTCGTCATTGAGAAAGATCCGTTCGGCGGATGGCGACCGCGGCAGACCGGGCATGGTCATGATTTCGCCGGTGATCGCCACGATAAAACCCGCACCGGCGGAAAGCCTCACCTCGCGAACATGCACGACATGCCCCTCCGGCGCGCCACGCAAACTCGGATCGGTAGAGAAGGAATACTGGGTCTTGGCGATGCAGACCGGCAGATTGCCATAACCCTGCTCCTCCCACGCCTTCAGTTGATCCCGCACCGGCTTGTCGGCAGTCACCTCGCCCGCATGATAGATTTTCGATGCGACCGTCTGAATCTTGTCGAAAAGCGGCGTCTCGTCCGGATAAAGCGGCTGGAACTTTGCCTGCCCGCCATCGGCAAGTTCGACCACCTTGTAGGCCAGTTCCTCGATACCCGCCGACCCTTCTGCCCAATGGCGGCAAACGATCGCATCGGCGCCTAGCCTGTCGACATAATCCTTGATCGCGGCGATCTCGGCATCCGTATCCGAAATGAAGTGATTGATAGCGACGACCACCGGTACGCCGAACTTGCGCACATTGGCGACATGGCGGCCGAGATTGGCGCACCCGCGCACCAGCGCCTCGACATTCTCGGCAGAAAGATCTTCCTTCTTCACCCCGCCGTTCATCTTCAGTGCCCGGATGGTCGCGACGATGACGGCTGCATCGGGTTTCAGCCCCGCCTGCCGGCACTTGATGTCGAAGAATTTTTCCGCCCCGAGATCCGCCCCGAATCCTGCTTCGGTGACCACATAATCGCCGAGCTTCAGCGCCGCCTTGGTGGCGATCACAGAGTTGCAGCCATGAGCGATATTGGCGAACGGACCGCCATGCACGAGTGCCGGATTGTTTTCCAGCGTCTGCACCATGTTCGGCTGCATCGCATCCTTCAGCAGCACCGCCATCGCCTTGTCAGCCTTCAGGTCACGCGCGTAGACCGGTGAGCGGTCGAAGCGATAACCGATGACGATCTGGCCGAGCCGGCGCTCGAGATCGCTGAGGTTTTCGGCAAGACACAGGATAGCCATGACTTCGGAGGCAACCGTGATGTCGAAGCCGCCTTCGCGCGGATACCCGTTTTTCGCACCGCCGAGCGACATGACGATTTCGCGCAGCGCCCGATCGTTTATGTCCATCACGCGCCGCCAGGTGATGCGACGGATATCGATATTGAGCTCGTTGCCCCAATAGACGTGATTGTCGATCATCGCCGAAAGCAGATTATGCGCAGACGTGATTGCATGGAAATCACCGGTGAAATGGAGATTGATATCCTCCATCGGCACGACCTGAGCATAGCCGCCGCCGGCCGCCCCGCCCTTGACGCCGAAACAGGGGCCGAGCGACGGCTCGCGCACGCAGATGACCGCCTTTTTTCCGATCCGGTTCAGTCCGTCGCCAAGACCAACTGTCGTCGTCGTTTTCCCCTCGCCCGCAGGCGTCGGGTTGATTGCGGTAACGAGGATCAACTTGCCGTCTCTTTTGCCCTCAAGTGAAGCAATGAAATCGGCGCTTATCTTCGCCTTGTCATGACCATACGGAATGAGATCGTCGGACGAAATCCCGAGCTTTTCGCCGATGACAATGATCGGCTGCTTTTTCGCCGCTCGGGCAATTTCGATATCCGATTTCACATCTGCCATCCGGCTTCCCTCTTGGCGACTGATAGGAACATTTTGTGTGGCATGCTTTACCGAAGCCCGCCCGCACTGTGAATAGCCGGTTTTCGGCGTCAACCGCCGATCCAAAAGAAAAAGGGCGATACGATCACTCGCACCGCCCTCGACTGGAGGCATTTAAAGAAACTGTGTTCAGAACCGCTGGGTCAGAGAGATTTTGAACGAACGGCCCGGCTCGGTGAAGTAGTCCTCGGCTCCCGGCGTAACGTTGGCATCCTTGGTGTTGAGCGCATCCCAGTATTTGCGGTCAAAGACGTTATAGATACCGGCGCGGATGCTCAGACCCTTGACCTGCTGCGGCTCCCACCATGCCGTAAGGTCGACCAGACCATCACCCGGAGCCTTGAAACTTGCCGTGGACTTGTCTGAGACGCCCTTTACCCCGGTCCACAAGGCATCGACGCCCCAGGTTTCGGTTGCATAACCAATGCCGACGATGGCCTTGAGCGGCGCAACCGAGTTGAGATACTGGTCCGTTTCCATGTTGACACCACGCGTAAAGGCCAGGCCGGCGCGGGTATTGAAACCATTTACGAAGCTCTTGTGGACGCTGAATTCTGCTCCGTAGATCTTCGCGCGAGCAATATTCTGGTAACCGGTGACGCCGAACGGAAAGTCAGCGGGATTATATCCGGCATCGGTGATCTCGTCGCTCGTGTAGGATCGGCTATCGATAAAGTTTCGGTAGCGATTGTAGAACAGGTTCACAGAACCACCGAAATCGTCGTCGCCAAGGCGAGCACCGACTTCGAACCCGTTGCTGGTTTCAGGTTCGAGATCCGGATTGCCGATCGACAGATAGCTGCCGACACCGCCATAGGTCAGGTACATTTCGTTGGAAGTCGGGGAACGGAAGCCCATTGCCCATTGACCAAACAGGGTAACGTCCTTGTTGAGTTGATACTCCGCGAGGATCTTGGGCGAGAACGCGCTGTCGCTCGAACCGTTGGGAAGCACCGGCGTTGCAGGATTGCTCAGATAAGCGGGCGTGTCTTTCGGAGAGTGGTCGTACCAGTCGAAACGGATACCAGGCGTCAACGAGAACCCGCTATCGCCGAACACCATCCGGTCTTGTGCGTAAACACTTACCTTCGAGCTATCGACGTCAGGCATATCCGACTGGTTAGTGTGCAGCATGCTGCAGGCGAACGGCGTCGGGATGATCGTGTCGCAAGAGTCAACGCCAGAGGAATACTGCTCCGCCTTGGAGAAGAACAGACTCGTCCCAAGCGTAACTGTATGATTGACCGATCCTGCTTCAAAGCCGCTGTCCAGGAAACCATTGAAGCCGAAGCCAGCCTCGGAGATTTCATTGTTTCGTATGAACGGGCCGGCAAGGCTTCCGAATCGGATCGAATCCTGGCTGGCTACGCGCTCCTGCTTCTGCCAATAGAGCGTTGCTTCGGCGGCGTCGATCAGACCGTCGGTACCGGGTGCCTCGTACTCGTAATCCAGCGACACCCGCGTACGCTCGTTGTCCTCCCCTGACGTATGCTTGCCTCCGGGCCGATAGTTGCCGGTCGCCGTCTGCGCCTGTTTCAGGTCGATATCCTTGTCGAAACGGAACCGTTCCGCCGTCAGCCCGAATCGGTGACCACCCTCGACGTCCTGACGCAGCTTGAACAGCATGTTATACTGATCATAGTCTGCCGGATTGGTTTTGGTACGGTCTCCTCCATAGCCGCCGACGCTACCGCGATTGTCCAGCTCGTGACCCTTTTTATAGCTTCCAAGGAACAGAACGGAGGTATTCTCGATCCGCTTTGCGATCGCCGCGCCGCCATACCAGCTGTGATCCGCGCTGTCGAAACCAGTCCCGACCTTGCCGCCCCAATCCTTACCTTCGCTGATAAGATCGTCTGGTTCAAGCGTCCTGAACAGAAGCGCTCCGCCAAGCGCACCATCACCGATCCGGCTGCTATCTGCCCCCTTAACGACATTGACGGTGGCAAGGGAGAAGAAGTCTACACTGTCAGCTCCACCACTGGTTCCTCGGGCGTTGTCCCGCAGATAGCTGAGCGGAATGCCATCGACCAAGGTCGTGACGCGATTTCCTTCAAGTCCTCGGATATTTACCGAATTGGTTGCCCGGTTGAAGTTCACGCCAGGATCGATCGATCGGCCGAGATCAGTGATAGACTGAACCTGCTTCTTCTCAAGCTGGGCTTCGGTCGTTTCCGTAGCTGTGGGGGTGTTCTCAGCATCACCTGACTTGGCTACCCTTTTCCCTTTCAAGACAATGGGTTCAAGGGCCGTTCCGCTCTGCTCGGCCTGCTGCGCCGATGCTTCTGCAGCCATCGAAAGCAGCGCGAGAGCGGTGCAGGTGGTAAGGATCGATCGAAGACGCCGGCTGGCCATAGCTATCCCTTTATATGGCCGCACGTCATCACCCCTCGCACGAAAGCACGATGGAAACGGCGGACCAATTTAAAATCTGTCGAAAATGTGGCGGGCAGCTGAAATCTGCCTTATTCATGCCATTAGAAAACATGACTATCGTTGTCAATTATTAAAACATGACTCTATGAATCATGTTTCTGTGATCCACTCCAAGTGATTAAAATGCAACAAAGCACGGCGTATCCGGTCTTGCCGGAACTACCTCTGGCCTATTATGTGAAGCACCCCTGATTAAGCCGGAGCGCACTTGATGAAATCGCTGGAACTGCTGGTCGAGAAGATCATCCTCTCAAGCCGCTGGCTGCTGGTCGTCTTTTACATGGGCCTGGTCGCCGCGCTGGCCGTCTATGCGCTTTCCTTTGCCTTCAAGTTCTGGAAGGTCGCCCAGAACGTCTTCACGCTGGGCGAAGCCGAAATGATCCTCGCCATGCTCGGCCTTATCGACGCAGCGCTCGTCGCAAGTCTTATCGTCATGGTGATGGTTTCGGGTTACGAGAACTTCGTCAGCCGCTTCGATGAGGCTGAAGCGGACGTTTCCTTCCTCGGTAAGCTCGATGCCGGTAGCCTCAAGATCAAGGTCGCATCCTCGATCGTCGCGATCTCCTCGATCCACCTGTTGCAGATCTTTCTCAATGCCGCTCAATACACCGATGGGCAGCTGATGTGGTATACGATCATCCATCTTGCCTTCGTCGTCTCCGCCGTTATGCTCGGCTGGCTGGAACGGATCATGGCCGCCACCAAGGCCGACAAGAACGAAGGCAAGCACGAAGCGCATCTTTAATGTACTTTCGCGGCCTTTCGCCACGGGCAGAAGTACCGCCGCAGGAGCAAAGTCTCGAACTGAATAATTGATTCGTAATCCATGTCGCTTATCCGATGCATAGACTGCACTGGAGAAAGACATGACGGTTGGCCGCGAGAATTTGCTTTCCATTAACGGGCTGCGATTGAAGCAGGGGGAAAGGATACTTCTCGTCGAGGATTCCGTCGCGCTCTCGACCTTGCTCACCCAAAGACTGGAAGAGGAAACAGGGGCCACCGTCACACGCTGCGGCTCCCTCTCGGCGGCCCGCAAGAACATCGCCGAAGGCACGTTCCTGCTTGCCCTGACCGGCCTCAACCTCCCCGATGCCCCCAATGGCGAAATCCTCGACATGTTGCTGCAAGAGGAAATCCCGACAATCGTCTTCACGGCAATGTTCGATGCGGACACAAGGGAGCGCTGCACCAGGAAAAAGATCGTCGACTATATCGTCAAGGACGGCACAAAAACGGTAGACAAGGTTGTGCAGACCGTCAGCCGTATCCTTGCCAACAGCGCCCATAAGATACTTGTTGTCGATGACGCCCGCGCCGCCCGTTCGGAACTCTTCGAAATCCTCAGCCGTCAGAATTTCCACGTTCTGGAAGCGCGCTCGGGCAGGCAGGCACTTGAAATTCTGACGAGCGACGAGACGATCGATCTCGTCATCACCGACCACCACATGGCAGACATGGACGGATACGAGCTGACCCGCCGTATTCGCCAGACGCGTAATTCCGAACAGTTGCGCATCATCGGCATTTCGTCCTCGTCGGATCGGCTTCTGTCTGCGAGCTTCCTGAAAGCCGGAGCGTCGGATTTCATCTATCGGCCTTTCGTCCATGAAGAGCTCAAATGCCGCATCGACAACAATGTCGAGACACTGACACAGCTCAATCATCTCCGGCGCCTGGCGGAACAGGATTATCTCACCGGCCTCGCCAACCGGCGCCATTTCTTCTCGACCATGCGCCAGCATGGCAGAGACGCCACGCAAGGCTCGATCGCCCTTCTCGATATCGACCACTTCAAGACCGTGAACGACACCTACGGCCATGATGCCGGCGACGCCGTCTTGCAGGCGATTTCGCTCGTCATGGCTGACATGTGCATTCCGGCAAAGCACATGCCTGCCCGCATCGGCGGCGAGGAATTCGCCATATGCCTGAGCCAGCTGGACGCGTTTCAGGCACACTCCTTCTGCGAAGAACTGCGCAAAAGGATCGAAGAGCGTGTGATCGAGGTCGGTAACCGTTCCATATCAGCGACAATATCCATCGGCGTCGTCGAATTCGAGCCGGGTGAAACCTTTGAGAACCAGCTCAATGCAGCCGACCAGCTTCTTTATCTGGCAAAGGCAAATGGAAGAAATCGGGTTTACTCCACGCTCACGATCCCGGAGGCGATCAATGCGATTGCTTCCGCGGGCGGCTAGGTTGACGTGGGACCGCATTGATCCCTTGGCCACGGGCATCGGCTTCTTGCGTGATGCCTTCCACACCTCATGCAGAATGCTCGATGCATTGCAGCAAGCCATCGCTTCAGAACACTCGGCGAAGCGCAGCTTTCCGGCTTTACGTTAAGAAAAGCGGCCGCGAGCTTATTTTGCCGTGCGCGGCATTTGCCCATAAGTGACTGAAATCAAATAAACAACATGACCACATGTCATAAAAGTTGTTAACTGGTGGGCTTTAGACGACTTTCCGCTGGCTATTAAACGTAAGTAGTATATTTATTAACAATAACATAGCTCCTTTGAACCCGAAAAACTGATGATAACTCACGAACGGCAGTCGGTGCTGAGCAGCGAGATATCTGCGGCCCATTCGCAAGAAGGTCTATTCTTGGCCTTGCGACGGGTTACGCATGAATTCAGTTTGCAGCACATCACCTTGCTCTCGCTGAATAATCCCGACGAAAAGCTGCTGTCTCGTATGATTGTGCAAAGCAGCATTCCTGAGCCGTATTTTGCGGAATTCGACCGCAAGCGCCTGCTCGAAAAATGCGCTCTTGCCGATATCATCATCCAGTCGAAGTTACCGTTCTGCTGGTCTATTGGGGATCCGCTTCAATCTCGTCCCTTCCCTGTCGACAGCGCTATCGAAGATCTTCAGCGGCGCTACGGATTGATCACCAGTGTCGCAATGACACTTCATTCACTTGAAGGCGAGCGCTTCATCATGCGCTTTGATGGCGCCCGCCCTCGCCTCACCCAGGTCGAGCTCAACGAGATCGGCATGATCACCCTGCATTCGTTCGATATGTTCGAAAAGATCAGGCGCAACGAACGCAAGGCAACGCCCTCTCCCCTCACAGTTCGCGAACTCGAAGTGGTGCGCTGGACAGCTCAGGGCAAGACCTCGGTCGAGATCGGCCAAATACTCACCTTGTCCGATCACACGGTAAACGCCTACATGACCAACGCCATCAAAAAACTCGATTGTGTCAACCGCACCCAGCTTGTAGCGAAGGCTCTCAGACTTAGGCTTATTGCATAGATCAAAGCAGCCCCGGCTGGAGAAAAACTGAAATTGGCATCCTGGATCGAGCATTCGCGCAAACCTTACGAGGCCCAACACCAGCTTGTCGGCTTGAGCGATAGGGAAGTTCTGGAACTTGTCGGCTCGTTTCGCCTCTGCGGCTTCTGGCGCTTCAACGTCGACAGCGGCCATCTATTCGGCACGATCGAATACTGCCAGATTTTCGGAATTACGCATTGCGACGGACCACTTGATCTTGTCAGGCTCAGTGCGGCCATCCATCCCGATGACCTGACGGTGATGATGGAAACTTTTGAGCGCGCGAGCGCCTCGCAACTGACCTTCCACAATCTCTATCGAGTAAAGACAGACCCCACGAACTTCAAGTTCGTCCGCAGCGTCGGAAAATTCCGCGCAGACGGCGCAGGACAGGGTGACGTCATCGGCATGACATACGAACTCTTCCCACAGGCAAGTACGACGATCGGTTTCATCCCCGACGAAGATCTTCTCAGGGGCTGACCAACTTGCTTTACCTCGTGTCCTCCGAAAGTGTTCACCGCTTTCGGGAAAAAGACATGCGGTAAACGCAAAGAGCGAAACCATGGCAAGCGAATCTGGAAGATTCGCGACAAGCTTTAGCGGTCGAGCACCAGCCGGATCTCCACCAGATTGGAGCGGACCCGTAGGGTATAAAAGCCCATCACCGCAAGATGGGTCGGCATGATCCAGCCATCTTCGGCACCGTTTGAAATGATGGCCGGCTGGATGCGCAGCGCTGCCTGCATCTGTTTCAGCATGTCGGTCCACAACGGAGCGAGATTACGCTCGCGAATGACCTGCGAGAAATCAGCGCCAGCAGCAGACAGAATTGCATAATAGCCGTAAATCTGCCCATAGGCGAACCAGAAACGGTCATCCGCCCGCGTGTCGAACCAACCGCCGTTATAGTTTTCCGAACGCTCGCGAAGGATGGCAGACGTGCCGCCGAGATCGTTCGCCACACGGTCGATGAACTGCACGAGATTGTCGGCGCGGCTGTCGAATGTTGCCGAGCAGTTGCCCAGCTCGGTGTTGAACTTGTGCAGGCTGTTGATCGCCGCCCGATAATAGCTCGGCGTCGGCGTCTTCGGGCCAAACGGGCTCAATCCGAAATACCAGGAATATTCGTCGAACTGCAGATTGCTGCGCGCATCCTGAAGATTGGTATTGACGCCAGAAGTTCCCCGCATCCGCGCCAGCGTATCGACCAGCTCCACCGAGGTGCGGCGCACGGCCTGGTTCACGCCGCGCTGGAACGACGCCTTGTTATCGAGGAAAGGCGTATGGTCCCAGTCCATCCCGAAAAAGCCGAGACGGTAGAGAAGCATGGAGGATATCCACGCATTCTGGTTGACGTTCATGTCGGTGAGATCGGCCGCCGCATCCGCGATAGCGGATGTCTGGCATTGCTTGGCGGCAGCTATACCGGACGTGCCGGCAGTCTGCGCCTGCGCTTGAGCCTCGACACCGGGTACAGGTAACTCCTGGCCGGCAGGCATGTTGCGCTCGTTCCATCGATAGGTGTCAACGAAATTCGGATCGAAGCCGCGCCAGACCTGCGTCTGCCAGATGAAATAACCGTATAAGGCAACGAGCAGCACTGCGAAGATCGCAATCGGACCCTTCACCCAGAGACGGCGTCCCCGATACCAGCCATGCGCCGCCATCAGCGGCCAAATCAACCACGCGACCAATATCCGGACGCCACGCCCGATGGCAGCAGCCACGCCTTTGAAGAATCCGGTGATCTGGTCGCGCATCTAGTCCTCCTGGAAGCCGATCGGTCACCGCTGACATATGATGCCGATCCATCGAGTACAACACTTGCCATAGGCAGGACTGGAACAAATTCGAAAGGGATAACGTCGCACTCCCGTTTCGGAAGGTTTCGTAGCCGATATTTCACGCATCCTCGAAACGCTTGGCAAATGCGATATCGGTCCTCTGCCGGCTGCGATCGAGCCTCGCGCCCGGCAAAAGACCGTTTCCGAGGCGCCAGACCGGCCTGGAAAGGTGCGGATAGGCATCAGGCGAAAGGCTATGCGCCTCCCTTTCACGATCGAAGGAAAGCATGACCGAATAGAGATCGAGAAGGTTCTCGATATCGAAGCCAAGCTTCTGCAAAAGCAGGTTCAGATCGCGCACACCGCTATTAAAGGCACGCGAAACCGGATCGACCAGGCCAATCATGCTTTCGAAAGCCGGACCGTATTCGCTTGCGCCTTCATTCCCTTCGCCGAGCCTCGCTGACACTCCCGCCACGTCGCTCACCTTGAAAGCTGCGAGCATTGTCAGCGCGTCTTCAGCCGCTATCCGCTGGCCGATCACGGTCTGGCGATGCGTCTCGATAAGCCCCGCCAGCCTGTCCGCCCGGCCAAGGATCGTCCGCAACCGCTCGACCCCACCGGCTCTCGCTGCTCGCCTTTCGATCCGGCGGCGCATTGCCTTTCTGGAAAACAAGCCGAGAAACAGGTCACTCGCCAGCGGGGTTTCCCTGTCGTTGAAAATTGCCCGCTGCTCGTCGACGGCAGCGCCGATCTCTGCCACATGTGCCGCGAGTTCGGGATAGACGCTTTTCTGCAGCATAAGCAGTGCCAAGCGTCGCGCGCCAAGTTCGTCAAAAGCGTCGCCTTGCAGCAGCCGCGGCGTGCTCATCGGCCCGGGGATCACTGCCAGCAAATGCGTGCCGGCTTCAACGACAGCTTTCAGACCGGCGCGAATTTCGGCCACCGTGTCCTCGAAGCGAGTGGAACTCTCTACCTTCATCTCTTCCTCCCTACCCGGAGAAAGAAATAGGGCCGCTGCGCATTTTGACGACAGCGGCCCTGCAATAATAACTAGGTGATAAAAAGGGTAATGCTTAGGTGATGAAAAGTTCTGGTTTGAAAAACGGCAAGCTCAGAGACCGAGCTTTGCAATCTCGGCGTCGAGGCGTTCCTTTGCCTTCTTCGGCATCTTGGCGGCCTTGACTGCGTCAATGTTGGATGGTGCGTCACCGACGACAACGAGCGCAATCATGCCCATGCCGAAATGTGGCGTGCACTTGAAGACATAGGCCCCGGCCTGATCGACGGTCACAACCAGATCCTGGCTGATCTTGCCCTTGATATCGGCCACACCTTCCGGAACCAGACCTGGCATGGAAGCCGCATCGTGCCCCTTGTCGACAGAGACAAACTTGATCGTATCGCCCGGAGCGGCCTTCACGGCGGCCGGTTCGAAGACCATTGCCTGACCGTCAGAGCCCTTGTTGAGCATCTTGATCTCGATTTCGGCGGACAGTGCCGGCAAGGCCAGCAGAACCGCGCCAGCAGCCAGCGTGGCGGTCTTCAGTATCGTTCTGATCATCGAATTCTCCTGCGAGGGTCCGCGGCACGACCGCGATGAGTGCGTTTTACCGCTGCAGGACTTTGGCGCTTTGACATTGGTCAATAGAACGAAGCCTCCCCGTTTTTTTAGGGGGCTGGCGCCGAGGGCTTAGTCGCAGCGCATCTTTTCTTCCCAATGCCGCCGGCAAAGTGAAACGTATTTCTCATTGCCGCCCACCTCGACCTGAGCGCCCTCGCGGATCACCTCGCCTGCCCCGTCCACCCTGACGACCATCGTCGCCTTGCGGCCACAATGGCAAATGGTTCGGACTTCCCGCAACTCGTCGGCAATCGCCAGCAGTTCATACGACCCCGGAAACAGCTTGCCCTGAAAATCGGTGCGCAAACCATAGGCCATGACGGGAATACCGACCCGGTCCGAGACCCGCGCCAGTTGCCATACCTGCTCTGCCGAAAGAAACTGTGCCTCGTCGACGAAAACGCAGGCAATCGGTTCCTGAGTGTGCATGTCAGCGATGGCCGTAAAAAGATCATCGTTCTGGCCAAAGGGGATAGCTTCGGAAGAAAGCCCTATGCGTGAAGCGACCTTACCCTTGCCGGCTCGCTCATCCAGCGCAGCGATAAAGATCACCGTGCGCATGCCGCGTTCCCGATAATTGTAGGAGGCCTGCAAGAGCATCGTCGACTTGCCGGCGTTCATCGTCGCGTAATGGAAATAGAGCTTGGCCATGGCTGGCGTTTTCTTACCCTCCGGCGGCAAGCGGAAGACAGGCCGCCGGATAACCACAGATTTTTGCGGGTGGCTCGCGGCCGTTTAGCCGAACAGCGTCACGATATGATAGGTCAGATAGGAGATCAGGGCCGCAGCCGGCATGGTCACGATCCAGGCGATCACGATATTGCCGGCAAGCCCCCAGCGCACCGCTGAGACGCGCCGCGCAGCACCGACACCGACGATCGCGCCGGTGATCGTGTGGGTGGTCGAAACCGGAATGCCAAGCCAGGTCGCACCGAACAGGGTCAGCGCGCCACCCGTCTCGGCGCAAAAGCCCTGCATCGGGTTCAGCCGCGTGATCTTGGATCCCATCGTGTGAACGATCCGCCAGCCGCCGAACAGCGTGCCGAGCGCCATGGCCGACTGGCAGGTGATGACCACCCAGAAGGGCACGTAGAACTCCGACCCCAGATAACCCTGGCTAAACAGCAGCACTGCGATGATCCCCATCGTCTTCTGCGCATCATTGCCGCCATGGCCGAGCGAATAGAGCGAGGCGGAAACGAACTGCATGATGCGAAAGGTCCGGTCGACCGCAAACGGCGTCTGGCGCACGAAAATCCAGGAGACGGTAAGAACCAGCACCAGCGCCAGGAAAAACCCGATTGCCGGCGACAGGAAGATCGCACCCGCGGTTTTCAGGAAGCCACCCCAGACGATCGAGGAAATCCCCACCTTTGCAAGCCCGGCGCCGATCAGACCGCCGACCAGTGCATGCGAAGAACTGGACGGGATCCCGAATATCCAGGTGACGATATTCCAGATGATCGCTCCCATCAGCGCCGCAAAGATGACCGCAGGCGAGACGATGCCCGGATCGATGATGCCGGTTCCAAGCGTTTCGGCCACATGCAGGCCGAAGAACATGAAGGCGATGAAATTGAAAAAGGCGGCCCAGGCCACCGCATATTGCGGCTTCAGCACGCGGGTCGAGACAATCGTCGCGATCGAGTTTGCCGCATCATGCAGGCCATTGAGAAAATCGAAGAACAGCGCGATGCCGATCAATCCGACCAGCAGCGGAAAGGCGAGTGTCAGGTCCATCAAACGTTCTCGATCACGATACCGCTGATCTCATTGGCGACATCCTCGAAGCGGTCGACGACCTTTTCGAGTTCGCCGTAGATCTCGCTGCCGATCATGTAGGCCATGGCATTGCCGGAAGCGCCGTGCCGCTGGAACAGATCCTTGAGACCCTGGTCATGCAGATCATCGGAGCGACCCTCGACCCGCATCACCTCTTCCGCAATCGCGCTGAGCCGCTGCGCATTGGCGCCGAGCTTGTCGAGCAGCGGGATGGCTTCCGCAACGAGATGCGCCGCCTTGACGACCTCTTCGCCCATCTGCCGCATCAAGGGATCGAACTCCGACTGCTCGAACAGTCGAATGGTCTTCACCGTCTTGTGCATCATGTCGATCGCATCATCCATCGACTGGATCAGATCCTTGATGTCGCCGCGATCGAAAGGGGTGATGAAGCTGCGACGAACCGCAAGCAGTACGTCGCGGGTAATGTCGTCCGCACGATCCTCGAGTGTGACGATGCGCTCGCAATTCGCCTCGACATCCTTTCCGTTGAGAAGCTCGCCAAGCGCTTCGGCCGCCTCCACGACGGTCCGCGAATGTTCGGAAAACATGTCGAAGAACTTGTCTTCGCGCGGCATCAACTTCCGGAAAATACTCATCATGGCAATAATCCCTGCTGCGGCACCAACATCAGGGCCGTCACAAAACCGTCATAAAAGCCATCGGACGGCTGGAATCAACCGCAAAAATCGGCATTTAAACGAGCATGAAACCTGTCAACAAAGACAAGAAGTCGCAAAACACCAAACAGAGCCCGAAGCCGCGGACACTGTTGCAGCAACTCGCACAGATGCCGGAGAAGCTTTTCAGCGGTGAGTTTCGCCAGCAATACGGCGCGCTCTGCTTTCGCTGGGCGGGTGATGGCAACGCCATCGAGATACTTGTCATCACCTCGCGGGACAGCGGTCGCTGGGTAATTCCCAAGGGCTGGCCGATGAAGAAGAAACAGCCGCATGAGGCAGCAGAGATCGAAGCCTGGCAGGAAGCAGGTGTGCGCGGGGGAGCGCGAAAAAAGCCGGTCGGCCGTTACACCTATCTCAAATGGCTGGACAATGGCGATGTTGCGCCCTGTGTCGTCGACGTTTTTCAAGTCGAAGTGGCGGAGGTGGAGAAGGACTTCAAGGAACGTGGCCAGCGTGAGATTGTCTGGCTTTCACCCAGTGAAGCCGCATATCGCGTCCGTGAAGTCGAACTCAAATCGCTGATCATCGACTTCAAGCCGAAGAAGAAATAGCGCCGCTCAACCCAGAGCGGAAAGGACGAAATCGGCACGCTCGACAACAGAGACCTTCGGCAGGATCATCACCTCATAGCCGAGTTTGGGATAAGCTGCGGCAAGGCGTTCATATTCCGCAACCGCATCATCAAGCGAATGCAGCCGCTCGGCGTCCCCTTCATAGATTTCCGGCCACGGCGGTGTCATGAAAACCGTCGGATGATACGGATGGATCTCATTCAATCGCTCGACCATAGGCTCTCCGGTCACCTGTTCCAATGCGACGGCGGCATCGACCAGCCCGCGATCGAAGAACGTCCAGCCTGTATTCCCGGCAGCAGCCTGCCTGTCGGCAACCGCCATATCGATCGCCAGCCGCGCAAAGGCGGCAAGATCCACCCAGGGCAGCGCTCTCCCCTCGCCTTGCATCTCCTGCCTGACGATCCGTCGTCCCGGCTCCTCGACCACGGAAAATCCACGAGCACCGAGTTCTTCAAGAAGCGTCGACTTGCCTCCACCGGAACATCCGGAAATCACCACGAACCGGTTCATGCATATCCTCCACATGTTGTCGCGACAGCCGTTGCTGGCTAGCATATTTTCGAATGCGGAAAGCCAACGCCTTCCATTTTGGCTTTTCTGAAAAAAGCGACCCTACTTCCCCAAGGACAAAGCAATGCGTTCATCCAAGATCATCCACATCGTCACCTGTCACGCGGAAGGCGAAGTCGGTGATGTCATCGTCGGTGGTGTCGCACCGCCTCCGGGCGATACGATCTGGGAACAGTCGCGCTTTATCGCAAAAGACCAGACCTTGCGGAATTTCGTTCTCAACGAACCGCGCGGCGGCGTCTTCCGCCACGTCAACCTTCTCGTGCCGCCAAAGAACCCGAAAGCCCAGATGGGCTGGATCATCATGGAGCCGGAAGACACGCCGCCTATGTCAGGATCGAACTCCATCTGCGTCTCCACCGTCCTTCTCGACAGCGGCATCATCCCGATGACCGAACCCGTGACGAAAATGGTTCTGGAAGCTCCGGTGGGATTGGTCGAGGTCGAGGCCGAATGCAGGAACGGCAAGGCCGAGCGGATCACCGTCACCAACGTCAAGAGCTTTGCCCAGAAGCTCAGCGCATCGCTCGATGTCCCGGGCCTCGGAACCATCACGGTCGATACCGCCTATGGCGGCGACAGTTTTGTTGTCATCGATCCCGACGAGATCGGCATCGATCTCATTCCAGAAAATGCCCGGCTGATCGCCGAAACCGGCATCAGGATCACCAATGAGGCAAACCGGCAGTTGGGCTTTTCGCATCCGGAAGACATCGGCTGGAACCACATCTCCTTCTGCCTGTTTGCCGGCAAAACATATCATGAGGACGGCGAACTCACGGCGAAATCCGTCGTCGCCATCCAGCCCGGCAAGATCGACCGCTCTCCGACCGGCACTGCCGTCTCGGCACGCATGGCCCTGCTTCACGCACGCGGCCAGATGAAGGAAGGCGAAACCTTGACCGGCATCTCTATCATTGGCACACGCTTCGTCGGAAAGATCGTCAGGGAAACGGAAATCGCCGGAAACAAGGCCATCATCCCCTCGATCACCGGCCGTGCCTGGATAAGCGGCACCTCTCAACTGATGCTCGATCCCTCCGACCCCTTCCCCGGCGGCTACAAGCTTTCCGATACCTGGCCGATGCTCACATAGGTAATCGTCCTCACTCCACCTCACCCAGATGATGGCGAACCCACTTCATTTCCTCAGACGCGGTGCGTCCGAAATGTCGCCGGAAATCTCTCGCAAATTGCGAGGTGCTCGCGTATCCGACCGATGTGGCCACGTCGGTGATCTTGCCGCGGCGCGCAATCATCAGCCTCGCCTCGTGCAACCGCATCGCCTTGACATATTGTATCGGGCTACTGCCGGTCAGCTCCTTGAAATGACTGTGGTAGGACGGCACGCTCATCCCGGCATTGCTCGCCAAGTCTACGACAGAGATGCCTGCGCCGTAGTTCTCCCTGAGAAATTTGAGGCTTCGGACAACGCGTCCTGCTGCCCCGTCCTGCTGCAGAGCCGCGATCATCGCGCCGCCCTGCGGGCCGACAAGCACCCGGTAATGAAGCTCGCGAAGAATGCCGCTCCCCAGAACGGTAACCTCGATGGGATCGCCAAGCGCCGTCAGCAATCGCAGCAACACGTCCGCAATACCGGCATCCATCCGGCTTGAGATCAGGCTTCGCGGTTGGCCTGCTCCGATATCGCCATGCGCCGTAACCAGCGCTGCAATTTCGGCTGCAAGCGCCATGTCGAACTCGACATAGACGGCCAGAAGCGGACGCTCGCTGCTGGCAATCGACCCCATCCTGAACGGCACCGGCATGGAGACGGCAAGATAATGCTCCTCGTCATACAGGTAGACCTGGTCATCGAGCATTCCCTGCTTGCGTCCCTGCAGCACGAACACCGCTCCGGGCCTGTAGAGAACCGGCACGTCATTGAGCACGGTCTCACTCCTCAGCAGCCTCACGCTCTCAAGCCGCGTGGCATTGTAGCCATGGCGGGGAGCAAGCCCAGCGGCAAGTCCGACCAATTTCTCCCGCTCAGAGAGACCCTCATGCTCATTCATAGGAATTGACAATATTATTAGAGAATTCACCGTCGAACTTAGCTTCTCACCATATTATTTGCCAAGTCCACGATCAATCGAGGACGCATCCCATGAGCAACAGGACATTTTTCATCACCGGAGCCAATTCGGGTTTCGGTCTCGCCATTGCAACCGCCGCCCGCGCCGCAGGCCACACCGTCATCGGCACAGTCAGGTCCGAAGCTTCGAGGGCAGACCTTGCCGCGCAGCTGCCGGACATTCACACCGCACTCTGCGACGTCACCGATTTCGACCGCATACCCGCGATCGTCGAACAGGTCGAAAAAGATCACGGCCCCGTGGATGTTCTCATCAACAATGCCGGTTACGGCCACGAAGGCGTGCTGGAGGAATCGCCGATCGAAGAGATGCGGCGCCAGTTCGACGTCAACGTCTTCGGCGCAGTAGCCGTCGCCAAAGCCTTCCTGCCCCGCTTTCGTCGGAGACGCCGTGGTTTCATCGTCAATGTCACCTCCATGGGCGGCATGATCACAATGCCCGGCATAGGCTATTATTGCGGCAGCAAGTTCGCCCTCCAGGGCATTTCGGAAGTCATGCGTGCGGAAATGGCGCCCTTCGGCGTGCATGTCACCACACTTTGCCCCGGCTCCTTCCGTACCGATTGGGCAGGACGCTCGATGAGACGCACCGCAAGGTCGATTGATGACTATGACGCACTGTTCGACCCGATCCGCCAGGCCCGGCAGGAAAAAAGCGGCAGGCAACTGGGTGACCCGGCCAAGCTTGCTGCTGCCGTCCTGACCGTGATCCAGTCCGATGCACCACCACCGCAATTATTGCTCGGCAGCGATGCGCTGAAATTTGTCTCCGAGAGGATCACCCGTCTGCAGCAGGAGATCGATGACTGGAAGGCCGTGACGATCTCGACAGATGGCTGATCGGCCCTGACCGTCTCCGCGTCAGTGAAACGCGCGAACCTCGACCGGCGCCCTGCAGGCAATAGCGGCCTTGCGTCCCCATTCGAGCGCTTCATCCATGTCGGCCGCCTCAAGCACCCAGAAGCCGCCGACATGTTCGCGTGTCTTCAGATAAGGCCCGTCGGTAATCTCGACCTCGCCGCCCGGCCCCGCTTTCACTGATTTGGCAACCGCGACCGGATGCAGGCCGCCGACGAAAAGCCGGATGCCTGCCGCAATCATCTCCTCGTTGAGCACGTCGATATCGCGATGCATCGCCTCGTCTTCGAAGGCGGCGGGATCGTAATCGTCGGGGTGGTGAATGGCGACCAGATAGCGTGTCATGATTTTCTCCTCCAGCAGAGCGGAAGGCATTCTGCCTTCCTTTCACGCGGAGGACGAGCGGCCGGATAAAAATCCGACACGCTGCCTTATAAATCTGGACGTCAGGCCGTCCGGAGCGAGCCCTGATGCACGACGATACGGGCATGGTAGGGAACGCGGGTATAGAGGTCGAGAATATCCTGGTTGACGAAGCGCACGCAACCGGATGATGCCGCCGTGCCGATCGACTTCCATTCCGGCGAACCGTGCAGGCGATAAAGCGTGTCCTGGCCATCCTTGAAGATATAGAGCGCGCGCGCACCGAGCGGGTTCTTGATGCCGGGCTCCATGCCGCCGGCCTTGACCGAATAGCGCGCCAGCGACGGCTGGCGGGCAACCATCTCGTCCGGCACCTTCCACCGCGGCCAGGGCTGCCGCCACTGGATGACGCCCTCGCCTTCCCACATAAAACCATCGCGGCCGATGCTGACGCCATAACGCATCGCCGTACCACCCGGCTCTACGACATAGAGGAATCGGTTGGGGGTATCGACGACGATCGTGTTCGGCTTTTCGCCTGTCGGATCGATAACTCGCTGCCGGTAATATTTCGGGTCGATCTGCTGATACGGTATGGCCGGAAGCTGGTATCCACCGTCTTCCACAGCCGCATAACGCGCCTGCAGCTCTGCCTCATCGGGAGGACCGATCGGCCGTTGCGCTGCGACCGGAACGACATTCGGCTGGCTCGTGGTGCTGCAGCCGGCCAGTGCCGCCGTCATGGATACGGAACCAAGCACGAAGCTTCGCCGCGACAGGGAAAAAGAAGTGGGCATCAATGTTGTTTCCGGGATTGAGCAGATAACGATCAGCTTCTATCCGCCCTGACATGAGTTAGATCAAGTCACAACCGGGGCATCGGGCTTAGCAAGCGCCTCATCGTGACAATTTTGCCGATACCGGACTGAATGTCGCAAATGACCTGTGTCCTGCGGCGTAAACGCGCATGCTTGCTTGCAACAGGAAGTTATTGATAATGGCCGGGAACAAGAAAGAACGGGAGCACTTCATGCGCATCCATAAATCGCTGGCCTTCACCGTCGCCGTCTCTGCCGCTCTATCCGGTTTTGCCGCCAGCGCATCCGCTGCCGAGCCGGCCGCCTGTGGCACCGTCCGCTTCTCCGATGTCGGCTGGACAGACATCACGGCAACCACCGCAACCGCCTCCGTTCTCCTGAAGGCACTGGGCTACCAGACAGACATCAAGGTCCTGTCCGTGCCCGTCACCTATTCGTCGCTGAAGAACAAGGATATCGATGTCTTCCTCGGCAACTGGATGCCGACGCAGGAAGCCGACGTCCGTCCGTTCCTGACCGAAAAGTCGGTCGAATCTTTCGGGCCTAATCTGACCGGCGCGAAATATACGCTTGCCACCAATGCCAAAGGCGCCGAACTCGGCATCAAGGATTTCAAGGATATCGCCGCTCATGCAGACGCTCTCGGCGGCAAGATCTACGGCATCGAGCCGGGCAATGACGGCAACCGCCTGATCCTTGGCATGATCGAGAAGGACACGTTCGGCCTGAAGAAGCTGGAAGTGGTGGAATCCTCCGAGCAGGGCATGCTCGCGCAGGTCGCCCGTGCCGACAAGGCCGGCGATCCGGTCGTCTTCCTCGGCTGGGAACCGCATCCGATGAACGCCAATTTCAAGCTGACCTATCTGACCGGCGGCGATGACGTGTTCGGCCCGAATTTCGGCGGTGCGGAAGTCTACACCAACGTGCGCTCCGGCTTCACCGAGGAATGCCCCAATGTCGGCACCTTCATCAAGAACCTGAAATTCTCGCTGCCGATGGAAAACGAGATCATGGGCGGCATCCTGAATGACGCAGAAGAGCCGGAAGTCGCTGCGACCGACTGGCTGAAGGCCAATGGCGCAGCGATCGAGCCATGGCTGGCCGGCGTCACCACCAAGGACGGCAAGCCGGGCCTTGATGCCGTCAAGGCAGAACTCGGTCTCTGATCGTTCGACTGCAAGGGCCGGTTCTCCGGCCCTTGTCCCCTGCCCGTTTAATATTTTGAGGTGGTACCGGACGTGAACTGGCTACCCGACTGGCTCGTTGACTCGAGTGGAAAGCTGCGCCTGGGCAATTGGGCGAAAAATGCCGTCGACTGGCTGACGGGCAATGCAAGCTGGTTTTTCGACTGGCTGTCGCATATTCTGTCGAAGGTGATCGACGCGCTTCTGGCGGTGCTGCAATATCCGCACCCGTTTCTGCTCATCGCGATCTTCACCGCCCTTGCCTACGGCCTGCGCCGCTCATTCGGCGTCGCAGCCTTCACCTGTCTCGGCTTGTTGCTGATCTACAATCTCGGCTACTGGAAGGAAACGACCGAGACGCTGGCGCTCGTGCTGGCGGCCACCGTAGTCAGCATGGCGATCGGCATACCGCTCGGCATCGCAGCGGCACGGCGTGAATGGATTTATCAGGGCATGCGCCCGGTCCTCGACCTGATGCAGACCATCCCGACCTTCGTCTATCTCATCCCCGCACTCATCCTTTTCGGCCTCGGCATGGTGCCGGGCCTGATTGCCACCGTCATCTTCGCCATTCCCGCACCGATCCGGCTTACCCGCCTCGGCATCATTTCCACGCCGGGGGCGCTCACCGAAGCAGCCGTCGCATTCGGCGCCACATCGGGCCAGGTGCTGCGCAAGGTGGAACTCCCCTACGCGATGCCGCAGATCATGGCGGGCTTGACCCAGACCATCATGCTGTCCCTGTCCATGGTCGTCATTTCCGCGCTTGTCGGTGCAAATGGCTTGGGCGTGCCGGTCGTGCGGGCGCTCAACACGGTCAACATCGCCCGTGGCTTCGAAGCCGGGCTCTGCATCGTCATCCTCGCCATCATCCTCGATCGCCTGTTCAAGAGCGGAAAGGCAGATGCGCCATGACCGTCACCTCGACCCGAGACTGCGTCACATTCAGTAATGTCGACATCGTGTTCGGCAACGAGCCGAAAGCCGCGCTGCCGCTGCTCGATGCTGGCCGAAGCCGCGACGAGATCAGTGCTCAGACCGGCATCGTCGTCGGCGTCTCCAATGCCTCCCTGTCTATCCGCGAAGGAGAAATCCTCGTCCTGATGGGGCTTTCCGGCTCTGGCAAGTCCACGCTTCTGCGCGCAGTCAATGGCCTTGCTCCCGTGGTGCGCGGCAACGTCAGCGTCGCTACACCCGCCGGCCCGGTCGATCCCTACAGGGCCAACGCCCGAACACTGCGCGAACTGCGCATGCACACGGTCTCCATGGTCTTCCAGCAGTTCGGACTTCTGCCGTGGCGGTCGGTTGCCGAAAATGTCGGCTTCGGCCTCGAACTTGCGGGTGTATCGGAAACGGAGCGCAAGCGGCGGGTAGGCGAACAGCTTGAACTGGTCGGCCTCAGCCAATGGGCGGACCGGCGCGTCGGAGAGCTTTCAGGCGGCATGCAGCAGCGAGTCGGCCTGGCCCGTGCCTTCGCCACGGGCGCGCCTATCCTGCTGATGGACGAGCCCTTTTCGGCACTCGACCCGCTGATCCGCACAAAACTTCAGGATGAATTGCTGGAATTCCAGCACAGGTTGAAAAAGACCATCCTCTTCGTCAGCCACGACCTCGACGAAGCCTTCCGCATCGGCAATCGCATCGCCATCATGGAAGGCGGCCAGATCATCCAGTGCGGCACGCCGCAGGAAATCGTCCGCGATCCGGCTGATGATTACGTCGCCGATTTCGTCCGCCACATGAACCCGATCAGCATGCTGACTGCCGGCGACATTATGACGAAAGGCGTCTCGGCCGCGACAAGCGCGGTCCCGATCTCCGCTTCCGCCTCTCCGGATACGCCTCTCGTCGATATCATGGATGGGCTGGCTCGTCAGCGCGGCACCATCGCCATCGTTGATAACGGCAGCGTGGTCGGCTCGATAACCGCCGATGACGTCGTAACCGGCCTCACACGGCATCGGCTGCGCGACAACCGTGGATAGATGAACGTTAACCGCAAGTAGATGGTGCGCAAACTTGACGCGGCAAGGCCTCTTTTGCGGCAGTGAATTAAATGATATGAAAATAAAGCATTATCAAAATTCAAACCTCGAAATTCAACCAGAGAGTGACGGATGGCCGAACAGGCCCAGTTATTGCGCCCGACAGATGACGAGGCACGCGAGCTTGCTCGCACGCTTCTGCGCAGTGCACGCTACATGTCACTCGGTGTTCTTGATCCGGTAACCGGCTTTCCATCCGTGAGCAGGGCATTGACGGCCATCGATCTCGATGGTGTTCCGGTCGTGCTCGTTTCTGCCCTCTCGGGCCATACCAAAGGCCTGAAGGATGATTCTCGTTGCTCGCTGCTTGCAGGCGAACCGGGTAAGGGTGATCCGCTGGCCCATGCCCGTATTACCGTTTTCTGCGAGGCCCAGCCGGTTGGCCGGGACAGCGCAATCCATCAAAGGATTCGCGCGCGTTTCCTGAGACGCCATGCCAAGGCGCAACTTTACGTCGATTTTCCTGATTTCAGGTTTTACCGATTGGTTCCCGTTCAAGCGTCGCTGAACGGAGGCTTCGGGCGCGCCTATGCATTGGGTGGCGAAGATTTGCTTTTTCCGCTCTCGGCAGACGAATCATCGTGGCTGAAACTGCAGAACGAACTGGCAGAAAAGCCTTTGGAAGCTGCGAATTTTGCGCATCGCCTAGGGCTTGGAGACAAGAATTGGAGATTCGGATTGGTTGATCCCGCCGGGATTGACCTCGTTTCGAGCGATGTACTCGTCCGGCACGAGTTTCAGCATCGACTAGACTTGCCGGAAGACGTCATACATTATATCTGCAAATAAACTAAAATGTAGCTTGAACTACCCGAAATTTAGGGGATGTACAAATTCCGCCTGTGCCGCCTAACATCACCGGATAAGAATATTTGGTGAATTGCGCGGCCACTTTGGAGACGAGGTGAAGAGAACTTATGGATAAGGTAGCACTTTCTGAGCATTCAAACGCAGCAGCGGGCCTGCTGTCGGCAATGGCCAACCCCAAGCGGCTGATGATTCTCTGCTGCCTGGTTAAGGGAGAGGTGGCAGTGGGTGCACTGGCGACGCGCGTCGGCTTGAGCCAGTCTGCCTTGTCACAGCATCTCTCAAAGCTTCGCGCACAAAAGCTGGTAAAGACCAGGCGCGACGCACAGACGATCTATTATTCCAGCTCTTCGGAATCGGTGCTGAAGATCCTCGACAGTCTTGAGGACATCTACATTGCCGCCGAGCGGAAAACCTCCGCAGCTGCATAATCCTTTTGGATCGGTCTAAAAAGATGCCCGGGCAACACCCGGGCTTTTTTGCTTTTGTGCATCAAGATCGCACAACAAGGGGTTGTCTGATTGATATCGAATACACCGGGCATCGCTTGATCTCCCGCGTCGCTTCGTGGCGAGATCCAACAGCGCCCTGCGAGTAGTGCTGAATTTGCAGACGCAGGTCATCCCCGCATCTCTTCAACCTCGCCTTGAAATATCCCCACCGAAGTGTCGCAGTTTCGGTTATCTTCTTGCGCGACGGCCTCAAGATTTCTACAAAAATTGCTGCCGGATGCGCGAGCCAAACATGGCCGCGCTGAGGCCGAGGTTTTGTACGTCCAATCCTGCACGCCGCGTTTGCGGCTGCGGCAGGACGCGCCGAACGTCGTGAACGGCGGCCAGGGAGGCCCGCCAAAGAATTCTGCCGATGCCCCAAGGAGACAGACATGACATTGAAGACAATCACGGCAGCACTTGCTGCCTCGCTGGCCTTTGCGCCGATAGCTCATGCCGACATCACCATCGGCCTCATCGCACCGCTGACCGGCCCGGTCGCCGCTTACGGTGATCAGGTCAAGAATGGCGCGCAGACGGCCGTTGACGACATCAACAAGGCAGGCGGCATTCTTGGCGAAAAGGTCGTGCTGAAACTCGCCGACGACGCCGGCGAACCGAAGCAGGGCGTCTCCGCCGCCAACCAGATCGTCGGCGAAGGCATTCACTTCGTCGTCGGCCCGGTCACCTCGGGCGTTTCCATTCCCGTTTCCGACGTCCTTGCCGAAAACGGCATACTCATGGTCACCCCGACCGCAACCGCGCCGGATCTCACCAAGCGTGACCTCGCAAACGTTCTGCGCACCTGCGGCCGCGATGACCAGCAGGCCGAAGTTGCCGCCAAATACGTGCTCGACAAGCTCAAGGACAAGCGCGTCGCCATCATCAACGACAAGGGCGCTTACGGTAAGGGCCTCGCAGACGCCTTCAAGGCAACCCTGAACGCCGGCGGCACCACCGAAGTGGTCAACGAAGCCGTTACCCCCGGCGACAAGGATTTCGGCGCGCTGACCGCCCGCCTGAAGTCGGAAAAAGTCGATGTGATCTATTTTGGCGGCTACCATCCGGAAGGCGGACTTCTGGCCCGTCAGCTGCGTGATCTCTCGCTCAATGCCCAGATCATCGGCGGCGACGGCCTGTCGAACTCCGAATACTGGACGATCGGCAACGAAGCGGCAGCCGGCACGCTCTTCACCAACGCATCCGACGCCCTGAAGAGCCCGGATTCGAAGGCCGCAGCAGATTCGCTCGCCGCCAAGAACATCCCGGCCGAAGCCTTCACGCTGAATGCCTACGCCGCTGTCCAGGTCATCAAGGCCGGCATCGAAAAGGCAAAGACCGCCGAAGACGCAGAAGCCGTGACCGCAGCCCTGAAGGACGGCTCCGCCATCCCGACCGCCATCGGCCAGCTCACCTACGGCGAAACTGGCGACCTCACCTCGCAGAGCTTCTCGCTCTACAAGTGGGAAGGCGGCAAGATCGTCGCCGCCAAGTAATCGGATCCAAAAAAACACTCAGCGGGCGCCTTCGGGCGCCCGTTTTCGTTTGGGGTTCATCACCGCCACAGGGAAACCCATCAGCCCCCTGCGACATCACTCCACCGGCACGACCAGCCCGCGTTTCAGCGTCTTCAGCACCACGCTGGTGGTGAATTTGCGGATATTCGGATTGAGCTCCATCATCCGGTCGGCCAGCGCATCGAAGTGATCCACCGACTGAGCAAGAATCACAAGCGTATAATCCCCTCGCCCGGACGTGCCCCAAGCCTCCTGCACCTCCGGCGTCTCCGCCACCCAGCGCTGGAAAGGCGGCAGAAGCTCGGGCCGGTCACGCTCCAGTTCCACCTCGACCAGCATCGAGACAGCGCCGCCGACTTTCTTCGGATCGACAATCGAAACATCGCGCAGGATCACCTTGTCCTCGCGCAGCTTCTGCAGCCGCCTCTGTGCCGAGGACGGCGACAGTCCCACCTGCTCGGCGAGCTCGCTCAGCGTGATGGTAGCGTCCTGCTGCATCAGCCTGAGGATATTACGGTCCGCCTTGGTCAACGCCATGGGTAATTTTCCCATCTCAAATCGCTAATCGGGAGATATTTCCGCATACTCCGATATCTTTAGGAATAACGCCAGCTTTTCCTTGCCATGCTTTTGAAATGACTCAACAACAGCTCGCTCCCTCCGCCGACGGCATTCTGGCCGCCTCCCGCGCCATTGATCCGGTTTTTACCAAAAGCCCGCTAATCCAACAGCAGACGGCCAATGACGAACTCGGCCTGCGGCTGTTCGCCAAGGTGGAAACGCTCAACCCTATCCGCTCCTTCAAGGGCCGCGGCACCGACTGGTGGATGCAGAACGAGCAGCCTAGCGATCATCCGGTCGTTTCCGCCTCGGCCGGCAATTTCGGCCAGGGCCTCGCCTATACAGGCCGGGCGCAGGGCCGCAAGGTGGTGATCTTCTCCGCCACCACTGCCAATCCCGGCAAGGTGGAGGCTATGCGCCGGCTCGGAGCGGAGGTGAGGCTCGAAGGCGATGATTTCGATGCAGCCAAAGCTGCCGCCCGCGCCTATGCCGAGATCAACGGCTGCCCCTTTGTCGAAGACGGCGCCCTGCGCACCATCGCCGAAGGTGCCGGCACGATCGCGCTGGAAATCACCGAACGCCTGTCGCAAGAGGGCGTCGCCCTCGACGCCATCATCGTCCCGCTCGGCAATGGCGCACTGCTGACCGGCATCGGCACATGGATCAGAGGCAAGGCGCCAGCCTGCAAAGTGATCGGCGTCGTGGCCGCCAATGCGCCAGCGATGAAACACTCGTGGGAAACCGGCCGAGTGATCTCGACGGAGACGGCAGATACTGCCGCCGACGGCATCGCCGTGCGCGAATGCGTTTCCTATGCGCTGGATTGCATGAAGACGACCGTCGATGAGATCTGGGCAGTCAGCGAGGAGGCGATCCGCAGCGCGCGAGATTTCTCTCTCACCCATTACGGCCTCGTCGTCGAAGAGGCAGGCGTTGCCGGCCTTGCAGGCCTGATCGAGAACGGCGTCAGCCTCAAGGGAAAGACCGTCGCCACGATACTCTGCGGCGGCAATGTCAGGGTCACTGCGCCATAAACAGGGTATTTCCGGTTCCCTCTCCCCGTTTTCACATTGAAGGGCTAAGTAGGGGGAATCGAAACTGCCAGGAGCCCCCCCATGACCACGCGTCTCGAAACCCTCATAGATCAGGGCACCGGCCGCGAGCCCGCGGATATCGTGCTGAAAGGCGGCAAATTCTTCGATCTCGTCACCGGTGAGCTTGTCGCCTCAGACATCGCCATCTGCGGCGATCGTATTGTCGGCACTTGCGGCGATTACACCGGCAAGACCGAGATCGACATTTCCGGAAAGATCGTCGTCCCCGGCTTCATCGATACGCATCTGCATATCGAAAGCTCTCTCGTCACGCCCCACGAATTCGACCGCTGCGTCCTGCCCTATGGCGTGACGACCGCGATCTGCGACCCGCACGAGATCGCCAATGTCATCGGTGAAGAAGGCATCCGCTATTTCCTCGATTCATCTCTCGAAACGATCATGGATATCCGCGTCCAGCTTTCCTCCTGCGTGCCAGCCACGCATCTGGAGACGGCCGGCGCCGATCTGCCGATCGAAAAGCTCCTGCCCTTCCGCGATCATCCAAAAGTCATCGGCCTTGCCGAGTTCATGAATTTTCCGGGCGTCATCCATAAGGATCCAATCTGCCTCGCCAAGCTCGATGCCTTTTACGGCGATCACATCGACGGCCACGCCCCGCTGCTGCGTGGAAATGATCTGAACGGCTATCTTGCCGCCGGCATCCGCACCGAACACGAAAGCACCACCGCCGAAGAAGCGCTCGAAAAGATCCGCAAAGGCATGCACGTGCTTGTCCGCGAAGGCTCGGTCTCCAAGGATCTCGAAGCCCTGATGCCGATCATCACCGAGCGCTTGTCGCCCTATCTGGCGCTTTGCACCGACGACCGCAATCCGCTCGATATCGCCGAACAGGGCCATCTCGACTACATGATCCGCACAGCGATCAAGGCGGGCGTCGAACCGCTCGCAATCTATCGCGCCGCCTCGATCTCGGCAGCAAAAGCCTTTGGCCTCACCGATCGCGGCCTCGTCGCGCCCGGCTGGCGCGCCGATCTCGTCATTGTCGACACGCTCGAAAACTGCAAGGCAGAAATCGTTTTCTCCGCCGGCCGCCGCGTGACCGACGAGCTCTTCGCCACCCGCAAGCCGATCGCCCCAGTCGGCCTCGACAGCGTCAAGGCGCGTCCCGTACAGGCCATGCAGTTCGGCGTCCCCTATTCCGAAGCCGAAACCCCGGTCATCGGCGTTATGCCTGGAAAGATCATCACCGAACACCGCCGCTACCGCCTTCCCGCCGCCGGCAACCAGGCGGGCGTCGATCTTGACCGCGACATCATCAAGGTCGCCGTCATCGAGCGCCACGGCAAGAACGGCAACCACGCCAACGGCTTCGTCCAGGGCTTTGGCCTGAAGAAGGGCGCGATCGCCTCCACAGTCGGCCATGACAGCCACAATATCTGCGTCGTCGGCGTATCCGAAGACGACATGGCGCTCGCCGCCAACCGGCTGGGAGAAATCAACGGCGGCTTCGTCGTCGTCGAGGACGGCAGGGTCACCGGCGAGATCGCACTCCCAATTGCCGGCCTGATGAGCCTCGAACCGTATGAGTGGGTTCGCGACACGCTGCACGACTTGAGAAAACACGCCTATGCTCTTGGAACGACTCTGGAAGAACCTTTCCTGCAGGTGGCGTTTTTGCCCTTGCCCGTGATCCCGCACCTGAAGATTTCGGACAGGGGCATGGTCGATGTCGACAAGTTCCAGCTGATTTAAGGGGCCCAAATTCGCCTCACCCAAAGCCCCTCATCCGCCTGCCGGCACCTTCTCCCCGCAAGCGGGGAGAAGGACACCAGCCGCAACCTCAGTGCCGAAATCGGCCACGTCCCCTCTCCCCGTCATTACGGGGAGAGGGTTAGGGTGAGGGGCAAACCACAGCAGCGTCCGCCTACCCCTTAAAAAACGCCAGCAGATCGGCATTGATGATATCCGCATGGGTCGTCGCCATACCATGCGGCAGCCCGTCATAGACTTTCAGCACCCCGTTCTTCAGAAGCTTGGACGAGAGCGGCGCGGAATCCTCGAACGGCACGATCTGGTCATCCGTCCCGTGCATGACCAGCACCGGAACATCGATCACCTTGAGGTCTTCCGTAAAATCCGTCTCCGAAAACGCCTTGATGCAGTCGTAATGGGCCTTGGTGCCACCCATCATGCCTTGCCGCCACCAGTTGCGGATCACCCCTTCGGAAACTTCAGCACCCGGCCGGTTGTAGCCGTAGAAAGGCCCGGTCGGAATATCGAGAAAGAACTGCGCCCGGTTGGCGGCCTGCGCCGCGCGAAACCCGTCGAACACCTCGAGCGGCAATCCGCCGGGGTTCTTCTCGCTCTTGACCATGATCGGTGGCACCGCCCCGATCAGTACCGCCTTGGCAACACGCCCCTGCGGCTGGCCGAACTTGGCGACATAGCGCGTCACCTCCCCGCCTCCAGTCGAATGGCCGACATGGATTGCGCCCTTCAAGTCGAGATGCGCCGCAAGTTCCGCCATGTCGGCGGCATAGGTGTCCATCTCGTTACCGGTTTCCGTCTGGCTGGAACGCCCGTGCCCGCGCCGGTCATGCGCGATCACTCTATATCCGTCGTGAAGGAAGAACAGCATCTGCGCATCCCAGTCATCGGCGGACAACGGCCAGCCATGATGGAAGACGATCGGCTGGGCGTCCTTCGATCCCCAGTCCTTGTAAAAGATCTGCGTGCCGTCCTTGGTGGTGATGAAACTGCTGCTCATGATTTTCCCTCAAGTTGATCTGGCAAAATGCATGCGAAGTCTTTTATTGCGGCACGTGGCTGTCCCAGCCCCCGGCGCGGCGTCACGATATGACGGCTTGTCGCGTTTGGGAATTGGTACGAAGGGCTGAAATGCGAACTCAGTTCCTCTACTTCGCAAATATTAAACCAATCGGTTGACAATCAAAATAAAGAGGTACACATTCAACCACATGGTTGAATTATACACCCACAAGATCGACACCGTCTTCCATGCGCTGAGCGACGCCACCCGTCGCCATATGCTGCGCGAGTTGACGCGAGGCGAACGCACGGTCGGGCAGCTGGCAGAACCGCACGCCATGTCGCTTGCGGCCGCATCGAAACATATCAAGGTGCTGGAAGGCGCCGGTCTGGTGCGGCGGGAAATCCAGGGCCGCATCCATCTCTGCCGGCTTGATCCCGGTCCGCTCGCCACCGCACATGAATGGCTCTCTTTCTACGAACATTTCTGGACGACTCGTCTGGATGCGCTGGAGCACCTGCTGAAGCAGGACGACGCTCGCAAGGCCGATCAAAACGCCAAGATGCCCCCATCGAAACCTGGAAATGACACCTGAATCAAAACTGGGAGAAGACCGATGAACAGCATGAATCTATTGGAAAAATATGGAACCTTGACGGCACCTGCCGAGATCACCATTCAGCGCAAGCTGCCCGGCCCAATCGAGCGGATCTGGGATTACCTGACCGATAGCGACCTGCGCCGCCAATGGCTTGCCTCCGGCATCATGCCGGAAACACCCGGCGGCACATTCGAACTCGTCTGGCGTAACGATGAATTGACCGATGGAGCGGAGGCACGCCCGGAAGGTTTTCCGGAAGAACAGCGGATGACCAGCGATATCCTCCTCTTCGACGCCCCCCACCGCTTGGCCTTCACCTGGCCGCCCCGCGGCGAAGTAGCGATCGAGTTGAAGGCGATAGGTTCGGACGTCCTTCTCACCCTCGTCCACAAGCGCATTTCCGACCGCAAAAACATGACCATGGTCGGCGCCGGCTGGCACATGCATCTCGATATTCTTGCTGCCAAGGCCTCCGGCCGCAAACCGGAACCTTTCTGGCAGGGCTGGCTGAAACTGCGGGAGGAATACGAACGGCTTATCCCCGAATGAAACGTAGAAACTCGAAAACACCACGCCCCGCAGCCTCGCTGCGGGGCTTTTCTTTACCCCGAAAAGCCAAGGGGTCTTGAAGATGTCATCTACGTCAGGCAATAGGCCCCTTCAAGTTTTAGAAGAACCGTAAGAAGGCCGATCACGCGAAATGCTGCAGACTCCCTACTACCTCATCGACAAGTCCAAGCTGCTCCAGAACATGGAACGGATTGCCACTGTGCGTGAGAAGTCGGGCGCCAAGGCATTGCTGGCGCTGAAATGCTTCGCCACCTGGTCCGTCTTCGATTTCATGCGCGACTACATGGACGGCACGACCTCCTCGTCGCTCAACGAAGTCCGCCTCGGCCATGAGCGTTTCGGCAAGGAAACCCACGCCTATTCGGTCGCCTATGCCGATTACGAGATCGACGAGGTCGTGTCCCACGCCGACAAGATCATCTTCAACTCGATCGGCCAGCTGCAGCGGTTCGAGAGCCAGTCCTCCGGCATCACCCGCGGCCTGCGCCTCAACCCCGGCGTATCCTCTTCCAGCTTCGACCTCGCCGACCCGGCCCGCCCCTTCTCGCGTCTCGGCGAATGGGATCTCGCCAAGGTCGAACCGGTCATGGACATGATCACCGGCTTCATGATCCACAACAACTGCGAGAACAAGGATTTTGCCCTGTTCGACCGCATGCTCGGCGATATCGAACAGAAGTTCGCACCGCTGCTGAAGAAGGCCGAATGGGTCTCGCTCGGCGGCGGCATCCATTTCACCGGCGATGATTACCCGGTCGACCAGTTTGCCGAGCGCCTCAAGCGTTTCTCCGGCGAATATGGCGTGCAGGTCTATCTCGAGCCGGGCGAAGCCTCGATCACCAAATCGACGACGCTGGAAACCACCGTCCTCGACACGCTTTACAACGGCAAGAACCTTGTCGTGGTGGATAGTTCCATCGAAGCGCACATGCTGGATCTCCTGATCTATCGTGAGAATGCCAAGGTTCACCCCAACCAGGGACCCCATCGTGCGATGGTCTGCGGCAAGTCATGCCTTGCCGGAGACATCTTCGGAGAATTCGACTTCCCCGAAGAGGTAAAGGTCGGCGACCGCATCTCGTTCCAGGATGCTGCCGGCTACACGATGGTCAAGAAAAACTGGTTTAACGGCGTGAAAATGCCGGCAATCGCCATCCGGGAACTGGATGGCAGCCTCAGGACGGTCCGTGAGTTTGACTACACGGACTACGAACAGAGCCTTTCCTGACCAGAAAGGGCCAAAGGGCCCACAGGACAAGACTTTCTGACGATTGGACGCAAGGAGTGGTCCCCAGAATGAAAAAGAACGTGCTCATCATCGGCGCCGGCGGCGTCGCACAGGTCGTTGCCCACAAGTGTGCGCAGAACAACGATGTCCTCGGTGATATCCATATCGCATCGCGCACCAAGTCCAAGTGCGACGCCATCATCGCTTCGGTTCACGAAAAGAAGGCGATGAAGCAGGAAGGCGTGCTCGAAGGTCACGCGCTCGACGCGCTCGACATCGAAGCCACCAAGGCCTTGATCACCAAGACCGGCAGCCAGATCGTCATCAACGTCGGCACCGCTTTCTTGAACATGTCGGTGCTGCGCGCCTGCATGGATACCGGCGTCGCCTATATCGACACCGCCATCCACGAAGAGCCGAACAAAATCTGCGAGACCCCGCCGTGGTACGGTAACTACGAGTGGAAGCGCGCCGCCGAATGCGAGGAAAAGGGCATCACCGCCATCCTCGGCGCCGGTTTCGATCCGGGCGTCGTCAACGCCTATGCGCGTCTCGCCAAGGACGAGTACCTTGACACCGTCACCGACGTCGACATCGTCGACATCAATGCCGGCAGCCACGGCAAGTATTTCGCCACCAACTTCGACCCGGAAATCAACTTCCGCGAATTCACGGGCGTCGTTTATTCTTGGCAGGGCGGCGAATGGAACGTCAACAAGATGTTCGAAATCGGCAAGGACTACGACCTGCCGGTCGTCGGCACCCGCCGCGCCTATCTCTGCGGCCATGACGAAGTCCATTCGCTGGCCAAGAACATGGACGGCGCCGACGTGCGCTTCTGGATGGGCTTTGGTGATCACTACATCAACGTCTTCACCGTCCTGAAGAACATCGGCCTTCTCTCCGAGCAGCCGGTGAAGCTGGCGAACGGCGATGAAGTCGTGCCGCTCAAGGTCGTAAAAGCCTGCCTGCCCGACCCGTCCTCGCTCGCGCCGGAATACGAAGGCAAGACCTGCATCGGTGACTTCGTCAAGGGCATCAAGGACGGCAAGGAACGCACGGTGTTTATCTACAACGTCGCCGACCACAAGGAAGCCTTCAACGAAGTGGGCTCCCAGGGCATTTCCTACACCGCCGGCGTTCCCCCGGTCGCAGCAGCAATGCTAGTCGCCACCGGCGAATGGGATGTGAAGAAGATGGCCAATGTCGAAGAACTGGCGCCGCGCCCGTTCCTCAACATCTTGAACAAGATCGGCCTGCAGACCTGCATCCGCGACGAACAGGGCGAGCGCGAACTGCATTTCGACTGAGATGCGGCGATTGCCTGAATGATAGAATAACAAAGGCCCGCGATCGCTCGCGGGCCTTTCCATTTGATAGGTCGTCATCCTCGGGCTTGTCCCGAGGATCTACTGCCGTTTCGGTTCTGGCGATGTGCTCAGATCCTCGGGACAAGCCCGAGGATGACGAGCGGGGCAAACTGGCGCGCCTTCCAAGTTAGCCTTCACACCCGCGCACAAAACACATCAACCGCATCCAGCACCACCGCATCATTCTCCAGCCGCGAGACGAACCCCGGCATGTCCAGTGGCGTCACAAAAGCGAACCGCTCAGGCAGCGTGAACTTCTGCTTCTCTCGCGTCAGGTTGAACACGAACAGCAGCCGCTCCCCGTCCTTCTCCCGTGTGAAGGCCAGCAGATTCTGGTTGGTCTCGATGAATGCCATGTCGCCATCGACGAGCGAGGCATGCGCCTTGCGGAAGGCGAGCGTCGCCCGATAGTGAGCGAGCACGGATGTCGCCAGCCTCTCCTGCACATCGACCGCGCGGGCGGCATGCTCATTCGGCACCGGCAACCATGTCGTGGAACCCTCGGTAAAGCCCGCATGAGGAGCCTTTGCCTCCCACACCATCGGCGTACGGCATCCGTCGCGGCCCTTGAAGGCCGGCCAGAAGCGGATGCCATAGGGATCGCGCAGATCCTCGAAGGCAAGCTCCGCTTCGGTCAGCCCCAGTTCCTCGCCCTGATATAGGCAGATCGAACCGCGCAAGACCGAAATCAGGCTGATCGACAGCTTGGCGACCCGATCCTGTTCCTCAGACGTCTCGATGAAACGGGTGACGTGACGGATGACATCGTGATTGGAAAAAGCCCAGCAGACCCAGCCTTCGCTCACCGTGTCCGCCACCGTCGTCATGATCTTGCGGATGTAACCCGCATCGAAGGCAGGGCCCAGAAAGTCGAACGTGTAGCACATATGCAGCTTGTCGCTGCCGGTCGTATATTCCGCAAGGGTTTTCAGCGAGCGCGGTCCATCACCCACCTCACCCACGGTCATCCGGTCATCATAGGTATCGAGCAATGCCCGAAGCCGCTTCAGGAAAGCGATATTTTCCGGCTGCGTCTTGTCGTAGAGATGGTTCTGCATCGAATACGGATTGGTATCGGTCTCCATGCCCGCGCCATCGGTGTCATAGACCATCGGCGGGTTGTTCCGCAGTTGCTTGTCGTGGAAATAATAGTTCACCGTATCGAGCCGGAACCCGTCCACCCGACGATCGAGCCAGAATTTCACCGTATCCAGCAGCGCGTCCTGAACTTCGGGATTGTGGAAGTTGAGATCCGGCTGCGAAATCAGGAAATTATGCATGTAATATTGCTTGCGCACCCCATCCCATTCCCAGCCCGGCCCGCCGAAGATGGAGAGCCAGTTGGTCGGCGCGGTCCCATCCGGCTTCGGGTCGGCCCAGACGAACCAGTCGGCTTTGGGATTGGTGCGACTGGTGCGGCTTTCGATGAACCACGGATGCCGGTCGGATGTGTGGGAGATTACCTGGTCGATGATGACCTTGAGGCCCAGCCGGTGCGCCTCGTCCATCATCTCGTCGAAATCGGCAAGCGTGCCGAACATCGGGTCGACATTGCAATAATCGGAAACGTCATAGCCCATATCGGCCATCGGCGAGGTGAAGAAGGGCGACAGCCAGATTGCATCGACGCCGAGCGAGGCGACATGGGCCAGACGCCGGGTAATGCCCTTGATATCGCCCAGTCCGTCGCCGGTCGTGTCCTGGAATGAACGCGGATAGATCTGGTAGATCACCGCCCCGCGCCACCAGTCCGTGCCTGCGCCTACGGCTTTCTTCTGCACTTCCGTCGCCATACGATCATGCTCCCTTATGCGATGTTCCAGCCCCAACCTAGAGCCCCTGCGACAAAAGACAACGCGTATTGAGCCCCCCGCACGGACTTGTCAGACACGGTGCGAAAGCTTATGCGACCACAGGACTTTACCGGAGGGACGATATTTTGGCAGGCAGACTTCTTTCTATTGGCGAATGCATGGTGGAACTGTCGCAGGCGGGTGAAGGCCTGCTGCGTAAGGGCTTTGCCGGCGATACGTTGAACACGGCCTGGTATGCCCGCGCCTGCTTCCCTTCAGACTGGTCGATCGACTATTTCACCGCAGTCGGCGATGATCCGATGTCGAATGAAATGCTCGCCATGATGGACGGCGCCGGTATCGGCACCAGCCAGATCCTGCGCATTGCCGGCAAGACGCCCGGTCTCTACCTCATCACATTGAAGGACGGAGAGCGCACCTTCAGCTACTGGCGCGACACGGCTGCAGCAAAGAAGCTGGCCGACGACGCCGATCACCTGCGTGCCGCGATGGAGAGTGCTCAGATCATCTATTTCTCCGGCATCACGCTTGGCATTCTGGCAGCGGAAGCAGTAGATACGCTTCTCGCAGAAGCCCGCCGTGCCAAGGCATCCGGCAAGACGGTCGTCTTCGACCCGAACATTCGCCCGCGCCTGTGGCCAAACAAGAACTATATGCTGAAGACGATCGAAGACGGCGCCCGCGCCTCGACGCTCGTATTGCCGAGCTTCGACGATGAAGCCGTTCATTTCGGCGACAAGGATGTGGCCGCAACGATTGCCCGCTACAAGGCACTGGGTGTCGAGAACGTCGTGGTCAAAGATGGCCCAGGTGGTGTTACGCTGGCATTCGGTTCCACGCCCGTCGACCACGTCCCGTCGGTCAAGGTCGACAAGGTCGTCGACACGACAAGCGCCGGCGACAGCTTCAACGGCGGTTTTCTGGCCAGTCTCGCCAAGGGCGGCACGCCGTCAGAAGCAGCCGCTTACGGTGCCGCTGTCGCATCCACCGTCATCTGCCATCACGGCGCACTGATCAGCCCTGACCTGCTGCCGAAGTAACAAAGAACATTAGAAGAGAAGAGACGGTCAGAAGCCGATCGTCTCTTCGAACTCGTCCCAGGACTGGTACATCGCATAACGGCCGATGCCACGGATCGGAATATGCCCGTAATAGGGTGAAAGCTGCAGTTCGGAGAAAAGCTCGCTACGCTTGGCAACCGCACCGACATAGATCGCCGATGCAAGCCCGGTGCGGTTGGCGCCATGTTCGCAGTGTATCAGGATCGGCTTTTCTGCCGTCCTCATGATTTCGGCCAGCCGTTCGCTCTGCTCGACCGGCACGAATCTTCCGGAGCTTAGCGGAAAATCGATCAGCGTTACGCCGTTCTCTTCGGCCGACGCCTTCTCTTCCTCATACCAATCCCCGCGGCGCTCATTGCGCAGGTTTATGATCGTCTTGACGCCGTATCGCGTCACCGCTTTATCAATCTGCGCGTCACCCGGCTGGCCTGAGCGGTAAAGCTCGCCCGGAATGACTTCATGGAAATTACCGATCATCTGGTTGACGCCCATATGGATGCCGATAGCGGCAATCGGGGCGATAAGAACGGCAGCGGCAATCTTGATCAAACGCAGGGTCACTAAAGTCACTCACAACATCATATGCCGCTGAGATAAGACTTCACCTGCCGCACTGCAAACACGAAATGACGGTGCGTGTCGTTTAACCAGATGAGAAGGCGATGAGGAGCGCCATGCAACGACCTTCAGGGCATGCTTCATCCGCCTGTCATGAACTTTGCCGATAGAGGGCTGTAACCGCATCCTTTCGCGCGAGTCGCCAAGGAAGCGACCACCAGATCGGCAACGAGGCTTTGGGCCACGCATGACCAGAATTACCATCGTGACAGATGCGTGGTACCCACAGGTAAACGGCGTCGTCCGCTCGATCGAGAACACCAACCGCGAACTGACCCGCATGGGCGTAGAGGTGGTCATGGTCACGCCGAAGGATTTTCACAATATCCCCTGCCCCACCTATCCAGAAATCCGGCTTTCGGTCACCACCTTTGCGCAGGTCGCTGGCGCAATCGAAAAGACCCTGCCGACCGCCGTGCATATCGCGACCGAGGGGCCGCTCGGACTGATGGCCCGCCGCTGGTGCCTGAAGAATGGCATGCCCTTTTCGACCAGCTACCACACCCGCTTTCCCGAATATGTGGCAGCCCGCTTTCCGGTTCCGATCCGCTGGATGCAGGCTTTTGTCCGCTGGTTCCACAATGCCGGTAATGGCTGCATGGTCGCGACCGCAAGCCTCGAGCGTGAACTTTCGAGGATAGGCATCCGCAATCTCCTGCGCTGGAGCCGTGGCATCGACCAGACCACGTTTCACCCGATGAACCTCGAGGAACGTCCCTTCGACCTCCCTCGCCCTATTTTCCTGACCGTCGGCCGCGTTGCGGTCGAGAAAAACCTTCCCGCCTTCCTCGATCTCGACCTGCCCGGCTCGAAGGTCGTGGTCGGTGATGGCCCAGCCCTGGCTGAACTGAAGAAACGTTATCCGAACGTCCTCTTTACCGGCATGAAGACCGGTGAGGATCTCGCCCGCGCCTATGCCCAGGCGGACGTGTTCGTTTTCCCGTCCAGGACCGATACGTTTGGCAACACCATTCTCGAAGCGCTGGCGAGCGGCGTTCCCGTCGCAGCCTATCCGGTCATGGGACCGGTCGACATTATCGAGCAAGGTTCCGGCGCAGGTGCGCTGGATGACGATCTCAAGGCCGCATGCCTGAGAGCACTCGGTTGCCGTCGCGAGGACGCAAGCCGGCTTGCCCGCAGCTACACCTGGGAAGCGGCCTCGAAACAGTTTCTCGGCAATGTCCTCAAAGCCCAGGCCAACCGTGCGTTGCCCGCAGCGGAATGAACTGCCATCATCGCAGATGCGATAGGCACTTCAACGAGTTTCAGGATTACAGCGGTTCAGCCGCCATTCCCGTCACGCTGGCGAAAATAGAAAACACTGCCGACACCAAGACAGATAGCCGCGACGAGACCCACTGCAATCATGATGACCCTCCCGATCATGAATCGGCGCTGCAAGGCAGCCCGATCGAAATCCGGCTTGCAGGTCCTCCAACCGCACAAGCCAGAGATGCAGTGCATCACGATTTACTAAAAAGTGCAAGCTGACGCCCTGATGGTTGACCTCAGCGATATCGGGAGCGGTTCAGATCCGCCAGTGAAGAAGCTTAGCGCTTCTTCCTGCGGTTCTCGAACGGGTTGTCACCTGCCTTGAAATGGATGCGGATCGGTACGCCCGGCATCTGGAAATCATTGCGCAATCCGTTGATCATGTAGCGGATATAGCTTTCCGGCAACGCATCTGGACGTGTGCAGGACACCATGAAGGCCGGCGGGCGCGCCTTAACCTGGGTCATGTATTTCAGCTTCAGACGGCGGCCGGACACTGCCGGTGGCGGATGCTGGACCTGCGTTCCTTCCAGCCATTTATTGAGCTTGGCCGTCGAGATGCGCTTGTTCCAAACCTTGTCGGTGGCGACGATTTCCTGCATCAGCTTGTCGAGGCCATAGCCCGTCTGGCCGGAAATCGGCACAGCACGTAGGCCGCGCGCCTGCGGCAAGAGCCGTTCGGTCTTTTCGCGCAACTCGGCCAGAACCGCCTGCGGATCTTCGATCAGGTCCCACTTGTTGAAGGCGAGCACGGCAGCGCGACCTTCACGCAACACGAGGTCGGCCAGCTGCAGATCCTGCTTCTCGAACGGGATCGTCGCATCGAAGACGATGACGACGGTTTCGGCAAAGCGGATCGACCGAAGCGAATCCGCGACCGAGAGCTTTTCGAGTTTTTCAGTCACCCGCGCCTTGCGACGCATCCCGGCGGTATCGAACATCTTGATCGTGCGACCGCGCCAGTCCCATTCGACCGAGATCGAATCGCGGGTAATCCCCGCTTCCGGCCCGGTCAGAAGCCGGTCTTCGCCGAGGAACCGGTTGATCAGCGTCGACTTTCCGGCATTCGGGCGGCCGATAATGGCGACGCGCAGCGGCTTGGTCTCGTCATATTCGGCATCATCGTCAGCCTCGTCGCCGAGAACGGAATCCCTGACGTCGACATCCGTGATCGCCTCGTCGCCGTCACCGTCTTCCGGGAACGCTCTTTCCCGGCCGATCGCCTCGACGATTGCGTCGCGCAGGTCGATCATGCCCTGGCCGTGTTCGGCGGAAATCGGAACCGGCTCGCCAAGGCCCAGCGTGAAGGCATCGTAGAAGCCGCCATCCGATCCCTTGGCTTCGGACTTGTTGGCAACCAGCACGACCGGCTTGCCGGAGCGGCGCAAAAGCTCGCCGAAAGTCTTGTCGAGCGGTGTCAGTCCGGACTTGGCATCGACGACGAACAGCGTCAGATCCGCCTCGTCGATCGCGGCTTCCGTCTGGGCGCGCATACGGCCTTCGAGCGTATCGGCACCGGCCTCTTCCAGACCGGCCGTATCGATGATGGTGAAACGCAGGTCAACGAGCTTCGCATCGCCCGGACGACGGTCGCGGGTAACACCCGGCGTGTCATCGACAAGCGCCAGCTTCTTGCCAACCAGACGGTTGAAAAGCGTGGACTTGCCGACATTCGGACGTCCGACGATGGCGACGGTGAAGCTCATAGTGTTTTCCTCAAGCCCTTATCCGCAACGGAATTAGGGCGCCTTGCCGGTGGCGGCGATATTGTCGAGCATGATTTGCGCGCGGTTGACAACATTGCGAGGCGCGCCCGCATCGTTTACGATTTGCTGGAACCACTGCTTGGCCTGCGGCATGTTTCCGGCCTTGTAGGCGGAAAGGCCGAGCGCTTCGCGTGCGGAATTGGCCAGAACATGGCCCTGCGCCGAAAGGATTTCCGCTTCGGCCGCAACCTGCTCGTAAGTGCCGGTATCGACCAGAATGAAGGCGGCGCGCATCTTGGCGAGATCGCGGACAGCCTGTGGCGCTGCATTGTCGTTTCCAACTTGGCGGTAGATCTCGACGGCAGCAGCCGCATCACCCTTGGCCTGCTGCACGGAAGCTGCGCGCATCTTTGCGAGTACCGGATAGGCGCCCGTGCCATCCTTCTCGATTGCAGCGAGGGCTGAAAGCGCCTCGTCGTTCTTGCCTTCCGAAGCAAGCGTCAGAGCCGCGATGAAGCGGTCGCCAGACTGCGAAGAGGCATGGTTGTCCCAATATTCATAACCGCGCCAGGCGGCCGTACCGATGACGATCGCCACCGCGACACCAATCGCGATCCGGCCGTAACGCCTCCAGGCGTTCTTCAGCTGGTCTGAGCGAAGCTCTTCGTTCACTTCACGGAAAAAACTGTCGTCGTTATGCGCCATCGAAGTCTCCGGCCCGCGTCAAGGGGCCAATCCTGGGTCGGTCGTCCGGCCAAAGCTCCGCCTGAGGCAAACAATTGGTCGGGAAAGCGCCTTCTAGCCTATTTTCCTTAGGATGTAAGGCCCCCCATGCAAAACGAGGAAGCTTATTGAAGCAACGCACTGATAAAGCTCGAAACCCACCGATCACGGACGCGTTACTCTGCCCCTTGCCGCCACAATCAATTAGCGTATGCTTTCGAAGGCGAAATTTCGCGCAATGACATGCATCTCTGGACATGACGGCCAGTGTTTAGCTCTTATTGCCGCCTTCGTGCCGACAGACTGCATCTCGTCATTGCGATCGCTCAGAGGAGACTCGGGAGGTCGGCTCGATGCAAAGAGTTTACGCAGCTCTGGCTTTTGCCACACTGGCTATGTTTATGTGTCCACTATCTGCAGAGGCCGGCGATTGGTTAGATTGGCAGTGGTACGGCATCACCGGCCCCTGTGACGATAAGTGTGCCGTTATGGTTTTCGGGGGCAAGTTTGTCGAAACACCCATGGAGGACATCTTTCTCCGAGGTGATCTCTCCCCTTTCAACTGGGATTACGGCGACAGCGGTTTCATCGGCCTGTCCGCATCCCGTACGGTCGCGAGCTTCTGGCGGGAACGTTTTGCGATCGAAACCGAACTCGGTGTCGGCAAGCGGTTTGGCAGCATGCACGAATCCGAAGTGTGGGCGGCCCTGTTTCTCCGCTACAGCGATTTCCCCTGGAATGATTACATCTACACGACCATAGCTGCCTCCACCGGCCTCAACTACGCCAGCGGTATTTCGCAGGAGGAAAAGGCCCGCGCAGGCAATGATCGCGGCGACCGGCTGCTGCATTATCTCGCCCCGGAAATCACCTTCGCATTACCTGAGAACAAGTCGAGAGAGCTTGTCATCCGCTTCCATCATCGGTCCGGTGGCTATGGTTTGGTCAGCGATGCAGATGGTGGCGTCCAGTATTTGACGATAGGGCTTCGGCTGCGGTTCTGATGCCGTCGATTGCAGATAAGCGGCATCCACTGTGTAGGCAATCAAAGCTTCGCCTTATTCGCTGGTCAAGAGCACTCGGATATTGCCAGTTCATTCGTAGAATCAGGAAATAGTGATGCGTCTTCGACCCTTGGCCACCCTGCTTGCCGCACTCACCTTATCGACAGGTGCAATGGCGCAAGATGTGGGGCAAAGGCCAAAGCAGTTGCTGATGATCTCCTTTGACGGTGCGGGCTCGAATGCCCTTTGGCAGCGTAGCCGCGATTTTGCCCGCAACAACAACGCCCATTTCACCTATTTTCTTTCCTGCACACTGGTCATCCCACGCGCCGACAAGGCCCGGTATCAGGGGCCGGACAAAAAAGCCGGCCGCTCCAATATCGGTTTTGCCCAAGATATTCCCGAGGCCAAGGAACGTCTCGGCCATATCTGGCAGGCGCATCAGGAAGGCCACGACATATCGAGCCATACCTGCGGCCATTTCGACGGCAAGGACTGGTCCGAGGCCGAATGGCGGCAGGAAATGGCGAGCTTTCACGATGTGATGACCAATGCCTGGAAGGCGATCGGCGCATCGTCCGACGAGCCGCAGGGCTGGCGCGAGTTCATCGACAACGACATTCGCGGTTTCCGCGCGCCCTATTTCTCCACCAGCGCCGGCATGACGGAGGCTGAGAAGAAGACGGGCTTCCAGTATGACGCAAGCCTCGTCACCAAGGGACCAATGATGCCGGAGACCAAAGGCGACCTTATCCGCTTCGGCCTGCCGCTGATCCCCGAAGGTCCGCAACAGCGGCCGATCATCGCCATGGACTACAATCTCTTCGTCCGCCACTCGGCCGGCATCGACAATCCCAGCCGCTCGGCGGAATTCGAGGAACGTGCCTATTCCGCCTTCCGCGCCGCATTCGACAAGCAGTATGACGGAGATCGCATTCCCATGCAGATCGGCCTGCATTTCGTCGAGATGAATGCCGGCGCCTATTGGCGGGCGATGGAACGGCTCGCCTCGGAAGTCTGCAACAAGGCCGATGTCGCCTGCGTCAGCTATACGGAAGCGATCCGTATGCTGGGTGAGCGCCATTCGTCACCGGCAAACGCCAGCAATTCCGCCGGATAATCGCTATTTGCTGCACTGCCGCAAAATTGCCGCTCACGCGATATTTATCTCTTGTCCCTAGTCTCGGTAGCTTACGCCGCTTCCGACCATCTCCTGCGCACGGTATTACAATTTCATGACACGATTGATGACGTCACGCCTGATCAAGCTTCTGCCATGGCTGGCGCTCGCGGCCATCATCTTTGCAACGGTCTCGCCGATACGCCTGCGCCCGCAGGATTTCGCCTCGGTGGACATCGATCGCGCTGGTGCATTTGCCGCCATGGCGCTGCTTTTCATGCTGGCCTACCCGCGGCAATGGCTGCTTTGCGGCATCCTCGTCATCCTCGGCGCCGGAGGCATCGAATTGCTGCAATACCTGTCGCCGACCCGGCATGCCCATCTCGACGATGCAGTGGTCAAGGCCGCAGGCGCTGCTATCGGCTGCCTGATGGGCTGGGCGTTCAACCGCATGATCGCCCGTTTTCGCGCCCCCGTCGCGGCCTGACCGATCTTCTACCCAATCGTGGACAAATGCCGCAATCAGGCGTTCCGGCATTCCAGATTTCAACAACTTACATATTTTTCATCCCCGCCCCGTCCCCGCCCCCCCAAACCCGCGCGATAATCGGCGCGTCATCGGATGGGAAACCGGCTACGCGAACCGGCCTCCTCAACGGGTTCGAAGAGCCAGGTTCCGGTGATGGTCGCAGACGGTGTGAGCGGAGAGCCTGACAAGTCCTCCATAATTCATCCGAAGCGGTCGGGGCAGGCAAAACCTGAACCACAAAATGCAATCGAATATCCGCCTGCCTCATTCCCGAAAGGGTCAGATCGCACCGGCCATCCCCCCATGATGCGGCCGCGCGATCCCCTCAAAACGCAGAACCGCGCCGGATCGACAAATCCGGCGCGGCCAAAACTGCGTGGTCTCTCCGACTTGGATCAGGTCGGCTTGTTCGCCGCCATCTCGCCACCTTCGGCTTCGCGCTGAAGATAACGCTGGTCGATATCCGGCAGCGGACCACCGTCGATCGCAGCCTCGAATGCCTTCAGGCGCTTGTGGATCGAAAGCAGCTCGATGATCGTCGTCCAGGAATTGACCAGATACTGGAACGAATTCGTCACCTGGCCGAAGGCCGTGGCGATCTGCTGGTAGATACCGTAGGTGATCTTGCCCGCAACGATCGTCGGAACCAGCATCAGGAGCAGGAAGACGGCGTCCGCCTGAATGTAGAAATAACGAGCGACGTTGAAATAGAGGTAATGCCAGTACATGCGGAAATAGTTCTTCCGCACATTGCCATAGAGCTCTTTCACCGTCAGCGGCTGGGCGCGATCCGCATGATCTTCGCCATAGACCAGCTCCTTACGATAGGCGGCCTCGACGCGCTGATTGCGAAAGTTGAGCCCCGGCAGCTTGATGCCGACGGTCGCCAATAGAACGGTACCGAAAACAGACCAGATGATAGCCAGCCAGAACAGGGCATGCGGCACCTCGCCGATGATCGGCAGTTCGGAGACGTAGCTCGACAAGCCAAACAGAATCGGCAGGAAGACGACAAGCGTCATAACCGAGTTGATCAGCGTGATGCCGAGGCCTTCCAGAGTAGCCGAGAAGCGCATCGTATCTTCCTGAACACGCTGCGAGGCACCTTCGATATGCCTGAGTTTTTCCCATTTCGACATATAGAAGTCGTTCATCGCCGTGCGCCAACGGAAGATGTAATGGCTGGTAAAGAAGTCGGTCAGGATGGAAACGCCCATGCTGAGGAAAGCGATCTTGGCGAAGATGATCTGCAACTCGTAAAAGTCCCAAGCCGTGATGCCTGGCTGTTTTGACAACGCGTTTTGCAGGAGATCACCGAATGGACGCCGGAAGTTGTTGATGACGACAGAAATTTGAACACCGAAATACGTGACCGCGATGATCAGCAGCGATCCCCATATCGACCAGTACCGCCACGGATTATCTTTGGCGATCAGGGTCCAGACGGCACCGAATAACACGAGGCAGGACGCCATATAGGCGTAGAAAAACAGATTGGCCGGCACCAGGAAATAGGTGAGGTCGTAAGGCTCCTGTTCCGGCATGACGTAGCCGAAGGAAGCCCCCAGACCTTCAAAGATGAAATACCAGGCGAGAATGGCCACGAAAGCAAAAACTACCGCGGAAATGAAGAAAAATTTCGGGCGGGGAAAGAAGGAATGGAACACGGAGCGGGTGCTTTCCTGAGTTCGGAGCTGCGGGGTGCGGTGTTAGGGCGCGAAATTATGGCAATCGCGTGGATGCGGCAATGGCCGCACCGCTTTGTTACGCATTTGTAACCACGTTCCTACTCAAGGAATACGTTTCGCCACGATTGCCGCCAGCACGACGCAGACGATGAGCACGCCCGTCGCGATCAGCGTCGGAAGCGCGAAACTGCCGCTCTTCTCAGCAGCCCAGCCTGCCACCAGCGGGCCGACGATCTGCCCGACGCCAAAAGCCGCCGTCATTGCGGCAAGCGCCCGGCGCGGGCTTTCAGGCGCAAGCTTGCCGCCCAGCTGCAACCCGTAGGCGGTAATCACCATGAAGGTTGCGCCGAGCAGCAATCCGCCAAACAGCGCACCGGCGGTCGGTGGCAGAAGAACCGAACAGACAACACCGATAGCAAGCACCGTCATCGCCACCGTGTAGGATCTGGCAAGCCCGGCACGGACTGCCAGCGGATGCCAGACGAGAAGTGACACGGCAGCCGCGCAGCCGGTCACGAACCATGCGAGAAATTCGATCACCGGCCCCGCATCCCCCTGCCTTGCGATCGTCACCAGGAATGTCGCGGTAATCACATAACCGAAGCCGAACAGGCCATAGGATGTCGTCAGCAGCACCAGCGGCAGTTTCCATCTGAGCGCAGGCTCCACCCGACGCTCCGTCATGCCATGCGGGCGCGGCAGCATCCATTGCACGACAAGCACCGCCGCAAGTGTGATCGCGGCACCCGCCAGCCAGTTGATCCGCCAGCCATGCGCCGCATCACCCGCCGATGTATTGACGACCAGCGCCAGCGCCGAGGATAGCGCGATCCCCGCCCCCACGCCGCCGAAATGCAGGAAATTCACGACATGCCCTCGGCTGCCGCAGTTTCGTGCAAAGGGAAGCACGATAGACGAGGTCAGGATCATCGCCAGCGCGCTCGCCAGGCCTGCGAGGAAGCGAATCGCCACGAATGCCGGCACGGAGGTGGTGAGCGCCATCGCCGCCAGCAGGATCGCGGTCGCCATCAGCGAGGACAAAGCGATCATTCTTTCACGCCCGGCCGCCCAGCCCTGCCCCGCCAAAATCGCGCCGGCCAGATATCCGGCAAAATTGCCCGCGGCGATATAACCCGCATCGGCCGACGAAATCGGAATGCCTGCAATCATGCCCGGCAGGACCGGCGTGTAGAAGAAGCGGCCGAAGCCCATGGCCGCAGCCATGGCGATTGCGCCGGAAAGGCCGACGAGACGAAGGTTCAAGCGAGCGGTCGTGTCCATGGCATGCTTATGGCAGCGCAACATAGGCCGCACAAATCAGCATTATTCATCGTTGTCGGAATATTTTGAATGATTCTACGCGAAAAGCAGGTGCAGTAACGAATTGGTGCGCCGCATGCGGTCATTTGTCTTGTTGTTGACACGAATGATCGTCATTGTCTGCTTCGTGCCAAATCAACAGACGGGAGGCGCAAAATGGATCGTGACCTGACCGTATCGGAAGTGCTGGTGGACCCGCTGATCGCGCAGCTGCGCAAGGCGGACCTGATCGGCAATGCCGCATTCGCTCAACTGATGGAAAGTGCCGCTCGCATTCATGCGCGCCGCTCGATCGATACTCTAGGCGAAGAGCGTGTGAGCGCCTTCTATTGCGCTATCGAGGCGGCCAATCGCGCCGAATCCTGCGTTCGCTAAAAACGTTTCCGGTCGCCGCTTTCGCCGCGACCGGCTTATGACAATCCTTAATTCGCCAATGTCAGGATAAGCGGCCCGCTCTTGGTCGCGACGATCGTGTGTTCGTATTGCACGGTCGGTGCGTTCGGGTCGCTGTAGAGCGTCCACGGATCGTCATTGTCGCCATCTTCCGCCCATGTGCCGCCGAGCGAAAGAAACGGCTCGACGGTAAAGACAAGGCCCTCCTCCATGATCCGGCGCTCGCTCTTTTCCGGCCAGGTCGGAATTTCCTTCGGCTCGTCATGCAGGGTCAGGCCGATGCCGTGGCTGGAAAGATTGGTGATCAGCGTATAGCGGTTCTTCTTGGCAAACGCGCCGATCGCATTGCCGATACCTGCGATCTTGTTGCCGGCCTTGACCTGCTGCAACCCGGTCCAGAGCGCGCGCTTGCCGTCGCGGCAAAGCTTTTCGATCTCGCGGCGAACCGGCGGCACCGCATAGGATGCGCCGCAATCGCCGAAGAAACCGTCCTTCACGGCAGAAACGTCGATATTGACGAGATCACCTGCCTTGATCACCCTGCCGCCCGGAATGCCATGCGCAACCTCTTCGTTGACGCTGATGCAGGTCGCACCGGGAAACTGGTAGCAGGTCTCGGGCGCCGATTGCGCGCCGTTATCCTCAAGCAGCTTGCGGCCGATATCGTCCAGTTCCTTGGTGGTGATCCCAGGCTCCAGTGACTTCGCCATCGTCTCCATCGCCTGGGCGCAGAGCCGGCCGATCGCTTTCAGCTTGTCGAGTTCATCTTCACTGGAGATTACCATTGCGGGTCGTTTCCTTGTCTTCGTCTTTTTAGTTCGCCTGCGATGTGGCCCGCTCAGCCGATCCGGTCAATTCCTTTCTGACGATCGGCGCCACCTTCGTGCCGTAAAGCTCGATGCCGCGCATGATCTGGTCGTGCGGCATAAGCCCGATCGCCATCTGCAGCAGGAACCGGTCCATCTTGAACACGCTGTGGGCGGCAATGATCTTTTCGGCCACCAGTTCCGGCTCGCCGACGAAAAGATTGCCAAGCGCAGAGCGAGCCTGATCGAAATGTGCCCGGCTCGTCGGGCCCCAGCCCCGTTCGCGGCCAAGCCGGTTCATCACCTCGGACTGCGGACCGTAGAACTGGTCTGCCGCGGCCTGCGTCGTATCGGCAATGAAACCGTGGACATTGATGCTCGTCTTCAGCTTCGCCGGATCGTGGCCGGCATTCTCGCCTGCTTCGCGATAGAGATCGGCAAACGGCTTGAAGCGCGGATATTCCCCGCCGATGATCGCGATCGCCAGAGGCAGGCCGAGCGAACCGGCACGCACCACCGATTGCGGTGTGCCACCAACGGCGATCCAGACCGGTAACTGCTCCTGCAACGGCCGCGGATAGACACCGTGCCTGTTGATCGGCGCGCGCATCTGTCCCTTCCAGCTGACGATCTCCTCGTCGCGAAGTTTTAGCAGCAGATCCAGCTTTTCGGTGAAGAGTTCGTCATAATCTCCCAGATCGTAGCCAAACAGCGGGAAGGACTCGATGAACGACCCGCGCCCGGCCATGATCTCGGCGCGCCCGCCGGAAATCAGGTCGACGGTCGAAAACTGCTGGAATACCCGAACCGGATCGTCGGAACTCAGCACCGTGACGGAACTGGTCAGCCGGATATTCCTGGTGATCGCGGCCGCTGCAGCAAGCACCGTCGAAGGCGAAGAGATCACGTAATCGGAACGGTGATGTTCACCCAGCCCGAAGACGTCGAGCCCCACCTCATCGGCAAGCTTGATCTCCTCAAGAAGATTTTTAAGCCGCCTTGCGCCCTCGACACCCTTGTCGAGAGCGGCCGCGTCCATATCGCCGAATGTATGAAGCCCGAGTTCCATGGAAGATCCTGTCATCTGGACAAAAGGATAAATTGGGATGTTTCCATGCTTCAGATAGAGACCCGCGGCCTCAAGCGCAAACCGCAAACAATCGAACTTACCGTTCGACAAATTCGATAGCTGGCCTAAGTTCCGCTGACAGATCACTGACAATCATCAAGTTCCAAACGGATCCCTGTTCGCTCAGTCGGGAGATGACATGAGCTTCTTCGAAAGCCTTCTCGTCCTGATCCTCGTAGCGATCATGCTCCTGCAGGTGTCGCGGCGGCTGAGGATGCCTTATCCCTCGATGCTGGCGCTGGCGGGCGCGGCCGTGGCGCTCATTCCGGGCACGCCGGTGATCAACATCGACCCGGCAACCGCACTCGCCTTGTTCATTGCCCCCGCCCTTCTCGATGCAGCCTTCGACTTCCCGCTCGGCACGGCCAAGCGCTTCTGGCTGCCGCTTGTCGCCTTCGCCATCGGTGGCGTCATCGTTACCGCCGCATCCGTCGCCTGGGTCGGTTCCACCTTTGCCGGCCTGCCGATTGCGGCGGCCGTGGTGCTCGGCGCGATCGTCGCCCCGCCGGATGCGGCAGCGGCAACAGCAATGCTCTCCGCCGTGTCCATTCCACGCGAAACCGACACGATCCTGCGCGGCGAAAGCCTGTTCAACGATGCCGCCGCCCTGCTGATCTTTGATGCGGCGCTGGCGATCCAGTCGGCTGGTCATCTCGATACCGAAGTCGGGCTGCATCTGGCGCTCGCGGTCCCCGGCGGCATCATCTTCGGCATTCTCGCCGCCCGCCTGATCCGCCGCCTCACTCGGTCCGTCAGCGGCACGCTCGGCGGCAATGTCATGCAATTTGCCCAGACCTTTCTGCTCTGGATCATAGCGACACGGCTGCATCTCTCCGCCGTTCTCGCCGTCGTCGCCTGCGGCATGACGCTGGCACAGATGTCGGAGGCGCGTTCGTCGGCCCGCATGCGGGTCCAGTCCTATGCGGTCTGGAGCGCCGCCGTCTTCGTGCTCAACGTCATGGCCTTCCTGCTGATGGGCATGCAGGCGCGCGCCATCCTGTCCGACATGGAGCCCGGCCATCTGGGCGATGCCATAACCTTCGCCGGTCTTGTCGTCGTCACCGTCATCGTCGTCAGACTGATCGTCTGCATCGGCTTCAACCGCATCCACGCCTATTACGCCCGTCGCGCCGGCCGGCCCGAACCGGCCACCATGAAACAGGCGGTGCTTGCCGGCTGGTGCGGCATGCGCGGCCTCGTCACGCTCGCCACAGCCTTTGCCCTGCCGGCAGACTTCCCCCAGCGTGACATGGTCGTACTCGCCGCCTTCGCCGTCGTTCTTGCAACGCTCGTGGCGCAGGGACTGACACTCATCCCGCTGATAAAATGGCTTGGCCTCGACCGCACGGCAGACAGCCTGCGCGAGGTGACGAAACTGCGCGCCCATATCGCCCGGGCCGGTTTCATGAAGCTCGAAACCGCCACCGGCCCGGAAGCCGAGATGCTGCGCAACAATTTCAAGCTGGAAAAGCACGGCAACCTGCATGCGGAAGGCGCGACCGCGCTCGCCACCTATCGCCGGCTGGCGCTCGATGCGATCAATGCCCAGCGCGAAGTCCTCGAACAATTGCGCGAGGACAACAAGCTCACCGTCGACGAATACAATCTCTTCCTCGAGGAGATCGACTGGCGCGAGCTTTCCGTCCTGCCGGAAGAGGATCGCCGGATCCAGGAAATCTGAGGCGAACCCGGCGACTGAATCATTTTATCAGCCTGCCGGGATATCCATTTGAAACGACTCCGAATTCCTCAGATCATTTTCGCCACCTCAGCCATCTGATCAGCAACGATCCCCCAGCCTTCTTCGAAGCCCATTTGCTGATGCGCCTTCATGTCCTCTTCGTTCCAGTGAACCGCAGTCGCGGTATAACGCGAGCGGCCGCTGCCCAAATCCTCGAATTCAAGAATGCCGGTCATGAACGGCTTTTCCGACGGCACCCATCCGGCGGTATAGGCATCGGTGAACACCAGCTTGCGGCCCGGCACAATCTCCAGATAGACGCCCGGATTGGGGATTTTCTCGCCGTTCGGACCTTCCATCAGCACGAAACTTTCGCCGCCCGGTCGAAGGTCCGAGCGCGCTTCGGTGACTTTCCAGGGAAGCGGGCAGAACCACTCGCCGAACCGCTCCGGCGTCGTCCACACCTTGAAGAGCTTTTCGGCGGATACGTCGAATTCGCGGGTAAGCTGCAGCGCATAGCTGGCGGTCATGGTTCTGTCTCCCTTCTGAAATCCTGTTCATCGCATCGGATGGTGAACCTAGGACGAAGGAGAAGACAGGAAACCGACAGGTCGGGAGATTTTTTCTCCGGCCCTCAATGACTATCGCAGATAATGGATATGCGGTCGCGCGTGATGCGGCGAAGTCTCCACCCGTGCATCGACCGAGAAGACGTCGCGCAGCAGTTCCTGCGTCAGGATCTCTTCCGGCGCACCCGACGCGACGATCCTGCCCTTTTGCATGACGATCAGCCGGTCGCAGAACATCGCTGCGTGGTTGAGGTCATGCAGCGCGATGATGCTCGTCACCGGCAGACTGGAAACCAGCCGCATAAGGCTGATCTGGTGCTGGATGTCGAGATGGTTGGTCGGCTCGTCGAGAATGAGCTCCTGCGGCGATTGCGCCAGCGCACGGGCGATATGTGCCCGCTGCTTCTCGCCACCGGAAAGGCTCTGCCAACGGTCGTGGCGCTTCTCGATCATGCCGGCACGCTCCAATGCCTGCGCTACCGCATCGTCATCCGCCTTCGACCAGCCGGAAAACATCGAGCGATGCGGAAACCGCCCGAGCTTCACCACATCGATGACCTTGAGATTGGAATTGGTCGTCGCATGCTGTTCGACGAAGGCGACACGCTGCGCCATCGCGCGGCGGCCGATGCTTTTGATATCCCGGCCTTCGAGCGTGACGCTGCCCGAATGCGGCTTCTTCAGCCCTGCAAGCAGCCGTAGAAGCGAAGTTTTGCCGGAACCGTTCGGCCCCAGAAGCCCGAGCATCTGGCCGGGCTGCGCTTCGAAGGAGACGCTGTCGAGAATGGTCTTGGCACCGATCTTCCAGGTGAGATTTTCGGTCCTGATGCTCATGACACCCTCTGGAAACGATAGAGGATAACCGCAAAGAACGGCACGCCGACGAGTGCGGTGACGACACCGATCGGCAGGACCTGCTGCGGGATCAGCGCCCTTGAGGCGATATCAGCCAGCACCATGAAGATCGCCCCGACGACCGCACAGGCCGGCAGCAGCCGGATATGCAGCGGCCCGACGACGAACCGCGCCGCATGCGGCACGACAAGGCCGACGAAACCGATCGTGCCGACCATAGAGACGATCGTCGCCGTCATCATGGCGGTGAGCGCAAAAAGAATGATCCGCGCCCAGGCGACATTGACGCCGAGCGAGGCTGCCGCCTCATCCCCGAAGGCAAAGGCATCGAGCACCCGCGCATAACACAGGCAGACGATCAGACAGATACCGACGACAACCGAGACCAGCATGAATTCCGGCCAGCGCACGCCGCCGAAACTGCCGAGCAGCCAGAACATCACGTCGCGCGCCTGCTGCGCATTGCCGGATGTCGTGACGATATAGGAAGTTGCAGCATTGAAAAGCTGCGAGGCTGCGACACCGGCAAGAATGGTGCGATCCGCCCCGCCCCGCGTGCCGTTGGACAACAGCGCCACGAAGAAGAAGGCAGCAAAGGCGCCCGCGAATGCACCGGCAGACAACGACACCGTACCGGCACCCAGCCCGAGAATGACGATCGCCACCGCCCCTGTCGAGGCGCCGGCGGAAATGCCAAGCACATAGGGCTCCGCCAGTGGATTGCGCAGCAGCGACTGCATGATCGCGCCGGACAGAGCCAGTCCCGCGCCGCAGAAAGCCGCGACCAGCGCGCGGCTGAGACGGTAATCCCAGATCACCGTCTCATGGATGCGGTTGAGTTCGATCGCCGTCCAGCCCAGCCGATTGCTTATCGCCGCGTAGGTGGTCGACAGCGGGATCGGCAGATCGCCTATCCCGACACTGACACCGACGACCAGCGCGATCGCCGCAAGCGAGACCAGCAACAGTGCCGAAAACACGACGAACTGCTGGCCCTGGGAATGTATCGAACGGCGATCCTCGCTCACTTCAGGAGACCAAGTGCCTTGAGCTGTTCGGCCACCTGTTCAGCTCCATAAATGGTGCGCACGGTCGGGTTCATCGCCTGACCGTCCATCACAACCAAAGCCTTATTCTTGACGGCCTGGATCTGGCTGACGGCCGGATCGGTGGTCAGGAACTTGATCTTGGCTTCCGGCTTGTCGAGTTCCCAGCGGTTGCGGTCGAGATTGGCAACGACGATGACGTCGGGATTGGTGGCAATGATGCTTTCCCAGCCGAGCGTCGGCCATTCCGCTTCGGTCTTGATCGCACTTTCGCCGCCAAGCAAATCGGCGATGAAACCGGACGCACCGTTCTTGCCGCCGAGATAGGCGTCAGCGGTCGGCGACGGGCTGGAGAACCAGAAGACGTAGGAGAGCTTCTTGCCGTCCTTGGAAACGCTGGCGCGCAAGTCGGCCTCGCGCTTCTTGAAATCGTCGATCAGGGCCTGGCCGCGATCCGTAACGTCAAAGATCTGCGAAAGCTCGGAGATTTCCTTGTAGAGCAGGTCCATGTTCCACAGATGCTCTCGGCTGCCATATTCGTTCTTCACTTTTTCGGTGGAGAGGCATGTGCTCGGCGAGATGTAGGACGGCACGCCGACCTTGTCGAAATCCTCGCGCTTGGCAACCTTGCTAGTCGGACCGATCAAACTCGGCAGCGCGGCGGCGACGAAATCCGGGTTCTGCGCCAGAATGCTCTCGAAGGTCGGGAATTCGACGGTCAGAAGCTTGACCTTCGCATTGGCGGCCTCAAGCTGCGGCAGCACCTTGCTCGGCCAGAATGCCGTGCCGACCATCTTGTCCTCGAGGCCGAGCAGCAGCAGGATTTCCGCGCTGTTCTGGCCCAGACCGACTGCCCGCTCCGGAGCCTTGTTGAAGGTAACCGATGCACCGCAATTGTCGATCGTCAGTGGATAGGTAGTGGCGGCATTGGCCGGGCTCATGGCAAGCAGGCTCAGACCCGCGCAGAAGCCGGATACGGCCAGAATGGACTTGGATACAGTCACGACGGTGTTTCCTGAGTTAGTGGCGCGACAATGCGCCCCCGCGCTATATCCACGAGCCGGAATTGAAACAAGACCGTTTTCATCATCTTTTTTACTGCGACACTGCGCCATCCTGACAAAATGCCGCATCGCCCACTTGTCGCTAAAACATATTTCCCTTATTCACCGCGCCGGGAGGAGCAACAAACAGTTTTGAGGTTCCCGTTGCCTTCCAGCAAGAACACCCCATCCAAAGCCTCTGCAAGCGGTCTCAACCTGAGCCGTCGCCAGCTTCTCGGTTCAGCAGCCGGCGGTGCGGCCGTCGTCAGCACCACTGCAATCCCCGCCTGGGCACAGGCAAGCTCCGACAAGACGGTCGACGTCCTTCTCGTCGGCGGCGGCATCATGAGCGCCACGCTCGGCGTGCTTCTCTCCGAACTTGAGCCGACCTGGCAGATCGAAATGATCGAGCGCCTCGACAACGTGGCGATGGAAAGCTCCAACGGCTGGAACAATGCCGGCACCGGCCACTCCGCTCTTGCCGAGTTGAACTACACGCCGGAAGATTCGAACGGCAACGTCCAGATCGCCCGCGCCGTCGGCATCAACGAGCAGTTCCAGATCACCCGCCAGTTCCTGGCGCACCAGATCGATGCCGGCGTTCTGAAGGACCCGCGCTCCTTCATCAACTCCACCCCGCACATGAGCTTTGTCTGGGGTGACGAGAATATCGAATTTCTCGGCAAGCGCTTCGAAGCGCTGAAGGCGAGCCCGCTGTTTGCCGGCATGCAGTTCTCGACCGATCAGGCAGAGATTGCCAAATGGGTTCCGCTAATGATCGAAGGCCGCGACCCGGCCCAGAAGCTCGCCGCCACCTGGAGCCCGCTCGGCACCGACGTCAACTTCGGCGAGATCACCACGCAATATGTCGCATCGCTGAAAAGCCGCGACACGTTCAAACTGCACACCAACTCGGAAGTCACCGCGATCGAGAAGAATGAGGACGGCACCTGGACCGTCTTCTTCGACGATACCAAGAGCGGTTCGGCCGGTTCGATCAAGGCGAAGTTCGTCTTCCTCGGCGCAGGCGGCGGCGCGCTTCCGCTGCTGCAGATGTCCGGCATTCCGGAAGGCGACGATTATGCCGGTTTCCCGGTCGGCGGCTCCTTCCTCGTCTGCGACAATCCGGAAATCGTCAACCAGCACCTCGCCAAGGCCTATGGCCAGGCGGAAACCGGTGCTCCGCCGATGTCGGTCCCGCATCTCGATACCCGCGTCTTCGACGGCAAGCGCCACATCCTGTTCGGACCTTTCGCCACCTTCTCGACCAAATTCCTCAAGGACGGTTCGCTGTTCGACCTGCCCTCGACGATCACGCTCGACAACATCTGGCCGATGGCCAAAGTAGGCACCGACGAGTTTGCGCTGGTCCAGTATCTCGCCGGCCAGCTGATGATGTCCGACGACGACCGTCTGGCCGAACTGCGCAAGTATTTCCCGAACGCCAAGGCTGAAGATTGGCGCTTCTGGCAGGCCGGTCAGCGCGTCCAGATCATCAAGAAGGATGCAGAAAAGGGCGGCGTGCTGAAGCTCGGCACAGAGATCGTCGCTGCCGAAGACGGCACGATTGCGGCCCTGCTCGGCGCATCTCCGGGTGCTTCGACCGCAGCGCCGATCATGCTCGACGTGCTGAAGAAGGTCTTTGCCGAAAAGCTCAAGACCCAGGAATGGCAGGACAAGCTGCACACGATCGTTCCGAGCTACGGCAAGAAGCTCAACGAGAACCCGGACATGCTGGTCCGCGAATGGGCAGCGACCGAAGAGCGCCTGCAGCTCGCCATCAAGGCCCCAACGATCGACCCGGCAGCCTACGGCCAGCCGGCAGCGACCGCCCCGGCCGGCGAAGTCAAGAAGGTTCCCGATATCGCCCTCTAAGCTGTGGAATATCTCGAAAGAGACTGGAAACGGCTCCGCTCACGCGGGGCCGTTTTGCTTTCTGGCTCCACAACACTACCTTTCACCGCCAGAGACCGATGAACGACGCAAGGCGGCCCATGAAGGCGATCCAGTTCGAAGCCGAGGTCATCCACTGGCGTGGCCCCGCCCCTTTTTTCTTCGCCCCGCTCCCGAAGTATGAGGCCGACGAAATCGCCCGCCTGTCAAAGCTCCTCACCTATGGCTGGGGCATGATCCCGGTAGACGTTAAGATCTCCGGTACCGAATTCTACACGGCACTCTTCGTCAAGCAGGGCACCTATTTCCTGCCCTTGAAGGATGCCGTGCGCAAGAAGACCGGCATTACCGCCGGCGACATCATCTCGGTCGTGATGACGCTGCGTCCGCCGAAGCGCTGAACATCCCACACAGAACCTTTCCGTCGAAGGGACCTTTCGTACAGCTCTGGCACCTTATTCGCCTGCTAAGGTCGTGCCCTCGCGAAGAATTTGTCGATGTCTTTCGCCCGCGCTTCCATCCATCTCCAAATCCAGACCATCGCCAGCATTGTGAAAAGCCAGCCGAAGACGACATCTGAAAGGAAATGGGCGCCGAAGAGAACGCGATTAAATGCAATAAACAAAAGACACGGCGTCAGAGCAATCGCCGCGATCCGGCGCAGCTTTGCAGGAACGAGCACCAGAAGAGAAAGCGCAGCAGCAGCAGCAGCAGCCTCTCCGGATGGGAAGGAGCAGTTACGAACACATGCGGCGGAAAACTGTAATACTGGCGTAAAGTCCGCGTTCCCGCCGAATTCGACCAAATCTCGAGGACGCGCTCGACCGATTAAGACTTTCAGGATTTCAACAACGATGATCGGGCCAACGAAAAAGCTCAGGAGAACGAAGAGTGGTTTGTGGGGTTGGCAGAACCGGTATCGTCTTGGCAGGAAGATGTGCAAGCCGATAAGTAGCAGCATTGCAATGATAATGCAGATCAGGCTCTGGCGGCTGAAATCCCTCAGCCCTTTCAAAACCGGTTGTTCCGTCAGAACGAAGACCGCGCCATTGGCAAACCAGCGCGACACAGCCAGATCGATCGTCGGAAATATCATGAAAACAAAGCTAACGCAGATTATCGACCTGGCGATGACGGTCAACGCTCGATTGACGCCTGTTTGGGGGGCGTACCGCCACAGGTCATCGGACGCTACGGACAAGTAGCTGTTTTCTGTTCTTCGCATGCCGGTCTCTCCTGACTGTGGGACAGCGGCTAGGTGGAACCCGAGTGTCAAGAAACGGCGAAGATCGGATCAAGGACCTGTCCGGAATCGGTTATCCGTCCGTCTGAGGATTGTCCGCAATTACGGAAGCCCATATTGTCCGACGTATTGGCGGCGCAATGTAAAATAGATGAATGGCCGCAAGGCGTTAAAATGAATAACAATCTTGTTCTCATCGTCGAGGATGAGCCGGCAATAGCAAAGATAATTGAAGGATATCTGCTGCGTGAGGGCTTCAGAACCGTGCAGGCCGCTGACGGTGAAACCGCCCTGCAGCATCACGCACTTCTGAAGCCAGACATTGTATTGCTAGACGTACGCATTCCCAGAATAGACGGGTTTGGTGTGCTGGCCCGCCTTCGACAAACGAGTTCCACGCCGGTCATCATGGTCACGGCTCTTGCAGACGACATTGATCGCTTGAGCGGATTACATTTGGGTGCCGACGATTACGTTGTGAAACCGTTCAACCCGCAGGAAGTCGTTGCGCGGGTCAAGGCTGTTCTGCGGCGAGTTTTGGGAGAGCGGCAGGACGCCATTCGCCGTTTCCGTACGATAGAGGTAGATTTCGGCAGCTACGCGGTCTTCATCAACCGGGGCGGGCAGCGTGTCCCCTTGTCCCTCACGCTCAGCGAATTCCGGATTCTCGCACACATGATCCGTCACCCGACCCAGGCATTCGGACGTGCCGATATCCTTGACGCATGCTTGCCTGAAAGTGACGCGCTTGTGCGGACTGTAGACACCCATATTTCCAACCTTCGACGCAAGTTGGAAGAGATCGGAGAAACTGGTTTCTTCCCTGCCGTGCGCGGTGTCGGCTATCGTTTATCCGATCCCCAATGAATATAAGAAAATACAGCGCCCTGCCGCTCGCCACCCTTACTGCGATCGTGATTGCAACAATGCTCATGCTGAGCGTCGGCATCGCCTATCTCGGCGTCACATCGTATTCCAAATACCTAGACGAGAGCATTAACGACGGTCTTCCGCCGGAAGCAGCGGCCGCATACAGGATATTGAATGAGGGTCGGGTTCCGGATGAGGCCTCCCTCAAGACCCTTGTTGAATATTTTGACGCGCAGGCAGCTCCGGCGGATTTCAAAATTCAGATTGCAGCTCTGATATGCGGCCTGCTTTCGGCCCTGGTCTGCGCCGTTATCGGCATCTTTCTGGCGAGACGGATCGCACGCCCACTGGAAGATCTGACGATTGCCGCCGAAGCCCTCAAGTCTGGCGATTTTTCAGCTCGCGTCTCTGCGTCATCGAGCGGGACTTCCGAAGTATCAAGCCTTGTCGAGACATTCAACGCGCTGGCGACAAGCCTCGAAAGGATGGAAGAAAGACTGCATTTCAACAACATGGCGGTTGCGCACGAGCTGCGTACACCGCTTACCATCCTGCAAGGCGCGTTGCAGGGCATGCTCGACGGCGTTTTTCCATTGGATCGAAAAATCTTGGCCGATCTTCTGCTTCAGGTGGAAGGTCTGGGGAAGATTGTGGAAGACTTGCGCACCCTGTCGCTGGCTATCGGTCAGCAACTCGTGATGCAACGCCAGATTCTCGATGTGGCGGAAATCGTGGAGAACGTTCTCTCGGCGGCCAAGCCCATGCTTGACGCCAGCAGGTTGGAGGTCGAAACAGGCCTGCACCCCGCCCCCATATCCGCAGACCCCTCACGGATTCGTCAGGCCGTTCTGGCGCTCATGGAAAACGTAAGCCGCTATGCTGAAACCGGCGGTTGGCTGCGTTGTGAGACAGAGCGACTGCCGGACGAAAGCGTAATCATCCGCGTGCTTGATCGCGGCCCCGGTTTTCCCGAGGATATGGAGGCGGTTGCCGTCAATCCATTTTGGAGAGGTGATCCGTCCCGGTCACGCGAAACGGGCGGCACGGGGCTGGGTCTTTCAGTTGTAAAAGCCATTGCAGTTGCTCACGGCGGGCATCTGGAACTCGAAAATCGGCAAGGCGGAGGGGCTATGGTTACCATCCACCTGCGTCCTTAATAGAGAGCGGATCGTGGGCCTGCACCGTTCAACGATCGAGCGCAGGTTTCAACGAATCTAATTTCGTCAGCTCAGTGTGACGGTAAAACTCTCGACTAGACGGTCTGAGTCATCGGCGTGTTCAGCTTGTCCAGTTGCTGGCGAATATGGGCGCATTCGGCCGGCGAATTGGCGAGCGTGATCGCCCGGTCGAAGGCAATTCGCGCCTCCCCACTCTTGCCTGTCTGCATCAGCAAGGCGCCGCGCACACCGTGGAAATAAAAATATCCGTCGAGCTTCTCCGCAAGCGGTTCGATCAGGTCCAGCGCCGCATCCGGCCCCTTGAGCTTGGACAGGGCAACGGCCCGGTTGAGTGTTATGACAGGTGATGGCGCGAGCTTTTCCAAAAGTTCGTAAAGCAGCGTGATCTCACCCCAGTCGGTCTCCTCCGGGTGGCTAGCGCGCGCATGCAGCGCCGATATCGCCGCCTGGACCTGATAAGGTCCGGGCTTGCGATGGCGGATCGCCTTGTCGAGCATGGCGAGTGCTTCCGTGATCAGTTGCCTGTCCCAGCGGCTGCGGTCCTGATCTTCGAGCAGCACGATCTGGCCCTCGTCGTCGAACCGGGCCCCGGCACGCGAATGCTGCAGCAGCATCAGTGCGGTCAGCCCCATGACCTCCGGCTCGGCTGGAAAGATCCGCAGCAGCAGCCGAACAAGTCTTATCGCCTCATCACAGAAGGCAGCGCTCTCCGGATTGGTGATGCCGGCGGAATACCCTTCGTTGAAGACCAGATAAATCATCGACGTGACGGTCTTCAGCCGTTCGGCGCGCTCATGTACATCCGGTGTTTCGAAGGCGACGCCGGCCTTGGCGACGCGCCCCTTGGCGCGGGTAATCCGCTGCTCCATGGCGCTCTCGGACACTAGGAAAGCGCGGGCGATCTGCGGCACCGTCAGCCCCGAGACGATCCGAAGCGCGAGCGCGATCTGCTGAGTATTCGGCAGGTCCGGATGGCAGCAGATGAACATCAGTCGCAAGATATCGTCTCGGTAATGCGCATTATCGAGACGGTCGGCGATATTTTCTTCCGCATCGGAGAGATCGGAAAACGCCGCCTCTTCCGGCAGCGGCTCATTCTTGGCCCGTTTGCGGATCTGGTCAACGCCGCTATTGCGCCCGACAAAGATCAGCCAGGCGGCGGGATCACGTGGCGGCCCCTTGTCGGGCCATGTGCGGATTGCGCGAAGGCAGGCCTCCTGAAACGCTTCCTCCGCCATATCCAGATCACGGAAATAGCGCAAAAGCGCCCCGAGTGCCTGCGGCCGCGCCGCCGTCAGCGCCAGTTCGATATAGGCGAGATCCGTCATGACGATCCGCCTTCCGCCGTTTTGATCTCGTTCGGATGGAATACATAGAAGGGCCGGATTTCGTAGGAACTCGAACCGGGATTGACCGCTGACAGCTCTTTCGAAAAGGCCACCGCTTCATCGAGACTGTCGAACTCGGCGGTATAAAAACCGAGCAGCACCTCCTTCGTTTCGGCAAACGGGCCGTCGAGCACCAACGGTTCGTCCTTGCCCTTCCTGACCGTGGTTGCCGCCGTCGTCGGCATCAGCCGCCCGACCGGGCCAAGCTTGCCGGCCTTCGCCAGCGGCTCCTGCACCGCATGAAGCCTCTCCATGACGGAAGCCTCCTCTTCCTTCGACCAGGCAAAAACGGTTTCCTCATGGGCGTAGCACAGGATGGCATACAGCATATTTCTCTCCTTCTCCCTTGGAAGACGAGAAGGTAACCACCGATCCGACAGTGTGCATCAGAAAAACTGGATGTCGCATTTATTGGCAATATCTGCGACAATAGAGATTACGACGAAAGGACAGGCAATGGCGTCGGAAAGCATTCACGTCCGTGTAACGGGCAAGCTTCAGGATCATATTCGCCAGCAGACAGGCGAAAATGGACTTTATGAAAATGCCAGCGAGTATATTCGCGCGCTGATCCGCAAGGATATCCAGAAAAACGACGATGCCTGGGACTGGCTGAAACAACATATCGAACCCGGATTGCGGGCCGACGAAAGCGAGTTCAGAGAGGTATCTGCGGCAGACGTCATTCGCCGTAACAAGCGAGCCTAAATTGGATGGCCGCCTATCTTTTCTACACTACGGCAGACGCGGCTCAGGACCAAATTTGGCAGGATACGGTCTCGACCTGGGGAGAGGCACAAGCCGAAACCTATATCATCGGCCTGCATCGCCATCTCGAAAGAATCTCCCGACAGAAGTCCCTCTGGCGTCGCCTGCCGTCATCGCTGTCCGCTCCCAAAGATCTCACTATCGACGTCTGGTTCAGCCGCTACAAGCATCACTATATTATCTTCCGCCAACTCTCGGGCGGTCGCATCGGTGTCATCAGCATTCTGCATGAACGAATGGATTTGCCGGTGAGATTGGCAGAGGATTTATTACGCATCTCCCCTCAGGACACGAATGAGTCTTGAAGCTCGAATGACATGTGAGGAAACTGCCCATGACCGATCTTTCCGCCTTCCCCATCACCTCCAAATGGCCGCCAAAGGATAAGGGCGTGCTGCAGCTTTATTCGACCCCGACGCCGAACGGCGTGAAAGTGTCGATCATGCTGGAGGAAACCGGGCTGGCCTATGAGCCGCATTTCATCAATATCGGCGCCGACGAGACTTGGGAGCCAGAATATCTGTCGCTCAATCCCAACGGCAAGATCCCGGCCATTCTCGATCCGAACGGTCCGGACGGCAAACCGCTGGCGCTATTCGAAAGTGGTGCGATCCTGATCTATCTGGCGGAAAAGACCGGTAAGCTTCTGCCTGCAGATCCGGCAAAACGCTACGAGACGATCCAGTGGGTGATGTTCCAGATGGGTGGCATCGGCCCGATGTTCGGCCAGCTCGGCTTCTTCCACAAATTCGCCGGTAAGGATTTTGAGGACAAGCGCCCGCGCGACCGCTACGCCAAGGAAAGCGCCCGGCTGATCCGTGTGCTCGAAACGCGGCTGGAAGGTCGCGACTGGGTCATGGGTGACGAATACACGATCGCCGACATTTCCATGCTCGGCTGGGTGCGTAACCTGATCGGTTTCTACGGCGCCGGTGAGCTTATCGCTTATGACGAGCTGAAGAACGTGCCGAAATGGCTGGAACGTGGGCTTTCTCGTCCGGCCGTGCAGCGTGGCCTGGAAATCCCGAAACGCCCCGCCTGATATCCTCTGAGAACGGCTGACTTCACAACCGCCCTGCGCTATCTCCTTCACCCAAGATGGAGGAGATAGCCATGCCACAGATGAAACTGCCCGCCGAAGGCTCCTGCCGCTGCGGCAAGGTGCGTGTGAAGATCACTGCCCCGCCAATGATCACCATGGCCTGCCATTGCAGGGGCTGCCAGAAGATGAGCGCCAGTGCCTTCTCCTGCTCGGCAGCAATCCCCACCGCCGGTTTCGAAGTGATCGCCGGCGAACCGGTAATCGGCGGTGCGCATGGCGATGACATCCACCACTACCACTGCCCGCGCTGCAAGAGCTGGATCTTCACCCGCATGGTCGGCATGGACTTTTTCGTCAACTTGCGTCCAACCATGCTCGACGATGCCTCATGGTTCGCCCCCTTCGTTGAAACCTACACCTCGACGAAATTCCCCTGGGCACAGAGCGGTGCGGTGCACGGTTACCCGGAATTCCCGCCGCTCGATGCCTTCGAAGGGCTGATGACGGAATTCGCACAATGGAACAATGCAGACGGCAGCAAGGCAGAAATATGACAATGTTTATGGATATATATTAAGCCTAATATTCAGTAACTCGTCAGAAACCAAGCCCTAATATTTGCCTGCAGGCCCGGCACGTTATTCACGAGTTTGTAAATTATCGGACGTGAATATCCTCCACGATTTGATGGGGGCATTCATGATCTGGCGTCGGTTTCAGGCTTTCCGTGCGGATGCGCGCGGAAACGTGGGCATGATCTTTGGCTTGGCTATGGTGCCGCTGATCGCACTCGGCGGAGCGGGCGTCGATGTCGCCCGTTATGAGACGATCCGCGTCGAGCTTCAGGATGGGCTAGATCGGGGCGTGCTCGCAGCCGCATCGCTGACGCAGACCCGCGAGGCCAAGGCCGTGCTTCAAGACTACCTGAAGAACCTGAGCTATGCCAATGAAGTCAATCTCGATTTCGAGCGGCAGAACAGCCTCAACCAGCGCATCGTCAAGGCCTCCGCCAGCTATACGATCGACACGTCCTTCATCAAGCTCGTCGGCGTTGACAAGCTGACGGTGAGTGCCGTCTCGACTGCGCAGGAAGCCAAGCAGAATATCGAAATGTCGCTGATGCTCGATATGTCCGGCTCGATGATCAGCAACAACCGGATCAAGAACCTGAGAACGGCGGCAAAAGCCTTCATCGACCAGATGCTGACCGACGACACCAAGGAATACACGACGATCAGCATCGTGCCTTACGCCGGCCATGTGAATGTCGGTGCAGCGGTGTTCGACAAGCTGGGCGGCAAGCGCGACCACTCCAACTCCTCCTGCTTCGAGCTTGGCGAGACGAATGCCGCCTATGGCGCCGACCCGATGGTCTTCAAGAGCGCCGCCCAGGTGCCGCATTTCACCCACTGGAATTTCGGCAGAACCGACATGCGCCCCTGGTGGTGTCCGATGGAAAGCACCTCGATCACTTATCTTTCCAATGATGCAACCGCACTGAAGACCAAGATCGACGCACTCGAAATGCATGACGGCACCGGCACCCAGAATGCCATGCAATGGGGCTATACGCTGCTCAACCCCTCAGCCAAGAGCGTCTTTGCAGCGGTGCTGGCGGCCGGAAAGATGGACAGCAAGTTCTCCGATCGACCCGCCGCCTTCAATGATGCGGATACGATGAAGGTTATCGTGCTGATGACCGATGGAGCGATTACCGAGCAGTTTCGGCCGAAGGATTATAGCCGCCCGGTAACCCAGAAGCCGGACAACAAGGAAATATCCTCCTCCTCCACTAACGCGACGCGCCTTGCCAATGTCTGCACCACGGCCAAGTCGAAAGGTGTCACCATCTTCACCATCGGTTTTGAAGTGTCAGGCAATGCGACAACGCAGATGACCAACTGCGCCACCAGCCCCGCGCACTACTACCCGACATCCGGCTCAAACATCACCGATGCCTTCAAATCGATCTCCATTTCGATCAAGAAGCTGAGACTGACCCAGTGACCCGCCGGCTTCGCCTTCATCTGGCCGACAGGAGCGGCAGTGCCGCCGTCGAATTCGCGCTGCTGGTACCGCTCGTTCTCGCTCTCCTGTTTTCCGTGCTTGAGGCCGGCTGGATCATGACGCAGTCGATCATGCTCGACCGTGGTCTCAGCCGCGCATCGCGCGCCGTGCAGATCGGCACGACCGCGATGAGCTACACCCAGTACAAGCAAAAGGTCTGTGACGAAGCCTTCATCCTGGCCAATTGCGAGAAAGCGTTGCGGCTGGAACTGACGCCGATCGATACAGCAGCGGACTTCCCCACCTCGGACACGCCTTGCGTCGACCGAAGCGTAGCGATCGATCCGGTCACCACCTATCATGCGGGGCAGACCTCGCAGCTTGTCTTCGCCCGTGCCTGTTTTGTCGTCGATCCGATGATTCCGGGGATCGGCTACGGGCTTTCCGTGCCGAAAGACAATACCGGCGCCATGCGCCTCACCTCAAGCTTCGCCTTCGTCAACGAGCCGATATGACCAGACAGTTTTACGCAAAGCGCCTCCTGTCGAACGAGGCCGGCACGTCCGGCATCGAATTCGCCCTGACCGTTCCGATCATCATCCTGCTGTTTCTAGGCGCACCGACGCTCTATGACCTGCTGCGCTCCTATAACCGGATCGTCGAGGCAAATGGCATCGTGGCGGATATCGTTGCGCGCCAGATGACGATGGACGATACCTTCTTCACCAAGACCTATGGCACCTTTGCCGCGTTGCAGGCAGACAAGTCCATGCCGAACGCGCTGCGCATCACCAGCGTCATCTGGAAGAATGGAAAATACACCGCTGACTGGACGAAAAAGGCAGGCACGACAGCTCTGCTGCCCACACAGAAGCTGGACACGACCACCTTGCCAACCATCCCTTCCGGTGACTCGATCATTTTCGTTGAGGGCATAACGCAATATACCGCGCTCTCCGCCCTGTTCGGCTTCGGAACCATCACCTATTCGGAAAACGCCTTCACACGGCCTCGCTTCACCGCTGTCGTCAAAGGCTCCTGATCGGCATCACAATCACTGGCAACGACTGCGCGAAAACGCTTGCCGCAATTACGAATGCGCATAATTCACATATAAAAACAATAAATTACCATCTTCCACACAAACTGCGGTCACCCCTTTGTGACCGCACGCATCATCGAATTGACACACAAATTAACCTCTCGCTAACCGTGGAAGCCTTGTATGGCCTCTCAATTTGCTAGGCCCATCTCCCGGGTCTGTTCGTGTTTTTTTGTGGAGATATCATGCGCACCAAAACTGCAGCTCTTGCACTCGCCCTCACCCTCGTCTCGGCAGCCGCCGCCAGTGCGGCACAGCCCACCCGAATCAAGCAGTTCGAAGCCTGGGGCGTATATTCCTATAGCAACAATGGCCGCACCAGCTGTTATGCCCTGTCGGTTCCAACCAGTTCCGCACCCTCCAGCGTCAATCACGGCGACAATTTCTTCCTGATCTCCCCGCAGGGCCAATCCTACATGCCGCAGGCGATCATGGGTTATGCGCTGAGACAGGGTTCGGATGTCACGGTTGCCGTGGATAGCGAGAGGTTCGATCTTGCTCCTCGCGACAACACGGCATGGGTGCGCGACCAGAGCCGTGAGCCGGTATTGGTCAATGCGATGCGTGGCGGAAGCCGGATGACGGTACAGGCAACCTCCGGCCGAGGCACCGCCACCAACTACACCTATTCGCTCAGCGGCGTGACCGCTGCGCTGCAGGAAGTGAGCAAGTGCCGCTGATGACACCGGCTTGAGCATCAGCAGAACGGAGCTGCACGCCAGTATGACACGGACAGGAATTCGCCGCGGCCTTGTCGCCGTCACGCTGGCGGCTGCGCTCTGCCTTCCTCTTTCAGCCAGGATAGAAGCCAGCGAAGTACAGTCTGCAATTGCGGCCGGCAGTCTTGGTGCAGGGTTCAGAACCGGCAGGGTGACGGGTTACCCCGTCCCCCGCTTTGCATCGATCAAATCCGCAAATGCCCATATGCGCGTCGGCCCGTCGACGGATTATGCGACCAACTGGGTCTATTCGGCCCGTGGATTGCCGCTCGAGATCATCGAGGAATATGGCAACTGGCGGCAGGTCAGGGATCAGGACGGAACCAGCGGCTGGATGTTTGCGCCTCTCCTGTCAGGCAGACGCACGGCCGTGGTCGGCCCGTGGATGGCAAAATCCGTCAAACTGCATGACGCACCTCGCCCGTCGGCTTCGGTGATCGCCGAACTCGCCCCATCCGTGCGATTGAACATCCGCAACTGCGACGGTTCATGGTGCGATGTGTCGCTGCAGACACGTCGCCTGTCAGGTTACGTCGCCCAAGCGGATCTCTGGGGCGTCTATCCGCACGAGCGGGTGGAGTAACCTGCTAGCGCACGACGAAGCAGTCGATTGACCGGTTCTGCAGAACCGAGCAGGCTCGCGCGGCAGCGTCTCGATCGACAAATCCTGTCAGGCGGGCGCGAAAAACTTCACGGCCACCCGAACTCGATCCCTGGACGCTTGGTGCGATCTGGCCGAAATCGGCAAGCAGCGGCAATGCCGAATTCAGCGCACCCGTGGCTGCGGCCTGGCTTCCGGCCGCCGCGATCTGGATATCCCAAAGCGGCCCGCCCTGCTGGATGACGTTTTGTACTGGTTCAGCCTGCGGAACCGTGACGTAAGGCGTAACGCTTGCAGCGTTCGCCGTTGTCCCGCCAAGAATGATTTCGGTGCGCGGTCGAGGTGTCGGCGCATTGGAGGTGAAGGCCGCAACGCCCTCGGCAGGACGTTTCTGCTGGCCCGAAGTCGCGACAGCAACACCCGGAAGACCGCCGCCCGGCAAAGCCTGATCGAGCAGTTCCGCCATGCGGTTGTCGCGCTGGCGCGCCGTATTGCCACCAAGCACGACGCCGATATAACGCCGCCCGTTGACCACGACGGCGCTGGCGAGATTGTAGCCCGATGCGTTGACGAAGCCGGTCTTGATGCCATCCATGCCCGGATAGCGATACATCAGGTTGTTATGCCCTTTGATCGTGCGCCCGCGAAAGCTGAAGGAGCGCTGCGAGAAGATCTTGTATTCCCGCGGGTAATCACGGATGAGCGACAGCGCCAGCACCGCCATGTCGCGCGCCGTCGTCACCTGTGCGTTGTCCGGCAGACCCGATGCATTTCGAAAAACCGTATTACGCATGCCGAGCTGACGCGCCTTTTTCGTCATCAGTACGCCGAAACGCTCTTCTGAACCGCCGAGATGATCGCCCATGGCGGCAGCCGCGTCATTGGCGGAGCGGATTGCCATGCCATAGACCGCCTCGCGCACGGTAATCGTCTGGCCTGCCGGTACGCCGAGTTTAAAGGGAATTTTCGACGCTGCATTCTTCGTCATGACGATCCTGTCGTCCCAGCGAAGACGGCCGGTGCGCAAAGCCTCGAAGGTCAGATAGAGGGTCATCATCTTCGTCAGCGAGGCCGGATGATTGATGGTCTCCGCATTCTGCGAGGCAAGCACCTTCCCGCTCTGCACATCATAGATGTAATGCGCATAACCGGCCTCGGCCGTCCGGCTGATTGAAAGAAAGGCGCCTGCCATAAACACGAACGCCATGATCCGCCGGATTAGAAGCATTTGCTCCCCCTCGTTACTGCGGCCCATGAATACTGACCCAACATGGTGCGAAAATGACCTGATCCGAAATTAAATCAAGTTCTTGACCTATGGTTAATTTGCTCGCCCACAACTCGTTTCAGCCGCAAAATACTGATCCCGTATCATAATACGACAAGGGCTGTGAATGTTTGCATTTTAACGAAATGGTTAACCTGAACTTTAAAGCCCACTTTCTAGCTTGCCCCCGAATCCAATCTCCAGAGGAGGAAAGCTCGGAATGATTCCGATGTCTTCGAGGCTGACCCGCATGGTGCAAACGTCTCTGACCATCAAGGTCTTCGCGATTTGCTTCGTGTCCGTGCACGTACCGCTACTGGTGTTCATCGTCTATCTTGCGGGGGGCAATGGGGCAGAGCCCGAACCGGTCCTGCTTCTGCTTCTCGCCGCCACGGTGGCGGGAACGACCATATGCCTCCTGAGCCTCTGGTGGATGATCCGCCCGCTCAGCCAACTGGCGCAAGCAATCAAGATCTACCGCGCCAACGGCACTCCTGTACGTATGCAGATAGATCGCAAGGACGAGATCGGCCTTCTGGCATCGACGGTGACGGCCATGGTGGCGGAAACCGAAACGCTTATGAACAAGCTGCGCCACCAGGCCATGACCGACCTCCAGACAGGCCTCGGCAACCGCCGCTGGCTGAACGAACGCGCCGCCGAAGAGCTGGCACGCGCCGAACGGCAGGGAGAGCCGTTGTCGATCATCGTGCTGGACCTCGACCGCTTCAAGGGTATCAACGACGGCCACGGCCACGAGACCGGCGACCGGGTACTGGTGGCAACCGGCGAAATCGTCAGAACCTGCCTTCGCCCCTATGATCTTGCAGCGCGTATCGGCGGCGAGGAATTCTGTATTCTCTTGCCGCGCACCTCGCTCGACGATGCGGAAGCAATCAGCGAACGGCTGCGCGCGGCAATGGCGGCCACCACCGTACCGCCATTGCGCCAAGGCCGGATGACGGCAAGCTTCGGCATCTGCGCCGCCGGTCCCGGCGACCGGCTGCCTGACATGCTATTACGAGCCGATTTCGCCCTCTACGAAGCCAAGCGTGATGGCCGTAACTGCATCAGACGTGCACACGACACCAATACCGAAGAAGCAATCGCATCCGCAAAACTGGCACCGGCAAAGGCCGCGTCTCCGGTCAACGGTAAACACATCCTCTGACGCTCTGAACGCCGTCTGGCAACTGACCGTTGCCAGATTAGCGACTTTGCGCATAACGTTCCGGCGCGGTGAGGGAGACACCGCGCTCTAGGCGTTCTTGGGAGGAACAGCATGAACAGATCCGTGGTTATCACCGGCTCCACCAGCGGAATAGGCCTCGGCATTGCAAAGGCATTTGCGGCCGCGGGCGACAATGTCATCATCAACGGGTTCGGTGACAAGGACGAGATCGAGGCGATCCGTTCGTCGCTCGATGCGGCGGGCTCCGGCACGGTTCTCTATCATCCCGCCGACATGACGAAACCGGTCGATATCGAAGACCTGATCCTGACGGCACGCGACAGCTTCGGCACGCTCGATGTTCTGGTCAACAATGCAGGCATCCAGCATGTCGCAAGGATCGAGGAGTTTCCGCCGGAAAAATGGGATCAGCTGATCGCCATTCTCCTGTCATCGGCCTTCCACACGATGCGCCACGCAATCCCGCTGATGAAAACCGCAGGCAAGGGCCGGATCATCAACGTCGCCTCCGCCCACGGCCTCGTCGCCTCCCCGTTCAAGTCGGCTTATGTGGCCGCCAAGCATGGCATCATGGGCCTGACCAAGACGGCGGCGCTGGAGCTTGCGCAGGAAAACATCACCGTCAACGCGATCTGCCCCGGCTTCGTGCTGACGCCGCTGGTCGAAAGGCAGATTCCCGATCAGGCACGCGAAAAGGGCATCAGCGAGGAAAGGGTCAAGGACGAGGTGATGCTGCGGCTGCAGGCGACCAAGGAATTCGTCGGCATAGACGAAGTGGCGGCCGCCGCGATCTATCTCGCTAGCGATGCGGCAAGGAGCATCACGGGCACACACATCTCCATCGACGGCGGCTGGACGGCGCAGTAAGCTGCCCCTCATTCCTGTCCTTGTGACAGGAATCCAGCCACGCGAAGTCCTTTGCGTGAAAAAGACTGTTTTGCGCCGCAGACGCGACGCTGCTGGATTTCTGTGACAAGCACAGGAATGAGGGTAAACTAATCGGCCCGCGAACAGCCAAAATGGCGACCGGGTGATTCTTGACTGGGAGCCGGCAACGGCGGACGAAGGAGACCGATGAATTCAGCCATCCGCTTCATCCTCAACGGGGAAGACGTGACCCTTGGAGATTTCTCACCCACGGACACGCTTCTGGATCATCTCCGCCTGACGCGGCGGTTGACGGGGACGAAGGAAGGATGCGCCGAAGGCGATTGCGGTGCCTGCACCGTGCTGGTCGGCCGCCTGACTGAAACCGGCCTGCGCTACGAAGGCGTCAACGCCTGTATCAGGCTCCTCGGCTCCATGCACGGCACCCATATCGTGACGATCGAGCATCTGGCGGCATCGGACGGAACCCTGCATCCGGTACAGCAGGCGATGGTCGACTGTCATGGCTCGCAATGCGGCTTCTGCACGCCGGGCTTCGTCATGTCGCTTTACGGCCTTTGGCTTTCCAACGAAAATCCGAGCCGGGCCGAAATCGAAAGCGCGCTGCAGGGCAATCTCTGTCGCTGCACGGGTTACGAGCCGATCGTCAAGGCGGCCGAACAGGTGGCGAAGGCGCGGCCGAGCTCGCTCTTCGACCCGTTGGAACGTGACCGCACCGAGATCATGGCAAAGCTCTGGTCGATCCGCTCGGCCATGGAGACCGTCGTCATCGAAAAGGACGGAGCGCGCTCAATCATCCCCGCATCACTCGAAGCTTTTGCCGAGGCGCTCGCAGATGAACCGCAAGCCACAATCGTCGCAGGCGCGACCGATGTCGGCCTATGGGTGACGAAGCAGATGCGCAGGCTCGACCCGGTCATCTTCATCAATCACCTCCCCGAGCTGCAGACCATCACCGTCGAGCAGAGCGGCATCACCATCGGCGCAGGCGTGAGCTACTCCGAGGCGCATGGTTTTCTAGAAGCGGTCATCCCCGCATTTGGCGCGCTGATAGATCGTATTGGTGGCCAGCAGGTGAGGAACGCCGGCACGATCGGCGGCAACATCGCCAACGGCTCGCCGATCGGTGACACGCCGCCGCCGCTGATTGCACTCGGTAGCCAACTGACGCTGCGTTCCCATTCCGGCCGCCGCACCATGCCGCTCGAAAGCTATTTTCTGGACTATGGCAAACAGGACCGCATGGCCGGTGAATTCGTCGAGAAGATCAGCGTGCCGCGCCCGCCGGAAAACGCCCATTTCGCCGTCTACAAGATTTCCAAGCGTCGCGACGAGGATATTTCCGCACTGTGTGGCGCCTTCAACCTGACGCTCGACATGGACGGCCATGTGGAAAATATCCGCATCGCCTTCGGCGGCATGGCGGCAACCCCGAAACGGGCGGTCCATGTCGAACAGGCGCTGATTGGCAAGTCCTGGCGATGGGAGACGATCGCCGCCGCTGGCGAGGCCTTCGATCAGGATTACCAGCCGCTGACCGACTGGCGTGCAAGTGCGCAGTATCGCAGCCTGACGGCCAGGAACCTGCTCACCCGCTTCTTCCTGGAGACGGCAGGGGCCCCTGCACAATTGCAGCGCTTCGAGATGGAGGAGGTGTAGGATGGACAAGACCTCCTTTGAGATGAAGCCTGCGATCGACGGGCCGATGCATGTGTCGCGCAAACATGATTCAGCACATAAGCATGTGACCGGAACCGCCGAATATATTGACGATATTCCCGAACCGGCAGGCACGCTGCATGGCGGGCTTGGCCTTGCCGACAGGGCGCATGCGAAAATCCTTTCGATCGATCTCGATGCCGTCCGCGCCGCCCCCGGTGTTGTCTGGGTGATGACCGCCGAAGACATTCCCGGCGCAAACGACGTCGCCTCAACCGGCAAGCATGACGAACCGCTACTCGCGACCGATCTCGTCCAGTTCCACGGCCAGCCGATCTTTGCCGTTTTTGCCGAGACGCGTGACGAGGCACGCCGTGCAGCAAGGCTTGCGAAGATCGAGTACAGCGACCTCCCCCATTGGACGGATATCGACAGTGCGCGGGAGAACGGCGCGCCTCTTGTCACCGAACCGATGACGCTCAGGCGCGGTGAGCCTGAAACCGAAATCGAGAAACCGCCCCTTCGAATTCAGGCCTCGATGAATATCGGCGGTCAGGAGCACTTTTATCTCGAAAGCCATATAGCCTTTGCCATTCCCGGCGAAGACGAGGACGTAACGGTCTGGTCATCCACCCAGCATCCGAGCGAGGTTCAGCACATGGTGGCGCATGTGCTCGGCGTTTCCAATCACGCGGTTGAGGTCAAAACCCGGCGCATGGGTGGCGGCTTCGGCGGCAAGGAAACCCAGAGCAACCAATTTGCGGCTCTCGCCGCCGTCGCGGCGAAGAAATTGAACCGGGCGGTAAAATTCCGCCCTGACCGCGATGAAGATATGTCGATCACCGGCAAGCGGCACGATTTCCGCGTCGATTACGACGTCGCCTTCGATGAGAAAGGCAGGATCCACGCGGTCGACGCGACCTATGCCGCGCGTTGCGGTTATTCCGCCGATCTCTCCGGCCCGGTCACCGACCGCGCCCTCTTTCATGCAGATAGTAGCTATTTCTACCCGCATGTGCGCCTCACCTCGCAGCCTTTGAAGACCCATACCGTCTCCAACACAGCCTTTCGCGGCTTCGGTGGGCCGCAGGGCTTGCTCGGCGGGGAACGGATCATCGAGGAGATCGCCTATGCGGTCGGCAAGGATCCGCTCGAAATCCGCAAGCTGAACTTTTACGGCCAGCGCGGATCGGGCCGCACGGTGACGCCCTATCATCAGGATATCCATGACAATGTGATCGCCCGCATTGTCGATGAGCTTGTGGCCTCATCCGACTACAAGAAACGCCGCAAGGCGATCCTGAAATTCAACGAGACAAGCCCGGTCATCCGCAAGGGCATCGCGCTGACGCCGGTGAAATTCGGCATCTCATTTACGTTGACCGCCTACAATCAGGCAGGCGCGTTGGTGCATGTTTATTCGGACGGTTCCATCCACCTGAACCATGGCGGCACCGAAATGGGCCAGGGCCTCTATACCAAGGTGGCGCAGGTCGTGGCCGATTGTTTCCAGGTCGATATCGACAGGGTAAAAATCACCGCGACAACGACCGGCAAGGTGCCCAATACCTCGGCAACAGCTGCCTCGTCCGGCTCGGACCTAAACGGCATGGCGGCCTATGACGCCTGCCGCCAGATCAAGGAAAGGCTGATCGAATTCGCCGCACGGCAATGGCAGGTCAATCGCGACCGGATCGAGTTCCTGCCCAACCGGGTAAAGATCGGCAACGAGATCGTCCCCTTCGACACCTTCATCAAGGCCGCCTATTTCGACCGGGTACAACTGTCGGCCGCCGGCTTCTACAAGACGCCGAAGATCCACTGGGACCGCGCCGCTGGCCGTGGCCATCCCTTCTATTATTTCGCCTATGGCGCAGCCGTCTCGGAAGTCTCGATCGACACGCTGACCGGCGAGTATATCGTCGAGCGCACCGACATTCTTCATGACGTCGGAAAGTCGCTCAACCCTGCCCTCGACATCGGTCAGATCGAAGGCGCCTTCGTTCAGGGCATGGGCTGGCTGACCACGGAAGAACTGTGGTGGGACGCCAAGGGACGCTTACGCACCCACGCGCCCTCCACATACAAGATCCCGCTTGCTTCCGACCGGCCAAAAATCTTCAATGTGAAGCTCGCCGAATGGTCGGAAAATGCGGAACCGACGATCGGTCGTTCCAAGGCGGTCGGCGAACCGCCCTTCATGCTGGCCATCTCGGTTCTCGAGGCGATCTCCATGGCGGTCGCAAGCGTTGCCGATTACGCCATCTGCCCACGCCTCGACACCCCTGCGACACCGGAGCGGGTGCTTATGGCGGTGGAACGGATGAAAGCCTTATAAAAACGCTTCGATATTTCGCTGCCGAGGCCTATTTTTACGGGTGAGGAGCGAAATATCGAGGAGGCAGACATGACCATCACCATTCGTGCCGAACGTGCGGGCGACGAAGACGTGATCCACGACCTGACGCAGGCCGCATTCGCGCCCATGTCCTACAGTGCAGGAACCGAAGGGGCGATCATCCGGGCGCTTCGCGCCCGCGGTGACCTGACGCTTTCACTGGTGGCGGAAGACAATCACGAGATCATCGGCCATGTCGCCTTTTCACCCGTCACGATCGACGGCCATTACGACGACTGGTTCGGGCTTGGGCCGATTTCTGTGAGAGCTGACCGGCAGAAACAGGGTATCGGCCACGCGCTGATCCGAGAAGGGATCCATAAGTTGAAGGCGCTAGGCGCCAAAGGCTGCGCCCTGGTCGGAGATCAGGCGGTCTATCAGGGCGTCGGCTTTGTCAGCGACGGACGGCTGACCCATGAAGGCGTGCCGGATATCTATGTGCAGCATCTCACGCTTTCGGGCCATGCGCCCCATGGAGTGCTGACCTTTTCACCGGCTTTCGCAGTAAAACAGTGAACAGACAGCTAAATATTCGGAAGGATAGCTGCACGAAAACGTGCCTTTTCGGTTGCAACACCCATACCAAAGTATATCCACGATAAACATCAACACAATATCGGATAACAGGCGCTCCGGTATGATGGACCCATTGAAGATGCGAAGCCAAGGAACCTGATGATCCTCGGTTCACCGCATGAAAGAGGTCCGAAAGATGATCCCTGTCTCGTTGCAGCAAATGCCGCCCGTCGCCCGACCTGCCTTCAACGGGGATACCGCACCGGGCCGGGTGCACTATCTGCCGGGGCCGATCCCCACGATCGAACAGATCCTGTTGAAGCAGGCCGATCGCTACGCCGCGACGGGCAACGAAGCCGACAATCTGCTGAACGCACTCAAGCAGGACAACCACAATATGGAAGTCATGCTCTCGCAGCTTGCGGCACTCGCGGGCAGCCCGAGCTGAAAACAGCAATCTGATCCTTGCCTCCCCGTCCCCTCCTCGAAAGGGATCGGATTGCAGAAGGCCGGCGGCTCCTCCCACCGCCGGCCTTCACACTGATAAATGCAGAAGCAGAACCTCGTTTAGGATGCCAGGGCTTCCTGCTGCATCTCGATCGAAACCAGTTTGTCACGACCGCCGCGCTTCGCATCGTAGAGCGCCTTGTCCGCCGATGCGATCATGTCGGAAAAGTCTGCAAACCCGGGTTCGGCAAACGCCATTCCAGCACTGACGGTGAAATTCGCCGCGAGGTGGCCGTCCCAATTGAAGTCCACGCTGGTAAAATTGGCCCTGATGCGCTCGACAATCGCGATTGCTTCATTGGCTTTCAGGTTAGGCAGGAACAGCACGAATTCCTCTCCGCCCCAGCGTCCCGCAACATCCGTGGCGCGGATGGAAGTGCGAAGAACCTCCGAAAAACGGACAATGACGTCGTCTCCGGCGTCGTGACCGAAGCGATCATTGACGCTCTTGAAGCCATCGAGGTCGAAGATCGCCATCGAGGAAAGCTTGGTGACATTGGCGCTCACGCTCTGCAACACACTTGCGCGAAACGCCCGGCGATTGAGAAGGCCGCTCAGACTGTCTGTTTCGGCCAGCCGCTTGAGATCGTTCTGGTAACGGACGTGATCGGAAATATCCCGGATGACGGCCACCATCATCGGCGCACCGGCAGCAGACGTTCTCAGGATGGTGATGCCGAGGTTGATTTCCGTGCCATCCTTACGGCAGCCGACAATGGTCGCACTTCGCTGCCCCATATAGCGAGCCTCGGTATTTCCCGACTGAAACCCGGCCACAAGTCTTTGGTGGAAGCCATGAACCCGTTCGGGCAGCAGGACTTCCAGAGGCTTGTCCAGTAGTTCTCCGCTTTGCCAACCGAAGATGCTTTCGGTGGCAGGATTACAGAGGCGAATGATGCCATGGTCATCGATGCCGATAATGCCATCGGCGATCTCAAAGACGATTTTCCTGTAGATATCCTGGGAGGCTGGAATCAGCGAGGCAATCGATGCTCTCTTGGTCATAGTATCCCGTCGTATACTTGTAGGACGCGCAGCATTTATCAAAAATCAAGTTTGCGCCGGCAAACATCTAAGGCGAAATTACTGATATATTTTTAATAGAATTTCCCGCGTTATGACCGGCAATACAGATGTTTCCCGCAATAATTGCGAAGAAAAATGCACGATGCAGTCAGTCGCGATGATGCTATGTTCTCCTTCATGAGCGAACATTCCCTCTCCAGCTTTCTCGCGCGCAACGGATCGGTTCTCGTCGACGTAATTGAGACGAGAGGCTCGACGCCGCGAGAAGCTGGCACCTATATGCTTGTGGCGGACTTCGAGATCTGGGGCACAATCGGCGGCGGCCAGTTTGAATACATGGCGATCGACAATGCCCGCGCGATCCTGAGGGGCGGCGGCGAAACAATCATGGACATTCCGCTCGGCCCGGAGATCGGTCAATGTTGCGGCGGCCGCACGAAACTCCGCTTCTCTCTCGTGACGCCAGCGATTGCCAAGGCGCTGGAGCATCGGCTGTTGCGTGAGCGGGACGAGCGCACGGCGGTCTATCTGTTTGGTGCAGGCCATGTCGGCCTTGCGCTCGCAACCGCGCTTATGCCCCTGCCCTTTGCCGTAACAGTCGTCGAGACGCGCAGACAGGCGCTGGAAGGCCTGTCCTCGGGAGTGACAGCGCGCCTCACGGCCATGCCGGAAGCGTTCGTGGATGACATTCCGGCCGGTGGCGCGGCGGTTATTCTCACCCACGATCACGCGCTGGATTTCCTGATCGCCGAACGCGCCCTGGCGAGGCAGGACCTGAATTATGTCGGGATGATCGGTTCTGCCACCAAACGGGCGACCTTCTCCCACTGGCTGCAACGCCAGCAAGGCGAGGAGACAAGAAAACAGGAGACCGCCGCGATGATGTCCCGGCTTGTCCTGCCGATCGGCGGTTCCGCCATCAGAGACAAGCGTCCGCAAGTGATCGCTGCCCTCGTTGCCGCAGAATTGCTGCAACACCTGCCGCTGTCGGCATCGGCAACACTTTCAGAGCGGCAGATCGCGGCCGATTGAACGCCGCCTGTCTTGCCAGAAAGCCTCGCCGCGTTCCGGCAATGGCGGTTGGAAACCGATATCGCCATGCAGCTCTTCCGGCAGCGTCGGCGCAACTCTGCTGTTGGCCCTCAACAGGCGACGGATGAAGCCGGCAAGATGCATGCGAAGACGTTGCGGGAAAGCGGGGCGGGAGAACGATGGCGGAGCCTCTGTAACAGGCAAAGAATTCGCGTTTGCGGACGGCATGTTCTGCTCCACATCGGTTGTTGAAACTGTCTTGATGGATCCAGCAATGCCGCCGATTGCGGGAGTTTTCCAATTCGAATACAGTCGGCCGCGATAAAGACAGCTTATCGCTGAAGGCACACGAGATGAAACTGTCGCGCCAGCTTCCGTTGAATGCCCTGCGGGTCTTCGAGGCGGTCGCACGGCTGCAGAATTTCACCCGGGCAGCAGAAGAACTCGGCATGACGCAGACAGCCGTCAGCTACCAGATCAAGCTTCTCGAGGAACATCTCGGCGACACAGTCTTCATCCGCAAACCGCGGGCTCTGCAACTGACCGAGACCGGCACACATCTACTGCCGAAAGTGGCCGAAGCTTTCGACCTGCTGGCAGAGGCGATGCAGGCGGCCCGGCACACCATCGATGCCACGCTTGACATCCACTCTCCGCCAACATTTGCGTCTCACTGGCTATCACCTCGCCTCGCCGGTTTTCGCGCACGCCACCCCAATATCGGCGTGCGCCTACTGCGCATGATGGACGCTTCGGAAAAGCAGGGCACGGTACCGGACATCACCATCAGAATTTCGGCCAAGCCGCCCGAAAACCTCGTCTGCCATCCGATCATGCGCCTTCGCTATTCTCCCATGCTATCTCCAGAACTTGCTGCCAGCATCGGGGGAATCCATGAACCGGCGGACCTCCTGAAATTACCCTGGATCTCCGAAATCGACGGCGCCTGGCTGGACTGGTTCGAAAGTGCCAAGATCAGCCCAGCCTCGATCCGTCCGACAAGCCTTGATGCGCTCGGCGCACAGGATATCGAAGCCAGGGCGGCGATATCCGGCCATGGCGTGGCGATGCTCAGTCCCTTTTTCTTTCGTGACGATCTTTCGGCGGGTCGTCTGATCCAGCCCTTCGACCTGTCCGCCGGCGACGGCAAGACCTATTGGCTGGCCTATCCGGCCGCAAGGCGCAACATGCGGAAGATCCAGGCATTCAGGCAATGGATCGAAGAGACCATGGCAACCGATCTCGCGGACCACGCTCTGCAAACCTTGCTTCCCGAAGCGCGCCCCGCAACCGCCTGACCCGTTGTTCGCCTCAAAGCGAATGCGGCGCTCTCTCGATAAGATCCCAGGCGCTCGACCGGCAAGACCGGTCGACCGTGCTTGGCGACACTCGTCCGTCAAGCATGCCCAAATCCCGCAGATCATGCTCGCTCAAAGCCTCCTCATCAGCATGATTGGTCGCACCGGCATGGATACCGAAAAACACAACTGCCGGACTTTCACTTCTGTCTTTAAGGCGCAGAAAGCCCGTCAGCAAACCATTGGCCATGGTCGCATCTCCTTGTCTCACCATCATTCAACTGATGTCTATGATTGGAAGATGCGCCGGATTATGATGTATTTCCAACGAAACATCCGTCTGCATGCATAAAGAGATTTGATCCATGAAGATGTCGAAGCAATTTCCGCTGAACAGCCTGCGCGTCTTCGAAGCGGCGGCCCGGCACATGAGCTTCACCCGTGCAGGCGAGGAACTCGGGCTGACGCAGACGGCCGTCAGCTATCAGATCAAGCTTCTGGAAGACACATTGGGAGAGCAGTTTTTCCTGCGTCGGCCGCGGCAGGTGATGCTGACGGATGCCGGCGCAAGGCTTGCCCCAAAGATCACCGCGGCCTTCGAAATGATCGACGAGGCCCTTGCCGGCACCAAGAATCAGTCCGACAGCACTTTGATCATTCACACGACGGCGACCTTCGCAGTGCGCTGGCTGGCACATCATCTCGGCACCTTCCAGCTCGAAAATCCGGGGGTTGCGGTCAGACTGGAAACCTCGCAGGAAATGGTGGATTTCACCCGCACCGAAGCCGATATTGCGATCCGCAGCGGCAGCGGCAAGTGGCCGGGCCTGAAATCACATTTCCTGATGAAGAGCGATTTCACCCCGATGCTGAGCCCGGCTTTGGCAGAAACAATCGGTGGCGTTCATGAGCCGGCAGATATCCTGAAGCTCAGGATCATCGATCCCGGCGATGTCTGGTGGTCGCACTGGTTCGCCGCGGCAGGCCTGCCCGAGGAAGAGCTTCACGGCCGACCGATAAGCCGCTTCGGCGCCCAGACCATCGAGGCGGCAGCTGCGATCGCCGGCCAGGGCGTCGCAATCCTCAAACCGGAGTTTTATGCCGATGACGTGGCGCTCGGCCGCCTGATCCAACCCTTTGACTTGAGGGCAACGGACGGCAGCGATTACTGGTTCGCTTATCCCGAGACACGTCGACACTCGAAAAAGATCAGCGCCTTCCGGGATTTCATGCGCAGGATGATGCCGACATTTCGCGACTGATCACCGCCGCGGGCAATATCAGTAGCTCATGTCGGGTGCATAGAAACAGCGCAGCGTATCCTCGGTCGGATAGAGGCAGAGGTGATATTCCTCATCCTTCGACCGACGCGCCTCGCTCTGCGGCATCGTGAAGTGATGCGGCCGCGTGATCAGCCTGTGATCTCCAGGACCGAGCGATATTTCGTACCCCTGATTGGTAATCTTGACGTTCCGCGTCGAGATCATCTGGCAGTCGCCGCTCTTGCTGTCGCCGTTGCAGCAGTAACCGTCATATTTCCATTTTACGCCCATGGGACTGTGGGCTTCGTGAGCAGCGGCGGGAAACGCCCCGGCACCGGAGAAGAACGCAATCATCACACCTGTAGAAATGCATCGCCTGTGTTTGGGCATCAGCCTGTTCTCCGTTGATGGATGTCATCCCCGGCAGCGTGACGGACGCAATACCCGGCACTGCCGGTTGAATTCGCAACTGCTACAATACCCGAGTCGCCTTAGCCGGCTAAGCCCCAAATTGGTGCAATGCACAATTATCTTGTTTGGCGACTTCGAAGGCACATTGGGGCCGCCGATCAACGCCCTGTCACATCGCCCGGTTCCAAAGCGGGAACAGAATCCATCTGGCGGGGGCGAAGCTCTTGTTCAATTCGACGACGAACTGAGCAAGAGTTGAGTTCCGGTGATCGGCGACATCGCCTATCCTTCGCCAACATCCGGAAGGGAGGATTTGCCATGTCAATCCGCAGCCGCGCGATCCTTGGCCTTGTTCTGCTGGCAATCGTTGCCGGCCCTGCGCACGCCCAGGATGCAGGAAGCCCTGCCACAGGGCGATCGATCTTCGACCTCATTCCGGCAGATTCCACCACCGAGCACCTGCTGAAAACGCCCAGCGGCGATCTCCGCTACAGGGCGACCGCCGGAACCATGGACCTGTTCGGCCAGACCGGCGCAAAAAACGCCAGGATCTTCTATACGGCCTATACCGTTCCGGACGCGAAAACGCCCCGCCCCGTCACCTTCGCTTTCAATGGCGGCCCGGGTGCGGCCTCAGCCTATCTGCATCTCGGCCTGATGGGACCCAAGGTCGCCAATCTCGGCAGCCGCAAGGAGGACGGCACGACGCCGGCGCTTCAAGACAATCCGGAAAGCTGGCTCGGCTTCACCGACCTCGTCTTCATCGATCCGGTCGGCACCGGATGGAGCCGGGCTGCGCCCGACGCGCAAGGCGCCTTTTATGGTGTAAGGCAGGATGCCGAGAGCCTGGCCAAGTTCATCGCCCTCTACACCCAGAAGAACAACCGCCTGTCCTCTCCAAAGTATCTTGCCGGGGAAAGCTACGGCGGCTTCCGCGCTGCGAAGGTGGCGAAGGCCCTGAAGGACAGCCAGGGCATTCTGGTCTCCGGCATTGTCATGGTCTCGCCGATGATCGATGGCCGCTTCCTGATGGCCGCGGATACCGACCCAGTCACCGCAGCCCTGCAACTGCCATCGCTGGCAGCCGCCGAGCTTGAACGCAAGGGAGAATTCTCGGCAGAGAAGGTTCAGTCCGCCGAAACCTATGCGATGAGTACCTATCTCGTCTCGCTTGCAGGCCCCGCACCATCCGGAACTGAAGCAGAGGCGCTTTACGCACGCGTTTCGGCCCTGACGGGACTGCCGGTCAATATCGTTGCCCGCAGCCGCGGTTTCGTCAGTTCGGCATATCGGACGGAGGCTGCCGGGGACGGCCGGATCGTCAGCCTTTATGATGCATCGGACATCGTGGCGGACGCCTATCCGGAACGCTCGAACGTTACCAATGACGACAACATTCTGGACGGATATACGCGCGCCTATGGCGCACTCTTCGCCGCCTACGCGAGGAACGACCTGCGCTTCGAAAACGACATGACCTATACGCTGCTGAACGGCGAAGTTAACCGCCAATGGGACTGGGACGGCCGCCGGTCGAATGCCTCGGCATCTGACGACATCCGTGATCTGCTCTCGGTCATCCCCTCTTTCAGGCTCTCTGTCCTGCACGGCTACAGCGACATCCTGACACCCTATGGCGTCTCGAAATTCATTCTGGACCATCTGCCCGAACAACTCGCCAGAGGACGCACCGAACTGAAACTCTATCGCGGCGGCCATATGTTCTACAGCGATCCCGGCTCGCGGCGGCAGGCAAACGAGGACATGCGGTCGTTTTACATCGGCGCCGATGCCGCACCGGATTGAGCAGGCACGGGGCTGCGGTCAGCGCGCCAGTCCGAACTGGATTTCTATTCTGTGATAGAAACTGCCGGCACCATTCCAGCCATGATAGATTTCGCGACTTTCGCCGGAATAGATGTAGCGCGACCTATCCAGCTCGGCGATGAGCGGCGCATAACCTTGGGTAAAAAGCGTCCTCAGAGATCCTTGATAAACCCGGCTTGCCACCATGATCGGCTCAAGATGGATGAGTTCGACCTTACCATGATAATCTGCAGGCATCTTTATCGGACAGCATATTTCCCAGTCGAAAAACGTCTTTCCGTCCTTGGGAAGGTTGTAGGATATGAACAGCCATGGACCATCGATTTCCAACCCCTCCTCAATCATATTTTTCTGCATGTTTGCGGAGCAGTCGGCTGCCACCTGCCTGATATCCGGTATGCGCAGCCGGCGTTTTTCGCGCAGCACCCACAAATCCGGCGTTTCCTTGATATCCATAGTTTGAAATCCAGCAAGATCAGAGTTTCTGTTCGCCGTCAGTAGATTGCCCAGAGAAACGGGGCCAATGGAAAGGCGAAATAGTGTTCTTTATTGCGCACCGAGGCTTCGATTTTTTAGCATCGTTTTCCAACGGAGCTTGCCTCATGCTTTTAGCCGCCGGCTAAGGCTTCTTGGTCACCTGCTTTTAGATCTTTGCTTGTCTCGTGCAACGACACGGGTCATATGTCCTGCCTGCGTCCTCCTGCCCCTTCCCTCCTCTCGTTTTTTTCCTCACACTCACGAGTCGGGAACAAAAAGAACGGGAACAACCCAATGTATGAATATGCCATAGCCTGGGAATGGCTGAGTTTTGCCGTGCGCTGGCTGCACGTCGTCACCGCGGTCGCCTGGATCGGCTCGTCTTTCTATTTCATCGCACTCGATCTGGGGCTGGTAAAACGACCGCATCTGCCGCCGGGCGCCTATGGCGAGGAATGGCAGGTCCATGGCGGCGGCTTCTACCATATCCAGAAATATCTGGTCGCACCGGCCCAGATGCCGGAGCACCTGACCTGGTTCAAATACGAGAGCTATTTCACCTGGCTTTCCGGCTTCCTTCTGCTCTGCATCGTCTATTACGGCGGCGCCGAACTTTTCCTCGTCGACCGCACAGTGATGGAACTGGAAAACTGGGAGGCGATCTGTCTGTCGCTGGCTTCGCTCTCGATCGGCTGGCTGTTCTACGACCAGCTCTGCAAGTCGAAGCTCGGCAACAACACCTGGGGTTTGATGATCCTGCTCTATATCCTGCTGGTCATCATGGCCTGGGGTTATACGCAGATCTTCACCGGCCGCGCCGCCTTTCTGCATCTCGGCGCCTTTACCGCCACGATCATGTCGGCCAACGTGTTTTTCATCATCATTCCCAACCAGAAGATCGTCGTCGCCGACCTGATCGCCGGACGCACGCCGGATGCCAAATACGGCCGCATCGCCAAGCAGCGGTCACTGCACAACAATTACCTTGTTCTGCCGGTGATCTTCTTCATGCTGTCGAACCACTATCCGCTGGCCTTCGCCACCCATTTCAACTGGGTGATCGCCTCGCTGGTCTTCCTGATGGGCGTCAGCATCCGGCACTGGTTCAACACCACCCATGCCAGGAAGGGCAAGCCGACCTGGACATGGCTGGTGACGGTGATCCTCTTCGTCCTGATCATCTGGCTGTCGACCGTACCGAAACTGCTGACCGGCGAGACCGAAACGGCATTGTCACCCGTGAGCCAGAAATTCGCCTCCAACGCGCATTTCGAAGCCGCCCGCGATGTCGTCATGGCGCGCTGCTCGATGTGCCATGCGGCAGAGCCCGTCTGGGACGGCGTTCCCTTCACGCCCAAGTCGGTGAAACTTGAAACCGACGCGGAGATTGCCAGCCATGCGCGGGAAATCTATATCCAGGCAGGACGAAGCCACGCCATGCCGCCCGGCAATATAACGGATCTTACGCCGGACGAGCGCAAGCTGCTGGTTGCATGGTATGAAAGCGCCATCGCCTCGCAATAGAGTTCACCGACCCAAGGTTCACATGACAGACACCCTCATCCGCGGACGCCTCCTGTCCTTCAAGCGCGCGCCTCAGTCTCTGACCGATAGCGACAGCTATCTTTACGAAGATGACGGCGGCCTGCTGGTCGATGCCGACGGAAAGATCACCGCGGTGGGGGATTATGCCAGGGTGAAGGCCGCCGCGCCGGAGGATGTGGTCGAGATCGACCATCGGCCACATCTGATCCTGCCGGGCTTCATCGACACCCATGTGCATTTTCCGCAGATGCAGGTCATCGCCTCCTATGCCGCGAACCTGCTTGAATGGCTGAACACCTATACGTTCCCGGAGGAATGCCGCTTCGTCGAGAGCGAGCATGCGACGCGCATCGCCACACATTTCTACGACGAGTTCCTGCGCCATGGCACGACGACGGCCGTCGCCTATTGCTCCGTCCACAAGACCTCCGCCGACGCCTTCTTTGCCGAAGCCCTGAAGCGCAACATGTGCATGGTCGGCGGCAAGGTGATGATGGACCGCAACGCCCCGCAGGGCCTGCTCGACACGCCGGAAATGGGCTATGACGAGACCCGCGCGGTGATCGAAGAATGGCACGGCAAGGGCCGTAACCACGTCGCCATCACTCCCCGCTTCGCCATCACCTCGACGCCGGAGCAAATGTCGGCGACGCAGGCGCTGGCACAGGAATTCCCGGACCTTTTCATCCAGACGCATCTGTCGGAAAACCGCGAGGAAATCCGCTATACCTGCGAGCTTTATCCGGAAGCGAAGGACTATACGGACATCTACGCCCGTTATGGCCTGCTCGGGAAAAAGACCCTGCTCGGCCACGCAATCCATCTGTCGGAGCGGGAAATGGATGTCCTGTCGGAAACCGGCAGCATCGCCGTGCACTGCCCGACTTCGAACCTCTTCATCGGGTCCGGCCTGTTTCCGCTGCGGCCGATGACACGCCGCGAAAAGCCGGCGCGCATCGCAGTCGCCACCGATATCGGCGGCGGCTCCAGCTATTCGATGCTGAGAACCATGGACGAGGCCTACAAGATCCAGCAGATTTTGGGCGAGCGGCTGAACCCGCTCGAAAGCTTCTACATGATGACCAGGGGCAATGCCGAGGCGCTGTCGATGGAAACCGATATCGGCACGCTGGATCTGGGCTCCGTGGCCGACCTCGTCATCCTCGATGCAGCCTCCACGCCGGCGATGAAACTGCGCATGGAAACGGTAAGCACGCTGCCCGAAGAACTTTTCCTGCTGCAGACCATGGGCGACGACCGTGCCGTGGTAGAGACCTATGTGGCCGGCAAGGCGATGAAGAGCGGGCTTGTTGCACCCAATTCGGGAGCATGATTTTCTCAATGCGAATAATCTCCCGCCGCACGCTGAGACTATTTGCTGAAAGCCCCAAGGGCCAGAAGGGCGGCCCGGCATTGAAAGCCGCGCTGGATACCTAGTTTCATGAAATACAAAAAGCTGAATGGCGGTCAACCGCCGACATAAAGAAGCAATACGCACATTCCAGCATCATCAATGCGGAGCGTATCGTCTTCAACATAAAGGGAAACGACTACAGGCTAATTGCTGCGGTGGACTTTAAGGTGGGAGCAGTCTGGATCAAATGGATCGGCACCCATCGCGACTACGACCATATCGATGCTGCAACGGTGGAACATGAGTGAGCTGAAACCCATCCGCAACGAAGCCGACTATGACGACGCAATGGCTTTGTTGAAAACCCTATGGGGTGCAGAGATCGGCACGCCCGAAGGCGATAAGCTTGACCTGCTTGTAACGCTTATTGATGATTATGAAAGCCTTCATCATCCGATCGATCTTCCCGACCCCATCGATGCCATAATTTTCCGGATGGAGCAGGAGAATCTGACGCGCAAAGATCTTGAACCACTGCTCGGCAGCCGCGGCAGGGTGGCTGAAATTCTCAATCGCAAACGACCGCTTTCTCTCGACATGATCCGCCGCTTGCATGCCGAACTGGGAATTCCGGCCGAGATTCTGATCCGGCCCATTCGAGCGACAAAAGACGCGGCCTGAGCGGCTAATCACCTTCGTGGCCCGACGCTCATACGAGGCCATAAAATGCCGGAACGGCATAGAATTCGTCTTCCTTCGTCTCTCCCATATGCTACCTGTCTGATATCAATTTCAGGAGGAACCGATTATCATGTCCAAGCCGCTTACCATCGCCGATCTGAAGACAATGGCCCGTCGCCGGGTGCCTAAAATGTTCTTCGATTATGCCGATAGCGGCGCATGGACCGAAGGTACCTACCGCGCCAACGAGGATGATTTTTCGAAGATCAAGCTGCGTCAGCGCGTGCTGGTCGACATGACCAACCGCTCGCTGGCGACGACCATGGTCGGGCAAGATGTCTCGATGCCTGTCGCGCTCGCACCAACGGGCTTGACCGGCATGCAGCATGCCGATGGCGAAATGCTGGCAGCCAAGGCCGCGGAAGAATTCGGCGTGCCCTTCACCCTGTCGACCATGAGCATCTGCTCGATCGAGGATGTGAAATCAGTCACCAGCAAGCCCTTCTGGTTCCAGCTTTACGTGATGAAGGATCGCGGTTTCATCGAGCGCCTGATCGGTCGCGCCAAGGCGGCCGGTTGCGGCGCGCTGGTCGTCACAGCCGACCTGCAGATTTTGGGCCAGCGCCACAAGGACCTGCGCAACGGCCTTTCCGCTCCGCCGAAATGGACGCTGAACAGCGCGTTCCAGCTGGCCACCAAGCCATTCTGGTGCCTGGACATGCTGCAGACCAAGCGCCGCGGCTTCGGCAATATCGTCGGCCATGCAAGCAATGTCTCCGACCTCTCCTCGCTTTCGGCATGGACGGCCGAACAGTTCGACCCGCGGCTTTCCTGGGACGACATCCGCTGGATCAAGGACCTGTGGGGCGGCAAGCTGATCATCAAGGGCATTCTGGACGAGGAAGACGCACGTGCTGCCGCCGATACCGGCGCTGACGCCCTGATCGTCTCCAACCACGGTGGCCGCCAGCTCGACGGAGCCCCGTCCTCGATCTCGATGCTGCCAAAAATCGTCGATGCGGTCGGCGACCGGATGGAAGTGCATTTCGATGGCGGCATCCGCTCTGGACAGGATGTGCTGAAGGCCGTGGCCCTCGGCGCCAAGGGCACCTATATCGGCCGCCCCTTCCTCTATGGCCTTGGTGCCATGGGCAAGCCGGGCGTGACGACGGCGCTCGAAATCATCCGCAAGGAGATGGACATCACCATGGCGCTTTGCGGCAAGCGCGATATCAAGGATTGCGGTACGAACATCATCGCCTCGTCGCCCTTCTGATTTGGGATAATGCCCAAAGCCGTTTAGTATGCCTTCTCGATGCAGCGGGGGCTGAATGAGCGGCTTTGGGCGGTATTTTGCAGCGGCGATCATGACTGCCGCGATGCTTTGCGGAGAGAGCGTCTCTGCGGCTGAAAATAGCGACACCAGGCGCGAAGAAGCGGCCTGCCTCTACGAGAGATCTGTTGGCGGCAAGCCGGTCTGCATCCGCAAGGATTTCTTCAATACGGATCTTTGCAGCGCGATCGAAAGATCGGCCAATAGCCACGCCATTCCACCCGACTTCTTCGCGCGTCTTATCTGGCGCGAAAGCCTGTTCCGCCCCGAAGCCGTCAGCCATAAGGGGGCGGAAGGTATCGCGCAGTTCATGCCATCGACGGCCAGGATGCGCGGCCTCGGCAACAGCTTTCATGTCCTCGACGCGCTGGACGCTTCCGCCGCTTACCTGAAGGAAATGAGCATCCGTTTCGGCAATCTCGGTTTTGCGGCTGCGGCCTATAACGCCGGGGAGAACGGCTTTTCCCGCTTTCTCGCCTCCGACAGACTGCCGATCGAAACACGCGACTATGTCTTTGCCATCACCGGAACGCTGATCGAGACCTGGCGTGACGACCCGCCGGAAATCGCGGCCCCGCCTCTCGACAATGAGCAATCCTTTCAGGAGGCCTGCACGATGCTGGCCTCAACCCGTCGGATGACGGAACCGGTGCTGACCACTTCCGCCGACTGGGCACCCTGGGGCGTTCAGTTGGCAGCCCACCATCGCCCCGCTGTCGTCGACCGGCTGTTCACCCGCGTGATTCTCGGTCTGCCGGCACCGCTGAATGAGGAGCGGGCGCTGATCGTCAGGCAACGCGGCGGCAATTTCGGGTATCGCCCGCGTTATGCCGCAAGGATCGGACGCGAGACGCGGCAGGAGGCGACAAAACTCTGCGCCGCGATCAAGGCTGCAGGCGGTGCCTGTACCGTCTTCAAAAACAGATAGGGCCGCGTCAGCCGCACCAGCCGCCTTTGCCGGCTCCCGGTCGCTTGGCAAGACCTTCATTGACCAGCACGTCGGCGAGCGACCGGCCGTTGCGGGTCACGTCGCGCAGTTGATGCCCGTCAACCGCGGAATTGTTTCCCTGCCAGGTGACGAGTTCGAACGGGCCGGAATCGAGGAAGGCCCGCACCCGAAGTTTCGCATCACTGGCCTTGATCCGCTCAGCCTCGCAACGGGGCTTTTTGATATCCGGGACCTCAATGCCGACAAGACGAATTTTCTGGCCGTGGAACACGAAGCGGTCAGCGGTCACCACGCAATCGTCCTGCTTGGCCGTGCCACAGAGAAAGAATTTGCCTTGATATCCGCCAGCAAGGCTTTCACCGGATTTCGGAGCAGCAGCAGACAGAGAGGCAACCTCCAGCCCCGGCTTGCCGACCGGCGCCGGTGGAATGATCGCGGCAGTCTGGGTCTGATCCGGTGGTCCGACCGGACGTGGTGGAACGGGAGTGACGCCGCGATGTGATGGTGCGGGCTGCGGCTTGGCCACAGCCACCTTTTCCCGCGTCTCTTCCCGTGTGGTCGTGTGAGCTGGCTTATCTGTCGTCAGGCTGGCGACGAACTTCCGGGCCGGTGAAAAATTGTCGTAAAGCGCAATGCCGCCACCGATCGCGACGAGCGCAGCCATCCACGGCCAGAACGAGGATCCAGACCGCGATGGCGCACGTCTGCTGCTCTTGCGTTTCGAGCCTGATTTTGCGCGCGATGGGGCCATGGAATCATCTCCTGTCGAATCGGATAGGAGTATCGGCAGGAAGCCTTGCCGAATGGTTTCCAGAAATAGCCGTGTCCGGATCATCCGGATGTTTTACACACGTCCTGTTGCCAGCGCGCTTGCCCATTCAGCCCGGCCATTGGCGGCAGCGAGTCTCGACATCGCCATGTGGTCATAGGGTACGTTGCGGAAAAGCGGCGCCCAGCCGTGCCCCGTCTTCTCGATCACCGCATAAGAAGCCATGGCGTGGCCGGTTTCCACCTTGTGGTAGAAAGGCGCGTCATCGTCATAGGCAGGTTGGCCGACGCTGCCGGGATTGACGATCAGCCGACCGTCGGACAGCGACACCATGCGCGCAATATGACTGTGGCCGCAGAGAATGAGCGACTGCTCGATGCCCTCCGCCAGCACCTCGATCTCATCTTGAGGGCGCAAGGTGACATGCCCCTGCGGCGAGACCGTCTCCAGCCAATAAAGATTGTCGTCTTTAGGCGTCGCATGGCAGAGGAAAACCTCATCTCGCCAGATCATGCTGAACGGCAGTTTGCGCAGCCAGTCGAAATGCCGGGGCGACATCTGGCGATGCGCATGCGCGTCCGACGCCTCCAGTTGATCGGCAGCCTTCTCGACAAGGTAGCGATCGTGATTGCCGCGCACCGTCCGCTCAGCCTTAAGGTCGAGCAGCAACAGAAGGTCGCCTGTCTGATCCGCCTGAAGCGGCCCGCTGAAACAATCGCCGAGATTGACGATGTCGCGAATGCCGAGCGCAGAGATGTCATCAAGCACGGCTTTCAGAGCCGCACGATTTCCATGAACATCGGCGATCGCAGCAAAACGCATCAACTGCCCCTATAGGTGGAATAGCCGTAAGGTGAGATGAGCAAGGGCACATGATAATGCGCCGTGATATCGGAAACGCCGAAACGGATCGGAATAACGTCAAGAAAAGCCGGCTCGGCAAGGGTGACGCCGTGGGCACGCAGATAATCGCCCGCGTGGAAAACCAGCTCATAGGTTCCGGCGACAAAAGTCTCTCCGATCAGGATAGGTCCGCCATCGACCCGCCCATCCGCATTGGTCTTCACCGACTTGACCGTCGTCCGCGTGGCTCCCTCGATCCGGTAAAGCTCGATCACAAGCCCTTCGGCCGGCTTGCCGCTTGCCGTATCGAGCACATGAGTGGTGAGACCGGTCATAGGCTTGGCTCCAAAATCTGATAGGGCATCTCGAAAAAGAACTCTTCGAGATTGGCGGCGGTATTGTCACGGTCGACAACGAGGAAATCGCTGACCCCGCCGAGCGCCATCAGCGGATGATGCCAGGTATTGGGGAAATAGTTCACCCCCTGATGCGCCGCAGCCAGAAATATTCTCGGCCTCCCCGGTTTGCCATCCACATCATCCGACACGCCGACGAGAAACGGTCGGCCGGAGAGCGGCACGAAACTCTGGCTGCCAAAGGGATGCCGCTCCATCATGCCGACTTCGTAGGGAAACTGCCGGGCCTGCCCACGAAAGATATTGAAGATCAGCCGCTCGGGCGCGCCGACCACCACCGGCTCTGCCAGCGCATGATAACGCTCCGTCGTACCATTATTGATCAGCCGCATCTTCGAAGGATTGGCCTCGATGACATCGCCATAGGGCGCGAAGGCTTCTTGGGTGAGAGGCAGGATTTCGAGAATTTCGGTCAATTCATTCGCCTTGCGCATGCCAATTTTCAACGACTTGCAGCTTTTCCAAAAAGTCAGGGAGCGAGACACGCACTGTCTCCCAGACTATGTTGAGATCTATTTCAAAATAGCCGTGGGCGATACGATTGCGCAGGCCCTGGATCTCGGACCACGGCACTTCGGGATGTTCTTTGAGAAATTCGGGATTTTCCCGGGCCATGCGGACAACGGCTTCACCAAGCATGAGTATGCTCATGCCCACAGCTCTCTGAATCATCAGATCATTCAGAAAAGCTTCGCGATCCACGCCTTCAACAAAGCGACAGGCATCCGCCGTGGCAGTCCGCATTTGATGCAGATACAAGCGTGTTTTGTCTGTCATAAAGGCTTCGCCTCAGCGAGCACGCGGGATCGTATCATGGCCGGCAGATCACCCGGTGTGAGCAAGTCCACCTTGATCCCGCCAAACATCTGCTCCAGCTCGTATTGGAGCCCGCCAAGGCTGAAAAGCGTGCTTCCCGGCAAGGCATCGACGAGGATATCGATATCGCTATCAGGCCCATCCTCGCCGCGGGCGACCGAGCCGAAGACGCGCGGGTTCGCCGCATTGAAGCGTTTCGTCGCTTCGCGGATCGCCTCGCGGTTCTTCTCAAGCACTTCCGACGGTCGCATCGGCACTACTCCTGTCATCACCACTATAGGCGACAGCGAATGTGGAAGAAAGCGTGCCCCTTACCCTTGGGGTAAAAGCGCCAGCAATCGCAGATGCGCGATCCGCTCCACCTGCGCGCAGGCGGTCGCGAACTCTTCCTCGGCGCTGTTGGATATGCGCGTCTCGAAAGCTGCCAGAATATCGTCCTTGTTCAGCCCTTTCACCGCAATGATGAACGGAAATCCGAATTTCGTCGTATAGGCGGCATTCAGGGTCGTGAAGCGGGCGTGCTCTTCGGCGCTCAATCGGTCGAGGCCGGCGCCGGCCTGTTCCTGTTTGCTGTCTTCGGTCAGCTCGCCGGCAATCGCAAGCCTGCCCGCCAGATCGGGATGCGAGCGCAGCACGGCAAGCCGTTCTCCTGCGCCCGCCTTGCGAAACTCCGAGACCATCGCCGCATGCACGCCCTTCGCGGTCAAAGGCACGAAGATAAGGCCGGCATCATAGGCGCGTTCCGCTATGAAAGGCGAATGCTCGAACACGCCGCCGAAGGTCGCGATGAAATCCCCTCTTGCCGTCATGCGGCACCTGCAGGCCGGTGAGCCGGCTTGTGGTGCTCATGCCAGTGTTTTGCGATCTCGATACGCTGCGGAACCCAGACCTTGTCGTGCGACGCGACATATTCCATGAACCGGCGCAGCGCCGCGATACGGCCCGGACGCCCCACGAGACGGCAATGCAGGCCGACCGACATCATCTTCGGGCTGCCTTCCTCGCCCTCGCGGTAAAGCGTGTCGAAGGCATCCTTGAGATAGGCGAAGAACTGATCGCCGGAATTGAACCCCTGCGGCGTGGCAAACCGCATGTCGTTGGTCTCGAGCGTATAGGGAATGATCAGGAACGGCTTGCCATCGCTGCCCGGCACCCAATAGGGCAGATCGTCCGCATAGCTGTCGGAGGAATAGAGAAACCCGCCCTCTTCCATCACAAGCTTCAGTGTATTGTCGGACGGCTTGCCCTGGTACATGCCGTATGGCCGCTCGCCGACAAGCTCGGTGTGCAGGCGCACAGCTTCGAGGATGTGCTCACGCTCCTTGTCGATCGGAAAATCCTTGTATTCCAGCCAGCGGTAACCGTGACTGGCAATCTCCCAGCCTGCTTCCTTCATCGCGGCGACCGCTTCCGGATTGCGCGCCATGGCAAGTGTCACGCCATAGACAGTGCATTGCATCTTCAGTTCGTTAAACAGCCGGAATAACCGCCAGAAACCCGCGCGCGACCCGTATTCGTAGATCGATTCCATATTGAGATTGCGCTGACCGGGCCAAGGAGCCGCGCCGACGATCTCGGACAACAGGTTTTCGGAAGCCGCATCGCCGTCGAGGATCGAGCTTTCACCACCCTCTTCATAGTTGATGACGAACTGCACGGCGACATTGGCGCCGCCGGGCCATTTCGGATCGGGACTGTTTCGGCCGTAGCCGACGAGATCGCGCGGGTAGTCTTTTATGGTTATTGGCATGTTCCACCTCGATTATTTGCGGCAACGGTAGCGCACCGGTTCCGCAGATGTCGAGATGCAAACTTGTCCCCGTGATCAGCCGAGTTGATCAGTTGAGGCGATCATCCTGCCACTCGTGATAGCCCCCGTCGCCGAGACCTATATCGCGCAGCATATATTCGTCGAATTCCAGCTTAGACGCGAATGGCGGCCGCCCGACGGTCGGTTCGGCGGACATGTCGAGCTCGTGATGCCCACGCCAGTGAATATGCGTCAGGGCAGAGAATGCCGTGGATAGTGCCGGAGGAAATGCAAATATAGACATGGAACCTTCTCCTTCATTCGGCCGCCGCTCGTGGCATGCAGGCCTCGCAGATAGCTGCCACGTGCCGGTGATCGGTGCCACAGCAGCCACCCAATACGCACATCAACGGATAACGTGCTCTCAGGCTGCGGTAATGTCGACCGAGCTCCTGAGGATCGCCGATATCGATTTCAGTCGCCTCGTCCAGCTCTGCATGGCTCTTGGAAGAAGCATTGGCGCGCACACCGCCGATCCTGTGCAGCCAGGTATCACCGTCGACGAAAGCCTGTTCGAAGTGGACGGGATGGGCACAGTTGACCATGTAATAGGCGGGACCATTTGCGGTCATGTCATCCGTCATCTCGATCGCTTCCCGCAAGGACATGCCGTTTGCGAGCCTTCCATTCGTCTCGACCGTGAAAGAGATCACGACGGGCAGCCCCGTCTCCCTGGCAGCCCGCACGATACCGATTGCCTCTTCGGTCGTGTTGATCGTCATGGCGCTCAGCATATCAACCGGTGTTTCGGCAAAGGCATCGATCTGATGGGCGTGATAATTTTCCGCCTCGGCAACAGACATCCGGCCCTGCTTGTAGGCGTCTCCCCGCGGCCCGATCACGCCGTTGAGCAGAATGGGCATACCCGGCCTTTGCCATTTTTCCCGCAAGCCAGCGACATAGTCGACGGAGCGAATATTGAGCGCCCAGAGTGCAGCAAGATCATATCCGAGCTTTGCCGCCCAGTCCGGATTGGCCCGCCAGGTCGGCGTATCGAGCAGGAAACCCCGCCCATACTTCCGCGCGAGCGATAGATAGGCCTCATAATAAGCATCCAGCTCGGCGCGCCCGCTGGCATCATCGATGAGCGGGAAGGACGCGAAAAACGGCAGTTCCAGACCACGGTGGAAGATCAGCGTCGTCTCCAGCCCGCCATCGGTCAGATATATCTCTTGCCCCAGATGCGGCAGGCGTTGGCGATCGTTTTTCATCGTCATCTCCTGTGATATGATCGCCGCGGCGCGAAAACAGGCATGTCCCGAAGCTGCAGCTTGCCCGTTTGTTTTGCGCCCGGTGGACGCTTTGATCTACGCGGCTTGCGGTACAGCACGGCAACATATCGAAAACGTGAGCTCGCTCAGGGGGATACCATGTCCCGAAAGACCGAGGATTTGGCCGGGCAAGGCCTGGATGGCGCAAAAACCGTACCTCCGGTACAGTCTTCCTACGCCCGCGTACCGAAAAAGGGTGAAGCAACTCGCGAGCGAATCCTCGAGGTCGCGCAGATATCCGTGCTGTCCAAGGGCTTTGCCGCGACCTCGATCGAAGAAGTCATCGCTGAAGCCGGTATCACCAAGAGCGGTTTTTTCTACCACTTCCACGACAAGAACGAACTCGCCCGCGAGATGCTGCGCCGCTACGTGACCGAGAACGACCGCCTCTTCGACGACATTTTCGACCGCGGGCGAGAACTCGCGGATGATCCGCTGCAGGCTTTCCTGATTGGCCTCAAACTGCTGTCGGAACTGGCGCGCGACCTGCCGGGCGTGCATCCTGGCTGCATCATCGCTTCTATCTGTTATCAGGAGCGATTGTTCGATCGCGAGATCCACATGCTGAACGCCAGCTCTGTTGCCTCATGGAACAGGCGCTTCCTCGGTTATCTGGAAGAGATCGCCGCGGTGCACCCGCCGCAGGAGCCGATAGAACTGAAGGATCTCGCCAACATGCTGTCATGCACCTTCGACGGCGCCATCATCATGTCCAAGGTCCTGAACGATCCGACCCATCTGGAACGGCAGATCCTGAGCTACCGCACCTTCATCAAATTGCTGTTCATCCAGCCGCAGCCGGATCGACCGGTCTGAAGCGGTGCTCAGGCGATCTTGCGGGCTGCCACGCGTCCCATCGGGTGCAGCGAATGAACCTGAAGCGGCGCACCCGGCTCTTCTTCGACGAACAGCGCCAGGTTGGAAACCTCGACCGGCTTCGTCAGATAGGGAGCGAAATAATCCCTCAGGGCCGGTTCGATGAAAATGCCGTCCTTCGGCAGCAGCGGTCCGGTGAGCGCCATGTGGAAACGGAACTCGTCCATTACGTAAGGATGGCCCCAGCGATAGAGATTGGCGAATTGCGGAGCCGAGAGATCGCCCGGATCGCTGCGCTCGAATTCCGCATCCGACAACGGTGCGCGAAATACGTCGAACTCCTGCACGACTGCGCAGGCAAACAGTCGCATCCGTTCACAGGGAATTTCCGGCACAAGGCCGAAGAAATTGCCGAGCCTTGCCACTTCCAGTGGTGGCAACTGGAATGGCTCGTGAGAGCCTGCAAACCGCATCAGGTGCCGCAGCAGCATGGGCTCGCTGATCTCGGGCGCAAGCCGGAAGGGTGCCTTCAATGCAGCGTGAAACCCGCTGCGGCGCGGAATGGCTGTGTGGAAGGAGATCTCGTGAAGACCGACGCCACGAATGGCAGGCGGCTCGGTAGCGTCTCCGGAAAAGGCGTTACGGCCGAGCCATTGGGACGCGGCGAGCGTCAGCGGATCATGTGCCGGTGGCGTGAAATATATGGCATAGCGCATGCGTCACCTTCTCGTGCATCCCTGTCAAACGCCCTGTTTAATTACGCATTTGCTTATTCAGTCCCTGATCAGGGACGTATGCGATTTGCGTGACAGATTAACGACGAAGATGAAGAAGATTCGCGTTTAGCGCGAAGCGACCGAAAGGTGGTTCTCCAGCAAAAACGATGCAGGAACCGGCATTATCCTGCCGGAAACGGCATCAAGCGCAGCCTCGGCCAGAAGATGCGCCACTCCGAAACTGACCTTGAAGCCACCCGTCAGCGCGATCACGTTCGCGTTGTCCGGATGCGGCCCGACCATCGGGTCGCGATCAATCGCCTTTGGGCGCAGGCCGGCCCATCGTTCCACAACCGGAGCATTGCTGAGCGACGGCACCAGCGCCCTCGCCTTTGCAACGAGATCCTCAAGCTGATGATCGGTGGAGTACGGTTCGTCAAAAGCCTCCTCGCTGGTGCTGCCGAGCGCGATATCGCCATTGTCATGCGGCACGAGATAGAGACCGTTGAGATAAAGAAGCGGCAGGTCCGGATCGGCCCCGGCCCTCAGCAGTGCCGCCTGTCCCTTGACCGGCTGGCCGATCGGTTGCGGCAGCGGATCGGACAAGCCCTCGATCAGCGGAAAAGCCTGATGGCCGGCAGCCACGATGCAGGCGCCGAAGGCGATGCTCGTCCCATCGGCAAATTCCACACGGCTCGATGCGCCGTCGATGCGCGAGGCTGAAAGCCCCTCCACCACGGTAACGTGACGGCCGGCATTGAGGCTTGCACCGAGCGCCTCGGTCAGCTTGCGCGGCGAGACCCTGGCGGCGAAAGTGTCATGCACGATTCCGGCCTCGCAGAACGAGGCATCCGGCCAGCCGGGATGCGGTGTCTGGTCGGCAACATGCCAGTGAAAGCGACGACCGGCCTGATCCCAGTGTGTGGCCGCGTCTTCGGAATGGCGAAACGCGATCGCCCGCAGATGCGATTTCGGCAACGGGATCAGGCGACCGGTGCGGCAATAACCGCATGAAAGCCCCGTATCGGCCTCGATCTGCGCCACCTCGTCCTCAAGGGAAAGCAGCGCGTCGAACTGGAACTGTTTCTTGTCGTTCCACTTGTCCGGCATATGCGGCATCAGCGCACCGAGCAGCCCGCCGCTCGTGCCGCGCCCAAGCTTTCCGCTGTCGATGAGCACGGTTCGGATACCAAGCCGCTCCGCCTTTACCGCCGCCCACAGGCCCATGATGCCGCCGCCGAGAATGACCAGATCGGCAGAAGCAGGCAGGGTTGTCGCGCCACGCGCAGAGCCGATAGTCCGCTCTCCAGATTGACCGCCGGCGCCAGCCGGATTATCCGCATTGCTCATGAGCGACAATCATCCCGAATTGAAGACAGTTGAGGGCGAAAGCCCGGCATTCCAGACACTCGACTGGCACGAAGGCGATATGCCGTATTCCCAGGAATTTGGCGATCACTTTTATTGCCGCACCGACGGGCGGCTGGAATGCGGCCACGTCTTCCTTTCCGGAAATGGACTGCCGGAGCGATGGGAGACAATGTCTCCGACCGGAGATGGATTTCGTATCGGCGAACTCGGTTTCGGCACCGGCCTGAATTTCTGTGAGACCTGGCGGCAGTGGAAACTCACGCGCAAGCCGGGCACGCATCTGCACTTCACCTCGTTCGAACTCTATCCGATGAAGCGCGACGAGATCGAGCGCGCCCTGTCCCGCTGGCCGGAAATCGATGCTGAGCGGCAGGCGCTTGTTGCGGCATGGCCGGACGAGCCGACGGGGCATGTCATGCTCGAACTCGACGACCAGACCCGCCTGACCGTCGTCTGCGGCGCGGCACTCGATGGCGTCACGGCGGCGGAGCCGGATTTCGATGCGTGGTTCCTCGACGGCTTCGCCCCGTCGCGCAATCCCGCCATGTGGTCGCCCGAACTGATGCAGGTGCTGTTTGATCGCACCAGACCGGGCGGCGGCTTCGCCACCTATGCCGCTGCGGGCTTCGTCCGTCGCAACCTCGGCGCCGCCGGCTTCATCGTCGAACGCCGTTCCGGTTTTGCCGGCAAGCGCGAAATGCTCTGCGGCACGCGGCCCAATCTCTCGTCCGCGGTCGACTGATCCCGGAAACTCGAAATTCCGCAACCGATCCTCTATCCGAAGAGCGCATATCGGTTTGACTGAAAACCGACAAAGGAACGCAGATGTCGATCACTGTACAGAAAACAATCCCCGCCGCGCGCATGCGCCAGTTCCACCAGATGGTCGATCGCTGGCTTCAGGAAGGCCCGATCAAACTCGCGACCAATGCCACGCTGACTGCAATGGACAATGCGGGCATCCCGCAGGGTGAACAGGTGGCGATCCTTGAGGACAGGGATATCATCATGAAGCACAACATGCGCCTCGGTCTGATCAGTGAAGTATTCGCACCAGCCATCGAAAAGGCAGTGAAATCGTCCCGGTCGGGAAGCGAAGCGCAGGATGAGGTCGCTCGACTGATCGTCACCGCGGTTGGTATCCGTCAAGATGACGAAAGCGAACTCGTCACATTCAACTTCGCCACGCAAAGCGAGGCAGATACATTCGATGGGTCAATCTGACGGCATAGCGGCCAGTGCCTCTCAATTCTGTCGAGAACCAGGATGAATGTTGAGACCGAAGGCAAGTGCGCGTCGCGAGCTACAGGTTGGTGGTCTTGACCACCACGGCATCGGTTGAGACTTTTTTACCTTCGCATCGCAAGACATTGTGAAAATGATACGAGGGAGATTAAGTTTGAAAAACGCAATTTTGGTTTTCGCTGGATTGCTGGTCAGTTACTCGACGGCAGCGGCCCGGGAAATACCGTCTCATTCAGTGCTGAGCAAGGAGCAGTTTCTGTCCTACGCCGCAAGCGCAGTCGTTGCAGGCATGTACTGCGGAAAACTCGAATTAAACGGCGATTTCTTCTTGGGATACGAATACGCTACCGGAGTTTATCCGCCCCTAGATCCTGCTTTCAGGGCTGAGATGGCAAAGATCGAGAAGGATGCCAGAAGCGATCTCGATAATTACTGCAAGACAGCACGGCTGATGTTCTACAAGGGCAACAAACCGAAGCCTCTGGCGGGCCCTTTTCTGGTGGACAAGCCGTGACAGCACCTTCTGATGAGCGCAATTGTGCGTTGCCTCCGAAGCTTCTCCGATCTGACTGGCGACCGCCGGCCTTGCTGCCACTCGCTCCTGACATCGCCTGAAGTCAGCAAAGCCCCATCACCCGCACATAGCAGCTATTCGCAATGAGCACCTGCATCCTTCTGCCGCAGGGGCCAAACAGGTGCCTGTGTTCAACATAGGAATTTCAGCATGTCATTGAAGCTTAACGTGATCATCGGCAGCACACGTCCAGGCCGCGCAGGCCCGGCCATTGGCAAATGGGCCGCCGAACACGCAACGAAACACGGCAAGTTCGAAGTCGAACTGGTCGATCTCGCCGATTTCAACCTGCCGCTTCTCGACGAGCCGAACCACCCGCGCATGCAGAAATACGAGCATGAGCACACCAGGCGCTGGGCTGCCAGCGTCGCATCCGCCGACGCCTATCTGTTCCTGACGCCGGAATATGACTATTACCCCAATGCCGCGCTGATCAACGCACTGCAGGTTCTGTCGCTCGAATGGTCGTTCAAGCCTGCCGGCGTTCTGAGCTACGCCCACGTCTCCGGCGGCCTTCGTGCCGCCCAGGAACTGCGCATGCTGATCTCCAATCTCAACATGATGCCGATCCCGCAGACGGTTCCGATCCCCTTCTTCACCAACTTCATCGACGAGCAGAAGGTATTCAACCCGACCGCCCCGATGAACGAGGGCCTGAACGCAGCACTCGACCAGCTGGCAACGTGGGCAACGGCCCTGAAGACCGGCCGCCAGGGCTGAGCCGTTTAAAAGCTGCAAAGCATTCAAAGGGGAGCCGTCACATCCGGCTCCCCTTTTTGATTGTTTTGTTAGGTTCTGCAGACCGGAGCCATATTGAGGCCACATCCCTTTCCTTTTTGTCGCACTGCAACATTTTCAGGCTACTAGGCTGGGGTAGCCGATGCCAACGGGAGACGATCTTATGGCGAAAGCCGAGCAGGGATACCGTATCGCATGCCTGGATGGCTTACGCGGCCTGGCAGCACTCTGGGTGCTGGTCGGACACGCTCACATTCTGACGGGTTTCCGCATACCCATCATCGGCGATCCCGACCTCGGCGTCGACCTGTTCGTCATGCTCTCCGGCTTCCTGATGGTGTTTCACTATCAGCTTCGGAAGAAGAAGGAGCCTTGGGAGGCGCCGGGCACATGGTCCGCCTTCTGGATCAGGCGCTTCTTCCGCATCGCCCCGCTCTATTACGTCATGCTTTTCGCAGCATTGGCGCTCGGCCCGATGATCTATGACGCCCGCTCGACGATCGACGCCTTCAATGCCGTTCCGCCGCAGCCAGCAGCCCGCTATATCGACGACAGCCTCACGAACTACCTGCTGCACCTGAGCTTCCTTTTCGGCCTCAGCCCGACATACGGCTATCGGACGGCACTGCCGGACTGGAGCATCGGGCTGGAAATGCAGTTCTATGCGGCCCTTCCCTTCATCATGATCATCGTTGGCCGGCTCGGCTGGGTCAGATCCATGATCGGTGTCGTCGCGGCCGGCATCGCCACCGTCTATGTCGTCACAAGGATCGGCTATCATTTCCCGATGCCGACTTTCCTGCCGCTCAAGATGCATGTCTTTGCCGCCGGCATGTTGCTCGCGGCAGCGCTCGACTTGAGCAATCGGCGTGCCTTTGCCTATGCGGCGCTCGCCTGCCTGTTCGTGCTCATTCCGGTCGGCGGCGTGATGAACCCGATGCACGAAATCGTCCGTCTGGCACTGGTCGCCGTCTTTTTCGCGCTTGTCCATGCGCACCGCCTGCCGGCAGCAATCTCCAGCGCGGCAGAGAAGCTGTCGAACCATCTCGGCAACCGGTTCTTCCACACGCTCGGCGAACTGTCCTTCGGCGCTTATCTTGCCCACCTGCTGATCATGCAGCCGGTCGTAGCCTTCCTGATCCGGAATTTCGAAATGAGCGATCCGACACGATGGCTGGTGACGCTGGTCATCACCCTCCCCCTCACCTATGCAGTGGCGGCGATTGGTTACAGTCTGATCGAAATGCAGGGGTCAAAGATCGGCAGAAGCCTGACCCGGCCGCGGACCGCCGCGGCCTGATCATCTCTCTCAGCGTGATTGCGTCGAAAGCCGCGCGCCGCCGATCCAGGTGCGGATCTTGTCTTCGAGCGCTTCCGGGCTGATCGGCTTCGACAGATAGTCGTCCATGCCGGCCTGGAAGCAGAGCTCGCGGTCGCTTTCCAGCGCATGCGCGGTCACACCGATGATCGGTGTATGTGTGCCGGTGCGCTCCTCCAGTTCGCGGATCTTCTGCGTCGCCTGATGACCGTTCATCACCGGCATGGAGACATCCATGAGGATGATCGCCGGATCATGCGCCTGCCAGGCGTCGACCGCTTCCGCACCATTCTTGACGATTTGGAACAACCAGCCGGTAGTCTGCAGGATCTGGGTGAAGACGATCTGGTTGACCTCGTTATCCTCGGCCACCAATACGTCGAGCGACGGCATGGCCTGAACGGGAGGCGTCGACTTTGCACCAGTCACCAACTGAGGACTTGCAATCGGCGCGATAGCCTCTGCAACGACAGTTGCCTCCATCTGCCGCCGGCTTCTGACCGATCGCACCACGTCGATGACAGTGCTGCGCAGAAGGTTGGCCCGCGCCGGCTTCATAAGATGCGCATGGATCTGCAGGCTGGCAAACATGCTTTCGTCATTTGCCATGTCCATCGAGGTCAGGAAGATGATGCCTGTGCGGTCGAAGCGATTGTCTCCACGCAGCGACTTGGCGAAATCAAGCCCGTTCATTTCCGGCATGTGATAGTCGAGCACGATCGCATCGACCGTGATCCCGAGGCGCGTTGCCTCGGCAAGGACGGCCAACCCCTCGGCACCGCTTTCCGCCGCGACCGTATCGAAACCCCACATGGAAAGCTGTTCGGAAAGGATGCGGCGATTGACGGCATTGTCGTCGACAATCAGCACGCGAGCGCCGCTCGTATTGACCGGCAGCACGGTTTCCGTCTTGCGCTCCGCGACGACCGGGAACGGCAGGCTCACGGTAAACACCGAGCCGCGTCCGAGTTCGCTTTCGACATTGACCGAGCCGCCGAACAGTTCGACGAGACCCGACGTGATCGCCAGCCCCAGACCCGTGCCTTCGTGCCGCCGCGTCGAGGACGTATCGACCTGCGAAAATTTTTCGAACACCGAGGCGAGTTTCTCGTCCGGAATGCCGAGCCCGGTGTCCTCGATCCGGATCGTCAGCATCAGGTCAGAAGCTCCCACGGGTTCCGACTTCAGGTCGATGAAGACATGCCCCTTCTCGGTAAACTTCACCGCATTGCCGACGAGATTGGTGACGATCTGGCGGAAGCGCCCGGCATCGCCGAGCACAGTTTCCCGCACGGAAGCATCACCGCGCACGATGAGTTCGATATCCTTGTCGGCGGCAGCGGACGAAAGCAGCGTGGCCACATCTTCGATCGCCTCCACCGGATCGAAAGGCGCCTTCCTCAGCTTCATCTGCCCGGCATCGATCTTCGAGAAATCGAGGATGTCGTTGATGATCGTTAAAAGCGCATTGCCGGATTTAACGATGATGTCGATGAAGGTCTTCTGCCGCGTGTCGAGATTGGATTTGGCCAGTAGTTCCGCCATGCCGAGCACGCCATTCATCGGCGTGCGGATTTCATGGCTCATATTGGCGAGGAATTCCGACTTGGCACGATCAGCAGCCTCGGCGCGCTGCAGCAGCCGCGTCAGGTCCTCTTCGCGCGCCTTGACATCGGTGACGTCAGTAAAGACGGCCAGCCAATGGTCACTGTCGGTCTGCCGCGCCTCGACCTGAACCCATTTGCGGTTCTCGATCTTGAACGAGGCATAGAACGGCCGGCCCGCAGCCATGTTCTCTTCCAGCGACCGAAACGTTCCAAGCGCTTCACCGCTCGCACCGAGATCGCCGCGACGGACACAATAACGGAACAGATCGCGCCACTGCGCGCCGGGAGAAACCATCTCGGCGGGCATTTCCAGCATGGCGGCAAGCGCATCGTTAGAAAGTTCGACCTCTCCATCATGCAGGATCAGCAGCCCTTGCGACATCGCGCTGGTCGCATCGCGCATCAGCGCGCCGTGACGTTCAAGCGCCGCACGTGCCTCCTGGATCTCCGCATCACGCTTACGCATGACGGTGATGTCGGTATAACTGAGAAGGAGCTTGCCGTCAGAAAGCCGCGACGGTGAAATCAGCACCTGCCTGCCGGTAAGAGAGCGGATCTCCAGCGGCGGATGCCCGTCCTCCGTCAGCGCTGCAATTCGCTGCTCGTAGATCGCTTCGAAATCGGAACCGAAATCGGCAAACACGCCGCTCTCGAAAAGAAACAGAAGGAAATCACGGTAGGAACGGCCGGAGAGATTGAAGCTCCGCTTCGTATCCCAGAACTCCCCGAAAGCGGGATTGGCATATTCGAAATCGAACTGATCCGTCAGGATGGCGACGCCGACAGGAAGGGCGTCGAGAATGGTCTGTAGGTCCCGGCTGACCTTCTCCGCCTTCGCCTGTGCCTCGCTGATCTGCGAGACATCCGTCCGCGAGCAGAGGAGGTAATTGCTGCCATCCTCGGTCTGGATAGAGCGAAGACGGGTCAGGACCGGTATGACCGATCCGTCCGGAAAGGTCATGTCCTCGGACTTGTCGATATTCTCGCCATCCAGAACCCGGGCATTTTCGTCCCAGAAACGTTCGGCGGCCCAGGGAAACATCTGCGCTTCCGTCTGGCCTATATAGCGGTCCCGGCTATCGCCGAGCATCCGCTCATAGGCATGGTTGGCATAGGTCAGTTCATGCCTGGCATTGCGCACGAAGACCGGCGTCGGCAGGTCCTCGAGGATGGCGCGAAACAGCTCCGTTTCCGCCACCTGATTGCGGAGCAGCATTTCCTGCTCCTTGAAATCAGTGACGTCCTGGCGGATCGCGATCAGAACACCGTTTTCCAGCCGTTTGTTGACCGATCGAAGCCAGCGCCCGTCGGCAAGATGATCGATGCTTTCATGATAGGGCTGCCGGAAAGGTTTGATCTGCTCTGCGAGCCATCCGTCCCGGCCCAGCGCAAGAACCTGATCGTCCGACTGATAGATCTTTCGGCGGCGGTCGTAGGCCTGCCCCAGGATCTGGGGCAGGCTCATCCCGACCTGCAGATCGATATCCAGCGTTCGGCCATATTCGGTAAGCTGCGAATTACAATAGAGCAACACGTCGTTGCGGTCGTAGATGCCGATGCCCATTTCCAGCATGTCTAGGGCATCGTCGAGAAGTTTGTTGTCGAACATGGGCGAAGTGCCGCCTGCAACGCGCAATGGGACGATCTTGGCCGTGCCGGAGGAAAGCTCCGCCTTCGGCGCAATCGCCTCGATAGTGCCGAACAGATAGGTATGGTCGTTTTCGGTTAGAAAGCGCTCGATATGAACTTCATATAAAAGCGCACCGGCGGCATCGAACAACCGCGCGACCTCGTCGCTGCCGAAAACAATAGCCCGACTTTCCTTCTCCTTGCGGTCGCCGGCATCGACAGTGCCCGTCAGAGTGTTGCTGGCGCCGTCGACGAAATCGTCCGGACTAGCACTGAAAAGTTCCGCATAGGCGAGATTGACCGCCACATAGCGCAGCGCGCTATCCTTGATATAGGCCGGTTGCAGCAGATCCTGGATCCGCGCACAGGCTTTGTCGAGCAAGTCGCTGTGCATATCCAAGCGCTGCTGTCCCTTATTATGTTCCCGGGCAATTTTTTGGGCCGATTCACTGCGGCCGTGATGGCGACGATAACACCATGGCGAGTGTTAACAACGCGTTTTTACCACAAGTCGATACCCGGATTTTCGTGTAGCGATTGCAGAATTTTCGCCGGAGCGGCGTGATGTCCTGGAAGAGGCGGCACATCGTCGCAAATGGCGAGGGCAACCGTGAAGGGAATTTGACACAGTCTGCGAAAGGACCGCCGCAGATGGGATAGTCATGAGCGAGATTACGACGCCTTCTCCTGCTGAAGCAGATGCTGGCCCGACGAGCGGTGAAAGACGCCGCCGCAGCGGCGGCAGAGGTGGCGAACGCCTCCGCTCAGGCCTGAGCGGGACAAAATACCGCAACCTGGTCAACACGATAGACAAGACTAGCATCCTCTCGCCCGAAGCGATTGAAGACATTCACAGCGCCTCGCTGATTGTGCTTGAGGAAATCGGTATGGACATCATCCTGCCGGAAGCGCGTGAGCGGATGAAGATCGCGGGAGCAGATGTTACGCCCGGCTCCAACCGGGTGCGTTTCGACCGTGGCCTGATCGAGGAACTGATCGCATCCGCGCCGTCAAGCTTCACCATGCATGCCCGAAATCCGCAGCGGAATGTCAGCATCGGCGGCAATAACCTGGTCTTCGCGCAGGTCGCTTCCGCCCCTTTCGTTGCCGATCGCGAGGGTGGTCGCCGCGCCGGCAATCAGGAAGACTTTCGCAAGCTGATCAAACTCGCGCAGCATTACGACATCATCCACACGACCGGCGGTTATCCGGTCGAGCCGATCGACATTCATGCTTCGGTTCGTCACCTCGACTGCCTGTCCGATCTGGTGAAACTGACCGACAAGGTCTTTCATTGTTATTCGCTTGGCGCACAGCGCAATCTCGATGCACTTGAAATTGCCCGTATCGGAAGAGGCATATCGATGGAGCAGATGGCGACGGAGCCATCGCTTTTCACCGTCATCAACTCATCCTCCCCGCTCCGTCTCGACGGGCCGATGCTTCAAGGGATCATCGAAATGTCGTCGTGCGGCCAGGTCGTCATCATGACGCCGTTCACGCTGGCGGGCGCCATGGCGCCGGTAACGATCGCCGGCGCTCTGGTGCAGCAGAATGCCGAGGCGCTGGCTGGCATCGCCTTCACCCAGATGGTGCGAAAAGGCGCCCCCGTCATGTATGGCGGCTTCACGTCCAATGTCGACATGAAGACGGGTGCACCCGCTTTCGGCACCCCGGAATATATGAAGGCGGTGATTGCCGGTGGGCAACTGGCCCGCCGCTACGGCATTCCCTACCGGACCTCCAACACCAATGCCGCCAATACGCTCGATGCACAGGCGGCATACGAAAGCTCCATGTCGCTCTGGGCGCTGACGCAAGGGGGCGGCAACTTCGTGCTTCACTCCGCGGGCTGGACGGAAGGCGGACTGACGGCATCCTTCGAGAAATTCATTCTCGACGTCGACATGTTGCAGATGGTGGCGGAATTCCTGACGCCGCTCGACGTAAGCGCCGACGCCCTGGCGCTAGATGCGGTGCGCGATGTCGGCCCCGGCGGCCATTACTTCGGCACCCCGCATACACTCGCACGTTACGAAACCGCCTTCTATTCGCCCATCCTTTCAGATTGGCGCAATTTCGAAACGTGGACCGAGGCAGGAAGGCCGACCACCTATGACCATGCCAACCGGATCTACAAGGAAGCACTGGCCAATTACCAGCAGCCGGCACTTGATCCCGCGATGGGAGAAGAACTCGATTCTTTCGTGACCAGGCGTAAGGCTGAAGGCGGTGTGGCAACCGATTTCTGAACACCTTCAAACCGGCACAGTATTGCCGCAATCCCACCACAAAGCGAGGCGGAGGTTGCACGTTAGCGGCAGAAATCAACCTTTGGATGATCGAGTGTGAACAGCCGTTCAGACTAAGTTCTGTTTCCTTCCATCAATCTGCCGAGATTGAGCACCATCTTATGAACGTGCCCTTGGAACGAACCAGAGGGAAAGGACCACGATCATGACGTTCATGAAGAAAACAGTTTCCGCGAGCCTCGTCGCCCTGTCTGTCGCAGGCGCACTTGCCGCGACCGCACCTGCCGCAGAAGCGCGCGACCGCCATCATCACGGCGACGACGTCCTGATCGGCGCCGCCGCAGGTCTTGCCGGCGGTATTATCGGAGGCGCAATCGTTTCCGGTTCGCAGCGACCGGTATATGTCGAGCCGCAATACGAATACGCACCGCCACCGCCACCGCGGGTCGTTTACCGCCCTGCTTACTACGAGCCGGCCCCGCCGCCGCCGCGTTGCCATCTCGAATGGGTGGAAAACGAATATGGCGAAGCTTATCGCGCCCGCGTCTGCTATTAATATCTGAAGTCAGAGATGCTGAAGGCGGCGGTGAAAGAACCGCCGCCTTTTTCTTTTATCTATTCTACGCGATCAATCGTCGTCGCCGTCGATCCACACCTGTTCGCCGGATTGCGGGTGGAACTTGATTTCCATCTTGCGGCCATCCTTGTTGCGGGCCTCGACCTCATAGCAGCCGTCATCGATATTGATATCGCGGATTTCCAGACCAAGCGGCGCGATCCTGTTGCGCAAATCCGCTTCGCTCATCCAGTCGGCGATCGGCACATTGCCGCAACGGCGACGATCATCGTCATCCGCATGGGCGAAAGAGGCAAAGCCAACGGAAGAGAGCGCAACGGCAGCAAGGATGATGCTTTTCATGACGGGTTCCTTTCGAACTGATCCGGCCGAGGCATCCTTGCCTGACCGATGGACAGACCTTACGAAAGTGGCGCTGAGCGATAACTGACAGGCCATGTCAGCTAAATTTCAGCAAACCCGTGTTAGAGGAAGCGGATGTTGAAACGCCTCACTGCCCTCGCCCTTCTGTCTGCTCTGGTCTTTACGGCCCCGCCTTCGAAGGGCGATGACAACCATGATCTTGACCGCTTGCGCGATGCCGTGAACCGCGGTGAGGTCATGCCGCTTTCCGCCTTGCAGGACGAAGTGCGGCGCGCGTTTCCGGGCGAGATCATCCGCGTCAAGCTGGATGAGGACGACGGCCGTTTCATCTACGAGTTCAAGGTCCTCAAGACCAACGGCCGGCTGGTCGAAATCGAGATGGACGCCAGAGATGGCCGCGTTCTCGATGTCGATAATGACGATGACGACGATTGATTGCCATGCGTATCCTGCTTGTTGAAGACGACCCGTTGATCGCCCGCGACGTCACCCGCCATCTCGAACATGCCGGCTATCTGGTCGAGCATGAACGTGACGGCGAGAGCGGCTGGTTCCGCGGTGACGCAGAAGAATTCGCCGCCGTCATTCTCGATCTCGGCCTGCCCGAACTCGATGGCCTGTCGGTCCTCAAACGCTGGCGCGCCACTGAGCGGGAACTGCCCGTTCTCATCCTGACTGCCCGCGGCAACTGGGAAGAGCGCGTCGAGGGCATCGATGCCGGCGCCGACGATTATCTGGCAAAACCGTTCCAGATGCCGGAGCTTCTCGCCCGCCTGCGCGCCATCATCCGCCGCTCGCAGGGCAAGGCGGCTCCAGTGATGCAGGCAGGCAAGCTGAAGCTCGATCCGCGCGCGAAGAGCGCTTCGGTCGACGGCCTGCCCGTCGAACTGACGCCGCTCGAATATCGCTGCCTGCATTTTCTGATGGCCAATGGCGAGCGGCATGTCTCGCAGATGGAACTGACAGAACAGCTCTACGCGCAGGATTTCGAGCGAGAGAGCAATTCGGTCGAGGTGCTCGTCGGACGCTTGCGCAAAAAATTCGGCAGGGAAGTCATCGTCACCCGTCGCGGCTACGGCTACCGGATCGGCACCGCATGAGCGAAGACACCAAGGCCGGGCGACGTCCGCTCTCGATCCGCAACCGTTTTCTGATCGTCTCGCTGGTCACGGTCCCGGCTGCGCTTGCCTTGGCCTGCTTGTTTATGGTCTCGGTCTTTTCCGCCAATCTGGAACGCCGGCTCGATGCGGAGCTGACCGGCCATATCAACAATATCGCCGCCTCGCTGCGTTTTGCTGCCGATGGCACACCCGAACGCCCGGCCGGCTTCTTCGACAAGCGTTTCGAGGATGCCTATGGCGGGCTCTACTGGCAGATCGGCGACGACACCTCCCCTGCCCGCCTGCGTTCCCACTCGCTTTGGGATTATACGCTTACTTCACCTGCCGATCTGCCGAGCGACGGGCGGGTTCTTCGCTACGACATGGCCGGGCCGGACGGCTCGACGCTGACCGCCCAGCAGCGTCAGATTATGGTGCCGACGCCCGCAGGGTTGAAGACCCTGCAGATCATCGTTGCGGCCGATCGCAAGCCATTGCAGGAAGCCGGTTATCGCTTCGCCTTCGACATCCTGCCTTATCTCGCAGGCCTTACGCTTTTCCTGATCGGCGCCTCGCTGATCCAGGTCGTCTTCGGCCTGAAGCCGCTGGCAGAACTGACCACCGGCCTCGACCGTATCCGCGAACGACGCGGCGGTCGCCTGGAAGGCGTTTTGCCGAAGGAATTCGAACCGGTCGAGATATCGGTCAACCGCCTGCTCGATGCGCAGGCTCAGGCAATCGCCAAGGCTCGCGCCCGTGCCGGCGATCTGGCGCACGGGCTGAAAACACCGCTGACGGTGCTTTCCAACGACGCCCTGACGCTGCGCCAGAAGGGCGAAAGCGAGATGGCCGACGAGATCGACCGGCTGGTGGCGCTGATGCGCGCCCATGTCGAGGCGGAACTGGCAAGAAGCCGCATCGTCGCCAATGCCGAACTGCGCCAGTCCGATGCAGACATCGAAAAGATCACTGGCCAGATCGTCCGCACGCTGAAACGAACGCCGGAAGGTGAAGCGCTCAACTGGAATGTGGAGATCGACGAGCCGGCGGACGTTCCGCTCGACCCGAATGACCTTCGCGAGATGATCGGTAATATCGTCGAAAACGCCGTCAAATGGGCCGCAGGCGAAGTGACCATTAGCTGGAAAAACCGCCGCCTGACCGTGGCCGACGATGGCCCTGGCGTCGATCCCGAAAAGATCCGCAGCATGACCGAACGCGGCGTCCGCCTGGACGAACAGGTGCCGGGAACCGGCCTTGGCCTGTCCATCGTCAAGGAAATCTGCACCGTCTACGGATTGACCCTGTCGATCGAAAACCGGCGGCAAGCCGGGTTACAGGTCACCATCGCCTTTTGAACTGCGACAGGATTTCCGCCTTCAAAGGCATCAGCGCTGTGGGAAACCGCTTGCCCGCCGATGACATCGGCCAATGATAGCGTTAACGAGGCTTTTTGCGAGCCGGCACGATCCATCGAAGCAACCGCGGCGATCCCGTGCCCGCGCGACAGGCAAAATTCATTCCCGCCTTATGAGACTATAAATCGAAAAAACACGGCACAGGAAACGTGTCGGGTCGCTTGGCGGGACGCAACAGGGATAGGGCGAGACATGAGCGAGACGGGTGGGTATTTTCCGCGTTGGCGGCTGAAGACGGAAGGGCGCATCCTGCCCGACGAACGTCTGCCGGCCGGGCCGACGGTGGTGCTGGGCTTCCAGCATGTGGTGGCGATGTTCGGCTCGACCGTGCTTGCCCCGATGATAATGGGTTTCGATCCGAACGTATCGATCCTGTTTTCCGGCCTTTCGACATTGATCTTCTTCATCGCTGTCGGCGGCCGCGTGCCGAGCTATCTCGGTTCCTCCTTCGCCTTCATCGGCCCGGTTCTGGTTGCAACTGCGGCAGCAGCCGGCGCGCCTAACCCGAATATCGCCTTGGCGCTCGGCGGCATCATCGCAGCCGGTGCGCTTTACGCCCTGATCGGTGTCATCGTCATGATGGCCGGCCATCGCTGGATCGAGCGGCTGATGCCGCCGGTCCTGACCGGTGCAATCGTTGCCGCCATCGGCCTCGTGCTGGCGCCGATCGCAATCGCAAGCGCATCCGGCACCGGTGCGGCAACGCCCGACGGCAGCCAGCTGTCGCGCTGGGTGGCAATAGCCACTGTCGCGGCTGTCGGCCTCGTCGCCGTCTACGCCCCCGGCATGACCCGCCGCCTGCCGATCCTTCTCGGCGGCGCTTTCGCCTACATCCTCTATCTCGTGCTGGCGAATGGAATGGGTTACGGCACACCGATCGACTTTTCCGGCGTCTCTGCCGCCGCATGGTTCGGTTTGCCGACCTTCACTGCCCCGGTATTCTCGGCCTCCGCGATCACCCTGATCGCCCCGGTCGTCGTCATTCTGGTTGCCGAAAACCTCGGACATATCAAGGCGATCGGCGCCATGACCGGCCGCAATCTCGACCCTTATCTCGGCCGCGCCTTCATCGGTGACGGTGTCGCAACGATCTTCTCCGGGTTCTTCGGCGGCACCGGCATGACGACCTACGCCGAAAACATGGGTGTCATGGCCGTCACCCGCATCTTCTCGACGCTGGTCTTCCTCGTCGCCGCCTTCGTCGCCATCCTGCTCGGCTTCTCGCCGAAGTTCGGCGCGCTGATCCAGACCATTCCGGGGCCTGTTCTCGGCGGTCTGTCGATCGTCGTCTTCGGCCTGATCGCCGCCACTGCCGGCCGTATCTGGGTGGAAAACAAGGTCGACTTTTCCGAGCCGCGCAACCTGATTACCGTCGGTGTGGCGCTGGTTCTCGGCGCCGGCAACTTCAAGCTCGATGTCGCGGGCTTCACGCTCGACGGCATCGGCACCGCTACGATCGGCGCGATCGTGCTCTATCACGCGCTTGGCCTGACCAAGGCTGCAAACAAGCCGGATCAACAGGCCTGACGAGACAAACGCGCAGGCCGCATGGCTGGCCTGCGCTTCGCATTTGCGAAATATCCTTGACTTTTCTCGGCAAATCCACCAAATGCGGCTCATGCTTTCACCTTCCGGCCGCCGCGTGAGTTGGCCCTGCGACAACAAAGATCGCAAAGAAGGAACAAGGCGCACAGATAGATCGCCCTGACACTCAGGGTTCAAGCGCTGGGAAGCAATTTCCAACACACAAGTTCCCAAATCACGCGGGGTTCTTGACGCCAGAAACAGCCCACATGGCATGGTGCCATGCAGGCATGTCGTTTTCTGGCGCCCCGAAAGGTATTCGCTTTGACGAATTTTGAATCTCTTGGTGTCTCCAAGCAGATCGTCGCCACGCTGACCGCGCTTGGCATTGAAACTCCGACGCCGATCCAGGCGCAGGCTATCCCGCTTCTCCTCGAAGGCCGCGACCTGATCGGCCTTGCCCAGACAGGCACCGGCAAAACAGCCGCTTTCGGCCTGCCGCTGATCGAGCGCCTGCTTGCCGATGGCACGCGTCCCGACAACCGCACGACCCGTTCGCTGATCCTTGCGCCGACGCGCGAGCTGGTCAACCAGATCGCCGCCAGCCTGAAGTCCTTCGCCAAGGGCCGTCCGCTGAAGATCAACCTCGTCGTCGGCGGTGTGTCGATCAACAAGCAGCAGCTGCAGCTGGAAAAGGGCACCGACATTCTGGTTGCCACCCCCGGCCGCCTGCTCGATCTCGTAGCCCGCCGCGCCATCGGCCTGACGACCGTGCGCTTCCTCGTTCTTGACGAAGCCGACCAGATGCTCGATCTGGGCTTCGTCCATGACCTGCGCAAGATCTCCAAGATGGTGCCGAAGAAGCGCCAGACCATGCTTTTCTCTGCCACCATGCCGAAGGCGATCGCCGATCTGGCCGCCGACTTCCTCACCGATCCGGTCAAGGTCGAAGTCACGCCTCCGGGCAAGGCTGCCGACAAGGTCGAACAGTATGTCCATTTCGTTACCGGCAAGGGCGACAAGACGGAAATTCTGCGCAAGTCGCTGCTTGAAAACCCGGATGGCCGCTCTATCGTCTTCATGCGCACCAAGCACACTGCCGAGAAGCTGATGAAGCATCTCGACAATATCGGCTTCTCTGTCGCCTCCATCCACGGCAACAAGAGCCAGGGCCAGCGCGAGCGGGCACTAAAGGGTTTCCGTGACGGCGAGATCAAGACGCTGATCGCCACCGACGTTGCCGCCCGCGGCATCGACATTCCGGCCGTCAGCCACGTCTATAACTACGACCTGCCGGAAGTGCCGGATGCCTATGTTCACCGCATCGGCCGTACCGCCCGTGCGGGCCGTGACGGCATCGCGATCGCGTTCTGCGCCCCGGATGAAACGCTGCTCCTGCGCGATATCGAAAAGCTGATGGGCATCGAGATCAAGTCCGTATCCGGCGAGCGCCCGGAAGCGCTGAACCGTCCGGTCCGCGGCAATGGCAATAACAATAACCGCGGCGGCAACAAGGCCCGTGGCGGCAATGCTCGCGGTAACGGTGGTGGCAACGGCGAAAGCGGCAAGTCCAAGCGCCGCGAACGCCCGGCCCGCAAGCCGTTCTTCGCGGAAGGCGCAGAAGGTGCTTCGGAAGAGCGCGCAGAGCGCCAGGAACATCGTGGCGGCTCCAACAATCGTCCGCAGCGCGACAGCCGCCGCAACGAAGAGTTTCGTGGCCAGCGCCGCAACGAGGAGGCTCCGCGCTCCGAAGGCGACAACGATCTGGTAGCGACCTCGGACTTCCGTCCGAACCGTGGCGAGCAGCAGAAGCGCGGCGGCGGCCAGAACCGTGGTCACCAGGGCCAGGGCCAGCGTCAGCCGAACAATGGCGGCAATCGTGACCGCGCCGCCCACGGCGCCCACGAAGCCGGCAAGCAGCGCCAGCAGCATCAGGCAGGTGCGACCGATGGTGCGCAGGCTGCGGCAAAGACCGGTGGCCAGAACCGCCATACCCCGCAGAAGACCAGCCAGGGCGAAGGTCGCGGCCCCGTCCGCTTCGGCAATCCCGGCCCTGCTCGTGGCGACGAACAGCGCGGCGGCGGCTTCCAGGGCCGCAAGCGCCGTCCGGCGTAAGCTGCAAATCTAAAATACAAATAAGCATTGAAGCCGCCTCGGGTCTTGCCTCAGGCGGCTTTACTTTGATCATAGAGCCTCCTAGGTGAGCACAAAGACCACAACCAAAGGGGCGAAGTTGATAAGATACAACCTATCAGACAAAGATATCCTGAGCGCCCACCGCCTCTGGCGACGAACAAAATGGGGCAATCGAGTTTACTTGATATCCTGCCTGATTTTGATCGTCCTTATCAGCGCTTACGCTGAGCTGATGTATGATGACCTCAACATGCAGATGCTGATGAGAATTGTCCGCGTTCCTCTGAGCATTGCCCTTTTGAGCTTGGCGGCTGGTTTCATCGCCTCACGGGCGGCATTGCGCAATTTCAAGGCTCGGTTTCAAGCAAACAAGCCTATAGAACTTAGTTGGAACAACGACACCATTACCTTCGAACAAGGCGTTTCACTTTGGCGCGTTCCCCTGCAGGATTTCAGATCTTGGGCAATGAACGACAGTATCCTTCTGATCTTGCGGAGAGGAGCAATTTGGGACCCTATCCCCCTACGCGCTTTAACTCACGATCGACAAGCAGACCTGCTCGACACGTTTACCAAAGCTGGCATTACCCGCGCCAAGTTGTTTCCTTTTTGAAATTGGCGGCCTTCCGGTTCACCAGATACACCCCCGCCACCACGATCACCGTGCCAACCACCACCGGCAAGGTCAGCGGCTCACCGAACAGGATCGCGGCCTCGATAGCCACCATGGGCGGCATCAGATAGATCAGCGATGCCGCGCGCGAGACCTGTCCGTGCCGAATGAGCCGAAGCAGCAGGAACACCGCCCCCATCGAAATGCCGATCACCGACCATGCCATCGACGCGATCGCCTGCCATGTCCAGTCGAAACGCATGTCCTCTGTCAGAAGGGCGATCGGCAGGGTGACGATCAACGCGCCGACGAACTGCAGCGTCGCCGTCGCCATCAGGTCTGCCTGCTGCAGATGCTGCTTCTGATAAATGGTCCCGTATGTCACCGATGTCATGGCGACGAGATTGATGATCAGCGGAATGCCGAGCCCCGTCAGCCCGGCGGCAAGGCTGGCCAGAAGCTGCGGTGAAATCGCGATCAGTATGCCGGCAAAGCCGAGCCCGAGGCCGATGCGCTGGCGAGAAGAAAGCCGTTCACCAAGCAGGAAGGTGGCTGCCAATGCAGTCAACAGCGGTTGCAGCCCGGCGATGATGCCGGACAGGCCCGACGGCACCCCCTGCCCGATCGCATACCAGACGCCGGCAAGATAAAGCCCGTGCAGAAACACGCCGGAGAGAATGGCCTTGCCGAATGCCACCCCGCTCTTGGGCCATTTTGCCCCGATCAGCAGACAGAGGCCGGCAAAGGCACACGCCGCGAGAGCATGGCGCACGGCGAGAAAGGTGATCGGGTCGGCATGCATGGCCGCATATTTCGCAACGATCCAGCCCGTGGACCATAGAAAGGCAAATATCGCCGGCGCGAGGCGGTCAAGCATGATTGGCTTCCGTCAAAGAGGTTAGTTCCCATAGGCGGACAATATTTCCCGGTCAAAGCAGAAAATCTGACGGCAATCGTCAATGACGTTGATCATCCCGTGAGCACTTGGCGCTTTAACGGGCAACACATTGATTTGACGAATGTTAGCAAATCCTGACCTATCGGATTCAGCTCTGGGCGGCAGCCTCAAATACCCTATTTCCTAAGCGCCAAGTGGAGTTTCGATTTTATCTTCGGCAACTGCGCATGGTTCTTGCATTGCCCTCTGCGTTGTATTCTTATGGCCAAAAAAAGGGGAACGCTTCTTTGGCATTTGATGAAATGTTAACTGCGGAGAACCTTCCGCGCCCACCATATAAAGACTACCACGAGTGGTACGCGGCACAGGACACCGCACATCTGATCCGCAAGACTCAGGATGCGGAAAACATTTTTCGCAAGACCGGCATCACCTTCGCAGTCTACGGCCACGCGGACAGTTCAGAAAAACTCATCCCCTTCGACATCATTCCCCGCATCATCTCCGCTCGCGAATGGCGCAAGCTGGCCCAGGGCATCGAGCAGCGGGTTCTGGCGCTCAACGCCTTTCTCGACGACATCTACCACAAGCAGGAGATCATCAAGGCAGGCCGCATCCCGCGCGAACTGATCGAGAAGAACGTCGCCTTCCTGCCCGAGATGATCGGCTTCAAGCCACCGGGTGGCGTCTATACCCATATCGTCGGCACCGACATCGTGCGCACCGGCGAAGACCAGTTCTACGTTCTGGAAGACAATGCCCGCACGCCCTCCGGCGTCTCCTACATGCTGGAGAACCGCGAGACGATGATGCAGATGTTCCCCGAACTGTTCACCTTGAACAAGGTGCAGCGGGTCGAGGATTATCCGCGCCTGCTTCGCCAGTCGCTCGCGGCTGTCGCCCCTCCCGGCTGCAAGGGCAAGCCGCGCGTTGCCGTGCTCACTCCCGGCATCTACAATTCCGCCTACTACGAACACTCCTTCCTCGCCGACCAGATGGGCGTCGAACTGGTGGAAGGTTCGGATCTGCGCGTGCTCGACGGCAAGGTGCAGATGCGCACCACCCGCGGTTACGAGGCGATCGACGTTCTTTATCGCCGAGTCGACGACGATTTCCTCGACCCTCTCACCTTCCGCCCGGATTCGGCGCTGGGCATTCCCGGCATCATGGATGTCTACCGCGCCGGCAATGTCACGATCGCCAATGCACCGGGAACCGGCATCTGCGACGACAAGGCGATCTATTCCTACATGCCGGAAATCGTCGAATTCTATACGGGTCGCAAGGCGCTTCTTGAAAACGTGCCGACCTGGCGCTGTTCCGAGCCGGCCAGCCTCAAATACGTGCTGGAAAATATCGCGGACCTGGTGATCAAGGAAGTTCACGGGTCAGGCGGATACGGCATGCTGGTGGGGCCGACGGCGACAAAAAAGGAACGCTCCGACTTTGCCGAAAAGCTCAGCGCACGCCCGTCCAACTACATCGCCCAGCCGACGCTGGCTCTGTCCACCGTGCCGATCTTCGTCAACAAGGGCATCGCCCCGCGCCACGTCGATCTGCGGCCCTATGTACTGGTTTCCGACAAGGTGAAGATCATTCCAGGCGGTCTCACCCGCGTGGCGATCAAGCAAGGCTCGCTGGTGGTCAATTCCAGCCAGGGCGGCGGCACCAAGGACACCTGGGTACTGGAAGATTGAGGGCGTAGAAGAATGCTGGGAAGAACTGCAAACGGCCTCTACTGGATGTTCCGTTACATCGAGCGCGCCGAAAACATCGCCCGTCTCGTCGATGCCGGCCTGCGCGTCTCGCTGACCCGCGCCGGCTCTTCGGATGAGGACTGGCACGGCGTGCTCGAGAGTGCGGGGGTGCGCGAGGCCTATTCCGAGGTCCACGACAAGATGACCGCCTCCGACGCGGTCGATTATCTGCTGCGCGACCGCACCAACCTGTCGAGCGTCATGTCCTGCATCGAGGCGGGCCGTAACAACGCCCGCATGGTAAGAACCGCCCTGACGCGCGAGACCTGGGAAGCGACCAACGAGGCGTGGATCGACCTCAAGGCCCGTATGTCGCGCAAGCCCAAGGCTGCCGACCTGCCCGAGCTGATCGGCGTCATAAAACATCGCTGCGGTCTCATCCGCGGCGCATTTCACGGCTCGATGCTCAGAAACGAGATCTACAATTTCGCCCGCATCGGCACATTCATAGAACGGGCCGACAATACGGCCCGCATTCTCGACGTGAAATATTACGTGCTCCTGCCTTCCGTCAGCCAGGTCGGCTCCGCGCTCGACAATTTCCAGTGGGAATCGATCCTGCGCTCCGTCTCGGCCCACCGCTCCTACGGCTGGGTCTATGATGGCGAATACCAAGCCTCAAACATCGCCGATATGCTGATCCTGCAGGTGCAGATGCCGCGCTCGCTCGCCTATTGTTACGAGAAGATCGTCAGCAACCTGCATTACCTGTCGGAAGATTACGGCGGCGAGCGGCTGACGGCGCATGACACGGCCGATGCGATCCGGACCATGCTCAAGCGCGGCTCCGTCACCGAGATCATGGACCAGGGCCTGCACGAATTCCTCGAAGACTTCGTCTACCGCAACAATCAGCTCAGCGCCGAGATTTCCGACGGCTACCGCTTTTATCAGTAATCAGCCCAACCGCTCGACCCGAAGGACCACCCATGCGGCTGAAGATTTCGCATACGACAGAATATCTCTATGACGAACCCGTTCCCTATCTGCTGCAGCGCCTGCGGCTGACCCCGATCAGCGGGCCGACGCAAAAGGTGCTGAACTGGAGCGTGAAGGTCGACGGCGCCAAGATCGAGACGGGGTATTTCGACCAATACGGCAATCATGTCGATCTTGTTTCGGTCGAGGGCGCGGAACATGTGATCCGCATCACCGCCACAGGCGAGGTGGAAACGCTCGACAAGGCCGGCGTCTTCGGCGCCCATCTCGGCTGCACCCCACTCTGGCTTTACCTGCGCGACACCGGCCGCACAAAGCCCGGCAAGCTGGTCAAGGATCTGGCTAAAAACGTGAAAGGCGACAGCGAACTGGCGCAGATGCATGCGCTGATGGACGCAATCCACGAGGCGGTTGCCTACAATCCCGGCACCACCACGACCGAAACGACGGCCGAAGAGGCGCTGGCGGCAAAGACCGGCGTCTGCCAGGACCACGCCCATATCTTCATTTCAGCCGCGAGGTTTTCCGGCATTCCGGCCCGTTATGTTTCCGGTTATCTTTTGATGGAGGATAGGCCGGAACAAGTGGCAACCCATGCGTGGGCGGAAGCCCATGTTCCAGGCCTCGGCTGGGTTGGCTTCGATGCCGCGAACAATGTCTGCCCTGATGACCGTTATGTCCGCATCGCATCGGGCCTCTGCTACCGAGACTGCGCTCCGGTTTCCGGCATGCGGATCGGACCGGCCGGGGAAAACCTCACGGTAAGCCTGACGGTCAAACCGAGCCAGGAACAAAGCCAGACGCAGTCCTGAATGGACGAACGCAAGCCCGGCGCCATGTCCGCCTGCCAGAATGAGATTTCTGGACCGGAGGGTGCATGCTGTTAGGGCAGTCTATATTCCAGTCGGTCCTGACCCGGCTGAAGGAAGAACAGCGAGACGAAGAGGATACGGCACCCGATACGGCGGATTTCCGCATTCGCGGTCTTGGCGCCGGTTTTCTGACGCCCGATGGTCGCCCGGAATCTGCAAAAGCAGATGCAGGTAGCTATTTCGACTATCTTGCCGATTGGCCCGCAAGCGAGCCTGACCGCGTGACACCGAACTCAGGCGCGGCGACGGATGGAGAGGCTGCGCCACCACCGGAAAAACCCGTCATGCCAGCGCATCTCAATCGCCTGACGGAGGCGGAAATTGCCGAGGACCTAGCAATTTCCTCACTGGATAATGAGACATCGCTCAACGAAAAACGCCGGAAATTTGCCAAGCTCAATCATCCGGATCGGATAGATGCGGAATTTCGCGACAATGCGACGATCAGGATGAAAACCGCCAATCTTTTGATCGATCGGGCCCTAAACGCTCTTTACTGGCGCAAGTAAACGGCTTTTGCGGAGGGTCAATCCTCTGGCCGCTCCCTCGGCTTCACATCCTGTGAGGCCTTCCGGTCAAAGAACAGCTTGTAGGTGGCAAACAAGCCGACGATGGCGACAATCCCGGCCCATACCGCCTCGCCGGCATAAAGCTCGATTCCGACCCAGACGAAACATACGGCCGGGATAAGCACTCGGCGCCAGAGCGCATCATAAAATGGATGGTTAGGATCGATCATATAAATTGCCTCCTCCGACCGGACACACTCGGCTTTCACGGGGTATCCGGGTTGACAGGGAAAAATGCAAGATCACTGGCAGACAAACTCTCTTCACAGGCACGATTCCTGCTCACGTTTCCCGTCAATATTCACATTCCGCATCGACGCTCACCTCAGCATCGATTTTTCCGTCATCCATGGCGCGATTGGCATTGAAGCCTTTGCCGAGCTAGGCTAAGAACCACCCATCGGACACTGACGAGTCATCGTCATCACGGTTAGCACCCGTAGCTCAGCTGGATAGAGTGTTGGATTCCGATTCCAAAGGTCACAGGTTCGAATCCTGTCGGGTGCGCCATTTTTTGTCGGTCTGCCTCGCCACATAAGCCCGGATTCACTACCAATAAAGCCGGATTCTGACGGCATAAGTGTGGATTCGTCAGGTTTAAAGAGCTCCTATCGAGTCCTCGGACCACCAGTCGAATCTTCGGCTTTACTGTTGACAATTGAAAGTTGACAACGAAATTTGCAACAAAACAGTCCCAATCGGCTTCACCAGGTCGGACGATTTTGTTGATCACATAATGTTACAAATTTTTTGGCTCTAAAGGCGATCCCTGAGCGGCTTGAGTAAGTAGATCTTGCCGGGCACATCGGGGTCGGCTTAATTTTATCAGATAACACCAAGACCAAGGCTTTTTTACGAAAGATTTTTCAACTACTGTTTTTAAATCCGAAATATAACTCGATTTATTACACCAAGTTGCCCGCCCCTACGCTGGGGAAGCGCCGTCAGGGCCGAGGCCGAGGCTTCCCGGGCAACGAAGGTGGCCATCAGAAGCGGGCGGCGAATCCTGTCATCTGAGGATTGGTCCGACTGCCCCAAAGGACTTGGTCTCGAGTTCTTTGATCACTGAGCAAAGCCTGCGAATCGAGAGAAGCCAAGCTGGCGCAGAAGACTAACCGCAGCACTTTGTTGCGTTCACAGCCTCCCCGCAGCACGCCGACTTCGACTGCTCCGCTGCAAGCCAGCGATCGCGAGGCTTGCAGCTCGCAGGTCTGGCGGCGAGCTCCACTTGGAATGTTCCGGCATCAATTCGCGGCGCTGACGCACAATAGAGCGACATCGGCCGCACACCATCACTGACCTCGAACGTCAGCTTGGCGGATGGCTCAAGCCGGACGTGATCGGAGACTTTCCGGATGATCGCGGAGAACTTGCCCGCGGCCATGTGTGTCCGGCCGTCTTCGTCGACATCCCAGAGCTGAACGAAGATCTCGGACCAGGCTTCCGGGTTGGCGCCGCAGTCAAGGGCCGCGAACTGCCCGGCCTTGACCTCGGTGACATGGTAGCCGGCACGGACGGGATTGCCGTCATAGGTGAACACCAACGGTGCATCCGGAACGACCGCCAGAACGTCGAGGAGATGGCCCAGTGTGATGTCGGACGAAACTGCCTTGTCGATCGCGTTCATGTGCGATATCCCTTCTGTGCAATAATTCAAGGAATATTGAAGGATGGACGAACGTCAAGCCCTTTCGTCATTCGCGGCCCTCTCCCAGGAGACCCGCCTCGCCATCGTCCGGGCACTCGTTGTCGCTGGCCCAGAAGGACTGGCGGCTGGTGTGATCGCCGAACGCATGGGTGTATCGGCGACGAACGTATCATTCCACCTGAAGGAACTCGAGCGGTCGGGATTGATCTCACAGCGAAGGGAATCCCGCTCGATCATCTACAGCGCCAGCTACGAGAGCCTGGCCGATCTCGTGAAGTTCCTGATGGAGGATTGCTGTGCAGGACATCCTGCTATCCGGGAAAATGTCGAGAAGAGCGACACCTGCTGCAGTTCGGCTGATGAGGTAGCAAGTGCATAGTCGACAGGTTCTTGCCGGGATCGTCTCCGCGCTCGGGGTCACGCAGATCATCGGCTACGGCACTCTCTATTATAGTTTCAGCATTCTCGCCCCCGGTATGGCCGCCGATCTCGGCCTCTCGCTCTCGCAGGTCTTCGGGGTCTTCTCCATCTCCCTGTTCATCGGCGGCCTGTCAGCCACCTATCTCGGCAGGCAGATGGATCGGATCGGCGCCGCCACCATCATGACGATCGGATCCGCGCTTGCCGCGTTGACGTTAGCGCTTTGCGCCTGGTCGCCGTCGGTCGCGGTGTTCGCCATCGCCATCATCCTGCTCGAGGTTTCGTCGGGTATGGTGCAGTATCAGGCGGCATTCGCGGCTTTGGTCGAGAGCGATCCACGCACGGCATCCCGGAGCATCACCTACCTCACCCTGATCGGAGGCTTCGCATCGACGATCTTCTGGCCGATCTCGGCCGCACTTTCCGGATGGATATCGTGGCGTGAGATCTATCTGGTCTTCGCAGCGCTGAACCTGCTCCTCTGCATGCCATTGCACTTCTGGATAATGCGCGTCGGCAAGACCGGATCGAATGCGGATGCGTCCGCCCGGCCTCGCGAAGCTGTCATCGGGGCAATTCCCTTTAATGCGCGTCGCCGAAGCATGATCATGGTGTCATTCGCCTTCGCGCTTCTCGGGTTCACGCTTGCCGCGATCCTCGCGCATATGGTGCCGATGCTCGGTTCCATCGGGCTGGGAACTGCTGCCGTGGTGATCGGATCCCTGTTCGGCCCGGCACAGGTCGCCAGCCGCCTGATCAACATGGTCTTCGGAAAGAACCTGTCGCCGCCGGCACTCGCGGTGGTATCCGCAGTGCTGATCGTGTTCGGCATCCTGATCCTGCTGGCAACGGGAGACTGGCTGCCGGGGGCTGTCGCGTTTGCAATCTGCCTCGGGCTCGGTTCCGGCATCAACAGCATCGCGCAGGGAAGCCTGCCGCTCTATCTGTTCGGATCGGATGGATATGGCGCGATCACGGGCAAGATGGCGGCGGCTCGACTGGCGCTCGGTGCCGGGGCACCCTTCGCGTTCGCGGCCGCGATGGAGAACCTGGGTTTGAGCTTGTCGCTCATTGGAAACGCATGTCTTGGCGCGGTCAGCATCGCGGCATTCGTTGCGGTGGCGGCATCCTGTCGGCGGCCCGTCACCGCAACGGCCTAGCTCGTCAGATCGACTTCAGCGAAACCCGCTTCTCCAGCTCGGCTGCCTCTTCCTTCCGCTCGCTGTAGCGGTCGGTCAGGTAAGCCGAGGCATCGCGGGTCATGATGGTGAACTTCACCAGTTCCTCGCAGACGTCGACGACACGGTCGTAATAGGATGATGGCTTCATCCGGCCATCGGTGTCGAATTCCTGGAACGCCTTCGCCACGCTGCTCTGGTTGGGGATTGTAATCATCCGCATCCAGCGGCCAAGGATGCGCAACTGATTGACCGCGTTGAAGGACTGACTGCCGCCGGAAACTTCCATCACCGCCAGCGTCTTGCCCTGCGTCGGCCGCACGGAGCCGACCGATAGCGGGATCCAGTCGATCTGCGATTTCATGATCCCGGTCATCGCACCATGCCGTTCCGGGCTGATCCAGACATGGCCTTCAGACCACTGGGTCAGTTCGCGAAGTTCCTGAACCTTCGGATGGCTGACAGGCGCCTCGTCCGGTAGCGGCAGTCCCGCAGGATCGAAGATTCGAACTTCGCATCCCATACGTTCGAGCAGACAGCGGACTTCGAATGCGAGCAGACGACTGTATGACACCTCCCGGAGCGATCCGTAGAGGATCAGGATCCGTGGCTTGTGCGTGGAGAAGGCGGGCCGCAGGGATTCGATGTCGATCGGCTGGATGTGCTGGTCGTTCAGTGCGGGGAATGTATCAGGCAATGCGCTTTCCTTCATTGTCGAGGACCTGCTCACCGTCTTCCTTGGTGAAGGGCCCCGTGAATGCGTCGGCGGGCAGGATGTCGAGAACTGCCTCCGAAGGCCGGGCAAGCCTGGTACCAAGCGGGGTGACAACAAGAGGACGGTTAATGAGGATCGGTGTCGCGATCATCGCATCCAGCAATTGCTCGTCGGTCAGGTCGGGATTGTCGAGACCAAGCTCGGCATAGGGCGTGCCCTTCTCCCGGATCGCCTCGCGAATGGTCATGCCAGCGTCGGAGATCATCTTCGCGAGCCGGTCCCGCGTCGGCGGTTTCTGGAGATACTCGATGACGGTGGGCTCGATCCCGGCGGCGCGGATCAGCGCCAGCGTGTTGCGAGACGTGCCGCAGGCCGGGTTGTGGTAGATGGTGACATCCATGATCATGTCCTTTCGGTAGCGGTTGTTTTTGCGACGGCGGAAGATGCCTCGTACCAGCCCTTGGAACGGTTCACGATCCAGACGACGGACAGCATCACCGGGACCTCGATCAGAACTCCGACGACTGTGGCGAGCGCCGCGCCCGACTGAAATCCGAACAGGCTGATGGCGGCGGCGACGGCCAATTCGAAGAAGTTGCTGGCACCGATGAGTGCGGAGGGTCCGGCGACGCAATGGCGTTCTCCCGACATCCGGTTCAGGAGGTAGGCGAGACCCGAGTTGAAGTAGACCTGGATCAGAATCGGAATCGCGAGCAGAGCGATGATGGTCGGCTGCGCGATGATCTGCTCGCCCTGGAATGCAAAGAGAAGCACGAGGGTGGCTAGCAATGCGACAAGCGACATCGGTTGAAGCTTGGCAAGCAGGCTGTCGAGCGCCCAGGTGGTTCCGTCTGCGATTAGACGGCTTCGAAGCACCTGCGCAATGATGACGGGCACGACAATGTAGAGGGCAACGGACAAGGCAAGCGTTGCCCACGGCACAGTGATCGCAGAAAGACCGAGCAGCAGACCGACGATCGGCGCGAAGGCGATGACCATGATCGCGTCGTTCAGTGCTACCTGAGAGAGCGTGAACATCGGCTCTCCGCGCGTCAGGTTGCTCCAGACGAAAACCATGGCGGTACATGGAGCCGCGGCAAGGATGATCAGGCCTGCGATGTAGGAGGCGATCTGATCCGCTGGCAGATAGGGTCGGAAGAACCAGCCGACGAACAGCCATCCCAGAAACGCCATCGAGAACGGCTTGACCGCCCAGTTGATGAACAGCGTGACACCGATCCCGCGCCAGTAGGAACCAACCTGCGTGAGCGACCGGAAATCGATCTTCAGCAGCATCGGGATGATCATCAGCCAGATCAGGATGGCGACTGGGATGTTCACCTTGGCGATCTCGGCGGACCCGACGATCTGGAAAAAGCCGGGCATGAGATGGCCGAGACCCACACCGACGGCGATGCAGAGGAAGACCCAGACGGTCAGGTATCGTTCGAAAGTGGACATCAGGATGCCTTCCCTTGCGGCGAGGTCGAGCCCTCCATCGCACCGATCTGCCGGAGCCTCGTCTCAAGAGCCATCCGATCGATCGAGGTGATCGGCAGGTTGATGAAGGCTGAGATGCGGTTCTTCAGGAAGCGGGCAGCCTGCGCAAAGGCGCGTTGGATCTCGACCTCGGATCCGACCGCGGCAGCAGGATCCTCGACACCCCAGTGCGCCGTCATCGGATGCCCGATCCAGACCGGGCAGGCCTCGCCCGCGGCGCTGTCGCAGACGGTGAAGACGAAGTCCATCTCGGGCGCATCGGGTTCCGCGAAGACATCCCAGCTCTTGGACGAGAAGCCCGTTGCCGAATACCCCAAGGCGGTCAGCTCCGCCAAGGCATGAGGGTTTACCTCGCCTTTCGGCTGGCTGCCGGCGGAATAGGCCTTGAAGCGCCCGCCGCCTTCCTTGTTGAGGATGGATTCGGCGAGAATAGAGCGAGCGGAATTGCCCGTGCACAGGAAGAGCACGTTGTAGGTTTTTTCAGTCATGGTCGTTGTCCGTTTTAGGTCGGAGGCCTTTGGAGCTTCATGATGGTTGCCGACGATGGGCAGATGGAGGAAAGCTGACGGGTGTCGAGAACTGCCGGAGGCACACTCTCCCGCGGAACTTCGGAGAACCCGATAGTCGAGAAGAATGGGGCAGCAGTGGTGGTCGCGAGATAGACGTCGCCATTGCGATCCAGACCTCGAAGGGTCTGCTCGACGATGGCCTTCCCGAAGCCCCGACCGCGATGTCCGGAAAGCACGACTACCGAACGCAGAAGGAAGTCGCTCCCGCACTGCTCTATCCCGCAGAAGCCGATCACCTCGACACCATCAGAACGGGCTTTGAAGAATGTCCGTCCCGCCTCCTGGATATCTTCGGTCGGAAGCTGCGCTGTGGCGAGTGCGTCGCGGAGATCATCATCGGAACCGGACACAGGTTCGAGCGAGACAGGATTCAACATGGTTTCGCCTCCGGGTTGCAACACGGCGTCAGCTCCGCGATAAGCGGTGCGCAGAGTTCTATCGAGCCGCCGCAGCAGTCCTTGAGCAGGAACAGCGTCAGGTCACGCAGACCATCCAGATCTGCCCGGTAGATGATCGATCTGCTCTGCCGCTCGCTCTTGACGAGTCCAGCCCGCGAAAGCGTTGCGAGATGGGCCGACATCGTATTCTGCGGTACGTCAAGCAACCGCGCGAGTTCGCCTGCGGGAATGCCGTCGGGTTCGTGCCTCACCAGCAACCGGAAGGTCTCAAGGCGGGTGTTCTGGGCCAGTGCAGCGAGCGCCGCGATCGCAGAGTTGCTTTCCATATATCCAGAATAATAGATATAACATCATTGTCAATCCTCGGATATGGCGCTCCTTGCTGACCCGCCGTTGACGTGGGCGCGCGCAGCATCCATCTGATGAGGATGGCAAAGAAGAAAGAAAGCGCGGAACCGGAACTGATGAAGACGTGGTCACTGCCAACGTCGATGACGATCGGATCAGCGGTGCGCGCCAAGGGCATCCTCCAGGAAATCCGCGCCCGTTTTCCGTTCGCGGTTCGGAAGGCGCTGGATCTCGAAAGCGGAATTCTGACGCTGGCGATGCCTGAGACATCGAGAGCGATCTTCCGCGCAACCTCCGCATCGACAACCGAGATGCTCGCCGAGATGGAAGCTCTTCCCGTCATCCCCCGGGAGATAGAAGACATCCTGGCGATCTCCACCTCGGAACGGCGGCGCTGGCTGGAGGATGGTCGCCTCCCCTCAGCAGGCACGCGAACTGTGAAGCTGCGTGGGCGCGCCCGTCAGATAACTTTCCACGTTTTCGATCCGGCCGTGGTGGTGGACATCCTCGACCGCGGTGCCGTCGATGAATGGCGCGAGGACGATATAGCTGCGGCGGCCGAGAAACGCCGTCAGTCGGCCATGAAAGCGAAACTCACGAGATCGCTTCGGAAAGGCAAGAAGAAGACCATGCGAAAGGACGGAGCGGACCCGTCACCGTTGCGGGGATGGGACGAGTTCGATGCTGAAGGCTTCCTCAAATAACCTCCGCTCAAGGGAAAAATTCCCGCGCCTCATCAAGAATGAACATGGTCTCATCAGACCAGTCCGACTATATCGCCGACAGGACAGCAAGTTCGCCGGATCGCCAGACATTATCTACCGTGTTCCGAGTGATCACCCAGATGTCGCCGCTTCGAGCCAGTTCGACATCGTAACGGTTCTTCATCAGATAGTGGCGGGTTCCGTCGTTCCGGAGAACGTGCTGTGCTTCAACGAGCACATCCACACAGGCAATGTCGCCATTGATGGTCACGCGCGGGTTGCTGATGGAATGCGTCGTGTCCAGAGTGCTGAGGGAAGTCAAGAGCGCGGATACGATGGCCTCTCTCCCTTCGATAACCGGGTACTCGAATCCTGCCTTTGCGGCAGCCGGGCGAAAATCCGAAACCGCGTTCTCCGACAGCGAGGACGCAAGAAGCTCCTTGTCGCGAAGATCGATGCCGGCGGCGAAACGATACAGGGCCTCGACAACAGCGAGCTTGTCGGCGGTCTGTTGGGCAAATGAAGGTGAAGTCGTCATGAACATGGTCCTTTTCAGGCCGGAGGCTCGCTGAATGCAAGCCATCCGCGGCAATAGCGGTCGTGGCGAGGGATCCTTGAGGGTCGGCTACTCGAGATCGGCATCGATGCGGGTGATCAGGCCATCCTGTCCCACGACGATCTTGAGGATCCCGATCTCGTGGCCGAAGTCGCCCGTGAAGTCGACCCGGACAAGCGCGTTGGAACTGTCCTCTTCCTCGATCGCCAGTAGCTTGGTTCTGGTGCTGTAGCCGACAAAAAAGCGTTCGAGATAAAGGCGGACACCATCCCTGCCCTTGAAAGCGCTGCCAACGGAAACATCGTCTATGACCGCGTCGGTCGCGAACAGGGACAGTGTGCGCTCGATGTCGAAAGCGTTTGCGGTCCGGATGAAGTTTTCGACGAGCTTCTGCATGATTTGCTCCTCAGACATCGATGATCGTCGTGTCGGCGATTGTCTCGGCGAAACCATCGCCGAACAGCTCCGCAGGTGTCTGGAATCCCGGACGCGCCTCCCCGTTGAGAATACGGCGGCCAGCCTCCGCAACCGCGATTGCCGTGAATGAGTATCCGTTGACCGTATCAAGGATCGACCGGACGACGGCGCCATCAGAATCCGTCACCTCGGCGACGGCCTTGTAACGGTTTTCCCGACGTTCCTCCTCGGTCGGGCCGTCTGGAAGAGCCGACAGATCGCCTTGGGGAAATCCTCCGCCTGTCACATGCACGAAGGTCTCGATATTCGAGACGCCCGTGGCTCTCCAGATGGTGATGAGATCTGGAAGCGTGACCTGGAAACTGTCGACAGCCCCCTGTCCGAAGTCGAGCTTCTGGATGCTGTTGGCGACCGCCACAAGCTCGCCATCGACGCGCGCCAGGGTTTCAGCCGAAATGTTCTCGGTCGCGGTGATGGCGGATCCCCGTGACATGCCGCCCGCGACATGCATCGCGATCCGAATGCTACAGGGATTCTTGACCCTCGCGACCGCATGACCGGCAAGGCTTCCCAACATCGCCACGCTGCCCCCGCCGCCCGGCAAAAGCGTCACGCCTGCAGCTACCGCCTCGGCACCCAGTTGTTCTGCGAGGCGGTAGCTGTCGAGCTCGGCCGCGGTGTCGATATAATGCACGCCGTTGCGGATGGATGCTTCCATCATCGGCTTCGCCGTGCGCAGGAAGGGGCCTGCAGCATTCACGATGACGGCGACATCCGTCAGCGAGCGGTCGATCAGTGCGTCGTCATCGAGAGCGAACACGCGATATTCGACACCGAGTTTCGCGGCCAGGTCAGCAAGTGGCTTTTTGCTTCGCCCACCCAAGACAACAGGCGTTCCAGCCCTAGTCGCATGCTCCGCCACCATGCGGCCGGTATAACCCGTCGCACCGTAGATCATCAGTTTTGTCATTTTAGTGCTGCCATTCCTTGTAGACGAATTCGAGTGAGTAGCCGTCCGGATCACGGACCTGCGCCGCGTAATATCGGGGGTCGTAATGAAGCTGTGGTCCGGGCGGATGGATCTCGATGGCACCTGCCGCCATCGCTGCGGCATGGGCGGTATCTACCTGTGCCGTCCCATCGGCAACAAAGCCGATATGGGCGGCGCGGCCTTCGACGATGCCCTCGCGGAGCCAGAAGAATACCCGACCGTTCGCGCCGAAACCCTTGAGATCGGGATGGCTGGGAGGTCCGTCTTTGCCATCGTAGTCGACGGCATGGACGATCCCCAGGGGCGCTAGTGCCACTTCATAGAAGGCGATCGAACGATTGATGTCGCTGACCGAGATGAAGACGTGATCGAGCATGCGGCTCTCCTTGTGCTTAGATGATGTAGCCGCCTGCCACTTCGATGTTCTGGGCGTTGATCCAGCGGCTCTCTTCGGATAGCAGGCTGGCGATAACGCCGCCGATCTCTTCCGGCTCGCCGACGCGACTGAGAGCCGTCTGCCCGGCGAGCATGGCTTCGAAATCGTTGTTCAGGCCGCCGCCGAGTTCGGTGCGGATTGCGCCGGGAGCAACCGAGTTCGCCCGAATACGGCGCTCGCCGAATTCCTTGGCCATGTAGCGCGTCAGCACTTCAAGGCCACCCTTGAACGATGCGTATGGCGATACGCCCGCAGTGGCGACACGGCTGGTGGCGCTCGTCATATTGATGATGTGGCCGCCGTCTTCCATCAGCGGAAGAAGAGCCTGCGTCAGGAAGAATGGTCCCTTGAGGTGAACCTCGAAGAGGCCGTCGAACTGCTCCTCCGTCACCGTGGAGAACGGCGCATAGAGGCCATATCCCGCATTATTGACGAGGTAGTCGAAGCTCTCTCTGCCCCAGACCGCCTTTAGCTGTGCTTGCACCGCACCGCGGAATTCGGGGAATGAACGGCTATCGGCAACATCGAGCTTCAACGCCACGGCTTTACCGCCCATTTCCACGATCGTGCTGACGACTTCATCGGCTTTCTCCGGATTGCTATTGTAGGTGACGATTACCCCCATGCCGCGCTCTGCGCACTTGAGGGCTGTGCTGGCTCCGAGACCCCGGCTGCTTCCGGTAACGATGACGATCTTCATGGGTTTCTCCATTCATCTGGTGTGAGATGAAGCTACGTCCGCAGCCTGCCGGGCGCTCACCTATTCCTCCCTGAAACTTGCCTGTTTCTGCTTCACGCTTGCGCCCACCTGTGAGGTCTGCCACGGTCGGCTCATGGAAAAGCAACTGAATGAACTGCGGGCACTGGCCTCGAAGGCCGAAAACAGGCGGACGGAAACGGGCATTCCCCGCGTCGCCATGGTCCAGGGCGAGATCCCCGAACACCAGCTCGCCGCTGTCTACGATCCCATGGTCAACCTGATCCTGACGGGATCGAAGACGATGACGGTCGGCGATCGGACGTTTCATTACGACCCGGCAACCTACTTCGTGATGTCCGTCGATCTCCCGGCCGTGGGATCAGTCCATCCTGCAGCTACTGGCGAACCCTATCTCGCCGTCAGCCTGACGCTCGATCCCACCATTGTCGGCGCGTTGATCCGCGACCTTCCGGTGAAGGTCTGCAGCAAACTGTTCGGATCAGGGTTCTCGGTCGCCCCGGTCAACGAGGATTTTCTCGACGCCTGGATCCGCATGCTCAAGCTGATGGATCGTCCCGACGAGATCACGGTGCTATCTCCCACCTACGAGCGCGAGATCCTGTTCCGCGTCCTGCAGGGGCCGCTCGGCTGGATGTTGCGCGACATCGCAACGCCTGACACCGCACTCTCGCGCATCAGCGTGGCGATCGACTGGATCCGACAGAATTTTGCCGAGCCGATCAGAGTTGAAGCGCTTGCGGAGATGGCCGCCTTGAGCGTGTCGGCATTCCATCGTCACTTCAAGGCTGTGACGGCGCTTAGCCCGCTCCAATATCAGAAGCGCGTACGCCTTCTGCACGCGCGTTCGCAACTCATTGCGGGCCAGGGAAATGCGACATCCATCTCGTTCGGGGTGGGATACGAAAGCCCGAACCAGTTCAGCCGTGAATACGCCAGGCTGTTTGGGCTCCCTCCCTCGAAGGATCTGGCAAAGGCCGTGCGGGATCTGCACGTCGCATAGTCGATCATCCGCTTGTCGAAGTCGGTAGTGCCCCCACATAGCAGGCACCTGCCTCACGACAGATCACATCAAGGATATCGATCAATGGGCAGCTCTCACTGAGATTATCCAAGGTTTTCAGCGGGCGAAATGATTTTGACCTCGTCAACGCAGTCGACAAATTGCCGGCTGTCGCAAAACCTGTTTCCCAGCAAGTGTCCAAACGCAAAAAGCCCGGATTGCTCCGGGCTTTCGCTTAGAATATGCGGTCGAATTAGAACGAGCGCTGCAGACGCAGGAAACCGTCCCACTTGTCGGCAGAGTCGGTGCCGTTATCAACGTCGGTGTAGTTGATCGTTGCCTTGGCGGCGAGGTTGGTGGTGATGGCGTAGTCAGCCGTCAGACCAACGCGCCATGCGTCACCGCCGTCGAAGTCGCCGTCGCTGTCGAGGCTGACCTTATCCCAGTACTGGGCACCCGGGGTCAGGCTGAACTTGTCGGTGAGCTTGATGGCGTATTCCGCACCGATCGTCCACTCGGAAGCGTCGAAGTAACGGTTCTGTCCGAAGGAGTAAGCAGCGAAGATGCCGAGCGAACCCGGGCCGAGCTCTGCAGTCAGCGTGGAAGCGAGAGCTGCATTTTCGTTGTCGAAGTCATAACCAGCGAAGAAGTCGGCGGTTACGCCACCGAACTTGCCGGTGATGACGCCGTTGATGCCGATTTCGTCAGCATTGCCTGCATCATCGGTCTTGTAGCCAGCCTGAGAGTTGAACGCGTCAACCTGACCGTAAACCGAGAACGCACCGCCATCATAGGTGTAACGGATGGAGTTGTTCAGCGTGTCAGCGCCTTCGCCACCGTTGTTGTACGGACGGTCGTCGGCGAGAACGGTCTCACCCGGAAGTCCTGTATCGAAGTAGTTGTAGAAGTAACCAACGCGGAAACCGCCGAGTTCGATATAGGTTTCGTTCAGAGCGAAATCGCTCGTGTCATTGGCATTGTTGTTGGCGCGAAGCGTGATGCGTGAACCAAGTGCACCGAATTCGGTGTCGGACTTTGCCGAGAGGTAAAGCTGAGCGCGCGTGTTGGTGCGGTAGCCAGCGTCGTTGCCGGACAGATCATCGTCGCTGCGGCCATCGAGCTGTACGCGGACATAACCGCCGATCTTGAGGCAGGTTTCGGTGCCCGGGATGTAGAAGTAACCGGTGCCGAAGGCGTCACAAACGCGGACATATTCCATCGGCTCGGGCTCTGCCGCGACGATCGCATCGGCGGCCTGCGCGCCCGATACTGCTGCGAGAGCTGCAGCGGAGCCGAGAAGGAGGCTCTTGATGTTCATTATGATCTCCATTGAGATGATGGACCGCGGCTCGGAGCCCCCACCCACCAAATTGAAAAACCGAAGGCATATTCGGTGAGCAATGAATACGAGGGGCTGCCGGGAGGTGAAAGCAGCAGCACTTGCCGTCAGGGCGAGAACGGAGTGCCGTGATCAAGGATGTTGCCTAGCCGCATCGGTTTGTAACCGTACGTAATGTGATGGTAATCAAACCGTATCAACGACGGGAAGCGGCCATGTTTCTGCGACAAAGACGCGGAGGCCTTTATCTCGTATTCCGGCCACGCATAGCGGCCTGATTCCCGATGCCGAGATTGGTGGAAAAAGCTGCCAAAGACGCAGAAACACTGCGAAACAGGGCTTATGCAGCGCCTGCCTGGTCCATCAATCGCGGTAGCATGATAACAGCGCGAGCGCCGCCCGAATCTGCTTCCTCGTAACGGATCTTGCCCTGGTGGGCGTCAATGATCGACTTGGCCAAGGCAAGGCCGAGGCCGCTTCCGCCCGTATCCCTGCAGCGAGATTCTTCAAGGCGAACAAACGGGTTGAAGACGCGGGTCCGGTCCGCCTCGGGAATGCCCGGGCCGTCATCATCAATAAGGAGACACACGTCTCCCATTGCCGGACGAACGAAAATCCTCGCCCGGTAGCCGTAGCGCAGCGCATTTTCCACGACATTGCGAACAGCACGCTTCAAGGCGCCCCGGCGGCCATGGATAAAGAACCGGTGTGGATTGACGAGAGTAATGTCGCCTCCTGCGACGACCAAGTCCGCAATCAGCTCCTGCATCAGATCTTCGAACTGAAATACGGTTTCCGTCTCCGTGGTGTCATAGCCGCGGGAAAGCGAGAGCGCGCCATCAACCAGTTCCTGGATCTCATCGAGACACACGCCAAGCCGATCCTTGGAATCACCGTCATCGAGAAGCTCGATCCTCAATCGCATCGCAGTGATCGGAGATTTCAGATCGTGGCCGATCGCCCCGAGCATCTTGGCGCGCTCGTTGAGCAATCTGGTGAGGCGTGCCGCCATGTCGTTGAAGGCATGAGTGAGCTTTCTAAGCTCGGAAGGGCCGGAAGCCGAGATGGGCTGTGGGCTTTCGCCTCGACCAAGATTGTCGGCGGCGTTGGACAGATGCTGAAGCGGCGTGGTGATCTTTGCAACGATGATCCACACGACCGCCACGACGATCAGGATCGTTACAAGGATTGTTGCCATGAGTTGCCATGCCCATGTCTTTGGCAGGCGCATCACGTCACGCGCAGTAAGCCACCGGCCGTCATCCAGGGTGATGGAAGCCAGAAGCACCAAATTACGGCCGGGCTTGCTGGCGTGGCCCATTATTTCATGGCTCGGCGCAATTTCTGTTGCAGCAAGGATGAAACCATCCCCGACGGTTACACCGAATTTGTTCTTGAGAAAGATTGCGATGTCATCAGAGGGCAGCAGCTCATCACGCACCTGTGGAGCCGCATCGGTAATCGTAAACTGCATGCCCCATTCTGAGGGGGTTTTGATGATCGCTTCATCGTCAGCTGCAGGCAGGGTCCTCAGCAATTTTGCGGTACTGAGCAGTCGCTCGACTGCATCGAAAGCCCGATAACCAAGAATCTGCTTGTTCTTGTCATGCATGAAATAGGAAATGCTGAGTATCTGCGCCGCAAGCAGACAGCCGAGGAGCAGCAGGATAAGCTGTCCTCGAACGCTTTGGGGAACGCCGATTTTCATGTTTCAGACCTTGGTCACATCCGCAACGAGGCAGTAGCCGCCTCCGCGCACGGTGATGATGAGTTCGGGACGATCCTTACTCTGTTCGATCTTTCGCCGCAATCGGCTGACCTGATTGTCGATGGCGCGATCGAACGGGCCTGCACTGCGCGCCGAAGTCAGCTCAAGCAACCTCTCCCGTGACAGGATGACCCTTGGTCGCTCGAGAAACGCCATCAGCAACTGAAAGTCTGCAACGGTGAGCGGTGTCTCCACACCGTCCTCGTCGACGAGGCAGCGGCGATCAATCTGAAGGGACCAGTTACCGAAACGAAGCACCTGACCACCATGCTCCCCGCCGAGCGAAGGCGCCGACGGCTCGTAACGCCGCAGGATCGCCTTGATGCGCGCCACAACTTCGCGCGGATTGAACGGTTTTGCGAGATAGTCGTCCGCTCCGAGCTCAAGGCCGATGATGCGGTCCGTCTCCTCGTTGAGCGCACTCAGCATCAGGATTGGAATCTTGCTTGTGGCTCTGAGCCGATGGCAAATCGCCAATCCGTCCTCGCCCGGCAACATGACGTCGAGAACGATCAGATCGAACCCTCCGGACGTCAGGACCCTGTCCATTTCCTTGCCACTGTCCACCGCAACCGCCCGCATACCTACCTTCTCCAGGTAGAGCCTCAGAGCATCACGGGTCTGGGCGTGGTCGTCGACAATCAGGATATTAGGAGAGCTTGCCATGGTAGCGATTTATCCGATGCCAGATCGCCACGCATCAGGATTTTTGTAACGGCACGTCGCAGATACTTCGACTGCGACAAACCGATACCATTCTGGCTTTTGTCAGGGATAATCCGGAGACAAACATTCGCTATAAGGATTTCGTCGAAGAGTTCGAAATTCTTACCCGGTCAATGGTAGCGTCGAATTCTCCGTTGATGTTGACGCTGTGAAAAGAACCACCTTTCACAGCTCCTTGCTTTGGAAGCGCAATCGGAACCGCCGGTTTATTCTCGACCTCCAGTCAGGACACCACTCGGTTGCGCTTCCAGCCTCCCCCCTCCACACAGGCAACTGACTTCCTTTGTCCTTCGGCTTGAACTAAATTCCGTGTCACGGGTTTCTGTTCATCGCAAAAGCCGCACCCAGCGAAGGAAGCTGTTCAATGAAACGATTGCTTGTCATAGCTCTTGCGGCAGCAACGCTGACCGCCTGCAACTCCACGGGCAACCCCGAATTTCGTGCAATAGATTATGGACCCGGCATAGCACCTATCGCCGGCAGCCTCACGTATGGCGGGAAAGCCAACGCCCGGTTTGGAAACATGCCTGTCGGCTATACTTTCACCCACGAGTTTTTCAGCAGCTTCGGAAGCCGCGTCGAAGAGCGTTACCGCGTCCTGGAAGATGGTAGCCTCGACATCTACAGCCGCCGGATCACGCCGATCACCATCAGCCACGGACGCTAGTTACCTCATCTGCGCAACAGCGTTTGTCACCGAGCGGAACAGACCGCCCCGGCAGTCGTTTTCCTCCCAACAAAATGGAGGCCACAATGGCAGAAGACAGAGACGCGCGCGAAGCGATTGAACGTGGCAGTGCCTACGCAGGGACCGGACGCCACCCGGCAGCCGGACCTCACGCCAAGGATAGCCTGACGGACCACGATAAGACACCGGGCACTGGATCTCTGCCTGCAAAGGACAGCAAGGACACCGATTCCGGGCCGGAATGAACCAAAAAGCGGCGTCGTCATTTCCCAGGCGTCCGCTTTCCCATGTGAGCGAAACGGTTAATCCACTTGCCCGCCCCTCTCCCGCCGGTTAACACCGCGTGAGGGTAATGCGGGATGGGCATGATGACGGGCGGGACCATCACTCTTTATGAAGCGATCGGCGGTGATGTGGCGGTAAAAGCGTTGGTGAAGCGTTTTTACGATTTGATGGACACTTTGCCCGAGGCACGCAATTGCCGTGCGATCCATCCAGAGAATCTCCAGGACAGTGAAGCAAAGCTTTATGAATACCTGACGGGATATCTCGGCGGTCCTCCCGTCTATGTCGAGAAGTATGGCCATCCGCGACTGCGCTCCCGCCACTTCGGCGCAGCAATAGGGCCGGCCGAACGCGACGAATGGCTTTTATGCTTCAGCCGCGCGCTGGACGAAACCATTGAAAACCCAAAACTACGCGACATCATCTGGCCGCCGATCGAGCGCCTTGGCCATCACATGCAGAATAGGGAATAGGCTCTTGGAAAATTTAGCGAAAATGCGCCCGTTGATTCTCTTCGTCAGCGGTTTGATGGGTCTGTCCGGCGTGGCGCTCGCAGCCGCATCAAGCCATGGCGGCGACACGCATTTCCTTGGCAATGCCTCCACCATGTGCCTTGCCCACGCACCGGTTCTGCTGGCGCTTTATCTTGGTCACGCAACATTCAGGACAGCAACGCTTTCCGCCCTCACCCTTGGTTTGGGGACAATCCTATTTACCGGCGATCTCGTGTCGCGGCATTATCTCGGAGACAGGCTTTTTCCGTTCGCGGCACCGGCAGGCGGCTCGTTGATGATGCTCGGCTGGCTATTGGTAGCGGCAGGCGCCTTCCTTGGCCGCCGCACCTGACCCCTCATGTCGTCTGCCGATTTTACCTGCGGAACAACAGCACCTTGCCCGCCTCCCATGACGGTACGGTCGTGGGGCTTACAGTGGCATGGTCGGCAAAACGGATGACATTGTCATCACTCCAGTCCTCCCGGCTGCGGCTTGCCAGAATTTCGTAAAGCTCCGGCACCAGTCCCTCGCCATTCTGCTCCGCCAGCTTGTGCAGGCCGATAAACAGGCTGGGATCAGGACGCTCGTCTCTCATCGTTTTTTTCCTTCATCGTCTGGAGCGCACGTTCAAGGCTCGATTTCGAGCCGTTGCGCAGCGGGACGAAGGTGACGCCGAACTTCTTGCAGCCGGTCTTCACCCTCAGACACGCATCGTGGCTGATACAGTCGATGGGGCAAAACACGCAGTCGACGGAGGGAAGCACGGTATCGATACGGGAGACGGCCTCACGCAGGCCACCGTCATGATGGATCAGTTCGGCCCCGTGACGAGTCGCGATTTCACGCAGATGAGCGACCTGACAGTCACGGCCACCGACATAAAGGAAGCTGCGGACATCGATCGCATCACGATCCGGTTTCGCCTGCTGGGCCGCAGATGCCGCCTCGCTTGCGCCGCCATTCTTCCGTTTCTGCTTCTTCGCCATCACGCCTCGCCTGATCGATTCTCGTCTCGGGAACCTTCGGTGAGCGGCACCTTAGATAAGTTGACTATCAGAGTAAAGATTAAACGTGAGGATCACACTCATATTTATCGAGCAGTCGGGACAGCAATTGGAAGCAACCGAAGATCACCCCTCCAACGTCTCTTAGAGGCGGTTTTCGACCGACGTCATGCGGATGCCGACAAAATTGTCGCGGTCGTCGGACACTATTTCACCGTGGCCGATCGTCTTTCCGTTCACCTGGATCTCGACAGGCTCACCAAAACGTTTGTCGAGCCTGAACCATGATCCCTGCTTGGCTGCTGCCAATTGAGCGACGGAAACTTTCGCCCTACCGATGACAACCTGAACTTCGACGGGAATTTCACCAAGGCGGGCGCGAGAGGGAGCCGGCTGCATTGAGCTTTCCTCCGACACCGGAAATTCTGGAAATACTGGAGACGGCTTGCCGGCAAGGTCGTTGATCATAATGGTCACCTTCTGAAATGTGTGGGGCGCGACTCACTCGAAAATAAACGCTGCGCCCCCCGCATTCGCCCCGGACAGACAGCCGTCCTTAACGAGTCGTTAACTTCCACAGTTGACGGATCATAAAGACGCAAACACGACAGGTGATCACGAAACCGGTTAAGAATGCCCGCTGCGCATCGTACGTGTCCGTACAACGGTGGAAGCGCGCATGCGTTTCAGTGTCGTCAGAGGTAGTCCGCCCTTGGCCAGGGAATTGATAAAAAACGTGTCTTCCGCCTGCGAAAACACAAGGACCATCTTATCCTTCATTACGTTCCGCTTGGCACAGGTGAAGATGACCTCGTTCTCACCAAGACAAAGATAGAAGTGGTCAGGCAGAAACTCCACCGCCCCGGCCTGAATGAGGGCGCCGGTCTCGCATATCCCGACAATCCGGACCTGCAGGCTGGAAAAGGACTTCACTCCGCCATTCGGATAAACGGCACGAGCGATAATATTAGTCCTACGATATCGGACGTGCGGATTGTCGTTCGCCCCATAGAACTGAGCAAGATAATGGCGAGGCTTGCTGTTCTCCAACATGATGGCGACCCGGAAATGGTTAAAACAATCTTAACACCGTACCGGACTGGGAAAACACGTTCAATTATCAGATTTAAGGGGTATTTCAGAGACTTGGCACATTCACAGAAGGATAAGTCCGCCCGCGATGGGAGGCCGTCGTGAATAGTGAAAATGCTTATCGGAGGGCTGGAAACTGTCGGCAAGCCGCTGGCTTGACGGAAAACGGGAGGAAGGACACCTGTCCCGACGCGGGCAACCGCAAGCTTTACAGCTTGCGCTCCGCGGGAAGGCCGCCCGCATGGCAGGCGGCCGATTGCCCTTGGATCATGACCCTCACAGTCGAGTGAAGGCCGCAGAAAATAGAAACGCAGAGCCGCTCAGGCGGTGACGTCGATGACGACACGGCCTCTGATCTGGCCGTCGATGATGGCCTGCGCAAGTTCCGGCAGCTTCGACATTGGCTCGACAGTTGTGATGGCGTCGAGTTTCGACTTGTCCAGATCGCGCGCCAGCCTGCTCCATGCCGAAAGACGCTGCTCCTTCGGCGCCATGACCGAGTCCACACCGATCAGGGCAACGCTGCGCAGGATATGCGGCAGAACGGTCCCCGGAAGATCCGCACCGCCCGCCAGACCACAGGCGGCGATCGCCCCGCCCCGCGCCGTCTGCGCCAGCGCATTGGCAAGCGTTGTCGAACCGACGCTGTCGACGCCGCCCGTCCAGCGCTCCTTCTGCAGAGGTCCGCCCTTCTGCTGCAGTTCAGCGCGATCGATGAAATTCGTCGCACCGAGCGATTCAAGATAGGGATGGGTCTCGGGCCGACCTGTCGAGGCGGTGACATTGTAGCCGCGGGCGGAAAGCAGCGCGATTGCCACCGAACCGACGCCGCCGGCAGCGCCGGTCACCAGCACTTCGCCCTCGCCCGGCTTGATCGCGCCCCATTTTTCAAGCGCATCGACGCAAAGCGCCGACGTGTAACCCGCCGTGCCGATCGCCATCGCCTGCTGCAGGGAAAATGCCTCCGGCAGCGGGATCAGCCATTCGGCCTTCACCCGCTGATAGCGCCCATATGCACCCGGTTCGGTTTCCGAAAGGCCCCATCCGTTCACGATCACCTTGTCGCCCGTCTTCCATTCTGCCGACCGTGACTCGACGACCGTGCCGGAAATATCGATACCGGCGATCAGCGGCGTGCGGCGGGCAATACGACCTTTGCCGGTGATTGCCAGCCCGTCCTTATAGTTCAGCGTCGAGTAGGCGATCTCGACGAGGACATCGTTGTCGGGCAGGTCTGTGAGGGAAACCTCCCGAAAACCCGCTGCCGGCTTGCCGTCGACAGTATCGATGACCATCGCCCTGAACGTTTCAACCATTTCGTCACTCCAATTGCTTTGATCTACGGATCCGTATTTAGGGCCGCCGCCGGTTCCGGCTATTGATGCAGGTCACGATAGCCGGAACCAAATACCCCCGCGATCCGCCGCATGGTGCATCATCGTCAAGCTTGCCGGCAGAAATTTTACCGTTTGATAAAATTTTGAGCCGTGTTACGATCTGCCCAATAGTTGTCCATAACCATATAATGAGGGAACTCGGATGGAGCGACTGGGAAGCGGGATCGAGGCCGGCAGGCTCTCGACCAACGAATACGCATCGAATTTTTCCGACCTTCACCCGCGCCTTGACAAGCATGAGGCGCTGGTGGCGTCAGACCGCTGTTACTTCTGTTACGATGCACCATGCATGACGGCCTGTCCCACCGCCATCGATATCCCGCTTTTCATCCGGCAGATATCGACTGGCAACCCGCTCGGATCGGCTAAAACCATCTTCGCTCAGAACATTCTCGGCGGCATGTGCGCCCGCGTCTGTCCCACCGAAACGCTCTGCGAGGACGTCTGCGTCCGCAACACGGCCGAGGACCGACCGGTCGAGATCGGCAGGCTGCAGCGCTACGCAACCGACATCGCCATGGAGGCCGGACGGCAGTTCTTCGAGCGCAAGGCATCGAGCGGAAAGAGGATTGCCGTTGTCGGCGCAGGCCCCGCAGGCCTTGCCGCGGCACACCGGCTGGCGGTCAACGGCCACGATGTCACCATTCTTGAAGCCCGCGAAAAATCCGGCGGCCTCAACGAATATGGCATCGCCACCTACAAGGCGGTGGACGATTTTGCCCAGCGCGAAGTGGATTATGTCACCGCCATCGGCGGCATCGCCATTGAACACGGCAAAGTGCTCGGCCGCGACTACTCGCTCTCGGACCTGACCGCAGAATATGATGCCGTCTTCCTCGGCATGGGTCTCTCCGGCGTCAACGGATTGGGCGTCGAGGGCGAAAACCTCTTTGGCGTCGATGACGCCGTCGATTTCATCGCGGCACTGCGTCAGACCGAGGACAAGGCAACTGTCCCGATCGGCCGCCGTGTCGTCGTCATCGGTGGCGGCATGACCGCGATCGACGCCGCGATCCAGGCAAAGCTGCTCGGCGCAGAGGAAGTGACGATCTGTTACCGCCGCGGCAAGGAAAACATGAACGCCTCGACCTGGGAGCAGGATCTTGCAGCCTCGAAAGGCGTCATCATCCGCCACTGGCTGGCCCCGAAATCGATCATCGGGAAGGACGGAAAAGTGGCCGGAATCGAAGTCGACTATACCGCGATGACCGACGGCAAGCTCGCCACCACCGGCGAGACCGGCATTATCGCCGCCGACCAGATTTTCAAGGCCATCGGCCAGAGCTTTGTCGCCACCGGCCTCGGCGCCCTGCAGTTCGACAAAGGCAAGATCGTTGTCGACAGCCAAGGCCGCACGTCGATCGAAAACGTCTGGGCCGGCGGCGACTGTATCGGCACCGGCGAAGACCTCACCGTTTCGGCGGTCGCTCAAGGGCGCGATGCTGCCGAAAGCATCAACAGCATGCTCGCAGCCGGCGCTCAGCCGGCCAGTGCAGTGGCCTGAGGGGAGTTTTCAACCATGGCTGATATCCGCAACAATTTCATCGGCATCAAATCCCCCAATCCCTTCTGGCTCGCGTCGGCCCCACCGACCGACAAGGCCTACAATGTCGAGCGCGCCTTCAAGGCCGGCTGGGGCGGCGTCGTGTGGAAGACGCTGGGCGAACAGGGACCGCCGGTCGTCAACGTCAATGGCCCGCGCTATGGCGCGATTTGGGGCGCAGACCGCAGGCTTTTGGGCCTCAACAATATTGAACTGATCACCGACCGCGACCTCTACACCAATCTCATCGAGATGAAGCAGGTGAAGAAGAACTGGCCGGATAGGGCGATCGTCGCCTCGATCATGGTTCCTTGCGAGGAAAACGCCTGGAAGGCGATCCTGCCGCTGGTGGAAGAGACGGAAGTCGACGGCATCGAGCTGAACTTCGGCTGTCCTCACGGCATGTCGGAGCGTGGCATGGGCTCCGCCGTCGGTCAGGTGCCGGAATATATCGAGATGGTGGTGCGCTGGTGCAAGCAGTATACCCGCATGCCGGTCATTACCAAGCTGACACCGAACATCACCGACATCCGGCACCCTGCCCGTGCAGCAAAGCGCGGCGGTACCGATGCCGTGTCGCTGATCAACACGATCTCCTCGATCGTCTCGGTCGATCTCGACAGCTTTTCGCCCAACCCGTCGATCAACGGCAAGGGCAGCCACGGCGGTTATTGCGGCCCGGCGGTCAAGCCGATCGCGCTCAACATGGTCGCCGAGATCGCCCGCGATCCGGAAACCTACGGCCTGCCGATCTCCGGCATCGGCGGCGTGACGACATGGCGTGATGCGGCCGAATTCCTGGCGCTCGGCGCCGGCAATGTGCAGGTCTGCACCGCGGCCATGACTTACGGCTTCAAGATCGTCGAGGAGATGATCACAGGCCTGTCCAACTGGATGGACACGAAGGGCCATCAAACCCTGGACGAGATCACCGGCCGCGCGGTGCAGAACGTCACCGACTGGCAGTATCTCAACCTCAACTACATCGCCAAGGCACATATCGATCAGGACGCCTGCATCAAATGCGGCCGTTGTCACATCGCCTGCGAGGACACGTCCCACCAGGCGATCACCGCGATGGTCGACGGCGTCAGGCATTTCGAGGTGAAGGAAGAGGATTGCGTCGGCTGCAACCTCTGCGTCAACGTCTGTCCGGTGGAAAACTGCATCACCATGGAAGCACTCCCCGCAGGCTCCCTCGACCAGCGCACCGGCCGCCCGGTCGATCCCAACTACGCCAACTGGACAAGCCATCCCAACAACCAGATGGCGCGACAGGCGGCGGAATAGGATTAGAGAAGAAGGTCGGTCGCCCTCAGTTCGGCCGACCTTCTATTGCCCGAATGTCTTCCTGTAAGCTGCCGGGCTTGTGCCCAGCCGCTTGCGGAAATGATGGCGCAAGGTCGCCTGTGTGCCGAAACCGCAGGCGATTGCGATATCGTCCAGCGAGGATGAAAACCGTTTTTCGAGCAACTCGCGCGCCAGCCTCACGCGCTCTTTCACCAGCCACTCCCCCACGCTGTCGCCGGTCGCTGCCTCGAAACGGCGCTGGAAGGTGCGCATGCTCATCCCGGCCCGTTCCGCCAGCATCCGGATCGACTGCTCCTCGCAAAGCCGCTCGCGCATCCATTCGATCAGCGGCCCAAGCCTGAGACCTTCTCTCTGTTGCGGCACCGGTGCAGCGATGAACTGCGCCTGCCCTCCTTCGCGATGCGGCGGTACGACAAGCCGGCGGGCAACGCTGTTGGCCGCCTCGACACCGAAATCGCCGCGCACCACATGCAGGCAAAGATCGATGCCGGCAGCGCTTCCTGCAGCTGTCAGCGTATTGCCCTCATCCATATAGAGAACATCAGCATCGAAGGCGGCATCGGGATAAGCCTTAGCGATTGCCTCCACATACCGCCAATGCGTCGTCGCGCGCCGTCCAGATAAAAGGCCGGCAGCGGCCAGAACCGCAACGCCCGAACAGAGCGACATGACCCGCGCTCCCCGCCGATGCGCTGCCTGCAGCGCCTCGATCAGCGGCGCCGGCACCGGCTCGCCGATCCCGCGCCAGCCCGGAACGATGATAAGGTCGGCCGCGGCCACAACCTCCAGTCCGGCATCGACGGAAACGGTCAAGCCGCCCGCCGCGCGCAGCGGCCCCGGCTCAACACCCGCGACGGAGAACCGATACCAGCCCTCCCCCATTTCCGGTCGCGCCAGACCGAAGACCTCATGGGCGATGCCGAATTCGAAGGTGCAAAGCCCGTCATAGACAAGGGTGACGACATGCGGACCGCTTGTCCGGTGAGTAAGTTGCTTTGGCATGATTTTTACGCCGCAAGTCACAATGGCCAATTTCAGCCATCTCTATCATCAGGCATGATCGCCCGCAACACAGCCTCAGCGACACAAGGAAAGGATCGTGTCATGCCAAGCCCCGTCTCGGATTTCCCCGCCGCCGCCCCGCAGGATGCCGCCGAACACTTTTCCCGCAAGCTCGCCTTCGAAGCGGACTGCTGGGACGTGCATGCCTCTTTCGCCTCGGGCACAGTCGATTTCGTCCTGCTCGATGTACGCGCTCCCGCACTCTTCGCCCGGGCGCATGTTCCGGGCGCACTCAATCTGCCCCACGGCAAGATGACCGCACGTAAGATGTCGCAATGGCCGGCGGATACCTTGTTTGTCGTCTATTGCGCCGGGCCTCATTGCAACGGCGCGGACAAGGCCGCGCTACGCCTCTCCCGCCTCGGCCTTTCGGTCAAGGTGATGATCGGCGGCATGACCGGTTGGGCCGATGAAGGCTTCGTCTATGACGCCGCTACAGCGGCATGACGAGGAAGGAACGGCTGCGGAGTTGCAGTGCCCGCAGCCGTTTCCTGACAAAAAGCAGGAAGAGCGAACAGAATCCCAGCGGACCGAATAAAAAAATCAACCCTATGCTGCACTGCAGCAAGTCATCCACTCCGTTGTACTCGCCGGAGATGAAGTGTCGGGCAAACAATGAATTTTAGCCACATCTTTTACGAGCAAATGCCCAATATTCGATGTTTTGCTCAAAAAACAACTACAACAGCATAATGAACCTGCAAGCAAATAATGCAGCATCGAGAGCATTTTAACTCACAATTAGTTCAACCCTGACAATATTTTAGCGCGGCATCCTGACACGTCTCGTAAGACGGCAGCGAGCTGATGTGTTGGGCAAACTAAATGGTGTGCATTATGGCATTTCGAGATATGGCTATTTCGAAGAAACTCGGTCTAGTCACCGTCGTGATGGGCCTTTCTTCCCTGATTATTGCGGGCGTTGCGGCGTCTGGCCTGTTCGGCCTTCAGAAAGCAATGATTTCCGTCGGCGCCCGCGAGGAAGTCGCCCGCGAGGCGATGGACCTGCGCGTCGATATCATTGCCATCAGCCGCATGACCTACCAGCTGGCGGCAGCGCCGGACAAGGCGAAGGATTTTCGCGCGGATGCCGAAAAACGCGCCGGCGAAATGCTCGCCCGCCTGCCGAAGATCGAAGCCACCGCCGATGCCGCCGAAAAGGATCAGCTGAAGGCGATCCGCGGCGCTCTCGACAGCTATTTCACTTCGATCCGCGGCATGGTCGATATCGCCGAAAAGAACCCGGCAGATACGGCCGCGATCACCGGCGGACTGAAGGCCGCACTGGATGGCCAGAAGGCCGTCACGGACACGGTCAAGGTCTACAGCACCTATTCCGGCAAGTCGCTGGCCGAAGCGCGCGAAGCCGCCGTCGCCTCCTCGACGACCGCCATCCTGATTTCGGCAATCTCCGCCATCATCTTCATCGTCATCGGCGCTGCAATCAGCCTGATGGTTGCGACCCGCGGCATCGTCAGCCCGATCCGTTCGCTGACCCAGGCCATGACCCGCCTCGCCAATGGCGAACTCGACAACCTCAAGATTGATGCCGCCCGCAAGGACGAGATCGGCGAGATGGCCCGCGCGGTCGAAGTCTTCCGCACCAATGCGCTCGCCATGAACGAACTCAAGGCCCAGGAAGCCGCCCTGCATCGCAACAGCAGCGACCTGCAGTCGAGCATCTCCACCGTCGTTGCCTCCGCCGTCGCCGGCGACTTCTCCGGCCGCATCTCCAAGGACTACCAGAACGAAGATCTCAACCGCTTCGCCTCGGGCGTCAATGAGTTGGTCGGAAGCGTCGACGCCGCCACCACCGAAGTCCGCCGCGTTATCGCCGCGCTCGCCGATGCCGACCTGACGCAAAGCATGAACGGCCAGTTCCAGGGCGCGTTCGCCGAACTGCAGACCAACGTCAATAATACGATGGTGCGCCTGCGCGGCACGATGAACAATGTCCGCGGCGCAGCCGGCACGATCAACAACAACTCCGCCGAACTGTCGTCGGCCGCTAACGATCTGTCGAAGCGCACGGAACAGCAGGCAGCCGCGCTTGAAGAAACCGCAGCCGCTCTCGACGAGATCACCGCGACCGTCCGCGCCGCCTCTTCGCGCGCCACTGAGGCCCGCGACATGGTGCATGCCACCAAGCAGAGCGCCACGAAGTCCGGCGACATCGTCCGCTCGGCCGTCACCGCCATGGGTCGCATCGAGGATTCATCCAGCAAGATCAGCCAGATCATCGGCGTGATCGACGAAATTGCCTTCCAGACCAACCTGCTCGCGCTCAATGCCGGCGTCGAGGCTGCCCGTGCGGGTGAAGCCGGTCGTGGCTTTGCCGTCGTCGCACAGGAAGTCCGCGAACTGGCACAGCGCTCTGCAAACGCCGCCAAGGAAATCAAGACCCTGATCAGCGCGTCTGCTGCCGAAGTCGAAGGCGGCGTGTCGCTCGTCCGTTCGACCGGCGACGCGCTGCTTGAGATCGAAGGCCTCGTCAACAAGGTCAACGAGCATGTGGAATCGATCGCAACTGCCGCCCGCGAACAGGCAACGGCGCTCGCCGAGATCAATTCCTCGGTCAACCACATGGACCAGATGACCCAGAAGAACGCAGCCATGGTCGAAGAGACCACTGCAGCCAGCGAAACGCTCGCAGAAGAAAGCCGCCAGCTGCAGCAGATCCTGTCGAGCTTCAAGCTCGGCGGCGCGGAAGCCGCCCCCGCTCGCGGCATGCGCTACGCAGCCTGACGGCATCACGCATCAGACATGAGAAAGCCCGGCAATGCCGGGCTTTTTTCGTTGTGGCAAACCACATCCTCCACAGCACCAGCCGCCAACAGAAATTGCAAAAGACAACTACCGGATGAGACCAACCGCCGCACTTGATCGAGATCACTCTCACTCGGCAAACGCCGCGCTAGTCAGCGCACCCTAATGCGCGCTGCACACATGAGGAGGGTGGCAGCATGTTGAACACAGCCACCCCAACCATGGATCTCAGATGAACGCGAACGTCCCTCCGTCCTCCACCAGCACAGCAACACCAACCGAACACGCGGCAGCCTCGCATGGCGGCCACGGCAATCCCGCCGTCGTCGGCCTCGCCGGCTTCGGCATGACCACCATTGTCCTTCAGTTCCACAATGTCGGCTGGGCATCGCTCGGACCGGTCATCTGGATGGGCCTGATCTTCGGCGGCCTGGCCCAGCTGATCGCTGGCCTGCACGAAGGCAAGATCGGCAACAATTTCGGCTATAGCGCCTTCACTGCCTATGGCTGCTTCTGGATCGCCCTTTGCCTGATCCAGATCGGCAATGCGATGGGCCTCTTCGCAGTCAGCGAAACCGATCTCGGCTGGTTCCTAGTCATCTGGGCAATCTATACCGCCATCATGACCCCCGGCGCGATGCGCGCCAGCACTGGCCTCGGTCTGGTCTTCATCACACTGTTCATCGGCTTCGTTCTGCTGGTCATCGGCCATTTCGGACCGCATGTCTTCAACGTCATCGCCGGTTACGAACTGATGGTCTGCGGCGCGCTGGCGCTCTATGTCATGGCGCACCAGATCTACAAGGACGCCTTCGGCCGTGACGTGCTGCCGGTCGGCAAGCCGATGATCTGAACAAGATCCACCGAGACTACCGACATTGCACGGCCTCGTCTTTTTTCAAGGACGGGGCCATTTTTGTATCATCCGGCGCCGGCGACGCCTGCCAGCCCCTCGTCTCCAAAATCCTCATCGAGAAGATCCAGCATCGAGCGCAAAGCGCGCGTCACATGCCGCTCGAAATGATAGGCGGCTGAAAATCGCCGTAGCGGCATGGGAAAATCCACCACATGCAGCCGGCCGGCCATCGAGTGAAACTGCGTTGCACGGCTGGAAAGCACGGTCGCAGAAAGCCCCGCCTCCACCGCCGCCATCGCCGCCTCGTTTGACGGCATTTCAAGCACGACGGAAAGCGCCTGCGGATCGAGACCGAGGCTAGAAAGCTGGCTCTCGAAGGCGGCTCTCGTTCCCGACCCGGCTTCGCGCATGATCCAGTTGGTTTCCAGAAGATCACTCGCCACAAGTTTTCGCCCATCCGCCCAGGCATGGCGACGGCCGACGACGAGCACAAGTCGATCCTCCGCCACGGTCGAGCGCTGCAGGTCAGGAACCACGACCTCCCCCTCGACCACGGCAAGATCCGCCTCACCTCTCACTACCGCCTCAACGGCACTCTGCGTATTGCCGACGATCAGCCGCAGGTCGACGCGCGGAAAACGCTCGTGATAGGCAACCAGCCGGGAGGGAAGCCAATAGCTCGCCACCGTCTGGCTAGCATGGACGCGCAGAACGCCGGAAGCAGAGCCACCGAGATCGGCAAGCGCCAGCTCGGCCGCCCGCGCCCGCTCCATCACCGCCCGCGCCTCATCGACGAAAAGACGGCCCGCTTCCGTTAGTCCGATACGCCGTCCGACCCGGTCGAACAGAATAACGCCATGGCGCGCTTCCAGCGCCGAGATCGCGGCACTGACAGCCGACTGCGTGAGATGGAGCGTTTCTGCTGCGCGCGTCACATGCTCAAGCCGCGCAACCTCCAGAAATATCTTCAATTGTTCCAGCGTCATCAGCAAACCATTCGATTTTATCGAACAATACCACAAAACTTATGAGTTGGATTTGTTCTTTCGCGAAATGGAGAATGACATTCGAGAATCCCGTGATTTTGTGGAATTTTATCAATGTCGTTTTCCGATTGGGCAGAACGCCCTTACTCATCGCTATCCGGACTGAAGCCGCTTCTGCCCGGTCTTGCGCTGACGGCAACGACCGCTGCAGTAGCGCTGGCGATTAGGTCCGCAACCGGCTGGATGGCCCTCAGTCCGCTCATTCTCTCCATCATCCTCGGCATGCTTATCCGCAATACCATCGCCCTGCCGCAGATCGTCGAAACCGGCATCCAGTTCTCGCTGAAGCGCATCCTGAGAGCAGGCATCATTCTGCTTGGCCTGCAGGTCACGATAGCCCAGATCCTGTCACTCGGCGGCTCGGCCCTCATCATGGTGACATTGACGCTGGTGACAACCTTCCTTGCCATGCGCCTAGCCGGCAAGCTGATAGGCGTCGACCGTCAATTGACGGATTTGATTGCAGCCGGAACCTCGGTCTGTGGCGCCTCGGCCGTCATCGCCGCCAATACCGTCGTGCGCGGCAGGCAGGAACATGTCGCTTATGCCGTGGCCTGCGTAACCCTCTTCGGTTCGATTTCGATGATCGCCTACCCGCTGCTGGCCGTACCGCTAGGTCTGGACGAACGCGCCTACGGCCTCTGGTCGGGCGCAACCATCCACGAAGTTGCGCAGGTCGTCGCGGCATCGTTTCAGGCGGGTGATGTGGCCGGCCAGTTCGGCACGATTTCCAAGCTGACACGCGTCGTCCTGCTCGCGCCGCTGATCATGACGCTGGCGATCGCGATGCGTTCGGACGCAGGCGCAGACACGGGCGAAGGCCAGCGCGTCTCGACACCCATGCCGTGGTTCGTCCTGGGCTTTATTGCGATGATGCTGGTGAATAGTGCTGTTTCTATCCCGGCCGACATGAGCCGCCACATCGTGATGCTGACCAACTTCCTGCTGTCCATGGCGCTTGCTGCAATGGGACTGCAGGCAAATATCGGTAAACTGCGTGCTGAGGGATGGCGACCGCTGGCGCTGGGCGCATTCGGCTGGATTTTCATCGCAGCCTTCGGCTATGCCACACTGAAGCTCTTCGGCTTCTGATCAGCCACCCGCGAGCGGGTGGCTTCGAACACTTTGGAAATCCGGGTCAGCAGGGTTTGGGCGTGTCGTGCGCGTGCTCATCCTCACGAATGGCCTCGCCGTGATACCAGCAAGTATCCACCACGGAGAAAATCACCTCCTTGGAAGAAGCCGGCGCTGTCAGCCCGTTATCGAGACGTCTCCGCTGCATCAGGGGAAACTCATAAATTTTTGCTGTTTCACGATGGATGCCTGCCATCAATCGCCTCCTGAAAGACTGCATCACATTGGACAGGCACATATTCTGCCTATTATTTAATCCAATTGCTGCATTTTACATCATTCCGATGATTTCCGCCAGCGGAGATTGTAATCAAATAACTTTGCACAACGCCGCACGCCGTTAACCCGGATAAACGTTGACGCACCCTCCTGAGTTCCGGAGGAGGGAGTCTATCTTCGAATTCGGCTTGTTTGTTAAGCAAATCCAAACAAGACGGCTTGTCGAAAACGGCCCATTTGAGCGGCAGTGACATTTTTTTCATCGCCGCCGGCTCACGCAGGCGCAAACTGGCACGCAGCATGCATTCATTTGTTTAAGCCCGGGATGCTGGCCTTGATGAAAGGCGTCCTCGGATTGGCTCAACGATGAACACTACGGCCTGAGAGACAAAACATGACCAAGTATAAGCTCGAGTACATCTGGCTGGACGGCTACACTCCCGTCCCGAACCTGCGCGGCAAGACGCAGATCAAGGAATTCGATTCTTTCCCGACGCTCGAGCAGCTTCCGCTTTGGGGCTTTGACGGTTCCTCGACGATGCAGGCTGAAGGCCGTTCGTCTGACTGCGTTCTGAAGCCTGTCGCAATCTACCCCGATCCGGCCCGCACCAACGGTGCTCTGGTCATGTGCGAAGTCATGATGCCGGACGGCGTTACCCCGCATTCGTCCAACAGCCGCGCAACCATCCTCGACGACGAAGATGCATGGTTCGGTTTCGAGCAGGAATACTTCTTCTACCAGGACGGACGCCCGCTCGGCTTCCCGGAACAGGGTTACCCGGCTCCGCAGGGCCCGTACTACACCGGCGTCGGCTACAAGAATGTCGGTTCGGTTGCCCGCGAAATCGTTGAAGAGCACCTCGACCTGTGCCTCGAAGCCGGCATCAACCACGAAGGCATCAACGCCGAAGTGGCCAAGGGCCAGTGGGAATTCCAGATTTTCGGCAAGGGCTCCAAGCGCGCCGCCGACCAGATCTGGATGGCTCGTTACCTCCTGCTCCGCCTTTGCGAACAGTACGGCATCGACGTCGAATTCCACTGCAAGCCGCTCGGCGACACCGACTGGAACGGCTCGGGCATGCACTGCAACTTCTCGACCAAGTACATGCGCGAAGTTGGCGGCAAGGAATATTTCGAAGCCCTCATGGCTCAGTTCGAAACGAACCTTCAGGACCACATCGACGTTTACGGCCCGGACAACCATCTGCGTCTGACCGGCAAGCACGAAACTGCTCCGTGGAACAAGTTCTCCTACGGCGTTGCTGACCGTGGCGCTTCGATCCGCGTTCCGCATTCCTTCGTCAACAACGGCTACAAGGGTTACCTCGAAGACCGTCGTCCGAACTCCCAGGGCTGCCCTTACCAGATCGCTTCCCAGGTTCTGAAGACGATCTCGGAAGTCCCGACCGCAAAGTCGGCTGCTGCCTGATAAAAGTCCTCCCAAGGATAAACGGAAACGCCGGCTTCAAGCCGGCGTTTTCGTTTTTGCTCAGGCTGTTGACAGCAGCAGCTATTGCCCGTCTCAGTGGAACCTATGGAAGAATATTCAGCAACTTGGCGAGCAAGCCCAGTCCATCATGTTTTTGTGCTGCTCGGCACATTGCTGGCTGGGCGACGCCTGCACCCGGGCATTGCCGCAGACATTGGGCCTTATCTGGATGGGGCCATACCTGATCACGTTGTAACGATCAGACACATCTCTGGGAAAACAATTGGGCGGCGTAAAGGCTATTACGAAATCCAGATTGAGGGACCAAAGCTGAGCGGAGGCTGGTACTTCTCATCCGGACAACTGGAAAAGCTGGCGAATTTGGCAACGCACGCAGACAGCAACCCTGCCAATATTACGCCCGCACCCGTAGCCCATTCATGAACAGCTGCTCCAGAAACCGCGCAGCATCCTCGAATCGACCGTCGCCGGAATGCGCCTGCCCGAGCACCGCCCTCACCTGCACATCGAAATCGGCATAATGCTGCGTGGTCGACCAGATCGAGAAGATCAGGTGATAGGGATCGCATCTGGCGATCTTGCCGGCACGCGCCCAGGTCCGGATAACCTCGGCCTTTTCATCCACCAGCTCTTTCAGCGGCCCCTTCAGCTCGTCCTCGATACGCGGCGCGCCCTGCAGGATTTCATTGGCGAAAAGCCTGCTTTCCCTCGGGAAATCACGCGCCATCTCCAGCTTGCGACGAATATAGGAGCGGATTTCGCTTTCCGGCTCACCTGCCGCGTCAAAGACCCTAAGCGGCTCCAGCCATGTGGTTAGGACCCGGTCGATCAATTGCCGGTGGATGGCTTCCTTGGTGCGGAAATAATAAAGAAGATTAGGCTTCGACATGCCAGCCGCCTCGGCAATCTGATCGATCGTAGAGCCGCGGAAACCGTTCACCGAGAATACGTCCAAAGCAGCCTCCAGGATGCGCTCTTCCTTCTCCTCCTGGATGCGCGTGCGCCGCTGCGTCTTCGCGGCCCTCGGAATAGCCATGCCGTCTTATGCCCTTGTGGTTACCCGCCGCCCAATCCTCGAAAACATTCGAAGCGTGACGATTTTCAGCTTGAGTGCGGCTGGGGAAATTGTAAGCTTTTACCAAGCGGTTAAATTATCGGCGACAAGCGGCTCAAACGCAATGCCGATCTTCCGGCCTCAAGGCCGGACGAGGCCCATGGGAACGAACAGATTTGCTGCCGGTCGGCAGAGCATAAACAGATAAGGAATTTCAAAATGGTGGCAGCACCGGGCGAGAACTTGCGCGTCAACGGCGACCGTCTCTGGGACATGTTGATGGATATGGCAAAGATCGGCCCCGGCATTGCCGGCGGCAACAATCGCCAGACCCTGACGGATGCCGATGGCGAAGGCCGCCATCTTTTCAAGCGCTGGTGTGAAGCGGCCGGCATGACGGTCGGCGTCGACAAGATGGGCACGATGTTCGCCACCCGCCCCGGTTCGGACCCGGATGCCCTGCCCGTCTATATCGGCTCCCATCTCGACACCCAGCCGACCGGAGGCAAGTTCGACGGCGTGCTCGGCGTTCTGGCCGGTCTTGAAGTCGTCCGCTCGATGAACGACCTCGGCATCAAGACGAAACACCCGATCGTCGTCACCAATTGGGCCAACGAGGAAGGCGCGCGTTTTGCGCCTGCCATGCTCGCCTCAGGCGTTTTTGCCGGCGTCCATACGATCGATTATGCCTATGGCCGCAAGGATCCCGAAGGCAAAGCCTATGGTGATGAGCTGAAGCGCATCGGTTGGCTGGGCGATGAGGAAGTCGGTGCGCGAAAGATGCACGCCTATTTCGAATATCATATCGAACAGGGCCCGATCCTCGAAGCTGAAGACAAGCAGATCGGCGTGGTCACCCATTGTCAGGGCCTTTGGTGGCTGGAATTCACGCTAACCGGCAAGGAAGCCCATACCGGCTCCACCCCGATGGCGATGCGCGTCAACGCCGGCCTCGCCTTTGGCCGTATCATGGAGAAGGTGCAGGAGATCGCCATGGCCGAACAGCCCGGCGCGGTCGCCGGCGTCGGCCAGGCCTTTTTCACCCCGAACTCCCGCAACGTGCTGCCCGGCAAGGTGGTCTTCACCGTCGACCTGCGCACGCCGAGCCAGGAAAAACTCGACCGCATGCGCGCAAAGATCGAGGCAGCAGCGACGGAAGTCTGTGAAGCCCTCGGCGTCGGCTGCTCGGTCGAAGCTGTCGGCCATTTCGATCCGGTCACTTTTGATCCGACACTGGTCGGCCGTGTTCGCGGTGCCGCGGAAAAACTCGGCTACAGCCACATGGACATTATCTCCGGCGCCGGCCACGACGCCTGCTGGGCTGCAAAGCTTGCCCCGACCACGATGATCTTCTGCCCCTGCGTCGACGGACTGTCGCATAACGAGGCCGAGGAAATCTCGAAGGACTGGGCCGCCGCCGGCTGCGACGTGCTCTTCCACGCTGTTGTCGAGACGGCGGAGATCGTCGAGTGACCGTCACGATTGCCATTGAGCAGCCGAAACAGCCTGACGTCGCAGCCCTGATCGGACTGTCTGACGACTACATGGCATCGCTTTATCCGCCCGAAGGCAATTTCGCCGTCGATCTCGATGCCTTGTCCCAGCCTGACATTTCCTTCCTCGTTGCAAGGCTCGACGGCAAGGCGGTCGGCTGCGGCGGCATCAAATGGTTCTCCGACGGCAGTGCTGAGCTAAAGCGCATCTTCGTTCATGACGAAGCACGCGGCCACGGTATCGGCCGTAAGATCATAGCGGAACTGGAGGCGCAGGCAACCGCGCGCAATGTCACCCGGCTCTATCTCGAAACCGGCCCGCTGAATGTAGAAGCCGTTCGGCTATACGAAGCGCTCGGTTACCAAACCTGCGGCCCGTTTGCGGACTACGAGGAAAATCCGCACAGCCTGTTCATGACGAAGGATCTCAAACAGCGGGAGGCCGCCGAATGAGCGCCTTCTTCGCATCGAAACCGAAAATAAAACGATCACCACCCGAGATGTTCAGTCCCTGAGGTCCTCGATCTCGGGCGATTGACTGCGGCACACGATAAGGGGAACAACCATGGCCACAGTAATCAAGAACGGAACCATCGTTACCGCCGACCTGACCTACAAGGCGGATTTGAAGATAGACGGCGGCAAGATCGTCGAGATCGGCCCGGACCTTGCGGGCGACGAAACGCTCGACGCCACCGGCTGTTATGTCATGCCGGGCGGCATCGATCCGCATGTTCACCTCGAAATGCCCTTCATGGGCACCTATTCCGCCGACGATTTCGATAGCGGCACCCGCGCAGCCCTTGCCGGCGGCACGACCATGGTGGTCGATTTCTGTCTTCCCGATCCCGGCCAGTCCATGCTGGATGCCCTGAAGCGCTGGGACAACAAGGCGACCCGCGCGCACTGCGACTATTCCTTCCATATGGCAGTCACCTGGTGGAGCGGGCAGGTCTTCAACGAGATGCAGACCGTCGTTCAGGAAAAAGGCATCAACACCTTCAAGCACTTCATGGCCTACAAGGGCTCGCTGATGGTCAACGATGACGAGATGTTCGCCTCGTTCTCGCGCTGCGCCGAGCTTGGCGCGCTGCCCCTCGTCCATGCCGAAAACGGCGATGTCGTTGCCGCCATGCAGCAGAAATTGATGGACGAAGGCAATAACGGCCCGGAAGCCCACGCCTATTCACGCCCCGCTTCCGTCGAGGGCGAAGCCACAAACCGCGCCATCATCATCGCCGACATGGCAGGCGTGCCGCTCTATGTCGTCCATACCTCCTGCGAACAGGCGCATGAGGCGATCCGTCGGGCGCGCCAGAATGGCATGCGGGTCTATGGCGAACCGCTGATCCAGCACCTGACGCTCGATGAAAGCGAATATTTCGACAAGGACTGGGATCACTCTGCCCGCCGCGTCATGTCGCCCCCCTTCCGCAACAAGCAGCATCAGGACTCACTCTGGGCCGGCCTCGCATCGGGTTCGCTGCAATGCGTGGCAACCGACCACTGCGCCTTCACCACCGACCAGAAGCGTTACGGCGTCGGCGATTTCAGAAAAATTCCGAACGGCACCGGTGGTCTGGAAGATCGCCTTCCCATGCTCTGGACCTACGGCGTCGCTAACGGCCGCATCACCATGAACGAATTCGTCGCCGTCACCTCGACCAATATAGCGAAAATCCTCAATCTTTATCCGAGAAAGGGCGCAATCCTCGTTGGGGCCGATGCCGATCTCGTCGTGCTCGATCCGAAGAAGTCGAAGACGATCTCGGCCAAAACCCAGCAATCGGCGATCGATTACAACGTCTTCGAGGGCAAGCAGGTCACCGGCCTGCCGCGCTACACCCTCTCGCGTGGTGTTGTCGTCGTCGAGGACGGCACGATGAAAAGCCGCGAAGGCCACGGCCAGTTCGTCGCCCGCGAGCCCTATCCGGCGGTCAGCAAGGCGCTCTCCACCTGGAAGGACCTAACCGCACCGCGCAAGGTCGAACGAACGGGGATCCCGGCAAGCGGGGTGTGATCGTGACATGGCTGAGAACAATTTCTCCGTCGTTTCCGCGAAAAAACTCGGCCTGACTTTCGAGACGAGCGACGGGCCGGTCCATGCTCTGTCCGATGTCGATCTGGAGGTGAAGCGGGGCGATTTCGTCTCCTTCATCGGCCCGTCCGGCTGCGGCAAGACGACATTCCTGCGCGTCATCGCCGATCTCGAAAGCGCCACTTCGGGCGAAATCACCGTCAACGGCATGACGCCGGAAAACGCCCGAAAGTCGCGGTCCTATGGCTATGTCTTCCAGGCACCGGCGCTTTATCCCTGGCGCACGATCGAAAAGAATATCGCGCTGCCGCTGGAGATCATGAATTACTCGGCAACGCAGCGGAAGGAACGCATTGACCGCACCCTCGATCTCGTCAATCTTGCAGGCTTCGGCAAAAAATACCCGTGGCAGCTCTCCGGCGGCATGCAGCAACGCGCCTCGATCGCGAGAGCTCTGGCCTTCGACGCCGATCTCCTGCTGATGGACGAACCTTTTGGCGCACTGGACGAAATCGTTCGCGACCATTTGAACGAACAGCTTCTGAAACTCTGGGCACGCACGGAAAAGACGATCTGCTTCGTCACCCATTCGATCCCCGAGGCGGTCTACCTATCGACGAAAATAGTCGTCATGTCCCCTCGCCCCGGCCGGGTAACGGATGTGATCACCTCGACACTGCCAAAGGACCGCCCGCTGGAAATCCGCGAGACACCGGAGTTTCTCGCGATAGCCCATAGGGTCCGGGAAGGTTTGAGAGCGGGGCATAGTTATGAGGAGTGATCTTTCCCGCACGTCAGCGAGCGATACCCCCCTCTGCCCTGCCGGGCATCTCCCCCACAAAGGGGGAGATCGGATGGGCTTTCACTCGCCACTCCATCGGAAGCCTTTGAATACCGCGCGGTATTGTCTTGGGGCCGTGAGCCCGCTGCTTGTGATCTCCCCCCTTGTGGGGGAGATGCCCGGCAGGGCAGAGGGGGGTGAGCCACAGGGCGGCACCATAGGCAAGCTGACGGGAGGCCATTCATGACCCCCGCCTTCCTCCTTTGGCTCACCGGCGCCATGGCAACCTTCCTCGCGGCCGCCACCGCCTCTCGCGCCTACATCACCTCCAGCAACATCGTCCTGCTGATCCTGTCGCTGGCGCTCTACTGTGTCGGCAACCTGATGATGGTGAAGCTGATGCGTGAAGGCGGGCTGGGTCTGGCGATCTCGGTCTCGGCGATTGCTCAATTGCTGCTCATCAACCTCATCGCCTTCGCCCTTTTCGGCGAACGCCTCACAGCCACCCAGATGGCCGGCGTAGGCCTCGGTGTCGTCGCCATGGTGCTGATGCTGTTTCCGGTCGGAGCGAAAAGCTGATGGAACGGGAAAAACTCATCCAACATCGGATCATGCCCGTCACGGTGATCGTGCTCGCCATCATCGCCATCTGGTATGTCGGCGCTTACTTCATGAACGCCCCCTTCCAGCGCGATCTCGACCGCCGCGCCAACGTCACCTCGACGGCGATCGAGTTCCTCCAAAAGACCATGTCGCAGCCGAAGCCAACGCTTCCCGCCCCGCATCAGGTGGCCTCGAACGTTTTCGAAAACACCTTTCTCAGAAAGGTCACTTCCAACCGCAGCCTCGTCTACCACGCCTGGGTCACGCTATCGTCCACCGCCGTTGGCTTCACGCTGGGCACCCTTCTCGGCATCCTGATTGCCGTCGGCATCGTCCATGTAAAGGCGCTGGATCGCAGCCTGATGCCCTGGATCATCGCCTCGCAAATGGTACCGATCCTCGCCATCGCCCCGATGGTCATCGTCGTGCTCGGCGCGGTCAACATCACAGGCCTTCTGCCCAAGGCGCTGATCTCGACCTATCTTTCCTTCTTCCCCGTCGCGGTCGGCATGGTGAAGGGCCTGCGCTCGCCGGAACTCATTCAGCTCGACCTGATGCGCACCTATAATGCCAGCGTCGCCCTGACGTTCTGGAAGCTTCGCGTCCCCGCCTCCGTGCCTTTCCTGTTCACCTCGATGAAAGTGGCGATCGCAGCCAGCCTCGTCGGCGCGATTGTCGGCGAACTGCCGACAGGGGCTGTGGCAGGCATCGGCTCCAAACTGCTCGCCGGCGCCTATTACAGCCAGACGATAGACATCTGGGCAGCCCTGATAGCAGGCTCGGTGCTTGCAGCCCTTCTGGTCGCCATCGTCGCACTGATCGGCAAGCTCGTTGAACGGGCGATGGGTGCAAAGCCGGAAAGGAGGCAGGCATGACGATCCTGAAACGCTCCTGGCAATCCTGGTTGGCACTCGCCCTTATCCTTGCGGCACTGGCAACCTTGCCCCTCCTCTCAGCCGAAGCACCGATTGCCTACAAGCCGATCCGGATGTTCTCCATCTTCGTCCTGACGATCGGCGCAACCGTCGTCTCCCTCCTTTCCCTGCCGCCCGTCTTCGTCGCAGTGACCCTCCTCGTCTGCGCTCATTTCTCTACCGGTCTGCTGATCTCACGCCTTGCCGGAAACGAGGGAATGGCCTCTACGGCCTTCTTCCTCATCCTCGCGGCCAACTGGCTGCTGGCTTGGCGCTGCGTCAGCATCCTCTCCGAACTCCGGATTCGCTCCAGGGCGATAGACAGCCTCCTACGCCTCATCATCCCGGCAATCTTCGGCGCCTGGATCCTCATCCTCTGGGAAGCGGCAACCCGCGGGCTTGGCATCCCCTTCATCATCCTGCCACCGCCATCCGCCATCGGCGCCCGGTTTGCGTCGTCTATCCCGACGCTCTGGGCGGATGTGCAGCAGACCGTCTTCAAGGCCGTCATCTTCGGTTATCTTGTCGGCTGCGCATCCGGCTTTGCGGTAGCGATCCTTGCCGATCGCATCGCGTTTTTCCGCCGCGGCTTGTTGCCGATCGCCAATCTCATGTCGGCGCTGCCGATCATCGGTGTCGCGCCGATCATGGTCATGTGGTTCGGCTTCGACTGGCAGTCCAAGGCTGCCGTCGTCATCGTCATGACCTTTTTCCCCATGCTGGTGAACACCATCGCCGGCTTAAGTGCAGCAGGCTCGATGGAACGCGACCTGATGCGCTCCTACGCATCGGATTACTGGCAGACGCTGACAAAGCTCAGGCTTCCCGCTGCCATGCCCTTCATCTTCAACGCGCTCAAGATCAATTCGACGCTGGCGCTGATCGGCGCGATCGTTGCGGAATTCTTCGGCACGCCGATCGTCGGCATGGGCTTCCGTATCTCAACCGAAATCGGTCGCATGAATGTCGACATGGTCTGGGCCGAAATCACGGTTGCAGCGATTGTCGGATCGATCTTTTATGGTGTGGTCGCGCTGGGAGAGCGGGCACTGACATTCTGGCATCCGTCTAACCGTGGGGGTTAGGCGCAACGAACCGCTTGGCGTAACATCGCAAGGGCGGAAAAGAGAGGGTAGCAGCAATGAAAAAGATCATGAAGGCATTGATGGCCGGCGCAATCGGAACCACCGTGGCGCTTTCGGCGGCCCAAGCAATGGCCGCAGACAAACTGACGCTGCAGCTGAAATGGGTGGCTCAGGGCCAGTTCGGCGGATATTTCGTCGCCAAGGACAAGGGGTTCTACGAGGAAGAAGGCCTCGACGTCACGATCAAGCCGGGCGGCCCGGATATCGCACCGGAACAGGTGATTGCCGGCGGCGGCGCAGATGTCATCGTCGACTGGATGGGCGGCGCACTGGTCGCCCGTGAAAAGGGCGTACCGCTGATCAACATCGCCCAGCCGTTCCAGAAGTCCGGCCTCGAACTGATCTGCCCCAAGGACGGCCCGGTAAAGACCGAAGCCGACTTCAAGGGCAAGACGCTCGGCGTCTGGTTCTTCGGCAACGAATATCCGTTCTTCGCCTGGATGAACAAGCTGGGCTTGAAGACCGAAGGCGGCACGGATGGCGTGACCGTGCTGAAACAGAGCTTCGACGTGCAGCCGCTCGTACAGAAACAGGCAAACTGTATCTCGGTCATGACCTATAACGAATATTGGCAGGCAATCGATGCCGGTTTCAAGGCGAACGACCTTGTCGTCTTCAACTACACGGCGCTCGGCAACGATCTCCTGGAAGACGGGCTTTATGTCCTCGATACCAAGCTGAAGGACGAAAAGTTCAAGGAGAACATGGTTAAGTTCGTCCGTGCCTCGATGAAGGGCTGGAAATACGCCATCGACAATCCGGATGAAGCCGCCGAGATCGTGATGGAAAATGGCGGCCAGGACGAAAACCACCAGAAACGGATGATGGGCGAAGTCGCCAAGCTGATCGGCGATGGCAAGCTCGACATGGCGACTTACGAACGCACGGTGAAGGCGCTGACCGACCAGAAGATCATCAGCAAGGCCCCGGAAGGGGCCTACACGGCCGATATCACCAGCGCAGCCCTGAAATAATGATGAAATCATGCTGAAATAATCCAGCAACAAAAGTCTCTGATACTTCTTCCTGCCCGGCTTCCTAGTCGGGCATTTTTTTGCCATCAGGACATGTCAACCCGTCACTGCCTGCATGGATTGATCGCCTGAGAATGAACACGTAAAGGTAGCTGCCGAAGCCGACGCCGACTTTTTTCGGTTGAACCAGAAAGAAGTGTCGGATGAAGCTTTGGTCCCGCGTCATACAGGGAGGAAGTATGACTCGAGGGATGCCGATGGTCGGCGCATGCCCGTTCCTCCAAACAGTGGATTTGCCGCATGCCGCATAGCTTGTCGAAATCGATCCCCGCCCTCGTTCTGCTGCTTTCCTCCGTCGCAGCCTCACCGCTTGCGGCACAGCAAACCGGCCAGCCTGCCGCCGCGGAAGCAAAGCTCCCGTCGATCATCGTGACCGAGGCCTTGAAGAAATCGCTGACAGACCGGATCATCGCAACCGGCACCATACGTCCCATAGACGAGATCTACGTGCAGCCGCTTGTCGAGGGCCTCTCGGTGAAGACGATCAATGTTGATGTCTCCGACGAGGTCGAAGCCAACGCGGTTCTGGCCACCCTGAACGACGATGCGTTGCTGCTCCAGAAGAGCCAGTATCAGGCAAACAAGGCCAAGGCCGAAGCATCGGTCGCGCAATACCAGGCTCAGGTGATCGAGGCCGAAGCAAACCTCGATGACGCAGTCAAACAACGCGACCGCACGAAAAAGCTCAACGAGAGCGGCACGAGCACGGTCTCTCAGCTTGAACAGGCGAATGCCCAGGTCGATGTCGCACGCGCCCGGCTGAATGCCGCCCGCCAGGCGGTGACGGTGGGAGAAGCCGATGTCCACGTCATTGACGCCCAGCTTGCCGATGTCGAACTGCAGCTCGCCCGCACCGGCGTAAAGGCGCCCGTTGCCGGTGTCATCTCGGCAAAGAATGCCAAGGTCGGCGCCATCGCGTCCGGCAACGGCGATCCGCTTTTCACCATCATCAAGGACGGCGCGATCGAGCTGGTTGCCGACATCTCCGAATCCGACATTCAGAAGGTCAAACTCGGTCAGAAGGCACTGGTGACCGTCGCCGGCGGCCAGCGGGAGATCGAGGGCCGTGTGCGGCTGGTCTCCCCGACTGTCGACCAGACAACCAGGCTCGGCCTCGTCCATATCGAGATCGACCCCGATAGCGGCGCGCGCGCCGGCATGTATGGGCGCGCGGCAATCGTCGTGAATCAGGCAGATACGCTCGCCCTTCCGCTCTCCGCCGTAACGACAGGCCGCGAAGGGTCCTTTGCCCGCAAGGTGGAAGGCGGCGTCGTCAAGCAGGTCAAGATCGACATCGGCTTCCAGGACGGCGGCTTCATTCAGGTCTTGAACGGCCTGCAGCCCGGCGATGTCGTCGTCGCCAAGGCCGGCGCTTTCGTCCGAGACGGCGATCATATTGCACCGGTTCCGGAAAAGGCGGCAGCCACCAAGGGCACGGAGGCTTCGCAATGAACTTTTCCGCCTGGTCTATCCGCAACCCGATCGCTCCCCTGCTTGCCTTCGGCCTGCTGCTCTATGTCGGCCTGCAATCCTTCTTCGCCCTGCCGATCACCCGTTTCCCGAATATCGACGTTCCCGTCGTCTCTGTGACGGTGGTTCAGAGCGGCGCATCACCGGCTGAACTCGAAATGCAGGTGACGAAGGAGATCGAGGACGCCGTCGCATCGATCAGCGGCATCGACGAGATTCAGTCGACCGTGACCGACGGCCAGTCGCTCACGACGATCGTCTTCCGCATCGAAAAGCCCACAGAAGAGGCGGTGCAGGACACCAAGGACCAGATCGACAAGATCCGCAGCGACCTGCCTGCCGGCATCGAGGAACCGATCGTCACCAAGGTCGATGTCGAAGGACAGGCGATCCAGACCTTCGCCGTCTCCTCGCCCAACATGACGCTGGAGGAGCTGTCCTGGTTCGTCGACGACACGATCACCCGCGACCTTCAGGGCAAGCCCGGTATCGGTCGTATCGACCGCTACGGCGGCGCGGACCGAGAAGTGCGCGTCGCCCTCAACCCGGCAAAGCTCGACGCCTACGGCATCACCGCGGCAGACGTGAATACGCAGATCAAGGGCACCAATGTCGATCTCGGCTCGGGCCGGGGCCAGGTCGCCGGCAACGAGCAGACGATCCGCACGCTCGGCGACGCTCGCAATGTCCAGCAACTTGCCGATACCAACATCGCGCTCTCGAACGGCCGCTTCGTAAAACTCTCAGAACTCGGGCGGGTGACCGATACCTATGAGGAGCAGAAATCCTTCTCGCGCTTCAACGGCACGCCGTCGGTCACCTTCGCCGTCTTCCGCGCCAAGGGTGCAAGCGAAGTCTCGGTGGCGGAAACCGTTGCCGAAGGCCTGGACGGCATCCGCAAGGCGCATCCAGATGTCACGATCGAGATGGTCGATGACTCTGTCTACTTCACCTATGGCAATTACGAGGCGGCGCTACACACGCTGATGGAAGGTTCGATCCTCGCCGTTATCGTTGTCTTCCTGTTCCTGCGCAATTGGCGCGCGACGCTGATCGCAGCCGTCGCTCTCCCCTTGTCGGCCATCCCGACTTTCTGGATCATGCACATGATGGGGTTCTCGCTGAACCTCGTCTCGTTCCTCGCTCTGACATTGGCAACCGGTATCCTCGTCGATGATGCGATCGTCGAGATCGAGAACATTGCCCGCCATATCAAGATGGGCAAAACGCCCTATCGGGCGGCGCTTGAGGCGGCCGATGAAATCGGCCTTGCGGTGATCGCCACCAGCTTCACCATCATCGCGGTCTTCGTGCCGGTTTCCTTCATGCCTGGCATTCCGGGCCAGTATTTCATCCAGTTCGGCCTGACCGTCGCCTTCTCGGTATTCTTCTCGCTCGCGGTGGCGCGCCTGATAACCCCGCTGATGGCCGCCTATCTGATGCGCGCCGAGGACGGGCGCGAGGACGATCACCACGACAATGACGGCAGGCTGATGAAGGCCTATACCCGCATTGTCACCGCCACGACCCGCAAATGGTACTGGCGCTATGCGACGCTTCTCGGCGCCATCGCCTTCCTCGCCGGCTCGCTGGCACTTTTGAGCAAGGTGCCGGGCAGTTTCCTGCCGCCGGATGACAGTTCCCGCGTGGTCCTATCTCTCGAACTGCCGCCGACCGCAACGCTCGAAGAGACGGATGCGGTCTCCACCAGCGTCTATGATGCTGTGAAGGATATAGATGGCGTCGAAAGCGTCTTCACGCTGGGCGGCGCCTCGCCCAAGGGCGATCTCGAACTGCGCCGGGCAACCGTCCGCATCATCCTGCAGAATATCGACCATTCGCTGGTAAAGACCTTGGTCAACAAAGGCCTGGGCTCTCTCCCGCTGATCGGCGACCTGTTGCCGAAACTGCCCGAACGCGGCCGCACGCGCGCGCAATGGGATGTGGAGAAGGATATCTTCGCCGCCGTACGCTCGATCCCCGACGTACGTATCTCCAAGGTCAACGACCGGGCCGAACGCGAACTTTCGTTCAACTTCCTCTCTTCGAACGAGGAAGACCTGAACAATGCCGTGAGCCTGTTGGAATCCAGGCTACGAGCCTCGCCGATCCTGGTCAACGTCTCGTCGGAAGGCGCCCTGCCCCGTCCCGAACTGCAGATCCGTCCGCGCATGGCAGAAGCCTCCCGCCTCGGCATCACCCCGCAGCAGATCTCCGAAACCGTACGCGTCGCAACGATTGGCGATATCGACGCCAACCTCGCAAAAATCTCGCTCGACAGCCGCCAGATCCCGATCCGCGTGCAGACATCGCTCGACACGCGCCGCGACCTGCAGTCGATCCGCAATCTCAAGGTCAAGACATCGTCCGGCACGATGGTGCCGCTCTACAGCGTTGCCGATATCGACTATTCGGAAGGTCCAAGCTCAATCAAGCGTAACGACCGCAACCGCGTCGTGGCGATCGGCTCCGACGTTCCCTTCGGCACGGCGCTCGACACCTCGACCGCCGAGTTCAAGCGGATCGTCGACGAGACTGAGCTACCGCCGACAGTGCGTCTGGCGGAAAGCGGTGACGCCAAGGTCCAGGCCGAAATGACGCAAAGCTTCGGCAATGCGATGCTGATGGGCCTGATGCTGGTCCTCGTCGTCCTGATCCTGTTGTTCAAGGATGTCATCCAGCCTTTCACCATCCTATTCTCCCTGCCGCTCGCCATCGGCGGCGTGGCAGTGGCGCTGATCGCGACACAGAATGCGCTCTCCATGCCCGTCCTCATCGGCATCCTGATGCTGATGGGCATCGTCACGAAGAACGCCATCCTGCTCGTCGATTTCGCCATCGAGATGAAACGGCACGGGCTGGAGCGGGTTCACGCAATGGTCGAGGCCGGCCGCAAGCGCGCAAGGCCGATCATCATGACCTCGATCGCCATGTCGGCCGGCATGCTGCCATCCGCCATGGGGGTCGGCGAAGGCGGCTCCTTCCGTGCTCCCATGGCGATCGCCGTCATCGGCGGCATCATCGTCTCGACGGTGCTTTCGCTGCTCGTCGTACCCTCCTTCTTCCTCATCATGGACGATCTGTCGCGCCTGCTCGGCAAGCTCTTCGGCCGCTTCGTCGGAAAGAAGGAAGAAGAGGATTTGATGTCGTCGGAAGAAGTCGCCCACCATACCCGACAAAATCGTCGCAGCCTTTCGGAGTTGGAAGAACGGCTAAACCGCTTGGAAAACAATGAGAAAACAACAGTTTCCGGCTCCCACTCAGGAGCACAGGCAGGCCAACGTGTGCTTCGGTTGCCACCTATGGCAGCCGAATGACGCCTGATGGAGGCAATCTCCCCGGTCCGATTGTCAGACAACGCTCCGAATTGCGTGATTGATTGATCAGTATCAAATCCCTCTCTGCCTCACACGCTATCCTGCTTCTCAAGGATTTGGCAGTGTTCGCAAAAAAGGGAAGAGATAGCGAGATGAACAGCAGTCTGAAACTCAGCAATCGAGACCGGGCAGTGCTCATGAAGGCACCGTTTCTGGCAGGGCTGGGCAACAGTGCCCTTGTCCGGCTGATGTCCATGATGACGATCAGCACGCTTCCGGCCCGCAAATTCGTGATGCGCGAAGGCGAAACAGCCGACGCCTTCTATTGCGTTCTCAACGGTTATGTCCGGCTCTTCCGGCTGAGCCGTGAAGGTCGCGAAGCCGACATCATGGTCTGCGCCCCGGGCGACACATTTGCAGAGCATCTTCTGTTCAGCGAAAACGTTTATCTTTGCAACGCCCAGACGGCCGAGCCGGCAACGCTCGCCCGCTTCGACATGCAGGCCGTGCGTGACCTTGCCCAGCAGGATCCAGAAATAGCCAAGGCACTGATTGCTGCCATATCCCGGCATCTCGTCGGTACGATGGATTGCATCGCCAACGACCGTCTTTTCACCGCACCGCAGCGGGTCGCCAACTACATCCTCAGCCGCTGCCCGGTTGACGGAGGCTCCGCCTCGATCCGCCTGCCATTCCAGAAGAGCCTGCTTGCCGGCATGCTCGGCCTTGCGCCGGAAGCGCTCTCCCGCGCCTTCTCCAGCCTGCGCCGCGTCGGCGTGACAGTCAGGGGACGTATCATCCAGGTCGGAGACGTTCAGGCGCTCAGAAATATCTGAAGCATAAAACATTGAGCAGTTTCGCGTTTCGAAGAAAGGCGGAATTGCTACAGGCTCGAAGGCGCGCGAGACGACGCAGCCTTCGCAGCGGCCTGTTGCCACAGGGGTGTCCGGCGACAGGCGAGGCCGGCGGGTCATTAGACCGCCGGCCTTTTTCTTTTCCGGTTATAGGCCGGCTTTAAAGTCCGCCCTGAACCTTCAGGAACTCCACGATATGGCCTACCCCCTCGCCGCGTTTCAGGTCGGTGAAGACATGAGGCTTCATTTCCCGCATGCGGCTGGCATCCCGGTCCATCACGTCCATGTCGACGCCGACATAAGGCGCCAGATCTTTCTTGTTGATCACCAGCAGATCAGATCGGGTAATGCCAGGCCCGCCTTTGCGCGGTATTTCCTCACCCTGACAAGTGGAGATGACATAGATCGTGATGTCCGCCAGATCCGGAGAGAAGGTAGCTGCGAGATTGTCTCCGCCAGACTCGATGAACACGACATCCAAATCCGGAAAACGTTCGTTGAGACCCGCAATCGCCTGGAGATTGATCGTCGCGTCTTCGCGGATCGCCGTGTGCGGACAACCACCTGTCTCGACGCCCACGATACGATCCGAGGAAAGCGCCTGCATCCGCACCAGCGCATCGGCATCTTCTTTGGTGTAAATATCGTTGGTAACGACCGCGACGGAGAATTCGTCCCGCATCGCCTTACAGAGTTTTTCCGTCAAATGCGTCTTGCCGGATCCGACCGGCCCACCGATGCCGACACGAAGGGGACCGTTTGCCGATTTCATGAAATGTCCTTTCGGTATGATGAGATGACAATAATGCCGCGGGAAATCAGCGCAATCGGAAAGTGGATGCCCCACCTGCGGCGTCATCAGTCGGCAGCCACGAGCGGCCGGGTATCACAAAAGTAAACATTCAACGCAGATTTGTGAATTAAGTATATCCCTAGATACCTGTAGAAAACTCATTACACAAATTGTGGTAGCGAGATAAGACCGTCATAATACGTATTGTAGTTGCAATTTAATATCGCATGCTGAGACCTTACCTGAACTGGGAAACGGGGAAATCAGAATGGATTATCAAACGACTGCATCCACATCTGAAGTATTGGAAAAACAACACGACTGCCACAAGGCGGCAGAGGCCGCTCTTTCCAGCATGTTGAAAATGCTGGAATCCTACGGCTTTGACAGAACTGAGGTTGTCCTGTCGCTGGCAGACGCGATTGACGACCAGATCCTTCTCATCGCACACGACGCCTGAACTAAACTGCCCAACGACAATGCAATTCCGGCATTTCAGGATCGAAAAAGCCGGGAATGCTGCGTTTCGTGACGAAGAGACGCTATTTCGGCCTGTACGGCCGCGCCACCCAAATCTTCGAGGCCGGTTGAAGCCGCTCTGAGCGAAAGATCTTCTATCCGGGCTTCGAGCCTCGCAATGATCGCAACCCCTTCCGCCTGACCGGCAACGCTTAGCCGGATTCCGGCCGAAACGGCTTGCGATACGGCTGCGTGAAGGAATGCGGCAAGCGCCGGCGCAGAAGGCAGGCCATGACCTGCAGCCACGGCTCCGACGGCCACGGGAAATGGCACATTGGCCGGAAGCCGTTCGAAGACCGGATGCGGCCATGCCGAAGCTGCAGCAATGAAAGCCTTTCCAAGTGACAGCGTCTCGTTGAAGCGCTCGGCCGAACCCGCCAGCGCCAGCCCGAGAGCCGCTACCTCTGAAAGCGGGCCTTGTTTATCGGCCTGGCGCCATGCTTCGCAGAACAGCACGGCATCGTTCCACAGCGAACCATGCTGAAGCACCGTCGACAGCCAGTCCTCAAGACCCCGGGCATTTCTGACCAGCCTATCTTCGACAGCACGCTCCAGCCCGCCGGACCAGGCGAAGCCGCCAATCGGAAAGGCCGGCGAAAGCCAGGCCATCAGCCGCAGCAAGGCCCTCGTGTCCACTGCTCTGCTAATCTTCGCCTCTGTCGCCGGGTCGCTCGGCCGCGGATGCTCTGTCACGATATGCGATCAGTCATGATGATGATGGTCGTGACCATGGGAATGCCCATCATCATGCGAATGGCTGCCATGGGAACCATGCGAGTGATAGGCGCCGCGAGCCGGCTGGAACGGTTCCTCGACATCGCTGACGCTGGCGCCCAGCCCCTGCAGCATGGAGCGGATCACATGATCGCGCAGGATTAGGATACGGCCTTCCTCGATCTGGGCGGAAAGATGCCGATTACCGAGATGCCATGCGAGTTCGATCAGATGCAGCGTGTCGCGCGCCTTGACTTCGAAAAGCTTTTCCGGTGCCGCCTGTACTTCCACCGTGTCACCGTTGTCGAGCACCAGACGGTCGCCGTTATGGAAAAGAACGGCTTCCTTGAGATCGAGCATCACCATATCGCCATTCGAAAGATGCAGCAGTTTGCGGCGCAGGTGACGCAGATCGTGCGGCAGGCTGACGGTGTCAATCGGCGGGTCGGAAATTTCGCCGGCAGGGCGATAGGAATGGATGTGCTGCATGATGGATAACCCGTTGAAATGCAAACTCTTGACGCATGTCTACCGAAAGTGGTCACAGGTGTTGGGAGACATGTGCAAAAGACATCATTGCCAAAGCCGGCCTGCCGCACAAGGCTTAGTTGGGGCTGGACAACAAAAAGCCCGGCGCGAGACCGGGCTTCCTATTGGCAGAAGTCTATCGCCGCTTATTCGGCTGCGATCTTCATCGCCTTGAGATTTTCAAGAATGTTCTGCGGCGAGGACGCACCATAGGGATCGCTCTCGCAATTGTCGGAATAACCTTCTTCTTCGAACCACTGCTCGACGACGCCGTCGTTGACGATCGCGCCATAACGCCACGAGCGCATGCCGAAGCCAAGATTATCCTTGGCAACCAGCATGCCCATCTTGCGGGTGAATTCGCCCGAACCGTCCGGAATGACGGTGACGTTTTCAAGATTCTGGCTCTTGGCCCATGCATTCATGACGAAAGCATCGTTGACCGACATGCAGTAGATCGCGTCGATGCCTTCAGCCTGGAAATCGGAAAACAGCTTTTCGAAATCGGGAAGCTGGTAGGTCGAGCAGGTCGGCGTAAATGCGCCCGGCAGCGAGAAGAGCACTACGCGCTTTCCGGCGAAATAATCGTCCGAGGTAACGTCCTGCCAACGGAAGGGGTTCGGGCCGCCAACGGCCTCGTCGCGTACGCGGGTGCGGAAAGTGACTTGCGGAACCTTTTTGCCCAGCATCAATGCCTCCATGAGAATGAATATTCGCCCCGGTAAGAGGCAGATGCACTCCCTTAACCGCATTTCTCTTGCGATGCAGCAAAGTCAGGCGAAAATTGACGCAACGCAAACCTGCTATTCACAGAAAGCAGGGCTTGGAGCGAGTAAACCAGATCGCCAAGGGTGAACTTTGTTTTCAGTTGAAGAGTCTCAGAGACAGACCCAGCGTCTGCGGCAACGGGTTCCACCAGCCTGTGCGAATGCCCGCGGAACGAAGCGCCTAGGCTGTCCAGGTATTGCAGCCGAGGAGCGCGTTGAAAGAGCCATGAGCCTCGAAGAACTGGTCATAAACTCCGTAGCCTGCATCGGGAATGGCCACGATCTCACCGCGATCCCTTACAAAACTGGCTTTGATGAAGTTCGAGAGAGTTTGAAATTCTGCCGGTGGCAGATTGAAGGAGCGTATAGCCGGATGCGTTTCATCCATGCTCCCTGCCACGTCCACATGCATTACCGAGCGATCAATGGTCAGCGCCCGAAACACCGGCATCGGCTTCAGGTCACTCCAGGTCGGTGTCTCAAGATAAAATGCGCGACCTCCCCAGCCGAATACCAGCCACTGCGCGACCGGATCAGCAATCGGAATGCCGGACGCTTCGAGAAACGCGTAGTCGGCACGTGTTTCCTCGTCGAGAGGAATGGCGATATCCGTATGAATGGGATTGGAGAGCAACAGAATGCGCCGGGTTTCGGCAGAGGAACCTGATCGGTCCAGTGCAGACAGCGGCCGCGGCACGAATGTGCCCGCAGCCGCCGCGAACACAACAACGGCGACGACAGCTATCGATATTCGGAGGATAAATCTCATGCCGAACAACTCAAAGGGCCTTGCGGAAATACACCACCCGCTCCGTCTCGGCAAAACCCCAACTCTCATGCGCATGACGGGATGCGAGATTGTCAATCTCGGCATCCGAGCAGAGTTCGACAAAGCCTTCCGCCGCACAATCCGCCGAAATCCGCTCGATCAGCAAACGCCCAATCTTTTGCTGCCGATGCTCCGGCACAATCCAGATCCCCTCCAGAAACGGCACTGGAGATTGCGTGCTGCCATTGGCGTAACGCCGAATGGAGACTTCGGCAAAGCCGATCCCCTGCCCCTGTTCGTCAACCGCAAGATAACCCCGCAAAACACCGTCAGACAGAGCGGCAGCAATCTCGGCTCGATGCCCTTCAACCAGTCCATCCGGCCATAATGCGTGTCGCAGCCAGGCCCACTCGGCAATGTCGGCGGCAGCGCATCCCCGGATGGAGAGGCTCATTCCATCTCCCTTCAGAACAGGAAATACCGCTGCGCCATCGGCAGTACCGTTGCCGGTTTGCAGGTGAGCAACTCGCCGTCGGCGCGAACCTCATAAGTTTCCGGATCGACTTCCACATGCGGCGTTGCCGAATTGTGGATCATCGACGCCTTGCCGATGCCGCCGCGCACGTTCTTCACCGCAACCAGCTTCTTGGCGACGCCAAGCCGCTGTGCCAGACCGCCATCGAGCGAGGCCTGCGAAACGAAAGTGACCGATGAATTGGTCCTGAGCTTGCCATAGGCCGCAAACATCGGCCGGTAATGCATCGGCTGCGGCGTCGGGATCGAAGCATTCGGATCGCCCATCGGCGCAGCGGCAATCGAACCGCCGAGCAGCACCATTTCCGGCTTCACGCCGAAGAAGGCCGGGCTCCACAGCACGAGGTCGGCGCGTTTTCCCACTTCGACCGAACCGATCTCGTGGGACACACCATGCGCGATCGCCGGGTTGATCGTGTATTTGGCAATGTAGCGCTTGACCCGGAAATTGTCGTTGTCGCCGGTCTCGTCCTTCAAAGGACCCCGCTGCCGCTTCATCTTGTCTGCCGTCTGCCAAGTGCGGATCGCGACTTCGCCGACGCGACCCATGGCCTGGCTGTCGGAAGAGATGATCGAGAAGGCGCCGATATCGTGCAGAATGTCTTCCGCCGCGATCGTCTCCTTGCGGATACGGCTTTCGGCAAAGGCGATGTCTTCGGGAATAGACGGCGACAGGTGATGGCAAACCATCAGCATGTCGAGATGCTCGGCCAGCGTGTTGACCGTATAGGGCCGCGTGGGGTTGGTCGAAGACGGAATGACGTTCGGATTGCCGCAGACCTTGATGATATCGGGCGCATGCCCACCGCCCGCCCCTTCCGTATGGAAGGCATGGATCGTGCGGCCCTTGATGGCGGCGACCGTGTCTTCGACAAAGCCACTTTCGTTCAGTGTATCGGTATGGATCATCACCTGCACGTCGAACGCGTCTGCCACGGTCAGGCAGTTGTCGATCGCAGCCGGTGTCGTGCCCCAGTCCTCATGCAGTTTCAGCGACGAAGCACCCGCGAGGATCATTTCTTCGAGCGGTGCCGGAAGCGAGGCATTGCCCTTGCCGGCAAGCGCGAGGTTCATCGGGAAGGCGTCAAAACTTTCGATCATCCGCTCGATATGCCACGCACCGGTGCAGGTGGTGGCGAGCGTTCCATGCGCCGGGCCTGAACCGCCACCAAGCATGGTGGTGACACCGCTCATCAGCGCCTCTTCGATCTGCTGCGGGCAGATATAGTGGATATGGGCATCCATGCCACCGGCCGTCAGGATCTTGCCTTCGCCGGCGATCGCTTCCGTCGACGGGCCGACGATGATCGTCACGCCCGGCTGCGTATCCGGATTACCAGCCTTGCCGATCGCGTGGATACGGCCGTTCTTCAAGCCCACATCGGCCTTATAGATGCCGCTATGATCGACGATCAGCGCATTGGTGATGACGGTATCGACCGCCCCTTCGGCGCGTGTCGCCTGGCTCTGCCCCATGCCGTCGCGGATGACCTTGCCGCCACCGAATTTCACCTCTTCGCCATAGATGGTGAAATCGCGCTCCACCTCGATGAACAATTCGGTATCGGCAAGCCGCACCTTGTCGCCGGCGGTCGGACCGAACATCGAGGCATAAGCGGCGCGGGACATCTTGTAGGACATGAATTACCTCAATCCTTCGGGCAATATGAGTTCGGACAATTTCACCTGGATGGCGACGAGCCATTCCAAAAATTACAGCATGTTATTGACAAGCGCCTTAAGCTCGGCCGTACGCTTGCGCGTCAGATCGGCCTCGCAACTGGAGACAAGCATCGGCTCCATCGAGCCGCCGCGCGCCTGAAACCCGACGGAAGCACATTGGGCGTCGCGATAGGAGAGCCAGGCGCGCTGCGCCTTGATCAAAGCCTCTTCACCGCCCTTCAGCTCAGTGGAAACCCCGGCATCCCGCTCCTTCAGCGTCTTGCGTGTCACTTGGTACTGCGCGTTCAACGCCGTATCCGCATCGGCCAGATCGAGGCCGGCGCAGATCGTCATATCCGCCTGGGTCTGCGGCTCCTTGCAATCCGGTCGCGGCTGTTGCGCGGATGTCGGTGCATCGAGAAGAAGCACGCATCCACACAGCAACGGCAAGAGGGCGAGTTTCAGCATCGGCTCAGGCCGCAGCCCCGTCATAGTGATGCGACGTCAAAGCCCGTGGATTGACGCTTTCCAGGCAGTTGACGTTGATCGCCACCATGGGGGAACCATCCTTCGGCGAGTCCCCATAGGCAAAACTCTCGATGCCGCAGGTCTTGCAGAACAGATGCTGCAGCTTCTTCGTGTTGAACCTGTATTCGGTAAGGCTCCCCTCGCCCGACGTCAGCGAAAATGCACCACGTGGCGCGAAGGCGAGAACAATGCCCAGTCGCTGGCAGCGCGAGCAGTTACAGGTGACCGTCTGGTCGAGATCCGCCTCGACTTCGTAGGAAACCGCGCCGCACTGGCAGCTGCCGAGATAATGTTTGGTCGCCATGTCAGAGTCCTCCCATGATCTTCTGCTGGAAACCATAGACCCGTCGCGCACCCGAAAGCGGGATCAGCGTGACGGATCGGGTCTGGCCCGGCTCGAAGCGCACAGCGGTTCCAGCAGGTATATCGAGCCGCATGCCGCGCGCCTTGTCGCGATCGAAGGATAGACCATTATTGGTCTCGAAGAAATGATAGTGGCTGCCGACCTGCACCGGTCGGTCACCAGTATTGGAAACTTCGATGGATATCGTCGGCGCGCCGGCATTGAGCTCGATTTCGCCTTTTGCGGCAATGACTTCACCAGGAATCATGAATCAGCTCCTCAGGCTGTTAAAGCGGTTTGGGGGATACAACCCTCCGCCTTCAAGACACGCACCGTCGATGCGGGGTTACGAACCAGTGCCGCCGCCGGACGGATCGGTCGCCTCACCAGTTCGCCCGAGCAGTTCGGGCAGATCCCACCAAGCACATCCGCCGCGCAATCCGCACAGAATGTGCACTCGAACGTGCAGATCATCGCCTCGCAGCTGTCGGGATTAAGATCCTTGTCGCAGCATTCGCAGTTGGGGCGTAGTTCCAGTGCCATGGCTAGGCTCCTCAGCGGATCGGTTCGTGCACGGTCACCAGCTTGGTGCCGTCCGGAAAGGTCGCCTCCACCTGCACGTCATGGATCATTTCCGGAATGCCTTCCATCACCTGATCGCGGGAGATGACATGCGCGCCGGCCTCCATCAGGTCCGCAACCGAACGGCCGTCACGGGCACCCTCGACGACATAGTCCGTGATCAGCGCGATCGCTTCGGGATAGTTGAGCTTGACGCCGCGCTCCAGGCGGCGACGGGCAACCATTGCCGCCATGGAAATCAGCAGCTTGTCTTTTTCGCGTGGGGTCAGGTTCATGGAAATCCCGCAATCGACTTCGGATAGGGCAAATCAGATATGCCAGACTTTCGGCACTGGCGCGCCGTTACGCAATACGGAAATTGCCGGTACCAGGATTTTTCTCAAATCGAAGCCCGTGGGTGCGGCGATCCGCGCGATCAGTTTGCCGTTCCAGTAACTCGCACCACCGGCATTGCCGATGCACTCCCTCAACTTGGGCAGCATGGATTCGCTCAAAGGCCCCGTATGGAAAAGTGTGGCGAAGGCGACCTGGCCGGAAAGCACGGCCGCGGCCTGCGCCATTTGCGCAATCTCGCCTTCGAAGCGCATCTCTTCGGCGTGGATCAACTGAGCATTGCGGCGCACCCGCCAGCGATCGCGGAAAAATCCGTTGGCGACCGCCTCGCCCATCGCGCGGCGCCCCAGAAGCACAGCTTCGACGGCGAGAAATTCAGCGCTTTCGGCAAGATCGACATCGAGGCGGCGACTGAGTGACGCCCGGTCGAACAGGATGGTCTCCTGCGGAAGCCAATGAACGGAGGCATTGTCGCCAACAGTGATATGAGTGGAAACCGAGGCAGTGCCGGATGACGCCTTGTAGATCTTCTCGTTCGCCTGGGTGGTGACCGAAAGCCTGGTGGAAGCCGCAGCGGCGACGGACCAATCGATCACGTCGCCGCCCGTCAGTCCCCCTGACGTATTGATGAGAATCGCCTCCATTTCAGGCGAAAAGGTTTCCGGAAGGCGAATTTTTGCGCAGCCTTCCTGGAAGAACTCGTCGAGCCGTGTACGGCCGTCAAAAGCCTTGGTTACAAGGCGCCCTGAACCCCTTGCCCGTTGCGGCGCATAGTGTTCGACTGAGGAATGCTGCACGATGTACCTTCGAGTTCCGCCTGTGTTGCGCAGTCAGAAGCAATGGCTGTGCCAGACTTCATGGACGCAGTCGACTTTGCAGGCGTTGCAGTCGCAACGACATCCGTCGTGTCGGCCTTGCCGAAGAAGTCCCACATCCGGAAAGCGGGATCAACATTGGCGTCGAAGGCGGGCTGCTTGGCCGGCACCACGGCCGCAACCTTGGTCACGCTCGCAGCACCATCCTTGGCGGCAGCCATGACGGCTTCCTTGGCAGCAAGCGGCTTCGGCCAGTCATGCGTGCCCTTTTCGAAGACGTAAGTTGCAATCCGCGCGCCGTTCTTGCAGGTCCCGTACATCGTATAGGTCACGCCATCGACGGTTTTAGGGTCGCCATTGCCCTTGCAGCCGTCGAGATCATTCCAGCGCTGGATCGCCGTGTTGAAACCATATTGCCAATAGGCGGAACCGCCACCCGCATAGGGGTTCTGTGCATCCTTTTCGCCGGCGAAGGCGACGATGGAGATAGGCTTGGCCGGATTGCAATTGGCCTTGTCCGGCCCCCATTTGCCATCAACCTCGACCGGTCGGCCGGCACGCAGCGAATTGACGAAACCGGCACCGGCAAAATCATCCTGTCCCGAGCAGACATAAGCCGACAGCATGCGCCCGCCGCCGGAATAACCGGAAGCAAAGATGCGGTTGGCATCGACGCAGAAATCTTCCTTCACCTCATCGACGGCGTCATCGATGAAGGCGATCTCGTCGAGACCGCCCTGCGCGCCGGTCGGAATGATGGCCTTGCTCACCTGCACGAAAGGCACGTTCCAGGCATAGGTCCCCGGCACCTTGCCAGGGAGGCTGCCCTGCAGCGCGACTGCAATGAAACCGTTCTTCTCGGCGACCTTGTCCCAGGACGATCGGTTCAGCTGCCCATCCGGATTGCTGTTGCTGCCGTGAAAATCGAACACGACGGCAACCTTGTCGCGGCCGGTATAGGAAGACGGAACATAATAGACGGCCTGACGGTCAACACCGTCGCTCTCGATCGTCATCGCATGGCGACCCGGCGCCATCGGCTGACCACAAGCAGCGAAAACTGAGCCTGCAGCCAAGAAAAACGCTCCGGTCGCGACGAAGCGAACAAGAGCGGAGCGGGAACGGTGACCAGGAATGCATGCAAAGACCATCAGCGCCTCATCATGGGGTGCGGGTTGTCAACGATGTTCGGAGATGTCGTTCATCTGCGGTTCATCTAACACACCTGTTGAAGCATTGATATGCCTTGGATCAAAGTAAGCAATGCAAACATTCACCATTAAACTGTTAGATGCCGCCTTGCTTCTGCCGTATCCAAGGTTTCGGCAGGGCCTTCATGCACGATCTCGCCGCGATCCATGATGTAGACTTGGTCGGCAAGCTCGCGGCAGAAGTCCAGATACTGCTCGACAAGCAGGATCGCCATGCCGGTTGAATCCCGCAGATAACGGATCGCCCGGCCGATATCCTTGATGATCGATGGCTGGATGCCTTCGGTGGGCTCGTCGAGAACGAGGATTTTCGGTCGCGTGACCATGGCCCGGCCGATCGCCAGCTGCTGCTGCTGTCCGCCTGACAGGTCGCCGCCTCGGCGGCCAAGCATGGTTTTGAGCACCGGAAACAGCGAGAAGATCTCGTCGGGAATATATCGATCCTTGCGCGCCAGCGGCGCATAACCGCTCTGCAGGTTTTCCTGAACGGTCAGAAGCGGAAATATCTCGCGCCCTTGCGGTACATAACCGATACCGTGTTTGGCCCGGGAATAAGGCGCAAGCCCGTTCAGCACTTCCCCCTGAAAGCTGATCGTGCCGCCGGAGACCGGATGCTGGCCGGTGACGGCGCGCAAGAGCGAGGATTTGCCGACGCCGTTACGGCCGAGCACGCAGGTGATCTTGCCCATTTCGGCATTGACGGAGACCCCGCGAAGGGCTTGCGCTGCGCCATAGTGGAGATTGACGTTGTTGACTGTCAGCATGGGGAGCCTCCCTGTTTGCTCAGGAGGATGGCATTACCCCCCTCTGCCCTGCCGGGCATCTCCCCCACAAGGAGGGAGATCGGAGGAAGGCGACCACTCGCCCCCCTTTGAAGGTCGAGTGGAGGCGAGACATCATCCCGCGATGAAATCGAAACCGGAAGAGATGCGTGCTTGAGGCAGAAGGATCGCTCCCAGCCGATCTCCCCCCTTGTGGGGGAGATGGCCGGCAGGCCAGAGGGGGGTATCAAGACCACTGCGCTCTCCATCACCGCCCCAGATAATTCTCGATCACCTTCGGATCGCTGGAGACGAAATCGATCGAACCTTCCGCCAGAACCGAACCTTCCGCCAGACACGTCACCTTCACCCCGAGATCGCGGATGAAGCTCATGTCGTGCTCGACCACGACGACCGAGCGGGTCTTGGCGATCTCGCGCAACAGGATTGCCGTCTCGGCTGTTTCTGCATCCGTCATGCCGGCCACCGGCTCGTCGACGAGAAGCAGCTTCGGCTCCTGGGCCAGCAGCATGCCGATCTCCAGCCACTGTTTCTGACCGTGGGAAAGATTGGCAGCATATTCGTGGGCGCGATGGGTCAGGCGGATCGTCGAGAGGATTTCCTCGATCCGCGCCTTGTCGTCGGCGCTCAGCGTGTAGAACAGCGTGGCAAACACGCCGCGGGAACGGTTGAGCGCCAGCTCCAGATTGTCCCAGACCGTATGGCTTTCGAACACCGTCGGCTTCTGAAACTTGCGGCCGATGCCGAGCTGGGCGATGTCGGCTTCGTCCTTTTTCGTCAGGTCGATCGTATCCTCGAAGATCACCTTACCCGTATCCGGTCGGGTCTTGCCGGTGATGATATCCATCATCGTCGTTTTGCCCGCGCCGTTTGGGCCGATGATGGCGCGAAGCTCGCCCGGCTCAACCACCAGCGACAGCGAGTTGATCGCCTTGAACCCGTCGAAGGAGACGGAAACGTCTTCGAGATAGAGCAGGCTTTTGCTTCTGGTTTCGGCAATCGTGTTCATCGTCTCACTCCGCTGCCTGAGCCTGTTGCGTGACCGGCGCAGCGCCGGCATTCCTGCCCTTTTCCGCATCTGCCGCAGCCTTCATCGCCTTGCGGGCGTTCCAGCCATGCTGGATAGTGCCGACAATGCCTTTAGGCAGGAACAGCGTGACGGCGATGAACAGCCCACCAAGAGCAAACAGCCAGAATTCAGGGAATGCGCCGGTAAAATAGCTCTTGCCCGCATTGACGAGGATCGCGCCGATGATCGGGCCGATCAGGGTCCCGCGGCCGCCGACAGCCGTCCAGACGACCACTTCGATCGAGTTGGCAGGCGCAAATTCGCCCGGATTGATGATGCCGACCTGCGGCACGAACAGCGCACCGGCAATGCCGGCGAACATGGCCGAGACGACGAAGGTGAACAGCTTGATGTTCTCGACGCGGAAACCGAGAAAGCGCACCCGGCTTTCCGCATCGCGCACACCGACCAGAACCTTGCCGAATTTCGACCGTGTTATGGCCGAGGCGACGATCAGGCAGAGCGCCAGCATGATCGCCGACATGGCGAAGAGCACGGCCCGCGTACCGCCCGCCTGCACCTGGAAGCCAAGGATATCCTTGAAGTCGGTCAGGCCGTTATTACCGCCGAAACCCATGTCGTTGCGGAAGAAGGCGAGCATGAGGGCATAGGTCATCGCCTGGGTGATGATAGACAGATAGACGCCGTTGACGCGGGAGCGGAAGGCGAACCAGCCGAAAACGAAGGCGAGCAGGCCCGGAACGACAAGGACCATCAGCATGGCGAAGGGGAACATGTCGAACCCGTACCAGAACCACGGCAACTCCTTCCAGTTGAGGAAGACCATGAAATCCGGCAGGTCGGGATTGCCATAAGTGCCGCGCGAACCGATCTGGCGCATCAGATACATGCCCATCGCATACCCGCCGAGCGCGAAGAATGCGCCGTGGCCGAGCGAGAGGATGCCGCAATAGCCCCAGACGAGATCGAGCGCGAGCGCCAGGAGCGCGTAGCAGAGATACTTGCCCATCAGCGCCATGGCATAGGTCGGGATATGCAGCGCGCTGTCCGGTGCGGTCAGCAGGTTGAGCGCCGGCACGATGATGGCGACGGCGAGAAGAATACCGACGGTGACGACGATCCTGCCTTCGAGTGCACGAAGAATGAAGCCGGAGATCATGCTTCCACCGCCCTTCCCTTGAGCGCGAACAGGCCGCGCGGACGTTTCTGGATGAAGAGGATGATGAGGACGAGCACGAGGATTTTTCCGAGCACGGCCCCGACGGACGGTTCGAGGAACTTGTTGAGGATGCCGAGCGACAGTGCGCCGACCAGCGTACCCCAGAGATTGCCCACCCCGCCGAAGACCACGACCATGAAACTGTCGATGATGTAGCTCTGGCCGAGGTTCGGCGAGACGTTGTCGATCTGGGAAAGCGCCACGCCGGCAATGCCCGCGATACCCGAACCAAGAGCGAAGGTCAGCGCATCGACCCAGGGCGTGCGAATGCCCATCGACGACGCCATCCGGCGGTTCTGGGTGACGGCGCGCATGTTGAGGCCGTAGGCCGTCTTCTTCATCACGAAGAGCAGCGCGAAGAAGATCGTCAACGAGAAAACGATGATCCACATGCGATTATAGGTGATCGTCATGCCGCCGAGCGGAAAGGAACCGGACATCCACGACGGATTGCCGACTTCCTGGTTGGTCGGACCGAAGATCGTGCGGATCGCCTGCTGCAGAATGAGTGACACGCCCCAGGTGGCGAGCAGCGTTTCAAGCGGCCGACCGTAAAGGAAGCGGATGACACCGCGCTCGATGACGAAACCGACAAGGCCGGTGACGAGGAAGGCGACGGGCAGCGCGATTGCCAGCGACCAGTCGAACAGGCTGGGCGCGTTCTCGCGGATCACTTCCTGCACCATGAAAGTGGAATAGGCGCCGAGCATGACCATCTCGCCATGCGCCATGTTGATGATGCCCATCACGCCGAAGGTGATGGCAAGGCCGATGGCGGCCAGCAGCAGAACCGAGCCGAGCGACATGCCGTACCAGACATTCTGGGCGAGGTTCCAGAGTTGCTGTGCGTTCTGGATCGAGGCGATCGCCTTGTCGAGATCCGGCTTGAGGCTGGGATCGATGGATGAAGAAACGGAATTCAGCACACCTAGGCCGCTCGCACCGAGGCCGGAAATCGTTTCGATTGCCGCGCGCTTTTCATCGATCGAGCGATCGGAGGAAAGAAGCGACACGGCACGCGCCTCTTCCATGCGCGCCTTCACTTCGCCATCTGTCTCCTTGGCAAGTGCGGCCTCGACGAGTTCGAGAGCTTCGGCACTTGGCGAACGCAAGATCGCATCGGCGGCGGAAAGGCGCGCACCACGATCCGGGCTCATCAGCGTCAGGCCGCCGAGAGCCGCGCGGATAGCGCGGCGCAGATTGTTGTTGACCTTGATTTTGGTGACCGCGCCTTTTGCCACCTGGCCGGCGCTCTCACCGGTAACCGGGTCGATCAGCTCAAGCTGAGAACCGGCAGATTTGGCGGAAAAGACTGCCTTGTCGGACTTGCGGAAATAAAGGTCACCCTCGGAAAAGGCATTCAGCGCCGGCACCACGCGCGGATCCCCGGTCGCAGCGATTTGCCCGACAAGCGTTTCCGCCTGGTTGAAATTGGCGTCCGCCAGCTGGTCAAACAGCGGCTTGGGGTCGCTGCCTTGCGCGAAGGATGTCGCCGCGGATGCAAGGACCAGAAAGATCAGTGTGATGAAACGGATAAGCATGTGTCTGTCCCCCGGATGGCGTGGCGGGGGCGTCTTCCCCCTCTGGCCTGCCGGCCATCTCCCCCACAAGGGGGGAGAAAACTCGCGGCATCCGCCCCGGCTCAGGTCAACTGCGGCGGGGCGGCTAGGTTAAGCCCTCCCCCTTGTGGGGAGGGTTGGGAGGGGTCTTTGCCCCGAGCGGTGAGAGATCAGCTACCCTTGCCGCCGCATTTGCCGGTGGCGACGTTGAAGTTGCCGCAAGACATCGGCTTGCGCCAATCGGAGATCAGGTCCTTCGAGTCCGGCAGGTAATCAGACCACTCGTCGCCAACGACGGCAGGCGTTTCCTGCACGATGTCGAACTGGCCGTCGGCCTGGATTTCACCGATCAGCACCGGCTTGGTGATGTGGTGGTTCGGCATGACGGTGGAGGTGCCGCCCGAAAGGTTCGGCACGGCGACGCCGATGATCGAGTCGAGAACTTCGTCGGTGTCGGTCGTGCCGGCAGCCTCGACGGCCTTTACCCAGGCGTTGAAGCCGATATAGGCTGCTTCCATCGGGTCGTTGGTCACGCGCTTGTCGTTCTTGGTATAGGCATGCCAGGTCTTGATGAACTCGGCATTGACCGGCGCATCGACGGACTGGAAGTAGTTCCAGGCGGCAAGGTGGCCGACAAGCGGTGTCGTGTCGAGACCGGCAAGCTCTTCTTCACCGACGGAGAAGGCGACGACCGGGATGTCTTCAGCCTTGATGCCCTGGTTGCCGAGTTCCTTGTAGAACGGCACGTTGGCGTCGCCGTTGATGGTCGAGACGACGGCGGTCTTCTTGCCGGCCGAGCCAAATTTCTTGATGTCGGAGACGATCGTCTGCCAGTCGGAATGACCGAACGGCGTGTAGTTGACCATGATGTCCTCTTCCTTGACGCCCTTGGACATCAGGTAGGCCTTCAGGATCTTGTTGGTCGTCTGCGGATAGACATAGTCGGTGCCGGCGAGAACCCAGCGCTCCACGCCTTCGGTCGAAGCGAGGTAATCGACGGCCGGGATTGCCTGCTGGTTCGGAGCAGCACCGGTGTAGAAGATGTTGCGCGAGGATTCTTCACCCTCGTACTGGACCGGGTAGAAGAGGATCGAGTTCAGCTCTTCAAAGACCGGCAGCACCGATTTGCGCGAAGACGAGGTCCAGCAACCGAAGACGGCGGCAACCTTGTCCTGGGAGATCAGCTGACGGGCTTTTTCGGCAAACAGCGGCCAGTCGGAGGCCGGATCGACGACAACGGCTTCGAGCTTCTTTCCAAGCACGCCGCCCTTCTTGTTCTGCTCTTCGACGAGCATCAGCATGGCGTCTTTCAGCGTGGTTTCCGAAATCGCCATTGTGCCGGAGAGCGAATGAAGAACGCCGATCTTGATCGTGTCGTCGGCCGCGAATGCGCCGTGGAAGGCCGTGGTGGAAAGTGCGGCAGCCAGCAGCGCTCCGCCCAGTTTCGCCTTGAAGCTCATAGGATCAAACCCCCTCTTTTTTGGTTTGTTGGCACAACGGTGACGTTGACCGTTGCCTGAGGGGACTATCGGGTGCGACAGCCCAAAACCACATACGCAAAATGACGTATGCAGAGGGGGAAAGTGGTAGCAGGTTGCGGCGGGACGTCGATCGCCGCAATCCTTGCGGTCGCGGCGATCGGATCAGTCCGTTCGGTTTACCGGAGCATTACTTGCCAACGGTCAGGATCACATCGTCCGGCGTGTATTCGACATTACCTTCGACGCCATTGATCTCGACCTTCGAGAAGGTTCCGGAAAGCGAGCCTGCCTTGATCAGTTGAATGCTTTCGCCAGCCTTCGGCAGGTTATCCTCGGTCATCCGCAGCACAAGCGAACCGCCGAGTTGTGCCGCCCCCTTGATTACCACGACAGGCTTGCCGCCTTCGACAACCAGCGTCAGCTGGCCCGCATCGGCCTGCCTGAAAGTTCCGCCCAGAAGGACCGGCTGTTGTGCGGCCATGACAACTTCACCGCCGGCGATCTCGAGATTGCCGGTGCCTAGCGCCGACTGCGAAGAGGCAACCAGCAGGCCGGCTTCGACCATGGTGCCGCCACCATAAGTGTTGGTGCCGGACAGGCCCAAGGTGCCATCACCGCGTTTCGTCAGGCCACCCTTGCCGGAAATGTCGTTTTTCCAGGTATCGATCTCGTTGAAGCCACCCTTCCCGGCTGTCATCGTCACCGTGGTCATCGCATCGAATGCGCCATAACCATCGGCGGCAGCAAAAAGGTTGAGGCGGCCATAGCCTTCTTCGTCATCGAGAACGGCAAAGCCGGAACGGATCTCGGTGGTGCGTAACACGTCACGGCGCTGATCGGCGTCGAGATAAGGCAAGCGCGTTTCGAGCAGCACCTCCGCCCCCTCTGGCACGCGGGCCGGCTGGTCGATCGGATGGATTGCCGGCAGGCCGTAGGTCGTCGTCTTTTCGATCAGGGCGGCATTGACGGCGCGATCCGCGAAGCGATCACTGGATACCGGCTGTGACTGGGCGAACCGTGCCAATTCGCTTGCGCTTTCCACACCGACCTTTGCGCTCAGCCAGGTTTGTGCCTGATCATAAGCCTGCTTTTTCAGATCCGCATTCTGCGACCTGTTGAGATTGTAGGTGACCTGCGCCGTTGCCAGCACCCGGCCGCCGATCACATCGAAGGGCGAATGCATGCCGGCGATGATACGATTGTCGCCCATGACCGCGGCCCGCGTAAGCATTTCCTGGTAACGCTGCGGCACGAGATAGGCCATCGCAATCGCGTCGCGCCAGGCTTCTGCCGTATGGCCGCTCGGGAAACCGCCATCTTCGGCCGGCTTTTGGCTTTTGGCCGGCTCCAGCGTCGGCAGCACCACGACATCGTTGCTCCAGCGATAGGGGCGAGCATATTTGAAATAACGTTTAGCGGGCTCCGTCGAAGCTTCTTCGCTTGCCATGTTGATGAAATCGACAGCCAGGCCGAGATCGGGATTGGCCGCAGTCTTGGCCTTCTCGTCAGGCTTGCTTCCCAGGCCGCGATTGTTGCCATCGTCATCATGCTTGACCGTGGTCGCGTCTGCGGCGACATCGGTAATCGTCGTCGTCTGCCTGGCGCCCTCTCTCCAGGCTTCGGCCAGGGGACCGAGGCCATCGACAATGCTGGCGTTCTTGCCGCGGCGATCATCGAGATACGCGGCAAATGCTTGTTCGGCGGTGCGGCCGCGCGTGATTTTCACCACATAATCGATATTGGCCCTGTGCAGCGGCTGATTGACAATCGTACCGTCGGTGGCGCTGTACGGAATGCCATCCCAGTCAGACTTGCTAATTGCAGGGCAATTATCCTTCGCAGGCGCTTCCACCCCTGCATCGACAAAAGCCGAACGCGGTGTCCAGACTTCGAGAAAACCGGATAGAACATGGACAGCGGCATTCGTGTCCTTGGTCGCAAAACAGGCATCGCCGCGCTTGTTGCTGGCGCCTGTATCCACATAGGGTGCCGCTCGTGTTTCCGCCAAAACTATGGATGGCGAAAGGAGCAGCACGGTGAGAAGCGCCGTTGCACCGCGAAACCTGATCGAAACAGACACTGTAAAACCTCTAAAAAACATGAAGGGATATCAGCTAACTAGCGCGACTTTGTGACATGTATGTTGCGGCAACATGGCTTTCACCGGTTCAATTCCATCGCCATATCGAGATAGGTGTATCACCGGATGCAAGTTCGGCGGGGTGTTTGTTAGAGATCTGCCGACCACTGTATTCCGCCGCTCCGCATTTCTTCATGTCCAGAATTTAAAGATGTGCTAAAATACTCCAATCGAGCGGGGTTGGAGGGCAACGAAATGTCTCGATGGGGGAAAGCGGCGTCGCTTACGCTGCTGCTTTCGGCATGCGGTAGCGTCGCATCGGCTCAGCCAATATGCGCCGATGTCGCACTGGTACTGGCGATCGACGGATCGGGCAGCGTTACCAACAGCGAATATCGGTTTCAGAAATCGGCGATAGCGGCAGCCCTCAGGGATGATGGCGTCGTGTCGGCCTTGAAGGATGCCGGTACGGTGATGCTTTCCGCGGTGTTCTGGGGTGATGGCGAGTTTCCGACCGAAGATCTCGGCTGGTTCGTGGTCTATGACGGAGTGGGAGCAGAAGGTTTTGCCGAGGGGCTGGAGCGAAACGAACGGCACGTCTATGGCGACACCAATATCGGCAGCGGCCTCTGGTCCGCCCTCGACAAGTTATCTGAGCCCGGCGTCTGTGCGCGGCGCTTGATCATCAATCTGTCCGGCGACGGCCGCGAGACGATGCTGCCGAAACAGCGCGTCAGGGCGACGCTCTATCAGGCCCGCCTACGGACGATTAGGATGGGCGTGACGATCAACGCTCTTGCGATCGCCGACGATGATGACGGTCTTGCCGCATATTATGCGCAGGATGTCATACGCGGCACCGGCGGCTTCACAATGACAATCAGAAGTCAGGACGATTACGCTGCTGCTATCCGTCAGAAGCTGAAACGCGAACTGTCGCCGCGATTTGTTGCAAGCGTTGCCCAGCCCGCTTCTGCGCCCCACTGAATCGATGAGTGACGACGAAAACACGTGGTCGTTCGACCACTTGCAAAACAAACCGACCATCTGGTATGTTTAGGTATGACTGAAGCTCACGAACGTAAGAAGCAGCCGGAAATCGTTCGCCGCGCGCTTCTGGATTGCGCCGCCCAGATCTCGCAAGAACAGGGTCTGCCTGCAGTAACACTGCAGGCAGTGGCGGATGCTGCACATGTGACGAAAGGTGGGCTGCTGCACCATTTCCCCAACAAGCAGGCGCTCGTTCAGGCCGTTTTTCACGATCTTCTGGAGCAACTGGACGCCCAGATCGATGCGCTTCTGGAAGACGACCGGGACGCCTATGGCCGTTTCACGCGCGCTTACATCCGGGCCTTTGCCAATGCCGAGAGCCAGGGCGCGAGCAACTGGAACGCGCTTCCCCTCTCTTCGCTGACGGATCCCGAGATGAAGGCGATGTGGTCCGACTGGTACGCGTCCCGGCTTGCACGACACGCAGAAACGGATGCCGGACCTGAACTGGGTATTGCCCGTTATGCCGCCGATGGCCTCTGGCTTGCCGGCCTTCTGGAATATTCGGGCGTCGAGGCAACAGGCCAGGACGCCCTGATCGAACAACTCATATCAATGACACGAAAGACATAAGACGTGAATCCCGCCCTCATCACCTACGGCTCACTGCTCTCCGCCATCGCACTGGAAGTCGTCGGCACCACACTTCTGCAGCAGAGCCAGCAGTTCACCCGCATTCTGCCGACGCTCGGCATGGCTCTGTGTTACGGCGCGGCCTTCTATCTGTTGTCGATCACGCTGCGCGTGCTGCCGGTCGGCATCGCCTATGCGATCTGGAGCGGTCTCGGCATCGTGCTGATCTCGGCAGTCGGCCTGATCGTCTTTCGCCAGAGCCTGGACATGGCAGCAATGATCGGTCTCGGCTTCATCATCGCCGGCGTTGTCATCGTCAACGTCTTTTCGAAGACGGTTGCGCACTGAGCAATGCCAGCAAAAGTGGGTACCGGTTTTGTCTCCGGAATTGCGTGGAAATAAAGAATAGAGCGATTTAGCGATTCCGGCAGCCGAAACGCTCTAACCGCGTCAATTCGGTTGCAAAACCGCGATCCAGCACCGAAAGTGCCTTTTTGACGATCACTCCTCCCAAGGGATCAAAAACAAGGCATGGCAGCGCGGCAGCGGATCATTCCGGTCCGGCGGGAATATAACCGCTGGGTCGCCAACCAGACATTGGAAGATTACGCCCTTCGCTTCACCGCAAAGAGCGCGCGAAGATTTTCGTCCAGCCGTATCTCGCATACGGCGATCGGCGCGATCTCCTTTCTGGCGCTGGAGGCGATCGGCGGTGCGATCACCCTTTCCTACGGCACGACCAACGCCTTTTTCGCCATCATGGCGGCTGCGGTCGTCATGCTGCTTGTAGGGCTGCCGATCAGCCGTTACGCGATCCGCCACGGTGTCGATATCGACCTCCTGACCCGCGGCGCGTCCTTCGGCTATATCGGCTCGACGATCACCTCGCTGATCTATGCCAGCTTCACCTTCATGCTGTTTGCCATCGAGGCATCCATCATGACAGGCGCACTCGAACTCGCCTTCGGCATTCCCCTCTGGCTCGGTTACATCATCAGCGCAATCGTGGTGATCCCGCTCGTCATATACGGCGTGCAACTGATCTCACGCTTTCAGCTCCTGACCCAGCCCTTCTGGATCGTTCTCAACATCCTGCCCTTCATCTTCATCGCTTTTCTCGATTGGGAGAAATTCGATCTCTGGCGCGCCTTTGCCGGGATCGGGCATTCCAATGGCGAGATCGGCGGCACTGCCCCCTTCGACCTCGTGGAATTCGGAGCAGCATCCGCTGTCATTTTGGCGCTGATGCCGCAGATCGGCGAGCAGGTCGACTTCCTTCGCTTCCTTCCTCCCGAGGGCATGCGCAAATGGCGGCATAAGTTCGCCGTCTTCCTCGCCGGCCCCGGCTGGGTGGTGGTGGGCGTGCCGAAACTTCTGGCCGGCTCCTTCCTCGCCGTGTTGACCCTGTCGACGGCCGTCCCCGCAAACGAGGCAGCCGATCCGGCGCACATGTATCTGGCAGCCTTCGGCTACATGATCCCCAACGAGACGGCGGCACTGCTGCTAATGGCCGCCTTCGTCGTCGTTTCGCAGTTGAAGATCAACGTGATGAACGCCTATGCCGGGTCGCTCGCCTGGTCGAATTTCTTCTCGCGGCTGACCCACAGCCACCCGGGCCGCGTCGTCTGGCTGGTCTTCAACGTCGCCATCGCGCTTTTGTTGATGGAACTCGGTATCTACCGGCTGCTGGAGGAAACGCTCGGCATTTTCTCGATCGTCGCCATGAGTTGGCTCTGCACGATCTCCGCCGACCTGTTCATCAACAAACAGCTCGGGCTTTCCCCTCCTGGCATCGAGTTCAAGCGCGCCCATCTCTACGACATCAATCCGGTCGGCCTTGGTGCCATGTTCGGTGCGACGACAATCGCGCTTGCTGCGCATTTCGGCGCGTTTGGCGAGCTGATGGTGTCGCTCGCGACCTATGTTACCTTGTCCGCTTTCGTAATCTCCCCGGCGATCGCCTTCGCCACCCGCGGCAAATATTACCTGGCCCGCAAACCGCGCCAGAGCTGGAAGACGCTCGGTTCGATCACCTGTTCGGTTTGTGAACATCCTTTCGAACACGAGGACATGGCCTGGTGTCCGGCCTACGCGGCGCCCATCTGCTCGCTCTGCTGCTCGCTCGACAGCCGCTGCCACGACATGTGCAAGCCGCATGCGCGCCTCAACACACAGGTCGGAACGGTCGCCCGGACTTTCCTGTCCGACCGGATCATCGACAAGCTGACCACACGGCTCGGACGTTATGCAACGACAGCCGTCGTCTCGATCTCGTTGATCGGCTCGATTCTTGCCATGGTCGCCTATCAGGCGGGCGAAGCGGCACCGGCCAATGCGGAGATCATCTACGGCACGATCTCCATCGTCTTTTTCGTCTTCGCCATCATCGCCGGCATCGTCTCGTGGTTCTACGTTCTCGCCCATGACAGCCGAGTCGTCGCGGAAGAGGAATCTTCGCGCCAGAACACGTTGCTCCTGAAGGAAATTTCCGCCCACAAGAAGACCGATGCAGCACTCCAGGACGCCAAGGAAACGGCAGAGGCTGCCAACCGCGCCAAGAGCCGTTATGTCGTCGGCCTCAGCCACGAATTGCGCACACCGCTCAACGCCGTGCTCGGTTACGCCCAGATCCTCGAGCGTGACGAGACCATCCCTGCCCCGCGCCAGTCGGCGATCAAGGTCATCAAGCGTTCGGCAGATCATCTTTCAGGCCTGATCGACGGCCTTCTCGACATATCGAAAATCGAGGCGGGCCGTCTGCAAGTCTATTCCAACGAGATCAATATCCAGGATTTTCTAGACCAGATCGTCGAAATGTTCGGCCTTCAGGCTCAGGCCAAGGGTCTGGAATTCGAGCACATCCGCGCGGCCTCATTGCCGCACTATGTCCGCACCGACGAAAAGCGGCTGCGGCAGATTTTGGTCAACCTCCTGTCCAATGCGATAAAGTTCACCGATGAAGGCAGAGTGCGCTTCGAGATCGCCTATCGCAGCCAGGTCGCGACTTTCACCATTTCAGACACGGGGCGCGGCATTGCCGAAAAGGACCTCGGCCGGATCTACGAACCGTTCCAGCGCGGCGAGGCAGAAAGCGTGAGGCCGATGCCGGGGCTAGGTCTCGGCCTGACCATCACCCAGCTTCTCACCAACACCCTTGGCGGCGAGATCTCGGTCAAGAGCGTCAAGGACGAAGGCTCGACCTTCCGCGTGAGACTGATGCTGTCTGCCGTCGAGCGGCCGAACACCACACCCGCCACCGAGCGCAAGATCGTCTCCTACACCGGTCCGCGCCGCACGGTTGTCGTGGTCGACGACAATCAGGATCACCGTGACCTGATGCGCGAAGTGCTGGCTCCCATGGATTTCGTCGTGCTGACCGCTGCCGGCGGCCCGGAATGCCTGACGCTGATCGAGGGGGTGAAGCCCGACATATTCCTGATCGACATTTCCATGCCCGGCATGAGCGGCTGGCAGCTCGTAACCCGCCTGCGTGATGAAGGGCAGAATGCACCGATCATCATGCTCTCGGCCAATATCGGCGACGGAACGACGGCCGATGCTGCGGGCGAAGGCCATGACGATACGCTCTCCAAGCCGGTTAATCTGCGCCGGCTCGCCGACAAGCTCGCCTCACATCTCGGGCTCTCCTGGGTCTATGAGGGCGAAACACCGCCCTTGCCCATCGCTGCGGCGAAAAAACCGGTCATAAGTCCGGGGACGAGCCATGTGCAGGACTTGCTGCGCCTTGGAGAGATTGGTTACGTGCGGGGTATAGAAGCCAAGCTTGCCGATCTTGCCGCTGACGAGACCAATCGCCCCTTCGCGGACGAGCTTGGTTTCTATCTCAAGGCCTTCGACATGGCCGGCTACATGAAATTTCTGGAACGCCTGGACAAGGAGGAGATAAGCGATGGCTGACACCACGACGCCCCGCGACATCGTTCTTCTGGTCGATGACAGCCCCGATGCGCTCGGCTTTCTAACCGAAGCACTGGAGCAATCCGGCTTCTCCGTGCTGATCGCAACATCGGGTCAGTCGGCGCTCAATATCGTCGACAAGATCACGCCCGATCTCATTCTTCTCGATGCAGTCATGCCCGGCATGGACGGGTTTGAAACCTGCCGCCGGCTAAAAACCAATGCCGGTGTGGCACAGGTACCGGTGATTTTCATGACCGGCCTCACCGAGACGGAGCATGTCGTCCACGCACTCGGATCAGGCGGCGTCGACTATCTGACCAAGCCCATCAACATCGATGAACTCAGAGCCCGCATCCGCGTGCATCTCACCAATGCCCGTTCTGCTCAGAGCGCCCGAGTTGCACTCGATGCCGCCGGCCGGCACCTGCTTGCCGTCAGGGCTGACGGCAGCATTCAATGGTCGACGCCACAGGCAACCCGGCTGATCAATGCCGCCACCAACCGCGATGACGGTTTGGAACTGATTGCCGGGCGCATTGCGACATGGATGGCTGAGCGCGATCGTCCAGGCTTTTCGCGCGATGCCGCCTTCTCGCTAGAAGACGGCGATGAGAAGGGCCTGCAGCTCTCCTATCTTGGAGGCCTGAGTGCCGATGAATTCCTGTTCCGGCTGACGGCGAACAATCGTCGGCCCGGCGCTGAAGTCCTGCGCCAGCATTTCCCGCTGACGGCAAGGGAATCCGACGTCCTCCTCTGGATCGCCAAGGGCAAATCAAACCGCGACATCGGCGAAATTCTTGGCCTCTCCGCACGCACGGTCAACAAGCACCTGGAGCAGATTTACGTCAAGCTTGGCGTGGAAAACCGGGCATCGGCGGCAGTGAGGGCAGCACATGTCCTGCATGAGGACAGCTGAATACGCTTGACCTTGGCGCCCACGCGAACCTCGGAAAAATGTGCGCCATAGTTACATTCAACAAATAGAATATATTATATTCCTAATTACAATCTGACGTTCGTTGTTGCGCCGCAGCGAAGCGGATAAAGAGTCACGGCACCCACAAGGTCGAGCTGATGACATCCGACGATAGCAACTCTTCCATCGCCTCCCTCATCAACCTCGTAAAGACGTTGAAACAGGACAGCAACCGACGACACCTGTCGGCCTCCGAAAAGGAAGCCAGGATTTTTGACGTCATCACGAAGCTGGCGAAATTCCAGCCCGTTCCCGCTCAAGCCGCACCGATGACCTTCAGCGCTGAAGAAAGATAACGCGCAGCAAGATCATTGCCTCGTTTCTGGGCAAGCTCAAGCGCCGACCTGCAATGACTGGCAAGCGGATCGGGAATGCAAGAGGCGACATTGCTCGAAATTTCCATGATCGTGCCATTGTAGATGAACGGGGTCCCTGCATCATCCCTGAGACAACGACCGACGGAAAGCACATCCACAGCGCCTCGTTTGCCGTGATTGATGCGGTATTGCTCCTGATAGACAAGGCCGCTGGTAATTGCTCGATGAATGGATGCAGCGACCCTACTACGGTCTTCAACTGATATTCGCTCGATCAGCGACAGAATTGGTAGGCCCGCAGCCATGACGCTTGCGTCAATATCGAAGAGCTCCGCCAAGGCAACGTCGCCGTAGAACCGATCTTCAGCCAGATCCCAACTGAAAAAAGCCATCCCACAAGATAAAAATGCAGCACTGAGTTCAGTATTCAGCGGGGACATGCGAATCCTTTTCTGAAACATTCTCAGATCACTTATTTGAAATATAAGAAATTCGTAAATTACAGTTTATGACCTATTAAGAATTGGCCCCGTTTTTTTTGGGGGGGGGTAACAGAACGATCTCTTACCTGGAAACGAGAAAAGCCCGGTCGAAACCGGGCTTTTCCATGAAGCATCATATATCGGCTAGAGCTTAGCTGCCCTGCTGGAAGTAGCTGTACTTGCCGTCCGGACCCTTCTTCCATTCGTACATGACGTAGCCCGGAAGCTTGGGGTCGCCCTTTTCGTCGAAGGCGATGTCGCCGAGAACGGTCTTGAACGGACCCTTTTCGTGCAGGATCTTGGCAACGGCCTCGGCATCGTCCGCGCTTCCGGCAGCCTTGATGCCTTCGGCAATGATCTGGACGGCGGCGTAGGAGTAGAGCGTGTAGGCTTCCGGGTTGAAGCCGGCGGCCTTGAACTTCTCGACCAGTGCCTTGTTTTCCGGGATCAGCGTCGGGTCGGGGCCGAACGTGTTGAGCGTGCCTTCGACGGCATCGCCAGCGATCGAGGCAAGTTCGTTGGAGACGATACCGTCACCAGAAACGAGCGTTGCCTTGAGGCCTGCGTCCTTCGCCTGGCGGATGATCAAGCCGGCTTCTGTGTGGAGACCACCCCAGTAGATGATCGAAACGCCGGCTTCCTTCATCTTGGAGATGAGGGCGGAGAAGTCCTTGTCGCCGGTGTTGACACCTTCGCGCACGACTTCCTTCTTGCCGAGAGCGTTGTAAGCCTTCTTGGTTTCTTCAGCGAGACCCTGGCCGTAAGGCGTCTTGTCGTCGATGATCGCGATCTTGGCGTCAGCGAACTTTTCGGCAAGATACTTGCCGGCAACGCCGCCCTGCTGGTCGTCACGGCCGCAGGTGCGGAACGTATTCCACAGGCCGCGCTCGGTGAAGACCGGGTTGGTCGCAGCAGGGGTGATTTCGAGGATGCCGTTTTCGGCATAGACTTCCGAAGCCGGGATCGAAACGCCCGAGTTGAAGTGACCGACCACGTATTTGACGCCGTCGGCAACGAACTTGTTGGCGACAGATACACCCTGCTTGGCGTCGGAGACGTCGTCGCCGAGCGCGATCGTCAGCTTTTCGCCGTTGATGCCGCCAGCAGCATTGATGTCGGCGATAGCCTGTTCGGCACCCTTCTGCAGCTGTGCACCGAAGGCTGCGTTCGGACCGGTCAGCGGACCACCGACGGCGATGACGATATCAGCCCATGCATTGCCACCGAAGGCGACCATGGCCGACAGCGCAACTGCGGAAAGAAGAGACTTCTTCATAGAATAACTCCCAGTTATTATGAGGTGAGAGGTTTTTTGGGGTCCGACACAATACCCACCATTATTGCGCCGGAAGCTGTTCCACCTTTTGGTGTATTTATCTTTGCCAAAACCGATCTGAATTCAGAACTGTTCTGGTGTCAATCTTTCTTCTTCCATGAGAAAGCTGAGGTCGGCTCGTAGAGCCAGTAGTAGTTCTGGACCATCTGCCGGGTGCGGCGGATGCGGAAACCCGCAAGGGCGAAGCCGAACAGGAGAATGAGGTCCAGAATGAAGTAGAAGGCGTTGATGAACGGCCCTTGGAACAGCGCATAATGCAGGAACTGCATGGCGACGGTGAGCAGGACCGCATAGATCACGACTTCGCGATAGCCGTTCCAGCCCTCGGCCGCAGCCTTGCCGGACCGCCAGGCGGTCCAGAAGCCGAGCAAAAGCACGATGCCGCGCAGGAAATAGCGGACCACCGTATCGGTTTCGAAAAACAGGCCCTGCATGTCAGTATACTCCGCTGGCCGTAAAAATGGTGATCGCGCTCAATGCCGGCCTCCTTCGAGGTAGGCGGCACGGACTTCCGGATTGGCGAGAAGCTCCTTGCCGGAGCCACTCATCGTCACCTTGCCGTTGACCATGACATAGGCGCGGTCCGACAGTTTCAGCGCCGCGAATGCGTTCTGCTCCACGAGAAAGACGGTCAGCCCCTCCTCCTTATTGAGCGTCTTGATCGCTTCGAAAATGCCCTTGACGATCAGCGGAGCCAGACCGAGCGACGGCTCGTCCAGAAGCAGCAGTTTCGGACGCGACATCAGCGCGCGACCGATCGACAGCATCTGCTGCTCGCCGCCCGAAAGCGTGCCGCCGCGCTGGCTCTGCCGCTCCTTCAGGCGCGGGAACATGACGAAGACCTTCTCGACGTCTTCCTTGAAGTATTTCAGGTTGTCGAGATTGGCGCCCATCTGCAGGTTTTCCAGCACCGTCATGCGGGGGAAAATGCGGCGGCCTTCCGGCGACTGGGCGATGCGCTTGCGCGCGATCAGATGCGTCGGCAGCTTGGTAATATCCTCGCCGTCGAAGATGACCTGGCCGGTCTTAGCCTGCGGTGCCCCGCAGATTGTCATCATCAGGGTCGACTTGCCGGCGCCGTTGGCGCCGATCAGGCTGACGATTTCGCCCTTGTTGACCTCGACATCGACGCCCGAGAGTGCGCGGATATTGCCGTAGTAGGTTTCGACACCCTGGACCTTCAGGAGGGTTTCACCGGCCATCAGACGGTCCCCTCTTCGATAATGCCCTTGTCCAGCTTTTCCTCGATTTCTTCAACTTCATCATCCTCGACGCCGAGATAGGCTGCTATGACCTTCGGGTCGTTTTTCACATGATCCGGCGTGCCGTCGGAGATCTTCTGACCATATTCCAGAACGACGACATGGTCGGAAATCTCCATGACGACCGACATGTCGTGCTCGATCAGGAGCAGTGACGTGCCTTGGTCGCGGATGGCGCGCAACAGCGTGTTGAGCGTCAGGGATTCCTTCGGATTGAGACCGGCTGCCGGTTCGTCCAGGCACAGAAGTTCCGGCCCGGTGCACATGGCGCGGGCGATTTCCAGGCGGCGCTGCGCGCCATAGGAAAGGTCACCTGCCGGATCGTCGGCACGATCGACGAGATCGGCCATTTCCAGCCAGTATTGCGCCTTCTCGATCGCCGCCTTCGCGGCGTTCTTGTAGGTCGGCAAGCCGAGGAGACCGAGGATCGTGAAGCCCGAAGCCTTCATCAACACGTTGTGCTGTGCGACCAGCAGGTTTTCCAGAACCGTCAGGCCGGAAAACAGCCGGATGTTCTGGAAGGTGCGGGAGACACCCGCCACCTTGTTGATCTCGAAATCGCGCAGGCGCTCCAGCAGGAACTCCTTGCCGTTGTCGCGTGACAGCGTGATCATGCCCATGGTCGGCTTGTAGAAGCCGGTGATGCAGTTGAACACCGTGGTCTTGCCGGCACCGTTCGGGCCGATCAGTGCGGTGATTTCGCCGCGCTTGGCTTCGAACGAGAAGTCGTTGATGGCCATCAGGCCGCCGAACTTCATCGACAGGTGTTCGACCTTGAGGATAGCGTCTTTTGTCATTGTCATGGTCCCGGTCGTCATCAGCCGTGGCCTTCCTTGGTGAAGCTGCCGGAGACAGCTTTTCTCTCCTTCAGGAAGGCGGTTGGCTCACGGGTGCCGACAAAGCCGCGCGGCTTGAACAGCATGACGATGATCATCGCCAGACCGAAGAGCAGCATGCGGTAGAGTTCAGGCGTGAAGTCAGGCCCGAAGACATGCTTGAGGAACTCCATTTCGCGCAGCAATTCCGTGCCGCCGACCATGACGACCGCCGCAATGGCGATGCCGGTGAGCGATCCCATGCCGCCGAGAACGACGATAGCAAGGATGACCGCCGATTCCAGGAAGACGAAGCTTTCCGGAGAGACGAAACCCTGACGGGCGGCGAAGAACGAGCCGGCGAAACCGCCGAACATTGCGCCCGTAGCGAACGCCGTCAGCTTGGTGGTGACGGTGTTGATGCCGAGCGAACGGCAGGCGATCTCGTCCTCACGCAGTGCTTCCCAGGCGCGGCCGATCGGCATGCGCCGCAGGCGAATGGTGACGTATGCCGTCAGCATGCAGAGTGCCAGAATGATATAGAACAGGAACATCTTGTAATAGACCGACGAGGTCGGCAGACCCCAGGCCTTGGCAAAATTGTTCGGCGTGCCTGCGTCGAAGGACCAGATACCGAAGAAGGTCGCCTTCTCGATGCCCGAGATGCCGAACGTGCCGCGGGTGACATCCGTCCAGTTGATCAGCACGAGGCGGATGATTTCACCGAAGGCGAGCGTCACGATCGCAAGATAGTCTCCTCGCAGCCGCAGAACCGGGAAACCGAGGATAATGCCCCAGAGCGCGGCCAGAATGCCGGCCATCGGCAGGAGCAGCCAGAAGGAGAAGCCGAAATGGGCCGACAGCAGCGCGTAGGAATAGGCGCCGACCGCGTAGAAGGCGACATAACCCAGATCGAGCAGGCCCGCGAGGCCGACGACGATGTTGAGACCCCAGGCGAGCATCACGTAGATGAGGATCTGGATGCCAAAGTTGTCGACATATTTCAGCGAGCCCTGACGGCCGAAGATGAGCATTGCCAGGAACGGATAGCAGAGCAGGAAGATCAGTGCGATCTTGAGGAAATGCGTGCGGAAGAAGCCCTTCTCGTCCGAGATTTCCAGAACGCCGCTCTTCGCCTTGGCGAGCTTGCGGCTGTCGAGATGCGGCTTGATGAAACCGACCGTCACGAAGCGGCCGATGGCGGCAACCGCGACGAAGACCGCAAGCAGCCCCCAGCGCGTGCGCCAGACCAGCTGGTTGTTGATGTCCTGATAGGTCTCGATGCCGACGAACAGCAGGAACATGCCGAACGCGATCAGGCCCGCGAAAATGCCTTCCTTGATGGCCTTTGCCATCTGGCCGGACTGGTTGTTTTCAGTGGTGTAAGCCATGTCAGACCTTCTCCACTTCCGGACGACCGAGAATGCCGGTCGGCTTGAAGATCAGCACGATCGCAAGGATGGCGAAGGTCGCCACATCCTTGTAGGCAATCGAGAAATAGGCCGACCACAGGCTTTCGATCAGGCCGATCAGCAGCCCGCCGAGAACGGCGCCCGGCAGCGAGCCGATACCGCCAAGAACGGCTGCAGTGAAGGCCTTAACGCCCGGAATGAACCCGTCGTTGAAGGATGCGACACCGTAATACATCAGGTACATCGCCCCGGCGACCGCCGCGAGTGCTGCCCCCATGATGAAGGTGATCGAGATCGTCTTGTCGACATCGACGCCGAGTAGTGCCGCCATCTTGCGGTCCTGTTCGGTCGCGCGCTGGGCGCGGCCGAGCGGTGTCTTGTTCACGATGTACCAGAAGGCGAACAGCAGGATCGAGGTAATCACCACGATCAGGATCTGCTTCAGCGAAATGGTAATCGCGCCGAGGTGATAGGTGTCGGTGACAAGCGGTGGGATCGGCTTGTTGCGCGGTCCCTGCGTCACCTGGATGAAGTTCGACAGGGCGATCGACATACCGATCGCCGTAATCAGAGGCGCAAGGCGGAAGGATCCGCGCAACGGCCGGTAGGCCACGCGCTCGATCGTCCAGTTCCACAGGCCCGTCATCAGCATACCGACCAGCAGCATCAACAGCAGCAGCAGCGCTACCGGAATGCCGGCAAAGAAGGATGTCAGGATCAGGAAGATTATGAGGGCAGCGAAGCCGCCGAGCATGAAAATATCGCCATGGGCGAAGTTGATCATGCCGATGATACCGTAAACCATCGTATAGCCGATTGCCACGAGGCCATAGATGGATCCGAGAGTCAGCCCGTTGATGAGCTGCTGGATAAAGTATTCCATATAGTTTCCCCTAATGCGGTCCTTTGCGGCCGCACCATTCTTTCAAAGACCTGATGAGATCTTCAATTTTTTTGATTCCTATCCGTTTCGTTAAAAATGTGAAGTGCAAAAGAAAGAGGCAGATCAATTTTCACGAGCTTTTGCCCAGGATGGCGCAAATACACTCAGGAATGCCAGAAATGCGGCATGAACCTCACAGAAAATGAGCGTTTTCGGCGTGCAATAACGCCCTATCCAACCAGTGATTTTCTATAGAGTTTACAACTATCAAGAGCGCATTCGCGACCCGTTTGCGTCAAACAGCGGCACAGGCGGCAGGCGCGCCGGCAGCATTTCTCCCAGAATCTCAATCTGCCATCCATTCACCACCTCGGCGATCGCCTTCGGCACGTAGCCCATGGCGACCGAGACTCCGGATGCATGAGCATAACCGCCCGAAGTCACCCATCCCCTCACCTCTCCATCAAGCGAGATCGGCTCGTCGCCGATGACGTCGGCATCCACGGCATCAACGATCAGGGTGATGAGCCTCAATGCGCCGCCGGTAAGCTTTTCGTCGAGCACCGCCTCTTTACCTATGAAATCGGCCGGTTTGCTATAGGAGATGAAACGGCCAAGCCCCGCCTCCGCCGGCCCGTAGAGCGGACGATATTCCCGCGACCAACTGCCGAAGGATTTCTCGACGCGAAGAGCATTGAGTGCCCGCAGGCCGAAAAGCGAAATGGCGAACTCCGCACCCGCCTCCATCAACGCATCGAACAGATAGCGCTGATATTCCGGCTTCATCCAGATTTCGTACCCGAGATCACCGGTATAGCTGACCCGGCCGAGAATGACCGGCGCCATGCCGAGATCGATCTCGCGCACCGACATAAAGGGAAAGGCTCTATCCGATAGGTCGAGATGCGTCAGCTTCTGCAGCACCTCGCGTGCCTTCGGCCCGGCAACCGACAGGCCCAGCAGGCCGAGATTGAGCGTCTCCACCTCTACCGAACCATCTTCGGGCAGATGCTGCTCGAACCAGCGCATGTGATAATCCTCGGCAATGCCGGAACCGATCAACAGGAATTCCTCGCCTTCCAGCGTCGCCAGCGTGAAGTCGCCGATCATCTTGCCCGCCTCGTTCAGCATCGGCGTCAGCGCCATGCGCCCTTCCGGCGGAATACGGCCGGCAAGCATGCGATCCAGCCAGCTCCGCGCGCGCCCACCCGCGATCAGGTATTTGGCGAAACCCGAGGTTTCCATCATGCCGACGGAAGCACGCACCGCCTTTGCTTCGTTTCCGACATGGTCAAAATCGGTCGAGCGCCGCCAGGAGAAAGCGTCTTCGACACCTTCGGGGGCAAACCACAACGGTGTTTCCAGCCCGTAGGATGCGCCGAACACGGCACCGGCAGCCTTCAGCTTGTCGTAGATCGGCGTCGTCAGCAGTGGGCGGGCGCCGGGCAGCTCCTCGTTCGGATAGCGGATCGAAAAGCGGCGCGAATAGTTTTCCCGCACCTTGGCATTGGTGTAGCCGAGCGTCGCATAGTCGCCGTAGCGGCAGACATCCATGGCGAAAACGTCGAAACCCGGATCGCCGTTGATGATCCACTGCGCCAGCGCCAGTCCGACGCCGCCGCCCTGGGAAAAGCCGGCCATGACCGCGCAGGCCGACCAGAAATTCGTCACGCCGCGCACCGGCCCGACCAGCGGATTGCCATCCGGCGAAAAGGTGAAGGGGCCGTTGATGATCGTCTTGATCCCGGCAGTATTGAAGGCCGGAAAGTGCCGGAAGCCGACCTCAAGCTCACCGGAAATCCGCTCGATATCCTCGGCCAGCAACTCGTGCCCGAAGGTCCAAGGCGTCTCGATCGGCGACCACGGGCGGCAGTCCTTTTCATAGGTGCCCATCAGCATGCCGTTGCGTTCCTGGCGAATATAGATTTCGCCGTCAAAATCGACGCAATGCATCAGCTCGCGGCCGGACTTTTGGTTGAATTCGATCACCTCGGGCATGTCCTCGGTGATCAGATACATATGTTCCATGGCAAGCACCGGCAGTTCCAGCCCGACCATGCGGCCAACCTCACGCGCCCACAGCCCCGCAGCGTTGACGACGTGCTCGGCTCGGATCTCCCCCTTGTCCGTCACCACCCGCCACATGCCGTCCGGCAGCTGGATCAGCTCCTCCACCTTGGTGTGGAGATAGATTTCCGCCCCGTTCTTCTTCGCCGATTTCGCATAGGCGTGTGTCGTGCCGTAAGGATCGAGATGGCCCTCATGCGGATCAAAGACGGCGCCGACGAATTCCTTGGGATCGAGAAGCGGCATCATCTCATGCGCCTCTTCCACCGACACGAGCCGCGCCTCGCCGCCGGCATATTTCCCCTTGGCGAGTAGCGACTTGAACCAGTCGAAACGCTCGTTCGTCGCCGCCAGCATCAGGCCGGACGTCATGTGCAGCCCGATATCCTGGCCGGAATAGGCCTCGATCTCCTTGTAGAGCTCGACCGTGTATTTCTGCAGCTTGGCGACGTTGGGGTCACCGTTGATCGTGTGCATGCCGCCAGCCGCATGCCAGGTGGAACCGGAAGTAAGCTCGGACCGCTCGACCAGAACCACGTCCGTCCAGCCGAATTTCGTCAGATGGTAGAGGACGGAACAGCCGACGACACCGCCGCCGATCACCACAACCCGGGCATGGCTCTTCATTCAAATTCTCCGGTGAGAGCAGGACTTTCGTCATGCGTTGAATGCTGCAACTCACCGCAGCCTAATGACAATCAGAACGGCTCAGTAGACCGTTCTGCGAAGCCCAATGTCGCTTAGCGAAAAATACTTATCCAGTGAGCGTCATCAGTCATCACTCTGACTGACGATCCGCCTCACCACTCCGCAAAAGCGGCAGTCAGCGCGAACTCGCGGCCCATCTCCATCATTTCCTCGAATACCGAGCCTGCGAAGGAACGCGGCACGATGATCTCGAACGCCTCGGCTCCGGTGCGCGCCAGATTGGCAGCCACATGGCAGCAGAGCATGTTGGCCGAAGCGCCGATGGAGAATGCATCGGGATGCAGATCCACCGCCACGCATTTCGCCAGGATCTTGCGCACATTCGGGCCGGAAATCCTAAGCAGCACCCGGCCATCGCTCTGATCGATAGCCGAAGCGCCTGTGATTTCACCGAGAAGGTTCTCGACCACAGCAGCCCCTGACGCCGTCGAGACGACCAGCCACTCACCCGGCGCGCAGTCATGCAGCAGAGCACCCTCGATCGAATTCAGCGCTTGCTTGACGGAAGCCTCATTGCCGCGATGCGCCAACACCGAAAAAATCGCCGGACGGCGGATGACGGACAGATGGTTCGGATTGGCCTTGGCCTCGAAGCCTGCGAGATAATCTTCCAGCACATGCCGGTGATAGAGAGTGAGCGACATGATGGCTTACCCCTGAAGCTTGCTGTTATCGGGATCGACGAAGACGGGCGGGCAGACTTGCGCCAGCACCTCTTTCCCACGCAATCCATCCCACACGACGATGGTTTCGCCATAGCGTTCCCGGCCAGATTTCAGCATGGCAAGGCCGATCGTGTGACCGAGCGTCGGCGAGTGGCAGACCGAGGACACCCAGCCCTGGTCGCTTGCCATCGATGGCGGCACGTCTTCCTTCAGCAGATGCGCGCCGGCCAAAAATTCATCAAGCTTTTCCAACGGCCTCAAGCCCACGAGCTGCAACCGGTCGGCAGCGGTGAGGCCGAAACGGCTCGACTGCCGCTTGCCGATGAAATCCGGCTTTTGCAGCGCCATCATCCGGCCAAGGCCGAGATCGTCCGGCGTCGTGCGGCCATCCATCTCGCTATGGGTGACAAAACCCTTCTCGATGCGCAGGACATTGAGTGCCTCGACGCCATAGGCGCAGATCCCCTCACCCTTGCCCGCCTCCATGATCGCGTCCGCAACCGCCTCGCCGTAACCGGCCGGAACGGCAAGCTCATAAGCCAGTTCGCCTGAGAAGGAGATACGGAACAGCCGCGCCTTCAGCCCGCCGCGAAGCGTCACTGTCCTGGCGGCAAGATAAGGGAAGGCAACATCGGAAATATCGTCTTCCACCACCCGGCTCATGATCGTCCGGGCGCGGGGCCCGGCGAGCGACATCTGCGCCCAATGGTCGGTCGTGGAGACAAAACGAACGTCGAGGTCAGGCCAGAAGGTCTGCGACGCAAATTCCAGATGCGCCATCACTTCTGCCGCATAGGCTGTCGTCGAGGTCATCACATAGTGGTTCTCGGCAAGGCGGCTCGTGGTGCCGTCGTCGAAGATCATCCCGTCCTCGCGCAGCATAAGGCCATATCGCGCCCTGCCGACCGGCAGCTTGAGGAAATTGTTGCAATAGATACGGTTCAGGAATTCCGCCGCGTGGGTGCCGAAAATCTCGATCTTGCCGAGCGTCGAGACATCGCAAAGCCCGGCATTACTGCGGACATTCTTGACCTCGCGGTCGACGCTTTCCCGCCAGCTATTTTCCCCCGCGCGCACAAACCAGGCGGAGCGATGCCACAAGCCGGCTTCGACGAAAGTGGCCCCATTCTTTTTCGCCCAGTCATGCAAGGGCGATGTACGAACCGGAGCCGCATGCTCGCCGCGCGATGTTCCTGCCAGAGCACCGAAGGAGACCGGCGTGTAGAACGGCCGGAAGGTCGTGGTGCCGATCTCGGTCGGAGAGACGCCGCGCATGCCGGCAACGATACCGACCGTGTTGACGCCCCCAAGCTTGCCCTGATCGGTCGCCATGCCGGCAGTGGTATAGCGTTTGGTATGCTCGATATGGCCGAACCCTTCCCGCTGGGCGAGCCCGAGATCGCTCACCGCCACATCGTTCTGGAAATCGACAAAGGCCTTGTCCTTGGCCCCCGGCACATACCAGACCGGCGCGAAGGCCGGATCATATTCGCCTTCCACCTCGGGGATGTTCATCTCGTAGGCGGCAAAGCCGAGTTCGCGTGCAAGCGCCGTGGCTTTACCGGCGCCATCTTGCAGACAGGCCGAAATCGTATCGGCGCCGGCAGCGGAACCAGCAGCAATGAAGGCTGAACCGACATCCGGTGCCATGAAGGCCTGGGCTTCGTCGGACCAGACGGGTTTTGCGCCGCGCTGGCACATCAGGTGTACGATCGGCGACCAGCCGCCCGAGATCGCCAGCGCATCGCAGGCGATCTGTTCCTGAAAACCGGACCGTTCGGCAATCAGCGCATCGATGCGATTGCGGCCCCTGGTGCCGACGACACCACCATTGCGGATCACCCGCACGCCATCTGGCCCGACATCCGCAGACTGTGCGCGCGCATCGATGATTGCCGTGACATCGACGCCGGCCGCCACCAGATCGGCTGCCGTGCGATAACCCGATCCACCATTGGTAAAGATGGCGACCTTGCCGCCCGCCGCCACGCCATATCGGTTGGCATAGGTGCGCATCGCGCTCGCCGTCATCACGCCAGGCTTGTCGTTGCCGCCGAACACCAGCGGCCGCTCTTCCGAGCCGGACGCCAGAATGGCGCGCTTGGCGACGATGCGCCAGAGCCGTTCCATCGGCAGATCCGGCGACGGTGCGGAGACATGTTTCTGCACCCGCTCGACGGCACCGAAAACCATATCGTCATACCAGCCGAACACGGTCGTGCACGGCATCAGCGTGACATTTGGAAGTGCCGCCAGTTCCTCGATCATCGCCTTGGCGAAATCGGCAGCCGCAATACCGCCCACCGAGGCGCTTTCGGACAGAAGCGATCCGCCAAGCCGAAAACCTTCGTCCGAAAGGACCACGCGTGCACCGGCACGCCCTGCGGCAAGCGCCGCCATCAGGCCGGCGGGACCGGAACCGATAACCAGCAGATCGCAATGCACCCAGGATTTCTCGTAGCGGTCCGGGTCGGTCTGCATCGTCAGCTTGCCGAGGCCGGCTGCGCGACGGATTACCGGCTCGTAGAGCTTTTCCCAAAGCGCTGCCGGCCACATGAAGGTCTTGTAGTAGAAGCCAGCACCCAGCATCGGCGAAAGCAGGCCGTTTATCGCCCCGATATCGAACGACAATGAAGGCCAGCGGTTCTGGCTGACCGCCGTCAGCCCGTCGTAGAGCTCGGCAACGGTCGCGCGCACATTCGGCTCGGCGCGCGCGCCGGCGCCGATCGTCATCAGCGCATTCGGTTCGGCAGAGCCGGCCGTCACCGGACCGCGCGGACGGTGATATTTGAAGCTGCGGCCCATCAGCATCTGGTCGTTGGCAAGCAGGGCAGACGCGAGCGTGTCACCCTCGAAACCCTTGTAGCTCTTGCCGTCGAACGTGAAACTAAGCGGCTGCCCGCGATTGACCCGCCCTGCGGATCCGAGACGATAGGAGGTCATTCGCTCGGCTCCCGGATCGATGCGGCATCGGTGACGCTGAACACGTCGTGAGTCACGTTGTCGCGGTCGACAATCAGCCAGCGGCGGCAGCCGGCCGCATGGTGCCAGTATTCCTGGTAACGGCCTTTCGGATTTTCCCGCAGATAGACGTAGGCGTGCCAGTCCTCCTCGCTCGCGGCAGGATGAGGGCGCGCCAGCGCCGCGCCGCGAATGGAAAACTCTTCCTTGGGTCTGGTACCGCAATGCGGACAGGTAATCAGGCTTGCCATGGACTATCTCAGTGAATGTTCGGCTGGGGGCCTTTGCCCGCTTCGTCGATCATGTGGCCGCGCTCGAAGCGGTCGAGCCGCAGGAAGCGCGAAACATGGTGGCTCTCGTTCTTGGCGATCAGGTGAGCGAAACAAAAGCCCGAGGCGGGCGTCGCCTTGAACCCGCCGTAACACCATCCCGCATTGAGGTAGAGATTGTCGATCGGCGTCCGGTCGATGATCGGCGAACCATCCATCGACATGTCCATCACCCCACCCCATGAGCGCAGAACCTTGCCGCGGGATAGGCCGGGGATAAGCGAGACGCCCTCTTCCATCGTGTGCTCGACGGTCGCGAGATTGCCGCGCTGGGCGTAGGACGAATAATAATCGATATCCGCACCGAAAACCAAACCGCCCTTGTCCGACTGCGAAATGTAGAAATGCCCGGCGCCGTAGACGATCACATGATCGATCGCCGGTTTGATCCCTTCCGAGACGAAAGCCTGCAGCACATGAGTTTCGATCGGCAGTTCCAGCCCGGCCATGCGCGCGGTCTCGGAAGAATGGCCGGCAGTCGCCAGCGCCAATTTGTTGCAGCCGATGAACCCTTTGTTGGTTTCGACGCCTGTCACCCGGCCCTGCTCGTCGCGGCGGATGGCGTTTACCTCGCAATGCTGGATGATATCGACGCCGCGCATGTCGGCGCCGCGCGCATAACCCCAGGCAACCGCATCGTGCCGGACGGTTCCGCCGCGCTTCTGCAGCAGGCCTGCGAGGATCGGGAAACGGGCGTGGTCGTAATTGAGATAGGGCATCAGCGCCTGAAGCTGCTTGCGGTCGAGCAATTCCGCATCGACGCCGTGCATGCGCATGGCATTTCCGCGCCGCGCATAGGCGTCGCGCTGGCCGTCGGAATGGGCGAGCATCATCACGCCGCGTTGGCTGACCATGGCGTTATAGTTGAAATCCTGCTCAAGCCCTTCCCACAGCTTCAGCGAAAATTCGTAGAACGGGATATTGCCTTCGAGCAGATAGTTGGAGCGGATGATCGTCGTGTTTCGGCCGACATTTCCGGAGCCGATATAGCCTTTTTCCAGCACCGCGATGTTGGTGATGCCGAATTCCTTGGCAAGATAATAGGCCGTCGACAGGCCATGCCCGCCGCCACCGACAATGATCACATCGTAATGCGATTTCGGCTCCGGCTCACGCCAGGCCGGTTTCCACAGCCGGTTGCCCGAAAGCGCCTGCTTGATGATCGAATATGCCGAATATCGCATCCATCCGTCCCGTTCATGTCCGGTCCACCTTCGCATATGCAGGGATAAGGACAAGCGCAATGAGGACACCACCGGTTCCGTTTGCGACAGCTTTCCCTACATCACATCAGGTTCTTGCGCCGATAGGACGCAGCCCGCGACACTATCCCCGAAGCAGACCGCGGGGATGAATAGCAAGGTCGCGCAAGTGCTTTCAATAGCTTGGCTTCAACTTCGTCCCCGCAGCATCGGCACGGCCGTAAAATCCGGCAAACATAGTTGCCGGAGATGACCATGAGCGACCGCACCACCAATCTCGACATGCCTTTCATAATGCCCTCGCAGGCACAGAAACACGTCACCCATAACGAGGCCCTGCTGCTGCTGGATGCGATCGTTCAGCTTTCCGTGATCGGGGAAAGCGTCGGCCCTCCGGAGACACCTGAGCCGGGAGATCGCTTCGTCGTCGCAACCGACGCCACGGATGCATGGAGCGGTCGCGGGGGCCGGATCGCCATCTGGCAGGATAGCTACTGGGCCTTTGCGAAGCCGGGCACGGGCTGGCGCGCCTGGTTCGAGATAGACGCCAGGCTGAAGGTGTTCGATGGATCGGCGTGGCAGGATTTAGCCTTGCCCGAAAATGCCGGCGTCATGACGCTTGGCATCTCTGCCGCCGCCGACGATACCAACAGGCTTTCTCTCTCTTCTCCCGCCAGCCTGTTCAACCATGCGGGCGACAGCCATCGGCTGAAGATCAACAAGGCGTCCGCAGCAGATACAGCCACACTGCTTTTCCAGTCCGGTTGGACGGGACATGCGGAAATGGGGCTGGCAGGAAACACCGATTTTTCCATCAAGGTCAGCGATGGATCAGAATGGAAGACCGGCCTTGTGATAGACGGCACCGGCCGCATCACCACGCCCAACCAGCCGGCAGCAAGGCTCTATCGCAGCGGCACGAGTTTCACCCCGACCTCGGGACAACAGAGCGGCATGTCGGACTTCGCCTTGAACCGGGGCGGCTTTACGCTCGGAGCGGCTGTTGCGGGCGGGGGCAACGCGATCGTCATACCCGCAACCGGCCTTTATCTTATAGCCCTCACGCTTTCTATGGCAGCGGCGGCCGCCGCCTATGGCGTGACGGTTTCGCGCAATGGTAGTCCGGGCCTGCTGACGCTTGCCGGCGCGGCCGGGAATTCCACGACATTGTCGTCTTCCGCTATCGCCCAATTGCAACAAGGGGATACGCTGACATTCAGCCATACAGGTTCCGCCACGCTCAATGCCGGACCAACAGGAACTATCCTTTCAGTCGCAATGATTTAGCGAAAAAACTTCAAAAAATGATACAGGCCCGTGCCAAATTCGCACAGCCCGACACGCTCAATTCGACTTTCTCGCCCTCTTCCCCTCCCCTGCAAGCCTTATTTCGCAGGGGATTGAGGGCTAAGGCACAGAAAAAATACGACCTTTGCGAGTTAGGTCACATTTGCGGAACCTGTTTAGTCAAATGTTAAAACTGCCGGACTAGGCTCTCCGGCGTGGTCTTGTGTTGTGTAGAGAGTTCCAATGACCGAAATGATCCGTCCACGAGTTAAATATGTCATCGGCCCCGATGGCAGCCCGCTTACGATTGCGGACCTTCCCCCGGCCAATACGCGCCGCTGGGTTATCCGTCGTAAGGCTGAGGTTGTCGCGGCTGTTCGCGGTGGCTTGTTGAGCTTGGAGGAAGCCTGCGACCGTTATACGCTTACCGTCGAAGAATTCCTCTCCTGGCAGTCCTCGATCAACGATCATGGCCTTGCCGGCCTGCGTACGACGCGTATCCAGCAGTACCGCCACTAGGCGCATCCGGCGAAAAGCCACCCTTATCCGGGTGCCGTGATCAAGGTCGCGGCATCCTTTGTTTTATCCATTTCCTGATTGCCGATCCGTCTTTCCCAGTTTGACCACAGAGGGAAAGATGGCCGCAATCACGGCGGACGCCGCATAACACCAGAAACCGGGAAGCGTGACGGCAGTCGCAACGCCGCTCGTCTTCGCCGCGAAGATGACGATCGCGACAAGCATCACGTCCATCATCGACCATCTGGCAAGATGCGGCATCGCTTGGCTAAGCAATTGCGACCTCCCCTCGCCGGCCGCGACCTCAAGCCCGAGAGCGATCAGCTTGACTGCTGGAAACGCGAGCGAAAAAGCGCCGACGGCAATGGCCAGCCCGAAATTCCCATCTCCCCACAACTCTCCGACAAGCTGCAGCAGTGATGGCTCGCTACTGAAAAAGTAAAGCTGATCGAACCGCATGATCGGGAGGCTCACGCCGAATGCGAGCAGCACTGCCGACAGACCCAGTATCGAAAACGGTACAATCCGGCTCAAGCAAACTCCCTGAAAGACGCCTCGAAACTGAAGTCGAAAGCTGAGCTTCATAACATGGCGCAAATCGGTTTATGCTCCAAGCCGACATGTGAATGCGACAGGAGCAACAAAATGGAAATCAGCCGCGAAGAGAAAACATCGGGTGGACGTTATGCCGCAAGTGTCGAGGGACATGAGGCCGAGATGACCTATTCCCGCACCTCGCCGCAACTGATCATCATCGATCACACCGGCGTTCCGGATGCTCTGCGCGGCAAGGGCGTCGGTCAGGCTCTGGCAAAATTCGCGGTTGATGATGCACGCCAGGGCGGCTGGAAGATCATTCCGCTTTGCCCCTTCTTCAAGGCCCAGGTCGAGCGCCACCCCGAATGGCAGGACGTCATCAAATAAATCATCGCTTCACTTCGAAGCAGAAGACTATCGGCTGAACGATCTGCAGCCGTACAGAAAATGGAAAAAGGGCGCCGCCCCTTGCGGGTCGCCCTCTTCAACTCCTCGATGCATCCGCGCTTTAGGCGCGGGCGCGCATCCCGCCGTCGCGCTCTTCGAGCGCCGAAGCCTTGGCGAGTTCCGCCTCCGCCTCTTCCAGTGCCAGTTCGGCACTATCCTGCTGAACCTTCAGTTCTCGAATCGAGACCTGCAGGTTATCCGCCCGCTGCCGTGCGGCCTTTGCAAAGGTCGGATAAGCGAAATGACCCGGATCGGTGATCCCGGACTTTTTCTCTTCAAGCGTGATCTGGTGTTCCAGTTCCTTCGCCATCCGTTCGAATTCTGCCATCATCATCTGCAACTGCTGCAGCTGACGACGCTTTTCGTTAACCTGAAATCCCTTCAGGCGAACAAGGCTGTCACGCGACTTCATACGCAATACTCCGTGGATACCAACACCCCGGCCCGTGATCTGCCTGTTACACTGCAGATCAAAAAATTTCTGACGCGTTAATAAATTTGACGCGGCATTAACTTTTCGTTTACGGGCATCATTAATGATAAAGACGATCGTTTAAGGGTCGGTAAATACCAAGTCCGAATTGGACAGCGGCAATGTGTCAGCCGCAAGAATCACTTAGCGAAACTTCCTCGTTCGCTGATTCAACATGGTGATGTCCAATCCGTAAAGGAAAACAGGCTGCTACTTATTTTGCTTAATAAATTGATGCACCTTGCCAAATCAGGTCACAGTTTGTTAACCATTTGGTGGCAGCTTCCAAATCAGGCACAGTCTGGATCCGTAACGAGTGAGGGGGCAAAAGGTAACCTTGCGCGGCGGTAAAGGGGAAAAATATGCGGGTTCTACTCATCGAAGATGACAGCGCGACAGCGCAGAGCATCGAGCTGATGCTGAAATCGGAAAGCTTTAATGTCTACACCACTGATCTTGGTGAAGAAGGCGTCGATCTTGGCAAGCTATACGACTACGACATCATTCTTCTTGACCTGAACTTGCCCGACATGTCGGGTTATGAAGTTCTGCGGACGCTCCGTCTGTCCAAGGTCAAGACGCCGATCCTCATCCTTTCCGGCATGGCCGGCATCGAGGACAAGGTACGTGGTCTCGGCTTCGGCGCCGACGACTACATGACCAAGCCCTTCCACAAGGACGAACTGGTTGCTCGCATTCATGCGATCGTCCGTCGCTCCAAGGGTCACGCCCAGTCGATCATCATCACTGGCGAACTGATCGTAAACCTCGACGCCAAGACCGTCGAAGTCGGCGGCCAGCGCGTTCATCTGACGGGCAAGGAATACCAGATGCTGGAGCTGCTTTCGCTCCGCAAGGGTACCACGCTCACCAAGGAGATGTTCCTCAACCACCTTTACGGCGGCATGGACGAACCGGAACTGAAGATCATCGACGTCTTCATCTGCAAGCTGCGTAAGAAGCTTGCAAACGCTGCCGGTGGCGCAAACTACATCGAAACCGTCTGGGGCCGCGGCTACGTTCTGCGCGAGCCGGATGGTGCGGAATACGCCGAAACGGCCTAAAGCCAACGGCATTCCCCTTTGCCTTAAAACCCGCTTGGTTCGCCAGGCGGGTTTTATTTTGTCCGCCTTACGGTGTGTTAAGTGCATCCAACAAAAAACGGCGACCGAGGCCGCCGTTCAAACCTGGACGTCAAAGCTTCGGCCGCGATCAGGCTGCGGCAGCGTAAGGAGAAAACACCGAAGTGAGGATCTTCCGGTCGAACGGCTTCAGCAGGAAATCGTCGGCCCCTGCCCGCTTGCCTGCCATCATCCGCTTCAGATCGGCCTCAATAACGCAGTAGAAAATCTTAACGCTCTTTCCGTTGGGTAGCGCACGCACGGCAGCAATCAGGTCCAGCGCCCCGTCGAGGCTCGCATCGACGATCATGAAATTCGGCAGTTCGGTCTGGCAGCCTCTCAGCGCATCGCGAGAATCGCCCGCTTCAGCGACAAGAAATCCCAGTTCGGAAAGAATACGCTTGCCGACTTTCCGCACAATATCAGTACTATCTGCGATCATCAGACGTTGCATAACCCGCTCCCCTTCAGCGACCGCCACGGCGGTAGACCCTGCAGATATAGCGGATCGCGGCTAACGAAACGTTACGCGCCCCCGAAGGGGCGACCTCGCCTAAGCTTATTCGGTCGCCATTTCCGCAATGAAGCTGATCTTGTCTTCGGAAACGACGTGCTTCAGATCCATGCCGCATTCTTCAGCCAGCAGAACCGTATAATAAGGCTGGATCGTGTGAGCATCGACAGCCTCTTCCAGAACGCCGGTGCAGATCTCGACGAACTTGGCCGGAACCCGCATCATCCGGCCTTTGACCGTGATTGTGAAACGGGCGTCCGTTTCCGGGTTCTCAAGCTCGACCTCCACCGAACCCCCGCGCGGGATGCCGGCATAGGCCACGAGAAACAGGTTAAGCAGCAGCTTGACCCGGTTTTTCGGGATGATCGCCCGCGGACCGCTCCAGGTAACCTCAGTCTTCTTTTCTGCCGCAGCGAAATCCTTGGCAGCCTTTTCAGCTTCACCGGTATCGATAGATGCGCCAACAGAACCGGAAGCACCGAAGGCAAGCCGGGCGAACTTCAAACGTACAGAGGCGTTAAGCGCGGAAGTGCGGATGAGATCGAGCGCGTCGGCATCGGCAGCCCCCTCGTCGAGGAGCTCGAGACCATTGTTGATTGCACCGACCGGCGAGATCACGTCATGGCAGACACGGCTGCACAGGAGTGCCGCCAGATCCGGACCGCTCAGGGTGAGATTGGGGTTTTTCGGCATGCTGTTCTCCTGATGCATCTGGCGCCAACCGCCGCTCTTTGCCATGGCAAGGTTGTGCGGGGATGGAACGATAAGGCCGGCATAATGACACTACGTTTGGTAAATTGACCATTAAGCCCACGCTCAAGAAGATGACAAAGATTGTCGAATTGTCCCATTTCGGCAATCTGTTCTTCATCCATGACGGCGGGCAACGCCTCAACAATGACAAGTTCAGCGAGCCAATCATGCTGCAGTAACGGGTCGGAGACGGTTGCCGGGAGAATGGCAAAAGTCACGTCAGCGATGCGTAGCAGTACCCATCCTTAAAGATATCAACATCTTAGTATTTGAAATGCTTAACTGGTTGTTAATATCATCTCGCCAGAATGGTACGCGCTGAAGCATGATGCTACGCCTTACGGACGAATTAAAAACGGACCTGAACATGCGCCGCCTCCACGTCTCCGCTCTCGCCCTTCGCCTGAATGCCCTGATCGCTGCGTTTGCGACTGTCTGGCTTTGCGCCATGCCGGCTGCCGCGCAGCAAAACAGCAACCAGTATTCGCTGCAGGAAGTCGTCGATGCAGGTCACGGCTTCTTCGGTTCGACCAGCGGCGGACTTGCGAAGGTGGTGGAAAACGCCTTCCAGAAATTCGGTCTGCCGAATGGTTACATCCTCGGCCAGGAAGGCTCCGGCGCCTTCATCGCCGGCCTCACCTATGGGGAAGGCCAGCTTTACACAAAGAATGCCGGCCAGCACCCGAGCTTCTGGCAGGGCCCGTCGCTTGGCATCGACTATGGTGGTCAGGGCACACGCGTGATGATGCTCGTTTACGATCTCCCATCGGTTGATTCGCTTTATGCCAGGTTCGGCGGGGTATCCGGCTCCGCATTTGTCGTCGCGGGCGTCGGCATGACGGTGCTGCGCAACGAAAACGTCATCCTCGTTCCGATCAGGACGGGTGTTGGCGCACGCCTGGGCGTCAATATCGGCTATCTGAAGCTGACCCGCTCGCCCACCTGGAACCCCTTCTGATTTTCCTTGTGGGTTGAGGCGAGTTGACGACAAACTGCGTGCTTGCCGCTTTCTGATCTGCATGCTTAAACGTGCATCCCTGCACATACACACCAAGACGGCCCGGTCGTGATCGAATTTGCTCTGCTTTTTGGCCTTGGCTTCCTGAGCGCCCTACTGATCGCGATGCTGGTTGCGCCTGCAATTCATCGCCGCATCGTTGTCTTCACCGAAAACCGCATCAGGGCCACGGTACCGATCAGTCCGCAGGAAGTGCGAGCCCAGCGCGACATGGCGCGCGCCGCCTACGCAGCAGAAAATGCGCGCACCAAGCAGGAGCTGGTGCAGGAGAAGGACAAGATCGTCTCTCTGACGTTGCAGGGCGACAACCTCAGGGACGAAGTCCGCAGGCTCACTGCCGACAATATCGAACTGAAGTCCGTTGCCGAAAATCTGGATGTTGCTGCCGCAGACTTGAAATCGCAGTTGCGTCAGGAAGAAAGCTATATCGCCGAATTGAAGGCCGCGCTGGAGGCCTCGGAAGAGCAGAGCATCGGCAAGGATATAGATATCCAGGAATTGAAACAGGAGATCGAGCTTCTCGTATCCAAGCGGGACAATACCCGGATAGACCTTTCGACCCGAGAGACCGAAGTCGAGAACCTGAAATTCCGCATCAGTGCCCTGCGAGAGGAACGTGATACTCTTCGCAAGGATGTCCGTATCCAGACGGCAAGGGCCAAGGAGGCCGAAACGCGCCTTGCCAACGAGGAATACCGTTCTACGAAGCTGGAAGACAAACTCACCAAGGAAGTGTCCCTGAGGACCGACAAGGAAACGGCGCTGGAGCGCCGCAACGAGGAGCTGGCCCGCTTGCGTGAAAAGATGACGGTCAAGAGCGAGATGAAGCCAGCCTTGGCAGTTGCAAAGGAAACACCCGCCAAGCCCTCGACAAAGGCCCCTCCGGTAAAATCGGATGACGATACGCAAGCCCGCATTACCCAGCTTGCCGGTGATTCGCGAAACCGTGCGACGGCGCTTTCGGAGCGCGTGGCGAATGCCAAGACGACCACTAACGACGACGTATTGCGCGAGGAAATGGCAACGATCGCCGCCAACATGGTGGCCATGACTTCGCTCTCCGAGGGCAAATCATCGCCGATCAATGCCATGATTGCCGGCAAGCCTGCGGGAGGCGAACGCCGGAGCCTCGCGACACGCGTCCGCTCGCTGCTCGAAACGACCAGCGGATCGACAACAAATCAATAAGCCTGGGATCGGTCAGATGCCCCCTTGGGCACTGGCAATTTGATAAAGCGCGATACCTGTTGCTGTCGCTGCATTGAGACTGTCGAGACCTGGCGCCTGAGCGATGCTGGCCGTCTCGATTTTTTCCATCAACGCCGAGGGCAGACCATTTCCCTCGCTTCCGGTCAAAAGCGCCATCCGCGGCTGCGGTTGAACCTTGCGGATTTCCGTTCGACCGGCAGGAGAAAGACCCCACACGGAAAAGCCGTTCTCGAAAAGACCAGACACCAGCTCCAGTGTCGTTCCGCCCCGCGCGTAAGGAACCTGCAAAACGGCACCGACCGACACCCTCAGGGACTTGCGATAAAGCGGATCGCAACAGCTTTCGTCTAACAGCACCGCGCTGACACCGAAAGCTGCCGCATTGCGAAAGATCGAACCGATATTGTCGTGATTGGATATGCCGATCGCGGCCGCCACAAGCGCACGGTCCGGCAACGAAGCAAGCAGTTCCGAAGCCTGCACGTCCCTCACCCGTTTGCCGACAGCAAGGATACCACGATGCAGGTGAAAGCCGACGATGCCGTCCAGCACCGCGCTGTCGGCGACATAGATGGGCACCTCGGCGGGAAAATCGACCAGAATGTCGGCCACCCCGGCAAGCCGATTTTCAAGAATGAGGATTTTCTCGGCTAAAAACTCGCCACCGCGCTTATGCGCCGCCGCCAGCATGCGCAGCACTACCGTTCCCTCGGCGATGAAACGTCCATGCCTTCCGACGAGATCCCGTTCACGAATGGAGCGGAACTCGTCGATGCGGGCATCATCCGCATTTTCAATGCGGATCACATTCATCACCGCCCCTGGCCCACGGTCACGTCGGCGATCACGCGACCGACGGAGAGATCGAAGATGAAGAGTTTCGGAGTGCCGTTCAGGGCACCGTAAAACAGCACCTGGCTACCCGAAAGCGAAACCTGCTGGATATCGAAGCCGGGCGGCAGGGCCGCGGTTACGGCAAGCGGCTGATCGGCGGGAACGGAGAAACCACCGGAAGTAGCGGCAATCGCAGGCGCTTCCGGGCGCTGGGAGATCTTGTAGACAATGGCGGCAATGACCGCCATAAAGCACACCACCAAGATACCGCCCGAAATGAGCTGCAGGCGCACCATCTTCTGGCGGATACGCTCCATGGCCGGATCGAGTGGCTGTTCCTTGTCCTCGAGATCGGGCTGCGGCATGGACTGTCCTTTGAACGGAATGATTGAATGAGCGAGACCTTTAGCGAAGCCGGGCTGCCAAGGAAAGTCCTGAATGCCGGAGAGGACGACGGCGGAAGGCTGGATGCCTGGCTGACGGCACAGGTTGACGGAGAATTGTCCCGCAACCGCATCAAGGCGCTCATCGAGGAAGGTGCGGTCACGATCAACGGCAAGGTCGTGACCGAGCCGAAGAAGAAGATTCAGCCCGGCGACGTGATCGAACTCGTCCAGCCTGAACCCGAGGATCCAGAGCCCAAGGGCGAGGATATTCCGCTTGAAGTTCTCTATGAGGATGACGACCTGATCGTCATCGCCAAGCCGGCCGGCCTAGTCGTCCATCCCGGCGCCGGCAACTGGACCGGCACGCTGGTCAACGCGCTCATCCATCATTGCGGCGCAAGCCTTTCCGGCATCGGCGGCGTCAAGCGCCCCGGCATCGTCCACCGCCTCGACAAGGAGACGAGCGGCGTCATGGTTGCCGCCAAGAACGACATCGCCCACCGCCATCTCGCCGAGCAATTCGCCGATCACGGCCGTTCGGGAGATCTGGAACGCGCCTATCAGGCCGTCGTCTGGGGCCGTCCAAGCCAGTTGAAGGGCACGATCGACGCGCCGCTCGGCCGCGCCACGGGCGACCGCACCAAGCGCGCGGTCAAGCGCGAGGATTCCGCCGACGCCCGTCATGCGGTCACCCATTACGAGGTGATGGAGCGCTTTCAGGAAACGCCTGACGCCACAGCGCTTGCCTCCCTGATCGAATGCAGGCTTGAAACGGGCCGCACCCACCAGATCCGCGTTCACATGGCGCATGTCGGCAATCCGCTGGTCGGCGATCCGGAATATTCCGGCGGCTTCCGCACCAAGGCGAACCGTCTACCCGAACCGGTGAGAAGCGTCGTCGCCGCCTTCCCGCGCCAGGCCCTGCACGCCTTCCTGCTGGCCTTTGAACATCCCCGCACCGGCGAGATCATGGAATTCGAAGCACCGATGCCAGATGACATGGCGGCACTGGTCGAAGCTCTGCGCGGCTAAGACAAAACTTGCGAAGCGGGCGTAACCTCGTCGCGAAGGATTACGCCCCATTTTTGGGTATGGAAACAAAACACGAACAAGCGTATATCTCGGCGATGATTACCGGGAGAATGCCCTGTCGCCATGTCCGTGAGCCATATGCAATCGACCAAACTGCTGGAGACCGAGCTCGTCACGGTCTGGGATGTCGTTTGCGACGGCGCATGCCGGCATATGAGTGAGGAAGAGACGGCCAGCAACACATGCCTCGTCTTTCCCTACCGCGGCGTCTTCATGCGCCATATTGGCGATGACGAGGCGGTGGCCGAGGCCAGCCAGGTTTTGTTCTTCAACAAGGGCGATCTCTATCGAATCAGCCACCCGGTAGAAGGTGGCGACTGCTCGATCAGCGTCAGCCTGCCGGAAGCCTTGTTCGACGAAGTGGTCCCCGCCCTCCATCGCCGCGCGGGAGAAAAATTCGCCTTCAACAAGCAGCGCCTCGGCATAGATGCCCGCGCGCAGGCACAGGTGGCCCTCTTGCGCCACAGCCTGCTCAACCGGATCGCCGAACCGCTGGAAGGCGAGGCTCTGGCGCTCACACTTGTACGTCGCTCCGTCGGCGAGCGGACCGCACGTCCCCCGACACCCGGTTTCAGCACCCAGAAACTCGTCAACCGCACCAAGCTACTGCTTTCCTCCGACCTCGCACGACGCTGGACATTGTCGGAGATTGCCAACGAGACCGGTGTGTCGCCCGTCTATCTCACCCAGGTCTTCCGCAAGGTGGAAGGCATGCCGCTTTATCGCTACCAGTTGCGCCTCCGGCTTGCCCGCGCGCTCGACCTGCTCGGCAGCTATGACGACCTGACCGAGCTCGGGCTCGATCTCGGCTTCTCCAGCCACAGCCATTTTTCCTCTGCCTTCCGGCAAGCCTATGGCCGCACGCCGGCCGAATTCCAGCGTTTTGCCGGACTGCGCTGACTGTCGCCGACATGACCGTTTAAGCGGCGCCGAACTGCAGATCGCTAAAGATTCTGACAGCGCAAAATCCCTGACGGGTGTTTCCTCAGCGTATCGAAACCAAACACCGGAGAGCTGAGATGAAGGACAATACCTGCGCCGTGTGCGATTGCGAACTGGATGACACCCGCATCGCCGTCCGGATAGGCGGAAAGACCGTCGAAGTATGCTGCGAGGAATGCGCCACCGTTCTTCGTGAAGCGGAAGCCGCAGCACGCGCGGCGGCATCGACAGGAGCCCATACCGGCCACTGAGCCTCGGGCATGGCAATAACGGGAGCGGCTGAACAGCCGCCCCTTCCCGGCCAGAAAAGATTAGGCCGACACCCCAGGAGGATATCATGAAGAATGAAAACCGGGCGGCCTTTGGCCGCGCACCGGAACCGATAGACTATGCCTTCGATCTGCCGCCCGACGCGGACGGCAATACAAGCGTCTCATCGGAGTCGGCGAAGAAGAAAACCCTCTTCACCAATCCCATTGGCAGGATCACCGCATGGCTCAATCGGCGCCGCACCGCATTTGCGCTGATGGACCTGAATGACGAACAGCTCAAGGATATCGGCCTTTCCCGCTGCCAGGCCTGGGGCGGCTATAGCCGCTATCGCCGAAGCAGCGCACATGATCTGGAAAAACGCTGCCTCTAGCCCGGATACGTTCATGCCAACCAAACCACCCACCGATTGGGCGGCCGTGCATCTGAAAATCGATGCACGGCCGAATTCGATGTATCCAGAGAGATAAAAGCAACCAGCGGCTGAAACGACTGCATAAACACAATATTAAAATAATACATTTCCAATTTATGAAAATAATGTACTTATTTGGAATGCCTAGACCGAGGAAGATTCCTTGAAAACAGACAATAAAGATCAGAGTCAATCATTTTTGCTGCAGAGCAGCAAGAACATCAGGGAAATCAGGACTTCATAGATCATCCGTCCGCATCGACTTTCCTTGTCACATTCGCCTCACCGGGGCAGCCCTACGAACGGTAGAGGACCAGCGATATGAACGGAGATATCCGGAAATTCATCTTCAAGGACCTGCAAACCGTCGAGGGCTATATCGATCCGCCCGATGCGCTTGTTTTCATGGCCTTGCTGCAGGCGCAAAGCGCACATGGCTTGAGCGGCGGCATTGCCGAGATCGGCGTGTTTTACGGACGCTCTTACTTTCTCTTCAAAAAAGTCTGCGGCAGCACCGAAAAGATCCTCGCGATCGACCTGTTCGACATAGAGCAGAAGGCGGGAGAAACGGTTACGCAATATCGGCGTTTCATCGACAATGGAGAGAGGCTGAACCTGCCGGTGGATCAGGATCTGGTCATCAGCGGCGACAGCACGCAGCTTCAGCCAGACGAGATCGTCGGCAAGATCGGCCATACGCGCTTCTTCAGCATTGATGGCGGACATATGCTGCATCATGTGAGCGCTGACAGCATGCTGGCGCTCAGCACGCTGGCTCCGCACGGCATCATCGCGTTCGACGACACGTTCAATCCGGCATGGCCGGAAGTGACCGTCGGCGTGACCGACTTTCTGCGAGAACGACAGCACGAACTCGCAACCTTCTGCATGACCAAGTACAAGACCTATGTGTGCCGAAAGCAGTTTCACGATTTCTATCGCCGCATCATCGATGATGCCGCCGACCTTCGCGCCTTCGATCACGTCGAAACCGACTTCCTCGGCTCCAAGGCAGTAAGATTGCACAATCCGATAGCCCGCCGCATGGTCTATGAGATGATGGTCAGGTCAGGAATGAGAGCCCTTTCGGAACGGGTCTATCGCTGACCCGAAAAGGCTCAGGAGCATTACCAAAACGTAATGATATAACGCCTTCGTGATATCTTGAATCACTGTTCCGCCGTACTTACTTGATACCTGCATTGGTGCGGGATCGGGAACGATCCGCGCCATATTCGGTTCGCCTTCAAGCAGGGACAATAGACGTCTGAGGGAGCCGACAACGTTTGGAAAGGGGTGCTTTATGGCCCGCAATACTTTGCCTTCCATTACCGCCGGTGAAGCCGGCCTCAATCGTTATCTCGACGAAATCCGCAAGTTCCCCATGCTGGAACCCCAGCAGGAATACATGCTTGCGAAGCGTTACGCCGAGCATGGTGACCGTGATGCCGCCCACAAGCTGGTGACCAGCCACCTTCGTCTCGTGGCAAAGATCGCCATGGGTTATCGCGGCTACGGCCTGCCGATCGGCGAAGTGGTCTCCGAGGGCAATGTCGGCCTGATGCAGGCCGTGAAGAAATTCGACGCTGAACGCGGCTTCCGCCTTGCCACCTACGCCATGTGGTGGATCAAGGCTTCGATTCAGGAATACATCCTGCGCTCGTGGTCGCTGGTAAAGATGGGCACGACCGCCAACCAGAAGCGCCTGTTCTTCAACCTGCGCCGCCTCAAGGGCAAGATTCAGGCGATCGATGAAGGCGATCTGAAGCCTGATCAGGTCGCAGAGATCGCCACCAAGCTGAATGTATCCGAGGAAGAAGTCATCTCGATGAACCGCCGGCTTTCCGGCGACGCATCGCTGAACGCGCCTATCCGCGCCTCCGAGGGCGAAGCCGGCCAGTGGCAGGATTGGCTGGTGGATGACTCGGACAGCCAGGAAGACGTGCTGATCGAGCAGGACGAGCTGGACACGCGCCGCCGCATGCTGGCGAAGGCGCTCAGCGTGCTGAACGATCGTGAACGCCGCATCTTCGAGGCCCGCCGCCTGACCGAGGATCCGATCACGCTGGAAGAGCTGTCGTCGGAATTCGACATCAGCCGCGAGCGCGTCCGCCAGATCGAAGTCCGTGCCTTCGAAAAGGTGCAGGACGCCGTTCAGAAGGAAGCCCTCGCACAGGCCCAAGCCCTGCGCGTGGTCGACGCCTAACAATCCAGAAATAAAGACTAATTTAGAAAAGCCGCAGCCAAATGGTTGCGGCTTTTTTGTATATATACCTGTCTCAAAGCTGCGACACTTTGACCAGATTTCGAGTTCCCCTCACGCTGTCGTGCATCAAGTTCCGCATGCTTCCCCGCTAGAACCGACTGACTGCGCAAGGCAGAGCCTAGAGGAGAATAAGCAATGAAAGCAGCACGCTGGTACAGCGCCAAGGATATTCGCGTCGAGGAAGTCACCGAGCCGAAGCCCGCAGCAGGACAGGTGAAGATCAAGGTCAAATGGGCCGGCATCTGCGGCAGCGACCTGCATGAATATGTGGCAGGCCCGATCTTCGTGCCGGTCAAGGCTCCGCATCCGGTCAGCCACGACGTCGCCCCGATCATCATGGGCCACGAATTCTCCGGCGAAGTATCCGAAGTCGGCGAAGGCGTCGAGCGCGTCAAGCCGGGCGACCGCGTTGTTGTCGAGCCGATCCTCGCCTGCGGCAAGTGTGATGCCTGCTTCCACGGCAAATACAATCTCTGCGACAATCTCGGCTTCCACGGCCTTTCCGGTGGCGGCGGCGGTTTTGCCGGCTACACTACGGTGGGAGAGCGCTGGGTTCATAAGATGCCCGAAGGCCTGTCCTTCGAACAGGGTGCGCTTGTGGAGCCGGCAGCGGTTGCCCTGCATGCCGTGCGCATTTCCAGCCTCAAGGCCGGCGGGACCGCAGCCGTCTTCGGCGCCGGTCCGATCGGCCTGCTCGTCGTCGAAGCTCTGAAGGTGGCCGGCGCGTCCGCGATCCATGTCGTCGAGCTTTCTCCGCAGCGTGGCGCCAAGGCGATCGAACTCGGTGCGACCAGCATCATAGATCCGTCCAAGGAAAACGCTGCCCAGCGGATCCGTGAACTGACGCCCGGCGGTGTCGATGTCACGTTCGAAGTCACCGGCGTGCCCGCTGTCCTGCAGCAATGCATCGACGCAACCCGCTATGAGGGCGAAACGGTCATCGTGTCGATCTGGGAAAAGGAAGCCCCATTCCAGCCCAACACGGTCGTCCTGAAGGAAAAGAGCCTGAAGGGCACGATCGCCTATCGCGACGTCTTCCCCGCCGTGATGAACCTGATGGTCCAGGGTTATTTCTCGGCAGAGAAGCTGGTGACCAAGCGCATCGAACTCGACGACATCGTTGCCCAGGGCTTTGATACGCTGGTTGCGGAAAAGAGCCAGATCAAGATCCTGGTTCGCTCGCCCGATTGATCGATCCAAAAATCGCTTCAATTAACGACAAGCCCGCGGCCATTACCGCGGGCTTTTTTATTGCAGCTCTTCGCCTCAGCGCATGCCCGGCGGCATGTTGCGCTGTTCGGCCGCCATCATCTCCGCAAGCGCCGCACGGAAGAAATCGATCAACAGGAAGACCAGCAGGCTGACGCCCATCACCGGCAGGGCGATACCGAAGACAAGAGCCACGGCCAGTGCCGTGATCTTGGCAACCGGCGGCAGGTAGGAAAAGCTGCGGATCAGCGTTCGTGCCGATGCGCCGGGCGCGGGACGGCGCAGCCACCACATGCGGTAGCCGTAGATGATCATCGCTGTCAGCGCGAGGCCGAGCACCGCCATCAAGACCTGATTGGCAACACCGAACAGCACGCCCATGTGGGCATCGATCCCCCAACGGATCAGCTTGGCGACGATCGGAAACGTTTCGAAATCCGCCCGGCTCGTGACGTTGAAATTGGAGGGATCAACGGCGATCGTATCCACCTGCGTCGGCCAGCTGCGATCATACTCGCTGACACGGAATGCCTGGCCGACGGTGCGCGGCGGCCGTATCTCGATCATCGGTGAATCGATGCCGACTGCGCGAGCTGAGCTGACTACCCTGTCGAAACGCGCAACCATATCCGCTTCGGAAACCGGCGGTGCAGTCTCGACCGCCGCACCCATGCCATGCGCGGCATGTTCGCCCAGAACAGGCGCTTCCGCCTGCGGATTGAGCGCCGTGGTGATGGCCGGCGTGATCCAGCCGACTTCGTTGCGGAACGTATCGATATTGCCACCCGCCCAGCGCGACCAGGTAAGCCCGGTAGCGGAGAGAAATAGCAATCCCAGCGCCGTCCAAAGGCCGATCAGCGTATGGAGCCTGCGCGAACGCTGCCAGTTGCTGACCTTGGCAGCCTTGGGACGTGCCACGCTTCGCTGCCAATACCACAGTAACATCCCGCCGAGGATCGAGAACCACAGCCAGGATGCGGCAAGCTCGCTGTAATGCCGCCCGATATCGCCGAGCAGCAGGTTGCGATGCAGGTAATCGAGCGTGATGCGGAACGGCAGGATGCCGCTCGTACCATAGGTGATCAGTTCACCCTGAACCGCCAGCGATGCCGGATCGACGAACACAGTGCGGGTTTCGGATTCCCCCAGATCAGGCTGGCTGAACATCACCCGCGTTGTCAGCCCGGGCGCGGTTGCGGGCCTCACGGCAAACAGCCGCGGCGCCTCTCCGATCGATGCCCTTGCCGCCGCGATCTGCTCCGACAGCGGATGCTCGGGGCCGGCAGTGCGCGCGACTAGCTGATCGCGATAAAGCAGGCTTTCGATCTGCGGCGTGAGCACGTAGAGCGTGCCGGTTACCGCAGCAACAAGCAGGAAAGGCCCGACGAACAGGCCGACATAGAAGTGCAGGCGCGTGATGAACTGCCTGATGGCGGCAAAGGACGGTTGCGCGGGCTCAGCCTGCATATGCGCCTCCCAAAAAGGACGCTGCGCACAGCGACGCCGGAAGAACTATCCGGGAAAAGGTCATGATGATCTCCAATAGGACGACAGCCGGTAACAGCCGGCAGAAAGGGTGACGTCAGACTGGAAAGATTGGTGGTCCTCTTGCATCGCCACTGAGACCGAGCCTGCGTGGCGCAACAGCGGCCTCGACCATTGCCACGAGCGTTGCCGCGTCGATCGCGATGCGCCCGACGGGTGCCGGCGCCTTGGACGGAATACCGACATGGACCGCAGCCGCCACCTGGCAGGCGGTCAGACAGCAATCCTTGGCATGCTTGGCGTTTTTCGGCTCACCCGAACCATGCGTCCCGCCATGGCCAGCATGCGGATCAACCGCATGCTGCGAATGATCACCGACACTATCGGTGGAACAGATGACCATTTCCGCAGGAGAGGCAAATGCCATCGCACCGGTGCCGAATCCGCCGATCAAGGCTTGCAGCGCCATCAGCACGCCGATCAGAGCGGCCAGCGGGCCGCCGCAAAATCCGTCTCTGATAAGGTGCCGAAGGAAACGCATGGCTGAACCTCATCACAATCAAGGTGATGATTGTCAATGCGACATTAGCGCATATCGTCGCGCGACATTCGGCCCAACCGCAACCCACCAAAAGAAAAAGCCCGCAAGGTTTTCAAACCTGCGGGCCTTCTGATTTTGCTTGAGCGATACTTACTGGCCGGTCTGGCCGGTCGTGTTCTGGCTCCACTCGCGGATCGCCTCGTCGAAAGCCTTCACGCCATCAGGTCCCTTCTGCAGGGTCAGCAGAGCGCGGCGACCGTTGCGATAGGCAAGCGGGATGTCGATCCAATTGCGGGTCCGCAGGAGCTCGAGATTGGTCCTCTGCGCATCCGGGAAGTCATTGAGCGCGATCATGTGGAAATCGTCGGTGATCTTCGCCGGAACGGCAACCAGTGCGTTTCCACGATCCTGCTCGGTCTGCTTCATCGCAATCCGCAGAACGCTGTCGATGGCGCCGCCTTCAAAGTCCGGTGGGACTGCGAAGACGATCTCGATCAGATGGCTCGCCGGCAGCGACGAATCGCTGTTCTTCTTGACGGTCAGAAGGGCTGTCAGGCCACGACCCGGAATTGTGATACGGCCCTGGACCACGGGTTCCGCCGGTCCCCCATTCTGGCCCGGCTCACGCTGGAGAGACCAGGAGACACTACCTTCGATAGCTGTTGGCGCGGATTGCCCGATACGCTCCTCGTAAAGGAACATCTTCTCGCCGGCAGCAGCAGGCACTTCGGTCGCCGAAGCGCCGGGCGTTGCCGGTGCCGCAGTTCCGGCAGGAGGAGTTGCCGTACCGGTGGTCGAAGGTGCCGCAGGTGCGGGATCGGCCGGCGGCGCATTCAACTGGGCAACAGACTGTCCCTCGGCATTTTGCGCGAGGCTACCCGCATCACCCGGGCCTGCATCGACTTCGCTTCCGTTTTCGAGAAGCCTCTGCGTGAACTTCGTCGCGGTCGACGAACCGTCAGCCGGCGGCGGCGTGGTCGTCTGTGGTTGCGCAGGCGTTGATGCGCTCGGCTGCGGCTGGGCAGCGGGCGGCTGTGCGGCAGTACCGGAATTTGCCGGCGCGCTGGCAGCAGGCGTTTGCTGAGCCGTTTCGCTCGTGCTGGAGCCCGACGGCATCAGACCGCCAACCATGTCGTTGAGCTTGTCGCGATACATCCAGGCACCATAAGCGCCACCACCGATGATGATCAGGCCCAGAAGCCCGAGGATCATGCCGGCATAGTTGCGCTTGCGAACCGGCGTCACCCGATAGGGCTTGGCCGGCGGCGACAGCAGATCGCTGAAATCATCTTCATCGGCCGCCTTTTGCGGCTTCTGCTCCGAAGAAGGTGCATCCTTCGTGTAGCCGATCAGATCTTCCAGATCGCTCCACGGGTCACGCTGCTCATCCTGCTGCGACTGCGGCTGTGCCTGAGCCTGTTTCGGCTGCTCCACGGGCGCGGAAGGCTGCGCGTTCACATAGGCTGCGAACGGGTCTTCGTCGACTTCGTCCGCCGGCCGGGATGTCTGCGGCATATCTGTCGCTTGCGGCATGCGGACCGGCTCGGCGGAGACATGCATCTCCTCCCCGAAATGGGCGGCGACCGGCGCGCTGCGATGTCCGGCATCGAGATGGCGGGTAAGGTCGTCGACCTCGTTCCACGCCGAGTCTGCACTAGGTTCTTCGGCCTGGTGAACCGGCTCCCGTTCCGGGGCGGCCCATGTCGTGTGGTCCGCAGATACGGTTTCCGGTGCGACGTAATCCTGCGTCGGCGCCTGCGGTTCTACCTGCCATTCAGCGGGAGCAGTGTCACGTTCCGCAAAAGACTGCGTTTCATGGCGTTCTTCGGCGAATGGAGAGGCTTCCTCGCGCGAATCAGCTTCAGGGCTATAGGTCGTCTCCTCGACAGCGACCTGCTGCGGATATTCGACCTTTTCCTCGGGAACGTCGTCACGCCAATCGCCGTAACGCTCTGCCACAGGCTCTTCGGCGGCCTCCCGCCAGTCGTGCTCTGCCGGTTTCGCTGCGGCCTCGGAATGTGGCGCTTCTTCCCAATGCGTTTCCGGCTCGCGATAGGGTTCGGCTACGGTTCCTGCCTCGGCAGGTTCCTCTTCCCTATAGGGTTCGGCAAGAGAATGCGAAGCGGCAAGCTCTTCCGCATGCTGTGGTTCCGCGGCTGCTGCCGGCACTTCGGCATACTCCTCGACCGGTTCCGGCGCCTCATAGGGCACCGGCGCAGGAGCGACAGCTACCTCCGGCTCCGCCGGAAGCGCTTCCGCATGCTCGGTCTCGACCTCGATGATGGCCGCTTCCAGCTTGTCCATCTGCCGCCGCAGCATTTCCTCCGGCGGACGAGGCTTCATGTTCTCAAGCTGGCGCTGGACGGCACCGCGGGCCTTTTCATAAACCCGCGTGCGCGCCTCGGGCGTGTTGGTCGCCAAACCGTCAACAGCGCGGCGGATCACCGCTACAAAATCAGCCATCAGCACTTTCTCATGGTAGCCGGCATCGGCCGGCCGAATGGATAATCAATTCTTGACATTAATCTTCAAACGGGTCGGTCACAAGTATCGTGTCGTCGCGTTCCGGGCTTGTGGACAACAGTGCAACCGGGGCACCGATAAGCTCTTCGACCTGGCGCACATACTTGATCGCCTGGGCAGGAAGTTCGGCCCAGGTGCGGGCGCCGACCGTCGATTCCTTCCAGCCTTCGAGCGTGATGTAGATCGGCTCGACACGCGCCTGAGCGGCCTGCGAAGCCGGCAGATAATCGATTTTCTGGCCGTCAAGCATATAGCCGACGCAGATCTTCAGCTCTTCGAGACCATCGAGAACGTCGAGCTTGGTCAGCGCGATGCCGGTAATGCCGTTGGTTGCAACCGACTGGCGCACAAGAGCAGCATCGAACCAGCCGCAACGGCGCTTGCGGCCCGTCACGGTGCCGAATTCATGACCTTTTTCCCCAAGAAACTGTCCGATTTCGTCCGTCAGTTCCGTCGGGAACGGGCCTTCGCCGACGCGCGTCGTGTAGGCCTTGGTGATGCCGAGGATATAACCGAGCGAACCCGGCCCCATGCCGGAACCGGCAGCGGCCTGGCCGGCAACGGTGTTGGACGAGGTGACGAACGGATAGGTACCGTGGTCGATATCGAGCAGCGAGCCCTGCGCACCCTCGAACAGGATGCGCGAACCCTTGCGGCGCTCCTTGTCCAGCAACTGCCAGACGCTGTCCATGAACGGCAGGACCGTATCGGCGATGGAGGTCAGTTCCTCCATGATGTCCTTGTGCTCGACTTCCGGAGCACCGAAACCACGACGCAGGGCATTGTGATGGGTGAGAATGCGCTCGACCTTGGCTTCCAGCGCATCGCGGTCGGCCAGATCCATGACGCGGATGGCGCGGCGGCCGACCTTGTCTTCGTAAGCCGGGCCGATGCCACGGCGGGTCGTGCCGATCTTCGTGCCGCTGTTGGAGGCGGCATCTTCACGCATACCGTCGAGTTCGCGGTGGAGCGACAGGATCAGCGTGGCGTTTTCAGCGATTCGCAGATTTTCGGGGGTTACCGTCACACCCTGGGCAGCAAGTCGCCCCATTTCGGCAATCAGCGCATGCGGATCGACGACGACGCCGTTGCCGATGACGGCCATCTTGCCTGGACGAACGACGCCGGAAGGCAGCAGCGACAGCTTGTAGCTTACGCCATCGATGACGAGCGTATGGCCGGCATTATGACCGCCTTGGTAACGCACAACGATGTCGGCGCGCTCCGAGAGCCAGTCGACAATCTTGCCCTTGCCCTCATCACCCCATTGCGAACCCACTACGACACAGTTCGTCATATCTGCTTCCTGCCCTTTGGACGAAACCCGCTCGACGATGCCGGTCTATGACCTCGATCGACAGCGAGCCTTACACAAGTTCTTTTTCTCGAAGCCGGTCGGTCACGGCCAACGGCTCCACAAACGCGCGCATCTATAATGCCTTGGCGTGAGGAAAGCGACCTGTTTGTGACTGCGACAAGGTTTTTGCGTGACAAAGGCCAAAACCGCACGCTATTTGCCAAATCGTAAGAGCATACTGGCGTCGGCAGGGCGGCGTGTCTAGGAGGCAACGTGCATCGCCAAGCCTATCTGTTTCTCGTCATCGCCACGCTTTGCTGGGGCGGCAATGCAGTCGCAGGCAAGCTTGCGATCGGCCATATCAGCCCGATGATGCTGACCTTCTGGCGCTGGTTCTTTGCCGTCGTCATCATCTTCGCCATCTCGCTGAAGGATTTGCGCCGGGACTGGCCGGTGATCCGCGCGAATATTCCCGTGCTCGGCTTCCTCGGCATCGTGGGCTACGTCGTCTTCAACGCGGTGCTCTACACAGCCGTAACCTATACAAGCGCGATCAACGTCACAGTCGAGCAGACGCTGATTCCCGTCCTCATCTTCATCCTGAATTTCGCGTTGTTCAGAACGAAAGTGTCCTGGCTCCAGATCGTCGGTTTCAGCCTGACCGCAATCGGTAGTCTGTTGACTGCGGCTCACGGGGATTTCGCCACGCTCGTCACCCTGACGGTCAATTTCGGTGACGCGATCATGATCATAGCGATCGCCGCTTACGCCTTGTACACGATCGCGCTCAGATGGCGCCCGCCGATCAGCTGGAAAAGCCTGATGGCGGTGCCGGCGCTATTTGCGCTTGTCTTCAGCATTCCGCTCGCAGGCTGGGAATTTTCGAGTGGCGGCATGATCTGGCCGGATATGACGGGCTGGATGGTGGCGCTCTACACGGCCGTATTTGCCTCACTCGTGGCTCAGGTCCTCTATATCAGAGGCGTGACGGACATTGGCGCCAACCGCGCCGGGCTGTTCATCAATCTCGTGCCCGTCTTCGGTACGCTTCTCTCGGTCATGCTTCTCGGCGAGCAGTTACAGCTGTTCCATGTCATTGCGCTGGTCCTGGCGCTTGGCGGCATAGCCATAGCCGAACGCGGAAAGCCGGCCCTCACCTGAGGTCCGGCAAATGTCGAAATAGAGACAATAGAGACAGGCGCAACACCCGCTGGCAATCAGCGCCGACCATCCGCGAGTACTAGATGTCGATGCAGTCGAAGCAATCCTGCACGGCTATCGACTTGGCTTCATCTGAGCCAAACATGTCGAAATAGACATCCAGGTCGGTAATCGCATGGTCCACTTCGGCCTGTTTGACGACAACGGATGCAAGTTCGCGTGCAAAGCCGCCTGGGCCAGCAGCACTGGCTTCCTTGCCGTGGATAAGTGCGGCCAGAACAGCCGCCGAAATAATAAGCTTCCTGATCATTGCCTGAACCCTGTTTTACGGACGGCTCTCTGGCCATCGCGTTTCGTTCTGGCACGACTTTAGGCGGGACAACTTTTCGGCGGGCTTAAATGGAAAGATGCAATTTTACTGAAATGGCTCTTTTTCCCGCCTTGGCACAGGAAAGATCACCCGTCAGGCATAAAGCAGATTAGGCAACCGGTCACTTTTCGGCATCACGCCCATCCACACGACGTTGACGCCAGTTGAGCCTGCGGCCACCATCGTCATCATGCCTGTTGCGGATACGTCGAACGAGCAGCCATATTGCTATCACAACGATAGGCACGGAAGCCCCGGTCAGTACCTCCGGCATGATCGCCAGCCCGACATAGTGCAGCGACTTCGCAAGATAACCGACCAGCCCGATCACATAATAGGAAATTGCAGCAACCGACAGACCTTCGACGGTTTGCTGCAGACGCAATTGCAGGTGCGACCGCTTGTCCATCGAAGCAAGTATCTCGGTATTGAACTTTTGCAGATCGACATCGATCCAGCTACGCAGCAGCGCCGTGGCACGGGTCAGCTTTCGGGACAGGTTCATTTGCCGCTCTTCGACCGACTGGCAGGTTCGCATGGCCGGCGCAAGACGGCGATGGAGAAAGGCGCCCAGCGTCTCACTGCCGGGCAGAGCCTTTTCCGCCAACATGCCCACACGGTCGAGAACGATGTCGTTATAGGCGCGGCTTGCGCCGAACCGGTAAAGGCTGAGCGCGGCATTGGCTTCCAGCTCCGCCGCAAGCGTGGTGATTTCCAGAAGCATCTCGTCCGCCTCGTCACGCGCATGCTGCTTCATGCGTTGCGTGATTGCGGTAAACCGGGCCTCGAACTGCCTGATTTCCGGTGAAAGGCTCTGCGCCATCGGCAAGCCCATCATCGCCAGCGTGCGATAGGTCTCGATATCGAGAATACGCTGGACGAGCATGCCACGCGCAGCATCGGTCATGCCGTGATCAAGCACCAAAAACTTCGTCAGCCCATCGCCATCCTGCCGAAAATCGGTGATCAGCGTTGCCTGATTATCGGCCACCATACTCTGGCAGAGGCTCGTCGGATCGAAACGGGAGGTAATATCCGACATATCGTCGCCCGCAGGCCGAACCTCTATACGCACACCGGAAATAAACGGACCGGGCGCGGCAAAGCTCGCGCCGAACGGGTTGACCGCAATTTCGCCTCCGAATGTCGCCGGCGCAGGCGTGTCCCAGAAATAGGTCGAAAATTCCGTATGTCGTTCCCAGCGCAGCGTGCCGCTGCCCCAGCTCATCGTGTGGTGGCTGGTATCGGGAGACGGTGCAGGCACGCCCTGCCCCAGAGAAAGCTCCGCAAGGATGGAATGGTCTGCGGACAGATTGGCCTCCGTAAGGAACGCCAGTTGGAAGATAACCCGTGGTAGCGGCAGCAGCGTGTAGGGTCGCGCATGGATTTCACCGAGCGCTCGCGCTCTCACATCAGCGACCGGAAACGAAAAACTGCGCTTGGACATGCATGCTTCCCCAATTGGGCTTTTCAAAACCCACCTTCATGCTTGACTATTATCAAATGCGTGTGACCGCACGACGTGGCGCTTTGCCGCAGAATCCGCTGTTCAAAGCATCCTTGCAAGGACCATGCTGCTCACAACTTCGGGGAACATGCGATCCTTAAACTTTTCATTAAATCTTAAGAGTCATCTATCGGGCATGACCCGTGTTTCTGCGATGCGTATTGCGTTTTTCATCGCGCTCCTCACTCTCGCCGGCTGCGCCAGCGCACCCAGCAGGATTAGCAACGCCTGCGCGATTTTCGAGCAGCGCGACGGTTTCTTCAACAATTGGGAACGACAAGCACGTGCCGCAGAGCGCGAATACGGCGTGCCCGTACCGATCCTGATGGCGACGATCTACGTCGAATCAAGCTTCCGGGCCAATGCCCGTCCGCCCCGCAAATGGTTCCTCGGCTTCATCCCCGGCAAGCGGGCATCATCGGCCTATGGTTACGCGCAAGCCCTCGATGGCACCTGGGCCACCTATCAGCGTGCCACCGGCCGCTGGGCAGCTCGCCGCAATGACTTCGGCGATGCGATCCGTTTCGTTGCTTGGTATCATAACCAGACGGCGGCACGGAACGGCGTTGCCCGAAACGACGCTTACAATCTTTATCTCGCCTACTACGCCGGACATGCGGGATATGACCGCGGCAATTTTAGCGGCAGCCTGAGGCAGACTGCTCAGAAATCGGCAGGAATGGCAGCACGTTACGCAGCACAGTTGAAGGGTTGCGGATACTGAGCATGAAGGCGGAGCCAAGCGGGCTTGCGAACCCTTCGATCACACGACGGCGTATCTGGAGAAAGAGCAGCCCGCTCTTTCTCGCAACACCTGCCTCACATCCGAAGATAATCAGGACCGCGCATTATCGGAATGGACGATGCGCGGCCGGCTGGGTTCCCAGATCCTGACACCGTCCCGGCCATCACGCTTTGCCGTGTAAAGCGCCTCGTCAGCGCGAGCAATGAGGCGCACTGCATCCGTCGGCCCCGAACCAGACCCAAGCGTGGCAACACCGATGCTGACAGTCACGATACCCTTGTCGCTTCCCGTATGAGGAATGCGCAGCCCCCTCAATCGCTCGCAGAACTCCTCCGCAATCTTCAGTGCCGCCGCTTCATCGATATCCGGCAGAACCAGTGCGAGTTCCTCTCCACCATAACGGGCGGCCCGGTCACTGGTCCGGCGGGCTGCCGCTCTCAGGCAATCGGCGACTGTCTTGAGGCAGGAATCGCCCGCTCCATGGCCATAGGTATCGTTGAAGCGTTTGAAGTAATCGACATCGATCATCAGAAGTGCGAGCGACCCTTCGCCACGCGCAACCCGATCGAGCTCCTCGGCCATCACCGCATCGAAAGCGCGGCGGTTCAAAAGTCCGGTCAGACTATCCGTCTCGGCAAGCACGGAAAGCCTGTCATTCAGGTTCTGCAGTTCCAGTTCATGCTGTTTGGCGGCGGTAATGTCGGAGCAGATGACGAAACAGGCCCCTTCCGGCGTCGGACGCGTACGGGATTCGATCCAGCGCCCGTCGGCAAGCGGAACTCAACGGTGCCGCCCTGTTTCAACCGCCCAAGCGCGATATCCACCCACTGCGCGACCTGCTCCTGTGGTATCCCGACGAGTTCGCCGCGAGCAATCGATGCATAAAGAATGGCGGCTGCCGGCGTACCGGGAACGCGCAGATCGGCGGTAACGGAAAACATTGCCCGGTAGCGCTCATTACAAAAGACGAGCGTGAGATCCTTGTCGAACATCACGAGACCATCGGAAATGCTGGACAGAGCTTCGGCAGCACGCCTGTCGCTCTGTGTAAGGGCTGCCTCAAGCAGCTTCTTGTCGGTCGTATCGCGGCTATGGGTGATGAGCCCGATGATATTGCCGTCAATGTCGGTGAACGGGGCCTTGAGCGTGGAAAGATAAGACCGGCTGCCATCCATTCGGGCAAGCATCTGCTCTTCGACTATCGCAGTTCCAGCCTTCAACGCCTTTTCCTCGTCGGCACGAAAAGCTGCGGCCACTTCCTGGCAGAAGAAATCGAAGTCTGTCTTTCCGATCAGCGCATCGGCATTCTCCGCCTGCATCAGGGTGGCGGTGGCCGGGTTCGCCATGATGAACCGGCCTTCACGATCCTTCACATTCAGCGCCTCCGGCAGGCTGTTGATGACATGGCGGTACATGTGGTTTCGCGCCTCCGTCTCCCTCCGCCTGATCTCGTTGGCAAGCGCGACACAAGCCATCAAGGTCGCCACGAAAACAAGCGTCATGTAAGGCAAACGAATCTGAGGGCCGGTATCGATATCCTGATAGAGGGCGTAGACAAAACCCGGCGCCATCGCGCCAATCGCCATCACCAGTGAAAACAGCACGTTCGCCTTGAGAGACGGCGCATCCTTCGTCTTCAAACGCCAACCGACAAGCCCGGCAGCGCAGGCGAATGCTATTCCGACCAGTCCGATCGTAGCCCCTGCTCCACCAAGATAAACGCGGAAAGCCGCCGCTATGATCGTGGTCACGATACCCGCAAGAGGGCCGCCGATAAACGCAGAGGTCCCGATCATCGTCATCCTCAGATCGATGAAGAAACCTGAGCCGAGCTGGAACGGGATCAACATCAGGCTGATCGCCCCAAGGCCGAACAGGATACCGAAAGCCCATCCCCGAATGGATTCTTTCTGACCGAAAACCGGCAGGCGAATGTTGGACCAGAGCGATATGACCAGCGCCACCACCGCCATATTCGCAAGCAATCCAACCCAGAGACTGTTCAAATCTTTAACCCTCGCACCAGCATCATGCTGGCTTCTATCCGACCCATTGTACGGTTTCCCCCACAAGGTTTGATTAGCGGAGATCGACGCCGGAGGGAAAAGCTTTAACCAGAGTTAACAGAAACTTACTCAGTTTTATCGGCCTGAGCGCCGGACCCGGCGAGAATATCCCCGCGAGCGGCAAAGCCGCCCGCGGACAGCAGCCTTCAATTGCCGTAACCGACGACGCTCTTGATCTCGAGGAAGTCGTGAATGCCCCAGTCGGCATATTCGCGCCCGTTGCCGGACTGCTTGTAGCCGCCGAAGGAAGAAAACAGATCCCAATCGGGATAATTCAGATAAACCGACCCGGCCCTCAAATACGGCGCGATCTTCCTCGCATGTTCCGGCTCGCCCTGCACATAGGCGGCAAGACCATAGGGCGTATCGTTGGCGATCTCGATTGCCTCTTCCTCGCCGTCATAAGGCAGGATCGACAGAACCGGACCGAAAATCTCTTCCCGCGCGATCGTCATGTTATTGTTGACGTTACCGAACACGGTCGGGCGAATATAATAGCCACGGTTCAGGTTCTCCGGTCGCCCCGGACCGCCGGTGACCAGCGTAGCGCCTTCCGAAATACCTGCCTCGATCAGACGCTGAATCTTGTCGAACTGCACCTTGCTGACAACCGGACCAAGATCAGTTCCCTCAGCTTGAGGATCGCCGGTGACCAGCTTCTCGGCAGCCTCCCGTGCAACGTTGAGCGCCTCTTCATGCCAGGCACGCGGCACCAGCATGCGCGTCGGCGCATCGCAGGACTGGCCGGAATTGCCGAAACAACCGGTTACCCCATCGGCCACGGCCTGTTTGAGATCAGCATCAGGCAGAATGATGTTTGCGGACTTGCCGCCAAGTTCCTGCGCCACGCGCTTGACAGTGTCGGCAGCCGTCTTCGCCACAATGATGCCGGCACGCGTCGAGCCGGTGAAGGACACCATGTCGACGTCCGGATGCCCCGCCATCACCTGCCCCACATCCGGGCCGGTGCCGTTGACCATGTTGAACACACCCTTCGGCACTCCCGCCGCCTCCATCACCTCGGCGAAGATAACGCCGGAGATCGGTGCGATCTCGGAGGGTTTGAGCACCATCGTGCAGCCGGTGGCGATTGCCGGACCGACCTTGCAGGTAATCTGGTTGAGCGGCCAGTTCCATGGCGTAATCAGCGCCACGACGCCGATCGGTTCCTTGACGATACGCGTCGTACCGCGATCCTCGATGAACTTGTAGGTTTCGAGCGCAGTGATCGTTGCGCTCAGATGGCCATGGCCGGCTGCGACTTGGGAATCGCGAGCGAACGCAATCGGCGCGCCCATCTCGCGGCTGACTGCCTGGGCGATATCCTCGGCACGTTTTTCATATTCCCAGAGAATTCGTTTCAAGAGCGTAAGCCGCTCGCTCTGCGTCCATCTCGAAAATACCGGAAACGCAGCTTTGGCAGCAGCGACAGCCTTGTCGACATCTGCCTTGGAGCCGAGTGCGATCTGCGTGAAGGGCTCTTCCGTGGAGGGATCTATGACATCGAGTGCGACGGGGACCACCGGCTCCACCCATTCGCCATTGATGAAGAATTTCAGGTGATTGCTCATGCCATCCTCCGGGCTTGCGCGCTATGATGAAGGCACTATCGGCCAACACCATGCGCTTCCGCAAGCCCGGAGAGCAGACTTTGAAAGATCAGGCCTGTCCGCCATAGGGAGCGAGGAATGCCTTGATCGCCTCGATCTCGTTCGGCCGGATCTCATGGCCGCCTGCGTGCCATTCGAACGTCACAGCATCGCCCTGCCGCTTGAAATATTCGCCAAGCTCAAGTGTTGCGGGCACCGGACAGATCGGATCACGCTCGCCAGCCGTAATCAGAACATGCGCCTTCTCAGTCACTTTGCGCTCGGCCGGCTGGAACGGGATCAGCGGATGCATCAGCACACCGGCTTCGATGAGGCTGGGTTTCTCGATCATGATGTTGGCGAGGATGTTCGCGCCGTTGGAAAAGCCGAGGCCAAGCACGGTTGAAGACTCGTAACGCTCGCGATTGGCGGCAATGAAGTCGCCCATGCGCTCGGTGGCACGAGCAAGGTCGTCGCAGTCATAGACACCTTCCGCCTTGCGCCGGAAGAAGCGCGCAGCACCATGTTCGGAAACGTCGCCGCGCGGCGAGACAACTGTCGCACCAGGCAGAAGGCGACTACCGAAATCGAAGAACTGGTTTTCGTCGCCGCCCGTACCGTGAAAGACGAACAGGATCGGCGATCCGGGCGCACCGGGGCGCACCCGGTGCAGATAACTGTCGTAACTCATTGAAATCTCCTGAACGGTATCGGCAGGGCGCGAACGCCCTGCCCTGAAATGGCCTTAGGCAATTGGTTCCAGATGTTCTTCGAGCGCCTTGCGCAGATGCTCGTGCTGGGTCGGCAGCTTCAGAGCTTCGCCGAGATGCGCGGTGTCTTCATCGCGGTCGAAGCCAGGCTCGTTGGTGGCGATCTCGAACAGGACGCCACCTGGCGTGCGGAAATAGATCGCCCAGAAGTAATCGCGGTCGATCACCGGCGTGACCTGATAGCCGGTATCCATCAGCGCCTTCCTCACTTCGAGCTGCTTTGCACGGTTCTCGACGGCAAAGGCGATATGATGCACGGATCCGGCACCAAGACGGGCGCTCGAAATATTCGGCATCGTCTCGACGTCGATGAAGTCGGCACCATTGCCGCCCGGAATGCCGAAGCGGGTAACGCCATCCCTGGCATCGACCTGCTCATAGCCCATGAACTTTAGAAGCTCGGCCGTTGAGCCTTCATCACGAAGACGCATCGACGCGGAGTGGAACCCACGGATTGCCTCCTCTGCACCGACACCATTGCCGATCCAGGGCGCACGATTGTCATCCCTGACTTCGACAAGCGCAAAACCGTCGCCATCGGGGCCGGCAAAATGCAGTCGCTTCTCACCGAAAGCTTCATCGGCTTTCAACCCATCGGCACCAGCCTTGGTCAGCCGATCGGTCCAGTAACCAAGAGAACCTTCAGGCACGGAAAACACGGTCGTACCCACTTCGCCGGTGCCGGGACGGCCCTGGGCAATATGCGGGAAGGGAAAGTAAGTCATCACCGAACCCGGTGTGCCGACTTCGTCCCCGTAGTAGAGATGATAGACATCCGGCGCGTCGAAATTGACGGTCTTCTTGACCCGGCGCAGGCCGAGCGTGTCGGTGAAGAATTTATTGTTGGTGGAGGCACTCGCGGCCATCGACGTGACGTGGTGCAGGCCCCTGATCTGGGTAATCATATCAAACCCCTTGTTCCTTTGGAGCCGCCTCGCGGCCCGCTGTTCATGGGGTGATATTTGGTCGATCAGACGCAGATTGGATAGATAAACACATCCGAACGGATTGTTCGCTTATCGTTGACGAAGAATGCGTACCGTTCACTGATCAGACAGTTTCCGGCAATTGCCAATCGACAGGATCCTTACCGATCGACTGCAGATACTCATTGGTCTTGGAAAACGGGCGCGAGCCGAGAAAGCCGTTATGGGCAGAAAGCGGCGATGGATGCGCCGATTTCAACACCAGATGCCGCTCCTGATCGACGAAGGAGGCTTTCTTCTGAGCGTAGGAACCCCAGAGAATGAAGACGATCCCATCGCATTCGTCGTTCACCGTGCGAATGACGGCATCGGTGAATTTTTCCCAGCCCTGGCCCTGATGCGCCGCCGCTTTACCCTCTTCCACCGTCAGCACGCTGTTCAGGAGAAGCACGCCCTGTTCGGCCCAGCTTTCGAGGAAGCCGTGTTTTGCCGGCGGAATGCCGAGATCGGCCTGCATTTCCTTGTAGATATTGACGAGCGAAGGCGGCGTCTTCACCCCCGGCTGCACCGAAAAGCACAAACCATGCGCCTGGCCAAACCCGTGATACGGGTCCTGACCGAGAATGACCACCTTCACCTCATCGAGCGGGGTAAGGTCTAGCGCGCGAAAATACTCGGAACCCTTTGGGAAGATTCGTTTTCCCGCCTGTTTTTCGGAGACGAGAAAACGTTTGAGATCAGCCATGTACGGGTCTGCGAACTCGCCCTCCAGAGCGAATTTCCAGCTCTCTTCCAGCTTGATCTCACCTTCAGCCATGCCATTCACCTTTTACTGGAAACGTCCGCCACGCTGGATGACTTCCGTCTTGTAGCCATCCGGATCTGTCACGAAGAAGAACCGCGCAAACGGCTTGCCCTCATGCGGCATCTCGACGAGCTTGCCGACGGTGAGGCCCAGATCAGTGAAGCGCTTATATTCGGCCTCGATATCCTCGACCGTCACGGCCAGATGGCCGTAACCGTTTCCGAGATCATAGGCTTGCTCGCGCCCTGCATTGACGGTCAGCTCCAGCTCGAACCCGGTTTCCGGGTTCGAGAGATAGATCAGCGTGAAGCCGTCGAAGGGCACGCGGCTGGCGACTTTCAGACCAAAGGCCTTGTCATAGAAATCGACTGACCGCGTCTCTTCGAGAACACGGATCATCGAATGGACCATCTTGGCCATGGCTATGTTTTCCTTAACTCATCACGTGGTTCGAGCGCTTATGCCAGTCCCAGGCTGATTTGATAATGTCGTTGAGCGTATATTGCGGCTCCCAGCCCAGGACTTCGCGCGCCTTGTCGTTATTGGCTACGAGCGAGGTGGAATCGCCCTCGCGACGGCCGACATACTCCACCGGGAACGGCTTGCCGGAAACGTCCGAAATTGCCGCAAGCAGCTCTTTCACTGTCGTGCCGGTGCCGGTGCCCAGGTTGAGCTCAACCATGTCGCCACCAGCCAGCAGATAGTCGACGGCGCGCACATGCGCATCGGCAAGGTCGAGAACATGGATATAGTCGCGCACACAGGTGCCATCGCGCGTGTCGTAATCGTCGCCGAACACCTTGAAGCCCTGACGACGGCCGAGGGCGGCTTCGATGGCGAGCGGGATCGCATGGGTTTCCGGCGTATGCCACTCACCGATCCGGCCCTCGAAATCAGCGCCTGCGGCATTGAAATATCGCAGCATGACCGATTTCAGGTCCATATACTGGCCGTAGTCCTTCAATGCCTGTTCGATAATGTACTTCGTGCGGCCATAGGGATTGATCGGCGCCTGGCCATGGCTCTCGTCCATCGGCACCTGAACCGGCAGACCATAGGTCGCGCAGGTGGAGGAGAAGACGAAGGCCTTCACACCGGCCTGAATAGCAGCCGACATCAGCGTCAGCGCGCCGACCACGTTGTTGTCGTAGAAACCGACCGGGTTCTTGACCGATTCCCCTACTTCGATGAGAGCCGCGAAATGCAGAACCGCTTCGGGCTTGTGTTTTGCAAACACTTCATCCAGTCGCGCATGGTCACGGATATCGCCCTGTTCGAGCTCGCCCCAGCGGACGAATTCCGCGTGTCCATTCGAGAGATTGTCGAAAACGACGGGCTCGTAACCTCTTTCAGCCAGTACCAGACACGTATGGGAGCCGATATAACCGGCACCGCCCACCACAAGCACTTTCTTCTTCGACATCATGTCCTCAAAGGTTGTTGAAGCCGGCGGCAATATAGCTCCCCGGGATCAAATGGGAAGGGCGCATGCTGCACATGCACAGCAGCTAAAAATTGCGGTGCGATCTTGTCGGGCCGAGTTGACTCTTTACATGAGGACGCGGCAAGCAAACTTGTCTATCCTGTTCAGGTTTTCGCCATAGGCCTTTCATGCGTTACATCTTTCTCTGTCTCGGCTGGTTCTTTGTGGCACTTGGCGTGGTCGGTGCATTTCTGCCCGTTTTGCCGACGACGCCTTTTCTGCTGCTGGCCGTCGCCTGTTTCGCGCGCTCCTCGCCGAAGCTTGAGGCCTGGCTGATGAACCACAACACATTCGGCCCGCCGCTGAAAAACTGGCGTGAGCGCGGCGCGATTTCACGGCGCGCGAAAATCACGGCGATCTCGCTCATGGCTCTGAGTTATGCCGGTTTTTGGTTTGGCTCCCACCCTTCGGCATGGCTGGCCATACTCGTCGCAGCCCTCATGATCGGCCCCGCGATTTTTATGATCACAAGGCCGAGCGCCTAAAATCACCGGTTCCGCGACTGCGGCAAAACATAGGGAATATGCGCCGCAGGCACGCGACCGACCGCACCCGCAATGCCATAGACCGAAGCAATGATGTCGTCGCTCACCGTCTCATGGCAGGCACCTTCCGCGACCACCCGGCCGTGATGCAGCACCACCAGATGATCGGCAAATTCCGCCGCTAGATTGAGATCGTGCAGGATGGCGAGCACCATGCCGCCGGCTGACGCAAAATCCCGAGCAGTCTCGAGCACCGAAATCTGATGGCCGAGATCGAGGCTTGCAGTCGGTTCATCTAGGAAAAGCGCCCGCGGCACGCCATCGACGACGGCCTGCGGCACCTGTGCGAGCGCGCGGGCAAACTGCACCCGCTGTTGCTCGCCGCCCGACATTGACGGATAAGGACGGCTCTCGAAGCCTCTCAGCCCCACGCGCGACAGGGCCTTGCGCGCTTCTTCGCTGGGGTTGAGCGCGCCATGCGCCACAGCGCCCATGCGGGCAATCTCCAGTGCCGTGAACGGGAAAGCAAGCTGCGTCGCCTGCGGCAGCACTGCACGGCGTCTGGCAAGATCGGCCGGCTGGCAGAGATCGACGCTCGTCCCATAGTACGAGACAAGACCGCTATCCGGCTGCATCTCGCCCGACAATACCTTCATTAACGTCGATTTGCCGGCTCCGTTCGGGCCGATGACGACGGTAAACTGGCCGGGCTTCAGCTCGATCGAGATGTCGTCGATCAGCTTGCGACCTGAACGGCTGGCGGTGACCTTATCGGCAATGATCATGGCAGATCCCGCGCGCCGATACCATTCTTGCCGATCAGCAGGAACAGGAAGACAGGTGCGCCGAACAGTGCGGTAATGACACCGATCGGCAGTTCAGCAGGTGCTGCGACGGTGCGCGCAACACTGTCCGCGATCAGGAGCAAGGCTCCTCCACCCAATGCTGATCCCGGCAAAAGGAAACGATGGGACGGCCCCATCGCAAGCCTGAGCAGATGCGGCACAACGATGCCCACAAAACCGATAGATCCGGCGACCGCCACGGTAGAGCCACAGGCCGCCGCCACGGCGACGATGACAATCTTCTTCAACCGCTGAACCGGAATACCCATGTGAAAGGCCGCCGCATCGCCGAGAATCAACGCATCGAGACCTTTGGCGACGAAAGGAATGATCCCCATGACGAAAACGATGAAAGGCAGGATCGAGAGCACGCGGCCATAGGTGGCGCCACCCAGAGAGCCAAGACTCCAGAAGGTAATATCGCGCAGCTGCCGGTCATCTGCCATGACGATCAGAAGCCCCATGAAAGCCCCTGCAAGTGCACCGATCGCAATACCACAGAGAATAAGTGCGGTGGTCGATGTACGTCCGTCCCGCGTGGCGATCGCATAAAGAGCCCACGTGACCAGCAGTCCGCCGAAAAATGCCATCAGTGGCAGAAACTGATTGCCAAGCACCATGGCGATAGGTGCGAGCACGCCCCCCCCGAGCACGATGGCACAGACGGCGGCAAGTCCCGCTCCCGACGTTACCCCGACAATGCCGGGATCGGCGAGCGGATTTCGAAACAGGCCCTGCATCATCGCGCCAGAGACGGCGAGCCCCGCACCAATCAGCAGCCCGAGCGCCGTGCGCGGCAGGCGCACCGCTTCGAGGATCACCCGTTCCTGTATCGTCAGGCTGTCGCCATTGCCGGTGAGATAGGAGAAAAGATCCCGCAACCCCACACCCGTTGGCCCGACATGCAGCGAGAGCAGGCAGGAAAAGACGAGCAGGACAGCCAGCAGAAAGAGCACCAGCACGCCCTGAGACGTCCGGTCTCCCTCACCCGTCCGGCGAAAGGGCATGGCGAGTGCCTTCATCAGTTGATTGCACCCGGATAGATTTTGGCTGCCAGTGCCCGCGCAGCTTCCGGTGTGCGAGGACCGAAGCCCAGCAGCAGCAAACCATCCATCGAAACCAGCGCCTTGTTTGCCGCAGCCGGCGTCGTCTGCATCGAGGGAAGAGCGAACATCTGTTCAGGCGTAATCGAATGATCGCCACGCGACATCGACAGAATTACATCCGGTGCTGCAGCAATCACCGCCTCATCGGAAAGCGGCTTGTAGCCGTTGATCGTCGGCGCGGCATTGACGCCGCCTGCCATCTCGATGATCGCACCCGCTTCGGTATCAGCACCGCCAGCCATCAGGCGGCCATTCGAAATAGACAGAACGAAGAGAACCTTCTTCTTGCCGCCGCTGATCTTGGTCACATCGGCTGCAACCGCCTTCAAGCCATCCTCGGTTTTCTTCGCCAGCGCCTCCGCCTTGTCGGACAATCCGACGGCCGCACCAACATCACGGATCTTCTGACCGATCTTGTCCGCCTTCGGCGGTGTCGGGATCACGACCATCGGCACCTCGCTGGCCTTCAGGATCTCCAGCACCGGCGGCGGGCCGGAGCCTTCTTCCATCAGGATCAGGTCTGGTTTCTGCCCCAGAATACCTTCCGCCGAAAGCTGGCGCATATAGCCCACATCCGGCTTGGAATTGGCGTCAGCCGGATAAAAGCTGGTCGAGTCGCGCGCCACGATACGGTCCTGGGCACCGAGGTCATAAAGGATTTCGGTGATCGTTCCGCCGACCGAGACGATGCGTTTTGCTTCGGGATTACCCTTGTCGGCAGCAAGAACGCCGCCCGCACTTATCGTCGATCCCAGCAGAATGATTGCAAGAAGACGCCCGATTTTGGAACAGGAAACCATTGTGATCCACCCCTTGGCGTTGCCGCACATCTGATGAAAGCAGGATTAGGCAGCGCTGCAAATTTTAATAACTTGAGTTGACTACGCAAGTTTTTTTGGCTTTTCAAGGGGAGGGCCGGCAGATATCTTGACTGGCAAATGAAACTTAAGTGAGGGAAGTTTTCATGTATATCGCAATGAACCGTTTTCGCGTCGTTCCGGGCTTCGAAGAAGCATTTGAAGCGATCTGGCGTGACCGTCAGGGCCGCCTTGCGGAACTGCCAGGTTATATCGAATTCCACATGCTGAAAGGCCCCAAGGCCGAAGACCATTCGCTTTACGCGTCCCACACGGTCTGGGAAACATTCGAGCATTTCAAGGCCTGGACGACTTCCGAACAATTCCGCGCAGCCCATGCCAATGCCGGCAACAACCGCAGCAAGGTGGAATATCTCTCCGGCCCGCATTTCGAGGGTTTCGAAGTCATCATCCACGAAGACAAGAACGGCGTACGCGCCGCCGACGCGGCCTGAGGATCATCGATGAACGCCGTATCCGAAATCACAGCTGACCGTCGTCAACGGGCTCTGGCTGCACTCGCCGAAAAGCCCGACGGCATCGTCGAGTCGATCGCTGCCGCTGCAGACGTTACCCCCGCCGAGATTCTTGAAATTCTGCCCGAGGGTTCGGCCGTCATTGCGCCGAAAGAGAGCTTTCTCGACATCTGGAACGAGCTGACCACCTGGGGCATCGTCCTCTTCCTCGTCCACACCGAGGATGTTGTGGCCGAAATCGATGGCGAATTGCCGGTCGGTTCGGAAGGCCATGGCTGGTTCAACATTCATGGTGACAGCCCGATCGGCGGTCACATCAAGAAGGACAACTGCGCCTCGATCACCTTTGTCGATCGCGCCTTCCACGGCCGGCGCTCCTGTTCCATTTGGTTCATGAATGCCAAGGGCGCACCAATGTTCAAGGTCTTCGTCAAGCGCGACGAGGCACGCGAACTGCTCCCCGAACAGCTGGCAAAATTCGACGCATTACGCGCCAGCTACGCCTGATCGACAAAAAGAAAAAGGCGGGTGCCTGCTGAAGCACCCGCCTTTCCGGGAAGTCCGGGTTCGGACCGGAAATATGCAATTCAGCGATGCGCGACGTGTTCGGGTTTGCTCTTATGCTTGGTCGAAGCAAACTCCTCCAGCTGCTTCTCGCTCATCGATTTTTCCATTTCTTTCGAAGCGCCCTTGAGATCGCTTTTCTTTGCATCGCCGCGCTTGGCCGCAAGGGCTGCCCCCGCTGCCTTCTGCTGTGCCTTCGATTTCGCCGGCATGTTTCTCCTCCTTAGAGATCATCTCCATTTCCAACACGCCGACTGCGATTTTCGTTCCAATCGACAAGCGCGGAACCTCTGCATTCGCCAAGGGTTTCTCAGACAGCCTGCGGCACACCTGTAGTTGGCACACTCAACGGGAAGGTAACGACCATGAACACTGCAAATCCGAATAAGCCTATTGCAACGGACATCGAACGCGAGCAGCTCGACACCACCAATCCCGAAGCGCTGAAAGAGGCTGCACGCCTCGGCAACAGGGACGCCTACCTTGTCGAAACGGATCTGGAGGATGCGGATCAACGCGAAGACGGCGACCAGCCAGATGGTCGCCCAAGCCCCATGGCAAATGCCGACAACCCTGAGGCCGACTGAAGAGCGAAACGGAACCTCCGTCGCTTCTCGGGTGTTGCTAGTCACCTGGGAGAATTGGAGACACGCCATGGACGCCGACACGATACCGACGAAAAAGCCGGAGCCGACGACCGAAAACAATATGACGGCAAGTGAACGCGAGCGCGGCAGCCATCCCCTGCATCTGATGCAGGGGATGGAGGTAAAAGCCGCGCCCACGCTTGCTGACCCGGACGCCGAATCCTTTGTTTCTGAAGCGCTGGAGGATCTGGTCGCCTGCCACATACCATTCCTTCTGGCGGGAACATTTGCGATCAGCGCCTATACCGGCATCACCCGCCCCACCAAGGACCTGGATATCTTTTGCAAGGCCGGCGACTACGCCCGCATCCTCGCCCATTTCAAGGAAAAGGGTTACGAGATCGAGGTGGAGGACGACCGGTGGCTCGGCAAGATCAAGAAGGGCCGGCATTTCTGCGATGTCATCTTCGCCGCTTCCAACGGCACGATGCCGATCAGCGACAGTTGGTTCGAAAACGCCCGCCAGATCGAGATGAACGGCCACAAGGTGCGCATCATCGCACCGACCGAACTGATCTGGTCGAAATGTTTCGTGCAGCTTCGCCATCGTTACGACGGCGGCGACGTGGTCCACATGATCCTGCGCGCTCATGACCAGATCGATTGGGAAAAGCTGCTCAACTACATGGAAGTGCATTGGGAGGTTCTGCTCATCCACCTCCTCAACTTCCGCTGGATCTACCCGACCGAGCGCGACAAGGTACCGGATTGGCTGCTCGATGAACTGCTCGACCGCTTGAAGGCCCAGCGCGAACTGCCCCTGCCGCAGATGAAGATTTGCCGCGGTCGCATGTTCAGCCGCGTCGATTTCGAGATCGACGTTAAGGAATGGGGTTTTGCCGATGTCGGTGGCGAAGGTGATCTGCGCGAAGGCGTTGACGAGGAAACCAGAAAAGGAGGCCCGGCATGAGCAAGGCGCCCGATAACCATGACACCACCGCCCGGAAAAAGGCCGACGTCAAGCAGCGTGTCGCGGCAATGGGAGATCTTCATGTCAAGGAACATGGCTCTCCTTCATACAAGGAGCTTTTTGCGGAAATTTCGCAGGAGGCCGACATTCTCGTGCTGACCGGTGATCTGACCGATCTCGGCAAGCCGAAAGAGGCGGAGTTGCTTGCGGCTGACCTTCGCTCCTGCTCCATTCCGATGGTCGCCGTTTTGGGCAATCACGATTATGAATGCGGCCATGTGGATGAGGTGAAAGCCATCATCAAGGATGCCGGCGTGCATCTTCTCGAAGGCTCAGCGATCGAGATCAACGGCGTCGGTTTCGCCGGTGTCAAAGGCTTTGCCGGCGGTTTCGGCCGTTACATGCTCGGCTCCTTCGGCGAACCGGCGATCAAGGCGATGGTGGCAGAAAGCGTCGAGGAAACGATGCGGCTGGAAAACGCGCTGCGCCAGGTGAAGTCCGAACGTGCCTTGGTGGTGCTGCATTATGCGCCCATCCAGCAGACAGTCGAAGGCGAGCCGCCTGAAATCTTCCCCTTCCTCGGCTCTTCCCGCCTAGCCGAGACAATCGATCGCTTCCCGGTAACAGCCGTCGTTCACGGCCACGCCCATCGTGGCACCTACGAGGGCAAAACTCCCGGCGGTGCGCCGGTCTATAACGTCGCCTCCCACATAGAGAAGCCAACCGGTAAGGCGTATGCGCTGCTCGAGTTGTGAATGATTGATGCCGCACCCGCGATCCGGATCGGCGGCAGCCTCTCATCCGCCTGCCGGCACCCTCTCCCCGTTATGACGGGGAGAAGGGCAAAGCTGCAACTCTCCGTCCCTCGCCAACACCGAGTGTGGCACGTTCCCTCTCCCCGCATGCGGGAGAGGGTTAGGGTGAGTGGCAGCCGCCGCCTGTAATCTCCAGACTACACCGAAAATCGCGCGCCCCTCACCCCATCCATGGAACTGTAAGCCTCTTCACCCGTTTGCCGGTCTCGTTCACCAGCGAAGGGCCGGATCGTATGACGGACTTGCATTCCGCCGAAGAGTTTCGAGTTTTTCCAAAGACTTGGGGAGCGGAATATGTCGCTCTCGGCGAAGTGCGTTTCCGGCTGTGGGCACCCGGCCAGAAGACGGTGAGCCTGCGCCTTGACGGTGAAGACACCGAAATGAGCGCCAGCCGTGACGGCTGGTTCGAGATTCTCGCGACCGGTGTCTCTGCCGGCTCCGAATATAACTTCGTTCTCGCAGACGGCACCGTGGTTCCCGATCCCGCCTCCCGCGCCCAAAAAGATGACGTCAACGGCCCGTCGCTGGTCATCGACCCAACCAATTACGACTGGCAGGATACCGAGTGGACGGGCCGCCCCTGGGAAGAAACCGTCGTCTACGAACTGCATTTCGGCACGTTCACGCCGGAGGGCACATTCCACGCTGCGATCGACAAACTGCCTTATCTGGCCGATCTCGGCATCACGATGATCGAGGTCATGCCCCTCTCCCAGTTCGGGGGCAAACACGGTTGGGGTTACGATGGCGTCCTGCTTTACGCACCCCATTCGGCCTATGGCCCGCCGGAAGACTTCAAAGCCTTCGTTGATGCCGCCCACCGGCATGGCATTTCCGTTGTGCTCGATATCGTGCTCAACCACTTCGGCCCAGAAGGTAACTATCTGCCGCTTCTGGCACCCGACTTCTTTCACAAGGATCGCATGACACCCTGGGGCGCCGGCATCGCCTATGATGTCGATGCCGCCCGCCGCTATATCGCGGAGGCACCGCTCTACTGGCTGGAGGAGTATCATCTCGATGGCCTTCGCTTCGATGCAGTCGACCAGATCGAGGATCCGTCCGACAAACATGTCCTGATCGAGATCGCCGAGCGCATCCGCGCTGAGATTACCGACCGCCCGGTCCACCTGACAACCGAAGACTGCCGCAACGTCACCTTCCTGCATCCACGCGACGAGGACGGTTCGGCACCACTTTTCACCGGGGAATGGAACGACGATTTTCACAACGCCGTGCATGTCTTCGCCACCGGCGAGACCCATGCCTATTACGGAGATTTCGCCGAGAGCCCGGAAACGCTTGTCGCCCGTTGCCTGGCGGAAGGCTTTGCCTATCAGGGCGAGGTCTCGCCGCAATCGGGCAAAAAGCGCGGCGTCGACAGCACCAGCCAACCACCTATAGCCTTCGTCGATTTCATCCAGAACCACGACCAGACCGGCAACCGCGCGCAAGGCGAGCGCCTTATCTCGCTGGCCGGCGACACGCGCACGAAAATCCTGCTCGCTACCCTTATTCTGTCGCCGCATATCCCGCTGATCTTCATGGGCGAGGAATATGGCGAGACCAACCCATTCCTGTTCTTCACCGATTTTCACGGCGATCTGGCAAGGGCCGTTCGCGAAGGACGGGCAAGAGAATTCGAAGGCCATGCGGGCCACGGCGAAAAGGTGCCGGACCCGAACGCGAAAAAGACATTCGAAAGGTCGAAACTCGACTGGGAGAAACTTGGATCACCCAAAGGCCGGGAATGGTTCGAGTTCACCAGTCAGTTGCTGAAACTTCGGCAGGAGATCATCGTCCCGTTGCTGGCAACCGCGAAAGGCGGCACCGGCAAGGTGATCGAGACCGGTACCGGATATCTAGCCGTCTCCTGGGATTACCCCAAGGGCAGGCTCGCGATCGCGCTCAACATCGGTGATGCAGCAAGACCGCTCCCCGAAATGCCAGGCAGACCGATCTATGCTTTTCCGAAGAAGGATCATCCGGAGCGCCTTAGCGAACTTTCCCACAATTCCATCATCGTCAGTTTCGAAAAGGCATGAGCCGCCGCATGATCCCGACCGCGACCTACCGCATCCAGTTCCGCAATGGCATGACCTTCGATCGCGCCGCAGCGCTCGTGCCTTATCTCAAGCGCCTGGGCATAAGTCATCTCTATGCCTCGCCGATCTTCACCGCCACGACCGGTTCCACCCACGGTTATGATGTTATCGACGCCAACGAGATCGATCCGGCGATCGGCGGCCGGGAAGGTTTCGACCGGATGGTGAAGGCGCTGAAGGCAGAAGACCTCGGTCTGATCCTTGACATCGTGCCGAACCATATGGCCGCCTCGCTCGAAAATCCCTGGTGGCGCGATGTCATCGAGCATGGCGAAAAAAGCCGTTACGCCCATCATTTCGATATCGACTGGTTACGCCGCCTCACCCTGCCCTTCCTCGGCGACACGTTCGAAGCGGTGCTGGAAGCAGGGGAAATCGCGCTTAAACCTGACCCGAAAACTGGCAAACCGGCCCTCGCCTATTTCGATACTTTCTATCCCCTGAGCCCGGAAACCTACCCCGGCAGCGAAACGGGAGTGCTGCAGATTGCCGACAAAGCCGTCATTGCCGATCTCCATGACCGGCAGCCCTATCGGCTGATGTCCTGGCGGGATGCATCACGCGATCTCTCCTATCGCCGCTTTTTTGAGATCACCGGGCTCGCAGGTGTCCGCGTCGAGGATGACGATGTCTTCGACGACACGCATCGCCTGATCCTTCAGCTGGTTCGCTCAGGCGCCGTCGATGGCCTGCGCGTCGACCATATCGATGGACTTGCCGATCCCAAAGCCTATCTCGAACGCCTTCGACAGGAAGCCGGGCAGGACTGTTACATCGCGGTCGAAAAGATCCTTGGCGAAGGAGAGGATCTTGCGCCCGACTGGCCTGTCTCCGGCACGACAGGATACGAGTTCATTGCGACCCTAAGCGACGCCCTTGTGGACGGCGAAAGGTTACCCCAGCTTCATGCGGCTTACGCGGCATTGACCGGGGCGTCTCCTGACATGGCAGATGAGCTGCGCGCAGCCAAATTGCTGATGGTTGACAACAACTTCGCGGGCGAAGTTGAAACCCTCGTGAAGCTTGCTGAATCAATACTTGAAGAACGGCCGGAGGCAGCCGCTATTTCATCGGAGGCGATCAGGGCCGGGCTCAGGGAACTGCTGGTGGCCTTCCCCGTGTATCGCACCTACGGCACCGCCGATGGCATGCCCCCCGAAGGCCGTCAGATGCTGGAAAAGGTCGCAACCGATATCCGGCGCAGCAAGACGACAGCAGATCTTTCCGCCCTGCCGTTCCTGGCAAAGATCCTGAACGGCGACCTCGCGCCCCAGCTTTCACACAAGGCCTCGACATTCCGCACCCGCTTCCAGCAATTGACCGGGCCGTTGATGGCGAAGTCAGTGGAAGATACGCTCTTCTTCCGACACCACGCTTTGATTGCTCTCAATGAGGTCGGTGCTGAACCTCTGCCGCGAGAGTTTTCGCTGGACCGTTTCCACGAACAGATGATCGAGCGGCAGAAGCGCCAGCCGGATGCGCTTTCAGGCACCTCCACCCACGATACCAAGCGGGGCGAAGACGCTCGCGCACGGCTTTATGCATTGAGTGAAGCGCCGAAGATCTGGGCTGACGCAGTCGAACGTTGGCGACGGGCCAACAGTGCTTCCGTAACCCATCTTGACGATGGGCCAGCGCCGGAGCCCGCCGTGGAATGGATGCTGTATCAGGCATTGGCTGGCGTCTGGCCAGCCGACCTGACGCCGGATGACGCCATGGGCCTTGCCAAACTGAAGGAACGTTTTCAAACATATGCCGAAAAGGCAATCCGCGAGGCAAAGCTGCGAACCAATTGGGCGGATGGCAAAACGCATTACGAGGCAGCCGTTAAGAACTACATCCATGCGATGCTCTCACCCGAAAACGACGTCTTCCTCGTGGACTTTGCCTCCACTCTCCGCCCATTTTTCCGCGCTGGCAGCGTCAACTCAATTTCCCAGACAATCATCAAGCTGACGGCTCCCGGCGTGCCTGATGTCTATCAGGGCAGCGAGACCTGCGACCTGTCGCTGGTTGATCCTGACAACCGGCGCGAACCGGATTTCGAAAGCCTGTCGCAACAGTTTTCGGAAGCTGGAGAGCTCGATACATCCTCCGAAGAGGGATGGTTGAGCGGTCACTTCAAACAGCAGATTATCGGCAGGATATTGAAGCTCCGCCGGACCCTACCCGATCTCTTCCGTAACGGCGAGTATCTCCCGCTGGAAGTGAACGGCGTACGCGCGAAGAACATTGTCGCTTTAGCGCGGCATGATGATCGCAATGCCTTGCTCGTGGTGACACCACGCCATGTTCTGGAGGCATTGCAGGATCTGGCATCATCCCGCTCCGCCCACTGGGCCGTGACGCGTGTCGTATTACCGCTACCGCTTGCGGAACGGCGTTACCGGGATATTTTTTCGGGCCGTATCTTTGATTTTTCCCGTGATGCTTCGGTCAACTGGGCATTTGCCGATCATCCTTTCGCAGTCCTGCTGGCAGAATGAGACGCTGAAGATCGGACAAGAAGAAACCGCCGGACTTTTCAGCCCAGCGGTTTTCTGTCTCGCTAAATATTTGTGTCGGGCTTAACGAAGCCCGAAAAACGAAAGAATTGCGAGGACTATGACAACGGCTCCAACGAGCCAGACAATGCTGTTCATGATGTTCTCCTGATAGGTTTGAAACCGTAAAGCGACATGCTCCCGGTCACGCAAAACCGACAAGATTGAGAACCGCGATGACGATCACGACTGCTCCGACCAACCAAATGATACTGTTCATTACGTTCTCCTTTTGATGTCGCAAAAGTGAACGGTCGCAACCCCAAAAGGTTCCCGGATCCACACGCTGTCGGGCGTCATTTTCAGACGCACGCAAATGACGCAAAAAGTTATGGCCCATCCCGCCTCAAGCCCGAATTTCGATCGAGCTTTCCGTGCTCTGCCTTGTCAAAATATTGGTTGGACAGCAGCCAGCCCTTGAGCGGTCTGAGCGGCAGGATGCAGGTCAGAAGCAGAAACGGAAGCGAGGTGAAGAAATGGATCCAGAACGGAGGCTGGTATATTGCCTCGATCAGGACCGCCAGCGCCACGCTCGGCACGCAGGCAAAACATACCACGAAAAAAGCCGGCCCATCGGCAGGGTCGGCAAACCCGTAGTCCAGACCGCAGACCTCGCAATTCGGCTTCATCGAAAGGAAGCCATCGAATAAATGGCCCTGCCCGCAGCGCGGGCAGCGACCTCGTAACCCTGTATTAGACGGCGAAAGTGTCGGCCAGTGCGCTTCATGTCCCATGGATCCGGCTTCCTCTCGAAATTCATCTGAAGAATGCCTAGCGCTGAACATTAGCAATCATCAAGGTAGCAAGATGTAGCGCGTCAATCTGCCCATCTCAAAAGATGCACTCATCAAAAATGCAACCCTGATTGGGGGTTAATCCCAGATTCGCTCGCGCTTTACATACCGGTCAACGATCTTCAGGCTGCGATCAGGCTGGATCATATAGGTTTCATGCACCTCGCGACCCACCTGGTTGGTGAATTCATGCGAGAACGTGCTGCCGACAGGCGATTTGGTAAGCCTCGTGCGCGGCTGGCCGCCATAGGTGATGCTGCCGGGTATCGGAGCAAGGCCAGGCCCGTTGTTGAAGCTGTAGCCGACGGTGGTGGCCGAGGCAGAGCAGCCCGCAAGAGCGAGCGCCAGGATGGATAAGACAAGAGCCGGTTTCATGGCATTATCCTTGAACGGAAGGACCGTCTGCGCGATCCCTTTCTTTGGTGATGATGATGAAATAGGGCTCTGCGAATAATTCCGCTACCCTTGCCGAAGATATCGGCTACATCTTTGAGCCAGCCATTCCAATGAAGCCAGCCCATTTAAGGAAGCATTCGTGAGAAGACCTGTTTCCGGCATGTCCGTTGCCGAGATGTCGATGCTGATTCACTCGGGCGTCATGAGCCCCGTAGAGATCGCCGAGGCCGTTTTCGATGCCATAGATCGCCACGCCGACAAATCCGTTTTCATATCGCTCCTGAAAGACCGCGCCATGGACGAAGCAGCGGCCGCTGCCAAGCGTGTCGCAGACGGCCGTTCACTCGGCTTGCTGGATGGCATCCCGATCGCTTGGAAGGACCTGTTCGACATCAAGGGACTGGCGACGACGGCGGGCTCCACGGTGTTGTCGACCAAAGCGCCGGCTACGAAGGATGCCGCGGTGGTCGATCTCGTGCGGCAGTCCGGCATGGTTGCGATCGGCCGAACCAACATGAGCGAATTCGCCTTTTCCGGCATCGGCATCAACCCGCATTACGGCACGCCGCATAACCCGAAAAGCACCGATGTGCCGCGCGTCTCCGGCGGCTCGTCCTCCGGTTCCGCGGTTGCGGTTGCGGCAGGCCTCGTTCCGGTCGCGATCGGCACCGATACCGGCGGCTCTATCCGCATCCCTGCCGCCTTCAACGGCATTGTCGGCTACAAGGCAAGCCGCGGCCATTATTCGATGGATGGCGTATTCCCGCTGGCAAAGAGCCTCGATTGCCTCGGCCCGCTCTGCCGCACCGTCCAGGACGCCATCTGGGTCGATGCCGCCATGCGTGGCGCTACCCGGCCGGAGATCACCCGCGCCACGGACGCAAGGCTTGATATCGTCGTGCCGGAAAACGGCGTATTCGACGGCGCCGAACCGGGCGTCATTGACGCTTTCGAAACCGCCCTTGCCCGCCTCGAAAAAGCCGGTGCCCGTATCGAACGCATCCGTATTCCGGCATTCGATGCGATCACCGATCTCGTCAAGGCCCGCGGCGCGCTCGTCACGGCGGAAGCCTTTGCCCTGCACCGCGAACGCCTGACCGGCGCCATTGCAGATCAGATCGATCCACGCGTCGTAGCCCGCATCAAGCTCGGTGAAAAGACAAGCATGGCCGATTATATCGACATACTCGATATTCGCCGCCGTCTGACCAAGGAAACAGAAGACCTCATCGCCGGACGCATTGTGGCCTTCCCGTCGGTCGCCCATGTCGCGCCGGCAATCGATCCGCTGCTCGCCGATGACGACCTGTTCTTTGCCGTGAATGGCAAGACATTGCGTAATACCGGCTTCGGCAATTTCCTCGACTGGTGCGGCGTTTCCATTCCCTGCGGCACCGGCGATGCCGGAATGCCGGTCGGCTTGCTTCTCTCGGGCGTTGCCGGAGATGACGAAAAGCTGCTCACCGCAGCGCTTCGATACGAGGACGTCATCCGGGGATGATACGATCTGGAGGGGTAAGCCCCTCCAGCACATGCCTTACGCCAGATCTCCGGTCGCCTTCGCAGTCACAAACACATCATACCGGGTGCTTTTCCCGATGATCTGATGGCTGGGCTTGCGAATACCCGGCATCGGATCGGCGCGCAGGGGCCATTTCAGAACCACCCTTTTCTGCGCGTTTTCCAGTGCGACCTGCATCAGTTGCAGAGAATCCGGATCGTCGCCGACGATCTCGCGGATCAACCGCATCTCCTTCTTCACCAGCGCCGTTTTATCGCGCGGCGGGTGCATGGGATCGATGAGAATGATCTGAGGCTTTAGCTGCGGAATAAGCGCGCAGGAATCGCCGTGCAGCAGCGTCATCCGCGCAACCGTCTCCGCATGACGCCCGCCTTCCGCTTCTGCCCGTTTCAATCCTTCGGCAAGCAGCGCATGCATCGTCTCGGAGCGCTCAATCAGCGTCACGTTTGCGCCAAGCGATGCAAGGAGAAACGCATCGCGCCCAAGCCCTGCTGTCGCATCGACGACTTCCGGGGCCGTATTTCCGGAGAAGCCGACAGCATTTGCCAATCCCTGTTTGCGCCCTTCGTTGGAGCGAAACCGGTGACCGACAGCCCCACCGACGAAATCGACAACCAGATCGGATTTTTCGAGTTTCTGCACGATGGACCGATCTCAGAAAGGGGTTGGCGCCGTGAACGTCACGTCCGATCCGTCAGGCTTGCGGAAGCTCAGCTCTTCGGCATGGAGCATCAGACGGTCGGCAGCAGCCAGCGCCTCGCCCTCCGCGTAAAATTCGTCGCCGAGAATAACATGGCCGAGTGCCTTCATATGCACCCGCAACTGATGGGTCCGCCCGGTCATCGGAAACAAGCGAAGCCGCGTCCTGTTCTCGCCATGCCCGATAACCTGCCATCGCGTCAGCGCAGGCTTGCCATGTTCATGATCCACACGGTGACGAGGCTTGTTGTCGGGATCGATGGCAAGCGGCAGATCGATCACCCCCTCCTCGCCCTCGACCCTGCCCCAGACTTCCGCGACATAGGACTTTTTCGTCTCCCGCGCCTCAAACTGCGCTGCGACGAACGCATGTGCCTTGCGGTTCAGCGACATCAGCACGATGCCGGACGTATCCTTGTCGAGCCGATGGACGATCAGCGCTTTGGGAAACTCTTTCTGCACCCGCGTCAAAAGACTGTCGCTCAGCGCCGGATGACGGCCGGGAACGGAAAGAAGACCGCTCGGCTTGTCGCAGACCAGAAAATCCCGGTCACGGTGCAGGATGGTCAGATAGGGATCGAGCGGCGGATGATAGATCGGAGAAACATCGGAAAGCGCAGTCGTCACGATGGAGCCATCCGGGAAATGCGAGCCGTAAAATCAGAAACTTACAGCTTGTAGAAAATTGGTAGCGGGGGGCGGAATTGAACCGCCGACCTCAGGGTTATGAATCCTGCGCTCTCACCAACTGAGCTACCCAGCCACACCAACGAAGCTGCTTTTAAAGCATCCGCTCCGAGGAATGAGCGGCTTATAAAGGCAGGCCGCGAACCTTGTCAAGCATATGACAGGAGAAAAACAAAGGAGTTTCAAACCTCCGTTTTCATCCAGTTCCCCGCCCTTGAGAAGTAGGGAACTCTTGGAGATCAGGCCGCAACCGGCTGTGCAAGAAGTTGCTTCAGCGAAGCTTCCGCCTCTTCCGCACGCTCCGAGCGTTCGATGAAACCACCGCCATAAACCCGCGCATCGGCACCGGGTGCCGAATAAAGAACGCAGGCCTGGCCCGGTGCGACACCCGCTTCGCCGATCGATAGATCGACATAGACACCGCGCTCATCCACATGCAGCGTGGCCGGTGTCGGCGGGCGGGTGGAACGAACTTTGGCGAAACACGCGAAGCCTTCGCGCGCATCGCTTTCGAGTGACGAATCGCCGAGCCAGTTCATGTCGCGCAGATAGACGCGATGCGTATCGAGCGCTTCCTTCGGTCCGACGATGACACGACGCGAACGGGCATCGAGATAGACGACATAAAGCGGCTCGCCCGTGGCGACGCCCAGCCCCTTGCGCTGACCGATCGTGTAGTGAACGATCCCTTCGTGGCGACCGAGCACACGCCCGTCCATATGCACGATATCGCCGGCAAGCGCCGCGTTCGGCTTCACCTTGCTGATGATGTCGGCATATTTGCCGGCGGGCACGAAGCAGATGTCCTGGCTGTCGGCCTTCTTGGCAACGACGAGCCCCATCTCTTCAGCAAGCTCGCGCACCTGTGCCTTCGACATGCCGCCGAGCGGAAACCGCAGGTAGTCGATCTGCTCCTGGGTCGTCGCAAATAGGAACCAGCTCTGGTCGCGATCGCTGTCGATTGGGCGATAGAGCGCGCGACGGTTCGGGTTATCTGCAGTCGGATTGGCGGACGAGCGGATATAGTGGCCAGTCGCCAGCGCATCGGCACCGAGTTCCTGAGCCGTTGCCAGAAGATCGGCAAACTTGACCGTCTGGTTGCAGGCAACGCAGGGAACCGGCGTCTCGCCCATCGCATAGGCTTCGGCAAACGGATTGATCACCGTCTCACGGAACCGCTTTTCGTAGTCGAGCACATAATGCGGAATGCCGAGCGTTTCGCAGACGCGGCGTGCATCGTCGATATCCTGACCGGCGCAGCACGAACCGGCGCGGTGAACCGCAGCGCCATGATCGTAAAGCTGCAGCGTGATGCCTAGAACATCATAGCCCTGTTGTTTCAGAAGCCCGGCCACGACAGAGGAATCCACGCCGCCCGACATGGCGACGACCACGCGCGTATCTTCCGGCTTCTTGTCAAAATCCAGCGTATTCACGGGACAACTCTCGCTGCAATATCTTATGCGCCGCATCTATCAGCGGCACGTTGCGCCCGAGGAGGGATCGGCCGCCTGCCGGGCAATGTCGACCGGATATAGAAACTATTCTTTCCGCATGCAAGCACCAGCAAATCAGGACTGTAATGCAGCCTGATGTGCGGCATGCACGGGGGCAACGCCGTTGCCGTCCAGCGGCCGGTCGGTCCGCACCTTGGGCAGTGCCTGCGGATATTCCCGTTGGATGAACTCGATAAGCTTTTCGCGCACCTCGCAGCGGATATCGAAGACCTTTGGCGCACTGCTGGCAGAGGCGAGAATACGGATTTCCATGACGTTTTCCCGAAAATCCGTCACCTGAACCGCCACGACCTTCCTGTCCCAGAGTTTAGAAGCAGCCGTGATCTCCTCTACCTTTGAACGGACAACAGAAACCGGGATCGTGTAATCGAGATAGATCATCACGGTCCCAATCAGCGCCGAGCTTTCACGCGTCCAGTTCTGGAAAGGGTTCTCGATGAAATAGGAGAGCGGCAGGATCATCCGCCGCCAGTCCCACAGCTTTACCACTACATAAGTCGAGGTAATCTCCTCGACATTGCCCCACTCGCCTTCGACGATCAGCGCATCGTCGATACGGATCGGCTGGGTAATCGCAAGCTGGATGCCGGCAAATATGTTCTTCAGCATCGGCTGCAGCGCGAGACCGAGAACGATACCGGCGACACCGGCCGACGCCAGCACGCTGACACCATATTGTTGCACCGCCGGGAAGGTCATCAGCATGGCGGCGATCGTCAGCACGATGATCATAGCCCCTGCAATACGCTCCGCGATACGTGACTGCGTCACGTGGGTGCGTGCAAGCAGATTGTCTTCCGCATCCAGTTTGAAACGGCGCAGATAAACGGTCATCCAGATATGCAATGCCGCCTTTGCCGACCAGCCGACAACTAGGATGAAGGCGATCAGAAGGAGATGCCGGATAATCTCGGCAGGGCGCGCGGCAAGTGGCGCGACCGTGGCAGCAAAGGATAGCGTGGCCGTGAGGATGGCAAGCCTGAGCGGCCGAGTTCCCCTGGACACAAGAGAACGCCAGAACAGATCCTTATTCTCGACCAGGCGTGTTAGAATCCGGAATGCCAGCCGATGCATGGCAAGGCCGATCGCGATGGCGGCAGCCAGCACACCAAGGCTCACCATCCAGTTCGGCAGCCAATCTGTATATTGGCGAAACTCTGCGATAAACTGGTTCATCGGAGTTCAGTTAGGGTGCAGCGCAACATAGAAAAGTGCGGCCGCAAAAATATCATCTTTCTCCGACTTCATGCCGCAATTGGGGTGAGGAGCGTTTCATGAACGAACAATTTGTTCCTTTCGATCTGACTCGCTTCGTCGAGGCGCAGGCATCCATCTATAATCAGGTGATCGCGGAGCTGCGCGACGGACAGAAGCGCGGCCATTGGATGTGGTATATATTCCCGCAAATCAACGGCTTGGGCGTATCTGCCACATCGCAGCGCTTCGCCATACGCTCGCGGGCGGAAGCCATCGCCTATCTCGAACATCCCCTGCTCGGCTGGCGGCTCGGCGAATGTACGGCAGCCATGCTCGGGCATGAAGGGCGCAGCGCAGGTGATATCCTCGGCGCGACGGATGATCTGAAATTCAGAAGTTCGATGACGCTCTTTCATCTGGTCAGCGAAAAGGGCTCGCCTTACGAGCGAGCCCTTCATATCTTTTACCAGGGTGAGCACGACGGCAGGACCGCCGAACTCCTCAAACTCTAGGCGCTGGTTTTAAGCAGCGGACTGGATTGCAGAAAGCTTCCAATCATTGGCCGGCTTGCGCACGAAGGTCCAGACTTCCACCGTTTCGGTGATTTCGTTCGGATTGCCTTCGGCAACTTCGCCCGTGTTGCGGTCGCGCAGGAAGTCGATCGAGGAATAGCGCATTGCGACGGTCGCATATTCCTGGCCGTTTTCGCGCCATGCCTCGGCAAGGTCACCCTGCAGCAGGGTCACGTCGCGAACCTCGTTCTTCACGCCATTGGTTGCGTTTTCACCCAACTCTTCGGCAAGGTAGGACATCGCTTCCGGCGTCGTGAGGTCACGAAGCTTGGCATAGTTTTCGTCGGCATAAGCACCCTGCACCTCGGTCAGCAGCTTTTCGAACTGGCTGAGGTCGCGATTGGTGATGCCAACTTCATCCGTATCCGGACCAGCCTGGCGCTGAACCGCCTGCTGGCCGCCACCGAAAGCTGCGGCCCCCGCGCCAGAACCGATCTTCGGGATCTGGAAACCGCCCTGGTTCTGCTGCGGTGCCTCATAGGCGTTGTTCTGGCTCTGGCCAAAACCGTCCTTGCCACCATTGCCGCCATCGCCATAAGCGCGGGCATTAGCGGCCGGACCGGCAGCCTGCTGCTGCTGACGACGGGCGAAGAAACGGAAGGCCAGCATGGCGAGACCAGCGATCAGCGCGATCTGCAACAGCATGCCGAAGAAGCCTGCCATTCCACCAAAACCACCACCCATCAGCATGCCGAACAGGCCGCCCAGAGCGAGACCACCCAGAATGCCGCCGAACATACCGCCGAACATGCCGGGGCGACGCTGCTGCTGAGCTGCCTGCGCGCCCATGCCGTTAGCTGGGCTTGCCGCATTCTGCTGCGTATTCGGGGTCATCGAGCGGTTGATGCCGCCTGCTGCACCCGGAGCCGTATTCGTGGCCGGCGGTGCCGCAAAGGTACGCGTACCACGGCTGCCGAAGCTGGAACCACCGCCGGCGCGACGCGCTTCCGCGAAATCGACGGCTGTTAGCGAAACTGCCATTCCGATCGCTGCGATCGCGAAGAGTTTCTGGAAACGCCGAAGCTTGAACAACATCAATTTCTCCTCTGGCCGCCCTATGCGGTCCGTGACCCTGATATGGGGAGCCGTGGAGCAGTTTTCAGTAGCCTGTCCACTTTTTCCCGCTTTAGTAGTTACAAAAGTTCAAGACGAGAGCCAATTGACAGAAATACAACCAAGGGGCGTTTTTACGAGTAAAGTGATCACATAATCGTCAGACGAAACAAAACGGGCCCGGTGCATATCGCACCAGACCCGTTCTGCGTCTTCCTTGGGAGGAAAAGGCAGGGCAATACGCCCCACCAAATGATGGCTTACTCGACGTTGAACACCAGCGGGCGAGCCTGGCGGATTGCCGGGTTTGCCGTCAGCTGCGCAAGCACATCTTCCGAAACAGGCGCATCGACATAAAGCAGTGCGATGGCATCACCGGCTTCCTTCTCGCGACCGAGCTGGAAGTTGGCGATGTTGACGCCGGCATTACCAAGCGTCGTGCCCATGAAGCCGATCATGCCGGGAACGTCGGTGTTGGAGATGTAGACCATGTTGGCGCCGACATCGGCGTCCATGTTGATGCCCTTGATCTGGATGAAGCGCGGCTTGCCATCCGAGAACACGGTACCGGCAACCGAACGGGTCTGCTTGTCGGTCTTGACCGTCAGCTTGATGTAACCGTCGTAAACGCCGGTCTTGTCACGCTTGACTTCGGAAAGGACGATGCCCTTTTCCTTGATCATGATCGGCGCCGAAACCATGTTGACGTCGGACACCTGGTTGCGGATCAGGCCGGCCAGCAAGGCAGACGTCAATGCGCGCGTATTCATGTTGGCCGTCTGGCCATCGAACAGAATTTCGATTTCCTTGATCGGATCATCCGAAACCTGGCCGACGAAGGCACCGAGAACGTCGGCGAGACGAATGAACGGCTTCAGGATCGGCGCTTCTTCGGCGGTGATCGACGGCATGTTGATGGCGTTGGATACGGCGCCCTTGACGAGGTAATCCGACATCTGTTCGGCGACCTGAAGGGCAACGTTCTCCTGCGCTTCCGTGGTCGAAGCACCAAGATGCGGCGTGCAGACGACGTTCGGCAGGCCGAAGAGCGGGCTCTCGGTGGCAGGCTCGACTTCGAACACGTCAAAACCGGCACCGGCGACATGACCGGACTTGATGGCTTCGGCAAGCGCTGCCTCATCGACGAGACCGCCGCGGGCGCAGTTGATGATGCGAACGCCGGGTTTCGTCTTGGCGAGGTTTTCCTTGCCCAGAATGCCGCGGGTCTTGTCGGTCATCGGCACATGCAGTGTGATGAAGTCGGCACGCGGCAGCAGTTCGTCCAGTTCCACTTTCTCGACGCCCATTTCCTGTGCACGCTCGGCAGACAGGAAGGGGTCATAGGCAATCACGTTCATGCCAAGGCCAATGGCCTTCTTGCAGACGATGCCTCCGATATTGCCGGCGCCGATGACGCCGAGCGTCTTGCCGGTGATTTCGACACCCATGAACTTCGACTTTTCCCACTTGCCGGCCTGGGTCGATGCGTCGGCCTGCGGCAGCTGGCGGGCAACGGCGAACATCAACGCGATGGCGTGTTCCGCCGTCGTGATCGAGTTGCCGAACGGGGTGTTCATGACGATGATACCGCGCTTGGAAGCGGCCGGGATATCGACGTTGTCGACGCCTATACCGGCGCGGCCGATGACCTTCAGATTGGTCGCAGCAGCGATCAGCTTTTCGGTCGCCTTGGTGGCCGAGCGAATGGCGAGACCATCATAATTGCCGATGATTTCGGCCAGCTTGTCTTTGTCCTTGCCGAGTTTCGGCTGGAAATCGACTTCAACGCCGCGATCGCGGAAGATCTGGACGGCGGTTTCCGACAGTTCGTCGGATACAAGTACGCGAGGTGCCATGGTCTGGGCTCCTGATAAAGGGTTCAGTCTCTGAATGCGGGATGAAACGGTGCCACATTCCATGGCACCGGAAATCGGATCAGGCAGCGGCCTTGTTGAGCGCAGCCTTCTGCGTTTCGAACGCATAGGCCAGCCACGGCATCAAGGCCTTCATGTCTGCCTCATCGATCGTGGCGCCGGCCCAGATGCGCAGACCGGACGGAGCATCGCGGTAAGCGCCGACGTCGAGAGCGACGCCTTCCTTCTCGAGGATCGAGGTCACGCCCTTGGCGAATGCGGCCTGCGCGTCGGCGTCGAGAGCCGCGACTTCGGCATCGACGATCTTCAGGCAGACGGAGGTGTTGGAGCGGGTCTCGTCGAGCTGCGCCAGATTGGCAATCCAATCATTGGCAGCAACGAAATCGAAGATGACCTTGGCATTGGCGTCAGCGCGGGCGATCAGGCCTTTAAGGCCGCCGACCGTCTTTGCCCAATTCAGCGCATCAATATAATCCTCGACGCAGAGCATCGACGGCGTGTTGATGGTTTCGCCCTTGAAGATGCCTTCGGAAAGCTTGCCGCCCGAGGTCATGCGGAAAATTTTCGGCAACGGCCAGGCCGGGACATAAGTCGTCAGGCGTTCGACAGCGCGCGGCGACAGAATGATCATGCCGTGACCGCCCTCACCGCCGAGAACCTTCTGCCAGGAGAAGGTGACGACGTCGAGCTTGGCGAAATCCAGATCCTGCGCAAAGGCGGCGGATGTGGCGTCGCAGATAGTCAGACCCTTGCGATCTGCAGGAATAAAGTCGGCGTTCGGAACGCGGACACCAGACGTCGTGCCGTTCCAGGTGAAGACGACGTCACGGTCGAAATCGACTTCATTGAGGTTCGGAAGGAGACCGTAATCGGCCTCGAACTTGCGAACATCCTTGAGCTTCAGCTGCTTGACGACATCTGTGACCCAGCCGGCACCAAAGCTTTCCCAGGCAAGCATGTCGACGCCGCGCTCGCCGAGCAGCGACCAGAGCGCCATTTCGACGGCACCGGTATCGGATGCAGGAACGATGCCAATGCGGTAATCCGCTGGTACGTTCAGAATTTCGCGGGTGAGATTGATGGCCTGTGCCAGCTTGTCCTTGCCAACCTTGGCGCGGTGCGAACGACCGAGCGGGGCATCGGAAAGCGCTTCAAGCGACCAACCAGGACGCTTGGCGCAAGGGCCAGAAGAAAAATGAGTATTATCCGGACGCACATCCGGCTTCGCGGCGACATTGGCCATATAGATACCCTTCCAGGTAATTAGCCTCTCGTTGGGGAGAGGTGTCCCGCCGTCGTGGATATATTTCCCTGCTTTCACAGTCAAGCGGGTCATTTCGTCGCTTGAAGAAAATCTTCGTCGCAAATGCCGTGATCACATCGACAGGCAGGCAAAAACGCAAAAAGCCGCCCGAAGGCGGCTTTGGCAACATGCGCTGATCTTACTTGTAGACGATCGGCTGAGGTTCAGGCTCGTAAGTCGCCTGTTCACAATTGTTGTTGAACATGTAGCGGGCGCCGACGCGGGCTTCGTGACTGTAGATGCCCTTGTCGCGGCCTGGACCGCCTGAATTGGCGTAACCGAACATGTTGCCGCCGTCGATGTAACGGAAGCGATAGCCAACATCCGCCTTGAGATTACAGGTGACGTCGATCGTGGCACCTGCCATCAGGGCAGCGGTCGCACGCCATTTACCCTTGCCATCGTGATCCGACGAGGGATCGCAATCCGTCGGGTCGGTGACCGAGCAGGAGGTGTTCCGCAGCTTGTCCCACTTCACGTATGAAGCGCCGAAGCCAGCACCGACATATGGCGTGAAATAGGCGTAGGTGCCGAGATCGACATAGACGTTGGCCATCAGGCTGTAGGCCGAGAAGGATGAACGATCGTCCGAGACGCAATTGCCCGGGATCGTGCCGCAGCCGCCGGAAGTCGAACCGCGGAAATCGGTCTTCGACAGGTAGTCGAGCGTCAGGTCGGTGCGGAGATAGTTGTTGATCTGGTAACCGACGCCGCCGCCGATCAGGAAGCTGTCATCGATATCCGTGGATTCGAAATCCACCTCGTTTGCCGAGGAACCGCCCTGGTAGAAGTTTGCGCCACGCAGCCGGTTGAACGAATATCCCACATCGCCACGCAGATACCAGCCGCTCGCTTCCTGCACCGTGACTTCCGGTGCGTCCATGAGCGGTGCGGGCTGGGGCTGGTAGAGATCTGCCGACTGGGCAACGCCAGCCGACAGCATGGCGGCAGCAACCGTCGCTGCAAGGCGCATCTTCATGTTCGCTTCTCCAAGCTTCATCATGCATGGCGTGCCACCTGCACGACCACCTTATTTGGCATGGAGAATGAATGATAAAGGTTAAGCCCCACTTAACCATAGATGTTTACCGATATGCTTCGTTACGCGACAGAAGCGTTACTTGGCGCTTCACGCAAAGTTCAGCATCCCAGTGATGGAGCCGATGTTCTTTTCCGGCGTTGACATGCTCAACACGAAAGGACCGGCCTTGAAGCATTTGAAAGACGATGCGGGCAAATCGATCGTAAACACAGTCGATGTCCCCCGCCCCATCTCCGAGCATGGCACCATTGGAAATATGCGCACGATCGCACTCGTCGCCAAGGATTGCACGATCGATTACCTGTGCTGGCCGAATCTTGACAGCCCGAGCGTCTTCGCCTCCCTGCTTGATCCGGAAAAGGGCGGCGCATTCGAACTGACGCCGCAGATCGAGGGCGCCCGTCGCCTGCAGATGTATGTCCCGGAAAGCAATGTCCTTCTGACCCGCTGGCTCGGCACGAGCAACAGTGCCGAGATCGTCGATTTCATGCCGCTGCCGCACGGCCCGGATGAGCCTTCATCACTCGTGAGGCGCGTCACCGTCACGCGAGGAAAGGTCGCGTTCAAACTGAAGTGCTGGCCGCGATTCGACTACGCCCGAAGCACGCCGAAGGTAAAGACCGGAAAAGGCCATGTCTTCTTTCATTGCGGCGACTTCACCCTCCGCCTGTCGGGTGCAGTAGATTTTCATACCAGGCAAGGAGCCGCGTTTGCGGAGTTTACCTTGCAGGGTGGGGAAACCATCGACTTTACGCTGGATGGTGATGAAACACGCCATGCGCCGAATACGGAAGCCATCGACGCTCTCCTTGAGGAGACGACCGGCTACTGGCAGGGCTGGGCAAAGAAATCGACCTATCGCGGCCGCTGGCGCTCATCTGTCACTCGGTCCGCTCTCGCGCTGAAGATGCTGACCTCGGCCGAATATGGCTCTATCGCCGCGGCAGGAACGTTCGGTTTGCCGGAAGCTCCGGGGGGCGAGCGCAATTGGGATTACCGCGCCACATGGATCCGCGACGCTTCCTTCTCGATCTACGCCCTGATGCGGCTCGGCTATCTGGATGAAGCCAATGCCTTCGGCCGCTGGATCAGCGAACGGACCGACCGCTCCGACGGCAATGTGCAGATCATGTATAATCTCGACGGCTCAAGGGTCGCACGTGAAGAATCACTGGATCATCTCTCCGGATATGGAGGTGCCAGACCCGTGAGGATCGGCAATGACGCCGCCGGCCAGGTGCAGCTCGATATCTACGGTGAACTGCTCGACTCCATCTATATCAGCAACAAATATGGCGGCTCCATCTCGCACGAGAACTGGCTGAACGTCCGCAACGTCGTCGATCATGTCTGCGAGGTCTGGCAGGAACCCGATGCTGGAATATGGGAAGCGCGCAGTGAACCGCAGGAACACCTGCATTCCCGGCTTATGTGTTGGGTCGCCGTCGATCGCGCTTTGCGCCTTGCACAGAAACGTTCGCTTGCCGCTCCTTTCGGCAAGTGGATCGAGGCCCGCAATGCGATTACAGAAGACATCTGGGCGAACTTCTGGAACGAAAAGCATGGTCACTTTGTCCATGCCAAAGGCGGCGAGGAACTGGATGCCTCGATGCTGATGATGCCGCTTGTCCGCTTCATTAGCGCCACCGATCCCAAATGGCTGGCGACGCTCGACGCGATCTCCCGCGAACTCGCCGATGACAGCCTCGTCATGCGCTACAAATGGCAGGATGCACTGGAAGGGCGAGAAGGTTTTTTCGGCGCGTGCTCATTCTGGTTTGTCGAATGCCTGGCCCGTGCTGGCAGGCTTCAGGAGGCCGAGATCAATATGGAAAAGCTGCTGCTCTTCGGCAACCACCTGCAGCTTTATGCCGAAGAATTCGATCCGCGCGGGGAATTCCTCGGAAACTTCCCCCAGGCCCTCACCCATCTCGCCCTGATAAGCGCCGCCTTTTATCTCGACGGCGCTCTGGACGGCAAATTTCGGGAGTGGCGGCCTTAGCTGCCGGAAGCGTCAGGCCGCTTCCGACCTGACATTGCCGATCACGTCGATTAGACCATTGACGATCTTTTCGACCTGGGCGCGATCGTCACCTTCCGCCATCACCCGGATCAGCGGCTCGGTGCCGGACGGACGAATTACGAGACGGCCCTTGGAACCAAGTTCGGCTTCCGCATCGGCAATCGCCTGGCGGACGACACTGTCCTCAAGCGGCTTGCCGCCGGAGAAACGAACGTTCTTCAGAAGCTGCGGAACCGGCTCGAAGCGGCGGCAGACCTCACTGACAGGCCGCCCGAGCTTCTTCACGCAGGCGAGAATCTGAAGCGCAGCGACAAGACCGTCGCCCGTCGTGCCGAAATCCGACAGAACGATATGGCCGGACTGCTCGCCGCCGACGTTGAAATCGTGGTTACGCATGTGCTCGACGACATAGCGGTCACCGACCTTGGTGCGCGCAAGTGTCAGCCCGTTGTCGCCAAGGAAACGCTCAAGGCCCAGATTCGACATGACGGTGGCAACGATACCACCACCCGTCAGACGCTGGTCCTGTGCCCAGCTTTCAGCGATCACGGCCATCAGCTGGTCGCCGTCGATGATCTCGCCATTCTCGTCGACGATGATCACACGGTCCGCATCGCCATCCAGCGCGATACCGATATCGGCGCGCACTTCATGCACCTTCTTCTGCAGCGCTTCCGGGCTGGTCGATCCGCAGCCGAGATTGATGTTGGTGCCATTCGGCTCGTTGCCGATCGTCACGACATCCGCGCCGAGTTCCCAAAGAGCCAGAGGAGCGACCTTGTAAGCCGCACCGTTGGCGCAATCGATGGCGATCCGAAGACCATGAAGCGTCACGTCACGCGGCAGTGTGCGCTTGGCCTGCTCGATATAGCGATAGATATCACCCTCGACGCGCTTCGCCCGGCCGATATCGGCGGATTTGGCAAGCTGGGCATGCAGATCGCTGTCGAGCAGATCCTCGATGCGCATCTCCAACTCGTCGGAAAGCTTGTAGCCATCCGGGCCGAAGAGCTTGATGCCATTGTCCTCGAAAGGATTATGCGAAGCGGAGATCATCACACCGACATCCGCACGCAGCGAGCGCGTCAGCATGGCAACGGCGGGCGTCGGGATCGGGCCGAGCAGAAAAACGTCGAGGCCAGCAGCGGTAAAACCCGCCACCATGGCATTTTCCAGCATGTAACCCGAAAGGCGCGTGTCCTTGCCGATCACGACGCGGTGGCGGTGGCTGCCGTTGCGGAAGATCGTGCCCACTGCAATGCCGACCCGCATCGCCAGATCCGGCGTCATCGGAAAGACGTTCGAATGTCCGCGGATACCATCGGTACCAAAATAGCGGCGTGCCATGTAATCTCCTTCGTCGTCGCGCGATCGATGCGCTGCGGGCAGAATCAATTTAGCGCCCGCTGCCGCATCACTTCGGATCGGCGTATGTCTGGCTATTGCCACAGGCGAGTGGCGCAAGCACGTAAATTAGCGTCAAAGCCGATCATATCGCGTGACCGGATAAGTCATCGTTAACATAAAAGACCGCCGCAGACGGGTCCACGGCGGTCTTGTTAAGTAATGTGAGCGGCCTTAGTGCGGCTGTGGCTCAAGACCTGCTTCGGGTTCTCCACCCTTCGGCTCATCTTTCTTGCTACCAGTCGAGGGCACTGCCGAACCACGGCTTGGTGTCGAATCGTCACCGAGATCGCGCGCCGGCTTTTCGCCCCGAAGCAAAGCCTTGATCTCTTCGCCGGTCAGCGTCTCATACTCCAGCAGGCCTTCGGCGATCGCGACGAACCCGTCATGATGGTCGGTGAGGATCTGGCGTGCCTCGGTATACGCTTCATCTATGAGACGACGCACTTCCTGGTCGATCTTCTGGGCGGTTGCCTCCGAGACGTTCTTGGACTGCGAAACCGAGTGACCGAGGAAGACCTCCTGCTGGTTCTCACCATAGGCAACCTGACCGAGGATGTCGGAAAAGCCCCACTGGGTGACCATGGCGCGGGCAAGCTTGGTGGCCTGCTCGATATCCGATGATGCGCCAGACGTGATGTTTTCCTTGCCGAACGTCAGTTCTTCGGCAACGCGACCGCCCATCATGATGGTCAGGCGCGACACCATCCACTTGTAGCTCATCGAATAGCGGTCGCCTTCCGGTAACTGCATGACCATGCCGAGCGCACGGCCGCGCGGAATGATCGTCGCCTTGTGCAGCGGATCGGCAACCGCGACCTTGAGCGCCGTGATGGCGTGGCCGGCTTCGTGATAGGCGGTAAGCTTCTTTTCGGCTTCGGTCATGGCAGACGAGCGACGTTCCGCGCCCATCATGATCTTGTCCTTGGCGTCTTCGAATTCGGCCATGGTGACAAGACGCTTGTTACGGCGCGCAGCCATCAGGGCAGCTTCGTTGACGAGGTTCATCAGGTCGGCACCGGAGAAGCCGGGCGTACCACGAGCGAGAACCTTGAGATCGACATTCGGCGCCAAAGGCACGTTGCGAGCATGCACCTTGAGGATGCGCTCACGACCGACGATGTCCGGGTTCGGCACCACGACCTGGCGGTCGAAACGGCCCGGACGCAAGAGCGCCGGATCGAGAACGTCGGGACGGTTGGTAGCGGCGATCAGGATGATGCCTTCGTTTGCCTCAAAGCCGTCCATCTCGACCAGCAGCTGGTTGAGGGTCTGTTCGCGTTCGTCGTTACCGCCGCCAAGGCCTGCGCCACGATGGCGGCCGACGGCGTCGATTTCGTCGATGAAGATGATGCAAGGCGCATTCTTCTTCGCCTGTTCGAACATGTCGCGCACACGGGATGCACCGACACCGACGAACATTTCAACGAAGTCCGAACCGGAAATGGTGAAGAACGGCACATTCGCTTCGCCGGCAACAGAACGGGCGAGCAGCGTCTTACCGGTACCCGGAGGGCCGACAAGAAGAACGCCTCGCGGAATGCGACCGCCGAGGCGCTGGAACTTCTGCGGGTCACGCAGGAATTCAACGATTTCCTCAAGATCCTGCTTGGCCTCGTCGACACCGGCAACGTCTTCAAACGTCACACGGCCATGTGCCTCTGTCAGAAGCTTGGCCTTGGACTTGCCAAATCCCATTGCGCCGCGAGATCCACCCTGCATCTGGCGCATGAAGAACAACCAGACACCGAGGATGAGCAACATTGGCAGCAAGGTGCCGAGATAGCTCAGGAAACCTGAAGAACCGTCCGTTTCCGGCCGAGCGACGATGTTGACATTCTTCTCCTGCAAACGCGACATCAGCGAGTCGTCGATTACAGGCGAATACGTCTGGAAGCTCTGGCCATTTTCGGCAAGTGTACCCATGACACGGTTGCCCGTCACCACGACGTCGCGCACACGACCAGAATCCACGTCCTTAAGGAACTGCGAATAAGAAACTTCGCGGGAACTGGTTTGTGAAGGCGCCGTCTGGAACATGCTGAACAATGCGATCAGCAAGAGGGCTATGATAGCCCAGAGGGCAAAATTACGAAAGTTTGGGTTCATCGAACTCCCCGGACTGCCATTGCAGCCGCTGAAGCGGCCGCCTTTCTTGCGCATAACATAAGGTTGCGTTACGCCCTTGCCAAGGCAAGGCAGCCCTGCCGTTTAGCTTTTCCGCTCGAAAACCTTAATTGGAGCGGCGGGAAACTCATCACATCCGAACAAAAGCCCGAGTTCACCACCTAGAATAAGATCAAACTGCGGCAAAAAACGGTCATATGGGGCAAGAACCGGCTGGGCGATCACACTCTCTTTATCGATTTCGTTCAACGACGGAGGGTAGATTTCAATCTGCGGCATTACCCCAATGGCACGCATCGAGACAGCAGGAGGCGCATCGGGGAACATGACCATGGCCACGGCACGCTCCGAAACCCTCGGACCGACCTCGACAACCTGATCCGTCCGGTTGCTGATCCGGTAGCGGCCGTCCCAAATCCCGGTTGTTCCGCCCAGAATATTAACGGAAATCAGGTCGCGATTTTCGCGATGCATATAAAGGCCTTCCCGCCTCAGGTCGAAGATCACGCGCCCAGCCGTCATGCGCCCCATGCTGCGCCGATCAAGCATCGTCATGACGCGTTCCATTGCTGCTGCGGCCGGCAGGTGTTGGCGTCCACCGAGAATCGCAGCAAGGCTCGCCAGCAGATGCCGTAACGTCTCGGCATCCTCGTTGAGCGCTTCCGGAGCGAGCTGAGCGAGGACGCCGTGCACAACGGTCAGATGGCGGCGGGCAAGTCCGGCAGCCTCTTCGGCCAACTGGCTGCGGCGGCGAGCGGCTGGCTGGATGGTCTCCAGCGCCTGGGCGGAATGATCCGAAAGGTCCTGTCTCACCCGCACGCGCTCATAGTGTCGGTCGATATTGCTTGGATCGTCGATCCATCCCCTACCCGACCGGCGCAGGAATTCTCGTATGGCCTCGCGCCGCGTCGCAAGAAACGGGCGCAACAGCCAGCGGCGTCGATCGAGCAAAACGGCCTCCGCCATGCCCGCGAGCCCAAGATTGGCATTCGCCTCGCTGCGGACAGCCCGCATCGCGATCGTTTCCAGCTGGTCGTCCAGCGTGTGCCCGGTAACGATGATATCGGCTTCGAGCACATCGGCAGCCTCCATCAGCAGGAAATAACGCGCTTCCCTTGCTGCAGCAGAGATTCCGGACTTGGGCTTTTCGCCTGACCAGCGGAGGGTCCGGTGAGGGATAGACATTTCCTTGCATTGACGTGCCACAGCCTTGGCTTCGTCAGCAGATTCGCCCCTCAATTCGTGATCGATCGTTGCCGCGACAAGCTCATGTCGCGCTTCCTTATCGGCAGCAAGTGCAACGTGAAGCCCAAGAAGCAGGCCTATCGAATCGCTTCCCCCCGAGACCGCCACAAGAATACGGGTTGGCCTTACCAGACGCTCGAGAAGCGATTGTACCGCCTCCTGTGGTGAGATCGGCCAGCCTTGGACGACGGTCATCGCGCGGTTCGCTAGCAGCCGAGGCGCTTCTGCTCACTGCTGACTTTCGAAAGCACGGCCTTGGCAGCAGTTGGGTAACGGCGCGGCACTTCCTTAAGCGTCGCGCAGGCAGTCTCATTGTTATCCAGAGCCGCAAGCGACATGCCGAGCTTCAGAAGCATTTCCGGAGCCTTGGGCGATTTTCCGTATGTCTGGTGTGCATTGAGGAACGTCTTGGCAGCGTCGTTATACTTGGCCTGCGAATACTGCGCCTCGCCAAGCCAGAAATTGGCATCCGCAAGCCGAGTGCTCTTGGGATAGGAAGAGATGTAGGTGGAAAACTCCGTTTCGGCGAGCTGGTAATCGCCAGTCAGTACGTGATCATAAGCAATCTTGTAGGCATCGCTTTCACTGCCGAGCGACGCTGTTTTCTGAGGATCCTTGCCTGCACGAGGCGATCCCGTGTCGACCCCAGGAAGCGCGGATGAATTGCGGGCACTGTCGTTGCGGCTGGCGCCGACCGGATTACCGTTCTGATCAAACTCCATTGAGCCAAGCGTCGTTGGGGCCGGCGCGCTACTGCTCTGCTGACCACCTGTACCGATGTCGGATGGCGCCTCGATGGCGCGAGCGACATCATCACCTCCGGAAGACTGAGGCGGGGTGGATGAGGAAGGGCGGCTGGACGCCACGGCCGGTTGCCCGGTCGTGTCGCCCAAATCGCTTCTCTTCTTCTTTTCCAGCTCCTGGAAGCGGAATTCGTTATCTTCCTGCGTTTTGCGCAGTTGCTCCTGCATCTGCAGCAGCTGATAGCTCATTTCCTCGATCCGGCCGTTAAGCTGCCGGAGTTCTTCCTGGAGTTGCTGGTTACGAACGGCATCATTGCTCTGCGCCAGGATGATTTCGCCTTGTTCGGGCTTTGCCTGTTGCGGAGCGCTCTGCTCGCCCTGGAAGAGTTTCGGCAGAGACAGTTGAAATGCCCCGGCGGGGCCTGTCATTGCCGCCAGCCCTAGCATTGCTGCCAAGACAATTTTCTTCATGTCGTTCGTCCTGCTTCTCTGATTTGCGTCGGGATGACGCAAGACGGATTTTTCTTACCTGCCGGCAAAAAGCAACCAAGCCATCATTCAAAATCTAGGGAATCGGGGCCAAACTAAGGAAAAACAAAAAAGGTGGCCGAAAGACCACCTTTTCTAACGTAATTGTCATCTTCGCCGAGACCGAAGCCTCTACTGAGATTACATGCCGGCGCCACCGAGAACGGTAACAGCGCGACGATTCTGCGACCAGCAGGAGATGTCGTCACAAACGGCGACCGGACGTTCCTTACCGTAGGAGATCGTCTTCATGCGGTTTGCCGGAACGCCGCGCGATGCAAGATATTCCTTGGTGGCAGCGGCACGGCGTGCGCCGAGAGCCAGGTTGTATTCGCGGGTACCGCGTTCGTCGGCATGGCCTTCGACGGTGATCGCGTAGTTCGGGTAACGGCCGAGCCACTGAGCCTGACGGTCGAGCGTCTGCTGGGCGTCCGCGCGGATCGAGGTCGAGTCGGTATCGAAGAAGATACGGTCGCCAACGTTGACCGTGAAGTCCTGGGTCGAGCCGGGGGTTGCCGAGCCTGCACCGCCGAGGCCAAGTTCACCTGCGCTGTTGGGCAGGTTCTTCTTGTTGGCGCAGCCAGCAAGTGCGAGCGCCAGCGTGAGTGCGATGACGGCTGGATTGCGAGCGAGGGTCTGCATGCGGCTCATCGCCGGGGTATAAGTGCGGCTCATGGCCGATCTCTCCTTGGATCATGAAATTCAGAGTTGCCAGACTCTAACCTAATTGAGTTAACCATATTCAAATGGCTATGGTTAACCAAACCTTCCGGTGTCCCGTAACCGCCCCATTCTGCTGGGATTGGGGCGGAAAAGAGGCGAGGTCGCCTCACTCTTGATTGCACCTGTTCACACAACCTATTCCAAGAGCGGCGACCACGCCGGGTCGGAGCCGTAAGACGGCGTCTTGACCATCTGTTCATTGTAACCGGTCAGGTCGATCGAATAGAGCTGCGGACCACCGGCACCTGCTCCCTGGCGGAAGAACATCAGCACGCGGCCATTCGGCGCCCAGGTCGGACCTTCGTTGTGGAAGCCCGACGTCAGGATACGTTCGCCCGAACCGTCCGGCTTCATCACACCGATCGAGAATTTTCCGCCCGACTGTTTGGTGAAGGCGATCAGATCGCCGCGCGGCGACCAGACCGGTGTCGAATACGAACCGTCACCGAAGGAAATACGGTTCTGTCCCGAACCATCGGCGTTCATCACGTAGATCTGCTGACGGCCGCCACGGTCGCTTTCGAAAGTGATTCTCTGACCGTCCGGCGAATAGGAAGGTGCTGTATCGATTGCGGCCGTCGAGGTCAGGCGCGTCGTCGTTCGCGAGCGCAGGTCCATGGTATAGATATTGGCATTGCCTTCCTGCTGCAGGCTCATGATGACCTTCTGGCCATCGGGGGAGAAGCGCGGCGAGAACGTCATGCCCGGGAAATTGCCGACCACTTCGCGCTGTCCGGTTTCCAGCTGCAGCAGATAGACGCGCGGCTGATTGCCTTCAAACGACATGTAGGTGACTTCCTGACGGCTCGGCGAGAAGCGCGGCGTCAACACCAGGTCCTTGGTGTTGGTCAGCATGCGGACGTTGAAACCGTCCTGGTCCATGATCGCAAGCTGGCGCTGGCGGGCGGTCTTCGGACCGCTTTCCGAGACGAACACGACGCGGGTGTCGAAATAGCCCTTTTCACCGGTAATGCGCTCGTAGATCGCGTCGGCGATGATATGGGCGAGACGCCGCCAGTTGTCCGGCTGGGTGAAAAATTGCTGGCCGGTCATCTGCTGGCCGGCATAGGTATCCCACAGGCGAAACTCGGCGCGCAGACGGCCGTCGCCCTCACGGGTAACCCGGCCGACGACCAGCGCCTGGGCGTTGATCGCCGTCCAGTCCTGGAAACGCGGCGCCTTGTTCGGATCGGAGATCTTCTCGATGAAGGCCGCCTTGTTCACCGGAGCAAACAGGCCGGAGCGCTGCAGGTCGGCAGCGACCACCTGGGCGATCTGGGCACCGAGATCATTGTTGGACTGGAAGTCCGTGATCGCGATCGGCAATGGCTGGACATTGCCCTTGTTGATGTTGATTTCCACTGCGGCCTGTGCCGACGTGGAAAACGTCATCGCCATTCCGGCAATCGCCATCATGATACCGATGAGGGAATGTCTGATCATATCGCTAAAGCCTTTCAGCTATTTGATTCTTTAGAGCCCCAGATCACTGGGGTCGAAATTCACGGCAACTTCGCTCCAGGCGTCGTATTTCTCGGCCGGCAGGCCCTTGAAGGGCTGCGACTTGAGGACCGCGCGCAACGCACCCCCCTCCATCGTCCGGCGCGCCATCGAAGAGCCGCCAGTCGACGTTACTTCGGGCTCACCGACAATCATGCCCGACTTGTCGAGCCTGAACGTCACCCGGATCACCATGCCCTGCAATCCTTCGATACCGGCAATGGTCGACCAGTTGTTCTGAATCTGGCCGCGTAGCGCGTCCATCTCGCTGAGGCTCAGCTTCGCGCCGGTGGACGGCTTGGTGCTTCCGGTTGATGCCGGCGAGGTTGACCGCTTGGCGCCACCGCCGGATGATTCCTGCTTGTTAAGGAGCGAGGCGATCTCGTCGGCGTTGAAGTCGCTCTTCTGCGAAGAAGAAGACTTCGCGGTCTCCTGCTTCTTGCCTTCCTTCTTGTCGGTCGGCTTGGCAGTCTCCGCAGGCTTCGTTTCCGGCTTTTTCTCGACCGGCTTCTCGACGGGCTTTTCAACCGGCTTTGCCTGTTCCTTCGGCGGTTCCGGCTTCGGCTTGGAGGCCGGCAGCGGAATAGAAGACGGCAGCGGAATTTCCTCCGCTTGGGTCTCGGCGGGAGCAGGTGTCGGTTCCGGCTTCGGAGTGGGCTCAGGCTTCGGCGGCGTAGGCTCGGGCTTCGGCTGCGGCAGCGCGGCGACCTCGGTCGGCTTCGGCGCGGTCTCTTCCGGCGCGATATCCTTGACTTCGTTCTGCTCGGGCGTTGGTGTCGGCGTCGGGCGTTCCGTCGGTTTCGGCGCGGCTGCAGCTTCCACTTGTGTCGGCTTCTTGGAAGGTGTCGGCGGTGCCTTCAGGTCGACATCGTTTTCGCCTGCATTCTCGGCGTTCTCGACGATCTTCTGGTTTTTTGTTTCCTTGACCGAAGGCTTTTCCGTCATCGGTGCCTTCTTGTCACCCTGCATCATATGGGTGACGTCTTCGATCGGCACGATGTCGACGGGCAGCGCCTCGACATCGGCAACGGTCATGGGCGCCGGCGCACTGAGCGAAACCATCGCCCAGGTCAGAACCAGCGTGTGAAGAACCAGCGATGTGCCGAGACTTCCCTTCATGGCACTCGATTACCTGTCCTGTTCCTGAAGGGTAACGAGGCCGATATTCTTATAACCGGCAGCAGAAATGCGGGCCATGACCTTCATCACGACGCCATAGGCGGCAGCTGTGTCGCCACGCACATAAATGCGCTCGTTATAACCGGTCGTGGCAATCGCCTCGAGCTTCGGAACGACTTCGTCGATCACGATCGGTGTTTCCTGCAGGTAGATTTCACCTGCCGGATTGACGGAAATGGTGATCGGCTGGGTATCGGAGTTCATCGCCTTCGCCTGCGTTTCCGGCAGGTCGATCGGCACGCCTACGGTCATCATCGGAGCCGCGACCATGAAAATGATCAGAAGCACCAGCATGACGTCGACGAGCGGCGTCACGTTGATTTCGCTGATGGCACCGCCACGGCGGCGACCACGACGTCCGCGGCGACCGCCACCCGATGCATTCGCTCCTCCGGCAGACATGCCCATGATCTAGCTCTCCTTCGTCGCGCGGCTTATTGCGCGGCCTGGCGCGGCTGCAGCTTCTCGTCGATCTGACGAGACAGGATGGCCGAAAATTCGTCGGCAAAACCTTCCATGCGGGAATGCAGCTTGCCCGCTTCGGCCATGAACTTGTTGTAAGCGATAACAGCCGGGATAGCGGCGACAAGGCCGATCGCGGTTGCAAGCAAAGCTTCGGCAATACCGGGAGCAACGACTGCAAGGTTGGTCGACTTCGAACCGGCAATCGCCTGGAACGATGTCATGATACCGACGACCGTACCGAAGAGGCCGATGAACGGACCGGCCGAACCGATCGTTGCCAGCGATCCGAGGCGTGCCTCATAGGCTTCACCTTCGCGTGCCATGGTCACGTCCATCGCACGGTCGATACGCATCTGCAGGCCGATCGGCGACCGTGCGCCGCGCTCGAAGCTCTTTTTCCATTCGCGCATGGCGGCAACGAAGATGGCAGCGAGACCATTGTTTTGACGCTCACCGAGTGTGCGGTAGAGCTCTTCCAGCGACTGGCCCGACCAGAAGACCTGCTCGAACTGATCGAACTGCTTCCGCGCCTTGGAGAAGCTCACATACTTGTCGAGCACGATCGCCCAGGTCCAGACCGACGCCCCGAGCAAACCGATCATGACCAGCTTGACGAGAAGCCCCGCCTGCATAAACAACGCCAGCAGACTGACGTCGTGCGTTGCGGCTTCCAAAGCTACCTGTTCCATCAACTATCCCCGAATCCAAACGCCCGGCATGGTGACCGGGCGGGTTCCAAAGCGCATGCTCGCGAATATCTGCCTGACCACCGAGAGCGCAGCCCTAACCCCAAGATGTCCTGAGTTTTCTGCTTGGCTTCTCGCCTTCAAATTTGGTCAAAGGAAGGCGTGCGTTGCACAAATTCCTCGGTCCTGAGTAAGACAACATTATCGTTAATAATGCGTTACAATTGCGCACCCCATCCTCCTGAAACGACTCGACAAATCCGCAAATGATGATTGTTTTCGCCACCACTCGCCGGCCATTCCGGCAGAGTGAGCGCGAGATATGCCGGCATGCAACCACCGGCAGCTTGAGCAAGGCAGATGCCTTGGCTATCCGTCCGACCATCACCATCCCGCCTTGAGGCGACCTCGCGCAACTTGGCGGAGAACATTTTCAAAGAGGAATAAATGCTTGTTTTCAAACGCACCCTGATCGGTGCCGCTCTCCTGTCCGTGTTTCTGATTTCACCCGCGGCCGCCAAGGATATCCCTCCGAGAACAGCCGGCTTGTGGCTGCTCAAGGCCGAAGACAATCCGTTCGCGGACTGGTCGATGTGCATCGAAGAGGCTAGGAACGACTTTCTCGATACCGACGTCTGGGATAATTTCGCCAATGAGTGCAAGGTCACGAACTCCAGCACCCGCAAATCATCAGGCAAGATCGACGCGACCTGCAAGCTGACCGAAAAGACCGAGGCCAAATTGCAGATCACGTTTTCGGGAGACTTCAAGACCGGCTACAGCTTCGAATCAGTCACGCAGTTCGTGAATGCGCTCGGCAAGACCAATACTCTCCATGCCAATGCCAAGGTGACCTATGCCGGAAAATGCCCGGCCGAGCTTAAGCCGGGCATGAAGAGGATGACCAAGAGCGGCCTTATTCTCCGCCCCTGACCGCAAGATCTATACGTCAGGCGTGGCGCACTACGCGCCATGCCCCAGAAACTTATCTGCGATCGTCTCCGGCAGCCGCCGGGGCCGACCATGTTTGTTGATCACAGCGATCACCACTTTGGCAGCGATCAGCAGCGTGTCGCCACGGCGGATTTCCTGACTGAGCACCATCTTGGCGCCACCCGCCTTTTCCGTCGCTGTCGTAATCGTCAGGACATCATCCATCCGCGCCGGTTGCTTGAAGTCGATTTCCATCCGGTGGACCACGAACACGAGACCTTCCTCATCGGCAGCCAGAAGCGCGCTCTGCTCGCATCCCAGGCAGCGCAGATAGTCAGTCCGGCCCCTTTCTAGGAAGTGCAGGTAACGCGCGTGATAGACGACGCCGGAAAAGTCCGTGTCCTCGTAATAGACGCGTTGTACGAGCCGGTGTCCGTGATCGGTCAATTCGCCGGAAAGAAGAAAATTATCACTGCTCATGAGGCTTGCCTTGGAAAAACCTTATCGCCATCTGGATATTGGGAGCACTCTGCACCACCATTTAAAGGGCGTCATATTTCCTCCCTATCAGGAAAAGTTTAGAACACCACCGGAGATTTTTTATGAAGATTGCAGTCATGGGCGGCGACGGTTTCATCGGATGGCCAACATCCCTTCACCTGTCCCATGCGGGCCATGAAGTCCATATTCTCGACAATCTTTCCCGCCGCTGGATCGATACGGAACTCGGCGTGCAGTCTCTTACCCCGATGGACAGTATCCAGGAGCGCACCCGCATCTGGCACGCGGAGACCGGCCGCCGCATCCATTTCAATCTCATCGATCTCGCCAAGGACTACGAACTCCTGAAGAACTGGCTTGCCGAGCATCGCCCGGATGCGATCGTGCATTTTGCCGAACAGCGCGCAGCCCCCTATTCGATGAAGAGTGACCGCCACAAGAACTACACGGTCAACAACAACGTCAACGCCACGCACAATCTCCTGAATGCGCTGGTCGAACTCGATCTCGACACCCACCTCGTCCATCTCGGCACAATGGGCGTCTATGGCTATTCGACGGTCGGCGCAGCCATCCCCGAAGGCTATCTGCCGGTCGGCATCGAGACGATGAGCGGCGAGACGGTATCCCAGGAAATTCTCTACCCGTCCAATCCCGGCTCGATCTATCACATGACCAAGTGCCTGGATCAGCTTCTCTTCCAATTCTACGCCAAGAACGACCGCATGCGGATCACCGACCTGCATCAGGGCATCGTCTGGGGCACCCATACGGCCGAGACGCGCATCCATGAACAACTGATAAATCGCTTTGATTATGACGGGGATTACGGGACGGTCTTGAATCGTTTTCTCATCCAGGCGGCAATCGGGTATCCGCTTACCGTACATGGCACCGGCGGCCAGACCCGCGCCTTCATCCATGTTCAGGATTCGGTTCGCTGCATCGAGATCGCCCTCAACAATCCCCCTGCCCGCGGTGGCCGCGTCGAAATCTTCAACCAGATGACCGAGACCCACCGGGTCCGTGATCTGGCCGAGATGATCTCGAAGATGACCGGCGCAAAGATCGCCTGGCTGCCAAATCCGCGCAAGGAAGCACCGGAAAACGATCTCGTGGTGAAGAACGAGAAATTCATCGAACTCGGCCTCAAGCCGACAACGCTCGGCGAAGGTCTGCTGTCCGAGATCGTCGACGTTGCGAAGAAATACGCCTATCGCGTTGATCGCAGCCGCGTTCCAGCCGTCTCCGCCTGGACCAAGGACATCGCCGCCACCGTCGAACGCGACCCGGAAGGCAAGCGGCTGAAGTCGGTTTGCTAGGAAACCGTATTTCGTCCTCCTCGTCCTCGGGTTAAACCCGAGGATGATGTACAATCCTGCCAAGGCGTATGTCATGCTTGGGACGGGCCCGAGCATGACATACGCGGCGCGCCAACAGGACCACAACAAGCCATGCGGAACGCCTTCGTCACACTCGTGACCAATGCAGATTACATCATGGGCGCGACAGCACTGGTCCACTCACTGCACCGGACCGGCACCACGGCTGACATCGTCCTTCTCCATACGGGTGCGGTTTCCCAGGAGGCTCTGGGCAATCTCAAGAGGCTCGGCTGCCGAACCATCGAAGTCTCGCACCTTCCCCTGTCCGACGACTTCAACGAGCGCCATGCCCGCAAGAACCTGCATGGTGCCGCCCCTTTCACAAAGGGCCGCAAACCCGACTTCCACACGCCGCTCGACAATTTCTGCAAGCTTCGGCTCTGGCAACTCAAGGAATACGGCACTGTCGTTTTCCTTGATGCAGACGTGATCGTGCTGAAGAACATCGACAAGCTGTTCGATTATCCGGAATTTTCCGCAGCCCCGAATGTCTACGAGAGCCTTGCCGATTTCCACCGGCTCAATTCCGGCGTCTTCGTCGCAAAACCGTCCGCCGAAACCTTCGAGCGCATGCTTGCAGCCCTCGACCAACCCGGCGCCTTCTGGCGGCGGACCGACCAGACCTTTCTCGAAAGCTTCTTCCCAGACTGGCACGGCCTACCGATCACCATGAACATGCTGCAATATGTCTGGTTCAATATGCCAGCTTTGTGGGATTGGAAAAGTGTCGCCATCCTGCATTACCAGTATGAGAAGCCATGGGAGACGGACCATCCCAAGGCAGAAGTGCTGCGTCCGCTGATCGACCTCTGGCAGGCCTTTCATGACGGCAGGAACATCCCCGATACCAGCACCCTACCCGGCCCACAGCTCTCCAATCCCGGAGATGTGGCGTGAGGGTTCTGGTTTCCGGCGGCACAGGTCTTGTCGGCCGCTATATCATTGAAGGCCTTCTGTCGGCAGGATATGCCGTCACAGTTGGCGCCCGCAAACCACCTCCGGCAGGTTTCTTCTCACAGCCGGCTGATTTCCGTCCGCTGCACCTTGATCCCAAACTCAATCAGTCCGGCACATTCGAAGGCATCGACGCCTTTATCCATGCAGCTTTCGATCACCTTCCGGGAAAATACCGGGGTGGTGAAGGCAAGGATCCGAAGCGCTTCCGGCGTCTGAATCTCGACGGCTCGGTCAAACTTTTCGAGACGGCGAAAAAGACAGGCGTACAGCGAGCCGTATTTCTCTCCAGCCGCGCCGTTTATGATGGTCTCGAAATAGGCACGGTCCTCACGGAAGATCTGGCGCTCTCACCGACATCCCTTTACGGCGAGATCAAGCTCGCTTGTGAGCATGCGCTGAGCACCTTATCCGGCCAGGATTTCGTCACCGCATCGCTGCGCGCCACCGGCATCTATGGAGAATTCCGTCCAAATAAATGGGATGATCTCATCGCCGATACGCTTGTCGGCAAACCGGTTGCGCCACGTGCAGGCACGGAGGTCCACGGAGCAGATGTCGCCCAGGCTGTCCAGCTCATGCTGACAATGGACGCTTATTCGATAAGTGCGCAGAGCTTCAACATCTCGGACATCACAGTCGATACGCGAACAATCCTGGAAAGACTGGGGCTTTCGGCCCAGCTGGTTGCCTTCGCGACACTCTCTGCGAACGCGATGGCTACCGAAAAGATCCGCCGCATGGGCTGGCGGCCCGGAGGAATGCGGCGGTTCGACGAAACCATGGCGATACTGGCTCACCAGATTGAGGAGGATCACTAATGATGTGAAGCATGCCGCTGGACATTGCCGTCTCGGCCATGACGGCTCGGCTGTTTCTCCCTTTTCTTCGCCTCGATGGCCTTGGCCTGCTCTTCCGCCCATTTCTGCCCGGCATCGCCGCCCCATAGGAGCCACGCGATGTACCCGGTGGAAGGCTCTTCATCATCACCGAAATTCTCGGCGCGCTTGTCGACCTTGTGGCGGGCGAAATAGCTGACCATTCTCTTGACAGTAAGATCGGAGAGCGACTTGCGATGCTGGAGATCGCGGGCGCGCGCAATGCCAACAGTGGTGCCGCCGCGCCGGAACTTAGCCCTGAGTTTCAGCCCTTTTTCAGCAGCAGCAGCCACGTCCGCCGGCGGACGATTGTCGAAATCCTTATCAGCCATGGCTCTTTTTCACCTCCGACTGACTTTTCAGAACGCGGTCTCCATCATCCTGTTTGATCAGGAATGCCGGTTCCGTGTGTTCCGCCTTGCGCTTGATCGTCTTTCCCTTGATCCGGCGCTCTACGTCCTCGGTGAATTTCTGGGTGACCTTACCCTCTGCCTTGGAGCGACCCCATTTCCATTCGACTTCATTTCCGACTTGGATTTTCTGCATGCATGGCTCCTTTCTCCCTTGGGAAACTCGAGGAGCCGGATGATGTTCCGAAATCAGCTCTTCAGATCGAGGTCGCCATCCCGTTGAACGACATGATGCGGCGAAGTCGGCAGATTTTCGATCTCTTCAGCGATGAAATAGGGTGGGATATCGAGAGCCTTGAGCGCATCCCTGGTCGCCGGAACCCATTTGAACTCAAGTTCATGCGTATCGACCACACGATGCACGATATCGCTCGGATGAAACGGAAAGCTTTCCGGCAGCTCCATCCGGTAATAAAAGCCGAGTTCGTGCCAGTCCTTGCCTTCGTAATGAAAAAAGTTCTCCGCAACCCAAAGCAGCGGCCCGACGTCAGCCGTGGCGCCAAGCTCTTCGACCATCTCGCGTTTCAGTGTCTCTTGCGAGGTCTCGCCCATCTCGGCACGCCCGCCTGGAAACGTCCAGAAGCTTTCATGAATGGCACGATGCACCAGCACATGCCCGTCGCGAAACGCCAGCCCGGCAATGCGCATCTGAAAAATGCGCTTCGGCTTGAACTTCATCCGGATGCGAAGATCCTGCAGCTTGTCCTTTTTACTCATCTTCCAGGCTCATGCGAAACTGCGCCGCTTCCATATCCTTCGGCGGCTGCAGGCCGAGATGTTTCCACGCAACGGCGGTCAGCACGCGACCGCGCGGCGTGCGCTGGATAAAACCCTGCTGGATCATATAGGGCTCGATAATGTCCTCAATCGCGTCGCGAGGCTCCGAAAGAGCGGCTGCTATCGTCTCGATCCCGACCGGCCCGCCGGCAAAATTCACCGCGATCATGTTGAGATAGCGCTTGTCGAGCTGGTCGAAACCGGCATGATCAACATTGAGACGGATGAGCGCCTCATCCGCAATCTCCTTGGTCACGGCCTCCGCGCGGGCCACCTCGGCAAAATCGCGCACGCGACGCAAAAGACGTCCGGCGATCCGCGGCGTCCCGCGTGCCCGGCGGGCAATCTCGCGGGCACCGTCATCCGTCATTTTAAGTCCCATCAACCGCGCGCCGCGGCGCACGATGCCTTCCAGCTCCTCGACGGTATAGAAGGACAGACGCACCGGAATACCGAAGCGATCGCGCAGCGGCGTGGTCAGAAGGCCGATACGGGTGGTGGCGGCAACCAGCGTGAATTTCGAAAGATCGATCTTCACCGAACGCGCCGCCGGCCCCTCGCCGATGATCAGGTCGAGCTGAAAGTCTTCCATGGCAGGATAAAGAATTTCCTCGACCGCCGGGTTTAGCCGATGGATTTCGTCGATGAACAGAACGTCGCGTTCTTCGAGATTGGTCAAAAGCGCCGCAAGATCTCCCGCCTTGGCAATGACCGGGCCGGAGGTCGATCGAAAATTGACGCCGAGTTCCTTCGCCATGATCTGCGCCAGCGTCGTCTTTCCCAGTCCCGGCGGGCCGACAAACAGGACATGGTCCAGCGCCTCGCCACGGTTCTTCGCTGCCTCGATAAAGATCTTCAGATTGGCGCGGGCTTCTGCCTGTCCGCTAAACTCGTCCAGCGATTGGGGGCGCAAAGCCGTATCAAGATCTTCGCCCCGCTTTTCCGGCGAGATGAGGCGGGTTTCGTCAGTCATAAGGTATTTCCGTTCGAACCAGTTATCCAGTCAATACACGACATGGACAAAATACGCAGCCGCGATAGCCGTTAACGTGAGAGTTCCTTTAGCCCCAGCCGGATCAGCTTGGCGCTGTCCGCCTCCTCACCTGCAGTTTTCAGCGCCGCAGCCACAGCATTGGCCGCCTGATCGCGCGAATAACCGAGATTGGTCAGCGCCGAAACGGCATCGGAGATAGGTGCGGAGGCGACGCCCTCGCCAATTTCCTGCTTCAGGCCGATATTGGCGGAGGCTTCACCCGCAAAGGCCGGCGCTTTGTTCTTCAACTCGGTGACAATGCGCACCGCCACCTTGGGGCCGACACCCGGCGCACGCGAAACCGCGGTCTTGTCCTGCAGCGCGATCGCATTGGCGAGCTCACCCGGTGTCAACGTCGAAAGAACGGCAAGCGCCACCTTCGAACCGACGCCCTGTACGCTCTGCAACAGACCGAACCATTCGCGTTCCAGCGCCGAGACGAAACCGAACAGCTTCAGCTGATCCTCGCGCACATAGGTCTCGATGAACAGGATTGCCGCCTCGCCGACATTCAGCCGCGACAGCGTGCGCGACGAGCAGAAGGCTTCGTAACAGACACCATGCACGTCAACGAGCACATGGTCCGTTCCGATCTCGTCGATAGTGCCTTTAAGCTTGCCGATCATGTCTGTTTTCCTGAAAGAGGGTGCGTGTCGGGCGCGATCAGATCGATACCCGGAAAATAGCGGCGATAGCCGGATGGATCGCGCGTCAGCAATGTATATCCACGGATCGTCGCATGCGCGCCGATGAGGAAATCCGGCAATACGCGATCACGCTGTCCGTCTGCCGACCCATATCGGCGAAAGGCATAAGAGGCTGCGAATGCAGCAGACCAAGGCAGGTTATCACGAATAAACTGGTTGCGCGGCAAAAGCGCATCCACGGTTTCCAGCTCATCGTATCGGTAGGAGAATTCCGAAAAGATGATCTGATTGATCACCACGCTGCCGCGCGCCATCGCCGCCAGCAGCTGCCGACGCGACCACTCGAGCCAATGTGGATCTCGCACGGCAAGGTCTACGAGAATATTGGTATCGATGAGAGTTGCCATGCCGTTATCGATCGCGCGTTATACGCATCAGTTCGTCGGCATCGATGGACTGGTCACCAGTCCCGCCCAGTTCTTCAAGCGTGGCGATGAAACGATCAAGCCGCGCACGGTCCGCGTCTGCAGTGGTTCCATGCTTGGGTGTCAGGGTAATCACACCACCTTCCAAACCGAAGATTACCTCACTGTTCGGCTCTATGCCGACCAGCTCGCGAAGATCCCGTGGTATGGTCACCTGCCCTTTCGATGTTACACGCATGACCTGCTCTCCTTTGAGTAAGAAAATATCTTACCTAGAGAACAAGTCAAGAACAAACCTATTGAGCGGTTATCCGGCCAACGCCTGACGCATACGATTTCCGCCACGGTTATGGGCGTGGCAGATGGCAATGGCGAGAGCATCAGCAGCATCGTCACCCTTGAACTCGACCTTGGGCATCAGGATCTTCAGCATCATGTGGATCTGTTTCTTATCGCCGTGGCCGACGCCGATCACCGATTTTTTCACAGCATTCGGCGCATATTCCGAAACAGGCAGTCCGGCACGAGCAGGCACCAGCATCACGACGCCGCGTGCCTGACCAAGCTTCAGCGTCGCGACCGCATCCTTGTTGACGAAAGTCTGTTCGACCGCCGCCTCGTCCGGCTTGTAGGCATGTACGACCTCGGCAAGCCCGTCATGCAGCTGGCACAGGCGCGAAGCGAGATCCAGATCCCCATCCGAAGTCACCGTACCTGAGGCGACGAACTTCAGGCTGTTGCCGATCGTGTCGATCACACCCCAGCCGGTGCGCCGAAGTCCGGGATCGATGCCGATGATTCGAATGATGTCTGCCATGCCTCACCCTACCTTCACCCGCCCTTGATAGCCATTGAAATATGAACAAAACAGAAACATCGAATTTCAACTGGTTAACGCGTCGCTAACCATATGTCGCTCTACTGATATGACCTGTGCAACGACGGCGGATTTTCCGCGTTCTGGGTGTTCTCGAATGATACGAGAGGGAGAGAGGGCGATGTCTCAACGCCAAAGCTTGTTCATGAAGATCACGGCTCTTCTGCTAGTGCAGAATGGCCTGCTGGCAGTGATCGCATCCACTTTTTCTCCGGGAATGTCCCCCGCCATGACAGTACTTCTGGCAGCGGGCGTCGTTGGTTTCTCAATGGCGACGGCTATGATGGCCACCCGCATTGCCGGCGCTCATGAAACAAGACCGGCCTCGACCAGACTATTGCTTGGTGCGGCACCTGAAAATGCGATCACATCCGGTTTAGGCCCGCTGCCAAAGTCTTCAGAACCAAAAACTTCTCCTGAACGCCTCAATCCGGCCATCCCCCGCTTGGTTGGGTTGAGGACTATTGACCAGCAGCATGGAATAGCAGGCAACGATCGCCAGAAGGCTTCGGAAGAAGCGCTCAGCGCCTTGGATGCCGGTTTGCGTCGCCTCGCGACAGGCGACCTTTCCGTCACTCTCGACACTCCCTTCTCGGATGGCTTCGAAGGATTGCGCGGTGATTTCAACAAGGCAGTCAATTCGCTCAACGAAAGCCTGACAACCATCATCACTTCGGCGAGCACCCTGCATGGAGAATGCGCCGAGGCGCGTATCCGGCTGGCGCAGGAGCGTTCGATGATACCGGATGAAGTTCCTGCTCTTTCGGTTGCCGGCAATGGCCTGCGTGATATCGCGGATCTCCTGCGTGAACAGGATGCGGCGTTGAGAGAGATCGCCACAATCGCTGCCAATGCCAAGACCTATTGGCAACAAAGCCACGAAACCGTTTCGCAGGAGGCCAAGGCATCTGAAAGCATGCGCGACTCAGAGAAACAGGTTGGAGAGATCGCTGCGCTGATGCGCGACATGGCATTCCGCACCAACATGCTTTCCGTCAGCGCCAGCGTTGCGGCAGCAAACATGGCCGGCCCCCAGGAAACGCTGCCGGCTTTCGCAGCCGAGTTGCGCAATATGGCCGAAACAAGCGCGGCAGCAGCAAAGCAGGCTTCGCTTCTGGAACGCGACGTCACTCTCTGCCTCCAGCAAGCGCGCACCCAGACGGGTCGTATCCTGCAGCAGGAACAGCATCTGCACGAGAGTTTCGAGACGATCGGCGACAAGCTCACGTTAATCTCGGAAGCTTCGACGATGTCGTCAGATATCGTTGCCCGCAGCGGCGTCATTCTGGACGGGTCACTCAAGCATGCCAGCCAGCGCCGCTCGCTCGACCATATGCTGGAGACGGCGCTAGAACGCCTGGCGCAGGAGCTTGCGGTGATCAATAGGCATTGCGGACGCTTCATCCATATCACCGTTCTTCACGATGACCACACACCGCCAGACACCAGCCCGCCCCACCACCGCAGCCATCTGAAGTTAGTGAAGACGTAAAAGCGGAACCGCCTGCTCATGCTTTTCTGCGCGAAAGGGTCGCATCGGCGGTTCCGGCTCCCTAGATAGGAACGACAGAATTGTTCCTTTCCAAGGTAGATCCATGATTCCGTTCTCGATACTTGACCTTTCGCCGGTCGGCGAAGGCTACTCGGTGCGCGATGCGCTCGATCAATCCCGTCGCATGGCAATCAAGGCCGAAGAGCAGGGTTACAAGCGTGTCTGGCTGGCCGAGCACCACGGCATGCCCGGCATAGCCAGCGCCGCGACATCGATCGTCATCGCCCATGTGGGGGCGGCGACGAAGAAAATCCGCGTCGGTTCCGGCGGCGTCATGCTGCCCAACCACTCCCCGCTCGTCATCGCCGAACAGTTCGGCACGCTGGAAGCCCTGTTGCCCGGCCGTGTCGACCTCGGCCTCGGCCGCGCTCCCGGCACCGATATGCGCACCGCCAGCGCGTTACGGCGTAACATGGACGCCGGTGCCGAAAGCTTTCCGCAGGATATCGTCGAGCTGAAGCACCTGCTCGGCACGCCGATCGAGAACCAGGCGATCATCGCAGTCCCCGGAACCGAAGCCAATGTGCCGATCTGGCTTCTCGGCTCCAGCCTCTACAGCGCCCATCTCGCCGCGGCGCTGGGCCTGCCCTATGCCTTCGCCTCCCATTTCGCGCCCGACATGCTGATGGATGCGATTGCGATCTATCGCGAACGCTTCCAGCCGTCAGCGGAACTCGACAAGCCTTATGTCATGGTTGGCGTCATGGGCGTCGCCGCCGATACCGACAAGGAGGCGGAACGCCTCTTCACATCGTCGCAGCAGCAATTCGTCAATCTGCGCAAGAATGTCCGCACCCGCTTTCCCAAGCCGCTGGACAGCATGGACGGGTTCTGGACGCCGATGGAAAAGATGAGCGTCGAGCACACGCTGCGCTACGCAGCCGTCGGCTCGGTGGCGACCATCGAGGCAAAGCTGAAGGATTTCCTCGAAGAAACCGGCGCTGACGAACTGATCGTCTCCATGCCGATCCATGACATCGGCGCACGCCTGCATTCGGTGGACCTGTTTGCGTCACTGCCGATGATGGAAAAGGAAAATTACGGAGCTTGAGGGTGATGCGGGGGCTGCCCCTCATCCGCCTGCCGGCACCTTCTCCCCGCTCGCGGGGCGAAGGACCCGTGTGGCAAGCTCACCGCATATCGCCAACGCCGAGCGTGGCAAGTCCCCTCTCCCCGCAAGCGGGG